>NZ_CP174318.1:0-41385 GCF_052467605.1 Microbulbifer regidiadema (SeqCode) | reverse complement strand
GGGGGGTCTGGTTTTGAACTGGCCAGAATACACGCGGCTAAAGGCGGTAACTTGAGTTTTGGTCGCGCGATCTGAAGGGAAGCTCGTAGCGCTGAAACAGCAGCTGGAGAGGGAGTTTGGTATCCAGGCCATGGTCATTGCTGAAGATCTTTCTGATCCATTGTCCGCGCAGAGAATTTTTGCGCGAACACAAAGCGAGGGCGTGGAGGTGGATATCCTGATCAACAACGCGGGCTTTGGTGGTCACGGTCTCTTCCACCAGCGAAACCTGGAAGCTGAGCAGAGTATGATGCAGGTGAATATGGTTTCCCCCACCAATCTCACCCACCTGTATATCAAAGGTATGGTTGGCCGCAATAGCGGTCGTATCCTCAATATTTCATCCACCGCTTCTTTATTCCCGGCCCTTTACAGGCGGTTTACTATGCCACTAAAGCCTATGTCACTTCCTTTAGCCAAGCACTGGCCGAGGAATTGAAATGTCCTGTACTTCGTTCATATGCAAACCGATATTAATCATTACTGCGTTTGTAGTCGTCTGTGTTTTCGCATTTATCGTGAAACGCTTTCCTGGTTTGGTGCGCCGCTTCAGTAAGATATTACAGATAGCAACAAACAGGCGGTGCAGACGTCGGCGGCTCAACTGCCTACGGCGAATCCGTCCAGTTGGGCATCGTTGTTGACGCCAATGGCCAATGCCCTTACTTATGATGAAACGTGTCAGCGTCGTCACCAATATCTATGGCGATTCAGGACCGGCCTACAATCCAGATTGCTATGCAGAGGGCGCCATACCCCTCGATGTCTTATCGGCACACTCATTATGAGAAGAGGCATGCAACTGGTTTATTCAGACTTTTACATACGCTACCACCATCGCCGGGTTGGACAATGAGGGCTCGAGGCGGCCTCTGGATATGAAGACTCCACCCGTGACAAACACGCGATTGGCACAAAAATCACTGATGCAACTCAGGGTGCCAGTTTCCAATTCAACACCCTACTGGGTGCAATACGACCGCAGTTATCCCTCAACCAGCACAAAGTGCATATTACCAGAACTCCCTGACCATCGACACTCTCACTTTAACATGGGCGCCAAGCAGTTCTTTGTCGATGTTTGAAAGGGAAGATCTGTTTCAGGAGTCTTCCGATGCAAGTGTTTGGGAGCTAACTGATTCAGATATCCTGCTCTCCGCCGGTTTGATTTGGGAAACATCCCTGGAAGGGATGCAGAGCTGTTCGCAGGCTACGCTGAAAACTTTAAGGCGATGTTGGAGACACATATAAGCGGCCCGATATCAGATCTCGACGATATTCGAACCGGAAACCTTCAGAGACCACAGAGCTAGGGCTTCGCTATACCGCCCGATAATTTCTCGGCAACTGCCACCTATTTTCAAAATCATTTTGAAAACCGGATCATTTTCCTGGATAACAATACTTCCGCAGGTAATAACTATTTGATAGGTACCAATGGGACCTATTTTAATGCCGGCGGAATCGAATCTGATGGTCTGGAACTTTTCCCCTGGACTACGATTTTATCAGAAACTCTAAATCTCTATACATCCTATACCCCTGCTGGACACTACCTCATATTGGCTCAGGAAACTCAGCAGTAAGATGAAACTCAAGGAATGACCCAGGGAATGACGAATAGTCAAGGAATAGCTGATCAACTCTATAGTGATTGGCCTGGATTGGAATTCTGAAATATTTTACGGTGGCATCTCCCAGTAAGTTTACCGGAGATCGCTTTGTGACTTAGACAATAGCTGGACAGCTGACTCCTATGTCATTAAAAAAAAAAAAAAAAGTTTGACGATTCTGCTGCAAGAGCCGATGTTAACCAACAAGTATCTGGGACCCATAGAGTTGTTCGCATTTATCGTGAAACGCTTTCGCGTTTTTCGTGCGCCGCTTCAGCAACATCATCTCCGGCGCTGGCCACGATGCCTGCTGGATCAACCGTGTTGCACCAACGGCCATGATCATGTGCCCATGCGTGGATGGTCTGAGCCACAACGAAGACGAAGAGATCTCAAGAGAGTGGGCAACTGCAGGTGCCGACGTGCTGTTCCATGCAGTGCTTGAGTATGCCGAGATCGAGCAGGATACCACTGAGCCAGCCGAATAACCCTTAGATCTGAAAGAGTTGAGAGACCAAAATGTCTACAGTGATTAAAGGCGGCACGATTGTAACTGCCGATAGAACCTACAAGTCCGATGTCCTCGTGGATGGTGGCAAGATCATCGAAATCGGCGAGAACCTCTCTGGTGATGAAACGCTGGATGCCTCCGGCTGTTACGTCATGCCGGGTGGCATTGACCCGCACGTGCATCTGGAAATGCCGTTCATGGGAACGCATTCCGCAGACAACTTCGAGATCGGCACAAGAGCAGGTCTTGCGGGCGGCACCACCATGGTGGTGGACTTCTGTCTGCCTCTCCCGGCCAGTCCATGATGGAAGCACTCGCCATCTGGCAGCAAAAATCCGGCGCTGCATGCTCTGACTATTCCTACCACATGGCAGTGACCTGGTGGGGCGAGCAGGTCTTCAATGAAATGCAGGAAGTGGTCGATCGCGGCATCAACACCTTCAAACACTTCATGGCCTATAAAGGTGCACTGATGGTGGATGACGACGAAATGTTCGCATCCTTCCAGCGCTGCGCTGCTTTGGGTGCAATGCCGCTTGTGCATGCAGAAAACGGTGATGTAGTCGCCACCATGCAGCAAAAACTGCTCGCAGAAGGCAACAACGGTCCTGAAGCGCATTCCTATTCTCGCCCACCAGAAGTGGAAGGTGAAGCAGCCAACCGCGCCATCATGATTGCGGATATGGCAGGCGTACCGCTCTACATCGTGCACACCAGCTGTGAGCAGGCCCATGAAGCCATTCGTCGCGCCCGTCAGAAAGGCATGCGTGTCTATGGTGAGCCGCTCATCCAGCACCTGACACTGGATGACAGTGAGTATTCCAACCCAAGCTGGGATCATGCCGCACAGCGCGTCATGTCTCCTCCATTCCGCAACAAACAGCATCAGGACAGCCTCTGGGCTGGTTTGCAGTCTGGTTCATTGCAGGTGGTGGCAACAGACCACTGTGCCTTCACAATGGAGCAGAAGCGGTTCGGCGTCGGCGACTTCACGAAAATCCCGAACGGCACCGGCGGTTTGGAAGACCGCATGCCAATGCTCTGGTCAACTGGCGTGCGCACAGGACGCTTGACCATGAACGAGTTCGTAGCTGTCACTTCCACCAATATCGCCAAGATCCTGAATATGTATCCTAAAAAGGGTGCAATTTTGGAAGGGGCGGACGCAGACATCGTTGTCTGGGATCCAAACCGCTCAAAAACAATCACTGCAGCCAACCAGCAGTCCTGCGTTGAATACAACGTGTTTGAAGGCAGGGAAGTGGTCGGTCTGCCACGCTTCACACTCACCCGCGGCAAAGTCGCGATTGAGGAAAGCACGGTCAAGACTGAACCAGGTCACGGTGAGTTCGTTGGTCGCGAGCCAAATGCTCCGGTCGGCGCAGCTCTGTCAAAGTGGAAAGAAATCACAGCGCCGCGCAAAGTTGAGCGTCGGCCAGAATTGATGCCAGCAGGCGTATAAGCCTGACCACAAAGCGAACGGCGCATCTCCGAAAAGAGGGCACTGGCTTTCGGAACCAGATGCGCCGGGAAGCAAAAATTAGAGTGTGTCGCGGAGCTGCAAAGCGCCGCGATATGCCATCAGGCCCACGTGGGGTACGCGGGCTGGTCATTAATCGCAGCGGTATTTTTAGAGGGGATCTGCTGCTTTTAAGCTGAGGGGGTAAAACTCAATGTCGGATTCAACTCTAGGCTCAACCGGGAATGTAGTACCGGATGAGTTTGGTATTATCCATCAGGAACTTGTCGGAATTGATGCTGATCTTTACAACGAAGATCAGTTGCCAACCGCACCTGTTGCACGCACATGGAACTGGGTTTCTATTGCCGCGCTCTGGGTCGGTATGGTGGTCTGTATTCCAACCTACTTGCTCGCGTCCTATCTGATTGGCGCAGGCATGAGCTGGGATCAGGCGGTCATGACAATCCTGCTCGCCAATGCAATCGTTCTCATTCCAATGGTTCTGATCGGCCATGCAGGCACCAAGTACGGTATTCCGTTCCCGGTTCTGCTGCGCTCGTCCTTCGGTCCAGCTGGCGCGAAGTTTCCAGCTGTTGCCCGCGGTATCGTAGCTTGTGGCTGGTTCGGTATTCAGACATGGGTCGGCGGTTCCGCGATCTATGTGATCCTGAACACGCTCATGGGTGGGGGCCTTGCAGGCGACCCGCTGCCAATCCTCGGCATCAACGCAGGCCAGTTTGCCTGCTTCATGGCGTTCTGGGCACTGCATCTGTACTTCATCAAAAACGGTACAGAATCCATCCGCTGGCTGGAAACCTATGCAGCCCCATTCCTGCTAGCAATGGGTCTGGCTCTGTTGGCATGGGCCTACGTCAACGCTGGTGGTTTCGGCGCGATGCTGTCCACTCCAAGTCAGTTCGCTGAAGGTCAGCCGAAGGAAGGGCAGTTCTGGTCCGTCTTCTGGCCAAGCCTGACAGGTATGGTTGGCTTCTGGGCAACACTTGCTCTGAACATTCCTGACTTTACGCGTTATGCAAAGAGCCAGAAAGACCAGTTCATGGGACAGGCGATCGGCCTTCCAATCCCAATGGCACTGTTTGCGTTCATCGCCTCTGCTGTGACGTCCGCAACCGTGGTGATCTTCGGGGAAGCCATCTGGGATCCAATCGCATTGGCTGAGAAAATGGGCGGCATGAGCATTATCATCGCGCTGTTCGCACTCATTGTTGCAACGCTGACAACCAACCTGGCAGCAAACGTTGTGGCTCCGGCGCATGGGTTCTCCAACCTGGCACCAAAAGCCATCAACCTGCGAATGGGTGGTTACATCACCGCAGCGATCGGCCTGGTGATGTTCCCGTGGATCCTCGTGAACCATATCATCGGCTGGCTGATTGCATACTCAGCGCTGCTGGGTCCAATTGCAGGCGTGATGCTGGCAGACTACTACCTGCTGCGCAAAACCAAGCTCAACGTGGAAGATCTGTTCAAGCACAATGGCATCTATGCTGGTTCCAACGGCTGGAACTGGGCAGGCGTGCTGGCACTGATCATCGGTATCCTGCCAAACCTTCCAGGCTTCCTGGCAGGCGTCGGCCTCACTGGTCCGGCATCTCCACTGTTCGCAACCATCTACACATACGCTTGGTTCGTCGGCCTGTTCGTGGCTGGCATCGCTTATCTTGCTCTGGCAAAAATCCTGAACAAGTAACAGCGAACTAAGCTAAATAACGAGAAGAGGGGGCGGCGTATCAAGCGCCGCTTCCTCCTGTTTTAAAGGAAGAGAAAATGCCAAAAGCCTATTGGGTCGCTCACGTCACAGTCACAGATCCGGAGCCATACAAGCTCTATGCAGACGGAGCATCTGCCGCTTTTAAAAAGTACAACGCCAACGTTCTGGCGCGCGGCGGCAAGTTTGAGGATCTGGAAGGCACCAACCATCCCCGCAACGTGGTCATCGAGTTTGCCGATATGGAAACCGCGATGGCTTGCTACAACAGTGAAGAGTATCAAGCGGCCAAAAAACATCGCGAAAACGCTGGCATTGCCAACATCATCATCGTGGAAGGCGCATAACGCACATCACACCAGATGAAACGAAAAAAGCCGCAGCGATCAAACTGCGGCTCTTTTTATGTCGTCTGACAGGAAACTTACTTGTCCCGCAGCTCGCGGCGTAGGATCTTACCCACGGTGGATTTTGGCAGCTCTTCCAGAAACTCCACGTGTTTCGGCACTTTATAGGCCGCCATCGCTTTATGGCAGTATTCCTGAACCGCTTCCGGTGTCACATCCTCACTGCTGCGCACCACAAAGGCCTTCACAGCCTCACCGGTCCGCTCATCAGATGTCCCCGCAACGGCCACTTCAACCACGCCTGCGATCTCGGCAATCACGGCCTCAACCTCAGCCGGATACACGTTGAAGCCGGACACAAGCACCATGTCCTTCTTCCGGTCCACGATCTTGAAGTTGTTGCGCTTGTCCATGATCGCAATATCACCGGTGCGGAAGAAACCATCCGGGGTCATCACAGCAGCCGTTGCATCTGGCTTGCGCCAGTATCCCTGCATGATTTGCGGACCACGCGCACATAGCTCACCCGGCTGACCAAGTGGAACTTCATTGTCCTCCGCATCCAGCAGCTTAATCTCCGTCATCGGCATGGACTGGCCGACAGTCTCGGTAAACTCGGTGCTGTCAAACGGGTTCACGGAAAGGATCGGCGACGTCTCACTCAGGCCATAGCCTTCAATGATGTGATGACCGGTCACCTGTTTCCACTTATCTGAAATCGCCCGTTGAATGGCAGAGCCACCACCCATGGCGAACTTGTAGTTGCTGAAGTCCAGCTCATCAAAGCCCGGTGTATGCAAAAGGCCATTGAAGAGCGTGTTCACACCGGTAATTACGCTGAACTTCCAGTTCTTCAGCTCACCCACAAAGCCCGGCATGTCACGCGGATTGGTGATCAGAACGTTCTGTGAGCCAAGCCAGTAGAACGACAGGCAGTTCACCATCAACGCGAAGATGTGATAGAGCGGCAGCGCCGTGATCACGATCTCTTCGCCCGCCCGCATAAAGCCATCTGTCGCTGCATCAAACTGTGCAATGTTAGCCACCAGATTGCCATGGCTCAGCGCTGCACCCTTGGAAAGGCCAGTCGTACCGCCTGTATACTGCAGGTAAATCAGATCGCTTGGATTGATTTGCGGTGGCGTAAATTCCAGCTGCTCACCCTTTGCAAGAACGTCTTTGACCGTCAAACGATCCGCAAACATCTCATGCGCAGGCGGCGAGGGCATATCCACCCCAGTGGCATCTCCCACATTCGCGATCATCACATTCTTGATCGGCGTATCAGCAACCACTTCTGCCAGAGTTGGGCTGGAACCGGAGAAAATGAAGATGGTGTCCGTATCCGCATCATTCAGCTGATGCTTCAACTCGCGTGGTGTGTAGAGAGGGTTGACGTTCACCTGCACCAGTCCGGCGCGCAATATGCCGAACATGATAACCGGAAACGCCAGAATATTCGGCAGCATAATAG
The DNA here is from genome assembly GCF_052467605.1 of Microbulbifer regidiadema (SeqCode). Taxonomy (NCBI): domain Bacteria; kingdom Pseudomonadati; phylum Pseudomonadota; class Gammaproteobacteria; order Cellvibrionales; family Microbulbiferaceae; genus Microbulbifer; species Microbulbifer regidiadema (SeqCode). The sequence continues at coordinate 34,210 of NZ_CP174318.1, read as the reverse complement.
CGACTCGGTCGCCTTTTTTCAGGCCCAGCTCATTCTGCAAATAGGCAGCGACTGCGCGTGACTTCTCATCAACTTCTTTAAATGTAAGTGACTGACCAAAGTTGGTGAAGGCTACATTATCTGCGAAGCGGCCATTTGCCTCCTCAAATATTTCCACGACAGATCTGTAGCCATTCACGTTGATTGGCTTGGTAAATACAGTAGGTGTCCACGCTGGAGCACTAAGTGTATCAGTCATAATTCCTCCCAAAATTAAAACTTATACGAGTATACTACAAAATTCTTGGAGCTTACGCTTTAGGAATATCGGTCATCCTTCAATATCTGATGGATTTTCTCTTTTTGGCTCTCAAACTCTTTTGATGGAGTCCGCCCCAGCACGCCCATAGCGGCCAGGAAGAGCATGTCGACCATCGCTTGAGACCCAAAATGGGCAGGGCCTGCATCACGGATCGCCTGATTGGCCGTAAAGCCGGTGATCAGCTGAATCGCCTGACGCACCTGAAGCTCCCAATCTTCAAAAGGGATCTCGTCTTTATAAGGCTCACAGAGGGTCAGAATACGCTCTGCGGTGGCCAGAGTCAGCTGCTGGAATCGCTTCCAGGTTTCAGGCTCTTTGGCGGAAACTTCATGGGCAGCACGGTAAAGCCCGACATTTTCCTGAAGCAGTTGCTGGTTCAGGGCTGTGACAAAGTAAATGGTGCTCTCCAAAGACCCCAACGGGTCCTGCAAGTCCTGAATAAGGCCTTGCGCATGCTCCTCGTATATTTCAAAAAGGCGCTCGAACAACATCTCTTTGTTCTTAAATCGAAAGTAAAAATTGCCCGTTGAAGAGCCCGCGAGTTGAACGATATCTGAAACCCGCGCCCGTGCCACACCTTCCTTGGCAAAAATCGTTTTTGCAGCTTGCAGGAAATTCTGCTCCGCCTCATAGCCTCGTTTTTGTTTTGGCTTATAAGATTTCATTTTACACTCAAACTAGACGATAAGTTCTGTTTTTGATAATGAGAATAGAGTTGCCAAACTATAGCATCTCTCAGGTTGGGGCCACCGATAATAGCAGAATGCATGTGTGATTTGGGAACATATAGGGGGGACGATGAAAATACATGGTTTATTGCTGGGTGCTGCCGCATCTATCGTTGCGTCAGTTGGGGGCGCTGAAGCCGCAAAAGAACTGAAGTTTGCAACAAGTGCACCTCTGGGTACCCCTTGGGTAAAACATGTTGATGCCATCGCCGAAAAGATCAGCACAAACTCTGAAGGTGAAATAAGCGCGAAATTATTTCATGCAGGCCAGCTCGGCACTGAACCTGTGATGGTTCAAAAAACCATTCGCGGACGCATTGATATTCTCGGCTCTTCCATGACTGCGTTTTCAACTGTGGTGCCTGAAATGGCCCTCATGGGCGTCCCGTTCCTGTGGGACAGCTACGCCCAGATCGATTGTGCTATGGACAAGCACCTCACAACTGTTTTTGAGCCACTTTTTGAAAAGAAAGGCCTGAAGTTCCTCCAGTGGAATGAACTCGGTTGGATCCACGCATTCGGGACCAAACCACTGGTCACGCTGGACGATGTCAAAGGCGTCAAAGTGCGTGCAGCTCCTGCAAAATACTCCGCCAACTTCTGGCAAGGCATGGGCGCCAACGGGGTCGTGTTGCCATTAGCGGAAACCCCATCTGCCATCCAGACCGGAATGGTAGAAGGCGGAACGCTGCCAGCCATGACCTATGTGGCCATGGGCATGGGCAAACTGGCGCCCCATCTCACTCTTTCCGCCCACCTGCATCAGTCTGGCGCGCTCGTCATGAGCATGCGCACCTGGAAGAAGCTGAGTGCAACGGAGCAGGAGAGCATCACCAGCGCACTGGTGCCTGTTCAGGGCTTGCGGGATGAAGTGCGGAACATGGCAGATGGCATGGTCGCTGGTTTTCAGGAAAACGGTGGTCACGTCCATAAGCTGTCATCGGAACAGCGCGAAGCGTGGAAGACAGCCGTTGTGCCACTGCGAGAGCAGCTGGTCAGCTCAATTGGTGGTCAGGCAGAAGAAATCTGGCCGAAAATTCTGGAGGCAAGACAAGCCTGCACACTCTGATCTGAACCAGAAAGGAAGAGCCCATCCGTTTTAAGGGCTCTTTTCATTTTGCATGAAGCGATTTTTCCATCTGCTCTACCGCTTTGAAGCGACCTTTGCGGCACTGGCCTACATCATTGTTGTGGTGGCCATGCTGGCAGATGTGGTTGCGCGCGAGTTCTTTGAGACCTCGTTGATGCACAGCAGCAAAATCGCTTTGTTCTCCGCCATTTTCGCAGGCATGCTTGGCCTCGGTCTGGCAACGTCCTCCGGCACCCACATCCGCCCCAAGTTCACTGACAATGTGCTGCCACAAGCATGGCAGGCCCTGCTGCAAAGACTGGGAGATGTTTTGAGCGGATGTCTCTTCCTGCTTGCTGGCTACATCTCTTTTGAGCTTGTACGCTCGTCCTATGAGATTGGCTTTCTCGTGCCCGTTGTGGATTGGCCACTGTGGTGGTTCCAAACCATCATGCCCTACGCCTTCTGTTCCAATGCGCTCCGCCATTTCGGCTTTGCCGTGATGCCCTCGTTGAAACCAGCGGAGGCTGATCTGGAATGAGCACCGCTGTCCTTCTCACACTCGCTGTCATCCTCATGCTGGTCTTGCGCCAGAACCTGATCGTGATCCTGATGGTTCTGGGCGGTGCTGTGCAGCTGCTTTACAGCGACGGCGAGCTGATGTTCATGGCAGAGGACTTCTGGGCGGCACTGGACCGCGAGGCGCTGCTCTCAATCCCGGTCTTCCTGCTCTGCGGGTCCATCATGAGCCGCGGTGCCATCGCAGAGCGTCTTGTAAACGTGCTAAAGCAGCTCACCGGCTCGCTGTCCGGTGGCCTTGGTGTGGCAACCATCCTGTCTTGCGCGTTCTTCGCAGCGATTTCCGGCTCTTCAATGGTCACACTGCTGGCCGTGGGCACCGTCCTTTATCCGGCACTGAAAGAGCAGGGCTACTCAACCCCATACGCCCTTGGAGCGCTCTCCAGCGCAGGCACATTGGGTGTCGTCATTCCGCCAAGCATTCCGATGATCATCTACGGACTGGTCACGGAAACATCGATCACCGACATGTTCCTGGCCGGGATTGTTCCAGGTTTGCTGCTCACACTCATTCTGGCCTCTTATTCCGCATGGGTGAACAGAACCATACCGCGCATCGGCTTTGATCTGGCAGACGCAGGCACAGCCATTTCCAATGGCATCTGGTCATTGCTCATGCCCGTCATCCTGCTCGGTGGCATCTACTCCGGTTATTTCACCGCAACTGAAAGCGCGGCCATTGCACTGGCATATGCGCTTGCTGTTGAGCTGTTCATCTACAAGGAGTTGACGCTGTCGCAGCTTTGGGATGCTGTCATTCACACCACCCAGTTGCTCGGCGGCTTGCTGCCCATCGTTGCCATCGCCGCAACCCTGAACATGGTGCTGACCACCGAGCAGGTGCCGGGCCAGCTGGCAGATTGGTTGTCTGCCCATGTTGAGGAGAAGTGGCTCTTCCTGATTGGCCTCAACATTCTGCTTCTGCTGGTTGGTTTCTTTATGGAAATCATCTCAGCACTGCTGATCATGGCGCCGATCCTGCTGCCCGTTGCCGTCGCTTACGGCATTGATCCGGTGCATCTGGGCATCATCATGATCATCAATCTGGAGATTGGTCTGCTCACGCCGCCCGTCGGCATCAACCTTGTGGTGGCCTCGCAAGCCTTCAAGGAAAGCTTCTGGACAGTCACCAGATCTATCGTGCCCTTTGTCCTGCTTATGCTCATCGTCTTGCTGCTCGTCACTTTCCTGCCAGAACTCTCCCTGATCTTCGTTAGCTGAGGAACCTGTAAAATGACCGACAACATCTTCAAACTGACAGCTACCGAAGTCGCAGCCGCGATCCGCAACCGCCAGATTTCCAGCGCTGAGGTGATTGACCAGCATCTGGCCCGCATAGATGAAAAAGCTCATCTGAATGCAGTGACCACCCGATATGACGATAAGGCCCGCAAAGCAGCTGAACTGGCAGATCAGGCTGTTGAACGCGGTGATGAACTCGGCCCGCTCCACGGGGTGCCCGTGACCATCAAGGAAAATGTTGATCAGGAAGGCGCCTCAACCAACAACGGTGTCAAAGCCTTCGCAGGCCTGATTGCCAAACAGGATGCACCTCTGGTCGAGCGCCTGAAACGGGCAGGGGCCATCCCCATTGGCCGCACCAACACGCCGGAAATGTCGTGGCGCTTCCATACAGACAACGTCCTGTTCGGCCAGACACTGAACCCGTGGAACCCGGCCCTTACTCCGGGCGGCTCAAGCGGAGGAGCAGGCAGCTCTCTGGCTGCGGGCATCGGCTACATCGCCCACGGCTCAGACCTTTCCGGCTCCATCCGCCTGCCAGCCTTTTGCTGCGGTGTCCTCGGCCTGCGCCCATCCCATGGCCGCATACCGTTTTACAACGCCACCAGCCCAGCAGAGCGCCCCATGACCATCCAGCTGTCATCCGCCCAGGGCCCACTCGCACGGTCCGTCGATGATCTCAAACTCGCCTACGATGTCATGCGCGGTTATTCCGATCTGGATACGTGGTCTCTGCCAGACATGGACGAGGATAAGTCCTATCCCAACACCGTCGCACTCATCACACCACCTGATGCCGATCCGAAAATCAACGAGGTGCTGAAACAGGCCGCAGAGGTGCTGGCGCAGCGGGGATACAAGGTGGAGAACACCTCGATCGACTTCATTCAGGAGGCCTTCGATCGCTACTCCTCTTTGCTGATCACCGAAGTGGCGCTGCAAAAAGAGACAATCATCGACAAGTTCGCCTCAGAACAGCTGCGCACCGTATTTGAGTACTATACACAATTAGCCCCACCCATGGACTATCACGGCTATGCGCGCGCTTTGGCCTCCAGATCCCACTACCACCGCCTGATTGACCAATTTCAACGCAAATATCCCGTAATCATCGCACCCGTTTGCACAAAAAACGCATTTGAGGCAGGCGCCGACGTTAAATCGGTTGAGAGCCTTGAAGAGATAATAAAAACAACCACTTACCTCGGATCGATGAACTTCCTCGACCTGCCGTCCATGAGCATCCCAAGCAAAGAGAAACACGAGGGTGTTCCAATCGGCATCCAGCTCATTGGCCCGCGTTACGGCGAAGAGCATTTATTCAAAACTGCTAAAGTACTGGAGCAAAACGGCTTTATCTCTTCACAGCTGGCAGGTGAAGACGCTGCGTCAAGCATGGCCGATACTGCGTAACTTCCCTCATTTGCCGTGGTTTCCGGAAATTTAGAATAGAAAACGGGAAGAAATAGACGCCGCCGCCCCATAGGTTTTGCTCAAAGGTGAGCTGCAGGACGTTCGTCTCAAGGCTTTCCGGTTATCCCCTCAAGAACTATGCAACCTGAAGCGCTGGCGAGCCCTTCGGGAAATGGGAGAAAAGCATGGCCCGAAACCCCAAAATTACCTTTGTTGGTGCCGGTTCGACCACCTTCATGAAGAACATTATCGGCGATATCCTGCAGCGTCCGGCGCTGTCTGGAGCACACGTTGCTCTCATGGATATCAACGAAGAGCGCCTTGGTGAATCTGAAATTGTTGCCCGCAAACTGATTGCGACACTGGGAGTGAGCGCAACTGTTTCAACCCACACCAACCAGATGGAAGCTCTTGATTCCGCTGACTTTGTTGTGGTCGCCTTCCAGATCGGCGGCTACGAGCCGTGCACCGTCACCGACTTCGAAATTCCAAAGAAATACGGCCTGCGCCAGACCATCGCCGACACCCTCGGCATCGGCGGCATCATGCGCGGCCTGCGCACCGTTCCGCACCTCTGGAGCATCTGCGAAGATATGCTCAAGGTTTGCCCGGAAGCGGTCATGCTGCAATACGTGAACCCAATGGCGATCAATACCTGGGCCATCGCGCAAAAGTACCCACAAATCAAACAGGTAGGCCTCTGTCACTCTGTTCAGGGTACGGTGAAAGAACTGGCCCACGACCTTGATCTGGATCCTGCAAATATCCGCTATAGATGTGCAGGTATCAATCACATGGCGTTCTACCTGTATCTGGAAGAGATCAAGGAAGACGGCACTTTCGAAGACCTCTACCCACGTCTGATGGAAGGCTATCGTGAAGGTCGCTATCCGAAGCCATCCACCTGGAATCCGCGCTGTCAGAACGTCGTGCGCTACGAAATGCTCACCCGTCTCGGTCACTTCGTGACTGAAAGCTCAGAGCATTTTTCCGAGTATGTTCCGTGGTTTATCAAGCGCGACCGTCCTGATCTTCTGGAGAAATACTCCATTCCGCTCGATGAATATCCAGTCCGCTGCGTCGAGCAGATCGAACGCTGGAAGTCTCAGGTGGAAGACTACAAGAACGCCGAGAGCATCGAAGTGGAGCGCAGTCAAGAGTACGCCTCCACCATCATGAACTCCATCTGGACGGGCGAACCATCCGTAATCTACGGAAACGTCCAGAACAAAGGCTACATCACCTCGCTGCCTCAAGATTGCGCGGTGGAAGTGCCTTGCCTTGTTGATCGCAACGGTATTCAGCCAACGCATATCGGCAAACTGCCTGCACAGCTGGCCGCACTTATGCGCACCAACATCGGCCCGCAGGAGCTTACAGTTGAAGCTCTCATGACCGAGAACCGCGAGCATATCTACCACGCAGCCATGCTGGATCCGCACACCGCAGCGGAGCTGGATCTGGAGCAGATCTGGGCAATGGTGGACGAGCTTCTGGAAGCGCACAAGGACTGGTTGCCAGCATGGACGCAGAAGCAAGTGCTTGAAACTGCGTAAAAAGAACCTGTGCTTGTTAGAGTAATGCGATGACATAAGCGGTTGTCTGGAACGAGGCAGCCGCTTATGTATATTCTGATATATCAAAGAAGAGTGCCAAGCACTCCCTGGGGGAACAAATGTCTGGGAATGTCACCTTTCATGATCTGAAGGACGCAAGTGTATTCATCACGGGCGGCGGAGCAGGGATCGGCGCAAGCCTCACTGACGGCTTCATGCAACAGGGCGCCAAAGTCGCTTTCGTGCAGCGCTCTGATGCCTCCGAGTTTGCCGAGCAGATGAAGGAAAAGCACGGCGTCGCACCTTTGTTCATCAAGTGTGATGTCACCGATGTTGATGCACTGCAGGCTGCCATCAAACAGGCTGAAGAAGCTCATGGTCCAGTCACTGTGCTGGTCAACAATGCTGCAAACGATACCCGCCACAGTCTGGAAGAGTTCACGCAAGATCAATGGGATGCATCCATGAACGTGAACCTGCGCCCGCACTTCTTCACCGCTCAGGCAGCTGCAGCTGGTATGAAAGCAGCAGGTGGTGGATCAATCATCAACTTCTCCTCCATCTCCTACATGATGGGCAACGCAGGCTATCCGGCCTACGAGACCTCCAAAGCAGCAATCACCGGCCTGACCCGCGCACTGGCCCGAGAGCTGGGGCCAGACAACATCCGCGTCAACGCTTTGATGCCAGGTTGGGTACTCACACAGCGCCAGAAAGACCTCTGGGCAACGCCAGAAGACCTGAAAGCGCATCTGGGTCGTCAGTGCCTGAAGGAACATCTGGAACCAGACGATATCATTGATGCAACGCTGTTTTTGGCGTCCAAAGCCAGCCGCATGATGACCAGTCAGGCACTTGTGATTGATGGCGGTGTCGTCGTCACTGGCTAAAAGCAAAGAGCGGGTGGGAAACTGCCCGCTATATTTTTCCGATGTTCCGCGCCTGCTTGCGAAAAGCCGCTGGGGACGTGCTGAAGTGGTTCTGAAACGCCTCATAAAAGCTTGAAAGCGAACGGAAACCGGAGTCCATGGCAATGGACAAGATCTTCATTTCAGACTCTGCAAGCAACATGCGCGCATGAGAAAGCCGCACGCGTGTCAGATGCTCCTTGATAGGCAACCCCACGATCCGCTTAAACAGCGTCATCGCATGACTTGGCGATAAGCCAACAAATTCAGCAACATCGGTGACGGAAATATCGGAGGTGTGGTTCTCGGAAATGAACCGCAACATCTCTTCCACATGCAACATGGACTTTCCGCGCCCCACCACCGTGCTTGACTGACGGTAGTCATGATGCAGCGTGTTCCAGCCATCCAGTGCCAACCTGGTAAAGCGCGATGAGATCTCACTCAACACCAGCTTGCGCCAGTTGATGTCATCTCTTTTGAACTCGTTTGCCCAGTGTCCAAAGCGAACAGCATCAATCGGGCAGGGCGCCTTGTTGCAAATCACATCTCCGGAAATGAGCGCATCTGTGATGCGTGTTGGCAGCCCCCACTGCAAGATTTGTGCAAAGGAGATGTAAAGGTTGACCATATCACCATCACCGCGCACATCCACAACACCGTGCGGCGCAGCCCCCCAGAAACAAATCATGTAACCGGGATGTACCGTCACATGACTTCCCGAGAAGGAATAGTCCATTTCACAGTTGATCAGGAAATTGACTTCAATAGAAGCATGATGATGGTATGGTCTTTTGGAGAATACATGAGGTTTATGACGCATAATTAAGAAATTATCTGTCGAGGGGATAACGCTCTGGTCCAGATATTGGCGATATAGATCGTCGCTAATACTCAATTATACATCCTCCTCTTACGTCAATATTCAAAGAGCCTAATGAATTGATATTTATACGAGAGTTCGGCTCTCTGTATTCTCCCATGTGTATAGTATAGAGAAATACGCAGTTTAAAAGCATCTACGAAGAAAATCGGAATTTTTGAGTAGAAAGCCGGAGGAAAATGAACTGCACCGGTGGCCATGATGGTGTTGGGAGTAACGTAAAAGGGGGAGGAATTGATGTCTTCAACAAACCTTGTGTCTAAAATTTGCTTAGCTGCAGGCGTAAGCCTCTGCGCTGTCATGGCAAGTTCGGCACTGGCCGATAAGATGCCGGTTGAGCAGTCCATGTCCACACTGGAATATGAGCTGCTGTCGCGCGGTGATCTGTGGACCTACAAAAAGCTGGATGGGTACAGCGAAGCACCATTCCTGAATGAACTGGTCAAAGCAGGTAAGCTGCCACCAGTTGAAGAGCGCTTGCCAGCAGAACCTCTTGTCATGAAAACCATGGCAATGTCCGACGGTATCGGCGTTTACGGCGGCGTATTCCGCCATGTGATCGGCGGTCGTCCGGAAGGCTGGAACTGGCTCGCTGGTCAGCATCAGGGCTGGGGCGGCATTAACATGGCCGTTCAGGAATGTCTGGTCCGCAACGGCCCGCTCTGGCAGGTTAAGGCAGAAGAACAGTCTGGTCCGCTGCCAAATCTGGCTAAAAGCTGGGAGTGGAGCGAAGACAAGACCGAGCTGACCATGCATCTGGTTGAAGGCGTCAAATGGTCAGATGGTGATCCGTTTGATACAGAAGACATCCGCTTCTGGTGGGAAGACAACGTTCTGGATGAAAACGTTGCATCCCGTTTGCCAAAAGGCGGTCTCGGCGATGGCACCACTCTTGAAGTGATTGATGCTTACACATTCAAGTTCACCTTCACCAAGCCGCAAGGCCCGGAAATCCTGAAATCTCTGGCTTACATTCAGGGCTGCCCTGGACCTGCACACGCTTTGAAAGCAAAGCATCCGAAGTACAACAAGGATGCATCCTACGAAGAATATCGCAACGCAATGCCAGCTGATGCGGTGCCACCAGCCGTGCTGGGCGCTTGGGTGCCAGTGCGCCACAAAGCCGATGAACTGGTCATTCTGCGCCGCAATCCGTTCTACTGGAAAACGGATGAAGCCGGCAATCAGCTGCCATACCTGAACGAGATGCACTTCAAGCTGACCACATGGTCAGACCGCACCACACAGGCGGTGGCGGGTACCGGCGACTTCTCCAACATGGAAAATCCGGGCAACTACGTGGAATCTGTGCCTGTACTTCGTTCAGTTGTGTAAACTTTTCGGTGTCCATGCTATTGCCAGGGTTTGTGTAACCTTGTTCGCATTTATCGTGAAACGCTTTCGCGTTTTTCGTGCGCCGCTTTCACTGGTGGTTGCACCACAGGCTTGGGCAACGGATAAGCCCTTCTGCGACCTCACGAAACTGTGAGAGATTTCCAGAGCAACTATCGGATTTTCCTGATAGGCTACAGAGCAAACGCGAATACACCCATAACTGAGAATTCAGATGTCTACTACTGCCCCAATTGTCATTGATGTGATCTCCGATGTCATGTGCCCATGGTGCTTCATCGGCAAACGCCGACTTGAAAAAGCCCTCATGATGTTGCCGGAAAGCACCGTCAAAGTTCAATGGCACCCTTATCAGCTGGATGCGACCCTCCCGAAAGAAGGCAAGGACCGCAAAAAGTATCTGGAAGACAAGTTCGGTGGACCTGAGCGAGCAGAACAGGCCTACTCCCACGTACGCAATGCTGGTGCAGCAGAAGATATCGACTTCCAGTTCGAAGCTATCAAAAAATCACCAAACACCATCGACAGCCACCGCCTGATCCGATGGGCGCGTTCTGAAGGCATGCAGGATGCGATGGTCGAAGAGCTGTTCAAACTCTACTTCACCGAAGGCGCGGATCTGACAGAGCAAGCAAGTTCTTGTCGACGCAGCAGAACGGGCTGGTCTCAACAGCAAACTCGTCTCAGATCTTCTGGACACTGATCAGGATGTCAAAGAAGTGGAAGCGGACGTATTCCGCGCCCACGAAATCGGCGTCACCGGTGTTCCATTCTTCGTCATCGACGGCCGCTTCGCAGTCGCAGGAGCCGAGAACCCGGAAACACTGGCTGCAGCCATCCGCCACGCGGAAGAAACGAAAACTGGCGAATAGCACGTGCTCTGAAAATATTCCTTTCGTCTTCAAAATCACATGAGCTGAATAAGTCCGGTTGACTGAAAACCTGCCACACTGGTGTTTCGTTAGCGCCAATGGCTTCAAGGGGAATCTTGCAATGAGCAAACGCAGAACCTTCATTCGTTATTCTTCACCGCTTATCTTCTGGTCTTTTCAGTAGTTGTGCGCTGTTCATAACAGGAGAGATAACAGGCTGCGATGTTCCCGAGGGCTGCTAATCCCTGCTCTATGGCAGGGTAGATTCGGGCGAGTCTTCTCTACTCGTCTCGGCCTGTTTGCCGCTTGGGGGCTTTTGCTTGTTCCCATCTTGTGGAGTTACATGATTGTTGGCTGGGGCGCTTATGAAATTGTGGCCTATGCATATCGCCGACTTAAGAAATAATCTCATTGCAGTGAAGGAACAAAAAAGCCGGCCCAAATGGACCGGCTTTCTTAATTTCAAGCAGATGCTGAAAGGTCTTATCCGCGTAGGATAGAACGACCAGCAAACACGCCCTGTACACCCAGCTCTTCTTCGATACGGATAAGCTGGTTGTACTTAGCCATACGGTCAGAACGAGACAGGGAACCAGTTTTGATCTGGCCACAGTTGAATGCAACTGCCAGGTCAGCAATGGTGTTGTCTTCAGTTTCACCGGAACGGTGAGACATAACAGAGGTGTAGTTTGCACGGTGTGCCATATCGACAGCTTCCATGGTCTCGGTCAGGGAACCGATCTGGTTCACTTTAACGAGGATGGAGTTTGCAGTGTCGTTTTTGATGCCGCGAGCAAGACGCTCTGAGTTGGTCACGAACAGGTCGTCACCTACCAGCTGACACTTACTGCCGATTGCCTGGGTCAGGGACTTCCAGCCATCCCAGTCTTCTTCAGCCATACCGTCTTCGATGGAGAACACTGGGTACTTGGAAACCAGATCTTCAAGGTAGCGAACCATCTCATCGGAACCAAGGATCTTGCCTTCGCCCTTCAGGTTGTACTTGCCGTCCTTGTAGAACTCCGTGGAAGCCGCATCAAATGCAAGCATCACGTCGTCACCAGGGGTGTAACCAGCTTTTTCGATCGCGTTCAGAACGAAACCGATAGCCTCATCAGTAGAACCGATACCAGGCGCGAAACCACCTTCATCACCAACGTTGGTGTTGTGGCCAGCAGCGGAAAGGCCCTTCTTCAGGGTATGGAAAATTTCCGCACCCATGCGAACAGATTCACGCAGAGAGCTTGCGCCCACTGGCATGATCATGAATTCCTGGAAGTCGATTGGGTTATCAGCGTGCTCACCACCGTTGATGATGTTCATCATCGGAACTGGCAGAGTGCGTGCACCGAAACCGCCAACGTAGCGGTAAAGCGGCATTGCAGCAGCTTCTGCAGCAGCTTTAGCAACAGCAAGGGAAACGCCCAGGATAGCGTTTGCACCAAGACGGCCTTTATTGTCGGTGCCGTCAAGTTCAATCATTGCACGGTCAATTTTGATCTGATCTTCAGCGTCCATGCCGCCGATTGCATCAAAGATCTCACCGTTTACAGCTTCAACAGCGTCCTCAACACCTTTGCCGAGGTAACGCTCACCGCCATCGCGGCGTTCAACAGCTTCAAACGCGCCAGTGGAGGCGCCGGACGGAACAGCAGCCCGACCGAAGGAGCCGTCTTCCAAAAGCACATCAACTTCAACAGTTGGGTTGCCGCGGCTGTCAAGAATTTCGCGACCGATAATGTCGATGATAGCAGTCATCTAAGAGTACTCCAATGTACTTGTAGAGTGTGGAATTTTGGCTCTAAGAGCTTTTACCTGAGGCGCTGCCCCCAAGGAAGAGAAGAGACCGTACTCCTCTGTAAATCCTTGGGAATAAACGAATGTATTTTGTCGCACCTCTACGTAAAAACGCAGTATTTTGTCACTTACCTTAGGTGCCGTGAAATATCTAAAGCGTAAAACTTCCGTTTTTCGCGATCCGGTCAAACTCCTGCAACCACTTCAGCAGGTCTTTGAGTCGGTTCAGTGGGATCATATTCGGACCATCAGATGACGTTGTGTTGTCAGGATCGTCATGTGTCTCCACAAACAGCCCTGCAATGCCCACTGCAATAGCAGCACGGGCAAGCGTCGCAACAAACTCACGCTGGCCACCAGAAGACCCGCCAAGGCCACCTGGCTGCTGTACGGAGTGCGTTGCATCAAACACAACAGGTGCGCCCATCTCAGCCATGATTGGCAGTGCGCGCATATCTGAAACAAGAGTGTTGTAACCAAATGTTGCGCCACGCTCGCACAACATCACGTTGGAGTTGCCGCTCTCAACGACCTTGGTCATGACGTTTTTCATGTCCCAAGGCGCGAGAAACTGTCCCTTCTTCACATTCAGCGCTCTGCCGGTTTTCGCAGCAGCAACAAGAAGGTCAGTTTGGCGACACAGATAAGCTGGAATCTGCAACACATCGCAAACTTCACCAACTGGCGCACAATGGCTTGGTTCGTGCACGTCAGTGATAACTGGCAGACCGTAGGTCTCTTTGATTTCCGCAAAGACCTCAAGACCACCCTTCATGCCCATGCCACGGCTGGCAGAAAGGCTTGTCCGGTTTGCTTTGTCATAGCTCGCCTTGAAAACCAAACCAATGTTCAACTCTTCTGCAATTTCCTTGACTGCATGCGCCATTTCCAAGGCATGCGCCCGGCTCTCCATCTGGCACGGGCCAGCGATCAGAGAGAACGGTTTATCATTTGAAAAGACAGCGTTTCCGACGGAAACTTCTGAGTTCGGTTGAGACACGAAGAGATCTCCTTAAAGGCGTGAATATAATCCAAAAGTTGATTAGGCGCTTTGGCACCAAATTACAAGAGCGTGAACGCCCTGTTGTGCGTCTGAAGAGGGTTTTAGGAGGCCGTCACCTTCGGAAGCTCAAAGCTCACTTTGCAGACCTGCAAGTTATCACCCTTCCCTTCATCTGCGTTGATTGAGAAGCTTTTGCTTCAAGGCGAGCGCTCTCAACGACCTCTCCTGCTTCGGGACCGGATCCGGATTTTTGTAGCTCTTTTTCCTGCGCACATTCTCATTGCAAGGAATGACGGAGCATACACTCCCACCAACTCGTATAACGAGGCACTCATCTGTTCTTGTAACGCTGACCTGCAACGGCTCTAAAGTTCGTCTCTTCTGTTTCCTTAGGCGCTGCCTGCTTTGGCTGATCTCCTGCCTTTGGACTTTCAATGCCTGCAGTTTTTCCTCCAACAACTCGCATTGTCTGGCAGTTACTTCATATTCACTCTGCAAAGCTTGATATCTGGCGGATTCAGCACCGTTGTTGTTCTTCTCCAGCCGCATCAGTTTCTTTGAGAGGTGTCGACACACATCTTCAGCAGCAGCAAGTTCTTGATCAACCTCTGCCGCTTCCATCTCTCCCAGTTCCATCAGATCACCGAGTTCATAGTCCTCATTTTCAGAGGACTGCCATGGCCTCAAAGCATCCGGATCGGCAAGGATGGCCTTATACTGAGCAAGAGCCTCTTTGCTTAGATCCCAATCTCCAACAACCCGTGCTCCCCACTTGTGGAAGTGATCAACGCTCTTAAAATGTCGTGTAACTGTGATCATGGTGAGCTCTATCACATGAAGAACATCATAATTCTGGAAGCGAAGCCTCAGGCCAGCTCCGCTTCAACATGAAGGATTGCCAGAAAAAGCATTCTCACTTTCTGCTATGCATCAACAGGCTTATCCGATGATCATCGAGTATTCCGCACTCTTTCCCATAAGCACGATCAGGCTTTTTGCATCGGTCGTGAGAGTGACCCCATAACTCTTCGCGATTTTGTCTTTCTCTTTGTCGTAGACATCCAAAAGCTGCTCAAATTGCTTTTGAAGAGCCGCTCTTTGAGCAATCTTCTTTTCCGCAGCGGCATAACTCTTGTTCGCAGCATCCAGGTGTTGACGAAGCTGCTGGTACTTATCATTCCCCAGAAGCTGTTTTGTGTCTCCCCTGACAGAATTTTCCAAGGTTTTCATACCTTTGTTGATTTGCTCAACTGTATTATGCGCTTTGATGTACTCATCCTGTGCCTTTGACAGGCTTTTGACGGCTTTTTCTGCTCTATCAATGTCACTGGAGATTTTCTTCAGCTTGGGATCTTCTTCAACAAGCGACATATACTTCTTCTCGATGCCTGCCTTGTCGCTTGTCAGCTTGCCGTACTTATCAATGTCCTTGGCTGGCAGTTTATGCTTCTTTTCCATTTCCTTTTTGAAGGCAGGCACACCGCTAAGGAACTCTTTGACATTCTTATATTTTTTAAGCGCTTTCGGCATCTGATCCTCCCATAGCCTTAAAATGAGATCAGTTGAGTTAGGCCGAAACCTAGCGGAACTCGCTTCCTCAAAAAATTACGGGGTGTTTGTTTGGTAAAAAAACATCTCAGAAAATGCGCAGACTTATCTCGGTTCCAATGTGAGCGAACACAAAAAAGGCCGGGAACTTTCGCCCCCGGCTTTGAATAGAAGTTACTGTTTCGGTTTAGATGACCCAGGTGTTGTCCGAGCCAATAAAGCCATCAGCAAGCAGCCGATCTACAATCTCATCAGCAAGAGACTCAACGGTCCGGCCTTGCGTCTTCAGATGTAATTCCGGTGCTTCCGGCGCTTCATAAGCACTGTCGATACCGGTGAAGTTGGTGATCTCTCCTTTACGCGCTTTCGCATAAAGGCCTTTGGGATCACGCGCTTCGCAATCCTCAAGCGAGGTATCAACGAAGATCTCGTAGAACTCGTCATTCTCCAGAAGGTCACGCGCAAGCTGGCGCTCGGCTTTGAAAGGCGAGATAAACGAAACCAGAGTGATCAGACCTGCGTCGACAAACAGCTTGGACGTCTCCGCAACCCGGCGGATGTTCTCCACCCGGTCAGCGTCAGTGAACCCAAGATCCTTGTTGAGGCCATGGCGAATATTGTCACCATCGAGCAAATAGGTATGGCGACCCAAGCTTAGCAGTTTCTGTTCAACCGCATTTGCAATGGTTGACTTGCCAGAACCAGACAGACCTGTGAACCAGAGAACGGCAGGCTTTTGTCCTTTCAGACCACCACGTGCCTTTTTGTTCACATCCAGAGCCTGACGATGAACGTTTGTTGCACGGCGCAGACCAAACCAGATCAAACCAGCTGCAACCGTCTCATTGGTCATGCGATCAATCAGGATGAAACTACCGGTGTCACGGTTTGCTTCATAGGGATCAAAGGCAATCGCCTCAGACAGCGCCAGATTACAGAACGCAATCTCGTTGAGTGAGAGTTCCTTGGCCGCATGATGATCGAACGTGTTCACATCGACCTTGTGCTTAATCTCCGTCACGCTCGCACCAACAGTCTTGGTACCGCATTTCAGAAGATATGGTCGCCCAGGAAGCATGGCATTTTCAGACATCCAGATCAGATGCGCTGCAAACTGGTCGCTCACATCAGGACGAGAATGCACCGGAGCCAAAACATCACCACGGGAAATGTCGATCTCATCAGTCAGGGTCAGAGTAACCGACTGACCATCGTCAGCACGTACCTGATCCCCATCCATGGTGACAATCTTCTCAACACGGCTGGTTTTGCCAGACTGTGCGACAACAACTTCATCACCAACACTTGACAGAACCACCACGAACCGTACCGCTATAGCCGCGGAAATCCAGATTTGGACGGTTCACCCACTGCACTGGAAAACGGAACGCAGCCTCACTGTGTTCATGGCCCAGCTCAACATTCTCAAGATGCTCAAGCAGGGTTGGGCCAGTGAACCAGCTCAATTTGTCACTGCTGGTGGTAACATTGTCCCCAAAGCGCGCTGAAAGCGGGATAACTTCGCAGCTGTCAAAATCAAAACCAGATGAGAAGCTCTCAAACTCAGCCTTGATTTCATTAAAACGTGTCTGGTCATAATCAACCAGATCGATCTTGTTGACGGCCAACACCACATGACGCACACCAAGCAGCGAAGCGATAAACGCATGGCGACGTGTCTGCGTCAGCAAACCATTGCGCGCGTCAACCAGCAAGATAGCCAGATCTGCTGTGGAAGCGCCTGTCGCCATGTTACGGGTGTACTGCTCGTGACCCGGTGTATCAGCAACGATGAACTTGCGCTTCTCGGTAGAGAAGAAGCGATAGGCCACATCAATCGTGATGCCCTGCTCACGTTCAGCTTCCAGACCATCTACCAGCAAAGCCAGATCGATATCATCTGAAACGGTACCGTGTTTACGGCTGTCTTTTTCAAGCGCGGCCAGCTGATCTTCAAAAATCAGCTTCGTGTCATAAAGCAAACGTCCGATCAGCGTGGACTTTCCATCATCCACGCTACCGCAGGTCAGAAAACGCAGGAAACTCTTGGATTCCTGGGAGTTGATGTAGTTGGACAGATCAAAAGCTTCTGCCACTGGCGTGATCTTATTCATTAGAAATACCCCTCACGCTTCTTCTTCTCCATGGAACCAGAGCTGTCGTGATCAATCAGGCGGCCACTGCGCTCGGAAGTCCGCGCAATCAGCATTTCACTCACAATGTCTTCAAGAGTGTCTGCGGTGGATTCAACTGCACCGGTCAGCGGATAACAGCCAAGAGTTCTGAAGCGAACATCACGATGCTCAACCTTCTCACCCGGCTCCAACCGGAAGCGATCATCATCCAACATCAACAGCGTACCATCACGCTCAACAACCGGACGTTTCGCAGAAAAGTAGAGCGGCACGATATCGATGCCTTCAGCGAGGATGTATTGCCAGATATCCAGCTCAGTCCAGTTGGAAAGCGGGAACGCACGAATGGATTCACCCTTGGCAATACGGCCATTGTAAAGAGACCATAGTTCTGGTCGCTGGTTTTTCGGATCCCAACCGTGGCTCGCAGAACGGAACGAAAAAACGCGTTCTTTTGCGCGAGATTTCTCTTCGTCGCGTCGTGCGCCGCCAAAAGCTGCATCAAACTTATATTTCGTCAGCGCTTCTTTGAGCGCTTCCGTCTTCATGATGTGCGTGTAGTTGGAGCTGCCGTGATCAAACGGGTTGATATTGTTTTTGACACCCTCTTCGTTCGTATGAACGATGAGATCCAACCCGTACTTCTCAACCGTGTGGTCACGAAAGGAAATCATCTCCTTGAACTTCCACGTGGTATCCACGTGCAGAAGCGGGAACGGAGGCTTGGAAGGATAGAAGGCCTTAAGAGCAAGGTGCAGCATCACTGCGCTGTCTTTACCAATGGAGTAAAGCATCACAGGGTTATCAAACTCTGCTGCCACCTCGCGAATAATATGAATGCTCTCGTTTTCTAGTCGTCGCAGATGCGACTGGCTATCAATGCCCATCACGGTCTCCAAAGGACGTGTCGTTAAGTCTTGAGCCAGAGTTTAACGGTTGAGCATTGCTGAGCCGAAGCTTACCAACCCGACCTTAAGCCATAATGGGAAATAATTTTTTCGTCCGCGACCGCTAAAAAGCACGGATTTGCGAAGGGCTTGTCCTGAGGCGTTTTCAGCTTGCCGTATTCAAGCGGCTCGCCACCTTCCACAACTACAGAGCCACCAGCAGCGCAAAGAATCGCCTGACCAGCAGCCGTATCCCACTCCATTGTTGGCTCCATACGCGGATAAAAGTCAGCTTTTCCTTCAGCCAGACGACAGAATTTCAAAGAGGATCCTGCAGCGACGATAGAAGAGTTCTCCAGTTTCT
The DNA here is from genome assembly GCF_052467605.1 of Microbulbifer regidiadema (SeqCode). Classification (NCBI taxonomy): domain Bacteria; kingdom Pseudomonadati; phylum Pseudomonadota; class Gammaproteobacteria; order Cellvibrionales; family Microbulbiferaceae; genus Microbulbifer; species Microbulbifer regidiadema (SeqCode). Next base: position 15,572 of record NZ_CP174318.1, on the reverse strand, counting down.
CTAGCATGGCATTGGTGCGTTCGCTGCGATGAGACCGGCTGGCAAGCACACGCAACTCTTCAGAAAACGCAGAACAGTTCATCTGCGCCACCTCACCAAGCTCAAGCCCGCTGGCCTCAGCACGATACGCACCTTGCCCGACTTCACCCCAGAACAACTCTCCCGTCACAGGAGCATAAATGACGCCTTTGGTTGGGGTTCCATCTTCAATAAGAGCAATATTGACCGTGAACTCGCCATTGCGGCTGATGAACTCACGCGTTCCATCCAATGGATCAACAAGAATAAAGCGGGATCCGATTTCCGGCATGATACCCGCAGCCATAGCCTCTTCCGCAATCACGGGCACATCCGGGCAAAATGTTGAGAGGTGATTGAGGATGATTTCTTCCGCTTGCTGGTCAGCAATCGTGACAGGAGACCCATCACCTTTTGTCTCAGACTGAAAGCCTTCCTCATAAATCCCCAGAATTCGTTGCCCGGCTTCTAACGCCGCAAGCTTAAAACCTTCAATCACAACTATACCCCTGATAGCCTTCTGTTCATCTGGGAGTAACTTTTAAAGCAGCATGTTCTGGAGAAACAAGAGAGCTTCACAATTTCGCGATAATTGACTGCGAATGAACATCTCTGAAGAATGAGTAATTCAAATTTCGGGCAATCGAAGCATTATGTCCTAGGACAAATTCATTTGATACCATTGACGAGCCTAACACGCTGCCGATAAGTGCTTTCAAAATGACTGTTTCGATCTCCTTGACCTAAGGAATTCAAATATATGACACGTGCAATACGAAAAGCTGTTCTCCCGGTTGCTGGTCTGGGCACCCGCTTCCTGCCTGCAACAAAAGCCGTTCCAAAAGAGATGCTCACTATTTTGGATCGTCCCATCATCCAATACGTGGTTGATGAAGCACGGGCTGCTGGGATCGAGCACATCGTATTTGTAACTGGCCGCAACAAGCAAGTAATCGAAGATCACTTCGACATTGCTTATGAGCTGGAAGAAACGCTGCGCCGTCGCAACAAAGAACACGCGCTGGAGCTGCTTGAAAAAATCCGTCCTTCTGCAGGTACAACAAGCTTCACCCGTCAGCAGGAACCGCTGGGCCTTGGTCACGCAATCTGGTGTGCTCGCGACATCATCGGCAACGAACCATTCGCAATTTTGCTGCCAGACATGCTGATGAAAGCGCCAAAAGGCTGTCTCTCTCAGATGGTCGAAGCCTATGAAAACCACGGCGGTAACATCATCTCTGTTGAGGAAGTGCCGTGGGATCAGACCCATAAGTACGGCATTGTTGAACGTGACGCACCTCGCGCTGATGAAACTTTCGCCATTACAGGTATGGTCGAGAAGCCAGAGCCAGGCACGGCACCTTCCAACCTTTACATCAACGGTCGCTACATCCTTCAGCCGGAGATCTTTGGCCTGCTGGAAAACCAGAGCACTGGTGCTGGTGGAGAAATTCAGCTCACAGACGCAATGCTCACTCTCATGGGGCAGCAGGACTTCCACGGCGTTGAATTCCGTGGAGAAACTTACGACTGTGGTTCTCGCTCAGGGTTCTTGTCCGCAAATGTCGCTTACGCATTGGACGATTCGGAGCTTGCAGCTCAGCTGCGTCCGATGCTGGACAAACTACTTGTAAAAACCAGCTGAGTATCGGGAAACGTGAAATGGAAAAAGTACTTGTAACAGGCACTGCCGGCTTTATCGGCAATGCTGTGGCCCTCCGTCTGTTGCAAGATGGTTATCATGTCATCGGACTTGATTGCGTCACCGACTACTATGATGTGACACTCAAGGAAGAGCGACTGAAACGCCTCACAGCTTCAAACCATTTCACTGAAGAACGGATCAGGCTTGAAGATGCAGAAGCTGTTATGCGCATCTTCAAGCAGCACGCACCGTCAAAAGTCATTCACCTCGCCGCTCAGGCAGGTGTGCGCTACTCCCTTGAAAGCCCTCAGTCGTATGTAGACGCGAACGTCACGGGCTTCCTGTCCATTCTGGAAGGCGCGCGCGCCCACTCTGTAAAGCATCTGGTCTATGCGTCCACCAGCTCCGTTTATGGTCTGGACGAAACTATGCCGCTGTCGACACATCGCGGTGGCAACCATCCGGTTTCCTTCTACGCAGCAACCAAAAAAGCCAATGAGGCGATGGCGCACTCTTATGCGCACCTCTTTGACATCCCCTGCACTGGCCTACGGTTCTTCACCGTATATGGCCCTTGGGGGCGCCCGGACATGGCCCTCTTCAAGTTCACCAAGGCCATCCTTGAAGGGGAACCCGTTCCGCTTTTCAACCACGGCAACATGATCCGCGACTTCACTTATGTGGATGACATCGTCGAAGGCATCGTTCGCATTGCAGATCTTCCACCACAGCGCTCAGATGACTGGGATGGCAAAAACGCTGACCCAGCAACCTCCAGTGCGCCATATCAGGTCTTCAACATCGGTAACAGCGATCCTGTTCAGCTGATGGATTACCTTGCCGCAATCGAAGAAGCGTTGGGCATGGAAGCGAAGAAAGAGTTTCTTCCGTTTCAGGCCGGAGACGTCGCAGCAACCTTCGCAGATGTTACAGATCTGATTGAGACAACAGGCTTCAAACCGCAAACCTCCGTAAAGGCAGGGGTTGCAAACTTCGTCAAATGGTATCGGGATTACTACAATGTCTAGGACGTCCCAAGGTGCCATTTTATGGAAGAAATCGTCTCAGTTGTCGGGCTTGGCTACGTAGGTCTGCCCGTTGCTTGTGCACTGGCCCACGCCGGTATCAAAACAATTGGTTACGACATTGATCGTCACCGGGTTCAGGAACTCCTTGAAGGGAAAGATCGAACCTCATCCGTCACCAAGACGGCTCTTTCTTCCAAAAATCTGACACTGACTTATTCTGCGCCTGATATCAGACAGGCGCGGATCCACATTGTGGCAGTTCCCACCCCTATCAACATCTCCAAACGCCCCGATCTCGGCCCAATCAAAAAGGCTTCCAAGATTGTTGGCGCGTTCATGAAACCCAACGACATCGTTGTCTTTGAGTCCACTGTCTATCCGGGTGCTACAGAAGAAATCGCCGTACCACTTCTCCAACGGGAATCCGGCCTGAGGTTCCCTAGAGACTTTCAGATTGGCTATTCACCTGAACGGATCAATCCTGGCGATAAAAAGCACACGCTCTCCAATCTCCTCAAAATCGTTTCAGCAAGTTCCGACGAAGCCTTGGAAACACTGGCAGAGCTTTACGGCAAGATCGTCAAAGCTGGCATCTACAAAGCCTCATCCATCAAGGTGGCAGAAGCTGCAAAGGTCATTGAAAACACCCAGCGCGATCTCAATATCGCACTCATGAACGAACTCTCCATGCTGTTCCATGCCATGGATATCGATACGCGGGATGTTCTGGAAGGTGCGTCAACAAAGTGGAACTTCCTACCATTTCATCCCGGCTTGGTCGGAGGCCACTGCATCGGAGTTGATCCTTATTACTTGACCGATAAAGCACACCAGCTGGGCTTCTCTCCGCAAGTGATCCTTGCCGGACGGGGCACGAATGAGAGCATGAGCCGTTTCATTGCAACGGAAGTCATACAAGGCTGCGTCAAGCTCGCCCGCCCTATGCCGCCTCGGATCGCGGTCTTGGGCATAACCTACAAAGCCGATGTGCCGGATACCCGAAACTCCAAAGTGATTGATTTGATCCGGGAACTGGAGCGTTTCGGCGCACATATCTTCGCCGTCGATCCACTGGCAGATCCGCAGCACACCAAAGACAACTTTGACATTGAACTTTACGAAGACTCTCCTCCCGGAGATTGCGATGCTGTTATCCTCGCAGTTCCACATCACGCCTTCTTCGAAAACGAAGAACCATGGCATGTCATGGAACGTTACTTAAGCGCTGAAAAAGTGTTCGTGGCCGACCTACATGGCCTGCTGGAACGAGAAAAGACACCAGAGCACGTAAAATTGTGGCGCCTATAAAAAAGGCTTGAATGCACTCACATCCAAGCCTTCTTGTTGTTCAATGAGATACAGTCTTATGACCAAACATAAGGCTCAATATCACCACGAGCCCAGTCTTCTTTGGTCTTCTGGCGAAACTCTTCGAAGCGGCCTTCATCGATTGCATCGCGGATGCCCTGCATGAGGTACTGGTAGTACGCAAGGTTGTTCCAGGTCAGGAGCATCGCTGCCAGACCTTCATTCACGCGCACCAGATGATGCAGATAAGCACGGGAGTACTTGGAAGTTGCTTCGCAGTTAGACAGCTCATCCAACGGACGTGGATCTTCTGCGTGACGTGCGTTCTTCAGATTCACCTTACCAAAGCGGGTGTAAGCCAGACCGTGACGACCAGCGCGAGTTGGCATGACGCAGTCAAACTGGTCGATACCGCGGGCAACACTTTCCAGAATATCTTCAGGCGTACCAACACCCATCAGGTAGCGCGGCTTGTCCTTTGGCATCGCTGGCGTGGTGATTTCCAGCATCTTCAGCATCACAGCTTGCGGCTCACCGACGGCCAAACCACCAACAGAGTACCCTTCCATCGGAAGTTCACCCAGACGCTGAGCGGATTCGATGCGCAGATCAGGCACATCACCACCCTGAACGATGCCGTAGAGGCCCTGTCCCTTTTGTGGGCCACCCATTTTCTCAAACTGAGCACGGGAGCGCTCAGCCCAACGCAGAGACAGCTGCATAGCGCGCTCAACTTCGTCACGCTCAGCAGGAAGCGCGATACACTCATCCAGCTGCATCTGAATGTCGGAACCCAGAAGGCCCTGAATTTCAACGGAACGTTCCGGGCTCATGAAGTGCTTGGAGCCGTCGTGATGTGAGGAGAAGGTCACGCCTTCTTCTGTCATCTTGCGCAAGCCAGACAAGGACATCACCTGAAACCCGCCAGAGTCCGTCAGGATCGTGTGATCCCAGCCCATGAACTTATGCAGACCACCCAACTTGGCGATACGCTCTGCTGTTGGACGCAGCATCAGGTGGTAGGTGTTGCCCAGAACAACATCAGCGCCCAGATCACGTACCTGTTGTGGGTACATGGCTTTTACGGTCGCTTGCGTGCCAACTGGCATAAACGCTGGCGTGCGCACCTTGCCGTGCGGGGTTGTGATTTCACCACGGCGGGCCATGCCATCGGTCTTCAGCAGTTTGAAGGAAAACGGCTTGGCGTCCTGCTGTGTATCGATAGTCGTTTCGGTCATTTTGAAGCCTTCTTGAACAGCAGCGAGCTGTCTCCATAACTGTAAAAACGGTAGCCAGAGCTGATGGCATGCTCATAAGCGCCACGCATTTCTTCCATGCCACTGAGCGCACTTACCAGCATGAACAGCGTAGAGCGCGGCAGGTGGAAGTTGGTCATCAACGCATCGATGGCTTTGAACTTGTAGCCCGGCGTAATAAAGATGTCAGTGCTTTGGGAGATCGGGTTGATGATCCCCTCTTCCGTAACTGCACTTTCCAGAATGCGCAGTGAGGTTGTGCCAACAGAAACAATCTTGTTGCCACGTGCACGCACAGCGTTGAGCGCAGCGGCAGTCTCTTCGCTGATCTCACCATACTCAAAGTGCATTTTGTGATCTTCGGTCTTGTCAGCTTTCACTGGCAAAAACGTACCTGCACCAACATGAAGCGTCACAAAGTGCTTTTCTACGCCGCGCTCTTCCAAAGCTGCAAACAGGCGATCTGTAAAGTGCAGGCCAGCGGTTGGCGCTGCAACAGCACCTTCATGCTTGGCGTAGATGGTCTGATAGTCTTTACGATCCTGATCATCTTCTGCTCGCTTGGCCGCGATATACGGCGGCAGCGGAATGTGACCAACCTGTGCGATTGCGGCGTCTAGATCACCTGCGGAGCGATCAAACTCAAACAGGATATCTCCTGCTTCAGACTTCTCAGTCACAACAGCAGAAAGCTCAGCCGCATCCTTGCTTTCTTCATCAAAAGAAAAGCGAACGGTATCGCCAACCTTAAGTTTCTTGGCTGGGCGTACAAAGGCGCGCCACTCTTTCGCACTTGCACGCTGGTGCAGCGTCACACCTACTTTAGCCGTCACGCCATCACGGGTGCGAAAGCCGAGGAGCTGTGCAGGAATTACTTTTGTATCATTGAAGACCAATGCATCACCTGGCTCCAGCAAATCAGGCAGAGACAGCACCTGATCATCCGTCAGCAGTTGCTCCCCATCAGGGCGCACCACCAACAAGCGTGAACTGTCACGCGGCACTGCCGGACGAAGCGCAATGTTTTCCGGCGGCAGATCAAAATCAAAATCATCAACCAGCATAGGGTATCCAGCTTTACAAAACAGCATCTCAGCGCCGCACAAAATGTGGTCGCCTTTTATCCGCTGTCTTATTGGAATTACGGCTCAAACGCCGGTCACCTGCAGGCCTTACTGTCACCTATCCCGCAGCCAAACGCTTGAAGCCACTGGGGGATACCCTTTAGTCCGATTAAGGTCAACCTGTTTAGACCTGCCGCGTCCATTTGCATGCAGGCAAAGAAAAGGCCCGGCAAATTGCCGAGCCTTTTCAAAAATCGCAATGCGCTCAAAATTAAGCGTCTGCTGCAACCTTCAAAGAAACGATCTTGTCTGGGTCTACAACTGGCTCACCGCGCTTGATCTTGTCGATGTTGTCCATGCCTTCAACAACCTGACCCCAAACGGTGTACTGGCCGTCGAGCCAGTTTGCTTCGCCGAAGCAGATGAAGAACTGGCTGTCACCAGAGTTCGGATCCATGGAGCGCGCCATGGAACAGGTGCCGCGCACGTGCTTAGCATCGTTGAACTCAGCTTTCAGCTTCTTGCCAGAACCGCCGGTACCTGTACCCTGTGGGCAGCCGGTCTGAGCCATGAAGCCGTCAATCACACGGTGGAACACGATGCCGTTGTAAAAGCCTTCACGTACCAGCTCTTTAATGCGAGCAACGTGGTTAGGTGCCAGGTCAGGACGCAGTTCAATAACAACGTTACCCTGAGTGGTTTCCAACAGCAGTGTGTTTTCTGGATCTTTGATATCAGCCACGGGACTGTCCTTTATCTTAGAATAAGTCTGAGTGCAGACATAGCCTTTACTTGGCGTCTGCCGCAACCTGCATTTTGATGATCTTATCAGGGTTACGAACAGGTTCGCCGCGTTTGATCTTGTCTACAGCGTCCATTCCGGAAACCACTTCACCAAATACGGTGTACTGACCGTTCAGCCAGGACCCTTCATTGAACATAATGAAGAACTGGGAGTTCGCGCTGTGTGGGCTGCGGGAACGAGCCATACCAAGAGTACCGCGCTTAAAAGGAGCCTTGGAGAACTCAGCCTTCAGGTCAGGCAGTTCAGAACCACCCATGCCTGTGCCGGTCGGGTCACCAGTCTGCGCCATGAAGCCATCAATCACACGGTGGAAGACGATGCCGTCATAAAAACCTTCACGGGTCAGCTGCTTAATGCGCTTGACGTGCTCAGGAGCAAGATCAGGACGCAGCGCGATTTCAACGCGGCCATCTTTCAGGTCCAGATAAATCGTGTTTTCAAGATCTTTGGCGCTGGCGGTAAATGGCATCATAAATGCGCCCAGAACCATCGCACATGCTGTCAGGATACGTAGCAAGATTTCTGTCCTTGTCTTAACCAAAGCGCACCGCCCTAGGCCCCAATCGACCTGAAGAGCAAGGTGCGCGTACAAAACACTAATTAGCGGTGATGCGTGATTGCACATAAACGCGACGCGCTAAAAAAGTCTAACCCTATCAAATAGGCAGTCTTTCCTGTTGCGTTGTTTTTAAGCAATCTCAAAGCGCTTTTTCAGCGCAGCCTCAACACACTTGGGGACAAACGAACTGTAATCTCCCCCCATCTTCGCAATCTGGCGCACCAGTGTAGCCGTAATTGGGCGCATCACAGGCGAACTTGGAAAAAAGACAGTCTTGATGTCCGGCGCCATGGCACCGTTCATGCCAGCCATCTGCATTTCGTAGTTTAGATCTGTCGAGTCACGAAGACCCCGCACCAGGATGTTGGAGCCATGCTCCCGAGCCGCATCAACAACAAGCCCGGTAAAGGAAACAGTGCGAATGCGCGCTGCATTTTCCTTGCCAAACTGCTCTTCGCAAGCAAGGCGGATCAACTCCACCCGTTCCTCAAAAGAGAACAACGGAGCTTTGGAGGCCTGAATACCGATGGCAACGACCACCTCATCAGCCAGAACCAACGACTGCTCCAGAATATCCAGATGGCCGTGCGTCATAGGATCAAAGGACCCCGGATAAAGTGCAATGCGCTTCATATAATATCTCGCGTCACTAGATGCCTCCCCATAAGCATCAAAGATGACGCTTACCTCTCGGGCGTTTGCGCGATTGAACCTATTTTTACTAAGTGTTTCAAGCTGTTTCTGATCAGCTTAGCCCAGCAATATGTCGAAGAAGATACAAGCTTGCTCATCTGGTGAGAGTTCGATCTGCAAGAAAGCGCTTCCGAAGTGCTTAAGAACGCAAAGAGCGCGCCATACCAATGGACCCTGGAGCTGTTTCTTTAAAGCCAAATTGCTCATAAAGCTTATTGGCAGGCACGTCGGCTATGAGGCTTACATAGATCGGACGCTCTTTAATCTCATCAATAAACTGATTAAGAGCAGCCATGATTTGCTTTCCCAAACCTTTTCCCTGGTGTTCAGGATCTACAGCAATATCAACCACCTGAAAAAGCAGCCACCGTCCCCAATCAGTCTACCCATGCCAACTGTTTGGCCCTCATGAAGAATCGAAACACCAAATAGTGTCGCCGCCAATCCCTTACGTGCCCCATCTTCAGAAAAGCCGCTCAAACCAGAAATGCGGCGCAATCGCATGTAATCTTCCAGTCTGGGCGGTTCCCGCAATACTTCGTATGTCATTTCAAATTCCAAGTTCAAAACCCAATCAAGACCATATGCATTTCTTGTAGAACTTGAAACCGATACATCACCACTCACATCTCAGGCACCCAATAAAAAAGGGAGCCGAAGCTCCCTTTCTCAAATCATTCAGCACTTGGCGTCTCGCCGCCGTCACCCTTAGGTACCGGTGGAACTGCTCCAGCCTCGCCGTTATCGGCTCCGCCTTCACTTGCGCCTTCCGCTTCCACGTTTTCGTCATCATCAGCTTCACTAATACGCTCCACTGCAACAACTTTTTCATCCGCGGAAGTATTGAAGACAATCACACCCTGCGTGGAACGGCCAGCAACACGGATACCGTGAACAGGACAACGGATCAGCTGACCACCGTTGGTCACCAGCATGATCTCATCACTCTCTTCACTGCGGAAGGAAGCAACCAGACGACCGTTTCGATCGTTCACAGTCATCGCAGCAATACCCTTACCGCCACGACCAGTGGTCCGGTACTCGTAAGAGCTGGTGCGTTTGCCGTAACCGTTTTCAGAAACAGTAAGAATGACTTCTGCATTCTCGTCCATTGCCTCAAAACGCTCTTTGGTCATGCCGGCATCTTCAAAGGATACGCTCTCAGCACCCTCTTCACCACTCATCGCACGTGAAAGCTTCAGGTAAGCAGTACGCTCATCTGAATCACAGTCGAAGTGGCGCAGGATGGTCATGGAGATAACGTGATCACCCTCAGCAAGGTTGATACCACGCACACCAACGGAGTTACGTCCGGAGAACACACGCACATCTGTCGTTGGGAAGCGAATACACATGCCCGCAGAAGTCGTCAGAAGAACATCATCGTCTTCGGTTGACGTCATCACGTTCACGATGCCATCGCCCTCTTCCAGCTTCATCGCGATTTTGCCGTTCTTGTTGATCTGCGCAAAATCAGAGAGCTTGTTCCGGCGAATGGTGCCGCGCTTGGTCGCAAACAATACATCCAGCTCTGCCCATGTCTCCTCATTTTCAGGAAGTGGCAAAATAGACGTGATGCGCTCACCCTGCTCCAGAGGAAGCATGTTCACCAGCGCATTACCACGTGCCTGAGGACCAGCCAGCGGCAAACGCCAGACTTTCATCTTGTAGGCAATACCGCGGGAAGAGAAGAACAGAACTGGCGTATGCGTGTTGGCAACGAACAGACGCGTTACGAAATCCTCGTCCTTCGTCTGCATGCCGGAACGGCCCTTACCACCACGACGCTGTGCACGGTAAGTATCCAGAGGAACACGTTTGATGTAGCCGGAGTGAGAAACGGTCACGACCATATCTTCACGCTGGATGAGATCTTCATCATCCAGATCGCCACCGCCATCGGTGATCTCAGTCCGGCGCGGTGTTGCAAACTCATCACGAACTTCTTCAAGCTCAGTGCGAACGATCTCAAGGATGCGTTCACGGCTCTTCAGAATATCCAGATAGTCTTTGATTTCCGCAGCAAGCTTATCCAGCTCATCACCAATTTCGTCACGACCCAGAGCGGTCAGACGTTGCAGGCGAAGATCCAGAATAGCGCGTGCCTGATCTTCAGAAAGCTTGAATGTGCCATCTTCCTGAATTGCATAACGCGGATCATCGATCAGCTGAATCAGAGGCTCAATGTCTTTTGCAGGCCAGTTGCGCTCCATCAGCTGACGACGCGCAGTCGCCGGATCCGGCGCAGTACGGATCAGATGAATAACATCATCGATGTTCGCAGTCGCAACAGCCAGACCGACCAACACATGCGCACGATCACGTGCTTTCGCCAGCAGGAAGCGTGTACGGCGTCCAACAACCTCTTCACGGAACGCGATGAAGGCCTTGAGCATGTCTTTCAGAGCAAGCTGCTCAGGACGACCACCATTCAGCGCCACCATGTTACAGCCGAAGCTCTGCTGCAGCTGAGAGTAGCGATAGAGCTGGTTCACGATGACGTCAGGAACCGCATCCTTCTTCAGCTCAATAACAACGCGCATGCCCTGACGGTCAGACTCATCGCGAATGTCGGAGATACCTTCGATACGCTTCTCACGCACAAGTTCCGCGATCTTTTCGATCATTGCAGACTTGTTGACCTGATAAGGGATCTCGGAGACGATAATCGCCATACGGCCGGCACGGATCTCTTCCGTGTCCACCTTACTGCGCATGATCACGGAGCCGCGGCCATTCTCGTAGGCCGCTTTGATACCCGCACGGCCAAGAATAATGCCGCCAGTCGGGAAGTCTGGGCCCGGAATGATTTCCATCAGTTCAGGCAGAGTGATTTCAGGACGCTCGATCATTGCGATCGTGCCGTCAATCACTTCACCCATGTTGTGCGGAGGAATATTGGTCGCCATACCAACCGCAATACCGCCAGCACCATTGACCAGAAGGTTCGGATAGCGAGCCGGAAGAACCTCAGGCTCCTGCTCAGAACCATCGTAGTTCTCATGGAAATTGACCGTATCTTTGTCGATATCGGAAAGCTGAGTGTGAGCAACTTTTTCGAGGCGACATTCGGTGTAACGCATCGCCGCAGCGCGGTCACCGTCAATCGAGCCAAAATTACCCTGCCCGTTAATGAGCGGCAGACGCATGGAGAAATCCTGCGCCATACGAACAAGAGCATCATAAATCGCACTATCACCGTGAGGGTGATACTTACCCATAACGTCACCAACGACGCGGGCGGATTTACGGTAGGGCTTGTTCCACTCATATCCGTTTTCATGCATGGAATACAGAATACGGCGGTGAACCGGCTTCAAACCATCACGAACATCGGGAAGCGCACGGCTTACAATCACGCTCATCGCATAATCGAGATAGCTGCGCTTCATTTCATCTGTGATAGAGACGGGCCGAATGTCGCTGGGTAGGCCACCTGGTGGTGTACTTAAGTCCTGATCTGCCAAGGATTATTCTCATCAATTTAAGTCAGAATTCCGCACCTTTATAGCCGATTCAAACCGCAGAACCAAACGCCACAAGCCCTGAAAAGACACCTAATAACAACTACCTTACCCCACGGCCTGATCCGCGGCAGGTCCCTAGGCCTTTCTACGCAGTTTCGTTGCTCAAAAGCCTCGCTCTTCCTCATAAAAATACTAAGCTCAGTTCAGGTGGTGCAAAAACCTATCAAACTCTTGCCAAATACAACATTGTCTGTTAGCGCCCTCTCAAGAACCGCAGAATTGCGGGTAAAACGCCCGAACTCGGGCCCACCCCACATACAAGGTAAAGCGCAATGCTCATTGAGTTTCTGATCAATGCATTTGCCATGCTGTTTGTCACCATTGACCCAATTGGTCTGGCGCCGATTTTTCTGGCCGTAACCGCCGGGGCAAGCAGTGTTGAGCGCCGTCAGATCGCGATCAAAGCCGTGATCATCTCTGGCGTCACGCTCCTGGCATTCTTCTTTGCCGGACGCCAGCTTCTGGAAGTTCTCGGCATCTCTCAAGCGGCCTTTAAGGTTGCGGGCGGCCTTCTGCTCTTCATCATTGCAACTGAGATGGTGTTCGAACATCGCCAGAAGCGTAAAGCTGAAAGCGCCGAAAAAGTCGTTGAGCAGGAAGACCTGTCTCAGACAGCTGTGTTTCCGCTGGCCATTCCTCTCATTGCAGGTCCGGCAACCATCTCTGCCATCATCCTGCTCGCAGGCCAGGCACCGGGCTTCACAGGCCAGATGAGCCTGATCGCTGTCCTCCTATCCGTGCTTGCACTCAGTTTCTTCGTATTCCTGCTGGCAGCACGCATCGACAAACTGCTCGGTTCAACGGTTCAGCTGATCATCACCCGTCTCTTCGGTGTGATCCTGGCGGCCCTGTCCGTTCAGTTCGTCGCAGACGGCATCTTCTCGCTGATCGAGATGCACTCTTAAAACAGCTTTGCGCCCGCAGCACTTGTGGGCGCACCCTTCCCGAAAATGAGATAGGACTTGAAGTCCAAAATCCCCTTCGTAAAGTCACCATTGTATTTTATGGAGGATTCGAATGGCTGCCCACGGCTCCAAGAAAGTCATTTTCGCCGCCCTTGCTGGCAACACACTCATTTCGATCACCAAGTTTGGCGCCGCAGCTTACACCGGCTCAGCCGCAATGCTGTCCGAAGGCATCCATTCCCTCGTCGACACGGGCAATCAGGGCCTTTTGCTGCTTGGCATGAAGCGCGCAGAAAAGCCTGCTGACGAAAAGCACCCATTTGGCTACGGCTCCGAAATCTATTTCTGGGCATTCGTCGTCGCCATCATGATCTTCGCAGTCGGCGCTGGCATCTCGCTTTACGAAGGCATCCAGAAGATCATCCATCCGCACCCACTCGAATCCGCATTTGTCGCTTATGTGGTTCTGGGCCTTGCCATCATCTTCGAAGGCTGGGCCTGGATGGTCGCATTCAAAGAATTCCAAAAAACCAAAGGCAAACGCCCGTTCATGACGGCGGTCCGCGACAGCAAAGACCCAACGGTCTTCACCGTTCTGTTTGAAGACACCGCTGCAATGCTGGGCCTTCTCGTTGCTCTTGGCGGCATCTGGGGCGCTCAAACTTTTGGCATCGTATGGCTGGACGGTGCAGCATCAGTCGTCATCGGCCTTATTCTGGCAGGCACAGCCTTCGTGCTCGCCCTTGAAACCAAAGGCCTCCTCATCGGCGAAAGTGCTTCTGACGAGCTTGTAGCATCGGTGCGTGAGATCCTGAACGCACCATCAGCTATTAAAGGCGTCAACGAAATCCGCACCCTGCACCTCGGCCCGAATGACGTCCTCCTTGCAGCATCTCTGGATTTTGAAGACGCACTCACAGCAGGCGCCGTTGAGGAAGTCATTTTCTCGCTGGAAGATACAATCAAACGCGCGCACCCTGTGATCGGACGCGTCTTCCTGGAAGTACAGGCCGCACGTGACCATCAGATTCTTGAGGGCGAATAATCAAGGCTAATTCTTTTGCATAGAGATCCGACAGGAAGCACTCTATGAAACACACCTATTTTGAGAAGTCTTGGGGCAGACAATGACCATACTTGTAACAGGCGGCTGCGGATATATTGGAAGCCATATGACGTGGTGCCTTCACGATGCCAAAGAGGACTTCGTTGTCATCGACAACCTGTCCACTGGCTTTGACTGGGCAATACCGCAGAGCGCTAAACTTTACGAAGGTGAGATCACAGATCTTGATCTGCTCCAGACGATTTTCCGCAATCATGATATCACGGCAGTTATTCACTTCGCCGGCTCAATTATTGTACCAGAGTCCGTCTCTAACCCATTGAAATACTACAATAATAACACGGCAGCTTCACGCACACTGATTGAAGCGTGCGTGAAGAATGGCATCAAGCACTTCATCTTCTCTTCTACGGCTGCTGTTTATGGGGATCCGGAAGTTATTCCGGTTTCTGAAGATACACCCCTAACCCCCTTAAGCCCTTACGGCACTTCAAAGCTTATGACAGAGCTCATGCTGCGCGACACCGCCGCTGCACATGACTTCAAATACACCGCATTACGCTACTTCAATGTGGCAGGCGCGGACCCTGAAGGCCGCACCGGTCAATCGACCAAAAACGCCACTCATTTGATCAAGGTTGCCTGCGAAGCAGCACTCGGCAAGCGCACTCATCTTGGCATTTTTGGCGATGATTTTGACACTCCGGACGGCACCGGTGTGCGCGACTACATCCATGTGTCCGACCTCGCAAGCGCGCACTACCTCGCCCTCAAGCGCCTGCGCGATGGCGGCGACAGCATCGTCATGAACGCTGGTTACGGCGACGGCTATTCCGTACTCCAGTGAAGCGCGCACGAAAAACGCGAAAGCGTTTCACGATAAATGCGAAAACAAGGATTCATTCCCACGGTAACACGGTTAAACACCCAGTGGGCATAACTGAACCAAAGAAGTGACAAAAAAATCGAAGATGGAATTGGCGGTGGGGAAGAGATCAAACAAGATGGCTTACCGGCGCCCGTCGATATTGATCCAGGGGAGAAAGAAAAAAGCCAGCAGCAGCGGCAGGCCGGTATATTTGCGAACGCGGGTGAAAACACCCTTGATATGTCGGATGTAGACTTTGTCTTCCGACTCATACAACATGCGATAGCGAACTTCGCCATCACCTCTGTTCCTCACGGTTGGAATTAAATCACTCACACAAACCTCAACTCCGCACGGGACATCTGTACGCGGGCCAGGTAGCCACTTATGTTGAGGGTTTTTTCTCCGTCCCTGTAGCGCCCGGAGTCCCTTGATAAAACAAGGCCCAGCAAATGCCGGGCCTCAATAGTAAATTACTGCTTTTCTTCTTCCTGCTGGGACAGGCTGTAGACATAGGCCGCTACCAAGCGGATTTTGTCTTCGCGCAGCTTGTCTTTTTGCGCGGGCATCATATTGGTACGACCGCCGCGACAGTGTGCTGGATCTGGTCGCGGCTGCTGCCGTAGAGCCAGATATTGTCAGTCAGGTTGGGCGCACCCAGCATTTGGTTGCCCTTGGCATCCAGACCGTGACAGGCCATACACACGGTGTTGAACACCTTCTGACCCTCAGCGGCCATAGTGGGTCGTGCTCCAGGCCATTCAGGATACTGGCAGTGTTCTTCACGCCTTCCTCACCGATCACCGGACCTGAGCCTGGCGCGACGACTG
>NZ_CP174317.1:0-72713 GCF_052467605.1 Microbulbifer regidiadema (SeqCode) | reverse complement strand
CAATTACCATCAAATTTTCCCACCAATGTTGTAATTATTGACGGCATAAATCCAAGTATTAGTGGCACCCTGGACGCGCCCAATATCGAAGTAAAATCCGATCCTTATTTGATGTATCATAGCTACGATCAAATTTTGAAAGTAGCTTACTTTATTGGACCAGGATTCCTCGTAACCTTCAAACTGTTACCGCCGGATATCGGTGATCCGACAGATGCCGGAGCGATCACCTTGATCGATAACCAGCTGCAAGCTGCGAATGACAGCGATGGTGCAGTGGCCACCCACGAAGTGGAGTGGACGGGTTACGAAGAGAGCAATGGACGCTGACGGTTATTGAGCCGTAACCGACTCCGCACCGAGTTTTTGGTTGTTTTCGCATTTATCGTGAAACGCTTTCGCGTTTTTCATGCGCCGCTTCATTGGCTGCATTCTGCGCATGAATAAAAGGGCATGGCAAGGTGCTGAACGTGGGCCGCTGGACCCGGTGGACGTGCTGAAGCGCGATAAATCCTACGTGTTCGAGTTCATCAACCGAACCCCACACGCGCACCCGATCCACATCCACGGCATGACCTTCCAGCTCCTCAAGAGCAACAAACGCCAACTCGCCCCTTGGTGGACCGACACCGCACTCGTACTCCCCGACGAACGCGTCCAGGTCGCCGTACGCCCCGACTACGAAGGCGACTGGCTCATGCACTGCCACATCATCGAACACTAGGAAAGCGGCATGACCGCCTTCATGCGCGTGGAATAAACCATCGCTGCAGACCTAACAAAAAAGCCCTGAGACTGAATGCAGTCTCAGGGCTTTTCTATTGTCTCTATGAGGGCTCGAACGCTCTAATCTTTATCAAACGCATGAGCCAGAGCAACGAAGCCGGCCACGTCGATTTCCTCGGCACGGGCCGTTGGTTTCAGGCCTGCTGCTTCAATGCGAGTTTCTGCATCCGGTTTAAGGCCTTTTAAGCTGGCTCTGAGCATCTTGCGGCGTTGGCCAAAGGCATGAGCAGTCACGCGCTCCAGCGCTTTCAGCGGGCAATCCAGAGGCTTTTCACGTGGGTGCAGCTGCACAACTGCTGAAGTCACTTTCGGCGGAGGCGTAAAGGCCTTCGGGTTCAGATCAAACAGAATGTCCGTATGACACCGCCAGTTGGCAAGAACACCAAGACGTCCGTAAGCTTTGTCACCTGTCTCAGCTACAATGCGCTGGCCAACTTCCTTCTGGAACATCAGCGTCAAAGAGCTCCAGAATGGCGGCCATTCTTCCGTTGTCAGCCATCCCAGAAGCAGCTGGGTGCCAACATTGTAAGGAAGGTTCGCAATGATCTTGATAGGACCATCTGCAAGCTCTGCTGGATTGTGTCCTCTACTCGTTCAGTTTGTGTAACTTGGATCTCCAACCTCGGATTCTATAGTGTTTCCCTAGTTTTGGCGTTTTCTACGTGAAACGCTTTCGCGTTTTTCGTCGCTCACCCTCCAATACACTGGCTGCAGATTTACTCACGCCGTAAGTATTAATCACCTGCAGTATCACAGTACCGACACTGTTCAAGAGAATGGCGAATACAAAGTAGATGGCGAATAGGGAAAGCAGTATGCGCTGATTGTTCATAAGGAAATCTTTATCGGTCTATGGCTCGGCGTGCAGCCGTACCAGCCTGTTATTGTACATTTTTTGATCTCTTAGTGTGGGTTGATGACTGTAAATTTTCACGCCCCCAGAACTCAACAGTATGACTTACCACAAAAGAATTGCAATCGTTTGCAATGTTTCAAACTGCCAAATAGAGACCATTCAGCGATCGCCGGTCAGACTAGCGGGTTACTAGATAACAACAATGCTAATAAATTCATTATTATCAATAAGTTAAAGAATTTTTACACTCACAAATAGCACATAGCTACCGTAGGAGGAGAATTTTTTACCCCCGAAATGCAATCGATTGCATTTTAATGTGTACAAGCGATAAACTGCAGGGAGTTGCTCGAAGCGCTAATCACTTCGGCAAAGCACCTAACCATCAGTTTCTGTGTAAGTGGTATGAAAAAAGAACAACAACATAAGCTTGAAATTCACCCCTGGGGCCTGCTGGAAAGAGAGTTTCAAGCGGATGACTACCCTCTTAACGCCACCCTATTCTCCCTGGGCAATGGTTTTATTGGCCTGAGAGGCACCTTTGAGGAAGGCTTTGATCCCGAGCCCTTTTCTGATGGCTGTTACCTCAATGGGGTCTATGCCAGTGAACCTATTCGCTACGGCGAGGCTGCTTACGGCTACGCCCGCAATAATCAGCGCATGCTAACAGTACCGGACGGCAAGGGTATTCAAATCTGGGTTGATAGAGAAGCGTTTCAACCTCGCTGAGGGTGAAATACTCGAGTATCAGCGCCATCTGGATATGGCCAGCGCAACCCTTGCGCGCAGCCTCACCTGGCGTTCACCTCTTGGAAAAACCCTCAGGCTCAAAACCCAGCGCCAAATCTGCCTAACTGAAAAACACCTAGTGCTCATCCATGTTGAAATCACTCCACTGGATTTTGGTGGGGAGATACGCTTGTTAACGGGGCTGGATGGCAATCTCGACCAAGCCGAGCGCAGTAACAATGGGCACGTTTTTTTTAGCATGTTTTTTTTTTTTTTTTTTTTTTTTTATAATAAAAAAAAAAAAAAAAAAAAAAAAAAAAAAAAAAAAAAAAATGTTTTTTTTTTTTTTTTTTTTTTTTTTTTTTTTTTTTTTTTTTTTTTTTTTTTTTTTTTTTTTTTTTTTTTTAGAGAGAGAGAGAGAGAGAGAGAGAGAGAGCGCGCGCGCGCGCGCGTGTGTGTCCAGGCAGCAGCAGCAGGGCAGCAGGGGTGGGGGCAGAGGCAGCAGAGGGAGGGGCAGGGCAGCCTGCAGAGGGAGGCAGCAGGGCAGGGGCAGGGCACCCGGGTGGCTGGTCTCTCTGGGTGGGGGCTGGGCAGAGGCAGGGCTGGCTGGTCTGGTGGGAGGAGGCTGCTGGGGGCAGAGGCAGGGAGGCCTGGACTCTCTCAGATCTCTCTGGCACACGTGGCTGGTGCCTGGCAGGGCAGCCTGCCTGGCTGGTCTCCCAGGGTGGGAGGGAGGGAGGATGTGTGTGTGTGTGTAAGATCATTCTGATTGTTTGTTTGTGGTGGGTGTAGCATGAACTAATAAAAAATATTTATTTTTGTGGTAGGTTGTTTTTGTTTTGTTTGTTTGTTTTGGTGGGGTTTGTTCTTCTGAGCAGGCTGTGTTTGACACCACACTTTGGAAACCAAGGCCACTGAGCAAGCATAAACACAGCCTGGAGGGCAGTGGGAGGTGAGCATCCCAACACCAGCATGAGAATGGAGTTGGACCACCATCACCATCTTCTTGTGGTGAAGGATCATGGCCGCTGATGTGAAGCAGAAGGTTGTTGCCTCGTTGAAGTCCATGGTGACCGACAACACCGAGTGTTTCTACTCCGCACAGGGCGGTGAGTATGCTGACTTCGTGGACGTGAACCATGACTTCTACAAGACCATTGTTGAAGCGCGTCGCCGTAAGATTGAAGCGAAAAAAGCTAACTAACTCTCATTGGTTGTTGAAGGGCGCGGATCTCACCGCGCCCTTTCTTTATGAGGGTCGTGAGGGCTCTCAGTTTTTTCCTGTTTGGAGGATGTTGAAGTGGCCGCTCATCTGGCGCTTGCCGAAGCTTCCCGTCTGGCCGAGATCTCTCAGGCCTATGAGCGAGTTGCCCGGCGCCGTACTCTTTATACAATATCATTGCTCGGGCTTTGTGCTTTGAGTATTTTCGGCGGCTTGTACATTGCCGATGAGGCGAACTCCGGTGGTTTTTGGGCCGGGCTGGATAAGTTCTTTGATTATCCGGCAGAGCTTTTCGTTGGGGCCTATGAAAAGGGATTGGTTGGTCTCTTCGGGCTTGTGCTTCAATACCTCCCTTATCTTCTGGAGACAGTGAACATTGCACTGGTCTCCACGCTTCTTGCTTTCTTTCTTGGTGGAGCGTTGAGTTTCGTTGCCAGCCGTAATCTGGTGAGCAACCGGTTTGTTGTTGGTGCCATGCGCCGCGTGATGGATATCTTCCGTGCGTTTCCTGAAATCGTAATTGCGCTTTTGCTGGTGCTGATCTTTGGGCCGAGCCCGGTTGCTGCTGTGATTGCAGTGACCACGCACACGATTGGAGCCTTGGCCAAACAGTTTTCTGAGGTGAATGAGAACTGTGACCTGAAGGCTGTTGAGGGGATCCGCAGTGTAGGGGGCAACTGGCTGGAGCAAATCCGCTTTGGCATTCTGCCTCAGGTGCTGCCGAACTTTCTTTCTTATGGGCTGCTTCGCCTGGAGGTGAATGTGCGCGCCTCGGCCATCCTCGGCTTTGTAGGGGCAGGTGGCCTAGGAGCGGAGCTAAAGATGGTGGTGGATTGGAACTACGGTGCCGACATTCTCGTCATTATCTTCATGCTGGTCATTTCTATCACATCCATTGATTACCTGAGTGGGTGGATGCGGCAGAAGCTGATTGGTCAGACAGGTCAGGTTTGAGGGAGCGCGCTATGACAGATGTTCGTTTATCAGATGCCGCGCTTTCCGATGATGCGCAGCGGTTGGATACCCTCTATCCGGGTATCATTGAGCAGGGATGGAGAAAGCGACTGTTAGGGCCGGGGCTTTTTCTACTTGGTGTCGTCTATCTCGTGATTTGCTTCTTTGCCTTTGGCGTTCCTGGTGTGATTGAAAAGGCACGGGGGGATATGGCGCAATTGTTTGCTCTGGATGCCTATGCTCACAAAGTGCACGCGAAGTATCAGTTCAAGAAAGCGGATCAGGGCTTTGTTGTGAGTCTGGAGGGCAATCGACGCTCTATATATAAAGAGCAGCCAAACTGGATTGCGCAGTATGGCGGTCAAACCACCATTGATCTTGGCGGTGATGGGGTGTTGCGCTTTAGTGATGGAGTGGTGACCTATGCCCATCCATCTTATGAGCAGGACTTTGTGTTCAAGGTTGGAGAGGGCGCGCCGCAGTTTGTATCTGGTGCGGAGGCTGACTGGCTTAAGGTTTCTAAGACGCAAGTGAATGCGCGTCCTTCTTTATACACCCGTATCTGGCTGACGAAGAGCAAGGTTGAGGTACATCGCTACTTTGTGGGCTGGGAGAACTTCTGGTTCGACTTCGACAGTAAGCTGAATGGGCTGAGCCCGGGGGAGCTGCTTTCGCTGGCATTCTCATCTGACAGGATTGATCCGGATGTTTCCAACCTGCGCTTTATGTTCAACGAATTTTGGACAAACAGTGAGTGGCAGCACGGCGAAGTCTATTTCGCTTTGCTGCAGACATTGATCATGGCTGTGGTTGGGACACTGATTGCCGGCATTCTGGCTTTGCCTCTGGCGTTTGCTGCTGCGGCGAATGTGAACCCGGTCAGGTTGGCGCGGACTGGTGTACGGCGGTTCTTCGATTTTCTACGTGGGGTCGACATGCTGATCTGGTCGCTGATCTTTATCCGCGCGTTTGGCTTGGGGCCTCTCTCCGGTATCTTTGCGATCTTCTTCACGGATACGGGGACATTCGGTAAGCTGTTCTCTGAGGCGATCGAGAATGCGGATAAGAAGCAGGCTGAAGGTGTTCAGGCAACGGGGGCTTCTCCGGTTCAGAAATATCGGTTCGGACTGTTTCCGCAAATTCTACCGCTCTTCATTTCTCAGATGCTTTACTATCTGGAGAGTAATACACGCAGCGCGACTGTGATTGGGGCTCTGGGAGCAGGGGGTATTGGTCTCAAGCTGATTGAGACAATGCGCACCCGGCAGGATTGGGAGAACACGCTCTACCTCATCTTCCTCATTATTGTCGTCGTTATGCTGATGGATCAGCTCTCGGGATGGTTGCGCAGGAAGCTGATTGAGGGACAAGCCTAAGTCTCAAACACGGCTTTGATTGAAGAAGGCAGTCACGCAAGTGGCTGCCCTTTTGTGTTGAGCGCTGTTTTGAGGTGCGTTTTATCCGGAGAAACGGGTTGTGAGTTGGCTTGTCCACATCGCGCACAGTACTTGTCAAAAAGTGCATTTAGGTTTGGATGTGCGGATTTGAAGTGAATTTATGCTTTAACTATTTGATATTGTTACATTTTATAGATTTGGTGTATTTGGTGTTATGTTATTCATCAAAAATATTTATATTAATATGTTATAATGCGTGTGTGATGTGTTCGATCTCGGGTTTCGTGTTTAGGTATGTATTTCTAAGCTTGGTTCACTGAATTTTATTGCAGAAAATATAGATGTATAGCGCGAATGTGCTCGGGTTGTAGCCCGTATGATTTGGATGGCTAGGTGAATTCTTAGTATCACAAAATATGATGTTTATTTACTCGCGAGTTGCTTCAGTTTCTCTTTGAGGACGCTCTGAGGTGATGCTAAATCGCAATATATCCCTTCATTTTTAGTGTGTTAATTGTGTCACATTGCTACTTCACGAAATTCAAACTCTATTTGAATGATTGATTAAAATCGAAAGATCACAAATATTGATGTTGTGAACAGCGCGGGGCACACATGACGGTGCCCGCTGAGAAAATCACTGTTTCAAACATTGATTTGACCGGCAAGCGCAAGTGGGGAGCCAGAGTAGTCAGGGATCGACATAGGGTCGAGCTGCTCTGGTTTTAAAGAAAGTTAGAATTATGAACTTTAAGGCTATCGCAATCGCAGCAGCTGCTGCAGCTGCTGCAACTTCCGCTCAGGCGGCTGATCTTCCAGCTGACATCGCGCCAGTAGACTACGTACGTATCAACGACGCATACGGCGCAGGCTTCTTCGTTCTGCCTGGCACTGAAACTGCAATCAAAATCGGCGGGCGTATCCGTGTTGAAGCAAAAATCAACAACCTGACCGAAGACGAAGATTTCGGTAATGACAAGAACAACCACAACTTCCGCTCCCGTGCCAACCTGCGCGTTGACACCCGCACTCAGTCTGAACTGGGCCTGATCCGTACTTACATGGATTTCCAGTACACTTCTGACTCTGACAAGCGCGGCAATGAAGGCGTTAAGCTGGACAAAGGTTACGTTCAGATCGGCGGTTTCACCTTCGGTCGTGCAACTTCCGCATTCGATCTGTGGACCGGTGACCTGTCCTCTAACGTCTTTGATCGTCACATGGCTGATGACACCGTTTGGCAGGCATCCTACACCCACGCACTTGCAAACGGCCTGACACTTGCCGCTTCTATTGAAGACAACGCTGACCGTGAGCACGGTGCGGACACTGGTACTGTAGACTCCGAAGGTGATCGTGTAATCAGCAAAGCTGGCAACACCATTCCAACATTCGTTGCTAAAGCACTTCTTACCCAAGGTTGGGGCTGGGCAGGCGTGTCTGGTGCTGTAACCAAGCTTGACGCAGAAGCTGCAAATTCATCTGAAGTTGGTTATGGCGTAGCTGGTGGCTTTGGCTTCAATCTTGACATGATTGCTCCAGGTGACACCATCAACTTCCAGGCTGCTTACGCAAAAGGCGCTATGGCTTACGTTGGTGCTGACGATACTGTTGATGCAGTTCTGGATGGCGACAACCTTGAAGCTAACAAAGCATGGTCTGTTGTTGCTGGTTATAAGCACCACTGGACTTCCGAACTGTCTTCCGGTCTTGAAGGCTCATACCTCGACGTAGAATCTGGCGACGAAGCAATCCTCGCAGACTTCAACGAAGTTGTAGTAGCGGGTACTCTTGAATACCGTCCGGTTTCCGGTCTTCTGTTCTCTGCTGGCGCTGGCTGGAAGCAGAAAGACGAAGATGGTTCTTCAAAGGAAGATGCTGCAACACTGAACTTCCGCGTAGAGCGTTCTTTCTAAGGCTGACTTAAGCCTTAGACCTCCATTGGACTTTCAATAATCCTGATTTTCCAATGACTCTCATTCCCGGTGGTGTCCAAAACCACCGGGTTCCTCTGTTTGTTGAGGTTGGTTAGTGAATGCTCTTGCCTATTTCTCTTTCGAATTTGCTTGTTAAATTTTAGTCGGTATTTTAATCCCCAGTGCGCGATTTTTTGCAACGGCTCTTTGGGATTGTATAATTTTAATAGCTAGAACTCATAAACCCCCTCGCTTGCGAAGGGTAATATCCATATAAATTCAAATGGTTGGCCAATATTTGAATAACTAAGAGTTGGCCCGCATTATTTGAGCGGATTGCGTCTTCCCAAAAGCCGTTGTGTCAAAAAAAACACACTACTTTCACGTGGTGATGTTTCTCCCCTTTCAAACTAATAGGTTGATATTGCGATCTTCCATCTCGTCAGGCATCAATATGTCCATCGACGCGGTCGAGCCGATTGATTGCTTTGCCAAATTTTGGGCGAGCCTTTCTGGTTCTCGTGTCGCTGGGAAAAGAGGAAATGTGAGCTGCTCCAAACAGGTCACGCCAATTTCTTCTTTCTATTGAGAGACATTGGAAGGTCAGGATTATGAACGTTAAAACTCTTGCACTCGCTGCAGCAGCTGCTGCAGCTGCAACTTCTGTACAGGCTGCAGATCTGCCACTCGCTGCTGAGCCAGTAAACTACGTTAAAGCATGTGACGCATTCGGCGCTGGTTACTTCCAGCTGCCAGGCAAAGACACCTGCATCAAACTCGGCGGTCGTATCCGTGCGCAGTACGTTTCCCACGACCTGAATCAGGATCTGGATGACGATGACTATGAAGCATATGTACGTGGTTACATCTACTTCAACTCTATGACTTCTACTGATTTCGGCACAATCAAAACTTATACTGAGCTGGAAACTCGTTGGACACAGGATGGTGGTGATAGCCGTCAGAACTCGTGTGAATGACGCATGGATTCAGTTGGGTGCGGACTACGGTTCATTCCTGTTTGGTCGTGAAGGTTCTGCATTCGATGGCTTTACCGGTTACACATGGATTGGCCCTGTCGGTGGTTGGTGGTCTGATACTGCTACTCTGCAGGCTTCTTTCACAGGTGATCTCGGTAACGGTGTAACTGCAACTGTTTCTATCGAAGATTCCAACTACCGTGGTGGTGAAGCAGATGCAGTAGACTTCGTTGGTGCACTGAAAGTTGCTCAAGGTTGGGGTTCTTTCCAGCTTGCTGGTGCTGCACACAACAAAGCTGACGACGACGGCTTCGGTTATGCGATCGGTGCAACTGCTGTTGTTAATCTTGACATGGTTAAAGAAGGTACAGAATTCACCTTCCAGGCTCAGTATGCAAACGAAGCTGGTACCTACATCGGTGTGAGCACTGATGATGCTGCTAGCGAAGATGTTAAAGGTTACAACCTTTCTGCAGGTATCGAGACTGCACTGACTGAAAAAGTTTCTGCACAGCTTGATCTTGCATACCTTGATATTGAGCAAATCTCTACTGATACAGACGTTGTTGATTATAGCGTGAATGCATCTGTAGTATACTCACCAGTAGCTGGTCTTGGCCTTGCTCTCGCAGCAGGTTGGGCGGATACAGAAGTTGATGGTGACGATCAGGATGATGAAATCAAGGTTGGCGCTCGCGTACAGTACACCTTCTAATTTGATGTAAAAATTTGATGGCTCAAGCTAGCCATCTAGTTTCGAAAAGCCCCGGTAACTGCGGTTACCGGGGCTTTTTTGTGTCTAATGAACTCGGGAAGGTAGTAAAGACGGTTAGCGCAAAGGCGCTGACTTTTGGGGTGTAATTTTATCTTGCTCATGAGTGTGGAGATGAGTTGTATTTCAGCGTTATGGGATGCAGATGTTTCGTTGTCTGGGCACACCGCGCAGTCTTTAATGCCTATGTTTCTGATTTAACCGAACATCTTAGCAGACTTGCCTGATCCTCGGCCCGGAAGCACTCTCTAATAGAGTACTTGTAAGAGTTGTCGAGTTAATCAAGCTCACTTCCACTCGACGGTATCTACAAGAATTGCCCAATTCTACGAAGTCTTTATTCACACTGATTGTTTTCTCAGTACTGCATAAACAGTTGCATTTGAGGTGGTGATTTAACTTATCACTGCTGAGAGTGTTGCTGTGTATCTTTCATGCGCTAATTATTTGATAAAAAAGAAGAATATTCAATGCCTTTTATGAGGTAGTCGCTCATATATATCGGTTTATCAAGGATTCGGGCTTTCATATTGCAGCGAGAGATTATTGGACTTGCCTAATTATCGTGTTGTCAAAAAGACACATGCAAAAATTGACAAGTAGAAATAGGCAATATCAATACTGGAGTGGGCTTGCCTAAAACTGCGAATATTGTAACTTCTCCTCACGAACCTTCAGGGGGCTTTCTCTTCAAGTAGGCGCTTGAATTGAGGCGGAAGGTTCAAGGGGACAGTTCAGACGCGT
Organism: Microbulbifer regidiadema (SeqCode); assembly: GCF_052467605.1. Taxonomy (NCBI): domain Bacteria; kingdom Pseudomonadati; phylum Pseudomonadota; class Gammaproteobacteria; order Cellvibrionales; family Microbulbiferaceae; genus Microbulbifer; species Microbulbifer regidiadema (SeqCode). The sequence continues at coordinate 62,357 of NZ_CP174317.1, read as the reverse complement.
TTGATGACGGTGCTCGCACCTGAATTGCGGTTTGATGATCTGTTTTAAATAAAGTTTAAAATCCTAATTTATGGGAAGCTTGTGATGAACTTCAAGAAACTCGCTATCGCAGCAGCAGCTGCAGCAGCTGCAACTCCAGCAATCGCTGCTGACCTTCCAGTAGTTGCTGAGCCAGTAAACTACGTACAGGCATGTGACGCATTCGGCGCTGGCTACTTCCAGCTGCCTGGTCAGGACACCTGCATCCGCGTACATGGCCGCATCCGCACCAACTACACTTCTCATGATCTGACTAAAGATTATTCTGCAGCTAAAAATGCATATTCTGCATATGCTCGTGGTTACATCTACCTCGAGTCCATGACTGACACTGAGTTCGCTTCCATCAAAACTTACACTGAGTTGACAGGCACTTGGAACGACGACAACACCAGTGAAGTTGGTACAGGTAGCGCGTACGTTCAGCTCGGCTTCGACAACGTTTCTGTTCTGATCGGTCGTACCGGTGGTGTATTTGACCCATTTGGTGGTTACTCCGAAATCGGTACTGTTGGTCCAGTTGCTGGTGGTGAAGATGCACTTCAGATCTCTGCAACAGCAGACCTCGGTAACGGCCTGACCGCTTCCTTCGGTATCTTGGACTCCAACGCATATGGCGGCGCATCCAAAGATGCTAACTTTGAAGCTGGCCTGTCCTACACACAGGGTATGTTCTCTGCATCCGCATTTGCTGCAGCGCACGCTTACAGCAACGACGACTACGGCTTCGCAGTTGCTGGTCAGGTTGAGGCAGACGTAACAGACAGCGTAAAAGTTGGCTTCGGTGCTGCTTATGCTAGACTCTGCTCTGTCTTACATCGGTGGTAACCGTGAGTTTACTCAGTTCACAGACGTACTTGGTGCAACTGGCTACAATCTCGTAGCTGGTGCAGAGTTTGGTCTGTCTGACAAAGTAACTGCAGCTCTTGATGCATCTTACACTTCAATTGACGTATCTGGCTTCGACGCTAACGTAACTACTGTAAACGCTTCTGTAGTTTACGCTCCAGTTGCTGGCCTGAAGTTCGTTGTTGACGGTGGTCTTGCACGTGACTCTGAAGACGGTGAGCTGGCAAAAATCTCCACTCGCGTTCAGTACTCCTTCTAAGATCTCTTAGATTGAGGGTCTCGGCGGCGGTGTCGCCGGGACCGTTTTTATAAAGCCTTGATGTGATACCTGCCACAGACTTGCATGTGCAGGGGGTATAGGAAGGTACTACTTCAAGATTTTATGAGTTTTGGTTTTGGTCAAAACCTTCTAATCTATATCTGGTTGAAGTTCATATATCCTGATCTTTCAATCAGTCTCTCAGGCCCGGCGGTTCCAACCCGTCGGGCTTTCCCATTTGTGCGTGGTACTTAAGTTCTCAATGAGTAATCCGATTGGGTGATCTCTTAATCCGCACTATTTTGCTCAGTTAAATCCTTTGCTCGTTTCGATTGGGTGAGAAAATCCTGCCCAATCCGTAGTAATTGCGAAAATTGAACCTTGGCGTAATTGTCTAGTTGCACAGGGGTAGTCATTGCAGCCGATTAATAGCGGCGCATTTGTGGGTGTTCGACTACTCCGAGTGACGGATGGAGGTTCGATACCATGACGAAGAAGCTAATATTCCTGCCGGTCTTGCTGTCATTCGGAGTAGCAGCACAGGCAACCGACTTGCCTAAACCTGTTTTTGAAGCTGAGCCTGAGCCACTCAATCTGGTGGAGCCGCTGGACTATGTTCAGGTTTGTGATGCTTACGGAGAGGGCTTTTTCTTTATCCCAGGAACACAAACATGCCTGCGGTTGAGTGGGCGCGTGCGGACGGATGCGCAGTATCGTCGGTTCCCGAAAAAGCCCAATAACTGGGGTGGGGTGGTTGATGATGGTCCTAAGGGGCGTGATCTGAACTCTATGCGCTTCCGGGCACGGTCTTACATCCGTATGGATGCGCGATCCGAGACCGAGTTTGGCTTTGTTCGTACGTTTTCAGAGCTACGCGCCACCGTGGACTCCGATACTGAACGGTATGGAGAGTCTCCGGAAATGGATTTGAACAAGGCGTACATTCAGTTCGGTGGTTTCACGATCGGCCGGACGGGATCTCTGTTTGACTTCTTTACTGGTGCAACGTTTGGGGCGGTGCATCGGGACTGGTCTGATACCAACTCATGGGCTGCGGCTTATACCGAAGTGTTTGATGGTGGTGTGTCTGTGACCGTTTCCATCGAAGACCCGGTTTATCGGGCACACGGCGTGTTTACGGGTGTCGCCAGCGAGAATGGTAAGGCTGGTAACAAAGCGCCGGATGCGATTGCTGCGTTTCGGATGGATGGGGATTGGGGCAGTGCCAAGCTTGCAGCTGCTGTAACGAATATACGTCCAGAAGCTGCATATGTTCCCGGCGATATTGGATGGGCCATGGGGGCGGGGGCTATTATTAACCTACCGCAACTGGGTGGTCAGGACGCTATGGCTTTGCAGTTCCAGTATGCAAATGGTGCTGTTTCTTACGTAGGCATTGATGATGATGAGGTTTTTGACGCCTATTACATCAATGGAGATACACGGAAGACTGAGGCGCTGTCCTTCTCTGGTGGGTTTACGCACTATGTGACACCGGAAGTGAGAACTGATTTTGATGCAAGCTATGCGGTGGTTGATACGCCAACTGGCGCGGCGCTTCCGGACTTTGATCGGTTTGCGTTGGATTGGGATTTGGTTTGGTCACCGGTTGCTGGCATGGAGATGGGCGTGGATCTTGGGTACTCCAGAACGTCTCCTGATGATGAGAAGGATTTTGATGAGGCGAGTGCGCTCTTCAGGGTCCAGACGACTTTCTAAAATACAGAGTTTCTTGAAGAACTTGGGAGTTGGATTGCACGATCCAACTCCTCTTTTTTGTGTTTATGCGTGCTGTAGAATGAAGCTCAGGATGCGATCCTGACTGAGATTGTCCCACAGCAGTGGCGCATGGCCCTGATTTGGTACTGTCAAAAGTTCCATGTTTTCATGCTGTTGTTGCATCTTTTCGACGGTGTTTGTTGAAAGAAGGCGTGAGTTTTCACCGTGGAGCAGGAGGTGTGGAATGGGCTTCATGGCGTTGAAGGAAGGCCAGAGGTCTTCTTCCGGAGCGGCTTTGTGTTCTCCGCGGATGGTATCGCCCAAGCGTTTGTCGTAGCGAAGTGTTACGCCCTCTGAAAAGGGGGTATATAATTGATTGGCAAAGGTTATCCAGTCTGCGTCAGACATGGTGGTGAAGGTTGTGCCGTGTATGGAGGCCAGGCGTTCTGCTGCGATTTTCATGCTTGGTTGTGACATGACTGTGCCGACAGCGGTGACAATATCATCAAGTGCAGGTGGTTCGATGATAGGGCCTATATCGTTGATAATGACTGACAAAAGGCGCTCTGGATGGCGCTGTGCCATAGAGAAGGAATGAAGGCCGCCGCGGGAGGTTCCGACCAGGGCAAACTTGGTGAGGCCGAGTGCTTCAATGCCGCGGTCGATGTCGTCTGCTTCCTGCTCAAGGCTGTAGCTCTCGTAGTCTTCAGAGTGGTCTGAATGGCCGCGGCCGCGGTAATCCATGGCGATAACGCGCAGGCCGTTTTCTTTCAGGAAATTTGCTAAGTGGAAGAAATCTCTCGTGTTTCTTGTGAGGCCGGGCAGGCAGAGGACGGTTGGGTCGCGGGGATTGTCCGGTTCCCAGATGTTTGCGGAGAGCGTGAGGCCGTCGCTGGCTTTCCAGGTGAAGCGGGTTGTGCCTGTCAGGTTTTGAAGATCAACATCAATGTAATCAGAGGCTTGAAGCATAAAATCCTCCCGAAATGCTTCTGCGTTTCCAGCGAAAGCAGAGCGGTCCGGTTTGTTTCCCGGCTTCTGACTGTTGCTCAAAAGTGTTGTTCAGGCGCTTGTCGTGACTACGCTTTGTAACAGGTGCCTGATGACTCGCTGGGTGGTTATCCTCACCATAGGGCAGGTTTGTTCACCTGTCTTGTCAAAGTTGAGAGTAGGGCTGGCATTCGCTTGGTAAAGGTTGATGTTCGGTTTCAGATGCAAAGAAGCCCGACATGATTGCCGGGCTTCTTTGAAAAATTAATGCTTAAGAAAGCGATCAGTACCCGCGTGTAAGATCCTGCGTGATGGTCAGGGGCTTGTTTTCAAGCTTGTAGCGATAGACCTGCAGGTTTTCTGTAATACGCTGAACATAATTTCGTGTTTCGCCATAAGGGATTGATTCAACCCAATCAATTGGGTCGACCTTTGGATCGCGAGGATCGCCGAAGCGTTCAATCCACTCCTTCACCTTGTTTTTGCCAGCGTTGTAGGCTGCAAAGGTGAGGATGTAGGAGCCGCCAAATTCTTCTACCAGTTCACCCAGGAATGCAGCGCCGAGTGTGGCGTTGTAGGCTGGGTCAGAGGTCAGGCGAGACTTCTTGTAGGAGACGCCGAGATTGCGTGCGGTGTCGCGTGCTGTCCCCGGCATGAGCTGAAGTAATCCCAATGCACCTGCACTGCTGCGCGCTTTTGGGTTAAATGAGCTCTCTTGTCGAGCGATCGCGTAAACGACTGGTTTTTCTACACCTTTTGTGATGCGCGTTTTGCGCGGAATTGCGTTGGTTGGGTAAGCCAGTGGTGCAGCTTCCACGCGTTCAGCCTGCGCCAGACGACCAACCATGGTGGCCCACTGATAGACGCCCCGGGACTCTGCAAGCTCTGTGAGGAGTCGGATTTGTCCGTTGGTCGGCAGGGTGCGCGCCAGGTGTGTATAAAACAACAGTGTATCATTGTGCAGTCCAGCCTCGTCCAGTCGTTTGATCGCCTGAACGAGTTCGTTGCTGTTGAATGCGGTCCGGTCTGCTGATGTCACTTCCGGCAGGGATGCCAGTGGCATTTGGTTGATGCCGAGCTTGGCGAGGGCCAGCTGTCCGTAATAGGAGGTCTGAAAAGCGCCTGCCTGCTGGTAGTAGGAGATAGCGCCTTCTGTATCCTTCAGTGCTTCGCGGGTGCGGCCCAGCCAGTAATAGGCACGGGAAAGCGTCTGGGAGGTTTTGCCCAGTTTCGCGATGCGTATGAAGTGAGGTTCTGCAAGGCGTGGATCGCCGACATAGCGTAGTGCGAACCAACCGGCGTGGAACTCGGCCTCAACAATCATGCCCGGAGATTCTGCAGCGTGATTGGCGGCGATGTTGTAGGCGCGGCGTGGCTGTCCGGCCTCGATCATCTCACGAGAAATGTCGCGGCGTTGCTTCCACCAGCTGTCGCCCTTCAGCAGCACCTTTGGGTCGGTTGGAGCTGCTTCCATAAGCTTGGCAGCGGTGTTGTAGTCACCTTGCAAGCGGTAGTGCTGGATCAGCGCAAACTGGTAGTTGCTGTCTGATTTCATAGAGCGCGGATACGCTCTTTAACTTGCTGAGTGCATTGCCGTTTTTGCGGATGCTGGCGATGCGTGCCTTTATATATGTCTGTTCATCGCGGGAGAGCTCTGAAAGCAGGCGTTCAGCGCCTTTTGCTCTGTCGCGATACAGGAGCATTTCTGCTCTCAGGCGGTGATCTTTCTGGCGAAGGAGGCTGCCAAATGCCTTGCGGATGGCGGCTTCGTCTTCCGTTTCAAAAGCTGTGGTTTGCCAAAGCGGGCGAATGAGTTTGGCAGCTTCATTGCGGTTGCCTTTGGCCAGATGTGCTTTTGCGAGCGCCAGTTTGCCGTCATTGGTTTCGGGCACAGTAGAGCCGAATGCCGCGATGATCTGATCCGGTGTCAGAGTGGATGCGGCGAGGGCGGCTTCACCGCGCGCGCGCACGACTTTGGCTGTTGGCCAATGCGGGGCGTCTGCTGCGAACTGAGCGATGTGAGTGACGGGGGTTTGCGGGCCACCGCGCAGCATGATGAACCAATCTGCCAGACGGCGGTCAAGATTGTTCGGCAATGCATTGCGGGCGCGCAGTGCTTCATTCAGACGTCCGGCTTTGACGTGCTGGAGCACTGTTTTGAGTGGTTCAACGGACCCTGTTGCTTGAGCTGTGCTCAATCCCTGTGGATAAGAACTTGTCAGCGCGGCGGTCGCTTCCAGCGCATTTTGCGGGCTGGATGGGCGGCCTGAAACTTGTGTCGGGCCATCGGCAGCAGGTGCTGCCGGGGCATAACTGGACAGTTGAGTGTTGTTCGTTCCGCCTGCATAGCCCTTGCCGATCACGGGTGGCTTGGAGCGCGGCGTGGCGGCACGTGATCCGCTTTGCACAGCAGCATGCTGCGTGCTCAGGGCGGCGGTGCGCACAACCTTTGCAGGGTTCGGAGCTGGAATTACGCTGTGATTCAAAGAGGATACAGCAGAAAATGCCGATGCGGAAAATGTCGTGGCAATGGCAATCGCACTAACACGTGTCGATACTAAAAGAAACTCACGGATACGCATACTACTCGTCGGCCCGTCTCACCTGAGTGCTGTTAATCCGGCAAAAACGCACCGGACGGTTTAATTCCCAAAAAGTCCCTCATTCTGCTTGCCACAAACAGGGTAAATATCTGTTTAATGTTTTGCCGAAGGGCCCGTAATACTCACCTGTGAAACTGGCCTAAATATGAGCACAAAAAAATTCCCAAATCTTATAAGAGAAACTCTTGGTGATGTTGCCGAGATAGGCTAGATCACATTATTGTATGCCACCCCTTTGAGGGCACTGGCAAATTTTGCTCTGTATATATGTAATCCAACGAGGAACCTGAGATGTTTAGAGGATCAATTCCAGCACTTGTCACACCTTTCAAGGATGGCAAAGTGGATGAGAAGGCCTTCCGGGAATTCGTGGATTGGCAGATAAAACAGGGCACCCACGGGTTGGTGCCCGTGGGAACAACCGGTGAAAGCCCAACACTTTCTTTTGATGAGCACAAGCGTGTCATCCAGATGGCAGTTGAGGTTTCTGCAGGCCGCGTTCCTGTCATGGCAGGCGCTGGCTCTAACAACCCGGTTGAGGCAATTGAGTTTGCGCAGCACGCTCAGGAAGTGGGCGCGGATGCGATTTTGTCTGTTACGCCATACTACAACAAGCCAAATCAGGCTGGTTTGAAGGCGCATTTTAAGGCGATTGCTGCGTCTGTAGATCTGCCGATCTTCATTTACAATATTCCAGGTCGTTCCATTATTGATATGGAAAGCCAGACCATGGCTGAGTTGTTCCATGAAGTGGACAATATTGTTGGTGTGAAAGATGCGACGGCGAACCTTGCACGTGCATCTGAACAGCGCCATCTGTGTGGTAAGGACTTCATCCAGCTTTCTGGTGAAGACATCACGGCGCTTGGCTTTAACGCTCATGGCGGTAATGGCTGCATCTCTGTGACTGCGAACATTGCTCCTGCATTGTGCTCTCAGTTCCAGGAAGCTTGCCTGGCGGGTGACTACGCGACTGCGTTGTCCATTCAGGACCGTCTTGCGCCGCTGCATCAGGCTCTCTTCATTGAGCCGAACCCAGCTGGTCCAAAGTACGCTCTGTCTCTGCTTGGTAAAATGGAGAACGAGCTGCGCTTGCCACTGGTTCAGGTGACTGAAGAAACTCAGGATAGCATTCGCAAGGCTATGGTTCATGCAGGCCTGATCAACTAAGCTATTGCTCCGCGCACCTTATAGGAGTGTGCGCGGAGGCTTTTATTGAGTGAAATAAGGAAAAGAAATGGCTGCCAAAAAAGGTGGCGTTCCCGGGCGCAAGGTTGTTGCGGATAACCGGAAGGCCCGTTTTAACTACGAAATTGAAGATGTGTTTGAGGCTGGCATTGAGCTGAAGGGGACTGAAGTTAAGTCTCTTCGCCAAGGCAAAAGCAACATCGCCGAAAGCTATGCCGCTGAATATCAGGGTGAGATGATGGTCTACAACATCTACATCCCTGAATACACGCAGGGCAACCGGTTTAACCACGAGCCTCGCCGTCCACGTAAACTGCTGATGCATCGCCGGGAACTGAACAAGCTGTTTGCTGCTGTTCAGAAGGAAGGCAAGACCATTGTGCCATTGAAGATCTACTTCAATGAAGATGGACGGGCGAAAATGGAAGTTGCGCTGGCTCGGGGTAAAAAAGCCCACGATAAACGCCAGACTGAAAAGACGCGGGACTGGAACCGCGAAAAGCAACGTCTGCTGAAAAACGGCTAGAGCATCTCAAGTTTTGCTGGTGATGCTCCAGCTCCTTTCCTTACATCTGCTCAATTAAGACTGCTGCGAAAACTTGCCGGAAAGTTGCATTCCTTTTAAGAAGGGGCAACTGAACTTGGAGGTGGAGCGGATGTCTAGTGAACCGAAGTTGTTGTTGCCCGATCTCGCGCGGCAAATTGCGGAAGTTGCAACACTCGAAGGTGAGTTTGTACTTCGTTCCGGGCAGGTTTCTGATCGTTACTTCGATAAGTACAGCTTCGAAGGACTTCCCCACATATTACGACCACTCGCACAAGCCATGAGTGCGTTGCTTCCGGCTGAGACGGAAATCATCGCTGGCCTTGAGCTTGGCGGTGTCCCACTTGTTACTGCGTTGTCTCTGCAAACTGGTCTTCCTGCAGCGTTTGTTCGAAAAGAGCCTAAATCTTACGGTACATGCCGTGCGATCGAGGGTCAGGATTTGGCTGGGCGAAAGGTCGTCTTCATTGAAGATGTCATCTCAACTGGTGGGGCGGTTGCTGATGCATTGCAGTTAGCTAAGCAAGAGGGGGCAGATGTTCGGGCCGTTATTTGTGCTATCTGGCGCGGTGAAGGGGCTCCGGCAATCCAAGCTGCTCCTGAGCTGCCTGTTTATCCCGTTTTCACGCGGAGCGACCTCGAAGCTCCGTTTGATGATCAGGCAAGCGAAATGGAGCGTCAGTGAGATAGGTCAGGTGTGATTTTGCCCTTGCATGTGCGTGTGTTGCGGTCTGTTTCTGATTGCTCAAAGTGTAGGCCAGAGAACTCTGATTGTTCTGGAGTGTTTTAATGAAAGTTGTTGTTGCCTCTCAAAATCCGGTCAAGGTGAATGCGACGCTTGAGGCGTTCAGGGCTCAGTTCCCTGCAGATGAGATTGATCTGGTTTCGGCCAGTGTGCCATCTGGCGTTGCTGACCAGCCGATGAGTGATGAGGAGACGCGTCAGGGTGCTGTTCAGCGTGCGGAAAATGCGTTGGAAGCAGAGGCCGATGCGGACTTTGGTGTTGGGTTGGAAGGCGGCATCTGTGAGCTGCACGGCATTGCCTACACCTTTGCCTGGATGGTTGTGATCTCCCGCGAAGGGCAGGTCTCTGCAAGCCGCTCCATGCTGCTTCCGCTGCCAGATAAAGTGATGCAATTGGTGCGCTCTGGTGTAGAGCTGGGGCATGCGATTGATGAGATCTACGGCACGGAGAACATCAAGCAGAAGGCAGGAGCTGTTGGTCTTTTGACCGGCGGGCGTTTGACGCGCACTTCCACCTATGTCGATACGCTGTTTTGTGCGCTGCTGCCGTTCAGATCGCCTGCGTTTAAAGTCACTTAGCCAGCGTTGCTGAGACTATGATTCACCTGAAATGAAAAACAGAGCCATTTAGGCTCTGTTTTTGTAGGTGGTTGTGAAACTGCGAAGAGTTTGATTCCGAATTTCGCGTTAACCTGTTGAGTTTCCATCGAATTTGTTGGTTCGTGGGAAGCCGTTTGGTGGCAGGCGTCCGGCCTGGCCACGGTCTCCGCGCCAGTCCTGCATTTCTTCCAGGGTGCGCTTGAAGATGCGCCCAGAAGCATCTGTCCAGGTCAGGCCTTCTTCGGAATCGAAGGTCTTGATATCGGAAATGCCACCATCTCTGTAGCGCTGAAGGCGCACACCGCGACCGCGTGTCATGACTGCGATTTGTGCAAGCGGGAAGGTGAGGAGTTTTCTGTTGTGGCCGATGACCGCGACATAGTCTCCAATAGCCGGTACGCATAGTACAGCTTTTGCAGGAGCTGTTACGTTGAGGACCTGCTTCCCTTTGCGGGTGTTGGCAATCACGTCCTTTTCCTGAACGACAAAACCATAGGCTCCGTCGGTGGACATGAGGAGTTTGCGTTCTGGATCGTGTACAAAGGCACTGACGATTTCCTGCGTCTCGTCCATATCCAGCATCAGGCGGATTGGTTCACCGTGGCCATTTTTTTTTTTTTTTTTTTTTTTTTTGAAACCGTTTTTTGCCAGGGGGATATGTATTTCGTTCAGTTATGCAGCCAATATTAACCAACTAGACAGCGAGTCTTGGTGAGCCGCATTTATCGTGGCCGCGCTTTCGCGTTTCGTCGCTTCAGCTACATGCCAGTGCGTGTTCGGGGCGCCCAACGGACTGCGACGTGGGTGTATCGGCTTGGTGCTGAACGTGCGAAGCGTATGCTGCTAACAGGTGACAAGATTGATGGCCGAGAGGCTGAGCGCATCGGTCTCGGTTCACAAGGCAGTGCCAGCTGATCAGCTTGACGCAGAAGTCCAAAGACTGGCCGAGCGCATGGCAGGCATTCCAGTAAACCAGTTGATGATGCAAAAACTCATGATCAATCAAGCGATCGAGTCCATGGGGCTTTATCAGACACAAATGATTGCCACGCTGTTTGATGGTATTACTCGCCATAGCCCGGAAGGGATGAACTTCAAGAAGCGTGCAGAAAATGTCTCCTGGAAGCAGGCTGTTCGTGAGCGTGATCAAGGTACCTTTGATTGGACCGCAATACAGACCAATAACTGCTCCTTTATAATGTAAGTGACTATGGCCAACTTAAATCATCAGGAAGATGCAGAAGCTGAGGCACGGCAGAAGCGGGCTGAGCATTTGCGTGAAGCTCGCCGTTCTCTCATTATCAAAGCAGCCCGTGATGTGTTTTCGCAAGATGGACTTGATGGAGCTTCAATGCGCTCCATCGCCCGCGCTGCGGGTTGTACGACGGGAGCCATCTATCCTTACTTTCATGGCAAAGAAGAGCTCTATTGTGCCGTCCTGCAAGAAACGCTTGAACAGCTTCATCATGCGGTGACTGAAGCAATCGAGGGTGCTGCATCTCCGGCGCAGTCTGCCTCTGCCGGAGTACTTGCTTTCTTTGACTTTTATGACAGCCGCCCAGATGACCTCGCACTTGGCCTATATCTGTTCAACGGTCTCAAGCCGGTTGGTCTGGGCCGTGAGCTCGATGCCGTGCTCAATCGCCAGGTTGGTGCAACCGTTCGTGTGATTGAATGCAGTGCTGCTGCTGAGTTTGGTGATCGAGCAAAGGAATGGACTGCGGGCTCCATTGCTCAGTGTATGGGCTTGCTGGTTATGGGACATACAGGACGCCTGTCGCATTGGCAGTTTGAGGGGCGCTATTTGCTGGAGCAGTTTCTGCGTAAGTGATGATGTTAAGCTTTGGTATTTATGTTGCTTGGTTCAGTTGTGACCAGGCAATCTTTAACCCTTGTCCAGGGTTTGTGTAACCTTGTTTTCGCATTTATCGTGAAACGCTTTCGCGTTTTTCGTGCGCCGCTTCAACAGGCATTGATGTGAACAGCAATTGCTGTGAATGATGAGTTGACCATGACAAAAACACTAAAATGTATTTCGCCGGTAGATGGTTCTGTGTTTGCAGAACGTCCGGTGGCAAGCCAGAAAGAAGCAGAAGCCGTCATTGCCAGTGCCAAGAGGGCGCAGAAAGAGTGGGCAGCACGCCCACTCGAAGAGCGCATCAAGTTGGTGATGGCTGGCGTTGCTAAGATTGGTGAACAGAACGACGAAATCGTTCCGGAACTTGCAAAGATGATGGGCCGTCCGGTTCGTTATGGCGGCGAGTTCGGCGGCTTTAACGAGCGCGCCTCATACATGGCAAAGATCGCGGAAGAAAGCCTGAAGCCGATCATCGCGGAAGAGAGCGACAACTTCGAACGCCGCATCGAGAAGGAACCGCACGGCGTCATTCTTGTGATTGCACCATGGAACTATCCATACATGACCGCGATCAACACAGTGGCTCCAGCCCTGATCGCCGGTAACGCCGTGATCCTGAAGCACGCGACCCAAACCCTTCTGGTTGGCGAACGCATGGCAAATGCCTTTGCTGAGGCAGGTGTTCCAGCAGATGTGTTCCAGAACCTGTTCCTAGATCACGACACCACTTCTCACCTGATCGCAGGCCGCAATTTCGGCTTTGTGAACTTCACCGGGTCCGTCGGCGGTGGCCGCGCGATTGAGACAGCTGCTGCCGGTACTTTCACCGGTCTTGGCCTTGAGCTGGGTGGTAAAGATCCGGGCTATGTCATGGATGATGCGGATGTTGAGGCTGCGGCTGAAACTCTTATCGATGGCGCCATGTTCAACTCCGGCCAGTGCTGCTGTGGTATTGAGCGTATTTACGTGCACTCTTCCAAATACGATGCATTCGTGAAGAAGGCTGTCGAGATCGTTTCGGGCTACAAGCTTGGCAGTCCGCTGAACGAGGAAACAACCATCGGCCCGATGGCACATGTTCGCTTTGCGGATGTCGTGCGCAAGCAGGTTGCAGATGCGGTTGAGCAGGGCGCGAAGCCAATGATCGACGCTGGCCTCTTCCCTGAAGATGATGGTGGTGCATACCTCGCTCCGCAGATCCTCGTGGACGTAAACCACGACATGGAAGTGATGCGCGAAGAGAGCTTTGGCCCAGTGGTCGGCATCATGAAAGTGGAGAGCGACGAAGAAGCGATCCGCCTGATGAACGACAGCCATTACGGCCTGACAGCCTCTCTTTGGACCCAAGACCCTGCACGGGCAGCGAAAATTGGTGCGCAGATCGAGACAGGCACTGTCTTCATGAACCGCGCTGACTATCTGGATCCGGCACTGTGCTGGACCGGCTGCAAAGACACAGGTCGCGGTGGTGCACTCTCAGAGATCGGCTATCAGAACCTGACCCGTCCAAAATCCTACCACCTCAAAAAGGCATAAGAACAATGACGTTGACAGCAAACTGGAGCTACCCAACCGCAATCCGCTTTGGTGCCGGACGCATTAAGGAACTCGCCGAAGCTTGTGCAGCTGCAGGCATCAAAAAGCCTTTGCTTGTAACTGATAAGGGCCTTGCAAACCTGCCGGTTACTGCAAGCACTTTGGACGTGATGGAAGAGACTGGCCTTGGCCGCGCCATGTTCAGTGAAGTTGACCCAAACCCGACTGAAATCAACCTGGAAGCAGGCGTTGCAGCCTTCAAGGCTGGTGGTCATGATGGCGTCATCGCATTTGGTGGTGGCTCTGGTCTTGATCTGGGCAAGCTGATCGCATTCATGGCAGGTCAGACCCGTCCGGTCTGGGATTTTGAGGACATTGGCGACTGGTGGACCCGTGCGGATGCGGATGCGATCTATCCGAATATCGCAGTTCCAACAACAGCTGGTACCGGTTCTGAAGTTGGCCGTGCGAGCGTGATCACCAATTCTGAGAGCCACGTCAAGAAGATCATCTTCCATCCGAAGATCCTGCCAAGCGTTGTGATCTGTGATCCGGAGCTGACTGTTGGCATGCCGAAGATGATTACCGTTGGTACAGGCATCGATGCGTTTGTGCACTGTCTGGAAGCGTACAGCTCACCGTTCTACCATCCGATGTCTCAGGGTATCGCGCTGGAAGGCATGCGTCTTGTGAAAGAGAACCTGCCGAAAGTCGTTGAAAATCCTAATGATATCGAAGCACGCGGTCACATGATGAGTGCGGCGGCCATGGGCGCAGTGGCCTTCCAGAAAGGCCTTGGTGGCATTCACGCGCTGGCTCACCCGGTTGGTGCAGTTTACAACACCCACCATGGCCTGACCAACGCCGTGATCATGCCGACTGTGCTCAAGTTCAACCGTGGTGCAATTGAAGAGCGGATCGAGAAGCTGGCGGCTTATCTCGATATCGAGGGCGGTTTCGACGGCTTCTTTGATTTTGTTATGAAAATGCGGGCGGACATGGGCGTTCCGGAGACCTTGAGCGAGCTGGGCGTTGGCACCGATAAGATCGACGTGCTGGCGGAAGAAGCGATCAAGGATCCAAGTGCCGGTGGCAACCCTGTAGAGCTAACGCTGGAGGCCGCGAAAGCTCTGCTCATTGAGGCCATCGGAGAACAGGTATCCGCCTGATTTCCTGTTGAACTCCAAATGATTAGCCCCGCAGAGTTTCTCGCTCTGCGGGGCTTTTTATGCCTCAAAGGCTGCGTTTACTCCGGTAATTCGGTACAGCGCATCAGGTAGTCATAGGCGTCCGGGCTCAGCTCTGGGCCAAGAACTCGTTTCAAATCAGCATTGTAGTCGCCAAGCCATTTGATTTCAGCGCGGGTGAGATCAACCATGTTGAGCATCTGCGGCTCAATCGGGATGTAAGAGAGATTGCGGAACGCGAGGAAACCATCGTCTTCCTCAACGATCTCAAAGAGGTTCTCAATCCGGATACCGTATTGATCTGCAACGTAATATCCCGGTTCAATGGACATCACCATACCAGCGACCAGATCCACCGGATTGTAAGGCTTGCCGATACGCTGTGGTTGCTCGTGGACGGAGAGGAAGTGGCCGATGCCGTGACCGGTGCCATGGTCGTAGTCCAGACCCAACTCCCAAAGCGGGCGGCGGGCGAAACCATCGATGTGATGGCCTTGTGTGCCTTTGGGAAACCGCAGGGATGCCAGCGCAACAAAGCCTTTGAAAACAGCGGTGTAGGCGCGTTTGAACTCCTCAGAAGTCTCAGTAAACGCAAAGGTACGCGTCGCGTCGGTGGTGCCATCCTGATACTGACCGCCGGAATCCAACAGATAAGTGTTCTCTGGCAGGATTGCTGTGTTGGACGCTTCCGTGGCTGCGTAATGGCACATGGCGGCGTTGCCAGCGGCGGCAGAAATGCTTCTAAAGCTCGGATATACAAAGTCTTTCTGGCGTTGGCGCTCCATCAGGATGCGCTCTTCCGCTTCCAGCTCATGCACCGGATCGCCCGCTTCAGCACGCTGTGGGACTTCCCGTTTCAGCCAGGCGGAGAACTCAGTCCACGCGATACCATCTCTTATATGGCAATCACGCAAGCCTTTGAGCTCACTCTCATTTTTCTTCGCCTTGGTGAGAGTAACTGCTCCCGGTTTCATCAGCGGAACACCGCCAGCAGCCTGAACGGCGAGGCGGGTGGCGACAGGGGAGAACATCGGATCGATGAGAACCTGCGTTCCTTTATCCGTCATTTTCTCCAGCGAACTGATGAAGCTGGACGGGTCTGCCGTTTCAACATTCTCCAGCTCATACTCGCTCAAGTCGTTGGAAAGCTTGCGGGAATCCACGAACCAATTGGCGGAACCATCGTCCTTCAGCAGCAGGAAGGAATGCGGGATTGGGTTGAACTCAACATCATCACCGCGCACGTTTAAAAGCCAGGCGATGTTGTCTGGTTGGGTTTCCACCAGCACTTTTGCACCAGTCTCTTTCAGCTTACCGGCAATCTCAGCCCGCTTCTCCAAGCTGGTTTTGCCTGCGTTTTCAAGGGAATACGGTGTGATTGGCGAGAGTGGTTTTTCCGGTTGATCAGCCCAGACTGCATCAATGATGTTGCTGTTGGTGGCGACCAGTGCTGCGCCTGCGTCTTCTGCTCCGCCCGCAAAACGATCCCACCAGGCGGAGGGGATAAGCATCGGGTCAACGCCGATTTGCTGACCGGCCTTCATATTGGCGGAAATCCAGTTTTCCAGTGGTTCATCAAAGATATGCTGGTAGGAGAACAGATCACTGCTGCATTGGTTGCGCACCTGCACGGTGTAGCGACCATCAACAAACATAACCGCTTGATCTGCCGTAATAATTGCGAGGCCAGCAGAGCCGGTGAAGCCGGTTGCCCATGCCAATCGCTCATCATGCGGGGCGCAGTATTCCCCCTGATGCTCATCAAACCGGGGGATGATAACTCCGTCCAGCCCCTTGTTCTTCAACTCGGTGCGGATGAGGTTCAAGCGGTCTGTGGTTGTCTCAAACTTCTGATTTTCCAACATTTTCTGCTCGGCTATTTGATGGGGTTTGTCGCTGATAAAAGAGCTTCGGCATGATGACAAGCCACTCTACCCAGCTCGTCCATTGCCCTCAATCTGGGAATTTCACTCTGGCACCGACCTGATGCATGGGGACATCTGGCATGGAACGCGCAGCCCTTGGGTACATTGAGCGGGCTGGGCAGTTCGCCGGAGATTGACGGGCGAGTATGGCGTTTGTCGGGATCAAGAGAAGGGGCTGCTGCCAGAAGAGCCTTGGAGTAGGGGTGTCTTGGGGCGTTGAAGAGCTGTTCGGAGTCTCCGATCTCAACAATTGATCCCAGATAAATCACCGCAACTCTGTGGGATACATGGCGCACAAGTCTGAGGTCATGGGCCACGAACAGGATCGTCAGGCCCAGCTTTTCCTGCAGCTCCAGCAGCAGGTTCACCACCTGCGCCTGCACGGAAACATCCAGCGCTGACACCAGCTCATCTGCCACAAGCACCTCCGGCTCCACCGACAAAGCGCGTGCAATGGCAATGCGTTGGCGTTGTCCTCCTGAAAACTCGTGGGGGAGCTTATCCGCAGCATCTTGCGGCAGGCGGACCAGATCCAGCAGCTCAGCAATGCGGGTTTCAATCTGCTCAGGTGGGCGCATATTATGAACGCGTAGAGCCTCGCTCAGCACTTGCCGCACTGTCATGCGGGGATTGAGGGAGGAGTAAGGGTCCTGAAACATCATCTGGACCTTGCGGTTATACTCCCGTAATGCACCGGCATCTTTGGCAGCAACCTCTTGCCCATCATAGCGAATGGTGCCTTTGTCCGCCTCATAAAGACGGGCCAGACAACGCGCTAAAGTGGACTTTCCGCAGCCAGATTCACCAACAATGCCAAGGGTTTCACCCCGTTTCACCTCTAGGCTTACCCCATTGAGGGCTTTGACGATGCGTTTTTCTTTGCGTTGAATTGCGTCGAAGAGGGTTCTTTTGAGCGGAAAGTGTAAATGCAGGCCCTCAACTTCCAGAACCGGAGCTTCATAGGTCATGCCAGCACCTCCTCACGAATGTCTGCCGTGAAATGACAGGCCGACGAAATTCCATCCCCCAGAACCGCCAGTGGTGGTTTGGTACCAAGACACACATCCTCCGCTTTCAGACAGCGCGGTGCGAAGGCGCATCCTTTGGGCAGGGCATCCAGTGCCGGTGGTGTGCCGGGCACAGAGTACAATGGTGTGCGGGGTGGAATGTTTTCCGGTACCGATTTCAGCAAGCCGAGTGTGTAAGGGTGCTGAGGTCGTTTCAGCACATCGCGAACAGAGCCCGTTTCTACCAATCGACCAGCGTACATCACTGCCACGCGATCACAGGTTTGTGCGACCACGCCCAGGTCATGTGTCACCAGCACAATCGCCATGTTGAGGTTCTTGGCCAGTGACAGCAGCAGCTGCAGGATCTGATCCTGAATGGTCACGTCCAGAGCTGTGGTCGGTTCATCTGCCAGCAACAGTTCCGGATTGGACGCCAGCGCGATGGCTATCATCACCCGCTGACGCATGCCGCCGGAGAACTGGTGCGGAAAATCCTTAAGCCGGGACGCCGCGCTTGGAATGCCGACCATGTCCAGCAGCTCAATGGCGCGGGCTGTGCGGGCGCGGCGGTCCAGATCTGTGTGAGCCTTCAGGTTCTCCTCAATCTGCAAGCCAACGGTGAGCAGCGGGTTGAGAGACGTCATGGGCTCCTGAAAGATCATGGAGATCTGGCTGCCACGCACAGATTGCAGCTGTTTGTCCGTGCGGGCCAGCAGGTCTTCCCCCTTCCAGTAAACACTGCCCTCGACCGTGCCGTAATCACGGGCAAGGCCGATGATGGAACGCAGGGTGATGGACTTACCGGAGCCACTTTCTCCCACCAGACCAAGCACTTCACCAGCGCGCACATCAAAGGAGATGCCATCAACAGCACGCAGAACGCGGCCCTTACTGTGAAAGGTGGTGGTGAGATCACGAACCTGGAGCAGGCTCTCGTTTTGGTTGGTCATCACGATGCCCCCCGTGGTCTGAGAACATCGGCAAGGCTGTCTCCCACCAGGGAGAACCCGAGCCCTGTCAAAACAATCGCAATGCCCGGCATCAAGCTCATCCACCATGCGGTGGTGATGAAGTTGCGGCCTTCTGCGATCAGTACGCCCCATTCCGCCTGTGGTGGCTGTGCACCAAGGCCGAGGTAACCAAGAGAGGACCCAAGCAGGATGGCGAGCGCCATATCGGTCATCCAATAGGTGATCAGCGGTGTGGTGGCGTTGGGCAGCAGATGGCGGAAGATGATGCGGGTGGAGGAGTAGCCCATCACCTTTCCGGCGGAAGCGTAGTCACTGGTCATCTGCGTCATGATTTCAGCACGGGTGAGGCGGGCATAATAGACCCACTGCACCAGCGTCACCGCCACGTACATGTTGGTCAGTCCCGGTCCTAGAACCGCTACAACTGCAATGACCAGCACCAGAAACGGGAAAGTGATGGTCACATCGACCAGTCGGCCAAACAGCACATCGGCAATGCCGCCGTGATAAGCGACCAGTGATCCGACAATCACGCCGATCACCATGGCAAAGAAGGTGGCGAAGAACGCGATCTGCATATCCACCTGATAGGCCCAGATGACACGAGAAAGCGTGTCGCGGCCCAGATTGTCAGTGCCAAACGGATGTGCCCAGCTTGGTGGTTGCTGAATGGCCATGAAGTCAAAGGCATTAGGATCATACGGTGCAAACGCCCATGGGAACACAGCAAGCAGGATAGAAGACGACAGAATGAAGAAGCCGAGCAGGAAGCCGGGGCGCAGCAGGGCTTTCACCCTCGGGTGGAGCTTCTTCTTCTGCGGTGTGGTGGCTTGAAGGGTATCGAGCTGGGTCATGACAGGCGCAACCTCGGATCAAGCCATGCCTGCACCATATCGGTGAACAGGAACACGAGAGAAACCATAACGGCGAAAGTGAGCGTAAGGCCCTGAATCAGCGGGTAATCGCGGGCAAAGATCGCCTCCAGCATCAACCGGCCAAGACCGGGCACCGCAAAGACGGTTTCCGTCACCAGCGTCCCACTCATCAGGTTGCCGATGGAAAGGCCCAGCAGGGTGACGGTGGAAATGAGCGCGTTGCGCAGAACATGTCGGCCCAGAATGACACTGCGGGACAGGCCCTTGGAGCGGGCAAACTGCACGTACTCCGCATCCAGCACCTCAATCACCGCAGAGCGCAAGTTCCGCATGATGATGGCGGAGGTGTAAAGGGCGACCGTCAGTGCGGGCAGCATCAGGTGGTGCAAGTGCTGCAGGAAGGTTGTGCCGTAACCACCAACCGGAAACAGGCGCAGAGACGCGGCCAGGAAAGTGAGCAACAGCAAGCCAATGTAAAACACAGGCGTTGAAAGGCCCACCTGAAAGCCGCTGCGAATGGCAATGTCGAGCATGCCATTTTTGTTGAGTGCAGCGACAAAGGCCAGCGGACCAGCAATAAGAATAGAAAGGCAAACCGCATAGATAGTGAGGAATGCGGTGACAGGAATGCGCTCCAGAATAACTTCCAGAACAGGGGCTTTGAGGAGAATGGACGTGCCCATATCTCCGGTCAAAGTGTTCTTTACAAAATAGAGGAACTGCATGGGCAGCGGTTCGTTTAACCCGAGTTTTTGGCGGATGAGTTCCAGCTGAGCTTCGGTGGCTTTGGCATCGGCCATGGCAATGGCCGGATCCCCTGGCAACATACGCACCAGCAGAAAGATAACGACCATCACAAGAAGAAAGGTCGGAATGATCTGCAACAGGCGTGACACCAGATAGGAAAGTGACGACATTCCTGATCCCTAGTAGAGGCTTAACAGTGAGAGCCGAAGCGCCGGAGTAACGGGATTGACGCTTCGGCTTTCCGGATTGCATGGGGCAGGTGGTCTGGTCCTGCCGTGTTTGAACAGACCAGCCCGCCCGGTTCAATTTGCACCCGGCCAACCTGTTGACGCAGGCCGGGTGCACCCAGAGGAGGAGTTATTTTGCAATCCACGCCGAGGAGAACTCATTGTTCCCCAACGGTGTCTGGAGATAGCCGTTCACGTTGGCAGACAGTGCAACAGCAAATGGCGTTTCATAGAGGAACAGTAGCGGAGCCGCATCGCGGTAGATTTCCTGCATGCGCTTGTATTGCTCGCTGCGTTTTTCCGGGTCGATCTCGGTGTTGGAGGCTTCGAACAGGGAGTTGAACTCCGCATTGTTCCAACCAGTACCAACAGCCTTGCGGGTTGGATAATAGCCAAGCCAGCCAGCAACCTGTGCCGGATCGTTCACGTCGTTCACCCAGCCGTAGGTGTGAACATCAAACTCGCCGGAGCGGTTCTTTGCGCCGCGGGTTGGGTTATCAACCTGCTCCACTTTCACGTTCACGCCAATGGCGCCCCACATCTGCTGAATGGCCGCAAACAGAGTTGCATCATCAGAAGATCCAGCGAGTGTAGTCAGAGTGATTTCTGCCCCTTCCAGACCAGAGGATTTTGCCAGTTCTTTCGCCTTGGCAGGGTCGTATGGGTAAAGCGGGCCACCATCATGTGCCAGCTGGGTTGTCGATGCCATCAACGGGGATGTCATGGACTTGCCGGTGCCATGGGTGATCAGCTGAACCAGTGCGCCCTTGTTGGTTGCATAGTTCAGCGCCTGACGCGCTTCTTTGGTGGCCATTGGGTTTGGCGAGCCATCGGCGCGGGTTTCGCGAGCGTTGATTGGCGCGTAGATGATGCGGGTGGATGGGAACAGCTCCATGTTGATCGCAGGATCTGCTTCCAGCTCTGCCACGCGAGAGAATGGCACGAACTCAGCACCGTTCACTTCACCCGCCTGCAGTTTCAGGATACGGGTCGCATCATCCGGGATCACCACAAAGCTCACTTCATCCAGATATGGCAGCGGCTTACCATCTTCACCCTGACGCCAGTAATGCGGGTTGGCGGAAAAGGTCATGGTGCTGCCCCGGGTGCGATCCTTCAGCGTGAATGGGCCGGAAACAGGGGTACCCGGCGCGAACAGAGCAGTTGCCTTTTCCTGATCATTGGCACCTGGAGCAGCTTCAAACGCAGCCTTGGACACGATCGCAGTGTTGAACGTTGCCAGAATGGAGATGATGGTTGGGTCTGGGTTCTTCATGGAAAGCGTGACACCATTCTTGGTCTCAGTGATGCTTTCAACAGATCCCAGCAGGCCGGACCATGGGCCAAAATCCGGATTAACGGCGCGTTCCAGTGAGAACTTCACGTCTGCCGCAGTAATCGGGGAACCATCGGAAAACTTGATGCCGTCGCGCAGGGTGATGGAGATGGTTTTACCATCTGCAGAAACCTCATAACCGGACGCCAGACCCGGAACAATGGTTTTACCATCTGCCTTGGTGCGCAGAAGAGTGTCATAGAGGTTTGTGACCATCCAGATATCTGGGTTACGGTCGGCATACACCGGATCAACCAGATTGGAATCATCATAGCGGGCGAAGGTGAGCGTGCCGCCACGTTCTACGGCCTGAGCCGAATTGATGGCGAGCATCGACACGCCTGCAAGCGCGGCAATCAATAAAGTCTTCATGATAGTCCCCTCAATTGATACACGCCGGGCCTGCTTATTGTTTTATGATGCATGGTGGCGTGCAGGTGGTGGCCTCTCCCAATAATTCCATTAGCCACCGGTGATATATCAGTATTATCTCTGATATATCTCTGTTTGCAAGAGGCAAAACTCATTAAAGAAAAATTTTCATGACAACAAATCTATGCAGAGAGATAGTTTAGAAGTGAAATATTGCTGAAATTACAGTTTCACTGAGAGAAACTTGCGCTGAATATTGCAGTAATTCTTGGAGAGGCTTCCGAAATTCTCGGAGCCAAACAATTGATTTATTCTGGAATGAGCGCCCTGAAACGCAAAAAAGCGGTGCAGGAATAATTTTCCAACACCGCGTGAAAAATGAACGCCATTCATTAAACAGAGGGAGAATTTCCCTCAGGCATCCTGTTTAGGCTCGGCTTTCTGAAAGGCTTCCAGCTGGTCAGCTTCCTTGACGATGGCGTTGATGCGCGTCAGGTGAGAGCGGTCCACGCCCCAGCGATCCGCATTATAGACCTGCGGGATGAGGCAGATATCGGCCAGCCCCACCTGATCCCCATGACAGAACTTGCCGCTCTGCCCATCGGCCAGCAGCTCTTCAAAGGCATTGAGGCCCTTGGCGATGAACTCACGCATCCAGTTGACTTTGACCTGATCGTCTCCGCCAGACAGTTCCACGATGCGCTGAACCACGCCCAGATTACAGACCGGGTGGATGTCCATGGCGATGGCATGGGCAAGCGTGCGCACGCGGGCCCGTTCGCGGGCGGTGGCAGGCATCAGGGCAGGGGATGGGTGCAGCTCATCCAGATACTCGATGATGGCGAGAGACTGAGTCATCATATCGCCATCCAGATCCAGTGACGGCACAAAGCCTTGCGGGTTGCGCTTGAGGTTGTCCGTGTCCTTCTGCTCACCCTTGAGCAGATTGACGGTCACCATGTCATAGCTGAGGCCTTTCAGGTTCAGCGCAATACGCACCCGATAGCTCGCAGAAGAGCGCCAGTAATCATATAAAGTAATATTGCTCATCGTATTGGCGCCCCCTCCCAGAGCTCAATTCTCTATCTTGCGCGAAACCCTTTGCGAGAACGGTCTCTCACGTTTCAAAGGTTCTGCTTCAGGACCCGTTGGCTGCCTCGGCGCTCATATCCCCAATGAGCGCTTCTGCGTTTTTCTGCACCTTTTCCATCAAGGTCAGAAGAACCGCCTGTTCTTCTGCGGAAAGGTTCTCAGTCAACGCAGCTTCCACATCTCGGACCAACGGAATGACATCATTGAAAACGGCCAGACCTTTTTCGGTCAGACGCAGTACGGACTTGCGGCGATCCTCTCCGTCAATATCGCGGCGCAGGAATTCCTTCTTACGAAGAGCCTGAACGGCACGGCTGACATTCACCTTGTCCATACTGGAGCGCTCAACAATCTCTGAAGCAGACAGCGCCTGATTGCGACCCAGGATCGCCATGGTGCGCCACTCAGATACGCTGAGGCCATACCGTTCCCGATAAACACTTGAGACAGCAGTACTAACGGCTGTGCCAAAAACACGAACCTTGTAGGGAAAGAACGACCCAAGCTGGAAGTCTTCCTTATCCATCGTGTTATTCGCAGTCACCATCATCACGTCTCGTTGGTTTAAAATGAAACTATTGCACATAGATACTTGCACAAATATCCTGATAGTATCAATTGCAACTATATGTCAAGACCATCAAACGGCTCACTGATATATATCCCAAAGTAGAATAATCAGCTATTTTTAGCCATTTTGCAGCATTTTAGCCCGCTTTCTTACGCTTAGGGAATTTGTTTTGGCGGAAAATGTTATTGACAAAGTTACAAGTGAAACTATTCTGAGATTAGATAAATTACAGATTGCCTGAGTTTGGGAGGACTTTGCTGCGATCTTCAATTGCCAAGGATGTGTTATGACGAGTTGGATCGAGAGTGCGAATGCAGCGCACTGCCATTTCCCAATCCAGAATCTTCCCTACGGTGTGTTTGCCAAAAACGGTGAAGAGCCACGGTGTGGTGTTGCGATCGGGGACATGGTTGTTGACATGGCTGTGCTGGAATCCGCCGGTCTTCTCAATGCAGGCGGTTCTGCCACCGTCTTCGATAAGCCAGCCCTCAACGACTTCATGGGTCTCGGCAAAGCGTCCTGGGACAGCGTGCGCGATCAGCTGACTGCTCTGCTTTCCAAAGATGGCAATAATGCTCTTTCCGGCAACGATATTCTGAAGGCAAAAGCGCTGGTGCCAATGAGTGCGGCACAGATGTACCTGCCTTTCGCGGTTTCTGAATACACCGACTTTTACGCTGGCAAGCAGCATGCCATGAATATTGGCACCATCCTGCGCGGCGCTGAGAATGCACTACCACCAAACTGGTTGCATATCCCAATCGGATACAATGGCCGCGCCTCAACGGTCGTTGTATCCGGTACAGATATTAAGCGCCCACTGGGCCAGACCAAAGCCCCAACCGCTCAGGTGCCATCCTTCAAGGCTTGTGCACGTCTCGACATTGAGCTGGAAATGGGCGCTGTTGTTGGAACACCAAGCACCATGGGTCAGCCGATCACCGTGCAGGAAGCCGACGACATGATCTTCGGTTACGTTCTGCTCAACGACTGGTCCGCCCGTGACATTCAGGGCTGGGAATATCAGCCGCTTGGTCCGTTTCAGGCAAAAGCATTCGCGACCTCCATCAGCCCGTGGGTTGTGACGAAGGCTGCGCTGGAGTCCTTCCGCACCAGCACACCGGAGCGTGAAAAGGAACTTCTGCCTTACCTCAATGAGCCGGGTCCGATGATCTATGACATTGAGTTGCAGGCGTACGTGTGTGTGTGTGCGCGTTCTTCGTTCGTTTTTTTTTTGTCCTCTCTCTTCGTTCGGTTTTCAAGCCGGTATTTAACCTCGATTCCGTTTGTAGTCGTCTGTGTTTTCGCATTTATCGTGAAACGCTTTCGCGTTTTTCGTGCGCCGCTGACCCCGCCTGCCGCATCGACATCGCCGTGTGGATTCGATGCTCGGCAACAGCTTTGTCAATGCCGAGCAGGATATCCATATCGATATCTACGTGGCCGGAAAGCCCGAAGAGATCGACGAAAAGATGCTGAAAATCGATGGCGAGATCCACGCTGCGCTCATGGCGGATTACGCCCTGGGGCTGGGTTTCGTATTGGATTGCGACGCCCAGGGCCTGAGCGAGCCGGACACCGAGCACGCCGGCAAGGCCCGCGCCGTAGCTACCAGTTCCTGGAAGTACTTGATTCGCCACAGCACCACCAGCCTGGAGAGCCCATGAGCAAAAAGGCCAACGAAAAAGAGCCGAAGAAAACCGCCGGCAAAGCGCCCGGCAAACTGGAATTTATTCCGCGCAAAGGCGGCAGCCACACCCGGCCCGCCCCGGAATTAACCACACGCGAGGCCGCCGATGGCAACGAAAAAGAAACTGGTTAAACGGGAATTAATCCTGGCCAGGTTGAACCGAATACGGCAATGACGCCGCGCCCACCGGCGCCGCCAACGCCATTTTGGTCGAGGAAGTCGGCTGGAGTTTTGCCGGCGCCCGCATGGTTGAACGCAAACCCGTCTCGCCGACGCTCGGCGCCCTGCAAGGGGTGTTTGCTGGCACGCTGATGGAGGTGACATTTAACGCAGAGTTAAAAGGCTCAGGCGCTGCGGGCACCCCGCCGGAAATCGCACCGCTGCTGCGCGCCTGCGGACTGGCCGAAACCATCACCGCCGGCACCAGTGTCGAGTACAACCTGGCCAGCGAAGGCCACGAAAGTATCACGCTCTATCTCTACGAAGACGGCAGCCTGTACAAATTAACCGGCGTGCGCGGCACCTGGACCCCGACCGCTCACTACCGGCGAAGTGGGCAAAGTGGCCTTCACCCTGACCGGACACGTCAGCGGCCCCACCGATGCCGGCTTGCCCGTTGCCAGCTACAGCGATGTCGTGCCGCCGCCAGTGATCAATATGCCGTTTCGCGTCGGCGGTTACGCCGCAGTGATTAGCGCGCTGAGCCTGGAGATGGGCTACACCATCGCCACGCCGACAGATATCTCTGCCGAAAATGGCTACGGCGAAATAGTGATCGTAGACCGCGAAGTGACCGGCTCTTTCGATCCCGAGGGCACGCTGGTGAGCGCCAAGAACTGGGTCGGCGAACGGCAAGACGGCACTACCCAGGCCATCGAAACCGGCATCGTCGGCAGAACCGCTCGGCAATCGGTACAGCTTCAGTATTCCCCAGGCCTGGTACAAGGAAATCGCCCCCGGTGATCGCGACGGCCTGCGCACCTATGAAATCGGCTTTGGTGCGGCTGGGGGTGATGACGCGCTAACGCTGGTCTTTACCTGATTTAAGCCCACCCTAAAAATCAAGAGAAACCCATGGCACTACAATTAATTGCGGGCCTTGCCCCGCACTGGTTTACCCCAAAGAAAAAAGACAGCGACCCCTACGACCCAGCCCCGCCGCAGTTTTTACTCAAGCCGCTCACCCAAGTGCAAAACATGGAGATTATGGCGGACGGTGAAATAACCAGCGCGGGCGCTTTTATTCCCAGCCACAACGCCCGCGTGAAAATGTTGAGCTCGGGGCATTCAGGACTGGCAAAACGTCAACGGGCCAGATGGCGCACCCGCTAAATATTCCCCCGGCGCCTGGCAGCAGTTGCCCTGGGATCTACTCAGAGATCTGGCTACGGAAATATTAATTAGCAGCGTCCTCAGCGAGGACGAAAGAAAAAGCTCGCTATCGCAATCAGCATCGCCCGAGACCCCAGCCGATTTGATTGCGACAACTGCAAATGGGGCAGACACTGTAACGACTCCAACCCCGCCCCCTTCGCCCAATGGGTAATCCCCGGCGTTATTGAATCCCGCACTTGTTTTAAACCCATGGTCACCGCACACAGTGCCCAACTGCTGCGCCTGCACCAGCACTACCGGCAGGGCAACTTGTGGCGCGGTGGCGGAGTGGGGGACCAGTCCAACTACTACTTGGAAGCCATGGCTGCGATTGAGCAGCTAGCGGCCGAATTTGACCGCGACGAATAAGTGAGGCCGCTATGGCAGACAAGTACAAGTTTGTTATCGAGGGTAACGACAAGACTCGCGCTATGTTCAAATCGATCAAGGCCAATCTGGGTGGTCTGCGCGGGGCAGTAAATAACACCACTACGCAGATTGCAGCCTTTGTCGGCGTCGCCGGTCTCGGCGCTATGGTGGCCGGCAGCATCGATGCCCAGCGCGAGATTGATAATCTGTCCCGCGCAATCAACGTCAACAGCCAAACCCTGGCGGAGTGGCAGTACGCCGGGCGTACCGTCAATATTGAAGCCGATCAGATGGCCGACATCATGAAAGATGTCAGCGATAAAATCGGCGACCTGGCGGTGACCGGTGGTGGCGGCGCTGTCGATATGTTCGAGCAGTTAAACCTAAATATTGCCGACTTTGTTGACCTATCCCCCGACCAGCAACTGCTAAAAATTGGCCAAGCCCTGGAGCAGGTCGATAATCAGTCCGCGAAAAAATCTTTTTCATGGAGGCACTAGCCTCCGACGCCACGCTACTGCTGCCGCTTCTTGAAAATAATGCCGCTGGCCTGCGCGATGCCGCACAGGAGGCGCGGGATTACGGTGTCGCCCTAAATGAAGTGGACTCTGCCAAATTAAAAGCCGCCGGCGATGCCATGCTGCGTGTACAGCAAAATGGGCAAGGGCGCAACCAACCAGCTCACCATCCACCTGGCCCCCATTATCGAAGAGACCGCCATACAGCTCACCAACGCCGCCCAGGAGGCGGGCGGTATGGGTGCCGTAGTGAATAACGTCTTTGCCAGTGGCGTCAAAGTGGCCGGTGTGTTTGCCGACGGCATCCATGGAGTGCAAGTCCTATTTCAGGGTGGCAAAACGGTTGCCTTCGGCTTTGGGGGGCGCCGTGGTGGGCGCTCTCAATTTGGGTGTGAAGCAGGCTTACGTATTCGCCAACACTACTTAAAAATACCGTGTTGCTGCCGCTGCGTAGCGCCCTGGAACTGGGCACCAAGCTGCCGGGGGTGGGAGATCAGGCCCGTGAGGCCCTCGCTTTTCTCGATGAAAACCTGGCCGATGCCGAACCCCCGCCGCAACTGCAAGCCGCTTTTGATTTTATGGTCAACGGCATCCGCGATGCTCGCGGTGAGCTGCATGCCATGATGATGGAGGAGCTACCCAGCGAAGTGCTGGCGCAAAAGGTTGAGGGGATACTGGAGGCCGCCGATGTGCGCGCCCAACTAATCGCCGACAAGGCCAGAAATGTCGGCGCGGCCAGCGACGAGGGCGAAGGCACCGGTACTGGCGCCGACGGTCTCACCAATCCAGAGCGCGAGCAGCTGGCCGCCAAGCTGGAAACTCTGCAAGCGTCCTGGCTCACCGAGCTGGAGCAATTACAGGTCAAGCAGGATCAGGAATACGCCATCCTTGATCAGGCCTACGCCAATAAACTGATTGCCCATGATGAATACGAGCGCAGTCTTACGCAGCTGGAAAAGAAGC
The DNA here is from genome assembly GCF_052467605.1 of Microbulbifer regidiadema (SeqCode). Taxonomy (NCBI): domain Bacteria; kingdom Pseudomonadati; phylum Pseudomonadota; class Gammaproteobacteria; order Cellvibrionales; family Microbulbiferaceae; genus Microbulbifer; species Microbulbifer regidiadema (SeqCode). The sequence goes on along the minus strand of NZ_CP174317.1, from coordinate 34,204 downwards.
ACGCGCAACAGCGCCAAGCCATTGAGGACACCACCAGAAAAAGCGCGGCTAGGCACTTATGTGGGATGGTGCCAGCAACTGCTGTCGGCAGCCGGCACCCACAATAAAAAATGGCCGCTTTGCAAATGGACACTCCAATGATACCGCCGGCACCGCCATGTTTATGTCCTGTACTTCGTTCAGTTATCAAAACCGGTGTTTAACCTTCGGATTCTATCGTGTTTCCCTAGTTTTCGCATTTATCGTGAAACGCTTTCGCGTTTTTCGTGCGCCGCTTCACCAACTGCTGACGCTCCCAGACACTGTCATTGGCGGTACCAAGGCTACTGGCTGGAATATGTCTGCTTCTGGACTCGCTGCCGCTTGGGCAGAAGAAAATACAAGAGAGAGCCTTTTCGCTGCGTTTAAACGCCGTGAAGTGTATGCCACTACCGGACCTAGAATACAGGTACGTGTCTTTGCCGGCTGGAACTTCCCTAAGCACGCCATAGATGCTGAAAATATCGCCGAATTGGGATACATCCATGGCGTACCTATGGGAGGAGATTTGACCAAACCACAAGAAGCTAACAAACCAATTCAGCTGCTCATACGTGCGGTTAAAGATCCCAAAGGAGCAAATCTGGATAGAATCCAAGTTGTTAAATCCTGGTTAGATACGACAGGAAAAAGCCATGAAAAAATATTCAATGTTGCTTGGTCTGGGGAACGTACTCTTAACAACCAAGGGAAATTAGATTCTGTGGGTGATACAGTAAATCGAGAAACAGGACAATATACCAATAAGATTGGTTCTATTGAATTATCCACTTTATGGCAAGACCCAGAATTTGATGTAAATGCACGCGCTTTTTACTATGTTCGAGTATTGCAGATCCCTACTCCACGCCATTCACTCTACGATGCCGTAGCCTCAAAAGAAATTAATGATGGAAGTATTCAGATACCACCTGAAGGGCCCGCGGTTCTCCAGGAGCGTGCTTACACCTCTCCTATCTGGTATACCCCATAATATCTTTAATAAACCCGATAACTAAAGAAGCCTGATGGTTAATTTCGTTAATCCATTCTGATGAAGAATAGAAACTCTCTATAAATATCAATGGAGGACATTAAATGCAGTGGAAGTTTGAAGAACTAGAAAAGAACCCCTGCTACACTTTTTCATTATCGCATTAATACTATTCATCGCTGCAGAATTTCTAAACAAAGATAATAGATTCAATCAAGAATACACCCTACTTATAAACGAAGACAAGATCATTGAGCACCTCCAATTTCAGAAAAAAACATTCAACCAAACATTTGCTAGGCGTTATTGGCAAAGCCTAACTCACACTGAAAAATTCAACTTGATTGATGATTACATTAGGGAAGAAATACTTTATAGAGAAGCGATCAACCTAGGTTTACAGGAACATGATCAAATTATACGAAGACGACTTATTCAAAAGCTGGACTACGTAACTGGAGGCTTTTCTAGCAAAATAAGTATTACAGATGAAGATTTGAAAAATTACTTTAAACTTAATCAAGAAAAATATCGCATCGAAGCATCAATTACTTTCACCCATGTTTTCTTTTGAGCGAGGCATTACTCTAAAGAAAATTTAGAGGAGACCGCCAAGCAGACTTTGGATCAACTTTTAAAACAATCAATCCCTTTTGAAAAATCTTCCCTCTATGGGGATAGGTTTCTTTTCCATCGAAACTATGTAGAACGAACTTCTCAACTAGTAGCTAGCCATCTCGGAAATACTTTGGCGCAGAATGTTTTCCGCCTGCCCTTAAACACCTGGTCTGGCCCGCTTGAGTCCCCTTATGGTCTACACCTGATATTGGTTAGCGATCACAAAAAAAGTCGCCTACCCAGCCTTAGCGAGGCCTACCCCTTAGTTATAGAGGATTATCGACGAGAAAAATTGGAAGTGAATAAAAAAATGAAAATTAAAGAATTGCTGGCCGAGTATAGAGTTGAGTGGGACAACTCCTTACCTTATGTGCCTATGGACACAACCTATGCTAAATAGAAGTCTCTACAAGACCATTACAACCGTTATAATTTCGTTACTAGGTACAATCTTTAATAATCTAAGCTTTGCTCATGATGGAAGACCGCTTTACATTGAATTAAAAGAGATCTCGGAAAGCAGATACATCCTTCGCTGGAAAACCCCGCCAGTTATGCAACCAGGTACTGAACCTGAAGTAAGTTTGACAGGAAATTTTTGCCAAAGGCACTCAACTACATTAGATTTTTCTGGGCGTAATGTTAAGAGCTATCTATGTCAAGCCTCCCACCTGCATAATTTTAAAGGAGCAGAGAACACCCTTAAATTAAAAATCTCATACCCAATTGCTAACCCTGCCTTATCAAGCTTAATTCAATATAAAAAACTTAAGGGTGATACAATCAACATCTTTAGTGGCCCAAAGATCTTAGTAATAGACTTACCTTACAAATTAACTATTTGGGAGTGTATTAAACAGTATATTGAGGCTGGATTTCTACATATACTAGAGGGCTATGATCACTTGCTTTTTGTATTATGTTTAGTATTTATTGCCCAAGGCCTTAAGAGTATTTTAGTCGCAATTAGTGGATTTACATTAGGACACTCCCTCACATTGGGGCTCGCAAGTTTAAATCTATTCTCCATTAGAATTGATGTTGTGGAAGTTTTGATCCCATTAAGCATTATGTTTCTAGCCGCAGAAATTGTATACGCCATTGAGCGGGGTAATAAAAACACTTTGACCTGGCGTTATCCTGCTATTGTAGCTGGTGGATTTGGGTTGTTACATGGGTTCGGGTTTGCCAGTGCGTTAACAGAATTAGGTCTTCCACAAAGTCAGAAAATCATCGCTTTGTTTAGCTTTAATATAGGTGTAGAGCTTGGGCAGATACTCTTTGTTTTAGTCTTGATTGCTTCAATTTTCCTGATCAAGTGGACCTTTTCAAGGTGGAGCATTTCATTTTTTTATAAACATATCTTGGCACAGTCAGGGTACATTATTTATCCAGTTGGAGTAGTTAGTGCATATTGGTCAATCGACAGAGCTCTGGGTTTGATTTACTAATCTAACTAAACTGTTAACTGTAGGTTAAACCGATATTAATCCAATAAGGCATTTCGAACCCTGAAAGATCCAAAAGGCTCAGCCATATCGTATTATTTGTACTATCGCTATGAAAAAAATGCTGCGCTTGCAGTGCTGCAACTCAATGAAACATCGTTCAAATCACACCCTGCACGGGTATCAGACCGACATATGATAAGATTCATAAGGTGTCAAGCTTTCCATATCTGGTACATTCCACTTCATCATTGCCTCATAAAGAGGCTAACTAAAACGTCAGTACAGATATTGAAGTCCCGCTGCAGTGTGTACATTGGTGCCAATTAGGTGTAAGTGTTCATAGCTGGCTCTTTTCAGATTCCTCCATCTCAAGCCAGTAATCCAGCCCTTAAAGTCAGTGTGCCAAGAGGTAATTTGCTTGAGAAGTGAGTATGCTAGTATTCGCTCGGTTTGTAACAGGTAGCTATAGGTAAAGGCATTTGGTATATAGCCTCTTCAAAATATGGTTAATATCAAATTTTACTCACAACCTGTCTAGCTATTCCTATACCTTTGGTTAAGTAATTTTCTTACGCTTGAAGAAACTAATAATAATGAGAAAATACTGAACATTTAATTTTATCAAGGGATTGCATATGACTCCAGATATTTTCACCGACTTAAAAATCCAACAAATGATCAAATTTTGCTCTGCTGGCTATGATGTATGGGGTAAAATTATCAAGAGAGATGTCAGCAACAACTACGTTGCTGGCAATGTTAGTCTACTCGTTCAGGTATGCAAAGACTAGATCTATTAACCAACTAGGCACAGCCAGTCTTGGTTGTTTCCACATTATAGTGAAACGCTTTCGCGTTTTTCGTGCGCGCTTCAGCGTAGAAGTTGAGCATTCTATGCCTGCCAATCTTCAGCATAATCACAATCCAGATACTCCTCGAAGTACGGACCACCATAGGTGTAATGGATCAATGCTGCCTCAGGATCATATGCATAATCTTCAACCAGGTGGTTCCACGTGAGTGGAAGTGAACCAATCAGATTGTCGTTCTCCAACCACTTAAACTGGTGCAATTCCAAGCCTGAGCGTGTGTTCGCATATTCAGGTGTAAGCGCTTTACACTTGGCATTGTTGAACATCATCACGCTAGACCAGTTTTTCTTCTCATACTTGGACTGGATGTTATTGAGGAACTTGGTGTCACTCACAGGCGTATAATCGTGCTTACAGCACATGACTGCATAGTTGTCATCACGCATGTTCCAAAGCTCAGCAATGTCACGACGCACGATCATGTCGCAATCCATAAAGATGGACCAACCTTCATAGTTCGAAAGATACGGTGCAAGGAAACGACTGAAAGAAAACTCAGTCAATTGAAGCGGATGCTTCTCGCGTTTAAAAATGCCGCGAACATTGTCCAATGCAATAGGTGTAATCGAAAGAGGGAGCGATGAGTTCTCAATAATGCTCTGCACAAGAACATGATAAGCAATGATTTCGTTCGTATCGTAACCAATGAATATGCGAACACTCTCTGACATTGTAAGAACCACCGTTTTACTGAGAAAAGAAATTTCACCAACCCGATGGCGCAATTTTTATAGAAAAAATCGGACTAATAAATCCGTGAGATTCTGTTGTATGTATTTGTCGTGTGACTTGTATTAGGGCAATGATTTATTTGAATAATTCCAAATTTCGCTAGTCTCCTTATTTGATTAAGAAATCTCTTTTCATTGCAGCTCTACACGTATACTCCAAGCAGATCATCAGCCACCTGACGGCCGAGATGTCCTCTCTTCTTAACGTATCAAACTCCTTACTCTAATGCCGATACCGTTCCTCAGCTTCGTAGTACGCATCGAAGCCGACTGCTTTTTGCAGGTCTTCGAAGGTCATGGCTGGCTCGGGGAAGATGCCTTGCTTCATTTGGGCCAGAGCGTCTTGTTGAGCTTTGATCATGGCCATGAGGCCGGTGAAGGGGTAGGTGGAGATGGCGTAGCCCAGCTCTTGTAGTTCGGCTGGTTGAAGAAAGGGGGTTAGGCCACCTTCCAGCATGTTTGCCATTTTGGGGCCTTCCACCTCATCACAGTAGCGCTTCATTTCTTCAACGGTCCGCGGTGCTTCCACGAAGGTCATGTCCGCACCAATCTCACGGAAGGTTTGGGCGCGTGCAATGGCTTCATCCAGACCATGTTCAGCCCGTGCATCTGTGCGGGCAAGGATGAGGATGTCAGCACCTTCATTTTTGGCATCAACCGCAGCCCGAATGCGCATGAAGGCCTCATCCCGTTCCACCACGTGCTTGCCCTTTGTGTGACCGCAGCGTTTGGGCGCAACCTGATCTTCAATCATCACACAGGCCATACCCGCACTGGCATAGCCTTTGACCGTGCGTTTGACGTTGAGCGCGTTGCCGTAACCCGTATCCCCATCCCCAATCACCGGAATGCTGGTTGCAGAGGCGATGTTGCGGGCCTGATCAACCATCTCTGCGTAGGAGATGAGGCCAGCATCGGGCTGCCCAAGGCGGGAGGCAGAAACACCAAAACCGCTCATGAAAGCGAGAGGAAAGCCTGCCTGCTCAATCAAGCGGGCGGAAAGGGCATTCCAGCAGCAAGGGGTTACATTCAGTTCGCCGCTCTCAAACAGAGCCTTGAGTACCTGAGCTTTTGACATGGTTGAGCTCCCCAGTTCCTAGGTGTTGTAAGGGATATACAGGGCAAGCCCTTGCCAAAAGTAAAGCAAGGCCGCTGTTGCCAGCATCATCAGCGCAAACGGCCATGCCCCTTTGGCGACCTCTGACAGTTTTGCGCCCCCAACGGCTTGAATGATAAAGAGGTTCATTCCCACCGGCGGTGTGATCAGCGCAGTCTCAATCAGCACCACAAAGAAGATGCCGAACCAGATCGGATCGATGAACATACCTTCCAGCGCCGGGAACAACACAGGCACCATAATCAGCAACATGCTGAGGGATTCCAGGAAGAACCCGACAATCAGCAGCACCAGACCAACCGCCAGAATGAACATGCCCGGTTCAGAAATGTTGGAGGTGAGCAGTGTGGAGATATCCTGCGGCAGGCGGTAGAGCGTGATGGCGTAGGAGAAGACCTTTGCTCCCGGCAATGATGAGGAACACCATGGTGGTGGTCTTCATGGACTTGTAGGTGGCTTCCTTCATCTTCTCCAAGTTCATCCGCCCCATGGCGAACGTGATGATGAGCGCCATAACAAAGCCAATGCCTGCGCTTTCAGAAGGTGTTGCGATGCCCATGTAGATGGAACCGATGATGGACGCAGCAAGCAACAGGGTTGGCAGTGCCATGAAAGTTGCCCGTCGGCGTTCCTCCCAGCTCGCCTTTTCCACCCGCTCGTAATTGCTGTTAAAGCGGGAGTAGAGCATGCCGTAGACGATGAAGACGCTGGCAAGGAACAGGCCCGGCCCGATGCCTGCAAGGAACAGTTTCGGGATCGAAGTTTCAGTCACGATACCGTAGAGGATCAACGGAATAGACGGCGGAATGAGGATACCCAGCGTACCGCCAGCGGCCAGCATCCCCAGCACAAACGGGCGTTCATAACCGCGAGAGGTCATCTCAGGGATCGCCACAGTTGCGATGGTCGCTGCGGTGGCAACGGAAGAGCCGGAAACAGCAGAAAACAGGCCGCAGGACAGGATCGTCGCTACGCCGAGACCACCCGGCCAATGCCCGACCCAGCTTTGCACGGCCGCAAACAGATCTTTGCCCACACCGCCTTTCAGCAGCACGTTGGACATGAGCAGGAACATGGGCACGGCCAGCAGCTCAAAACTGTCCATGGAGCCATAAAGGCGCTGCGGCACGGCGTTGAGCGGCAGCGGGAAGTACCAGAGCAGGAATACTCCGAGCGAGCCAAGCGCGAATGCGACAGGAACGCGGAAAACCAAAAGCAGCAGCAGGGCTGCAAGAATGAGAAATGCAGTCATCTGTTGCCCCTAAATCTCGTGTTCCAGTGTGTCATCAGCTGGCACGCCATCGCGCCAGATCTTCACCGCTTCAGCCATGGCTTGCAGGCCGAGCAAGGCAAAGCCAACCCAGACCGAGGCGTGGGTGAACCACTTGGGCAGCGCGAGATAAGTGTCCGTGGTGTGGCCGCGCAGCAGAGACTTGTACCAGAGGCCATAGCCGTACCAGACAGCCGTGATGCAGAAGATCAGGATCACCAGAATAGAGAAGGTCTCAACCACCTTACGCACCAGCGTATCCGGACGGCGGAAGGCCACATCAATCACGATCATCTCACGGTGTTTGAGCGCAAAGGCACCTGCCAGATAAGCTCCCCAGATCTGACCGATACGGGAGACTTCATCCACCCAAACGGTTGGGCTGTTGAAGACATATCGCGCAACGACTTCGTAACAGATGAAAAAACCAATTGCGAAAAACACCCAAGCAGCAAATTTGCCGGTGAATTCGGAGATGTAATCTATGAGCTTAATCACGGCTGAGCACCAAACGGATTTGCCGGAGAGCTGAACTGCACGGGTTGGAATGATCTCTGTGTGCAGCCGTCTCCCTCAAATAAAAGGGGATCCAACAGATTGGATGGGCAGAAAAGGAGCCAAACGGCTCCTTCTCCAGATTTAAGATGATGAAGGCAGGAAGGCCTTACATGCCCTTGGCAGCGTCAATTGCCTGCTGTGCAACAGGGCCTGCTGCTTCCACAAAACGGTCCTGAACAGAAGCGGTTGCTTCTACCCATTTGGCGCGTTCTTCATCGCTCAGGCGGATCACGTTGATTTTGTCCGCAACGCTTTCAACCAAGGCATCTTCGCCAGAGTACACCTCTTCACGCAGCTGCTTTTCGACAACGGCGGCAGCGTCCAGAATGATCTTCTGGTTTTCTTCAGAAAGGCTCTCGAAGAAGTCGTTGTTGATCACCGCAACAAACTCAATGGCGAAGTCATAGGAGAGCGTCATGTTCTCCATCACTTCATAAAGCTTGCGGCTGGTCACGCCGGAAGTGCCGGTCATGCCCACATCAACAGCGCCCTGCTGGTAAGCAAGGAACTGCTTGGAACCGGACATCAGTGTTGGGGCACCGCCCAGTGCTTCCACTGTCCAGCCCAGAACTTTGCCGTAGGTGCGAACTTTCTGGCCTTCAATGTCTTCCGGTGTTCTGATCGGATCGCCGTTGTTCAGATAGATGTTACGACCATAGGCCTGCCACCACAGAACGCGGGCACCGGTTTCTTCCAGAACCGCTTTATCGAGAATCTCACGCATTGGAGATCCGTTGGCAGCAGCAGCGCGAAGGTGTGCTTCATCGCGGAAGAAGAACGGCAGGTTCACGATCTCAACGGCTGGAACAGACCCGGCGAAGCGGCCAAGAAATGCTGAACCTGCTTCAATCGCACCAGAACCAACAGCTTCCGGCACTTCCTTATCCTTAAACAGCTGAGCAGACGGGAAGAGCTGAAGGCTCAGTTCGCCATTGGATTTCTCTTCAATGATTTTCTTAAAGGCGTTCCAGTTCTTGCCCAGACTGTGGGTCTCAGGCAGCTGCAAAGTAACGCGAATTGTTTCAGCAGCCATTGCAGTGACGCTGGTTAAAGAAAGCGCGGCAGCGCCCAGCATTGAAATCAGTTTTACTCTCATTGGTGTCCCTCTCCCAAAACAAATTCACTGAAATATGAGATATATTAGAGAGTGTTTTTTGAAGAAGTACAGGCCGTTATTGCTGAGAAAATGTAATTATATTGTCTAGATCTCTTCCATAACGCAACTTTGCATCGGCTCTGCATGTGATCCGCGCCTTTAGAAAAGACGTAGCGGACCGTTACGTCTCTCTGGAAATTTCGCGAGGACTAAATCTTGGTGACAGACGTGAAAATCACGTTGCGCGCAAGACGAAATATTTCGGTGAAATGAAACAAAATTAGCCGGAGTTATGAACATTCCGCGTGCGGTACTTTGATTGAGGCTCTCATCTATCAGCCTCTCAGTAGCCTTTCGCCCTTGATTTTATGGAGATGAAGCCGTCCGGCGCACGTGCTTATCTAGCCTGTGTTTGGACTGCGCATTGTGACCACCTGAAAGAGTTGGGGCTAATCATGCAGGGCCTGTTTTGCCGGATCAGGGCTTCCTGAGCGGCAATGCCATGGGTTCATCAGTCTGTACCAATAGGATGCTACCTCACTTTGAACTGGGTGAGTCGGCGGGAAGGGCGATTTCGTGGGTAAAGTTATGGTACTGGGCGGCGACGGTTTTTGCGGCTGGCCCACGAGTCTTTTGTTCTCCAGCCTTGGCCATGATGTCATCATCGTCGACAACCTGTCCCACCGCAAAATTGACGTTGAGCTTGAGGTCACCTCGCTCACGCCCATCCAGCCGATTAGTGAGCGACTGGCAACCTGGGAGGAGCTGACGGGCAAATCAATCCGCTTTGCCAACATCACGCTCGGCGTGGATTATGACCGGTTTCTGCAGCTGCTGAAAACTGAAAAGCCGGATGCCATCATCCACTTTGCAGAACAGCGGGCTGCGCCATACTCCATGAAATCCTCATGGCATCGGCGCTATACGGTCTCCAACAATCTCAACGCCACCAACGATGTGCTGTCTGCCATCGTGGAAGCTGAGCTGGACCCGCATCTGGTACATCTGGGAACCATGGGTGTGTACGGATATAGCACCGTGGGCTGTGAGATCCCGGAGGGGTACTTACGCGTTCATCTGGATGTGAACGGGGATCTACGGGAGCAGGAGATCCTTTATCCCACAAGCCCGGGCTCCATCTACCACATGACCAAATCACAGGATCAGCTGTTCTTCCAGTTCTATGCCAAGAACTATGGACTGCGGATTACGGACCTGCATCAAGGTATTGTCTGGGGCACGCAGACTGAACAGACCTCTCTGGATGAACGGCTGATCAACCGGTTCGATTACGATGGAGACTATGGCACTGTCCTCAATCGATTCCTCATGCAAGGCGCAATTGGATATCCGCTGACGGTGCATGGAACGGGCGGGCAGAAGCGGGCATTTATCCATATTCAGGATACCGTGCGCTGTGTTCAGCTGGCGGTCGAAAATCCTCCTGAGCGGGGAGAGCGGGTTAAAATTCTCAACCAGATGACCGAGGTGCACCGGGTAAAAGATCTGGCCGAGATGGTCGCTCAAATGACCGATGTGGAGATCGCGTATCTGGATAATCCCCGCAAGGAAGCAGCTGAAAATGACCTGATGGTGGCCAATCATCAGTTTCTGGAAATGGGATTAAAGCCGATCACGCTCAGCGACCGGTTGCTGGACGAAGTGACTGAGATTGCGCGAAAATATTCTGATCGCTGTGACACCACCAAGATCCCCTGCCTGTCCCTCTGGTAGTTCTGCAGGGATTGGTTGATGAAGATCGTTATCGTCTCCGATGCCTGGCATCCGCAAATCAACGGCGTTGTCCGCGTTTTGGGCATTACACGCCGTGAACTCACGGCGCTGGGGCATGAGGTTATCCTGATCACGCCGGATCAGTTCCATCAGATGCCGTTGCCGACCTATCCCGATATCAAGCTGGCGCTGTTTCCCTATTACAAGCTCTCCAAGATGCTGCGGGCGCTAAAGCCGGATGCGCTGCATGTGATGACAGAAGGGCCGCTGGGGTGGGCCGCGCGGAAATATTGCCGGCGCCACGGGCATAAGTTCACCAGTTCATGGCTCTCCAAGTTCCCCGAGTATGCCTCCATGCGCACAGGTCTGCCCACCGCATGGTTTTATAAGTGGCTGATAGCTTTTCACAATCAGGCTGCCCAGACCATGGTCACCACACAGACGATGGTGGAGGCAGCCCGCACTATCGGCATCAGACGAGTGGTGCGTTGGCAGCGGGGTGTGGAGCTGAAGAATTTTAGGCCCATTCCGTCTGAGGTGTTTGCTGACTATCCCAAACCCGTGATGCTCTATGTGGGGCGGATTGCGCCGGAGAAAAATCTGGAGGCCTTTCTGGATCTCAACCTTCCAGGCACCAAGGTTTTGGTGGGGGACGGCCCTGATCTGGCGTCTCTTTCCAAGAACTATCCAGATGCGGTGTTTACGGGTGCTAAGACGGGAGATGATCTGATTGAGGCCTATTGTGGGGCTGATGTGATGGTGTTTCCGTCCAAAACGGACACGTTCGGGCTCGTCAATCTGGAGGCGATGGCCTGTGGTATCCCCGTGGCAGCTTATCCGGTAACGGGGCCGAAAGACATCATTGGCGATGCTCCAGTCGGCGCGACCGATGAGGATCTGGCTCGTTGCCATCAAACGGGCTTTGCCAATGAAATCAGAGGACTGCATTGCCCACGCCAAAACCTTTTCGTGGGAACGGTCCGTGCAGGATTTTCTGGCAAACCTCGTGAGCTTCTCTGACAAGCAGCCTCACGAGACCAAGGATGTCCTCACATCATCCGCTCATAAAGATCAAACATAATCCAGAGCGTGCCGCCAACCATCAGGAAGATGAGAACACCGGCAAAGCTCATGGCCAGCACATTCTCGATGGGGGTTCTGCTATCAATGCCGAGGAAGTAGTGCAGGTGCACGCCCACCTGCACCAGCGCGCACAAAGCGATGATGCCGAAGGTCAGCTCAACCGGAAAGGCCATGGTCCAGACGGCAGCGAAGGGGATCAGGGTGAGCGCCAGGGCGAGGATAAACCCGGTGATCAGCCTCTTTGCACTGTGAGATTGCGGGTGCATCTGTCTCTCCTAAATAAGCCAGCCGGGCATGTAGACGATTGAGAAAATGCCGATCCAGACAATGTCCAGGAAGTGCCAGAACATGCCGAGGCGGTGGAGACGGGATTTGACCGGAGAGGTCAGGCCTTTGATGAGGATCTGGAAGATCATCACCAAGATCCCGATCATGCCGAGGCTGACGTGCGCTCCATGTGTCCCCACCAATGTGAAGAACGCGGTGAGGAAGCCGCTGGTCTGCGGTCCGGCGCCGGATTGGATCATGCCAACAAATTCAATCACTTCCAGCGAGATAAAGCCTAAGCCAAGCACGATGGTAACAATCAGCCAGAACACAGCCTGACTTTTATGCTCCCTGACGGAGGCCAGTGAGGCGAAGCCAAACGTTACGCTGGAAAAGAGCAGGAACATGGTTTCGCCAAAGACGTGTTTGATATCAAACACCTCAATGGGCAAAGGTCCCGTGGCCGTGTTTTGAAACATGACCACGTAGGTTGCAAACAGAAGCGAGAAGATGATCGCATCTGTCATCAGGTAGAGCCAGAAGCCCAAGTCTCTGATGTCTAAGGTTTCTTCCGTCGGGCCGGGAGAGCCGGTGGTTTTAGGGCTGTATGTGTTCATGACCAGAAATCCCCCGGTGCTGGTTTCTTTTCCTCCAATGCCTTGATGCGGGCCTTTTCATAGGCCTCGATTTCGGCTGCAGGGATGATCTGATAGGTGTGGTCTTGCGAGCTGCGAGTTATCAAACACGCCAGCACACCAAGGAAGCCAAGAGCCACAAGCCACCAGATGTACCATGTGACCGCAAATCCGATGAGGAACCCTAGTCCACCGAGGAACACACCGATGCCGGTGTTGCGGGGTAAGTGGATATCCTCGTACTCCTTGGCAGGGGCATAAGCCACGCCGCGTTGCTTCATATCCCAGAAGGCATCGATGTCCTGAATGTCCGGGATCTTGGCAAAGTTATACTCCGCTGGCGGCGATGCTGTTTGCCATTCCAGCGTCCGGCCATTGTAAGGATCACCGGTGATATCGCGGTTTTTCTCACGATCACGAATGCTGACGTAAAGCTGCATACCCTGACAGACGATGCCGATCAGAACGCTCAGCGCACCAACCGCTGCCACGATCAGGAACGGCTGCCATTCCGCCACGTCGTAACGCTCCATGCGGCGAGACATGCCCATAAAACCAAGGGCATAGAGCGGCATGAAGGCAAGGTAGAAGCCGATAATCCAGAACCAGAACGACCGTGCACCCCACTTTTCATCCAGTTTGAAACCAGTCGCTTTCGGGAACCAATATTGGAAGCCAGCGAAGTATCCAAACACCGCTCCGGGGATCAGCACGTTGTGGAAGTGGGCGACGAGGAAGGTGGAGTTATGCATCAAAAAGTCGGCGGGGGGGATTGCGAGGAGGACGCCGGAGACGCCGCCGAGCACGAAGGTCACCAGAAAGCCGATGGTGAATAACATGGCAGGGTGGAAGATGATCCGCCCCTTGTACATGGTGAACACCCAGTCGAATATCTTTACGCCCGTCGGCACGGCGATGATCATGGTCACGATGCCGAACACCGCATTCACGTTGGGGCTGGAGCCCATGGTGAAGAAGTGGTGCAGCCAGACCGAGAAGGACAGAACGGTGATAACCGCCGTGGCGTAGACCAGCGACTTGTAGCCAAAAAGCCTTTTCTGCGAGAAGGTTGCCACAACCTCTGAGAAGACACCGAAGGCGGGTAGAATGAGGATGTAAACTTCCGGGTGACCCCAGATCCAGATCAGGTTGGCGTAGTTCATCATGTTGCCACCTGAATCATTGGTGAAGAAGTGGAACCCTAAAATACGGTCCAGACCGAGCATAGCTGCAACAACTGTCAGCGCCGGAAATGCGAAAGCCATGAGGAGGCTGGTGCATAAGGTGGTCCAGGTGAACAGCGGCATCTGCATCAGGCGCATTTTGGGGGCGCGGCACTTTATGATCGTGACGACGAAATTAATCCCCGTCATCGTGCTGCCAACCCCACTGACCAGCAGCGCCCAGATCCAGTAATCCACGCCAACACCGGGGCTGTACTCCGCGCCCGAGTAGGGGGGATAACCGGTCCAGCCCGCCGTCGAGAACTTGCCGATCACCAGTGAGACCATCACCAGCGCGGCCCCGGCTGCGGTGAGCCATAAGCTGATGGAGTTCATGAACGGGAAGGCCACATCACGCGCGCCGATCTGCTGCGGCACGACGATGTTGATCAGGCCCGTCAGGAACGGCATGGCCATGAAGAAGATCATGATCGTGCCGTGAGAGCTGAACACCTGATCGAAGTGCTCGGGCGCAAGATAGCCATCGTTATTCAACGCCATGGCCTGCTGCGAGCGCATCATCAGCGCATCCACAAAGCCGCGTACCAGCATCACCATGGCAAGGGCGATGTACATGATGCCGATGCGTTTATGATCCAGGCTCGTCAGCCATTCTTCCCAGAAATACCGCCACTTACCGAAGTATGTGACCAGCAGAAAGACAACCAGTCCACCCAGAACGGTGATGGAGGCGCCGCCAAAGGCGATGGCGCTGTAGAAGGGGAGGGAGTCAAATCCTAATCTTCCTAGCATGGTGTATCCCCCTCACAAGCTGGCTGGGTCGTCGCTGGCGCATGTCTGCGCAAGGTGGTCTCGGGCCGGCGGGCATACTTTTTCAGGATCTCTTCAAACAGGCCCGGTTTGACCCACGAGAAGTACTCCACCCCGTGGGCAATGCTGGGCTGGGCAAGCTGATCGTATGTCACCGTGGAGAGCGGTTTGGACTGCGCTTTGGCGTTGGCAACCCAGTCCTGAAACTCTTCTTCTGTCATCGCCACAGCGTCGAAGAACTGCATGGCAAAACCATCGCCGCTGTATTGTGTGTTGCGCCCGCGGAAGCGTCCGGTCTCGTTCGCTTTCAGGTTCAGCTCACTGGTCATCCCCGCCATGGCATAGATTTGTCCCCCTAATGCGGGAATGAGCAGCGAGTTCATGACTGTGTCTGAGGTCAGCTTCATGCTGACGGCTTTATCAACGGGGAAGGCGAGTTCGTTGACGGAGGCAATGCCAAGGTCCGGGTAGATGAAGAGCCACTTCCAGTCCTGCGCCACCACCTGCACATTGATGGTGTTTTCTGGCGTTGCGATCTTCTTGTAAGGGTCAAGCTTGTAGGAATAAGTCCAGACCAGATAGCCAAGCGTGATGATGATAGCGGCGGGAATGGACCAGACGAACACCTCAATAATGGTGGATTTGTGCCATTCCGGCTTGTATTCACCCGTCCCACCTTTTGCGCGGTAGCGCCAGATGAACCAGAACACCATGAAGTAAACGGGAATAACCACGATCAGCATAATGAAGAAGGCGGTGTAAAGCAGATCCCGCTCAATGATGGCGATGGGGCCTTTGGGGTCGGCGACTGGAGAGGTCTGCAAGCCACATCCCGCCAACACAAGCAGGAGGCCCAGCAGAGTTATTCCCCTTAGACAAGGTTTTGAAATGAAATGTTTCATCGTATTCCCGCGCAGGATTGGTGACCTAACGGGAATATTTCAAGGGGTGGGGGATTACAGAATATTTAAGGTCACGGCCTCACGGCCTGAGACCCATGAGATTTCAGGAACCAATTCTATGAGGGGAGCACAGAGATGGTTATCAATTACTCCCCTGCATCCTTCAATTTATCCAGCAGTCTTTGCAGGTGCTTTAAGGGCTTCCAGCATTTCTGCCATTTTCGCCTGCACCATGGTCACCGCTTTAAGGGGGCGCAGCATGACCTTGAAATCATCGATCAGGCCCTCTTCATTCCAATGGATCATGTCGACCCCGTTGATGAAGATGCCGTCGACTTCTGTCTCGAACTCCAGCACAGCATTGTCACCGCAATCCAGAATGCGCACATATTTGAAGCTTGTGTTGACGCCAAGCACCTGAGCCGCGCCATAAAGATACATGACGGTGATCTGCTGGCCCCGTTGCGGCGTGTGCACCACCGGGCTGTAAAACACGCAGTCCTTGGCGATCATGGCAGACAGTTTCGCCAGATCCTTGCCGCCCTCCAGCATATCCAGCCACTTCTGCAGGTTTTCAGAGTAGTTCGTCGACATCCGTTTATCCTCCCCAGCTGCTGCCTTTATTCCCCAAACGCAATGACGGAACAGACAGAGCATCACCAGTCAAACCCATATTGACGTAATGGTCAACCTAGCCGGAGGGGCGGGAATAAGTGCGGGCTTGCTTGAGGATTTATGAAGAGTAACCGGGATTTTTGCGCTGTTTCCTTAGCTCCGCATTAGAGAGCTAAGTGTTAGAAAAATAACAGAAAAGATTGTTTGCGTGGACTTTGAAAGGTTTATGCGTTTTTTGCGTTTTCTGGCGTTTTTTTGTTTTTCATGACCCAGAGCAGAAAATGAACGGACAAGGCTGCCACGCGATAGATATGTACCGCGAAAGAAGCAGCATACATGCCTGAACCAATCCTTTATCGGCCTCCGGCACCAACGCCCTGCAAACCGCTCCGAGGTCTGCGACTGTTTCGCGTGTTCTGGGCGCGCAATGTTTTAAACCTTATCCCCGAGGAGTTCTTCAACAGTCCGATGGAGCGGGTCTATTTTACCCGCCGACCTTGCTTCCTGGTCAACGCGCCGGATCTGGTGAATGAGGTGCTGGTTGAAAAGCGCCTGTCGTTTCCAAAATCGGATGTGATGGTGGATACGCTCAAACCGGTGATCGGGGAGAGCACGATCATTGCCAGCGGCCCGAAATGGGAAGAACAGCGTGAGATGATTGCGCCCGTGTTTTCTCACGTGGGTGTGCGCAGTGCCTTCAAGCATATTCAGGACGCCTGCAACGAGTTTCTGGCCTATCTGGATAAGGCGGCTGAGTTCGGAAAGTCCATCAGCCTGCGCGATGAGATGAGCCGTCTAACCGCTGACATCATTTTCCGCACCATCTTTTCACATCCCATCGACAGCGTGCGCGCCCGCAAGGTGTTTACGCAGGCCATGCAGTATCAGGCGATCACCACAACATGGGCGCGCAAGATGATCCTGCGCGGAACCGGTGAAGGGCCTAACCGGCCTATGCCGAAGGAAGCGGAGATCCTACGCGATGAAATCCGGCTGCTTCTGACAGACTTGGTAGATGAGCACACCGCTGATCGGTTCGGCCAGCATGATGACATGTGCCAGCGCCTTCTGGATGCCCGCCATCCGCAAACCGGTCTGCCCTTCAGCAAGGAGCAGCTGGTGGACCATATCGCCACGTTCTTCCTTGCCGGTCACGAGACAACGTCTGCCGTGCTCAACTGGGCATTCTTCATCCTCTCCCAGCGGCCAGACTATTCTGAGCGTATCCGGCGGGAGACGGATAGCATCACAAACGGGGAAGTGCTTGAGTACAAGCACCTGTCCAAGCTGAGGTTCACCCGCAACATCTTCCGCGAAACCACGCGGCTCTATCCGCCCATCGCATTCCTTTCTCGCATGGCGGTGGAAGAGACCACCATTGGCGGACACAAAATCCCGCGCGGGGCGCTGATCATCATTTCACCCTGGATCGTTCACCGGCACCGGTCTTACTGGCACCATCCCGACCACTTTGATCCGGACCGGTTTGAGCGCGACGACGACCCCATGACCGGGGCGTACATGCCGTTTGGCATTGGGCCACGCGTGTGTGCCGGAGCCAGTTTCTCGACGGTGGAGGCCACCTCTGTGCTGGCTGGCGTGACGCGCCATTACAACTTCAAGGCAGAAAAGCCGGAGGAGGTCTTTCCGGAAACGGGAATTGCGCTGCGGTCTCAGTCTGAGATCCGATGCAAGCTCATCAAGCGCAGTCATATGACCCATTAGGGGAGCAAAACCTGCGAAAAGCCCGAAACTATCGGGTGGCGTCCCTGCCAATTATATGCATCATTCCGTAAGGGTAAGAAGGAGGAGGTTGGTATGCGTTGGATTGCTGGGCTGGTCATTGTCATTGTAGGCGCCGCTGCTGGCTACTACTGGTACTCCCTGCCGCCAGAATATCCAACCAAGTACATCATCACCGCCGACCGTATTCTGACCATGGACCCGGAGCGCCCGCAGGTGCAGGCCATTTTGGTTGATGGCAACGAAATCATGGCGTTAGGCGATGTGCGCCAGCTGGAAAATCAGGACAAAGCCAAACTCATCCGCCTCAAAGGCACGCTGATCCCCGGCCTGATTGAACCGCATACCCACCCGATTGCCGCCGCTTTGCTGGGCGCCGCCACAGACATCAGCGCCTTCAAATACGACAGCCGTTCGCAGATCATGAAGGCCCTTGAGGAATCGGCGGATGAGTACAGCCTGACCCCGTGGGTGCTGGCCTATGGCTGGGATCCGATCGCGATCAAAGACCTTTCCCCGCCAACTTTGGCGGAACTGGACGCCATCTCTCCTGACAAGCCCATGCTGGTTCTGACCCAGATGATGCATGAGGCCTACGCCAACTCAGCAGCCCTGAAAGAAGCAGGCATTGACCCGGGCCGCGGGCCAATGCTGCGGGAGTTGGAAGAGATCAACCGCGTTGTTTCCGCAATTCCGGCCCCATCCGATGAGGCCGTGGAACTGCTGGTGCGCAAGAAGTATACGGACTATGCCAAGGCCGGTTACACCAGCATCGGCGTGACGGGAGCCGTGGGACGTCACCCCAATCCAGTGGGCCTGTTGCAGCGCATTGGGCTGGAGGACAACCCGCCGGTACGGACCTATCTCTATCTGACAGAAGATCAGCTACCCAACTGGCGCTTTGGCGGCGATGACCGCTTCACCATTTTGGGCGCCAAGTTCTGGCTGGATGGCTCTCCGTTCACCGGAGCTGCCGCCACCTATCACCCCTATGAAACCTCTGAGCTGGTGCTGGAACGGCTCGGCCTCTCCTCAGGCCATCACGGCGAGCTCAACATGAGCGATACGGATCTGATTGAGAAACTGCGTGAGGTGCACAAGAAGAGCGGGCAGGTGGCCATGCATGTGCAGGGCGAGCGCGCCATTGATCAGGCTTTGATGGCCATCGCCACCATTCAGGCCGAAGACCCGCGCGATGACATTCAGCACCGGCTGGAGCACAACGCGCTGATCACCCGCGAGCAGATCCAATGGGCGACTAATCTGGGTGTCTCCCTTGGCTTCTTCGTGGATCACATCACCTTTTACGGCGACCAGCTGGAAGACCTGTTCGGCAGCAACCGCATGAACCGTTACATGCCGACGTTCCAAACCGGTGTTTAACCGTGTTACCGTGGGAATGAATCCTTGTTTTCGCATTTATCGTGAAACGCTTTCGCGTTTTTCGTGCGCTTCAAAGGCTGCCATTGCAAACTGGTAAAGTACCTTCTCCAGCTTACCATCTGCATTGAGAGCTGCTGAAAGCCCCTGCCCTGAGCGCAGAGCATCAAGCACAGCACGTGCGCTTACATCGCCGCCGCCAAGCGCTTGGAAGACCGCATCAAGATCAATCTCAACATCGGATTGCAGCTCGTCAGAAGCCGGAGCATTTTGTGTAGCAGGTGCTTGTGACATCGTTTGTCCCCGGCCTCAGATTTTTATGAAGGTATCAGCGCAATGACGCTAGGCGTTGCTCAGACCAGACAGCAGCTTTTGAGCCGCCTGATGGATCTCAGCATCCTTACGTTCCAAAGCGTACTTCAGAGTATCTTCCAGATCTTCTTTCGCCTCGGTGATATGACCGAGAGCAAGACAGGCAACACCAGAGAAGTAGTATGGACGCGGATTGGTCGGATCGAGCACCATAGCAGCAGAGGCTGCCTGAACTGCCAGCGTGTACTGCTGCAGCTGCACCGCGCAGTTTGCCAGACCAAGCTGGACATCAACGTTGATCGGCTCAAGCAACACCAGTCCGGTGTAGATCTCAAGAGCCTTCTCTGTCCGGCCTGTATCCATCAATCCCTTGGCCATCACCAGCCCCGGATTGATATCGTCTTTTGTCAGCCCCAAACTCCGACCAATCGCGCCCTTTGCAATTGCCTTAATGTCTTCTTCTGGAGATTTGCCCAGTTCTGGAACAAGCTCAGTCATAACGTGCCTCTTTGCGGCTCTAAAATTAGTTTGTTTTGAAGGATATCGGCGAGCTTAAAGGTGAAACACCATAGCGCCATCCAGCTCATCGGAGAGCGTCGTCTGCCCCGCGCCCAACAATGGATTGCTGGCATACCCACCTGCATCTGCTGAAACCAACGGCTGATAAAGGCTCACAACCGACAGCAACTCTTCCACCAGCACTGTCAGCTTGTCCAAATCCGTGTAGCCACGGCAGCTCACGGAAAGCACCAGTTCCTCTGCGCCTTCGCTCGTCTTACGAAGATTTGCCAGACACCGGAATTGGGAGAGACAAGCCAGATTGAGATGCAGGATCTCTTCAATCTGCCGGTTTCGCGTTCCAACCGTTTCACTCAGCGCACCAATCACAGTGGTGACATCTATACCCCCACCATCAAGCGCGTCTGAAAACACAAGTTGAACCCCGTCAACATTCATTGAAGCGGTGTTCTGCTCGGAGAATATCGGAGCACCCAACCCCAGCTTTCGCCAGAGCTTATCCAAGCACCCTGAGTAATTTATGGCGAACACGAGCAATCCTCTCTGAGATGCGCAAGATCAGCAGCCAATCAGCAAACGCAGAAAAACAGGTGTGCGTTGAGGGTAATAAACGCACACCTGCTTTTTCGGCTTAACCGCGAGTAATCGCAGCCGCCCGTTCGTTTTCGATTTCCCGGGATTCTTTCAGGAACTGAATGATCGCGCGAATGATATCGTCCAGAGCCTTCTGGATGGATTCAGCCTGATCATTCTCCTTACGAACCTCTTCTGCCGCAGCAGCCAGTTCTTGAGAAATCGCTTCATCTTCTTTTGCATTCGCCTGAGTAAACGCACTCGCAGCCTGCGAAGTCGTGTTACCCAGAGTGTTCGCTACACCACCGATTGTGGCGATGGACTGAGCACGGGAACCAGATGCACTTGCAACAGCATCAAAGCCTTTTGCCTGAGAGCGGAAGTCACCTGCACGCTGAGAGTAGAAGTCACCCAGCTTGCCGCCTTTACCTGGCGCAACATCCGCAGCTTTGGCATCCATCTTCGCTGCCTGCGAGTTTGCATTGGCTGAGTTCTTCGCAGCACCCAGACCTTTGGCAGCACTACCAATCGCAACAGCAGACATCACGATGGAAACAGCGGAAGAAACAACAGTCACAACAAGACTGATGATCGCACCCGTGCGGGTCTCTTCAGCTGCATCACGGCTCTTGCCAGCCTGTGCGTGCATCTGCGTCTTCACGGTTTCACGCGCAATCAGACGCGATTCCAGCTCATTGTTACGTTGGTTGATGGCAGACTTGAACAGAGCCTGCGCAATCAGGCGAGACAGGTTACCAGTGCTGTCGATCTTATCCAGAGAGCCGATCGCAACAGTTGCCGCTTCCAGACGCCCCAGAACTTCATCAGTGGTCGCCTGATCAAAATCCGCACTTGCTGCGAACTGCGGCAAGGAGACGAGAGACAGGAAAGTACCGTGATGCTCTGGTGGCAAAGTTGCCAGACGCGCTTCTACGCTCTGCTGGAACTTTGTTGCACGCTCTTCAGAAACAGCAAGCTTGCCGTCCTGAAAGAAACTGGGCGGCAGATAGTCACGATTGTAATTAGTACCTACAGTTGCGTTCATAAATACCTCCTCTTAACCTGCAAACTTGGTTCTGCTCAGCGTGTCAGCACGCTCATTCATGGAACTCACTGTTCCATCCAGCGCATCTGCAAACTGCTCACCAGCCTTCGTCAGAATTGCCAGCAACTGGTCAATGATCTGACTGAGCAACTGGATGAATGCATCAAGGTCTGCAGCATCTGCCTGTAGTTCTTTCGCCTGTGCAGCATCCTGACTTGCGGTGTAAGAAACTGCACCAGCAGCAATGGAACCTGCACTACTACCGATCTGAATGATCGCGGACGTGATGGAAGAGATCGCTTGGATCATCGCACCAACACTGCCTGCCTGAGCACCAGGAATGAAGAAGGATGCAGCAGCCATAACGATACCAACAACGGCACCAACCACCTTCATCGCAATGTCCACCTTCATGATGGTATCTTCATCAGCTCCGAGCGGCGGCAGCTATGTGCCCGGCGATACTTCGTCCCGTGGCCGCTTGCACCGTGGCATCAATAGCCATGGCAAGCTGCACCACCCCGGCAGCAATCATAAACGCCCCGACAACCTGAAGCCCTGGAATAACCGCCAGAATACTACCCGCCACAATGGAAATCGCCGCAGCAATCCACTGGAACGCCAGAGAGATCTTCTGCCAGATGCTAAGACCCTTCTGCTTCTTCTCAGCTTCTTCCTGCTTACGGATAGATTCTTCGAGCTTGATCGCCTTGTCCTGCAAAGCACCTTTCTGCTTCGCCTGAGTGAGGTTCACCTTGTTCTTCTCAACCGCTTCCTGAGTGCCCTGCATCTTGTCCAGAACGGACGCAACAAGCACTTCAATATCCTGGAAGCTGGAAGTGGTCAGAGGTGTGTCAGAACCAACCTGAGTGAGGCTGTTTGAAAGACGTGTAATGTGCTGCGCAAACGCAATGGTCGCAATCATTGGCGTGCCACCAACAGACGCCAGTGCACCCGGACCAACTTTACCCGCACCTTTTACATCACCAGCCTTGCCGGTCATCTCAGAGGTCGTATCAAAAATATCGCCCAGACTGTTGCTGTTCAGACCCAGGCCCAGACCTTTAGGAAGCTCCATATCTATTCTCCATACTTAAATTATTGGGATAAAAGCTAATGTCAGACCAGCTTCTGGCGCGCGCTCTTCATCATGGTTTGCGCATACTTCTTGTCATCGTAATTTTTGACAGGATCATCAAACATACGCAGCGCAGCCTCAAAAGCATCACCAGCTTCCTGATACTCTTTCGCAGCCATCAGACACTCACCTAGACGCAGGTAACCCTGAGGGTTCGTCGCATCCATACTGATGAAGTGCAGATAGAGCTTCACAGCCATGCGAACATCGCCCTGAATCTGATAGGTCATTGCAAGGCCATAGGTGTACTGCTCTTCCATCGGCGCGATCTGCACCAGCATGATGAACAGTGACTTCGCCTTCTCGACCTGACCAACAGAGATATTGCGGCGCGCCATTTCATAAACAGCACCCAGCTCCTCCTTGGAGAGATCAAGCATCTCAGAGATGGAAACACCCTGCTTCAGCAACTGGTAAAATTGCTCATCTTTGAAGCCCAGTGAATCAACATGCTCGATGAGCGGCTCAGCGATCTCCTTAATCGTTTCGACAAAGAGTTCCGGTGATTGTTTAGGCATATCCAGAAGTGACATGGCGCTCTTTCTTTATCTCTGACTAATTCAGCATTTAAGAAAACAATAGAGCGCAATCAGAAGGTGTTCTGTGCCAAACAGAACACAAGAATAGGCAATACACATTGTGCAGTGATTTTTTATGCGTCACGAATATGTGAGCGAAGACAACACACTGCCGAACCAAAGTTCGCAACAGCGCGTTTCAATCAAAAAGAGAGGAACCCTGCCCTCTCTCTGATCTCAATCCAATTTTATTGAGAGAGTTTTTGCCGTCGATTGCCCAGATAGATGTCAATTGCATCCTTGGCTTTGTCAGCATCGTGGAGCGTATAAAGACAGCGCGCCCGAATATAGTGGCGCATGGATTGCTCATCGGAGCGGGTATACTTTCCAAACTGCTCAAGCGGATCCAACAGGTCCAGCTCACGCAAACTCTCAAGCGCCAGATCAAACCGATTGAGCAAGAAGAGAAGAATGGTGCGAGCGAGCAAAACCTCCTTGGAGTCATCCTCCATCACCATCATGCCCTGCACCATGGTCAAAGCCTCTGCATACTTGCAGTTCTGCGTCATGATGTAGACGCTCAAGAGCAGAAAATCCCGCTGCCGACTGTTTAGAGCTGCCATAACTTCTACCCCTGCAACAACATGGCGAGCGCAGCTTGCAGATCTTCATCAAGCAGAACATCTCCCATCAGCAGATCAGCGACACTTTTTAGGATACGCTTTCTTTCCCCCTGCTCCCGCAGAGCAGCAGCAGCAAACAAGCGCTGAAGCTCCTTGCGCATTTCACTCAGCTCAGTCGGAAGAAGAATGTCTGTCTCTGACAGATCCGGCAACAACAGGGCCGGCAACCGCTCATCCAAAGTTGGACGATGAAGCACTTCATGCAAAGGCCGGACTTCAGGTAAGAATACGGGAGCAAGCTTCTTGCCCTCAGGCAACTGAACCTGATCTTCAACCTTCCAGTTGGAGACCTCATTCACCCCAATTGTAATTGATGCAACCCGCATTCCGAATTCCGTACTCAGTTAAAGCAAAAGGCAGCCCTGACCAAAAAAGCCAGAACCGCCAACTCTATAAATGTATCCTAGGAGAAGCCGCGTGCGATCTGAATGTTCAGATCAAAGCTACGACGCACTGTACCCGTCGCCTGCTCATAAGAACGGTTCTGCTCACGGTTATCCTGGTTGATATCGTTGGTCAGCAGCTGCGGGTTCAACAAAGTCACCGCATCACTCAACTGCGTAGAAAACCGCTCCCACTGCGTACGCTTAAAGGAGTTCTTACTTCCGCTACTGTTGTTGATCAAATCATGCGTCGGACGAGTGATGTTGAACTCTTTCTCGACCGGATGAGGTTTCCCTGCTGCAAGATCCTCAAACATGTAAGCAACTGCAGTACTAAACTGACCCGGATTATCAAAAGACACAGACAAACTGTGCGTCTCCTTATCAGCGTCCTTGCCGGTCTTTACAAACTTCTTCAGTGCTTCGTTCACAATGCGCTGCATTTCAGCATAGGCCTGAGACAACTGGTTCAACTGTGTCAGCTGCTCAGTTCTCATCGTGATAACAGCTTGCTGCCGCAAGCTGGCCTGGTTCTGAATCAGCGCAACCAGCGTAGGCAAATCCAACCGAGAAACAGTTCCATCTGCATTCGTAATACCACCAGCCGACAACATCTGCTGCTCAGCTTGCTTGATAGCCAGAATGCGCTGTTCCTGCTCAATGAAAACCGCATACCCACGGTTGATTGATGCGTTGCTGTCTGGCGTCAGAACGTTACGTGAGTTGCGCGCAGGATTTGCCAGATTCGGCGTCTTCACATCAAAGTAAGCGTGCGCCCGCTCAAACCGCTTAACGATCTCCTGCATCTCTGTACCGAGATCTGAAGGCGCATAAATTCCACTTTTCGGAACATTCTCCAGCAACATTTCAAGTTGCTTTATGTACGCCTGCTTATCCGTATTGTACTTGGTTCAGTTTTCTGTCTGACGCGTCACACAACAATTTACATCTACTTCGTTCGGTTTTGAGCCATGTTTCAGTCTTCAACAACTTCTTTCATGTATCGGAGGGAATGGAGTTTTCGCATTTATCGTGAAACGCTTTCGCGTTTTTCGTGCGCCGCTTCTCCGTCTCTGCGGTCTGCGCAGCAACAACAACAGCTGGCAAATCTGCCGGACGATCCTGAACCACCAGAAACGGGAGCCGTGCAATAATTGACGGGCCGTTTGAACCGTCCTCACGCAACCCCAGACCACGCCACCAGGGCGTTTCCGCACGCTCATCCAGCGCAATCACACCCAGATCGACCTGTGAATAATCAACCTCTGCAAGCACAGCAGAAGGGTCGATCTCGCGCCGCTGCTCAACCGCATATCCAAAATAGAACCGTGTCAGCTCACTCATGGCGACTCGATCTGCGCTTCCATCAAGATGAACACGATAAGTTGTCTGGGCTTTGGTCAGCGAAGAGATTATCTCACGCCAGATATGTTCCAATGACATAATTGGCAGAACACCACGGTGGTTCTCAACCAGCCGCCGCATAATGTCTGCTTCACGAGACGGACGAAAAACAGCATGCATAGAACCTTGTTCAGCTTTTGCCGCAACAATATGCTCAATCAGGTCTGCGCGTTCCATGAGCAAGGCATGGAGTTTGTCATCAACTTCATCCAGTTTATCGCGGACTTGAGACAAGCTCATTTTAGTATCCGTAACTGATGAAGACCCAGACATTGCACTAACCCACTCGAATTATTGAACAGAACCTATGTAAATTCATAGGAAACAACGCGGATGAAAGCAAAAGAAAACGTTGACACACTGCCAATAGACACCTAGCAAAAACTCTCTTGCAATCCCTTAGAGGAACACTCAACTCGCTTTCACATACCTTGGAAGAAAACATGACTGAGACTGCCAGCGCACAACCGGAGAAAACTCCGATTACCTCGCCCTCAACACAAGCCAGTGTTGCAGCGGAGCAGATGGATATGCCTGCCAGTAAGCTCATGCGATTTGGACCAGAAAACCCTCTTCGGCTGGATGAAGGCACAGAACTTGCGCCTTGGCAGATCGCCTACGAAACGTATGGCGAGCTCAATGAAGACAAAACCAACGCCATCCTCGTTTGTCACGCCCTCACCGGCGACCAGTACGTTGCCTCCGAAAATCCGGTAACAGGCAAGCCGGGCTGGTGGTCCATGATGGTGGGCCCAGGCCAACCAGTAGACACCGACAAGTACTTCGTAATTTGCGCAAACGTGCTTGGCGGCTGCCTCGGTACCACAGGCCCTGCATGTACCAATCCGGAAACTGATGAAGTCTACGGGCTGGACCTTCCCGTCGTCACAATCGGTGACATGGTGCGCTCTCAGGCAAAACTGGTTGAAGCACTCGGCATTGAAACCCTGTTTGCAGTGGTCGGCGGCTCCATGGGTGGCATGCAGGTGCTACAATGGGCTTCTGCTTATCCGGAAAAGGTGTTCGCAGCTGTTCCAATTGCAACTGGCCCACGCCATTCCAGTCAGAACATCGCGTTCCATGAAGTCGGTCGTCAGGCTGTGATGGCAGATCCGGACTGGTGCCACGGTCAGTACGCCAAAGAAGGCAAACGTCCTTTGAAGGGCCTGTCCGTTGCCCGCATGGCAGCGCACATCACCTACATGTCTGACGAAAGCCTGCACAACAAGTTTGGCCGCAATCTGCAAGACCGCTCTGCCATCACCTTTGGCTTTGATGCGGACTTCCAGATCGAGAGTTATCTGCGCCATCAGGGTATGACCTTCGTGGACCGCTTTGATGCAAACTCATACCTCTATGTGACCCGCGCGATGGACTACTTCGACCTAGCAGCAGCACATGGCGGCAAGCTGGCCAACGCGTTCTTGCACAGCGACACCCGTTTCTGCGTCATGTCCTTCACCACGGATTGGCTTTTCCCAACCTCGGAAAGCAAGGATATTGTACGCGCCCTCAACGCAGCCGGAGCAAACGTCTCCTTCGTCGAGATCGAGAGTTCTCGCGGACACGATGCATTCCTTCTTGATGAACCTGAATTGTTCAAAACAATGCGTGGCTTCCTAACCGGAGCAGCCAAAGCCAGAGGCATCCCTGCCCCCGGCAATGGTGATTGACCGTAGTCTTGAACAACCAGCTTCATCAGAAAGCAGATCTATTATGACAAAACTTGATTTGAGCAACGTACGCGGCGACCACCGAATTCTCTGCGATTTTGTAGCACCGGGCTCTCGCGTACTGGATATTGGCTGCGGCACAGGCAACCTGCTTGAACTGCTGATCAACACCCGCGGCGTCGATGGACGTGGTTTCGACACCTCGCAAAAGGGCGTGAACGAAGCAGTAGCACGCGGCCTTTCAGTTGTTCAGGGCGATGCAGACAACGACCTTGCAGCCTACCCGGACGACGCGTTTGATTATGCGATCCTGAGCCACACCCTTCAGGCCACAATGGACCCGAAACAGGTTCTTGAACAGCTTCTACGTATCGGCAAGAAAGTTGTTGTGTCCTTCCCGAACTTCGGCCACTGGCGCAACCGCATGCAGCTGCTCTTCAAAGGCAGAATGCCGGTGACCGATTACCTGCCATATCAGTGGTACGACACCCCAAACATCCACTTCTGCACCATCCGCGACTTTGTTGCTCTCTCAGAAGAGGTCCATGCTAAAGTCATTAAGGCAGAGGCTCTGGATGCAAGAGGCAAGCGTATTGGGTTTAACGCACCATGGTGGGTTTGGAACCTGATCGGCGATCAGGCTGTCTTCCTGCTTGAACGGAAATAATTGAGTTCAGCTTTCGCCTTCACTGGCGAAAGCTTCTTTCTGCTGGCGCTGATGACCATTCATCGCCTGAGCCCCAGCCGTCTTGCCGTTTGGCAGAAACACCGGACGTAGGACCCGCGTCACATGACTCGCTTTGAGCGGAATACCACGATAAATCTGCTTCTCGGCTTCCGTCACCAAAAGTCCGGCAAAAGCAGGCCAGGCCACAGCACCTAAACGCTCAAAGCTACGCGCATTCTTCAGCACCAGCTTTGAGTTCGTCGGGGGGACGAACAAGGCTTCCTCCCGCGAAACAACCGAAAGATGATGATTACTCAGGAAGTTATCCAGCTGAGGCCGTGAGTAAGGCCGTCCATAACCAAACGGAGACACTTCAGACCGCGCCCACGCCCCACGCCGATTAGGAACAATCACAATTACCCGCCCACCCGGAGATAAGACACGGTAGACTTCATCCAGCAACGCTCCCGGTTGTCCTGCCATCTCTAGCGAATGTACGAGCAAGATACGATCAATACAGGAATCTGGAAAAGGCAGTTGCCCATCTTCCATCAGGAAAGCTTTGTTCGGGACTTCAACTTCCCGCGGCCACTTCACCACACCTTGGGCAGCGGGCATGCCGGCAAACACACGATTGGTCTTTTTCAGATAGGGCCGCAGATACGGAGCAGCATAACCAATCCCCAGCAAGCTCTGACCACGCATTTCCGGCCACAGCATTTTCACACGGCTTCCCACCAACACCCGGAGCATTCGTCCGAGTGGCAGATCGTAGAACTCTTTTAAGTGAGTAACATCAAGATACAACTGGTTCTCCGCGCGTTGCCTACTCTTATCATGGGGTGCCAAAGGCCCGGACGCAACGCTTCTTCAAGATGATTTGCAAGCTTAAATCAACCACTCCCAGAGTTTTGTGAGTTTGCAGTTGAATTTGACAGCGTGTCCTCCCATGATCCCACTAGGATTTATTGTGCGCTTGGGAGCTGGTTGATGATTGAAGTTGAAGTTCGGCAGTTTGTTTGTCTGAAAGATAATTTCGGCGTTCTCGTCCACCACCCAGACAGCGGCTGCACTGTTGCGATCGACATTCCCGAAGCAGCCCCCTACTTACAGGTTCTTGAAGAAACCGGCTGGAACCTCACCGACATCCTGATCACCCACCACCACTGGGATCACGTTGGCGGCCTTGCGGAGCTCGTTGAGAAAACCGGAGCCAAGGTTACTGGACCGGAGCGCTCCCGCCAACACATCACAACCATGACCCGTTTCGTGGAAGACGGTGATGACATCCTCATCGGTCCAATTGCCGTCAAAGCCATCGGCACGCCGGGACATACACTCGATCATATCTCCTGGTGGTTCCAGGAAGCAGGCATCGCCCACACCGGCGACACCCTCTTCGCCCTCGGATGCGGCCGTGTATTTGAAGGGGATGCGGAAATGATGTGGGCCTCCCTCAGCCATCTGGCAAATACGCTCCCACCAGAGACAACAATCTACTGCGGGCACGAATACACACTCTCAAACGCCAAGTTCGCGCTGACAATTGATCCAAACAATCAGGCTCTGCAGGAACGCACCAAACGCATCGAGGCCCTTCGTGAAGTTGGACGTCCTACCCTGCCAACCTCCATGGCTGCTGAACTTTCAACCAACCCGTTCCTGCGCGTTCGCGATCCAGAAGTTCAAAAGAACCTCAACATGGTCAACGCAGAACCCGCTGACATCTTTGCCGAAATTCGCCGTCGCAAGGATAATTTCTGATGTCATTGGATCAGGTTACCACGGCAACAACAGCCGACGAGATCATCGCCGAACTGCAGATGAAAGAGCATCCGGAAGGTGGCTGCTCCAAATGGAGATGGTTTTGTTCTTGCTTGGTTCAGTGGAGCCGAATAACCTCATCTATCGGAGGGAATGGAGTTTTCGCATTTTCATTCGTGAAACGCTTTCGCGTTTTTCGTGCGCCGCTTCTCTTCTTTCTCCTCGGGCGCAACACCCAGATAGGCCTGCTGCACGACAGGAGAGGCGATCACCTCCGCCGGGTCTCCATCTGCCACCAGCTCTCCGTTGTGCAGCACGATAATCCGGTCTGCCAGAGAGCGGATCACATCCATCTTGTGCTCTACCAGCAGGATGGTTCGGTCCTTGTCCTGCTTCAATTCGCGGATCAGGTCGAGCACAATGGGCACTTCATCAACGCTCATGCCTGCCGTTGGTTCATCAAACATCAGCACTTGCGGACCAATGGCAATCATCAGCGCCACTTCCAGCTTGCGTTGATCTCCATGAGAGAGCTCTGAGGTGATCTGTTCGGCCTTATCCAGCAGATGCACCTCCGCCAGAATGTGCTCGGCCCGCTGGATCAGCTCCACATGACTGTCCGCCATGGAAAACAAATCCATCCCCATACGTTGATGAGCCTGCACAGCCAGCCGTGCATTCTCCCGAACGCTCAGGCCGGGAAACAGATTGGTCAGCTGAAACGCCCGTCCAATCCCCCGCAAAGTGCGATCCGCCACGGACATGCGGGTGATGTCCTCACCATTAAACCAGACATGGCCGGAACTGGCCGCCAACTGACCAGAGATCAGATTGAAATAGGTCGTCTTCCCCGCGCCATTGGGCCCGACAATTGCCGTCAGCGTCCCACGATGAAAATCACAGGACACCGCATCAACGGCCACATGACCACCAAAGCGAATGGTCAGATCACGCGTACTCAGAACCGGCTTCTCATCTGCTTGCATCACCAAGAGCCTGCTTTCTAGGAGAGTTCATTTTGAGCACGAAGTTCCGGGTGTGCCTTCGCCTTCCGCCGTGCCCATAAGATGAAGAGGAAAGCGCAGCCATACATGGTGATGCCGTAAATGCCGGAGGCCAGACTATAAGGCGGCAAGGCTTCCCCGCTCATGGCAATCAGAGCCCCAACGGTGATCCCCAGCGTGGCGTTTTGAACGCCCACTTCCATGGCAATGGCAACACTGTCCGGATGCGAAAGCTTCATCATCTTCGCCCCGCCATAACCAATCAGCAGCATCACCACATTCAGGAAGATGAGCACTGGCCCCAGCTCCAGAATGTTAGCGGTCAGCACCGACCAATTGGTGGCAATAGCACCCAGCACGATCACCACGAACAACACGGAAGCCACCAAGGAAACCACCTTGGAGATAGCAGAGGTAAACGAGGGCGCCAGATGATTGATGGCCACACCTAAAGCAACGGGAACAGCGGTAATCAGCGCCATGGATATGCCAATGGCAGTCACATCAATCTTGGGCATCGCCGCACCCAGAAAGTAATCCGCTGCTGCTGCTGAAAAGATCGGAACCGTCAGCACACACAGTACACTGGTAACAGCCGTTAGCGACACGGCCAGCGCAACCGACCCGCCACTGAATCGCGTCAGCATGTTGGACGTCACTCCACCCGGTGCAAAGGAAAGCAGCATCACGCCAAACGCCATGGCTGGCTCCAGCTCAACAACCTGCAAAATGAGGAACGCGATGGCGGGCAACAACAGTAGTTGCCCCAGCATGCCAACGCTGAACGCACGCGGCATCTGCACCACGCGTTTGAAGTCCTGCAGTGTCAGCGTGATCCCGAGGGAGAACATGATAAACGCCAGCGAAAGCGGCAAAAACAGCTTTAAGAGAATGTCCATGGGCCTGTACTTCGCTCTTCGGTGCTCTGTAAGTCCCGTTGTGCCAATCATCTGCAGCTGAGGATGAGGTCAGCGCCAAAGCAGAAAAGCATCACGGGCCAGAGCATTGTGTTTTTGAGATTGAGCAGAGGAAGCGAGAGGCCCGCTCCCTCCTGAAAGCGTGAGGGTGCCAGACCTATTGGTTCTGAATAGGGATATCCATGTCCTCAATGGTCAGTTCACGCACCAGTTCAGGAATGCCCCATTCAACCTCAGGGTCCACACGGATTTTGAAGTGATACATGGACTGCAGCGCCTGATGGTCCTCCGCACGGAACTTCATCAGTCCCTTCGGCCCTTCAAACTCCATGCCTTCCATCGCAGTGATCAGCTCTTCTGTATCGGTAGAGCCAGCTTTACGGATCGCCTCCACAGCAGCAATGCCCGCAGCCATGCCGCCAGCGGTAAAGAAGTCCGGCGGTGAGTTGAAACGAGCTTGATGTTCCTTCACCAACCAATCGTTCACCGGGTTCTTGGGGATCTCGTAGTAATAGTAGGTCGCCCCTTCCATACCCGGCATGGCCTTATAAGCTTTAAGCGCAGCGAGAATATTGCCGCCTGTCGCGATCTCAATCCCGTAGCGTTCCGGGTTCATAGCGTTGATCTTCGCCAGTGGATTGCCGCCACCGGCCCAGATCACGAACAGGAACTTGCGGCCCTCTTCATCTTTCAGCGCTTCAAAAATGCGCTGGGCGCTTGCGGTAAAGTCCTTGGTGTCCGTCGGTGCGTACTCCTCAAAAACCAGCTTGGCATTGGTCTTTGCAATGGCATTGCGGAAAGCAGCCACACCATCGCGGCCAAATGCATAATCCTGCGCCAGTGTAGCGATGGAGGCGCCATCCTGTCCAAGCGCCACAGCATTGGCGATGTTGCCCTACTGGTTGGTTGTGCAAAAACTCGGATTTAACCAACGAGTCTCTTGGGACCCATAGAGTTTTCGCATTTATCGTGAAACGCTTTCGCGTTTTTCGTGCGCCGCTTCATCAGGCAAGTACTTCGGCAGTTGCTCCAGCCAAACGGCCTCGCCGCCCGTGTCTCCACGGTTTGCGATCAAAGTTCCGTTTGCAGAAACAATGCGCACATTCGGTGGCCGCTGCGGCACAGCCCACTCTGAGGCTGGCGGCAAATGTGCTGCGTAGTAAGCGGATCCCCGCCGACCACAACGATGCCCCAGATGCCAAGCACTACGCTCCAGTACATGCAGAAGCGTAGCGACTTCCACATAAATCGCCGGAACTTACTCTGGCCTTTGGGCTTTCCAGAAGATGTCGCAGCATCCAGGGCCGCTAATGTTTGCTGCTTCGCCTTCCGGCTCGGCTTCTTCGCAGGCCGCTTGGCTGCGGTGTTTTGCGTTTGTCGTGGCCTCTGCGGTACAGGTTTTCTGCTCGACGCTGAGGACGAGTTTGTGGTGCAGGACGTGGTCGTGGGGGCGCCTGCTTGTTCGTGGCCGCGACCCTATTTGGGCGGCGGATGTAATCCTCGTCGTCTTCAGGTCGAAGTGCTACGCCTTGCAAACGAGGACGCTGTGATTGTGGAGGGCGTTTAGGCTGACCTGCACCGGGCTGCCGGCGGTCTGCCGGAAGGGCATTGCCCGGGGCACACAGGCCTCCCGTTTCTGCCATGCCCCATTTTGGCCCGTCGCCATAACTCCAAATCACCCCGATACTAATCACTTATCTCAGGCGATGGCGATCAGATAAGACTGAGCATGCCTGAACAAACACAGGCCACAGACTGCTTGGGAGAGAGACCGTAACCTGGATACAAAACACGAACGATTTTAGGGAAACAGGCTTAATTCTGCGTTAAACCATTCACGCGAATTGCGAGGATCAAGAACCAAACCCGCAGAGCATTTATCGATATTTGCGCAAATAAAAAGGGCGGAAACCCGCCCTTCATTGAATGAAGACGCTCTGAAAACTAGCTGGAATACCGGCTGGCATCCTCGCCATAGTAGTTCACGTAGCGCGAGTTCAGCTTTGGAGACCGGCATAATGATCAGCACATCAGTTGTACCAAACTGATGGTCAATCACAGCACCATCACCGATAAAGGCACCAAGACGCAGATAACCCTTGATGAGCGGCGGCAATGAACGCAGCGCAGCCCGTTGGTCGACCTGATCTTTTGGAATGCGGTTCATGTCCACATACTGGTCAGGAAGCGCTGAAACTCGCCACTCTTCCGGAGCACCTGCAAAATGGTGCAGGAAGGAAAGTTGTTCTGCCAGCAGATCAGGATCGGTGCCCTCAATCGAAGCACAGCCAATCATCACATCCACATTATGCATCAGCACATAAGACCAGATGCCATGCCACAGCAGTTCAACGGTCTTCTTGGTGCGATAAGGCTTCAGAACACAGGAGCGACCAAGCTCCATAAAGTTCAGATTCACTCTGATTTTTTATTCGTCATCAGCCATGAGCCATGAGCCATGAGCCATGAGCCATGAGCCATGAGCCATGAGCCATGAGCCAGGGGCCAGGGGCCATGAGCCAGGGT
>NZ_CP174315.1:70000-122680 GCF_052467605.1 Microbulbifer regidiadema (SeqCode) | reverse complement strand
TTTTTATGTCGCCTACTGGTTGGTTGTGAAAAACTTGATCTAACCGTGTTACCGTGGGAATGAATCCTTGTTTTCGCATTTATCGTGAAACGCTTTCGCGTTTTTCGTGCGCCGCTTCACCTTACCACATTTTGAAAAGATGTGAGCAGGGCCAATTACATCTGCTCATTCAATCCCCAGCTAGGGAAAACCCCTCAATTAAAACTTGACTATTATACTCATATTTATAAAACACAGCTAGAAACAACGTTTGCAAAATGCAGACACAAGCTAGCTAAAGCAGCGTCTCAGCCAGCCACTCCCATACAAATTCAGACTGAGGCGATCATGTCTAATTCGCGCTACTCCCGTGCGGCCCTCCTGGCCGGCACGACCCTCTCGCTCGCCCTGATTTCTGCGAGTGTCTCGGCACAAGAAGCTGCTCCGAGGCTAGCTAATGAAAATCCGACTACGATGCTTGATGAGATCATCGTAAATGCAGGCAAGGAGAAGGTGGCTATCGATACACCGCAATCCGTGTCTGCTGTGGGACAGGAAGAAATTGACGCTGCTCAGGCTTCAACACTGGGTGAAATCATTGATGCTTTACCTGGTGTGTCCGTCACCAATCCTGATGCAACGTTCGGGCAAGGCTTCAATATTCGTGGCATTGGTGGTGCTTTTGCTGCAGATGAAAGCAGAATTATCATTCAGGTCGATGGTGTAAAAAAGTACTTTGAACAGTACCGGATGGGATCTCTCTTCACTGATCCAGAGCTGATGAAGCGAGTTGAGGTGCTTCGCGGCCCGGCCTCTTCTACTCTGTATGGTGCTGGGGCAATTGCCGGTGTGATCGCCCTTGAAACAAAGGATGCGAGTGATTTTCTTACTGGCGATGACAAATATGCGGTCCGCGCTAAAACCTCTTGGGAATCCAATGGTAACTCACCACTCGCTTCTATTATTACAGCTGTGAAACCGACAGAAGATCTCGAGTTTCTGGCCAACTTTCAGTATCGCAAATCCGGCAATTACGATGCTGCAAAAGGCAAGGAACTTGAGAACGGTGACATCACCTCGCTGTCAGGTC
Organism: Microbulbifer regidiadema (SeqCode); assembly: GCF_052467605.1. Lineage (NCBI taxonomy): Bacteria > Pseudomonadati > Pseudomonadota > Gammaproteobacteria > Cellvibrionales > Microbulbiferaceae > Microbulbifer > Microbulbifer regidiadema (SeqCode). The sequence continues at coordinate 121,611 of NZ_CP174315.1, read as the reverse complement.
TGGCGAAGTTGGGCTACACCTTTGGCACAAACCGCGATCAGAAGATCGAAGCCAGTTATCAGCGCCTGTATGCTGATGGTGAGAACCTGCCATACGATCAGCTCACCTACAGCGATGCCTTCGGTCTGACAGATCGTATCGTCGATGACCAAACTGCGGTGCTTTCTTATGAGAACACCTTTTATGGCAATGACCTGTTGGATATCGAAGCTCAGATTTCTTATTCAGATACTGAAGTTGATCAAAAGCATCCTGGAAACATCTATTTCGGTGATCGGGCAAAGTACAGCTACACGACGTGGCAGGCCAACCTGCAGAACACGTCCCGCTTTGATCTTTCAGACAATGTCGAAACTTACTTCACATATGGTGGTGAGTACCTGAACAGAGAGCGTCTGAACCCACGTTACAGACCAGGCGGTGTTGTTCAGCCAGGTTCAGGGTCTCACCCGGAAGGAAGAACCGAGCTTGCTGGCATCTTCGGTCAAGCTGAGATCATTGTTGGAGAAAAGCTAACGCTGACACCAGGCATGCGCATTGACTACACGCGTCTTAAGCCAGGTGATGGTGTCGCCAGTGATGAAGAGCTGAGGAAGTTTGCATATTCACCAAAGATTGCAGCGCTTTATAAGGTCAATGATTGGTTTGGTGTATTCGGCTCAATCGCCCACACAGAACGCCTGCCGACCGTGGATGAAACATTCAGCAATGGCAACATTGTTGACGGTAAGCTGCAACATCTGGATTTGGAAAAATCCAATAACTTTGAAGCAGGCTTTACGTTCTCGTTTGATGACACGTTGCAGCAGGATGATGCGATCCGCTTTAAAGCAACAGGGTTCTACAACATTATTGAGAACCATATTTCAACGGTGTTTGATGGAACCTTTGCCCGGACCGTTATTACTGAAGAAGCACTCCTTCGCGGATTGGAGCTGGAAGCAGCCTATGACTCTCCAAACTGGTACGGCAGCTTCGGCTCCACAATTACACGTGGTAATGATACCTCTGGCGATAAAGACAAGTATCTTGAAAGCGTTGCCGCGGATAACGGCTTCTTGCGCGTCGGTTACAAGTACCAGCCGTGGAGCTTGGATGCATCCTGGCGTGTAGATGTCTATGCTCCGCAAAATCGCACGGAAGATCCAAACAACAAAACTCCAGGATACGCCCTGCATCAGGCCAACTTGAGCTGGAAGCCTCAGGAAGGTGCATTTGCAGGTGCTGAAGTCCGAGCGAGTGTGACAAACATCTTTGATAAGAAGTTCCAATCTCACTTGAGCTCATCTGAAGGCAAAGGCCGTTCCTTCAAACTTAGCTTGGCGAAAACATTCTAAGCCTCTTTTCGGCGCGCTGTGAGAGCGGCGTGTCTGGCAATGCTGGTGAGACAGATTTGCCTGAATGAGGCTAGGCCCTTTGTGGCGGAGGGCTGGAGACGGCGGGGAAGCAATTCTCCGCCGCTTTCTTTTGCAGCATATCGCTGAAAAGCGGGGCCGTTTTAGGCAGTGACGAGAGCGGCTTAGCCGTGCTCCGTTTCCAGCATCTCGGCCCAGGTCTTTGGACTGTCGCCGTTAAGTGGGTTTTTCTTGGAGCGTTTGTATTTGATGGTCTCAAAATGCATGCTCAGGGTATCAGCCAGCAACATGCGCCCGATCAGGCCTTCTCCAAACCCAACAATCTCTTTAATCACCTCAAGAGCCTGAAGCGTACCGACAAGCCCGGTCAAGGCACCCAGCACACCTGCTTCAGTACAGGTTGGGATGGAACCAGCTTCAGGGCGTTTCGGGAAAAGGCAGCGGTAGGTTGGGTTAATGTAGTTGCCATCCTCATCCTGCACGAAGGGCTTCAGCAGCGTAACAGATCCATCAAACTGCCCCACAGCAGCGGTAACCAAAGGACGCCCGGCATAAAAACACGCATCCGAAACGAGGTAGCGGGTGGCAAAGTTATCAGAGCCATCAACGACGATATGGTAGTCATTGATGAGCGCCATGGCGTTTTGTCCGTTGATGCGGGTTGGATGCGGAACGACGCGCACATTCGGGTTCAGACGCGCGATTGCCTCGGCAGCACTGGCAACCTTTGGCTCCCCCAGTTTCTCAGTATCATGGATGATCTGACGCTGAAGGTTGGAGAGAGACACAACATCATCATCAACAATGCCGATGGTGCCAACACCCGCTGCAGCAAGGTATTGCAGAACCGGAGCACCAAGTCCCCCTGCTCCAATCACCAGAACACGCGCAGCTTTTAGTTTTTGTTGTCCTGGGCCGCCAACATCGCGCAGCACGATATGACGAGCGTAACGTTCCAGTTCAGAAGCTGTAAGGGAAAGCAAGTCGGACTCCAATAGTTTAGCCGAGCAGGCGGCTCACCAGTCGGGCTGTGTAATCCACCATGGGAATGACACGCGCATAGTTGAGACGAGTCGGCCCGATAACACCAAGAACGCCCACAACGCGCTGTTCACTATCGCGGTATGGGGAAACGATCAAGGAAGAACCGGAAAGCGAGAACAGCTTGTTTTCTGAGCCGATAAAAATACGTACACCTTCACCGCCCTTGGCAAGATCCAGCAGCCGGATCAGCTCGCTCTTGTTTTCAAGATCATCAAACAACAGTCGAATGCGCTCCAGATCTTCCTTTGCGCCCACGTTCTCCAGCAGGTTGGAGCGCCCCCGCACGATCAGTGTGCCAGGATCATTCTTGTCCCCGCCCCAAACGGCAACACCTGCATCCACCACCTTAGAGGTGAGTGTATCCAGCTCCGCCTGAAACTCGTTTCGTTGCCGAACAAGCTCAGATTGCGCCTCGGCAAGCGTACGGTTGCGGATGATGGAGTTCAGGTAGTTAGAAGCTTCTGTCAGAGCGGAAGGCGGCAGGCCAGCAGGCAGATCAACAACACGGTTTTCGACCGAGCCATCCTCGCTCACCAGCACGACGAGCGCTTTCAGCGGCTCAATCTGCACAAACTCGATATGGCGAAGCGTTGTGTCCGTCTTGTTGGAAAGAACAACTCCTGCCCCACGGCTCAAACCAGAGAGCATCTGGCTGGCTTCCGTCAGCACCTGTTCCGGCGTTTTATCTCCGCCCTTGGCTTTCACCTGCACAGCAATCTGCTGGCGCTCTTCCTTGGTCAGGTCACCCACTTCAAGGAAGCCATCCACGAACAAGCCGCAATCCCGACTGTGTTGGCAAACGACCTGCGCTGGTATGCGGGGAATAAAGCAGTCCATGATGCTCCAGATCAGCCATCACATTGCGGATGGAGGCCGGAGAAAGAGGCTGGGAAAGGCCGCGGGCAAGATTTCGGGAGCCGAGCGGTTCGCCGGTATCAAGGTAGTTTTCGACGATGCGCCGGAAGATCTCGCGGGAACGCTCATCAAGATCCTCAAGAGGGACAGAAGGAGGAACGCTCGTCACGGTATCGGTACTCCACATCAACAGCAGGTTTCGGGCAATGGCCTCCTTCAATCCCTAGCACAGGACAATTGAACAGCCAAAACGCAATTTTAGCAGAAAATCGGCTCTCAAACCAAAACCAGCCTTTGCGCTTACGGCAATCCGCAGCTAAAAGATCCGCAATACCATTTGTGAGATTATAGCTATTAAGCAACCCGAGGGAGCTTACCTTGAACCGTCCATCCAAACGTACACCTGAAGAAATGCGTCCAGTCAGCCTGGAGCGCGGTGTTGCAAAGCATGCCGAAGGCTCTTGCCTGATCAAATTCGGCGATACCCACGTTCTGTGTACAGCAAGTTTGGAAGAGCGCGTTCCGCCGTGGCTCCGTGGTCAGAACCGTGGCTGGGTCACCGCAGAATACGGCATGCTGCCACGTGCAACGCACGATCGTATGCGCCGTGAGTTCCTCCGCAGGCAAGCAGTCTGGCCGTACTCAGGAAATCCAGCGTCTCATTGGTCGTTCTCTGCGCGCTGTTGTTGATCTGGGTGCGCTGGGCGAGCGTCAGATCACCGTTGACTGTGATGTCATTCAGGCAGACGGCGGCACCCGCACAGCGTCCATCACCGGCGCATGGGTTGCTCTGCATGATTGCCTGAAGTGGATGGAAGCGCGCGATATGGTCAAGACCGATAAGGTTCTGAAAGACCACATTGCAGCGATCTCCTGCGGCATCTACGAAGGCACTCCGGTTGCTGATCTGGACTACGCAGAAAACTCCTCTGCTGACACCGATGCAAACTTCGTCATGACTGGCAAAGGCGGCATTGTTGAAATTCAGGGCACTGCTGAAGGTGAGCCATTCTCTGAAGAAGAACTCGGCCAGCTCATGGGCCTTGCAAAACAGTCCATTTCCAAACTGGTTGAGCTGCAGAAGCTGACGGTGCTCTAATGCAGGCAGAAACAACAGAAAGTCGCCGCCTGGAACCTGGCAAGCTCGTGCTTGCCAGCCACAACAAAGGCAAACTGCGCGAAATTCAGGATATGCTTGCCCCGCACGGCTTCGAGGTTCTCTCTGCCGGTGATCTGGACCTGCCAGAACCGGTTGAAGATGGCGAGACCTTCGAAGCTAACGCGGCAATCAAGGCTTTGGCTGCTGCAACGGCTACAGGCCTGCCAGCTCTTGCGGATGACAGCGGTTTTTGTGTAAACGGCCTGAACGGTGATCCGGGCATCTATTCCGCACGCTGGGCAGGACCGGGCAAAGACTTCGGCGTTGCCATGCAGTCTGTGCAGGACAAGCTGACAGAAACCGGCGCTACAGATCGCACCGCCTACTTCGTAGCTGTGCTGTGCATGGCCTGGCCGGATGGTCACACCCAGTTCTACCGCGGTGAAATCCACGGCGAGCTGGCCTGGCCGCCACGCGGTCTGGAAGGTTTCGGCTACGATCCAATGTTCGTACCAGAAGGGTTCGACAGAACCTTCGGCGAAATGGACAAACAAGAAAAACACACAACGAAGGAAGGCGAGGCCCTGTCTCATCGCGCCCGCGCCTTTGTTAAGTTTCAGAAAGAGTGCTTGCCGGCGTAATACGCGTTCCCGAAAAGTGGCTTCCGGTTTTCGGATAAGAACTCGTACAAAAAAATCTTTGGCAAGCGCAAAGGAAAAAGAATGACTGTGTCACCGGTTGGCGGCTTTGGGATTTACGTGCATTGGCCATTTTGTCTGGCAAAATGCCCGTATTGCGACTTCAACTCCCACGTACGCCATCAGCCGGTCTCACAGGAGCATTACGCCAAAGCTCTGGCAACAGAGCTGGCACGCTATGCGCAGATGGTGCCGGGTCGCACAGTCAACTCCATCTTTTTCGGCGGCGGCACACCTTCTCTCATGGAGCCCAAAACCGTTGAGACCATTCTCAACGAGATTGCCCGCCTCTGGCATCTGCCGGATAGCGCTGAAATCTCCATGGAAGCCAATCCAACCAGCGTGGAAGCGACCCGCTTTGCAGGCTACAGATCCGCTGGTGTAAACCGCCTGTCCGTCGGTATTCAGGCGTTGGATGACAAGGAACTGAAGATCCTTGGACGTCAACATTCTGTTTCGGAAGCGATTCAAGCCGTTGAAATTGCGCGCAAGACATTCCCGCGCATTTCGTTTGATCTGATCTACGCCCGTCCAAACCAAACCTTGAAGGCATGGGAGCAAGAGCTCAACCGGGCCATCGATCTGGCAGCTGACCACCTGTCCATGTATCAGCTCACCATCGAAAGCGGCACCATGTTCCAGCGCCTCTACGCAGCTGGCAAGCTGGAGATGTTGGACCCTGATCTGGCCGCAGACATGTTTGACCTGACACAGGAAATCACTGCTGCCCGCGGTTTACCGGCCTACGAGGTGTCCAACCACGCCGCACCTGACGTTCAGTGCCTGCATAACCTAATTTACTGGCGCTACGGCGATTATGTCGGCGTTGGTCCCGGTGCTCATGGTCGTTTGACGTTGGAGGACGGCACCAAACTGGCCACGTCCACCGAAAAGCATCCGGAAACATGGTTGGGGCTGGTTGAAACCAAAGGCCACGGCGCTATTTCTGAAGATAGACTTGTTCGTGATGAGCAAGGTGATGAGCTGTTGCTGATGGGTATGCGGTTGCATGAAGGCATCGACGTACCGCGTTATGAACAGCTCTCTGGTCGTCAGTTCAATCCGCAACGCCTGCTGAACCTGCAGGAAAACGGAATGGTAGAATGGGTGAGCAACACTCGCCTGCGTGCAACGCAAACAGGCTTTCCTCTACTGAATGCCGTAATTGCTGAGCTGGCTTCCGACTAACATTCCCAAATAAATTTCATTAGCAATTTCAACTTAGTGAAATAATTGCATTCGAATTACTCAATTCGATTGGGGTATTATTTTACATATTGTGCAATGCAACATGGTCGGTTACACTTACAATCACTTTGGCAGCGGTGAAGAACCTATTGATCTTCAATGCAAGTTAAGGTTGGTTTGTATTTCTCCATGAGTCTATGTTGCTGAAAAGGTATAGGGCTGCCTATACTTTTGCGGTGCAGCACTTCGGGCTAAAGTGTATTCGTGCTGCGGAAATCAAAAAACTACATGAACGAGAGTTGGCTGAAGCGAACGTCTGGGGAGGAAACATTCTGTGCTGTTCTACCATTTGTATGAAATGAACCATGCAGCGATGTCCCCTGTCCGGGCTGCAGCGGATATGACACGTTTGTATTTTCAAAACCCGCTGAACCCCATGGCGCACACGCAAGTTGGCCGCACAGTCGCCGCATCCTGTGAGATGCTGGAACGTGTGACCCGTCGCTATGGCAAGCCGGAATTTGAGCTCTACACCACTGTTGTTGATGGCGAAGAAGTCGACATTACGGAAGAAGTCATCTGGTCCAAACCATTTTGCGACCTGCTGCACTTCAAGCGGGATCTGCCGAAAAGCAGAAAAGACGACCCAAAAATCCTGATCGTCTCTCCGATGTCTGGTCACTACGCGACACTGCTGCGCGGTACTGTTGAGGCTCTTCTGCCAAATCTGGATGTCTACATCACAGACTGGGAAGATGCCCGTCAGGTGCCTATTGCGGATGGCCGTTTCGATCTGGACGACTACATCGAATACATCATGCAAATGCTGCATTATCTGGGGCCAAACACGCACGTCCTTGCTGTGTGTCAGCCGTCAGTCCCGGTATATGCTGCCGTCTCTCTGATGGAAGAAAACGGAGATAAATGCGCTCCGGCAACCATGACGCTGATGGGCGGTCCAATCGACACCCGCGAAGCGCCAACTGCCGTGAATGATCTGGCCGTCGAAAAAGGCATCGACTGGTTCAAGCGCAATGTCATCATGGAAGTGCCCTTCCCACACAAAGGGTTCACGCGCCAGGTTTATCCGGGCTTCCTGCAGCTCTCCGGCTTCATGAGCATGAATCTGGACCGCCACATGGTTGCTCACCGCGATTTCTTCCAACACCTGATTGAAGGTGATGGCGACAGCGCTGAAAAGCACCGTGATTTTTATGACGAGTATCTTGCTGTCATGGATCTGACCTCTGAGTTTTATCTTCAGACAGTCGAGACGGTCTTTATTGAGCATTCTCTGCCAAAGGGCGAGATGATGCATCGTGGCAAGATGGTTGATCCGAAAAAGATCACCGGAACCGCGCTCTTCACCGTTGAAGGTGAAAATGACGATATTTCCGGCGTTGGCCAAACGCAGGCCGCGCAAAAACTGGCTGAAAACATTCCGTCCAGCCGCCGCATGCACTACATCCAGCCGGGTGTGGGTCACTACGGGGTCTTCAACGGTTCAAAATACCGCTCCGAAATCGCTCCGCGGATCGTGAAGTTCATTCAGGACAATCCGATCAATGTTCGCGCAGAGCAAGCCACCAAACGTGCTGCCAAGAAAGCACTTCGCGACAATCCTTCTGAGAAATTCGCGGGAGATCCATTGCGCGAAATCCTGCTGGCTGAGCCAAAAGGTGCCGCCGACGATTTGCAGCTGATCAGCGGTGTAGGGCCGAAATTAGAGCGTGCACTAAACGGCGCTGGCATATTCCATTACTGGCAGATTGCAAACCTGACAGAAGATCAGGCAGCCGCTCTGGATGACCGTCTGGACATCCGTGGCCGCATGGTTCGTGACAATTGGGTTGAGCAGGCGCGTCGCCTCAATGATTCAGTGCATTCTAATTGAATGTAAGTGAATATAACCAATCGTCTAATAAAATTTCATTCTATATCTTGAAAAGAAAATAGAACCACCCCATCTCAAGTCTGTTGATTTGAGAAGGGGTGATTTTAATGAATGTAAATGCAATAAAACCCTCCTGGAATCCTCTAAGTATTGCACTTATGGTTCTGGGATTCGTAGTTTTCTGGCCTCTTGGTCTTGCTATGCTTGCCTACATCTTGTGGGGCGACAACTTTAATGGCTGGAAGCGTGAAGCTAAATGCCAGTGGAATCGTAGCAATCTGAAAAATGCGATGGATAATATGCAAACTGCGACCCGCAGCGGTAACGCTGCTTTTGACGACTACCGTGAAAAAGAACTGAACCGCCTGGAAGAAGAGCGCAGAAAGCTCGACAGCATGCGTCAGGAATTCGATGATTACATGAACGACCTGCGTCGGGCTAAAGATCAGGAAGAATTCGACCGGTTCATGAGAAACCGTCACAACCGCCCAAGCGAACCTTCAGCAGGTGAAGCAATCTAATGGGTCTTAAAGGTTCATAACAAGCATCCGGTGCTCTGTCTTGGCAGGGCACCCTTTTCTGCGTTTGAACTGTGTTGCAAGACTTCAGCGCACTAAAGTAAATGGCACTGGTTGACTTTCAAATCACCCTTTTCTCTGTAATAACGAGAGCAATCAGTGCAATTTTTGAGGTGACATGGGGTTCTTTGCGACAAAGGTTTTGCCGGAGTTTATTGAGGTGGATCTGGGCCATAAGTCCCTACAGATCCGCCTAAAACGAAACTCAAGAGCAAAGCGCTACATCCTCAGAATTCCACCGGGAGACCCAACCCCGGTTATCACCGTCCCAGCCCGAGGCAATCTGAAAACAGCTCAGGACTTCGCCAATCGGCAAGTGGGCTGGCTCAAGCAGCGATTAGGCTCCCGCCCAGATACAATCAAGTTTGAAGAGCATGCCCGCATCCCGATCAGAGGCGTGCTGCATACCTTGCGCTCCTCAGGCAAACTGCGCGGTCTGGCCCAGCTTGATATGGAAGAGGAAACCGAAGAGCCACTGCTGCTGCTCCCCGGTGAAACGCAAAGCTTCCACCGCAAAACCAAAGACTTCCTGCGCAAACTGGCCAAGGATGATATCGAAGGCCATGTACGGCACTTCACTCAACAGCTCGGCCGCAACTATCACAGCATCACACTGCGAGATACCAAAAGCCGCTGGGGCTCCTGCTCCCACGATGGCAAGCTGTCCTTCTCATGGCGCCTTGTGATGGCTCCGCCTGATATTCTGGAATATGTGGCGGCTCATGAGGTTGCCCATCTTGTGAAGCTGGACCACTCACCGGAGTTCTGGCGCATATGTGAGGAGTTAGCTCCTCACACCAAGCAAGCCCAACGCTGGCTCAAAGAGCACGGCTCTCAGCTACATCTGTACGGGCAAGAATAACCCTACCCACCTCCGAATAACCTTCCAAGCAGATCCAAAGGACTGGCGCTGTTGTTGTTTTGCCGCGGTGGTGGAGCGGTTGTTGCCTGCACAGCTGGCCGCGGTGGCTGTGGCTGCTGAGGAGCAGTCACAAAGGTTGGCTGACGCCGTGCGGGTGCTGTACCCGGCTTTTGCAATGGAGATGTCTCTGCAAGATTGATCGGCACGCCCGGCAACCGCGCAATCGGAATGTTCTGATGCTGCGTTTCCATTATCCAGGCCCAGATCTCTGCCGGCAGCGTCCCTCCACTCACCTTCTTCATCGGCTTGTTGTTGTCATTTCCAAGCCAGACAGCAGTGGTCAGTGAACTCGTGTAACCAATGAACCAAGCGTCTTTATAGCCCTGCGTGGTCCCGGTTTTGCCGCCTGCAGGACGCCCTGCCAACAATGCCCGCTTACCTGTGCCGCCATAAATGGTTTGCGCCATCATGCTATTGATTTCGCTGAGCTTATCGCCTCGAACAACGCGCCCTGTCCCATCACCAGAACGCCGGTATAGAACTTCACCCTTCTCATTGCGGATCTGCCGAACCACATGCGGAACCACACCATATCCACCATTGGAAAATGGCACATAAGCTGCTGCAATCTCCAATGGAGTAACCTCAGAGGTACCTAGTGCAATCGATGGATTGGACTTCAAAGAGGAAGTAATGCCCAAGCGCCGCGCAGTTCGCGCCACGTTCGCAGGCCCCACCTCATGTGCCAGTTTGGCAGCAACCGTGTTGATGGAAAATGCCAGCGCTTGTGTCAGCGTCACATCACCATAGTAGCGCTTTGTGTAGTTCTTCGGCGTCCAACCGCGATATGTCACGCGTGCATCACGGCGAATGGTATTCGGCCCAAGTCCACGCTCCAGCGCTGCCAGATAAACAAACGGCTTAAAGGCAGAACCGGGCTGTCGGCGTGCATAAACCGCACGGTTGAACTGGCTCTTCCGATAATCTACCCCGCCCACCAGAGCGCGGATCGCGCCACTGCGATTGAGCGTAACCACAGCACCCTGGGTCACGTTAAACTCCTGGCGAGACTCCGCAATGCGTGAGGTAAGCGCTGTTTCTGCCGCCTGCTGCATGTCCCAGTCGATCGTCGTGTCGACAATGATGTCTTCACCGATAGACCCCACATAGCCCGGCAACAACTCCATCACATAATCAGCCACATAATTGCCGCTGCTGCTGTTGTGACTGGTGACCACATGTGCGGGATTAAACAGAGCATTCTTGGCGTCATCTGCCGTGATGAAGCCCGCGCTATGCATAGCGGCAATCACCACCTGCGCGCGCCCTTCCGCCAACTGCGCGTTACGCGTTGGAGCATACTTACTCGGCGCTTTCAGCAGCCCTGCAATGGTCGCAGCCTCAGCCAGATTGATCAGCCGTGCTGATTTGCCAAAGTAAACACGAGCCGCCGCATCGACACCATATGCTCCAGCGCCGAGATAGACCCGGTTCAGGTACATCTCCAGAATTTCTTCTTTGCTGTAGTTCCACTCCAGCCACAGTGCCATCACCACTTCCTGCATCTTACGCTGCATGGTGCGTTCCGGCTTCAAAAACAGGTTCTTAGCCAGCTGCTGTGTGAGTGTGGACCCGCCCTGAACGGTACGCCCGCTGGTGTAGTTTACAAACGCTGCACGGGCGAGACCGATCGGATCGATCCCAAAATGATACTTAAACCGCCGATCTTCAATCGCCATCACGGCATCAGGCAAGTACTTCGGCAGTTGCTCCAGCCGAACGGCCTCACCGCCAGTGTCTCCACGGTTTGCGATCAAAGTACCATTTGCAGAAACAATGCGCACATTCGGTGGTCGCTGCGGCACAGCCCACTCTGAAGCTGGCGGCAAATGCGCCGCGTAATAAGCAAGAATACCGCCGACAACAACGATGCCCCAGATGCCAAGCACCACGCTCCAGTACATGCAGAAGCGCAGCGACTTCCACATAAACCGCCGGAACTTACTCTGGCCTTTGGGCTTTCCGGAGGATGTTGCAGCATCCAGTGCTGCCAATGTCTGCTGCTTCGCCTTCCGGCTCGGCTTCTTCGCAGGCCGCTTGGCTGCGGTGTTTTGCGTTTGCCGTGGCCTCTGCGGTGCAGGTTTTCTGCTCGGTGCTGAGGGAGCTTGTGGTGAAGGACGTGATCGTGGGGACGCCTGCTTGTTCGTGGCCGCGACCCTGTTTGGACGGCGGATGTAATCTTCGTCGTCTTCAGGTCGCAGTGCTACGCCTTGCAAACGAGGACGCTGTGATTGTGGAGGGCGTTTAGGCTGACCGGCACCGGGCTGCTGAGGCGGTCTGCCGGAAGGGCGTTGCCCGGGGCGCACAGGCCTCCGTTTTCTGCCATTTCCATTTTGGCCAGTCGCCATAACTCCAAATCACCCCGATACTAATCACTTATCTCAGACGATGGCGATCAGATAAGACTGAGCATGCCTGAACAAACACAGGCCACAGACCGCTTGGGAGAGAGACCGTAACCTGGATACAAAACACGAACGATTTTAGGGAAACAGGCTTAATTCTGCGTTAAACCATTCACGCGAATTGCGAGGATCAGAGACCAAAACTGCAGAGCGTTTATCGATATTTGCGCAAACAAAAAGGGCGGAAACCCGCCCTTCATTGAATGAGATGCTTCTGAGAACCTAGCTGGAATACCGGCTGGCATCTTCGCCATAGTAATTCACGTAGCGCGAGTTCAGCTTGGAGACCGGCATAATGATCAGCACATCAGTTGTTCCAAACTGGTGGTCAATTACAGCACCATCACCGATAAAGGCACCAAGACGCAGATAACCCTTGATGAGCGGTGGCAATGAACGCAGTGCAGCTCGTTGATCGACCTGATCTTTTGGAATGCGGTTCATGTCCACATACTGGTCAGGAAGTGCTGAAACTCGCCATTCTTCCGGAGCTCCTGCAAAATGATGCAGGAAGGAAAGTTGTTCTGCAAGCAGATCAGGATCGGTGCCCTCAATCGAAGCACAACCAATCATCACATCCACATTATGCATCAACACATAAGACCAGATGCCATGCCATAGCAGTTCAACGGTCTTCTTGGTGCGATAAGGCTTCAGAACACAGGAGCGACCAAGCTCCATAAAGTTCAGATCACTGTGACGATCCAAAATGCCCTGAATATCAAACTCGCCAGCCGTATAGAAACCACCGTTCAACTCAGCCAGTTCCTGACGGAGAAGGCGATATGTGCCGACAATCTGAGGCTTCAGTTTGGAGAACGGTTTATTGCGAACCTGACTGTTGTGATCCACTACCAGCAAATGATCGCAGATCTCGTCGTAACTGTCGCGATCAAGGCGGCTCAGCTGCGTTTGAGCATCTGCAATCGCAGACATCTCTTCGTAAAACACTTCGTAGCGCAAACGCTGAGACATCTTGAGTTCTTTGGCGCCATTGGAAAGGCGAACTTCAAGCGGTCCAATCTTACCGAGGCTTTGTCCTGCCTCCGGCATTTTTCCCAGCATTGCCTGTGGGATCCACCGCGGCGCAGGTCGCCCTGCAAGCTTGTTCGGTGTGATTTTTCTTAGGACTTTCATCGGGGAAAGATGTCCAGATCCAGCCATACTATAAATATCTCATATTGCTTAGGTGTTTAAAAAACATTGCAATAATGAGAACGCCTTTCTGAATTTGCACCAATCGAGTAACCCATGTCAATTTTGGGTAGTCAATCTCTGATATAAGCTCGTTTTAGGACAGTTGAGTGACACAACACCAACATTTATCCGCTTAAGCGTGCCCATATCTGCTAAACCATGCTGTCACCACAGTTAACCTGAGTATAACAACCGCCTCTTGATATTGAACAGGCTAAATATACCAAGTTACCCCTTAGCATACCGCTTTAGCACAGCTTCGAGATCCTGCTTTTTCAGGGGTTTGCTCAAAAATCCATCGGCACCAGCCTTCAGGGCCTCTTCTTTTGCCTCCGGCATAACATCCGCTGAAACAACATAAATCGGAACCTGAGCCGCAGAATTGTCTTCTCTGCCTCTAATTTGGGAAATCGCTTCCAGTCCATCAAGGCCTGGCATGTGCAGATCCATCAGAACCACATCAAATGTTCCGGTTGCGCTGAGAGTGACAGCCCTATGCCCATCTTCGGCGAGCTCTGCGTGGTGCCCCAGTTTGCTTAGTAGCGCCTTGACCAGCATCCAGTTGATCGGATTGTCTTCTGCTACAAGAACATTGAGATGAGGCTCGTGCTCTTGCGGTTCTGTCGGCAGCTTGTTCTCCTCTGGAGCCGCACTGTGTTGCTCATCCGTTTCTTCAACTTCGGGACCAAGCGCAATTAGGCGCAACAAAGATGCGCGGCGTACAGGACGTGTCAGGTAGCCAGAAAACTCGCCAGTTTTGATATCGGCAATGCGAGCTCGTTCCTGAGGTTTGATGAACACGATGATCTCAGGAGCATGAATAGAATGCTCCTGATAGAAGTCGCGAATACGCTCAACATACTCTTCGCCAACCAACAGGCGATCAAGCTGTGCTGTAAGCAGATTTGCTTCTAAATCTTCTGTATCAAGTACTCGGGTATGAGCAAAACCGTTGCTGATCAGAGTTCTCTGAACCAGATCAGCTTCAATATGATTACTGGTCAGGATTGCAATGTGCTCTGAATGTTCTTCAATAGCCTCATCGACAATCTGATCGAGTGGCATTTCAAGAAGGAACGTCGAACCACATCCGAGCTGACTTTGAACAGTCAGCGAGCTGCCCATCAACTCTGCAAGTCTCTTGGAAATCGCCAGTCCCAATCCAGCACCATCAAACTTGCGATCGCGTCCATATTCACCTTGTTCAAACTCCCGGAAGATGCGCGCTGCAGTCACGTCATCCATACCAGGGCCAGTGTCTTTTACTGCAAATTCCAACAGATGATTGCCAGCGGAATCCTGCGACACCTGCAAGACCAGTGAAACACCGCCCTGCTCCGTGAACTTGATTGCGTTGCCGACCAGATTGTAGAGCACTTGCTGAAGCCGGGCTGGATCACTCTGGATCGTCTCCGGGACTTCCGGTGCGATGTAAGAACCGATCTGAAGCCCTTTGGCATGAGCCTTGGGAGACAGCAACTCCACCACACGCTCGACCAATGGTGTCAGTTCTACCGCTCCGGTCTCCAGCTCCAGTTTTCCGGCCTCGATCTTTGAGTAATCAAGAACCTCATCAATCAGCATGAGAAGCGTTGAGCCGGACGTTTTGATAGCGTTGATGTAGTTCTGCTGCTCGGCGGTTGTTGAAGTGTCGTCAAGCAAATCAGCCATGCCCAGCACGCCGTTGAGCGGCGTTCGGATTTCATGACTAACCATTGCGAGAAACCGGGATTTAGCTTCACTGGCATTTGCGGCATGGTCCCGGTCTGCACGTAGCTTTTGCTCTGCGTGCCGCCGGTCTGTGACATCCGTGAGGATCCATTGGATGATCGGAGCTCCCCCGCTGCCGTCACGAATGCTCAAACGCAGCAGAGAATACCAACGAGTACCGTGCTTTGTGCGCAAGGCGACATCTTCCGTTGTTCCTGCTGCACTTTCTTCAAGTTCTGGTGTGAAGTCTTCCGCATAAGGCAAGTGAATGGCTTTGCCCACTTCAATGCCAAATCCAGCAGGAAAATTCCGCTTCCCGGCATCATTGATGGAGAGCACGAGACCGCTGCTGTCACAGCGAATAACAATAGCGCCCAGCGCATCCAGAATGGAACGGTGCCGATCATCGGCTTCTCGCAACTGCCAATCCGCATCACTGGCCAGTTCAGAAGGATCTTCCAGCTGCTCCACCTCACTTTGGATTTGGGCAGTTTTCCAGCTTTGTGCAATCACATCACTTGCAGGAAAACGGCGGAACAGAACAGCGCCGGCACCAAAGGCAAGCAGCACCACATAAAGGCTTTGTGCAGAACGCCAATCCGTCAAAAGCAGCGCGATTGCAAGACAAACAACACCAACGAAGATGGAAAGGCTCTTGAGAATAAACGAGGACTGCTCTGAGACTTCTGTTTGCTTGATCAGAGACACGCGAGCCTGAGTAACAACGTGGGTGCTCTCCTCGGTTTTTAGTCTCCGCTTCAACACTGCTTTTGCTCCAGCCGAACTATTTCGGAAATTCAGTAAAATTCAATTGGTAGGATATAACAGATTATGCTGCTGCCAAATAGGCCGAAGAGCGCTTGAAACTCAGCGCTTCGGCCAAGTGGATTCTCTGCACTTTATCCGAGCCATCCATATCTGCGATTGTGCGAGAGAGTTTTAAAACGCGATGATAGCCTCTCGCCGATAGGCCAAATTGAATGGAAGCCTGCTCAATCAGTTCTTTGCTGCCATTATCGAGCGCAACAATCTGTTCGATGATCCGCGCACTTGCATGAGCGTTTACAGTTATGTCCAGTCCCAGCGATGCATAACGTGCCTGCTGAATAGCCCGTGCTCTTGCCACGCGCTGGGCCACAGTCTCGGAGCTTTCCGAAGTGGTTGGGCTGATGGGTACTTTTTAAGTTACTGGCTCAGTCTTATGTTCCAGCCGGATATTAACGACAAGTACTTGGGACCCATGAGTTGCGCATTTATCGTGAAACGCTTTCGCGTTTCGTGCGCCGCTTCAACTGCAGAACCTGAAGCTGGAAGGCGATACAACAGGTGGCGGTGGTACCTCCACAACCTACGCAATTGCGGCTGAAGCTGACTCCAAAGCTGAAGGCGACAGCGGCGTAACCTCCTTCGAGTTCACCGTGACCCGTGATGGTGATCTGTCTGAAGCTGGTACTGTTGACTTTGCTGTTGGCGGTGACGTTGATGCAGCTGACTTCGGTGGCACTCTGCCATCCGGTAGCATCGAGTTTGCAGCTGGCGAAACCACCAAGACCATCACAGTCAACATCACTGGTGATGAAACAACAGAACTGAGCGAAGCTCTGACCGTGACCTTGAGCAACCCAACCGGTGGCAAGATCACAACAAAGAGCGCAACCAGCACTGTTGAGAACGACGACACCGCGCCTACTCTCATCTCCACCATTCAGGGTGAAGGTGCAGAATCCGGCATGGTTGGTGAGTTCGTTTACGTGAGCGCGCTTGTAACCCGCCTGACCAGCAATGGCTTCTACCTTCAGGAAGAAACCACTGACAGTGACGGCAATGCAGCAACCTCTGAAGGTATCTTCGTTTACACCGGCGCGGCTCCAACCGTTGCAGTTGGTGATGCAGTGTCCTTCGGCGGTACAGTTGCTGAGTTCGGCGGCCAGACCCAGCTGACAAACATTGCTGATCTGAACGTTCTGTCTTCTGGCAACGAACTTCCAGAATACATGCAGGTGCTTCTGTCTCCGACAAACCAGCATAACCTGGAAGCTCTGGAAGGTATGCGCGTCAGCATTGCTTCCGGCACAGACGATGCTCTGACAGTCATCGAAAACTTCAATTTCGACCGCTACGGTCAGATTACAGTTTCCGCTGGCTCCCAGTATCAGGCAACTCACCTGTATGATCCGCAGGACGAGCTGGACCAGATCATCGAACATCAGGAAATGAACCAGAACAACCGCATCCTCATTGATGATGGTTCTTCTGAGCAGAACCCTGATGAGTTCACCTACGTTCCTGTGACTGCTGAAAACGGCGACAACGGCAACGGTTACCTCGACAAAGACGACGACTTCTCTGCTGGCGCAACTCTGCGTCTCGGCACAGAAATCGACGCTCCGATCGAAGGTGTTCTGACAGAAGGCTTCGACGGCCATACTCTGGTTGTTGATGGTCAGCTGTCCATCGACGAGAGCACCAACTCCGGTGCACGTCCTGAGCAGCCTGCTGATGTTGGCGGTGAGCTGAAAGTGTCCAGCTTCAACGTGCTGAACTACTTCACCACCCTTGGCCAGCGCGGTGTTTATGTCCTGTTTACTTCGTCAGTTGTCTGAAGCCAGGCGGTTGTTTAACCGTTTCATCTATCGGAGGGAATGGAGTTTTCGCATTTATCGTGAAACGCTTTCACGTTTTTCGTGCGCCGCTTGAGTGCGGCTGAGCACGACGATGAACATCAGCAGTACTGGCAGCATGGCGATAAGAATGGCTGAGGTGAGCGGTATGGCAGACTTGAGCCGTGGCATCTCGGCTCGCCCTGCAGAGGTGATAGCTGCAATCAGAGCCATGGCGACCAGCCAGAGGATGTTGAGGGCGAGATTGTCCAGATCAAAGACGGTTTGCAGGTAAAAGCCGATCACCAGTAACTGGATGCTCATGCGAACGATGGATATGGCCAGATCTCTGGAGAGGTCTTTGAGGCCCATGGACCAGAGCAAGGACAGCGGGATGATCGCGATAAAGTAAAAGAACGCCAGATCACTCCAAGCAACAGTTGAGGTCATTGTGCACTCTCCTCTGTGCCGATGTGGTCTGGTTCAGGAAGCGTGATGACCTGATCTATCTTGCCTTGCAGATGAGCATCGTGTGTCACGATGAGCAAGGTTTCAGCCTGTTCTAAAAGCAGTTTGGCGCAGGCGAGGGCGTGGGCTTTCGGCTTATGTTTTGCCCTATTTCGTTGGTTGCAAAACTCGGTTTTTAACCGTTTCATCTATCGGAGGGAATCGAGTTTTCGCATTTATCGTGAAACGCTTTCGCGTTTTTCGTCGCCGCTTCACGGATGAGCCAACCGCTGCGCTCGACAAAGCCCACGCCCTCGCCTGCGCCAAACTGCTTTTAGAACAAGCTGAAACCTTGCTCGTCGTGACCCACGATGCTCATTTTGCAGGGCGAGATAGATCGGGTCATCACGCTTCCCGAACCAGACCACATCAACACAGAGGAGCGCTCACAATGACCTCAACTGTTCCATGGAGTCATATGGCGTTTTTCTACTTGCGGTGATCCCGCTGTCCCTGCTCTGGTCCATGGGCCTCAAAGACCTCTCCAGAGATCTGGCCATATTCCATCGTTCGCATGAGCATCCAGTTGCTGGTGATTCAGTTACCTGCAAACCGTCTTTGATCTGGACAATCTCGCCCTCGACCTCCTCTGGCTGGTCGCCATGGCTCTGATTGTTCCAGGGGCTCTACATTTCGGCAGGACGAGCCGAGATGCCACGGCTCAAGTCTGCCATACCGCTCACCTCGACCATTCTCATCGCCATCTGCAACCTGCTCCATGACGTTCCGTCTTTTCGACTCATATGGAGCCGGATGTTCACATTTCATTTCTTGGTATATCGGCGATGATCGCATCTACGTGAAACGCTCTCGCGTTTCATCACTTCAGTCGCAACTGGTTAACTCACTGACCCTTAGCACGACGACGTGCCAGAACCTGGCGGCCATTTTTGGTTGCCATACGTGCCCGGAAGCCGTGGCGACGCTTGCGAACAAGGTTGCTCGGTTGGAAAGTACGCTTCATTTTATTACCCTAGCAGAGCCATTGGCTCCAACTTAAACGTTAATTTGGATTGTGCGTCTTGTCCCCGAAGTCACCGCGACTTTATTCAAGTTACAGGACCTTGCGCATGGGACACGCACTCCTATTCGTCGGCGCTTATATTCATGGCTTAATGTTTATGTCATTTATTGGTTCAGTTTTATTGAGCCATGCGATTAACGTTAAGAAACCAAGTTACGTGTTTTCGCATTTATCGTGAAACGCTTTCGCGTTTTTCGTGCGCCGCTTTCATGCAGCTGACCATGCCTTTGTGGTTTGCCATGAGCCAACCCGCTCCACCATGCGCGGCGTCTCAACACCAATCCCATCCATTCAGGAAATCATCGACCTGAACGTACAGTTTGGCCGCCTGACAAACCCGGACATCCACTGTGTCGGCCTTGCCATCAACACCATGATGCTTTCTGAGAATCATGCAAAAAACCTGATTGAAGAGCTGAGTGAAGAGCATAAACTGCCCGCAACTGATCCTGTCCGCTTCGGGACCGATCCAATCATTGATCATATTTGCGCGGAGTTTAAACTGGTTTGACCTGTCGCCTATCTATTGAAGCTGAAACATTCCCAATTGCGGGAAGCTTTACCATTGCCCGCGGTTCCCGAACCGAGGTGAACGTTGTCACCGCCAGCCTCACACAGGATGGCCTCACCGGTCGCGGCGAGTGCGTGCCTTATCCCCGTTACGGCGAGAGCGTTGAAAGCGTCACCGCGCAGATCGAAGCTGCCCGCGCTGCTATTGAAGCTGGTGTCTCCATCGAAGAGCTGCAAAGCCTCATCCCGGCAGGCGCTGCCCGCAACGCAGTGGATTGCGCCCTCTGGGATCTGACGGCCAAACGCCAAAATACCACTGTAGCTGAACTGGTCGGCATCAAATCCCAGCGCATTCTGGAAACCGCCTACACCATCTCCGTTGGCACACCTGAGAAGATGGCAGAGGATGCAGCAAAAGCAGCCAGCCGCCCGCTCCTCAAGGTCAAGCTCGCAGGTGATGGCGATGTGGAACGCATCGCGGCTGTCAGACAGGCAGCGCCAAACAGCAAGCTCATTGTGGACGCCAACGAAGGCTGGTCGGAAAGCAATCTGGAAGCCAACATCAAAGCCTGTCAGCAGGCAGGCGTTGGTCTGGTGGAGCAACCGTTACCAGCAGGCAAAGACGCTGTTCTGGCAGAGGTGGAGCACCTCATCCCAATCTGCGCAGATGAAAGCCTGCACACCTCAAAAGATCTGGAAAGCCTGCGCAATCGTTACTCGGCGATCAATATCAAGATCGACAAGACCGGCGGTCTGACAGAAGGCCTGAAGCTGCTGCGCAAGGCAGAAGAGATGGACTACGTCATTATGGTTGGCTGCATGCTCGCCACGTCTCTGGCCATGGCCCCTGCCATGCTGCTGGCGCAAAACGCTGACTTTGTCGATCTGGATGGACCTCTGCTGCTCGCTAAGGATCGCGACCATGCGATCCAGTTTGAGGGGCGGCCTGATGTCGTCTCGTTCAGTGGAGCAACTGGGTACCAACCAAGAAAAGTTAGTCGGTGTACTTTGTGGTTTTCGCATTTATCGTGAAACGCTTTCGCGTTTTTCGTGCGCCGCTTCACCCGCTGGGTCCGAGGCAGAGGCTGAAGCCCTCGGTGCGCAAACCCCGCGAGCGGGGAGAGCCCCAAGTCCGCGAATAGTGAATTGCCCGGGCAGGCGCGGGTAGTGCATCGCCGCCCCCACCGGAGGATGCCCTGCATGTGAATAGCCAGGTGCAGGAGAGCTTTATTTCCTCGCGCAAACCCCTCGCCGGCAGCAGCCCGCAGAGAGGGGGTGAGGAGTACAGGTGTTTTCGATCTGGAAGAGCAGGTCCCCACGCTGATGGAGTCCAGTGGGAGAGGAGCAGGTGGTACGAACAGGCGCTGGACGAGGCCGAAAGTCCTCAGCGCGATGGATGGCGCTCATGTTCCTGAACCCGAAGCGGTACCTGAGAGCTCGCCATATCGAGCAGCCGGCCCGTTCCCGGTTGGACAGTGCCAATGAAGGCCGCCCCGGCGCGCGAGGTGCTGGTTATTAACGTGATGGCGCCGGAGGGTCGAGGGCAATGATTTGCTTCGGGTGATGGTGGCCTGTGGCTGTGGCCGGTTTTATGGGCAGTGGATGTTTTCACCTACCACGAGCACGAGCGGTGCCGACGGGGCGGTAATCTTCGTCTCGCCAATATTGTCGTACCCCGGTATTTTTGATTTGGCGCAAATGGAAGAGTTCGCTACACGGGGAAAGTGAGCCTGTTCCCTGACACTCGCCGGTGGAGGGGGAGGCAATCAAGGCTTTCGATCAACTGCTCTCCACTTCATGGGAATGTAACTCCCCCCACTAACCGTATCGCAAAAAGCAATTAACCTTTCGGATTCTCGTGTGTTTCCCTACCCTACACATTCTCGTGAAACACTTTCGCGTTTTTCGTGCGCCGCTTCAACGGTTGTCGGCCTGGGTTGGAATTCCGGCTATTGTGAGACCTGCCACTACTGCCGGCGGGGCGATCAAAATTTGTGTGCCGAAGCTCGCTTTACCACCCTTACCGGCGGGGGCTTTGCCGATAAAGTTCGTGCAGATATGGGTAGCCTGGTGGTTATTCCAGAGGGAGTAGACCTAGTTTCGGCTGGGCCTCTCCTGTGTGGCGGCATTACGGTATTTAACCCTCTGATACAGTTTGATATTCAACCGACGGCTAAAGTGGGGGTGATTGGTATAGGAGGCCTGGGGCATTTGGCCTTGATGTTTTTGAATGCCTGGGGTTGTGAGGTAACGGCATTTACTTCCAGTGAGCATAAGCGCACCGAAGCTTTGTCTCTCGGTGCTCACAATACATTGAATTCACGTGATCCGGAGGAAATTAAATCAGCCTCCATGAGTTTCGATTTCATAATCTCCACGGTCAATGTCAATCTGGATTGGGATTTTATATTCAGGCTTTAAAACCAAAAGGGCGCCTGCATTTTGTCGGTGCTGTTGTGGATCCAATCCAGTTTACCCTCTTCCCCATGATATTTGGCCAGCGCGATATCTCCGCTTCTCCAGTGGGCAGCCCTGCAGCCATTGAAACGATGCTTGACTTTGTCGCACACCATCAGATCAGGCCGCAGGTGGAAATTTATCCTATGAGCCAGATAGAAGAAGCTTTTAAGCATTTGAAGTCGGGCAATCCCAAGTATCGTATCGTGCTGTCCAGGGAGTAATAGGAGGGATTGGGGTGCTATTAGGATCATTGCGGTCAATGGCGATCTTCTCAAACCTTTCGATACGCGGGGTCTGATTTTATTTTCTTTATTTGTTCTTAGTAAGCTGTAAATAAACCGCTTAATCTTGATGGCACTTAAGGTGCCTTTTTTCTGGTTGTTATTCCTCTCTGTGAACATTTTCGAAATGCAGGTAGGCATGCATGTACCATTTATTTGAATACTCAATGAGAGTGAATCATTTTCTAGTAAATTTTTAACTGTGGGTGCAGTCGTATAAATTTCTTTGGCAATAAAAAAATATAAGGTGATTATAGTAAGATTGAGCTGCAGGGTTGCGAGGGAAGGGGTTTAGGTGCTTGTTTATCAAGTTTTCCCTGAAAGATAACTCAACAATTTACTTGGTAGAGCTTTTGTCTGCGTAGCGTTTGTTTGTTGGTTTAGAGTTCCTGGCGGTACTTATTTAAAAGATGAAGCTTTGGTGTAAGCTAAAAACCTCTCTAAATAGAGAATTTAGTATCAGTTTGAGTGTTACACTTTTTGTAAGGTTCAAATAAATATTTGTACTTGTGTGTTTGGTTTTAAATTTAGGGGAGCTCTAAATAGTAAGAAACTTGACCAAGTTTGAAAGACATTAATTTGCATTGAAAGTTAATTTCCAGATCTTTAATAAAGATAAAAGGTAAGATTCTGTGAGTAGTCCAGTTAAAAACTCCAAAATAAGATCCCAGTTCAATATTTCAGTCTGCCACTTGATTGCACAGCAAATGAAAGCAGCACCTCATCGCATAGCGATTATTGATGGGGAGGTCAGAGTGAGCTACGAGTGCCTGCTGCAGCGGGCCGGCGCGATTGCGGCGGAGCTTGAGCGCCGGGATATTCAACCCGGCGCCTTGGTAGGGGTATGCATGAAGCGCTCCTGGGAGCTTGTGGCAGCTTTAATTGGCGTAATGCGAGCAGGGTGTGCCTATGTACCTTTGGACCCAGCTTACCCTCAAGATCGTGTGGGTTACATGCTGGAACATTCAGGTGCTGTTGCAGCTATCGTGGATGTGTATGTTTACTGTTCATCTACTCGTTCAGTTATATATTATTTACTCGTTCAGTTATGCAAACCGATTAACCCCAGTAAAGACAGAAAATAGGAGTTTTCACATTATACGTGAAACGCTTTCGCGTTTGGCTGGCCGCTTCACTTGGAGAAGGTGTCACCACCGACTACCGAGTTGAAACAGATGTTCCATCTCCATGGCCCGAACCAGAGGCTTGGCCAGTTTTTCCAGCTTGTTTGTGCAGATAGCGGTTTTCCAGCCTGCTTCTCTCAAGCGCGCAATTGTTTCCAGCGCCTGAGGAAAAGCGTGAGTGTGATCGGCAATGTGGGTTTCGTAGTAACGAATAAACTTGGCAAGCAGCGGTTCCAGAACTTCGTCTGTCACTTCAATCTTGTTCGCCTCAAGCCCACGGGTCATCAGCACTTTCACGCCAGCACCCACCATTTTTCTGACCCGTTCAGGTTCAATGGCTTCAAATCCGGCTTCTACCAAAACATGATTTATCGACGCTGTTAGGTCTCCCATGGTCTCCAGGAGAGTACCGTCTAGGTCGAAAACCAGAACTGGTGTTGTCATACTTAAGCTCGTTTCTGTTGAGAAAATCCGCGCCACCCTAACGAAATTCGCCGTGAAGTCAATTTGCGAGGAAAACCTATAGTGTGTTGGGTGGATTGCTGCTTGGCGGGGCTGGCACCTCATGGTAATCAGCAGGAGTTATGTCAGAGTAGACCCAAGCGGTATAACTAGGCAAAATTGTTCTGAATTGTGAATGTTTCCTAAGAAGCTTAGGGTCCGGGGAAGAGAAAATAGTCAGATGGCAATGAGTTTGAAGGCGCAGGCCGCAGCTGCAGCACTCAAGGAAGTTAAGCCCGGCATGAAGCTGGGGATAGGTTCTGGATCAACAGTCAACGAAATGATCCGCCTTCTGGCAGATATGGTCAAGGATGGTTTCGAGATCATCGGTGTTCCAGCCTCCTCTTACTCTCAGGCGCTTTGTGATGAACTGGGAGTTCCACTGACCACACTGGATGAAACGCCGGTGCTGGACCTTGTAATTGATGGTGCGGACGAGATCGATCCGCAGCTGAACCTCATCAAAGGTGGCGGTGCGGCGCTGCTCCGCGAAAAAATCATCGCGGCAGCATCTGGCCGTATGCTTGTCATCGCAGATGAGAGCAAAATTGTTGATACCCTCGGAAAGTTCCCGCTTCCCGTGGAGGTTATCCCATTCGGGCTTGAGGCTACCCGGCAGATGATGCAAAACAGCTTGGACGCTGAGGGGCTGCAAGGCGAGATGATCCTGCGTATGGCAGGTGATAAGCCACTTGTAACCGATAACGGCAACTACATTCTTGATTGCCACCTGAAGGCAATCAGCGATCCGAAGTCACTGGCAAAACGCCTGGAAGTTATTCCGGGTGTCGTTGAACACGGGTTGTTTATTGATATGGCGGTACGGGCTTATGTCGCCGGTACTGATGAAATTCGTGTCTTGGAACCTTAAGCTATCCTGACAGTCATTTAAGGACAGCTGATTAAAATATAGGGGAGCCATTTTATGCTCGCTAAGTTCAAGTCTGCAGCAATTGCAGGTGTCGCATCACTGGTTGTTGCTGGTGTGCTGATTTCCAGCCCGGTCATGGCTCAGGACAATTCCATTTCTGAAAGCCACATCGAAGCTGCAAAAGCAGCCGTTCGTGCAACAAAGTCCATCGAGAACTTCGACAACATCCTTCCAGATGTTGCTGAGCGCACGCGCACCCTGTTCATCCGCTCCAATCCGGCGATGAGCGCTGAGATCGACATTGCTGTCAACGAAGCTGCTGTTGAACTTATCCCCGCCGTCAGGAGCTGGACCGCGTAATCTACGAAGTTTGGGCACGCCGCTTCACCGAAGAGCAGCTCAATGAAATCGCGACTTTCTACAACTCTGACACTGGTAAGCGTCTTGCTGACCTGTCCGGCACACTGTCCGCGCTGACCATCGGTGCAGCGAAGCAGTGGGGCGACGCAACCAGCACCGACATGGTTGCGATTGCACGTCAGAAACTCGCCGCGATGGCTGCTCAATAAGCGATCACGAAATCGCCATCCAAAATGAACAGTTAGATCAGATACGCCCCTTGAAATTTGGGCGTATCTGGCCCAAGTCTGAGCCTACGTTTTTATAAGACAAGACCTTAGAGCGTAACGAAACGTCGTTGCATAATGTTTATTGCTAACGAAAGTGGGCTGTAATGACTAATTTCGACTACGATCTCTTTGTTATTGGGGCTGGTTCCGGCGGTGTGCGCGCAGCACGTATCGCAGCAACCCATGGCGCCCGTGTTGGTATTGCTGAAGAATTTCGCTACGGCGGTACTTGCGTAATCCGCGGCTGCGTTCCAAAAAACTCTTTGTATATGCTTCCAAATTCACGGAAGAATTCGCCAACGCTGACGGGTATGGCTGGAGCCTGAACGGCACGCCGACCTTCGACTTGAGAGTATAAGCTGGTTGAAAACAAAGACAAGGAAATCACCCGCCTCGAAGGCATCTACCGCCGCAACCTGGACAAGTCCGGTGTTGAGTTGCACGACAGCCGTGCTGTTATCGAAGGCCCGAACACCGTTCGCTTGCTCTCCACTGATCAGGTCATCACAGCTGAGCGCATTCTCGTTGCTGTTCGCGCAACGCCAAACGTGGATGCTGGCCTTGTTGGCTGTGAGCACACCATCACATCCAACGAAGCATTCCACCTCTCCGAGTTCCCGAAGCGCACCATTGTTGTCGGTGGCGGCTACATCGCGGTCGAGTTCGCTGGCATCTTCAACGGAATGGGCTCTGAAACCACGCTGGTTTACCGTGGCGAAGAAGATCCTGCGCGGTTTTGATATGGACCTGCGCACCGGTCTGCATGAGCAGATGGAAGAAAGGGCATCACAGTCAAAACCAAGTCCACCATCGCTTCTATTGTGAAGCATGAGGGCGGCCTGACAGTGACCACCCATGCTGGTGAAGTGATTGAAGCAGATCAGGTGGTTCACGCAATCGGTCGTCGTCCAAAGATAGCAGGCCTCGGCCTCGAAGAAGCTGGTGTTGAGCTCGATAAGGCAGGGGCAATCGTCGTGACCCCGCAGAGCCAGAGCTCCGTACCAAGCATCTTTGCTGTTGGTGACGTAACCAACCGCGCCAACCTGACCCTCAGTTGCGATCCGTGAAGGCCATGCTTTTGCTGACAGCACCTATGGTGGCAAAGAATGGCATGTAGATCACTCCATGATCCCTACGCTGTTTTCTCCCAGCCAGAAATCGGCACCGCCGGTCTGACGCAGGAAGAAGCGGAAGCGCGTTTCAACAACATTGATATCTACACCTCTTCCTTCCGTCCAATGAAGAACACGCTATCCGGCAAGCCGGGCAAGATGTTCCTCAAGATGCTGGTGGATGCAGACACAGACAAAATCCTTGGCATTCACATCATGGTCCGGATTCTGGCGAGCTGATCCAGATCATCGGCGTCACGCTGACCATGGGTGCTACCAAGGCAGATTATGATCGCACCATTGCGGTTCACCCAACTGCCGCGGAAGAGTTGGTGACAATGCGCGAACCAACTGAGCGCATCCGCAAGAATTAAACTTTAGTCGACTTTCAAAGAACCGTGAGTCCTTGCTAGCGGTTCTTTTTTGCCTTGCGACAAGAGCAGGGCATCTCTCAAGTTTTGATAGGAATACCCGTGACTGACCTCACACAGGACCAGATTTGCTATTTTGGTTATGGCTCACTTGTAAACGAAGAAACTCTGCCAACCGGCACAACCGTGATTGCCGGACAGCTGAGTGGATGGAAACGGGAATGGCGTGGCTGCTCAAAGGGCAAAGAAGGCAATGGCCGCATGTCTGGTGTCGGCGTTGGTGCACTTGGCGTTCGCCGTGAAGAAGGTCGTCATCCGCGGTGCAATGGTTCTCGATACCAAAGCCAACCTGCCAGCACTGGACAAACGCGAATGGCACTATTCGCGCAAAGTCTCTCATCGAGGAAGCTTCGTGCCAGACTGTGGCAGACAGATGCCTGCGGACACGTTCCTCTATCAGGTTCAGGACCAGTACGCCCATTGGGGCAATGATGAGCACCCAATCCTGCAGAGTTACGCAGACTGTGTCATGGCTGGTTTCTACCGCCTCTGGGGGCAGGAGGGGCCTGGAGCACTTCGTGGAAACCACCGATGGTTGGGACCGCGTGCCGATCCTGAAGGACCGCGAGGATCCGTACGATCCACGGGCAATCGTGCTCTCCAATGAGCTGGCCGCGACCATTGACGATCTACTCAAATCTGTGAATGCTCAGATTTAAATCGCTGAAATATGCCTTGAGGATCAGCAGTGTGAACGCTTCATGTATCTTTACACAAGTGTTCATCCGCGATCCAAAAGGGTGCTTTGAAAGATTCTCTACCAAGTTTCGATTTTGTAACATAATAGCTCTAAAGCCGATTGGTTTGATGGATTCTCGTGAGAGCTGAATTTTTTCCGTAGCAATCTGAACTACAGCGATAAAACAACGTATACGTACCCGAAGTCAGACAATCGGGCGGCGTGTATAAGCCTTTCTGGGCTTTTGTCAGAAAATGAGAACTGCTCGAAAGAATTATAGCTGCCAAAGACAAGTGCATTGGGCGCGCTGGCAGCATTCCGGATATTGATGGAGTTTTAAAATGGCGGAGAAATGGTAATACCGGATTTCTGGTGATCAAAACCGATCGTGCAGGTGCCGGACTATCCAGATAAGGAAGCATTGGCAGACGTTGAAAGTCGCCTCTGGGATCTATCCGCCGCTCGTGTTTGCAGGTGAGGTGGAAGTTGAAAGCGCAGCTCGCTGATGTTGCCGAGGGTGCGGATCTGCAAGGTGGTGATTGTGCGGAAAGCTTTGCGGAGCACCACGCTGATCACATCCGCGACTTTTTTGAGCATTCCTGCAGATGGCTGTGGCCCTTACCGATGGTGCACAGCAGCCGGTTGTGAAAGTAGGCCGTATTGCAGGTCAGTTCGCAAAGCCACGTTCTTCCAACATTGAGAAGAAAGATGGCATCGAGCTGCCAGGCTACCGTGGTGACATCATCAACGGTATCGAGTTCAACGAAGAGTTTCTTCGTATCCCTGATCCTGAGCGTCAGGTAAAGGCATACCGTCAGTCTGCTGCGACCCTGAACCTGCTGCGTGCATTCGCGCAGGGTGGTTTTGCAAACCTTGACCACGTGCACCAGTGGATGCTCGGCTTCGTAAAAGACAGCCCGCAGGCACACCGCTGAAGCGGCGCACGAAAAACGCGAAAGCGTTTCACGATAAATGCGAAAACTCCATTCCCTCCGATAAGATGAAACCGTTAATCGCGCTGGCAAAACCCCAACCAGTACGCAAACACTGCCCTTTACGAAGCCGAGCATCCACTGGTGCACGTGGTCAAGGTTTGCAAAACCACCCTGCGCGAATGCACGCAGCAGGTTCAGGGTCGCAGCAGACTGACGGTATGCCTTTACCTGACGCTCAGGATCCGGGATACGAGACTCTTCGTTGAACTCGATACCGTTGATGATGTCACCACGGTAGCTTGGCAGCTCGATGCCATCTTTCTTCTCAATGTTGGAAGAACGTGGCTTTGCGAACTGACCT
Source organism: Microbulbifer regidiadema (SeqCode) (assembly GCF_052467605.1). Lineage (NCBI taxonomy): Bacteria > Pseudomonadati > Pseudomonadota > Gammaproteobacteria > Cellvibrionales > Microbulbiferaceae > Microbulbifer > Microbulbifer regidiadema (SeqCode). The sequence continues at coordinate 92,641 of NZ_CP174315.1, read as the reverse complement.
GCAATACGGCCTACTTTCACAACCGGCTGCTGTGCACCATAGGTAAGGGCCACAGCCATCTGCAGGAATGCTCTAAAAAAGTCGCGGATGTGATCAGCGTGGTGCTCCGCAAAGCTTTCCGCACAATCACCACCTTGCAAGAGGAATCCACGCCCCTCGGCAACATCAGCGAGCTGCGCTTTCAACTTGCGCGCCTCACCTGCAAACACGAGCGGCGGATAAGATGCGAGGCGACTTTCAACGTCTGCCAATGCTTCCTTATCTGGATAGTCCGGCACCTGCACGATCGGTTTTGATCGCCAGGAATCCGGTGTCCATTTCTCCGCCATTTTAAAACTCCATCAATACGGAATGCTGCCAGCGCGCCCAATGCACTTGTCTTTGGCAGCTATAATTCTTTCGAGCAGTTCTCATTTTCTGACAAAAGCCCAGAAAGGCTTATACACGCCGCCCGATTGTCTGACTAGGGGTACGTATACGTTGTTTTATCGCTGTAGGTTGAGGATACCTCAAAAAATTCAGCTCTCACGAGAATCCATCAAACCAATCTGCTTTAGAGCTATTATGTTCCAAAGAATCGAAACTTGGTAGAGAATTATTTCAAAGCACCCTTTTGGATCGCGGATGAACACTTGTGTAAAGATACATGAAGCGTTCACACTGCTGATCCTCAAGGCATATTTCAGCGATTTAAATATTGAGCATTCACAGATTTGAGTAGATCGTCAATGGTCGCGGCCAGCTCATTGGAGAGCACGATTGCCCGTGGATAGTACGGATCCTCGCGGTCCTTCAGGATCGGCACGCGGTCCCAACCATCGGTGGTTTCCACGAAGTGCTCCAGGCCCTCCTGCCCCCAGAGGCGGTAGAAACCAGCCATGACACAGTCTGCGTAACTCTGCAGGATTGGGTGCTCATCATTGCCCCAATGGGCGTACTGGTCCTGAACCTGATAGAGGAACGTGTCCGCAGGCATCTGTCTGCCACAGTCTGGCACGAAGCTTCCTTCAGTCAGAGACTTGCGCGAATAGTGCCATTCGCGTTTGTCCAGTGCTGGCAGGTTGGCTTTGGTATCGAGAACCATTGCACCGCGGATGACAGAGCCTTCTTCACGGCGAACGCCAAGTGCACAGACGCCGACACCAGACATGCGGCCATTGCCTTCTTTGCCCTTTGAGCAGCCACGCCATTCCCGTTTCCATCCACTCAGCTGTCCGGCAATCACGGTTGTGCCGGTTGGCAGAGTTTCTTCGTTTACAAGTGAGCCATAACCAAAATAGCAAATCTGGTCCTGTGTGAGGTCAGTCACGGGTATTCCTATCAAAACTTGAGAGATGCCCTGCTCTTGTCGCAAGGCAAAAAAGAACCGCTAGCAAGGACTAGCGGTTCTTTGAAAGTCGACTAAAGTTTAATTCTTGCGGATGCGCTCAGTTGGTTCGCGCATTGTCACCAACTCTTCCGCGGCAGTTGGGTGAACCGCAATGGTGCGATCATAATCTGCCTTGGTAGCACCCATGGTCAGCGTGACGCCGATGATCTGGATCAGCTCACCAGAATCCGGGCCCATGATGTGAATGCCAAGGATTTTGTCTGTGTCTGCATCCACCAGCATCTTGAGGAACATCTTGCCCGGCTTGCCGGATAGCGTGTTCTTCATTGGACGGAAGGAAGAGGTGTAGATATCAATGTTGTCGAAACGCGCTTCCGCTTCTTCCTGCGTCAGACCGGCGGTGCCGATTTCTGGCTGGGAGAAAACAGCGGTTGGGATCATGGAGTGATCTACATGCCATTCTTTGCCACCATAGGTGCTGTCAGCAAAAGCATGGCCTTCACGGATCGCAACTGGGGTCAGGTTGGCGCGGTTGGTTACGTCACCAACAGCAAAGATGCTTGGTACGGAGCTCTGGCTCTGCGGGGTCACGACGATTGCCCCTGCCTTATCGAGCTCAACACCAGCTTCTTCGAGGCCGAGGCCTGCTGTGTTTGGACGACGACCGATTGCATAAAGCACCTGATCTGCTTCAATCACTTCACCAGCATGGGTGGTCACTGTCAGGCCGCCCTCATGCTTCACAATAGAAGCGATGGTGGACTTGGTTTTGACTGTGATGCCCTTTTCTTCCATCTGCTCATGCAGACCGGTGCGCAGGTCCATATCAAAACCGCGCAGGATCTCTTCGCCACGGTAAACCAGCGTGGTTTCAGAGCCCATTCCGTTGAAGATGCCAGCGAACTCGACCGCGATGTAGCCGCCACCGACAACAATGGTGCGCTTCGGGAACTCGGAGAGGTGGAATGCTTCGTTGGATGTGATGGTGTGCTCACAGCCAACAAGGCCAGCATCCACGTTTGGCGTTGCGCCAACAGCAACGAGAATGCGCTCAGCTGTGATGACCTGATCAGTGGAGAGCAAGCGAACGGTGTTCGGGCCTTCGATAACAGCACGGCTGTCGTGCAACTCAACACCGGACTTGTCCAGGTTGCGGCGGTAGATGCCTTCGAGGCGGGTGATTTCCTTGTCTTTGTTTTCAACCAGCTTATCAAAGTCGAAGGTCGGCGTGCCGTTCAGGCTCCAGCCATACCCGTCAGCGTTGGCGAATTCTTCCGTGAATTTGGAAGCATATACAAAGAGTTTTTTTGGAACGCAGCCGCGGATTACGCAAGTACCGCCGTAGCGAAATTCTTCAGCAATACCAACACGGGCGCCATGGGTTGCTGCGATACGTGCTGCGCGCACACCGCCGGAACCAGCCCCAATAACAAAGAGATCGTAGTCGAAATTAGTCATTACAGCCCACTTTCGTTAGCAATAGAACCTTATGCAACGACGTTTCGTTACGCTCTAAGGTCTTGTCTTATAAAAACGTAGGCTCAGACTTGGGCCAGATACGCCCAAATTTCAAGGGGCGTATCTGATCTAACTGTTCATTTTGGATGGCGATTTCGTGATCGCTTATTGAGCAGCCATCGCAGCAAGTTTCTGACGTGCAATCGCAACCATGTCGGTGCTGATTGCGTCGCCCCACTGCTTTGCTGCACCGATGGTCAGCGCGGACAGTGTGCCGGACAGGTCAGCAAGACGCTTACCAGTGTCAGAGTTGTAGAAAGTCGCGATTTCGTTGAGCTGCTCTTCGGTGAAGCGGCGTGCCCACACTTCGTAGATCACGCGGTCCAGTTCCTGACGGCGTGGGATAAGTTCAACAGCAGCTTCGTTGACAGCGATGTCGATCTCAGCACTCATAGCCGGATTGGAGCGGATGAACAGGGTGCGTGTGCGCTCAGCAACATCTGGAAGGATGTTGTCGAAGTTCTCGATGGACTTTGTTGCACGAACGGCTGCTTTTGCAGCTTCGATGTGGCTTTCAGAAATGGAATTGTCCTGAGCCATGACCGGGCTGGAAATCAGCACACCAGCAACAACCAGTGATGCGACACCTGCAATTGCTGCAGACTTGAACTTAGCGAGCATAAAATGGCTCCCCTATATTTTAAACAGCTGTCCCTAAATGACTGTCAGGATAGCTTAAGGTTCCAAGACACGAATTTCATCAGTACCGGCGACATAAGCCCGTACCGCCATATCAATAAACAACCCGTGTTCAACGACACCCGGAATAACTTCCAGGCGTTTTGCCAGTGACTTCGGATCGCTGATTGCCTTCAGGTGGCAATCAAGAATGTAGTTGCCGTTATCGGTTACAAGTGGCTTATCACCTGCCATACGCAGGATCATCTCGCCTTGCAGCCCCTCAGCGTCCAAGCTGTTTTGCATCATCTGCCGGGTAGCCTCAAGCCCGAATGGGATAACCTCCACGGGAAGCGGGAACTTTCCGAGGGTATCAACAATTTTGCTCTCATCTGCGATGACAAGCATACGGCCAGATGCTGCCGCGATGATTTTTTCGCGGAGCAGCGCCGCACCGCCACCTTTGATGAGGTTCAGCTGCGGATCGATCTCGTCCGCACCATCAATTACAAGGTCCAGCACTGGCGTTTCATCCAGTGTGGTCAGTGGAACTCCCAGTTCATCGCAAAGCGCCTGAGAGTAAGAGGAGGCCGGAACACCGATGATCTCGAAACCATCCTTGACCATATCTGCCAGAAGGCGGATCATTTCGTTGACTGTTGATCCAGAACCTATCCCCAGCTTCATGCCGGGCTTAACTTCCTTGAGTGCTGCAGCTGCGGCCTGCGCCTTCAAACTCATTGCCATCTGACTATTTTCTCTTCCCCGGACCCTAAGCTTCTTAGGAAACATTCACAATTCAGAACAATTTTGCCTAGTTATACCGCTTGGGTCTACTCTGACATAACTCCTGCTGATTACCATGAGGTGCCAGCCCCGCCAAGCAGCAATCCACCCAACACACTATAGGTTTTCCTCGCAAATTGACTTCACGGCGAATTTCGTTAGGGTGGCGCGGATTTTCTCAACAGAAACGAGCTTAAGTATGACAACACCAGTTCTGGTTTTCGACCTAGACGGTACTCTCCTGGAGACCATGGGAGACCTAACAGCGTCGATGAATCATGTTTTGGTAGAAGCCGGATTTGAAGCCATTGAACCTGAACGGGTCAGAAAAATGGTGGGTGCTGGCGTGAAAGTGCTGATGACCCGTGGGCTTGAGGCGAACAAGATTGAAGTGACAGACGAAGTTCTGGAACCGCTGCTTGCCAAGTTTATTCGTTACTACGAAACCCACATTGCCGATCACACTCACGCTTTTCCTCAGGCGCTGGAAACAATTGCGCGCTTGAGAGAAGCAGGCTGGAAAACCGCTATCTGCACAAACAAGCTGGAAAAACTGGCCAAGCCTCTGGTTCGGGCCATGGAGATGGAACATCTGTTTACTCGGTAGTCGGTTATGTTTTTTTTCTGCACAAACCTGATGGATATGTTTCAAAAAAAAAAAAAAAAAAAAAAAAAATTTTTTGTATACCTTGACCCGTTATTGAAAAAGCGCCAAATAACCCAGAACGACTCCATCTCTGTGAGTTTTTGCGCATTTATCGTGAAACGCTTTCGCGTTTTTCGTGCGCCGCTTCACCAATCCACGGGCAGGACAGTTTTGCAGGAGTCACCGTTACTTAAGAGGAGAGGTAGCACGAGCACACGCTCGTGCGGGAGGCTTTCGACTACTCCTTGCAGCGGTGGGGTCCCTTTCATCACCCCACTCACCACATCCAGTTCGGGCAGTAAGGGCGCCAGAGCATTCTTTGTTATGTCTGGTCTGTTCTTCGTTGGTTGTCCAGCCGATATTAACCGTGTTCATCAGGAATGAATCCTTGTTTTCGCATTTATCGTGAAACGCTTTCGCGTTTTTCGTCAGCTTCATTGAAGTTTTCTGTCATCGAGGTGGATGGTAATCGGGTAAAGCCCATTGAAGGGCAGAATGTGATTGTGCCGACCTCTGCGCGCTATGATGTGCTGGTTGATGTGCCGGACAGCGGCAGCTACACGATTCATGCAGCAGCCTTAGGTGATGATAAGCAGTGCCTTGGCGTCATTCATACTGATGATGCGCAGGTAACTGTGAATGACAAACGACCCACATTTGATGGGGTGACGGTTGATTTCCGGAGTTTGCAATCGCTCAATCCATCCGGTTTTGGGCGCAAGGTTGACCGGGTTTATGACGTGCTTCTTTCCGGCAAGATGAAGAAGTACGAGTGGATGATGAACAACCATTACTGGCCAGAGCCTTTTGCTGGTCCTCATCCAGAAAAGACATATCTGGACATTCAGCAGGGAGAGGTGGTTCAGCTGCGTATGATCAACCGCTCGCCGATGTCTCACCCGATGCATTTACATGGCCATACCTTCCGTGTGCTTGGCAGTGCAGATGATGACTTTGCTCCGATTATGGATACGGTCTGGGTGCCGAAGGGGGAGACGGTGACCATTGAATTTCTGGCCAACAATCCCGGCATGTGGGCGTACCACTGTCACAACATCTGGCACCTCGCAGTCGGCATGATGCAGCCGGTGCGCTACGTGGTGGATGAGCGTGAGTTGTTGCGGCAATAGCCTGCGGTTTTTAATGGGCTAGAGCTTTGGATGTGTTCACACTGTTACTGATTTCAGCTGCGCATCACCAAGTTTGCTGCGTCTTCCTTTTGCCCGAAGTTTCGGGGAAAGGAAGAAATAATGAAAATCGGAAAGTTTATGAGTGTCTGTTTGCTGACACTGGGAGTTGCTCTGCCGAGTGCGCAGGCTGATATTTATTGGGCCGCTGATCCTGATAAGCTTGTTGGCAATGCTACCTTGAACTCGCGATCAAGTTTTACCGGTCCAACCGTTCGGCAAGTGTTGAGCGAGTCCTACAATACCAACATTCAACGTGCTTATCGCAATGCAGAAGGAACTGACGGTTTGTACCTGCGCCTGCGTGATGAGAACGGCGTGTGGCATCCCGGCGGAACCCCATCTGCAACTCATATTACCGTCGAGCTGTGGGATCGGGGATGGTATCAAACTACCTGTCATGTTTATCCATTTCGCGAAAAGAAGGATCGCAGGTTCTTTTTCACGACTTGCTGATGGCCAAGCTCATCTGTGGAAGTGAGTGCCAGCCCTTGTAGTGCGTAACTGCGGGGCTGGTTGGTTAGAACGGTGCAATCTCATCTCCCAGCCATTTCAGGAAGTCTTTTATCGCTGCTTCATCGCGTTTGCAGTAGGACCATTTCAGGTGCTTCTGGGCTGTTATGAAACCAGCCTGCTTGAGGATGTCCAGATGCCTGCTGGCTGTGGGTTGGGCAACACCTAAAGCTTCGGCAATCAATGTCATGCACACGCCAAACTCAACCGGATCAGCGGATTGCTGATGGCTGAAGTGTTTTTGAGGCTCTGTGAGGAGGCGCAGAACTTTCAGCCTAGGCTCGCTGGAGATGGCCTTTATTTGTATTGCTCTTTCCATTTGAATATTCATATAGTCATTTAGCTAAATGTCAATGTGAGTCGTGTTATGCTTGAACTTCCATATACCTCCAACATTCATGGGAATGCCGTGCGCTGGGGCAAAATGGGTGACGGGCCGCCGTTGGTGGCTGTTCACGGAACACCATTTTCATCTCAGGTCTGGCGCAGAATTGTGCCCCATATCATAGACCGCAGAACAGTCTACTATTTTGATCTGGTTGGTTACGGTCTTTCTGAAATGCGTGAAGGGCAGGATGTTTCGCTTGGTGTGCAGAACAAGGTGTTGGCAGCCTTGTTTGAAGAGTGGGGTTTGACGCGTCCAGATGTGTTGGCGCATGATTTTGGCGGAGCAACGGTTTTGCGAGCCTATTATCTGGATGGCTTGCGTTATGGTTCATTGACTATTTTCGATGCTGTTGCGCTGGCGCCCTGGGGCTCGCCGTTGGTTCAGCATGTTCGCAAGCACACAGCCGCCTTTGCCGAGATGCCGGAGTATATGCATAAGGCGATGTTGCGCGCTTATCTGCAAACGGCTGCTCATAATAAGCTATCTGAAGAAGCGCTGGAGATTTACAGCGCGCCGTGGATTGGTCCGGTTGGGCAGCCAGCCTTTTACCGACAAATTGCACAGATGGATCAGATCTATACGGATGAGATTGAGTCGCTTTACGGGCCGTTGGATTGTCCGGTTTCAGTTCTCTGGGGGGCTTGTGATGAGTGGATTTCTCCTGAGAAAGGGGAGGTGCTTGCGCAGTCCTTATCTGGTCGAGCGTGTCAGTTGATCTTTGAGGCAGGGCATCTGGTTCAGGAAGATCGGCCTGAAGCAATTGTTGCTGCGGTTTTGAAGCAGATCTCTGATCATGCCAGATAGCGAGATGTGAAAGTTTACCCCGCAGCCTGATGCTGCGGGGTGGTTTTGTCAGCGATTGTCGAGCTGGCTGCGGACGCGGGAGAGGCCCAGTTTGGTGATCCGGTATGGACGGCCTCCTTTGGAGGAGATCAGGCGCCGGTACTTCAGCTTTCTGAAGATGTGTTCAGAAAGGCCGGCGTAGTACCATCCGTCGCGGGTGATGCAGTTCATTTCTTCCAGAGTGCCGTCGTCGTCGCGGCGCAATTCAATGCAGCCGCCTTGTGCCAACACATGCAAAATGCGCTGTTCAGCTTTCGAAATATCCATTGATGTCTTTGAGTTTTGAAGATGCACTTATCTCGTCTGCCCGCTCATGCGGTCAGTGAGGTTGGTTTCTATGTGCATGCCCTGTCTATCTTCGACAGGGCTTTACCGGGACTCTTGTCGAGCTCGCATCAAAACTCCATTGATTGATGGCTGCCTTATAGGCAAGGGGGTGCAGTGATGCAAGGGAAGTGAGGAGGCGTGCTGCGCGGAGCTGAGAGAGTGTTGCAGATTTGCGCATGTGAGGGTGTTGCAGGGCGGTTTTGCCGGGTTTAGGTCATGTAAGAGTGCATTTTCGGGGATGCGCTCTAAGTCTATTGAGTAGTTCCCTGTAGAATGTGCTAGGGGAACTACGTAGCGCATATGTGGCGGTTCACAGATACCGCCGTCCTGATCTGAATGAGACTTAGATGACTGATGATATCTCCGTAATCCTGCTCTGGCCGGGGCTTTTGAATCCGTTTGCGATCCTGATTGCCGCTTATATGGGTTACTATTCCAATCAGAGAGCAAAGATCTTCATTGCCGGATTTGCTGCTGCTGCGCTGAGCCTGTTTTTAGAAGGTGCGATCAAGTTGGTGGGGATTCCGATGCCGTGGAACCCGGAGGTTGGTCCGCTGGCGCTGTTTCCGTTCCGCTTTGCAACGGGCCTGATTGTAAGTGCTATTGCTATGAAAATCGGGGCACGCCGTCGCCGTGCAAAGTGATGGGCGAGGGCGCTGACTTCAGCGTGGGTCAAGCTTGGTACGTCTGAAGATGACTTTCTACAGGCTTCTCCCCGAAATTTAGGCACTCTGCGCAAAAAACGGGCGAAGATTCACTTGCCATTGCGGGGTTGATGGCCTACCCAACACCATTGAGAAATTAGGTGGTCTTCGTGGTCGTGCATTTGCGTGGCCGATTTTTTACGCGAAGACTTTAACGAACACAGGATATTGATCGCATGACGCTTGTCGATACGCGGACGCCAGACCCGAAGAAATTCATTAAGGGTGCAACAGGCGACTGGGAAATCGTAATCGGCATGGAGGTTCACGCTCAGGTGACCTCTGAGGCCAAGCTTTTCTCGGGCGCTTCCACCAGCTTTGGCAGCGATCCGAATAATAATGTGAGCTTGGTTGATGCAGCGATGCCAGGCATGCTGCCAGTGATCAACGAAGAGTGTGTGCGTCAGGCGATCCGTACCGGTCTTGGCCTGAAGGCAGAGATCAACCTGAAGTCTGTTTTTGACCGCAAAAACTACTTCTACCCGGATCTGCCGCAAGGCTACCAGATCTCCCAGTTCAAACAGCCGATCGTTGGTGAAGGCACCATCCATCTGGACATGAAGGACGGGGAACAGGTTGAAGTGGGCGTTGAGCGTCTGCATCTGGAGCAGGATGCGGGTAAATCCCTGCATGACCAGCACCCAACCATGTCTTTTGTGGACCTGAACCGTTCAGGCGTGGCGCTGATGGAAATCGTTTCCAAGCCAGATATCCGCTCTGCTGATGAAGCAAAAGCGTACCTGACCAAGCTGCGCACCATTCTGCGTTACCTCGGCACTTGTGACGGCAACATGGACCAGGGTTCCATGCGTGCGGACGTGAACGTTTCTGTTCGCAAGCCGGGCGGTGAGTTCGGTACGCGCTGTGAGATCAAGAACGTGAACTCCATCCGTTTTGTTGGTCAGGCGATTGAATATGAAGCACGTCGTCAGATCGGCATTCTGGAAGATGGCGGCGAGATCGATCAGGAAACACGTCTGTTCGATAGCGTGAAGGGTGAGACCCGTTCCATGCGCTCTAAAGAAGAAGCGCATGATTACCGCTACTTCCCAGATCCAGACCTGCTGCCGCTTGAGTTCACTCAGGCGCTGGTTGATGAGATGGCAGCAGACCTGCCAGAACTGCCGGATGAGAAGAAGGCACGTTACATCAATGAATTTGGTCTGACCCCATACGACGCTGACATTCTGGTTGCTGAGCGCGTTTCCTGTGACTTCTTTGAGGAAGTTGCGAAGGGCCGTGATGCGAAGCTGGCAGCGAACTGGGTGATCAACGATACCTTTGGCCGTCTGAACAAAGAAGGTCTGGACGTTACCACCAGCCCGATCTCTGCTGAGCAGCTGGGTAAGATCATTGATCTGATCAAGGCAGGCACCATTTCAGGTAAGATCGCGAAGGACCTCTTTGAGATCGTTTGGACTGAAGGTGGTGATCCAGCGCAGATCGTTGAAGATCGCGGCATGAAGCAGGTAACTGACCTTGGTGCGATTGAAGGCATCGTGGACGAGATCCTTGCAGCGAACGCTGACAAAGCAGAGCAGGCGAAAGAAAAGCCAGGCATGCTGGGTTGGTTCGTTGGTCAGGTGATGAAAGCCTCTAAGGGTAAAGCAAACCCGCAGGCTGTGTCTGACATGCTGAAAGCGAAGATCGGTCTGGAATAAGCCAGTTTTCCAGCTTTAAAGAATTCAAAGGCCCGCCGATCTGGTGGGCCTTTTTTGTTGCGGATGGCTAGTTCACATCAACCCAGCTGCCGGATTGGTGCGAGCGGCGGGCGGCGTCGACCACTTTGGAGACTTCAAGGCCGTCCTTGAAAGTTGGCCATTTGGTTTCGCCTGTTGCGATGGCCTCCAGAAAATCGCGGGCTTCGATGATCAGCTGATCCTGATAACCAGTGCCGTGTCCGGGGCCGAGGCAGAAGGCGGCGTAATCCGGGTGATGCGGGTTGGTGAGGATCTTGCGGAAGCCGGATTGTTCCGGGCCGTCTTTCATGCGGTAGAGCCAGAGTGCGTTCTGGTCTTCCTGATCAAACCGCAGGGCTCCTTTGGTTCCGGTGATCTCATAGATGATGCCCATCTTCTTGCCCAGAGCCACGCGGCTGAAGAGCAGATGGCCGGTGACACCATTTTCAAAAGTACACATAAATTGAGCGACATCATCGTTGGTGACTTGCTCGACGATGTTGGGTGCACATTGGGAAGGGCGGGATTTGAAGACGGTTTCGATCTGGGCATTCACACTTTTGATTGCACCAACCAGAACATGAGCACAGTTGATCATGTGAGGGGAGAGGTCCCCCATGGTGCCGTTGGCATCTCCGCTGGAGCGCCATGTTGCCGGGGCATTCGGGTCTGCGAAAAAGTCTTCTGTATGTTCTCCGCGAAAGAAGGTGATGTCGCCGATGATCCCATCTTTGATGAGTTTAAGGGCCAATTGGGTTGCCGGGGTGCGGATGTAGTTGAAGCCCACCATGTTGATCTGGCCGGATTCTTCTGCGGCCTGTGCCATGGCGGTGGCATCCGACAGGCTGGCGCCGAGAGGCTTTTCGCAGAGGACCGGTTTACCGAGACGAAATGCTTCAAGTGCAATCTCTCTATGAGTGGTCTGGGGGCTGGCGATGACGATTGCTTCTACGTGCGGATCGTTGACCAGTATGCGCCAATCGCTGGTGGCGCGTGCAAACCCGAACTGTCTGGCTTTGTCCTCCGCCCCGTCTTCTGTGGTGGTGCAGATCATTTCCAACCGGGTGCGAAGTTGGGTGTCAAACACTGCACCGGCTGCGTTTAATGCCACTGCATGTAGCTTTCCCATGTATCCGCCGCCGATCAGACCGATGCCAATTTCCATAGGGCCTCCTTCAGAACCTATGAAAAGGGTAGGGGGAGTGCCTTAAAAACTGCTCAGAGAAACTGATAAGAATGCGTGTTGTTCTGTGTAAGTATTGCTGCCATAGCGGCACTAGATAGCGCTGCACCCAAGAAAAGTTGACTGGATATCATCTGAATTTGAGTGTCTGGGGTTTGCCAAGAATAGTCAGATCACAGCCTATGCAGGCAAAGAAGTTGACGAAGAGACGGGATTGCTTTTGGTGGGTTTGGGGTTAGAGCGTGGTGAAAACGTGTCGCCTGAATAAGTTGCCCCTAATATCTCAGTAATTCTAATGGTTTAGAGATGTTTCACAGGGTTAATTTTCGCTGTGAATCATCACCTCTCTGCCTAGCCACGACCACATCTCCGCCTTATTACGCTACGATAAACTTCAGGTGATCGGGCGTTATGGAGACTTGTCTGGTCTGAGATCTAGGCTCTGCTAGAACTTATAGTTGCGCAGTGTATGCGAACACTGCACTTTGTTGTATTTGAAACCTTGGGGGCGTCTCGTTGCTTAATCAACGAAGTAGTTTTCTTTCCAATATCGCTGTATTAGGCGTCATTTGCTCCAGTGTTGGGTTTGGGGCTTTCGCTTCTTCTGCAGCTGCTGGTGCAAGCGAAAGCTCTCAGTCTCAGATGCCATTTACCTTTGGCGCACTCGTGGCAAAGATGAAGGCACAGGCGCAGGAAGCCTATACAGAACCATCCGGAGAATTGCCGGAAGCGCTGGCTGCATTGAAGTACGATGGTTATCGGAAAATTGCCTATAAGCGTGACCGCAGCAAGTGGAAGGACACCGAGAATTTCCGTGTTCATGCTTTCCATCCGGGCTGGCTGTTCAAAAATCCTCTGAAAATTCATGAGGTAAAAGAGGGCGCGGCTCAGCCATTTGTGTTTGAAGCTGCTGACTTTGACTATCAGGATGCAGAACTGACCGCATCTCTGAGCGATGTTTCTTTTCCCGGCGTGGCCGGATTCCGCCTGCTGAACCCACTGAACGTGGAAGGGCGGATGGATGAACTGGTGGCGTTTTTGGGCGCCAGCTACTTCCGTGCTTTGGGTGCTGGCAATGTTTATGGCTTGTCTGCCCGTGCGCTTGCTATTGATACAGCCAGCGGCAAGCCGGAGGAGTTTCCGAACTTCACCGCATTTTACCTTGGCAAGCCTGTTGAGGGCTCCGACAAGGTGACTGTGTGGGCGGAACTTGATAGCCCAAGTGTTACAGGTGCGTATCAGTTTGTTTTTGAACCTGGCCAGCAGACAGAAGTGGATGTGACTGCACATCTGTTCTTCCGCAGTGATGTGGAGCGGCTTGGGATTGCACCACTAACTTCCATGTATCTTTACGGTGAAAACGACCGTGTCGGGTTTGATGACTTCAGACCTGAGGTGCATGACAGTGATGGCCTGAAGCTGCGTTTTGCCAATGGCAAGACCTCCTGGCGGCCACTTTCCAACCCGGATAATCTGCAGCTTTCCTTCATTGGAGCACGTTCTCCAGCAGGGTTCGGCTTGATGCAGCGCGATAAAAATCTTGAGAATTATCAAGACCTTGAAGCGCGCTATGACAAGCGTCCAAGCCTTTGGATCGAGCCTCTTGGTGACTGGGGTTCCGGTGCTGTGATGCTTGCAGAAATTCCAACCGATCAGGAAATCAACGACAACATCGTTGCCTTCTGGTCGCCCAATGAAGCGGTGAAAGCCGGTGATGAACTCTCGTTCCACTACAAGATGTACTGGGGTGATGAAGTTGGTCGTTCTGAGCAGATGCTGATGCCGATTACCCAGACCCGTTCTGGTAAAGCAGGCCATTCAGCTTCTGAAGAGAACTCGCTGACCCGCAAGTTTGTGGTGGACTTTGATGCCTCTTTGTTTGCTGAAAGCGGATTGAATGGGGAGCAGCTTGTACGCGCTAAACCATTTATCGAAAACGCTGCTTTAAACGGCACAGTAGACTTTGCGGACGTTCGCTACATTGAAGAACTGGGTGTTTATCGTGTGTTTCTTGATGTTTCCCGCGATGACCTTGAAATCCCGGTTGAGTTACGCCTTCAGCTGACTGACGGCGAAAAAGCAGTTTCCGAAGAGTGGCTTTACCAGTGGGGGTGGAGCTCATGAGACCTATGAAATCTGAACTATTTTCTACACACGTTAACCTGAGCAGCGGCCCTGTTGCACCGCTTGCCATGCCAGTGCAGGACCTTTCTGCCGGTGACAGCTGGTTTGTTCTGATCTGGCGCCGCCTGCGGTTTGGGCGCAGCTACTCAGCTTTGCCAGGCAAGCGGACGAGTTTGCGAAAAGCCATTTCCACCTTCTCGGAGCGGTAATCCATGGATAAGCCGTTTCGCGACGGGGTAGGGCACCGCCGGGCTGCGGCTTTTGTCTTCTGTCTTGCATTGTCCCTCAGCTTTACAGGGTTGTTTTATGCAGCCCTGAGCGCTGACCACCTCAACATCTATGAGGTGGTTCGGATCGCGCTGCTGTTCATCAGCACGCTCTGGCTTTCCTGGGGTGGAGCAACTGTTTTGCTGGGCCTTCTTTATGGCCGCTCTGTTAAGCCTCTTGATGCTGATCCGCGCGCTCTGCCAGCTTCTGCCACAGCAATTCTGATGCCGATCTATCACGAGGATGCGCCTGAAGTTGCTGCGCGCCTTGCTGCCATGATGGATGATTTGCGCGCGAAGAATGCAACACACCTGTTTCACTGGCATGTGCTTTCTGACAGCCGCAATGATGAGATTGCGGTGCAGGAAGAACAGGTTGTTCGTCAACTGGTTGCGCGTTATCCGGAGCAAAAGATCTTCTACCGCCGCCGGACTGATAACCATGGTCGGAAGGCCGGGAATGTGGCCGAGTTTGTGCAGCGTTGTGGTGGTGCCTACCGTTACATGGTGGTGCTGGACGCGGACAGCCTGATGCGTGCTGACACATTGGTGCATATGGTTGGTCGTATGGAAGCGGAGCCAAACCTTGGCCTGCTGCAGACCGTGCCGATGCTGGTTGGTTTGAAAAGCTATTTTGGCCGTAGCCTGATGTTTGCCTCTGGCATGTTTGGCCGTGCCTATGCCTTTGGCCTTGCTGCCATGCAGGGAGAGTGCGGACCTTTCTGGGGCCACAACGCCATCATCCGTACTCGTGCGTTTGCCTCCAGCTGTGGTTTGCCGGAGCTGGATGATACAGCGGCGTTTGGTGGACACATCCTGAGCCATGATAGTGTGGAAGCGGTGCTTTTGGCCCGTGCCGGCTGGCAGGTGGAGTGTGATCCGCGGATCACCGGTTCTTATGAGGCCGCGCCTGAGAATATTCTTGGCTACGCGGCGCGTGACCGGCGCTGGTGTCAGGGCAACCTGCAGCACTCCCGCGTGATTGGTGCGCGTGCGCTCAAACCTTGGGGCCGGTTCTCTCTGATGCTTGGCATCATGTCTTATCTGAGCTCCCCGGTCTGGGCTGCGTTTTTGCTGGCCAGCCTGTTTGCTCCGCTGGATCTGCCTGTGCTGGAAGCTTACACCTTCAAGAACCATCTGCCGGTTTTGGGTCACATACCTATGAGTGCGGCGTATGAAGGTGCTGCTCTATTGTTTGGTGTTGTTGCTCTGCTGGTGCTGCCAAAGACGCTTGTTGTTTTGAAAGAAGTGTTTTTGGGTGATCAGACGACCTCTCGCAAAGGTGTTTTGGGCGGTTTTGTTGAGCTGATCAGCTCTGCGGTTTTCGCTCCGGTTCTGATGGCGTTCCAGTGTCGCTCTGTGTTTGAGGTTCTGATGGGCCGTGACAGCGGATGGACCAATGCTCACCGTGATGCTGCGCGCCTTCCGCTACTGGAATGTTTGCGGTCTGTTTGGTGGGTGAGCGTGATTGGTGCGCTGGCCATGGGCCTGAGCTGGATTGGTGAAGCCGCGCTGTGGCTGTGGGTGATGCCGGTTGCGCTGCCGATGCTGCTGGCACCGTTCATCATCTGGGCAAGCTCATACAATGTGGGCAGTCGTGCTGCCGAGCGTTTGGGGTTTGTGCTTTCCTCTGATCAGAAGGGCGCGGCCCAACTGCTCGCCCATGTGGAAAAATACTCCGCAGATCTTAGGGTATAACCCGTTCATTTGTGCTTTGAGGGCCACATCCACCAGCTGAGCAGCTGGGATGTGGCCCTCTTTGTATCTGGCGTTTTGTCCAGTGTTTAAGCTTCCGGTCTGGGTCTCCATGGGGGATGAGTGAATGCCGGAAGAGACAGTTTCAACCCGCTTTTGGTGGCGACCGGCGGGCGTTGTTGTTCTGATTGCAGGCTACTTGCTGCTGCATTTGCTTTTGCGCGGCTATTTCTCTCCCACACTCAGCACAGATGACATGTTTGAGAACGTGTTTGTGCAGGAGCTGAAGCTTGGCTATCAGGTGCGCCAGCCTCCCGTTTACGAGTGGCTGCTTTATGGCGTGCAGAAGATTTTCGGCCCGACCATCTGGAGCTTTCTGGTTCTCAAGTATTCGCTGGTGTTGTGTTTTGCGCTGTTTCTTTACGGCGTGGCGCGGCAGGCCATTGCCAATGAGAAGCTGGCGGCTTTGGCTGTGTTCTCCTGGGTGGCGTTCTACCAGATCGGCTTCAACCTGCATGAGGGGGTGACCCACACTGCGGTGTTGATGGCCGCCTCCGCTGCCACGGTCTACTGCTTCCTTGTGGGTGCTGCGGGACAAGACGGTCGGAGCGGCGGTGTGTCTGGGTCTTGCTGTTGGTTTGGGGATGCTCTCAAAGCACTCTTACGTTCTGGTGCCTGCCGCGATGTTTCTGGCGGCCTTAAGTGATCGTCACTGGCGCGGGCAGATACGGCTGCCGTTGCTGGTGGCCTCCGGCGTGATCGCGGTGCTGATGTACAGCCCCTACCTCTATTGGGTTGTCAGCAGCGAGCAAGCCTTGGTCGGCTCTGCCCTCAACGTGATGCGGGAAGGAGAGCAGGGGAGTGATGTGAGCCGCATCCTGACCGGTGAACTGCGCCTGCTCACCAGCCTGCTTGGCTTCTCCGCCCCGTTTCTGCCCTTGGTTTTGCTGCTGTTCTTCCCGGCGCTGTTTGGTAAGGGGAAGGTGAGGGAGCGTACCGCTCCTGATCCAGAGGTGTATCGCGTCGGCCAACTGCTGCAACGCGCTCTGCTGATCTCGCTGGCCCTGGCGTTTACGGGCGTTCTGCTCAGCGGTGCGCAATACATCAAAGAGCGCCACATGCATCCGGTGTTGCTGCTGTTGCCGCTGGTGATCTTTTTTCAGATCTCGCGTAGAACGTATGCGGCGCGATCGGTGAAAATCTACAGCAGCGTTCTGGCGGTTCTGGTTCTCGTCGTCCTCGGCATCCGCATCTCTGGCTTTCTGGCTCCCGACAAAAAAATGTGCGGCGGCTACTGCCGGCATATGAAGCCCTACGAGGACCTCGGTGAGCAGCTCAAGGCGCAATTCCCGGAGGCTGCACAAGCAACTATCGTCTCTCTGGATGAATACACCGGCGGCAACCTACGCGTCACCTTGCCAGACGCCCGCCACATCATCCAAAGCTTCCAACCCAGCACAGATCAGCGCTCAGACTGTTTTATCGTCTGGGATATGGGCGATGATGGTACCAATCGCGGGATGCAAACCGCGCTCAGCAGCGGCGGGTTTGCGTCCAGCAAAGCCCCGGCACATGACAAAACATTGCGTTCCCACCAAATCGATGTGAGCTGGCCTCATTTGTGGAAGAAGGAGAACTTCCGTAAAACCACATTCGGGATCGCCAAAGTGGATAGCGATTCTGAAATTTGTCGCTAGTTCTTACGTGGTGTTTTGATGTTGAAGATACGTGTCGCCCGGCCTGAAGACCTTGAAGCTGTTGTGCAAATGATGAACGGAGGGGCCTCCTCCCAACGTGTTCATCTGGAAAGCGGTGAGATTGACACGTACAGACCAGCTTTCCTCGCCATCCAGCAGGCGGCAGACACCGATATTTATGTTGGCGAGCTGGAGCCGGGTGAGCCAGTGGCTACGTTTCAGCTGTCCTTTCTGATCGGGCTGGCCTTTAATGGCAAACCGCGCGGGCAGATTGAAAGCATGCATACCCGCTCTGACATGCGCGGCAAGGGGCTTGGCAAGGCGATGCTTTCACATGCAGTTGAGTTGGCGCGTGAAAAGGGCTGCTGTATGGTGCAGCTCACATCCAATAAGGAGCGTGCCGATGCGCACCGCTTTTATGAGAGCAACGGATTTGTGCCGACACACGAAGGCTTCAAGCTGGTTTTCTAACTGTTAACTGGCAGCTACATCGAATGTTTCCTGCTGGCTAGTTCTGAAATAAGTTTCGTATCTGACCGGCAGTGCCAATCCCTTATTTCCGCTTTTCTTCTATTCTTGTTTTCAGGTGACCCATGGCCGCAACACAGACCAAACCCATTGAGCTTTATTACTGGCCAACGCCAAATGGCTGGAAAATTTCCATTATGCTGGAAGAACTGGGCGTTCCCTATGATCTGAAACTGGTGAACATTGGGCGCGGGGAACAGTTTGATCCTGAGTTTTTAAAGATTGCCCCAAACAATCGCATGCCTGCCATTGTTGACCCTGAAGGGCCGGGCGGCGAACCTATTTCCATTTTCGAGTCCGGGGCTATCATGCAGTATCTGGGGCGCAAGTTTGATCGGTTCTACCCGTCTGACGAGCGCGGCCGAGTGGAAACTGAGGAATGGCTGATGTGGCAGATGGGCGGGTTTGGACCCATGCTTGGTCAGAACCACCATTTCCGCATTTATGCACCCGAGAAAATTGAATACGCCATGACCCGCTATTTCAATGAAACCCACCGACTTTATGGGGTGCTCAACAAGCGGCTTGCAGATCGCTCCTATGTGGCCGCCGGAGAATACACGATTGCCGATATGGCGATTTTCGGCTGGTCTCATCGTTGGGAGCGTCAGGGCATGGATCTGGAGGAGTTCCCGCATGTGAAAGCCTGGCGTGAGCGGTTGCTGGCGCGATCAGCTGTTGTGAAAGGGCTTGAGGTTGGCAAGGCAGAGGCTGATAGCTCCAATATTGCGGAGGACAAGCAGGCACAATCTGTGTTGTTCAATCAGCGCTGATACCTGCAACGATCAGCAGTTTTAAGCTTTAATCACGACACCGGCACTTTAAGTTGATTTGAACCAGCGTGCCGCCAAAATTAGGCTCTCGCAGAATGATAAATTGAAATCACTTGCGAATGGACCTTGATATGATGCGGGCTCAAAAAATACTGCTGACTTCCCTTTTTCTGGCTGTTTGGGCGCTGATCTCTCCCGTTTCAGCGGCCTCCTTTGAAGTTCCAAAGTTCAGCCTTGAACTGAGAGATGCCAATGGCACGAAAACACTTGGTGAGGCTTTCACCAAAGGGCCAGCTATCTTGCATTTCTGGGCGACTTGGTGCCCAAACTGCCGCGTTGAGCTTCCAGCGATGGAGCGCTTCGAAGATGAGCTGAAAGCGCAAGGGCTCGATGGCCAGTTTGTCGTGGTTGCGCTGGAAGATATTCCTTATGGCCGTATTCAAAGCTTCCTGCAGGATCGTCTGGGTCTTGAGCGCTTTACCAGCTATCAGGCTGTCGATATGCAGGCGATGGGCACTGCGTTCCAGGTTGCGGCCATGCCCTACACAATCTTTCTGGATGAAAACGGCGGTGTTCTTGGTGGAATTCCAGGATCGCTGGAATGGGATGCTCCACAGATCCAAGAGACCTTTATCGGCCACCTTCAGGGCAAAGGCACCATTGCCTCAGGGAACTGAGTGTACATATGAGGTGAAGTCACCTCAGACTTATAATGCGCTTATTTGGAGCCCGGCATGTTCGGGCTCTTTTTCATGCGGCTGGTGAGCGCTTCCATTGTAATGTCGATAGCGGTGAAGATTTGATCCAGCGGAGTTTCAAACTTGACCATCTGAATAATGCCTTCAAACGCCATCATGAAGTAGTCCACCAGATGATCAATGTCCTCCGGTGTTTGCAGATCCCCTTCAAATTTGACTAGACGCCTGCGAATTTCAGCAGCCCATTCAAGGCGTAGGGCGAGATACTCTTCTCCCAAAACAGGGTCAAACCGTCCAATCTCTCCAATGGTTGACCAGTAAAGACTGCCCTCGATGCAGTTCTGCTCTTCGCAAAGTTCTGCGAAATCAGTCAACATCAGATACATACAGGAATAGATATCGGCGTACATGGCCGAACTGGAGCTGACCTGCTGGCTGAACCGCATGAAGTACCAACGCATGGCCGGGGCGACGAGATCATGCTCTCCTTCGAACCTTTGCCTCAGCAGATCAGCATCAATATCAGCAGCTTTAGCCACTGCATCCATACTTGCGGCTTCGCGTCCCTTTCGCAGCAGTAGCTGGAAGGCAATCTTAAAAATCTCTTCCAACCTGTGCGGCGGGATTAAATCATCGGGATTCTTGTTGCTGGCCATGAACCGCTGAACCATCCTTAGATTTCTGCTCACGCAAACCAAAAGCAGATGCCATGCCTTTCTGGCATAATCTCGAAAAGTTCGTGCTCAGATGCCAGTCAGCAAGGTGTTCAAGGGCTTGTCCTTAACATATAGCGGGAAAAGAACAGGAAACGATTGCTGCGAGATATGTCTCAATTTGTTGAGTTTTCGATGCTGAAGAGGGGGAGGGCTAGCGGCGTTGCCAATTGACGTTTTCGCAGAAGTTGAGGACAACTTTTTTGCAGCCTGTCATTCTTAAAAGACCGCTGGGCAGAAGGTGCAGGTCTATGCTGACTTCATATCCTCGCCGCGGGTCATACCCTTCCGCTTGCCATTTGTTTTCACCTGCCGCTTTTATGTTCCAGAGAACTCTGAGACCGAGAACTTTACGTGAGCGTTTCGCAGTGTCGTGGTTTCGCAGATCCAATACGTCTTGTTGTCGTTGACCATCAGGTGGCCTGAAGGACTGCAACCGTGCGCACATGGCTGTGCCACACTGGGAAATGTTGATGATTGCACCTTTTGCCGTTTGCCAGAGGCCGTGCAAATCGGAGCTATGGGCAGGGGTTGCCAATGGAGCTGTGAAAAGAAAGAAGTAAAAGATGATGCCTGGACGGATCATTTCCAACCTGTTTGCCTAAACACCTGCTACATTCAAGAAGCAGGTGTTTAGCTAACATAACAGGCCTGTCTCGGCTTGGGCCCTTTGAGCCTAAGGTAAATTTACTTTGTACGGGTCCAGGTGTCGCCTTTACAGAAGATCAGAACGCAGCCTTCAAGTTTTAGCTTGTTGTCAGAAACCAGCTCCATCTTACCAGAGTAGGTTTTGCCGTCTTCTGCGTTGTAAACCTTCCCTTTCCAGCTGTTTTTGCCGTTTGGCTTCATGCCAAGGATGGTTTTTGTACCGATCAGCGAACGATCGCGCAGTTTGGGGTCCGGGTTCTCGGTATCTTTGCGTGGTTTCTTCAGCCAAACAATGTTGCCGCACAGATTGCCTCCACACTTGGAGATCTTGATTTTTGCAGTCCCGTTAGCCCGCATCCAGGTGCCAGTTGCATCTGCAGCTAGAGCCGATGTGGTGAGGCCAAGCGAGAGCAGGGCAGCCAGAGATGTCTTCAAAAAGGGTGCTTTCATGGTTCCTCCCAAAACACTGAAGCTTTTAAGAATGACCTTACCTTATCGTAAGCTCAGGAATGTGCAAGGCAATCAATCAGTGGACTAGACATGTTCTCCCCGGACTTGATTCGCACAACCCATCAAATCATTCAGTGCAATATCCCTTGGTTTACACCGTGACAGAACTACTTAAATTTTGCTTTTGAGGCCGCTTTTTTCGTTTCAATCATGGTTTTTAACCGCCTTTTTAGAGTGTCAAAATCTAATAGTCCGCGACGTCAATTAGATTTCGGGGAGGTCATGAGCCTCCTCTTATCTCATCAAAAATTACGAGCAATACCAAACGAGTTCACTGTGTTTTAGGAGAGAGATTTAATGACTGTGTTGCAGTTTGATGGCGTAATTCATCGGCATGTGAAGCAAAATGCGTGCGAAGTGGAATCTCTGTTACGGCGTGGTCTTGATGCAGCCTCCGGCAAAGCGGGTGCTTGCGATCTGATTGAAGCGCACAAATGGTTTAATCTGGCTGCCATGCGCGGTAGCACTCAAGCGGTGCGTTATCGCCGCGAGGTATCTCAGGAAATGTCCTCCATGGAAATTGCAGAAGCACAGCGCGCGGCCCGGGACTGGCTTTCTGTGCATTGATGTGAGTTCTACAGCTTGTCGCGGCTCACATGCGACAAGCTTTTGACTTGGGTGGGGCGATGCCTGCTACATTGTCTGTGATGCTGTGATGCTGTGATGCTGTGATGCTGTGATGCCGTGATGGTCTTCGGCTTTTGTTAGACCCTTGTCGTTTTAGTGAGTAACCTTTGGGTTTTTACAGCTGCGTTTCCCTCCCTACTGATATTATAATGCCAGCGACTTATGCTTGTGCTTGAGATGGCTGTTTATGGCTTGTGACAGCTTCTCCTTCCTTCCCTCAAAAGCATAGCGAGACACCCTTTACTGTCTGCGTGTATTTACCTCTCCCGCTTAGTTGTGAGGTGGTGCTTTTCTTTCTTCAATTGTCAAAGAACCCGGACTTGTCCGTCTGCGGTGTTGCATGTTTGGAGCATGGGGCATGTTTTGGTCGTGGTCCATTCCCGTAATGTTCTCCTTGAGACTTTGGTGCTGGTGAGTTGGTGGCTGGAAATGCGTTCCGGTTTGCGATTGGTGTGAAGTCGGGGCTTGAGGTGGGCCTGGTTTGAGCGTTTGGTGGAATGGTGGGGTGTTGGTACGAGCTAGCGGTGCTGGTATCTGGTCTGTCTATGCTTGGTGCTATGTGGTGTTGGTCTTTGCGGGCATAAGTTTTGTGATTGCGGTGATAAGTGTTGGTTCGAGGGGCATAAGGCTGGATCTATAG
>NZ_CP174315.1:0-67500 GCF_052467605.1 Microbulbifer regidiadema (SeqCode) | reverse complement strand
GTTGCTGGAGCTGGGCGATTATCTTTGACAAGGTTGTTCTGTACGGTCGTTCCCGCCGCCAGATGAACCGTTTTGAGAACGTGTTCTGGTCCGGCCAGTCTCTCGAAGAGCTTTATAAGTCTCTGTCCTCCCGCGCGAATAACGGCATGTCTGCGTTGTTTGTGGCTGCTATGCGTGAATGGAAGCGCTCCCACGAAGGGGATAAGCCTGCCATTGCCAGCCTGCAGCAGCGTATTGACCGCGTGATGGACCTGACTATTTCCCGCGAAGTTGAGCGTCTTGAAAAACGCCTGTTGTTCCTTGCGACCATCGGCAGTGCGGCCCCGTTTGTGGGCCTGTTTGGTACGGTCTGGGGCATCATGAATGCGTTTACCTCCATCGCGGCTTCCAAAAACACCAACCTTGCTGTTGTGGCTCCGGGTATTGCGGAAGCGCTGTTTGCGACCGGTCTTGGTCTGATCGCGGCTATTCCGGCGGTTATTGCCTACAACAAGCTGCAGAGTGACAGCGGTAAGCTGGCTGCGCGCATGGAAGGTTTTGCAGACGAGTTTTCAGCCATTCTGTCCCGCCGTATTGATGAGCGAGCATAATCCATGGGTATGAGCACTGGAGCAGCTGGTGGTGGTGGACGCGCTGGCGGCAGACGTGGTCGCCGCAGGCATTCCCATGCACCAATGAGCGAGATCAACGTAACGCCGATGGTGGACGTGATGCTGGTGTTGCTGATCATCTTTATGGTGGCAGCTCCGCTGTTGACCGTTGGTGTGCCGATCGACCTGCCCGAAACCCGGGCGAAGGCGATGGAAGGTGATACTGAGCCGATAGCGATCTCCGTTAAGTCTGACGGATCCGTGTTCATTCAGGACACTGAGATCCCGGTTGACGAGCTGATCGCGAAACTCGGTGCGATTGCCGAGAATGGCTACAACGAGCGCATCTATGTGCGTGGAGATCAGGATGCCGATTACGGCGTCATCATGAAGGTTATGGGCCGTATCAATGCTGCTGGCTACAAGCGCATCGGGCTCGTTACTCTAGAGGAGCAGGGTTAACCGGGAATGCGTGCAGGGCTTATCGCATCGCTAGTTGTTCACGTGGTCGTGCTTGTTGCCGGAGCGGTTTCGCTTAACTTCGGCAAAGAGCTTTCGACTGCCCCGGTGGATTCACTGCCCGTGGATCTTGTGCCTGTGAGCGAGCTGACCAAGCTGCAACTGGGTACAAAGGAAGCGAAGGAAATCAAAGAGGCTGCGTTGCAGCCGACCAAGAAGCCTGCTGAAAAGCCTGAGCCGGAGAAAAAGACCGGTGAGGCCAAGAAAGAGGTGAAGAAGGTTCAGGAAGCGAAGAGGGAAGTGCAGCAGGCTGAAACACCGCCGCCGCCACCAGAACCTGCTGAACCAGAGCCAGCTCCAAAGGAAGTGCCAAAAGAGAAGGCGCCTGCGGAGACTGCAGAACTTGGTCCTGAAGTAGAAAAAACAGAAAAGCCGAAGCAGCTTGTAAAAGTCCGTCCACGTTCCAAGCCGAAGCCTCCTGCGCGTCCGAAAGCGCCTAAGAAGGAAAAGCCGAAGAAGAAGGAAGACTTCAACTCCAAGATGGCGGCTTTGCTGAACAAGACGAATGCGAAGTCGAGCGGGACTGCAAAGTCCGCCAAACCGGCTTCTCTTGGATCCGAACTGGGCCAGACCAATGTGAAGATGAGCCAGTCTGAGCTGGATGCGCTTCGCGGACAGGTTGCCCGGTGCTGGAACCCTCCTGTGGGTGCAGCTGGTGCTGAAGATCTGAACGTTCGCCTGCAATTCAACCTGAGCCGTACCGGTGAAGTTGAAGGGCAGATGCAGGTTCTGAATTCCAGCAATAACCCAACATTCAGAGCTGCTGCAAGCAGTGCAGAACGCGCGGTCTATCGCTGCGGTCCGTATTCTCTGCCAGCAGCTAAATATGATGCATGGAAAACCGTCATCTTGAATTTTGATCCTCGCGATATGCTTGGATACTAGGTATTGAGATTGAAAGGAGCTTAGGTCTATGTCCTTTGTGATGGGGCTTAACCCAATGCGTACAACAGGAATCAAGCAGCTGTGGCGTCGTGCATGCCGCTTTGTGGCTGCTGCTGTTGCTGTTGTTACCATCTCTCAACCTGCCTACGCCTTGATTGAACTGGATATTACTCAGGGCAACGTTGAACCTATGCCGATTGCAATCTCTCCCTTTGCAGGTTCCGGCTTGCAGGAAGACGTGGCAGGGCAGATTTCTCAAGTTGTTGCCGCTGACTTGCAGCGCTCGGGCTTGTTCCGCCCGATTGATCCGGCTGCCCATATTCAGCAGGAAATGAATGTAGGCACCATGCCGCGCTTTGGTGACTGGCGGACCATCGGGTCTCAGGCCTTGGTGACTGGTTCTATCGCGCAGCAGGCAAACGGTCAGATCCGTGCTGAGTTTCGTTTGTGGGATGTGTTTGCAGGTCAGCAGTTGATTGGCCAGCAGTTCTTCACCACACCTGAAAACTGGCGCCGTCTGGCTCACATCATCTCCGATGCGATCTACCAGCGTTTGACCGGTGAGAAAGGCTACTTCGATACCCGCGTTGTCTTCATTGATGAGAGCGGTCCGAAGGATGCGCGCCGTAAGCGTTTGGCGATCATGGATCAGGATGGTGCGAATGTGCGCTATCTGACCCGTGGTGATGATCTGGTTCTGACCCCTCGGTTCTCTCCTGTTTCTCAGGAAGTCACCTACATGTCTTATGTGGGCGGCAATCCGCAGGTCTATCTGTTCAACATCGAGACTGGTCAACGTGAGGTTCTTGGGAACTTCCCGGGCATGACCTTTGCGCCGCGCTTCTCACCTGATGGCCAGAAGGTCATCATGAGCTTGCAGCAGGGCAGCAATGCAAACCTTTATCTGATGGACTTACGCACTCGTCGGACAACTCGTTTGACCAACACTGCAGCGATTGATACCAGCCCGTCCTTCTCTCCAGACGGACGTCAGGTGGTGTTTGAAAGTGACCGTGGCGGTTCTCAGCAGCTGTATGTGATGAACTCCAACGGCAGCGGTGCTGAGCGTATTTCCTTTGGTCCGGGTCAGTACTCTACGCCTGTGTGGTCTCCACGTGGTGATCTGATTGCCTTTACCAAGGTGCATCAGGGCCGCTTTATGATCGGTGTTATTCGTCCGGATGGTAAGGGTGAGCGCATCCTGACAGAGGGCTATCACAACGAAGGTCCGGCATGGTCTCCAAACGGGCGCGTGCTGACATTCTTCCGCGATACTGTGGGCGAGCAGGGCGGTCCTCAGGTCTGGAC
Source organism: Microbulbifer regidiadema (SeqCode) (assembly GCF_052467605.1). Lineage (NCBI taxonomy): Bacteria > Pseudomonadati > Pseudomonadota > Gammaproteobacteria > Cellvibrionales > Microbulbiferaceae > Microbulbifer > Microbulbifer regidiadema (SeqCode). The sequence goes on along the minus strand of NZ_CP174315.1, from coordinate 64,198 downwards.
TGTTGATCTGACTGGTTACAATGAACAGCTGGTTCAGACACCAAACTTTGCATCAGACCCGGCGTGGTCTCCGCTGCTCGACTAATCGTGAAGCTGAGACCCCAATTTCTTGCGGGAATTTGGGGTCATTAGCACTTCATTAACCAATAAATTCAAGTTACCCTTAACCAAGTTGGTCTAGGGCTTTTTTAACCCTCGGGGTTTGAGGGACAGGAGATTCTATAAATGTCAAAGACGCTGTTCGCGCGCGGAGCGCGTTTCGCCGCTGTGGTGGCTGTGTGTCTCGTCGCAGCAGCTTGTTCGCAGACACGCCCTGAATTGACCAGTGGCAATAGTTCTGTTGCAGCTGGCTCTGGTCAGGACTTTGTTGTGAATGTTGGGGATCGTGTATTCTTCCTCAACAACCAGAGCTCCCTTGATGGTGCAGCTCGCGGAGTTCTGGACAAGCAGGCTCAGTGGCTGCAGCACTACAAGAACTACTCTATTACCATTGAAGGTCACGCTGATGAGCGCGGCACCCGTCAGTACAACATTGCACTGGGTGCGCGTCGTGCGGCTGCAGTTAGAGAATACCTTGTTGCTAAAGGCATTAGCCCATCCCGCATCAAGACAATCTCCTACGGTAAAGAGCGTCCGGTTGCGGTTTGTAACGCGGCTTCTTGCTGGAGCCAGAACCGTCGTGCTGTGACTGTTCTGAATGGTCAGTAATTGAGTTTGACCTGCTGAAATCTAAAAAGGGCTTCCCTGATTTGGGGGAGCCTTTTTTGTTGAAACTCCTGCAAACTTGTAGGAGAACGGAAATTGGCCGGGGAGAAGCCGCAAATAGGGGTGAAACACTGAATGTGTGCCCTATTTTCGTCTTTTCCTCTTGCCAAGAGATGAGAAATTCCGACCCGACCCCTGAAGGGTGTCTCAGGAGATAATTGATGGCTCTTTACCGACGTATTGCAACAAGCTTTGTTGTTCTTGCGCTTGCAACCTCTGTTAGTTTACCTGCGAACGCGCAGCTTTTCGGTTCGTCTAAAAATGACGAGACCGCTCAGAACACTGCCCGCCTTGGTCAACTTGAGGAGCAGGTTCGTCTGCTGACGGGTAAAGTTGAAGAGCTCAATCACAAGCTTCGTCTGACTGAAGATGCGCTCCGTCGTTCTCAAGAGGATGTTGAGTATCGTCTCCAGCAGTTGGAAAATCCGGGTCAGACACCACGGGTTGTTCAGCCTCCTGTTGTACAGGCACCAAGCACGACTGCACCGGCAAACCGCACTCAGCAGCTTTCTACGCTGAACACTCCTGCTCAGGGTACAAACAGTGGTCCGCTGGATCTGTCCCAGATTGCGCGTGGTAACAACGCAGCACCGACTGGTTCCACGACTGCAGCCAAGCTCTGGTTCTCTGCAGTTTTCCGGTAGTGTGAATGAGCTGCTGACTGGTGAGCCTCAGTCTGATTACAACGCAATTTACGGCCTGATGGTTGGTGGCAACTATCCAGCTGCGACTGAAGGCTTTGATACGTTTCTTGGTATGTACCCAGACCATGAGCTGACCGCGAATGCGCAGCACTGGTTGGGTGAAAGCCTGCTGGCACAGCGCCAGTATGAGAATGCGGCACAAGCCTTCCTAAAAAGCTATACTGATTTTCCAGAGAGTGAACTTGCTCCTGAGAGCTTGCTGAAGTTGGGCACTGCGCTTACAGGTATGGGTAACGCGCCCGCTGCTTGTGAGACCTACGAGCAGCTTCTCGCCAACTTCCAGTTTGCAGCGCCAGCTGTTTTGGAGCAGGCCAAGGTTCAACAAAAACGTGACAACTGCCTCTAATCAAGTTGCTCTCTTTTCTACCGAAGAGCTGGATGAGCTTTTCGGAGAGTATAAGTCTTTCCGCCGGATCGCCATTGGTGTGTCCGGCGGTGCTGATTCTATGGCCCTGCTTTATCTTTTGAAGCAGTGGACACAGGAGCTGGGTTTTGCAGCCCCTGAGCTTTATGCCTTCACAGTCAACCATGGTTTGCGCGCGGAAGCGGCAAGTGAAGCCGTTGGTGTTGCGCAGTATTGTACCCGTATTGAGGTGCCGCATGAAACGCTGCTGTGGGAGGGAGATAAGCCATCCTCTAACATCCAGTCGGCAGCGCGGGATGCGCGGCACAGGTTGTTACGACAGGCATCTGAGGATCATGGCTGTGACGCCCTGTTTCTGGCGCACCATCTGGAAGATCAGGCAGAAACGTTCCTGACGCGTCTTGCCCGGGGTAGTGGTGTTTATGGTCTTGCGTGCATTCGCTAGGGATCGTGAGATGGATGGCTTTCACATCTGTCGTCCTTTGCTCAACATCAGTAAGGCTCGCCTGAAAGCTGTTTTACACTCAGCGCATGTGCCGTGGTTTGAAGATCCATCCAATGAAGATGAGCAGTTCACCCGGATAAAGTTCCGGCAGGCTCAAAGCGAACTGGATGAGCTTGGGCTGACAGCGACAAAGCTGTTTGATACGGCACGACGTATGGCGCGTGCTGCGGATGCGATTGATGTCTGGGTTGATGAGGTGGCCGAAAAGTCCTGCACGTTCCACAGTGCTGGTCCGGTGCGGTTTGACAGTTCCTGCCTGGAATACATTCCCGATGAGATTGGTCTGAGATTGGTGGGCCGGCTTGTCCGCTATATCTCAGGAGCGCCATACATGCCCCGGCTTGCTAAGCTTGAAGGGCTTTATGAGACGCTGAAATCAGAGGAAGGTGCCAGAGCAGCCACGCTGGGTGGCGTTCGGTTTGCACTGGCTAAGCCTCATGAAGATGGTATTTGGTTTTGCTTCAGAGAAGCGGGTAGGGCGGGCTTGCCCGAGGTTGAGGTGAAACCGGGAGATGAAGGAATTTGGGATGAGCGATGGCGCTATAAGGCAGCGCATTCCTCAGAAGGCTTCAGAATCACTTATGTTCAAAAAGAGCTTTGTGGAGACTTTGAGCTGGAAATTCCCGCAAACTGGCTGAAAACAGCATTTCTGACAGCTCCGCTTATTGTTTTTGCTGACGGGGTATCCTACATGCCTTGGAAGAAGATTGGTCAAACTGCTGCTGATGCAGAGGTGAGATCAAGGACCTACGGGATTTCGATGGTCCCAGTGAGCAGAACATTTTGAATAAATCTTGGTTTTGCTGGCGTTCTGTTAAATCTATGCATTTATGCTTTAGAGGAATGCAACTAGGACGCCGAGGCTGGTAAAGTCGGAATTAACGGATCTTCAATCCTGAATTATCAGGGGTAACCGGTAAAATTCCGTTGGCCTTAAGAAAACTGAGAAAGAATTTGTGTCATTCTCAGGAAAACATAGAAAGCCTGTTAGGGCTCGCTATGATCTTGACAGAGACACGTGCGAGGATCGCCGCCACCTTGCGGTAAAGGGATCGAAATGAACACCAATTTCCGGAATTTTGCCCTCTGGGTGATTATCGGTCTGTTGCTGATAGCGCTGTTCCAGCTCTTTCAGAATCCGACCTCACGAAGCAACACTAATGAAATTGCCTACTCTCAGTTCATTAATCAGGCTGAGCAGGGTGATATCCGTGAGGTTACGATCCAAGAGCAACAGATCACCGGCAAATACAGCAATGGCGGTACATTCCAGACCTATGCGCCTAGCGATGCCAAATATGTTGAAGTGTTGCAGAACAAAGGCGTTCTGATCAACGCGAAGCCTCCTTCTGAGAATTTCTCTTTGCTGGGCGCCCTCATTTCCTGGCTGCCAATGCTGCTGATCCTCGGTATCTGGATCTTCGTGATGCGTCAGATGCAGGGTTCCGGCGGTAAAGCGATGGGCTTTGGTAAGTCTAAAGCCAAGCTGCTGAACGAAGCTTCTGGCCGTGTGACCTTTGAAGACGTTGCAGGCATCGACGAAGCGAAGGAAGACCTTCAGGAGATTGTTGAGTTCCTGCGTGATCCGCAGAAATTCCAGCGTCTTGGTGGTCGTATTCCTCGCGGTGTGCTTCTCGTTGGCCCTCCAGGTACTGGTAAGACCCTGACCGCTCGTGCGGTGGCTGGTGAAGCGAACGTGCCGTTCTTCACCATTTCCGGTTCTGACTTCGTTGAAATGTTTGTTGGTGTTGGTGCTTCCCGTGTTCGTGACATGTTCGAGCAGGCTAAGAAGAACTCACCATGCATCATCTTTATCGATGAGATCGACGCTGTTGGCCGTCACCGTGGTGCAGGCCTTGGCGGTGGTAACGATGAACGCGAACAGACCCTCAACCAGCTCCTCGTTGAGATGGATGGCTTTGAAGCCAACGAAGGTGTGATCATCATCGCGGCAACCAACCGTCCTGACGTTCTTGACCCTGCGCTGCTGCGTCCGGGCCGCTTCGACCGTCAGATCGTTGTGCCAAACCCAGATGTGATTGGTCGCGAAAAGATCCTCAAAGTGCACATGCGCAAAGTGCCTCTGGCTCCGGACGTTGATGTGCATACGCTCGCTCGTGGTACTCCGGGCTTCTCCGGTGCTGACCTGATGAACCTTGTGAACGAAGCTGCGCTTCTTGCTGCGCGCCGCTCCAAGCGTCTGGTCACCATGGCTGAGTTTGAAGATGCAAAAGACAAGGTGATGATGGGTGCGGAACGCCGTACGCTGGTCATGACCGAAGAAGAGAAGAAGCTGACTGCATACCACGAAGCCGGTCACGCGCTGGTTGCGATGCATATGCCTGCTTCTGATCCAGTTCACAAAGCGACGATCATTCCTCGCGGTCGTGCGCTGGGTATGGTGATGCGTTTGCCTGAGAAAGATCAGGTTTCTCTGACCCGTGCGAAGTGTAAAGCTGACCTTGCTGTTGCTATGGGTGGCCGTGTGGCTGAAGAGATGATCTTCGGTTATGAGAAGGTGACCTCCGGTGCTTCTGGCGATATCCAGATGGCAACCAAGCTTGCAAAAGCAATGGCTACCCAGTTTGGTATGTCCGACAAGCTTGGTCCGCTGCTTTACGGCGAGAACCAGGAAGAAGTCTTCCTTGGTCACTCTGTAGCGAAGAACCAGAGCGTTTCTGATGAAACCCAGAAGCTGGTTGATGCGGAAGTGAAGAGCTTTGTTAATCAGGGCTACGAGACCGCAAACAAGCTTCTGCGTGAGCACGAAGATCAGCTTCACCTGATCGCTCAGGGCTTGCTGGAGTATGAAACTCTCTCCGGTGATGAAATCCGCAAGATGCTCGATGGTGAGCAGCCTGTGCGTGATACCGGTGATGACACTCCATCCACTCCTCGCTCGACCGGTGTTCCAACCGCAGGTGCGAAGAAGCATGGTGGTGGTGAGTCTCCAGACGGACTTAACCCACAGCCTCAGAGCTAATACTCCGCCTTGTTGTAGGAGTTTAATAAAGTTGAAATGCCCGGCTATTAAGTCGGGCATTTGTTATTCAGGCTCAAGTGCTTGGTCTTAGTTTTGGTGATTACTCGTGTTGCAGCTGCGTCATTTTGCAGGTGCGGCGTAACAATTGGACATATCATTTGACAGGACCGCACAAGGGCAAGCGTGTATCACCATTTCAACTAATTTTATCGAAAGCGGTGTGCTCCGCGTTGTGAGTTCAGGGAAACATTAAATGTCGCGAAAATACTTTGGCACTGATGGAATGCGCGGTACAGCGAACAAGTGGCCAATGACTGCTGAAGTTGCGCTGAAGGTTGGTATGGCTGCGGGCGAAGTGTTCCGCCGTGGCAAGTATCGGGCAACTCTTCTTCTGCCTCTCGTTCCTTGGTTCATATGTTCAAAATATTGATCTAACCAAGCGTTGAAACCTTTGTCCTCTCGTTTTCGCATTTATCGTGAAACGCTTTCGCGTTTTTCGTGCGCCGCTTCAACCATAAGCGATCTGGCCCTGATCTGCTGGCAGGAAGCCAAGGATGCAGTCCATCAGAGTGGACTTACCGGTACCGCTTGGGCCTTTGACGACAACCAGCTCCGGCTCTCCCAAAGACAGGTTTACGTCCTCAAGGATGGTGCGGTGACCGCGGGAGACGCTGAGGCTTCTGATCGTCAGCGCGCCAGTTTCCGGCAGCGGCACGACATCGATACCAGTACCAATGATATCTTCCAGACCGTCCTTTTCCAGCTGCTTTTGCAGCTCAACGATGTGATCTGCTGCCGCAAGACCTGCTGCGCGGTCATGGTAGGCTGCTGCAAAGGCACGGAGTGGTGCGAAGTACTCAGGGACGATCATCAGCACGAACAGACCACCCGCCAGTGTCAGCGGAGAACCATAAGTGCCGAAGCTCCAGTCACCCAGCAGAGAGTAACCAACATAGATTGCTGTGATCGCAATGGCTGCAGCGCTGAACAGCTCCAGTGCGGTGCTGGACAGAAATGCGATGCGCAGAACGCGCATGGTGGACGTGCGGAAGTCGCCACCCAGTTTGCGGATGTCATCTTCGGAACGCTTAACTGCACCGAACAGACGCAGGGTTTCCATGCCTCTGAGGCGGTCAAGAAGGAGGCCACCCATATCGGCGAGTACACCGAGCTGCTGATCGCTGGCTTTCTTCGCGCGGATACCAACGATTGCCATGAAGACAGGAACCAGAGGACCAAACACCAACAGGCAAAGCGCTGCGAACCAGCTGACGTAAGCAACGGACGCGATCAAAACGAGAGGGACGAGCGACAGACGCGCCTGAATTGGGAGGAAGCGGCCCAGATATGGTCCGATCGCCTGAATGTGCTCAACCGCGATGGATGCGATCTTGCCGCTTGCAGGAAGTTCTGTTGCCGGGGACAGGTTTGTCAGATTGCTCAGCAGGCTGGTTTCCAGTCTGTGACGCGCCTTGGAGGCCGCGCGAACGGCAATCTCACCGCCCTTCACCTTCAGCACATGGCGGATGGCGGACAGAATAAGAATGGAGGCTGTTGCGTAAAATGGATCGAGGCCCGGTCCGTGAGGATCAATCAGGCCAGCAATTGCCAGAGCCAGAAGTGCTGCCTGCGGAATCCAAAGGAGTTCCGAGAGGCCTTGCAACAATGCGCCGCGCTTCACCAGTTTCATTTCCGGGCGAACCGCTTCCTGAAGCCAGATCTGACCCGCGGACTTTTTGCGTCCACGTTTCTTGGCGGTGGCATTCGCCTCCGCAACTTCAGCATCGGATAGCTCTGTTACATCTGCTAGGTTTTCAGTCATTCCGCTTGTCCGGTTCCCTCTTAGCCGGGGCATCTGCCTGTAACTCTAATCAGCAATTTCCGAAAAAACTCTTCAATTGCCTAGACTTGCTTGTGCAAAGGAATCGACCCGTCCGGTGTTCCACTGCAACATGCTCGTTAGAATTACTCCAGTTTTTTAATAAATCGCAATAAACTCAGAGGCGAAGACCCCCCATTTAGTATGGGACATAAGCGCACAGGTGCGCGCATGGAGAGATCTAAGGAGCCTCAGAGCGCCTTGCTTTTGCCGAGGTTTACGGGGTTTTACCGAAGAGCTGCCACGATAAAAATCAAAATGGCTCATGGATTCCCGAATTTTCGGGAATATTAACTGCTTTCCGCTAGGGTCCCCGGGTTCTCTTGTACATCTCAGCCTACATCGAACTAACGAATTGATATTGCTGAATAACAACAAAAAGGAGAGAACCTGCCATGTTTCGCTCTTTTAGCCGTCTTTGCCTGACGGCAATTTGGGGCCTGGGCCTTACCTCCGCATCCATTGCCTCCGAGAAGCAAGGTTTTACCGCTGAGCGCAGTGACGTGATTCCGCCGCTGGAGATTTTTAAAACGATGGCGGATGATCTACAGCCCCAAGGCTGGATCACCTTTCAGACGCTGGACGGCAAGCAGATTGTGAACTTCGCACCTATCATGTCGCTGCGCTGCAGGCTGAAGGAAATTAAGTATTCCATCGATTCCAAGGATCTCAATGAGAGCTTCCCTATTCCTGATTGCGATCCGGAGTATCCCTTCCGCGTGGAAGCCCAGAGCATTCATCAGCCTTACATCATGGAGTTTCCTGGCGGGACCGTGCAAGCGCTGGCAGTTCAATTGACGTGGGATGATGGCAGTACGAGCAAGATTGCTTATTACGAGCCTTGCCGGGCTGTGGGAGCCGCGCCCTGCGCCTACCCTCTTGGTAGTAACGAATGAAAAAAGGCGCTCCGAAGAGCGCCTTTTCCAAATCTGTTTCCCGAAGGCTTAGCCCATTGTTGGGATAGAGAATTCTGCACCTTCTTTAACACCTGAAGGCCAGCGGGATGTCACTGTCTTGGTGCGGGTGTAGAACTTGAAGCCGTCTGGGCCGTGCTGGTTCAGATCGCCGAAGCCAGAACGCTTCCAACCGCCGAAGGTGTGGTAAGCGAGCGGCACAGGGATTGGCACGTTGATGCCGACCATGCCGATGTTGATGCGGCTTGCAAAGTCACGTGCAGTGTCACCGTCACGGGTGAAGATTGCAGTACCGTTGCCGTACTCGTGATCCATTGGCAAGCTCAGAGCTTCTTCGTAGTTTTCTGCGCGTACAACAGTCAGAACCGGACCAAAGATTTCTTCTTTGTAGATGTCCATGTCTTTGGTTGCGTTGTCGAACAGGCAAGGACCAACGAAGTTACCGTTTTCATAGCCCTGTAGTTTGAAGTCACGGCCGTCTACAACAAGCTTAGCGCCCTGCTCTACACCGGAGTTCACCAGACCGAGGATACGGTCACGTGCCTGTGGGGTGATGACTGGACCGAAGTCTACGTCGTCGCCAGCGGTGTAAGGACCAACCTTGAGAGCTTCAACGCGTGGGATGAGTTTCTCGATGAGACGGTCTGCAGTTTCCTGACCAACTGGAACAGCAACGGAGATCGCCATGCAGCGTTCGCCAGCAGCACCGAAGCCTGCGCCAACCAGAGCGTCAGCAGCCTGATCCAGATCAGCGTCTGGCATGATGAGCATGTGGTTTTTCGCGCCGCCGAAGCACTGTACGCGCTTACCGGAAGCTGTACCGCGGGTGTAAACGTACTCAGCAATCGCAGTGGAACCAACGAAGCCAACAGCCTGGATGATCGGATCATCGAGGATTGCGTCTACAGCTTCTTTGTCGCCGTTTACAACGTTCAGAACGCCGTCTGGCAGACCAGCTTCCTGCATCAGCTCAGCGAGCATCATAGGCACGGAAGGGTTACGCTCGGATGGCTTGAGGATGAAGGAGTTACCAGCTGCGATCGCAACACAGAACTTCCACATCGGGATCATTGCAGGGAAGTTGAATGGAGTGATACCCGCAACAACGCCCAGAGGCTGACGCATGGAGTACATATCGATGCCAGGACCAGCGCCTTCGGTGAACTCACCCTTCATCATGTGCGGTGCGCCGATGCAGAATTCTGCAACTTCGAGACCACGGATCACGTCGCCCTTCGCATCAGGGAAGGTTTTGCCGTGTTCTGCGGACAGCTTGGATGCCAGCTTGTCCATGTCGCGATGAAGCAGGGATACGAACTTCATCATTACGCGAGCGCGGCGCTGTGGGTTGGTTTTTGCCCAGCCTACCTGCGCTTTTTCAGCGATCGCTACTGCTTCCTGCAGTTCAGCTGTGGTTGCCAGAGCAACTTTTGCTGTAACTTCACCGGTTGCCGGGTTGAAAACGTCAGCTGCGCGGCCAGACTTGCCTGCAACGCGCTGTCCATTGATGAAATGACCGATCTCTTCCATGAGGTCCTCCCTCTCCAGGTCTATTCTTGCGGCCCGCAAACGCATGCGTTTTACAGGTCTGCGAGCGAATTTCTTTATGCCCCTAGCATGAACTATATTTTTCGCATATCAATGAGATAATAATCGAAACCGTTGTGCGAAAATTAAAGAGCAAACTGCGCAGCACGTGGAATGGGAGCAATCAAAAATCATGAACTGGGATGATGCAAGAGTGTTTCTTGCTGTGGCGCGCTCCGGGCAGATTTTGGGAGCCGCTCAAAGGCTGGGCCTCAACCATGCAACCGTTGCCCGCCGCCTCTCCGCGCTTGAGGCTGCCTTGCAGGCTAAACTGATTGATCGCCGAACCACAGGCTGCGCCTTGACCAGTGAAGGTGAGCGGTTCTTTGAGTTTGCTGAGAGCATGGAAACGGAGATGCTTTCTGCTCGCGCTGAAATCGGCGGGACAGATGTGGAACTTTCCGGTGCGGTGCGTATTGGTGCGCCTGACGGCTTTGGCGTTGCGTTTCTGGCCCCACGCCTTGGCGCTCTTAATGAACGTTATCCCGATCTGACACTGCAGTTGGTTCCGCTCCACCGAGCTTTCTCACTATCTAAGCGAGAGGCTGATCTGGCCGTAACAGTGGGCCAGCCAGAACATGGGCGGTTAGTGAGCCGTAAACTGACGGACTACTCACTGGGTCTTTATGCTTCCCGTACCTATGCTGATCGCTATGGCCTGCCGCAGACCGAAGAAGAGCTGAAGCAACATCGCCTGATTGGGTATGTGGACGACTTGATCTTTGCCTCCTCCCTCAACTACTCAGCTGAGTTCTCCAAGGAATGGCAGTCACGTCTGGAGTGCGCCAGTGCTCTTGGGCAGACGGAAGCCGTACGCGCTGGCAGTGGGATCGGCATCCTTCATGGGTTTATTGCAGACGGTAATGATGACTTCGTGCCCGTGCTGCCTGAACGGCGGATCTCTCGCAGTTACTACCTTGTGACCCATGAAAGCGCACGGCACCTGCGCCGTATCAAAGCTGTCTCAGATTTCATCAGTGACTTGGTAAAACAAGAGAAGGATCTCTTTAGAAACCACCTGTAACACACTGATTTAGAGTCGGTTTCAAGCCTTTAAAATTATAAATTGTCATTTTTGATAATTTATAATATACAGTCGGCATACCCTCCTGACTGTAACTTGAAGGCAAAATGAGATGATTGGTAAGCTTGCGGAGTACGTTGGCGTTCCTTTGGTTGTTGTCACTATTGTGGCGACCTTGCTTTACTTTGATTTTGGCGGATATCTGACGCAGGAAAGCCAGGCTGCCGATGGTAAGGATCAGCCCAAAGTGCTGGATACTCTTGTCGCGGACATTCCCTCTCTGCCCGTGATCAAGGGAGAATTTCCAAGTCTTTACAAAGACCTGCAGAGTCAAATTGAGAAAGAGATTCAATCAGGCGCTGATGAGCGGGTGCTGGCCAAGAGCTTACATGACATGCTCTATCGCGCCCTGCAGGTGTATCGACCACTTTTGAAGTATGCCGATGACGATAAAATCGTAGAAGTCTTGAAAGCCAAGCAGGCGCTCACTTTGAAGCTGAAAAAGAGCAAGGGTGAGCTGATTTGTGCGCAGGTCTTTTCCGGGTCGACTGGTGCGTTTCTGGACAGCTACACAGAGGTGGAAAGCGAAAGCTCCAAAGAAGGGCTGGTTCTCTTCCGCTTGCTTGCAGATGCGCAAGTGAAAGCAAAGGATGACGGGCTTGTCATTCATTACCCGGCAGTGCCATTGAAGAAGAAAATCCGTGTGATTGGCCAGGCAACAGATAAGCCGACTGATACGGACTTGTATCTTCCGGTGAACGCCGCCTTTGATGCACTTGTGAAAGTGTATCCGATGGAGTCACTGAGCCGCATTTTTGCTGCAGACCCGACCGACAAACAACTCTGTGACAGTGAAGTCCGCCTTTATGATGCGATCATTGGGTTGCCGAAACCGCATGGCCCAGCGGTGCGCAAATACATTGTCGACCTGCTTTATTTTGCGGGCTACTAGCCATCCCCCACCCTTTGTGCAAGTAGTCCCATAACAAAAACGCCGGTCCCAAAGGGCCGGCGTTTTTAGTGTCTTTATTCTGTTTAGGCGTTAGGCCAGTTCAGCAAGTGTCTGGTTGTAGTCACCAACCTCTGGATTTTCGCGCAGGACTGAATCCATTGCTTTGAACATCTCATGCAGGCGCTCTTCAGAAACCGGGCTTTCCACCACAACAACCAGTTCAGGCTTGTTGGAGGATGCACGAACAAGGCCCCAGGTGCCGTCGTCACAGACAACACGAACGCCGTTTACAGTGATGAGGTCATCAATATCATGACCGGATACTTTCGCACCTTCCGCTTTCATGGATTTGAAGCGCTCAACAACACGATCAACCACATCGTACTTGATCTCATCTGCGCATTTTGCTGCCATGGTTGGGGAGCCCCAGGTCTTCGGCAGGTCACGGCGCAGGTCCGCCATGGTCTTATCCGGGTTGCGATCCATCATGTCCAGAACAGCAACAGCAGAGACAACACCATCATCATACCCACGACCGATTGGTGGGTTGAAGAAATAGTGGCCGGACTTTTCGAAGCCAGCGATCGCGCCAAGCTCAGTCACGCGGCGTTTGATGTAAGAGTGACCAGTCTTGAAGTAGTCAGTCTTTGCGCCATTGGCTTTGAGGACCGGGTCTGTGTGGTAGAGACCGGTTGACTTAACATCCACGACGAACTGGGTTTCCGGATGCAGTGCGGAGATATCGCGTGCGAGCATGACGCCGACTTTATCAGCGAAGATCTCTTCACCTTCGTTATCAACCACACCGCAGCGGTCGCCATCACCGTCAAAGCCCAAGCCAACTTCGGCACCGGTTTCCAGCACCTTGTCGCGGATCGCATGAAGCATCTTCATGTCTTCCGGGTTCGGGTTGTAGTTCGGGAAGGTATGATCCAGCTCGCAGTCCAGCGGGATGACATCCACGCCCAGCGCCTCAAGGATGCGCGGTGCGAAAGCACCTGCTGTGCCGTTACCACATGCCACGACTGCTTTGATCGGACGTTTCAGCTTTTCACGTTCAGTCAGGTCCGCGATGTAGCGGTCAGCCAGATCTGGGTGATACTCATAGGAACCACCACCACGCAGATCACTTTTCCCTTCCAGAACGATCTCTTTCAGGCGGCCCATTTCTTCAGGACCAAAGGTCAACGGGCGGTTTGCGCCCATCTTCACACCGGTCCAGCCGTTGTCGTTGTGGGAAGCTGTGACCATCGCCACGCATGGGACATCCAGATCAAACTGCGCGTAGTAGGCCATTGGAGACATAGCGAGGCCAATGTCATGCACCTTGATGCCCGCAGACATGAGACCTGTAATCAGAGCCATCTTGATAGAGGCAGAGTAGCCGCGGAAATCATGACCAGTTACGATCTCAGGACGAACACCAAGTTCATGAATGAGAGTTCCGAGCCCCTCGCCCAGAGCCTGAATGCCCTTCAGGTTGATCTCTTCTTCAAAGAGCCAGCGCGCGTCGTACTCGCGAAAACCGGTTGGCTTGACCAACGGTGTCGTTTCATAGGCCAAGGTGTTCGGCGTTAGCTGTGAAACCGGTTTAACTGACATATTTTCTCCTAGGTAAGCATCAGATCACTGGTAGTACAGAGACGTGACGCTTTTATCAAACTCCGTTTGAATGTGAGGCGTTACCCACCAAACGGTTCTCAAATTCACGTTATACTCGCAGGATATCATCCTCGGCGATGTATGCGCCGGACTGGACTTCGATCATGCGAACCGGGATTTTTCCCGGATTTTGTAGTTTGTGCCTTGCTCCAAGCGGGACAAAGACAGACTGATTTTCTGAAATCAGCTCATCTTTCCCATCAATGGTCACTTCCAGCGTTCCACTCACAACAACCCAGTGCTCTGCACGGTGGATGTGGCGCTGCAGTGTCAGGCCTTTGCCAGGTTCGATCATCATGGACTGCACACGGAAGCGCTCGCCTTCTGAGATGCGTTCACTCCACCCCCAAGGGCGGTAAACGCGGCGGTGTTGAACAGTTTCAGGCCGGTTTGCCTTGTCCAGTTGCTCCACCACCTTCTTCACGTCCTGCGCCTTATCTTTTGCGGCGACGAGGAGTGCGTCCTTGGTGTTGACGACCATGACATCTTCCAGGCCGACAACGCTGACGAGGGCATCTTCAGAATAAACGAGGCAATTTTTGGACTGTTCGAAGATCGCTTCGCCTAAAGCAGAGTTACCCTCATCATTCTTTGCCATGGACTCCCAGATCGCTGGCCATGAGCCCAAATCACTCCACCCCGGATCAGTGGGGACACAGGCAACATTCTCTTCATTTTCCATGATCGCATAATCAAAGGAGATGTTGCGTACTTGCGCGAAGGCTTCTTCTTCCAATCTCAGGAAGTCGAGATCGTGCCTTGCATTCTCAGAGGCTTTGGCCACCTGCTCCCAGATATCGGGCGCATGCTTTTGGAAAGCATCGCGCATGGCAGCAGCTGAGTACATGAAGATGCCGGCGTTCCAAAGGTAGTTGCCGTCTTTGAGGAACTCCTCTGCGGTTGCCAGGTCCGGCTTTTCGACAAAGGCATCGACCTTGCGGACAGACTCACTGCCCTCGCATAGCTTGATGTAGCCGTAGCCGGTGTTGGGTTCGCTTGGTTCAATACCAAAGGTCACGATCTGCCCGGCATCAGCAGCAGTATGCGCAGCTTCTACAGCGCATAGAAACTCTTTATCATCTGCGACTAGATGGTCTGACGGCAGCAGCAATACGATGGCGTTTTCATCTGTCTGTAGCGCCATAAGAGCTGCAAGAGCCGCTGGTGCTGCGGTGTTGCGTCCACATGGCTCCAGCACGATGGCCTGAGGCTCAATGCCAAGTTCTGCCATTTGCTCGCCGATCAGAAAGCGATGATCCTGATTGGAAATGACCAGAGGGGCGCGGAACTGCTCGGAACTCACTCGTTCACATGTCTTTTGAAAGAGGCTTTGTCCTGAAAAGATTGGCAAGAATTGTTTTGGCCTTTCTCTACGGGACAGAGGCCAGAGGCGAGATCCAAACCCACCCGACAGAATCACAGGTGTGATTTTGCTCATGCTATTGCCAGTCATATTTTCAGGATCACTTTCAAACAAACGAGTAGACTATTCGTAAACTCAGAAGGTGCAGGCAAAAACCCTCAAAACACGTGGAGTTTCAGTGTTCCACACATTCTCTCGAAAATAATTAAGGCATTTTACCAATCTCTTTATCGTCAACTTACCTAGTACTTTTCAGGGGTATTCAGTCGATTTGGGACGGGTCACGATATTCGTTAATTCATTTAAGCATTTGATTGGGGGGACAATGCGGGATGAACTCAGGCAATCTGTCGAGAGCAAAGTAGAGGAGCTTGTGGCTCTGACACGGGATCTGATTGCGTTTCCGACTATCAATCCTCCCGGAGAAGCTTATCGCCCCTGTGCCGAGTTCATTGGGGAACGCTTGAGGCGCAAAGGCTTCCAGGTTGAGTATGTCAGAGGTGAAAGCACCCCTGGCGACTCTGATCGCTATCCGCGTATCAATGTCATCTGTCGCTATGAGGGACGCGGCCCCGGGCCTTGCGTTCATTTCAACTCACACATTGATGTAGTTGAAGTTGGATATGGCTGGACGGTTGATCCGTTTGCCGGGGTTGTCAAAGACGGTAAGGTCTTTGGGCGCGGGGCCTGCGATATGAAGGGCGGCTTGGCTTCTTCCATTATCGCGGCTGAAGCTCTGATTGAGTGTTTCCCCGAGTTTTGCGGTGCGATTGAAATCTCAGGCACCGTTGATGAAGAGTCTAGGCGGGCTTGGCGGCGTGGCTTATCTTGCCAGACATGGATACTTTTCCAAACCACGCGTTGATCATGTGATCATCCCGGAACCACTGCATAAGGATCAGGTTTGTCTTGGGCACAGAGGGGTCTGGTGGAGTGAGATTGAGACTCGCGGCTCCATTGCACACGGCTCCATGCCATTCTTGGGAGACAGCGCAATTCGTCACATGGGAGCGTTTTTGAATGTGCTTGAAAACGAGCTTTACCCCGCGCTCAGCAAAAAACAAACACAAATGCCGGTTATTCCTCCCGGCGCCCGATCATCTACGTTAAATATCAACTCGTTACATGGCGGGCAGGATGAAGGACATGACGGTCTTCCCTCCCCTTGTGTTGCGGATAGCTGCCGCATCGTACTGGATCGTCGCTTCCTGATTGAAGAGCCTTTGGAGGACGTGAAACAAGAGATAGTTGAAATATTAGAAAATCTGCGTAAAACACGTAGAAATTTCGAATATGAACTTAAGGATCTCCTTGAAGTTCTCCCTGTGATGGCCGACAAAGACTCCCCAGTCGCGCGCGCAGTCGCAGACGGAATTAAAGACGTGCTTCAAAAGGATGCATCATATGTGGTCTCTCCGGGGACATATGATCAGAAGCACATAACACGGCTTGGCCACTTGCACGATTGTATTGCGTATGGCCCAGGCAAACTTGAGATGGCGCACAGGCCGGACGAATTTGTTGGAATTGAGGATCTCGTAGACAGCGCAAAAGTAATGGCACTGGCGGCGTACTCTCTTCTTACAGAGCCTGATGCAAGCCCAATAACAAGAACACAGTCTGATCACGTGCACTCTTAAAGTATAAGGGACGGAATGGAATGCATGCAAAGTCATTAAAAAGTCGGCTGCTTTGCCTTGCTGGAGGCGCGGCCCTCGTCCTTGCAGCACTTACAGGTGCGCACGGTTCTGCTGAAGCCAAATCATCCCTGTCTTTGGGAATGGTACTTGAACCTCCTCATCTTGATGCGACTGCAGGCGCAGCTGCTGCGATTGATGAAGTGGTTTATCAAAACATCTTTCAGGGTCTGACACGTATCGGGCCGGATGGAAGCGTTCAGCCTTCTCTCGCCAAATCCTGGGATGTGAGCGAAGATGGAATGACCTATCGTTTCCACCTGCAAAAGGGTGTCGTCTTCCATGACGGAACACCGTTTTCAGCTGAGGACGTCAAGTTTTCCATTGATCGCGCACGGGCAGAAGGCAGCGTGAATGCCCAGAAGCCTTTGTTTGCAGCGATTGATGAAGTGGTGGTGGTTGATCCGGAAACCGTTGATATCAAACTCACCACACCAAGTGGCAATCTTGCTTATAATCTGGCTTGGGGTGACGCCGTTATCGTTTCTCCCAAAACCGCTGAGAGCAACAAAACGAAACCGATTGGCACCGGACCATTCAAGTTCGATCGCTGGATGAAGGGACAGGAAATCCGCATTTCCCGCTTTGATGGTTATTGGGGTGATCAACCTCAGCTGGATAAGGCGTCGTTCCGTTTTATCTCTGATCCCAATGCTGCTTTTGCTGCCATGATCTCCGGTGACCTTGATGCGTTTCCAACCTTCTCTGCACCGGAAACTATTGCTCAGTTTGAAGCTGATCCACGTTTTGAAGTTGCGATTGGGACCACTGAGGGTGAAACCATCCTAGCGATGAACAACACCCGTGGCCCTCTTAAGAACAAGCTTGTCCGTCAGGCTATTTCTCATGCGATTAACAAGCAGGCGCTGATTGATGGAGCTATGTTCGGTCTGGGCACTCCAATCGGCACACACTTCGCACCACACCACCCTGCCTATAACGATCTGACAGGACTGTATCCTTACGATCCTGCAAAGGCGAAAGAGCTGCTTGCCAAGGCCGGTTATGCTGATGGCTTCAGTGCAACGCTGAAGCTGCCACCGCCAACTTATGCGCGCCGTGGCGGTGAACTGATTGCATCAGATCTGAAGAAAGTTGGCATTGACCTGAAAATCATTCCGGTTGAATGGGCGCAGTGGCTTTCTGAGGTATTTAAAGAGACCAACTACGACTTCACCATCGTCTCTCATGTTGAGCCAATGGATATTGGTATCTATGCGCGTGAGAAGTACTACTTCAACTACAACAGTGACGCCTTCAAGAACGTGATTGAAGAGCTGAATGTGACAGTTGATGAAGAGAAGCGTTATGAGCTTTTGAAGCAGGCTCAGCAGATTATCTCTGACGACGCGGTGAATGTGTATCTGTTCCAGCTGGCGAAGTCAGGTGTTTGGAATGCCAATGTGAAGGGGCTTTGGCGCAACTCTCCGACACCGGGCAATGACCTGTCGCAGGTTCACTGGGCAAATAACTAAAATCACCTAGCAAATACACGTAGATATTTGCACAGGGCTGCGGTTGCAACCGTAATCGCGGCCCTTCTCAATTGCTATTCCAGACCAATTGGTTTAAGCGATTTCAAACCGATAGTTACTCTAGGGGTAACCCTTTTCTCTCATTGTACAATTTGCTTGTGCGACGCAAGTTTGATTGGTTTTGCGGATTTGTCGAATGCTCTGGTTCGCGTTCCTTCGCCTCATAGGCTTACTGACAACTCTATTGGCCGCAAGCCTCGTAATCTTCGTTGTGCTTGAGGTTATTCCCGGTGATCCGGCAGAAGTGATGCTTGGGCTGAACGCACAGCCTGACACGCTGGCAGCACTGCGTGCCGAACTTGGTCTGAACGCACCCGTCACCACCCGCTATATCAATTGGGTGCTTGGCATGCTGCAGGGCGATTTCGGGATCAGCTATACCTATTCCGTTCCAGTTGCAGAACTCATCGGTGAGCGTATTCAGATCAGCCTTCCGCTGGCTACTGGCGCTCTGATCCTCTCTACCATCATCGCAATCCCAATCGGCGTTTATTCAGCCCGGTATCATGGCAAGCTCATTGATACGGGCATCATGTCTGTAGCGCAGATTGGTATTGCGATCCCGAACTTCTGGATCGCTATTCTTTTAGTTTATGTGTTCGCGATTGTGCTGCGTGTTTTGCCATCGGGCGGTTTCCCCGGTTGGGAGGTGAGCTTCTTTGGCTCGTTGCAGGCCCTAATACTACCCGTTGTGGCTTTGGCTTTGCCGCAAGCCAGCATTCTGGCCCGCGTAATGCGTTCCGCTCTGCTGGATGTGCTCCATGAGGATTATATTCGCACCGCACGCGCGAAAGGTCTTTCCAACAAAGCCACGCTTTGGCGCCATGGTGTGCGAAATGCTCTTATTCCGGTGCTGACCATTCTTGGCCTTCAGTTCTCCTTCCTGATTGCGGGTACTGTTATCATTGAGAACCTGTTCTACCTGCCAGGACTTGGGCGTCTGATTTTCCAAGGCATCACTCAGCGCGATCTCATTGTTGTGAAAAGCAGTGTGATGCTGCTTGTTGCTCTGACCATCTTCGTGACGTTTCTCGTCGACATCGCCTATGCAGCCATTGATCCAAGATTGAGGCGACGAGTATGAATCAGGAACTTCCGAGCTACCCGTCGCTTGCTACCTATGATGAAATCTCCATTTGGAGGAAGGCTCTGCATAGCCGTTCCTTCCTGATTGGTGCTTTCCTTGCCATCGTTATATTGATAGCTGGCGTGCTCTCCATCTTCTGGACGCCTTATGCAATTGATGTTCTGAACGTTGCCAACCGCTTGAAGCCAATGAGCTCTGAGTTCTGGTTCGGAACAGATCAGTATGGCCGCGATATTTTCTCGATGCTGATGGTGGGTGCGCGCACTTCCATCATTGTCGCGTTGATTGCCGTTGGCATTGGCATGCTGATCGGTGTTCCGCTGGGACTGCTTGCAGCAGCACGCAAAGGTTTGCTGGAAGAACTGGTTATGCGCACCAATGACCTGATCTTTGCGTTCCCTTCCCTGCTTTCCGCCGTGCTGATCACTTCCATTTTTGGACCGGGTACGATCAACGCGGTGATCGCAATTGGCATCTTCAATATTCCGGTGTTCGCACGTGTGGCCAGAGGTGGTGCGCTATCCCTTTCAGGCCGCGAATTTTTGCTTGCTGCCCGGCTTTCTGGCAAGAATTCGTTCTTGATCACGCTGGAGCACGTTATACCGAATATCGCTAACTTGCTGATTGTGCAGGCGACCATTCAGCTGTCGCTCGCGATTTTGTCGGAAGCCGGACTTTCTTATCTTGGTCTGGGCACACAGCCTCCGATGGCAAGCTGGGGCCGCATGCTTTATGAGGCGCAGACCATGGTCGCGTTTGCACCACAACTGGCACTTTATCCGGGCTTTGCAATTATCTTTTCTGTACTTGGCTTCAACCTGTTGGGTGATGGCCTGCGTGATCTACTTGATCCCAAAATGCGGAGGAGAGTGGCATGACCTCTGTCTTTTCCGCGACGGACCTTTGTGTTTCCATTGGTGACAAGGCGATCCTGCGCAATGTGAGCTTCTCGCTTGAGCAAGGTAAAATCCTTGGCCTCGTGGGAGAAAGCGGCTCAGGCAAGTCCATGAGTGCCCTCTCCGCCATGCAGCTGCTGCCAGAAGGTGCCAATCAGATCGGCGAGCTGATGTTTGAGGGTAAGAACCTCACGCGCGCGACCGATACCGAGATGACCCACATTCGTGGCAAGGACATCTCTATGGTATTTCAGGAGCCGCTGACTGCTCTCAATCCAACACGCACCATTGGTGAGCAGGTATCAGAAGGGTTGCGCTGGCACCTTGGTCTTTCCCGCAAAGAAGCAATGGAACAGACCATTGATGTTTTAGAGCGTGTTGGTCTTGGCCTTGAGTACGGATTGATTGATCGCTTTCCCCACCAGCTCTCCGGTGGTCAGCGCCAGCGTGTGGTCATTGCAATTGCGATTGCCTGCAAGCCAAAAGTTCTTATTGCCGATGAGCCGACAACAGCACTGGACGTGACCGTTCAGGCGCAGATCCTGACATTGCTGAAGGACATCGTGAAGAAAGAGCAGATGGCAATGCTGCTCATCTCACATGATCTGGCTGTTGTTGCGGATATGGCGGACAATGTGGCGATCATGAAGGATGGTGTGATTGTTGAACGTGGCCCAACCTGCGAGCTGTTCGACAATCTTTCTCATCCGTACTCCAAGAAGCTGTTTGAGGCCTCCAACCACGTGCCGGTTCCGCGACAAGAGCCGGTTGACGAGGTAACACAGCCGCTGTTGAAGGTGAGTAATGTACTGCGCGAGTATCCGCTTCCACGCGCCAGCTTCTTCACCCGTCGGCAATGGCACCGTGCAGTTCAGCATGTGTCCTTCCATGTGGCGCCGCGTCAGAGCATGGGACTTGTGGGTGAGAGTGGCTGTGGCAAATCCACATTGGCTCGTACCATCTTGGGCCTGACGCCACCTGATGGCGGACACATTCAGTTTTTGGGACAAGACCCCTACTCTGTTTCTCGCAAAGACCGACAAGATCTTCAGCTTGGGATTCAAGCAGTCTTTCAGGACCCATACGGCAGCTTTGATCCACGCCATACCGTTGAGCGTACGGTGGGTGAACCATTGCACTTGATGCGTAAAGAGCTGTCTCGCGTACAACGCCAGAAAGCGGGTCCACGAAGTATTGGAGAGCGTTGGTCTTACATCCGCTGATGCAAACAAATATCCGCATGAGTTTTCAGGTGGTCAGCGCCAGCGTATTGCGATTGCACGTGCTTTGGTGACCAATCCAAGCCTGATTGTGGCTGATGAGCCAGTCTCTGCGTTGGATGTCTCAATCCGGGCGCAAATCCTCGATCTGTTTGCTGATCTTCGGGATCGTCTCGGGTGAAGCGGCGCACGAAAAACGCGAAAGCGTTTCACGATAAATGCGAAAACAAGGTTACACAAACCCTGGACAAGGGTTAAAACCCAAAGTTGCACAAAATACGCAACGGGTCGAAGTAGAGGCACAACATTGCAGGTGGTTGAATCCGGCGTCATATGAGTGGAAGATGGCGGAACTCATACTGAATTTTACAGTATGGCGAAGCAAAAAATGAAACTAAGTCATCGCATTGTCAGCGCATCCGCAGCGGTTCTTCTCGTTGCCTCATCCCTCGTAATTTCAATCGGGACATACCTCAGCATGCAAACCGCTGAGGAAGACAGCCGCGCACTATTCAACTCGGTCGCCTCCGGTCTGGCCGTCACTGCGCAGGATCTTTTAAAAGAGTCGCAGGTTATTTCCACAACGCTTGCAAATACTTATGGCGCTGAGATCAGCACCGGAGAAGCATCGCGCACCAACATTGCCCAGATGACTGAAGCTGCTTTGCGCGGCACAACAGACATTCTCGGCATCGCCGTCTTCCTGCAACCGGATGTTGCAGGCAAGGATGCGGATTACATTGGTAAGAAGTACGCTTCTGACACCGGCCAGTTCGTTCCTTACTTCTATATGGAAAACGGCAGTGTCCAGTCCCTGACAGCAGACATTGGCCGCGCGGATGTTCAGCGCCGCATGCGCCGGGCCATGCAGCAGAAAAGCCAATTCGTAACAGAGCCTTACACCTTTGATGTTGAAGGCAAGACCATCCTCTCCGCTTCCGTTCTGGACCCGATCCTGAATGCCCGCGGGGAGCCTGTTGGCGTGGTCGTGATCGACGTGGATTTCGACAAGCTGCAAGAGAAAATGAGCGCCGCGCACTTCTACGAGACAGGTCGTCTGGCCGTGGTCAGTGAAGGCGGTCTATGGGTCAGCCATAGTGACCGTGACGTTCTGGGCAAGAAGGTACGTCCGGTGAT
Source organism: Microbulbifer regidiadema (SeqCode) (assembly GCF_052467605.1). Taxonomy (NCBI): domain Bacteria; kingdom Pseudomonadati; phylum Pseudomonadota; class Gammaproteobacteria; order Cellvibrionales; family Microbulbiferaceae; genus Microbulbifer; species Microbulbifer regidiadema (SeqCode). The sequence goes on along the minus strand of NZ_CP174315.1, from coordinate 41,924 downwards.
TGAGACCATCATGAATGGTGTCCGCGAGAAGGCCAACGTGCAGGAAATCGGTGACCGCTTGTTTATTCTGGAGAAATTTCAGCTGGGTACAACGGATCAGTTCTGGTTTGCCGGCATGTCCGTCACCACGGATGAGCTGAGGGCAGGCGCACGCTATACCCGTGATATGGCGCTGATTGCAGCAGTGAGCTCCGGTCTTATCGGCTGTCTTATCCTGTGGTTCATCGGCAATTCCATCGCCCGCCCAATCGTCAACCTGACCCACCGAATGCAGTCTCTGGCAGACGGCAATGTGAAGGACGAAGTCCAGTATACAGACCGCTCTGATGAAATCGGCCAGATGGCTAACGCCTTGAAAGTGTTTGTCACTGCGGTTTCAGAACGTCAGACCCTGCAGTCTGAGGCGGAGAAGGAACACGAGCGTGAAGCCAACCGCCAGAAGGAAGCGGCTAAGTTGATCGAGGAGTTCTCCGGCACCGCAGAAACTGCTCTGGGCGTCATCCATAGCCGCTTTGACGAGCTGGAGCAGACCTCCAAAGAACTGGCGAATATCGCCGAGAACACCAACGTTCAGACCACGGCGACCTCTGCCGCTTCAGAAGAAGCAACCGCCAATGTGCAGACGGTGGCATCGGCTTCTGAAGAGCTCTCCACCTCCATTGAGGAGATTGCGCAGCAGATTGCCCGCACCAACAAGGTGATCACGCAGACCAACGATGCAGCACAGGCAACCAATGCCAAAGTGATGGATCTGGACGGCACGGCGCAGCGCATTGGTGAGGTGGTGAACCTCATCCAAGACATTGCCGAGCAAACCAACCTGCTGGCGCTTAACGCCACCATCGAAGCGGCTCGTGCTGGTGAGATGGGCAAAGGCTTTGCGGTTGTGGCAACGGAAGTGAAAGAGCTGGCCAGCCAGACCTCCAAGGCGACCGAAGAGATCTCTCAGCAGATTGCCGAGATTCAGGGCTCTTCCAAGGATGCTGTTGAAGCTATTCAGGAAATCACTTCCAGCATCCGGCAGGTCAACGAGTTCGCCTCCAACATCGCTGCCTCCGTTGAGCAGCAAGGCGCTGCCACCGCTGAGATCACCGAAAACGTGCATCAGGCGGCAACGGGAACGCAGAACGTTTCTGAGAACATGGTGCTGGTGGCGCAAGCGGCTGAAAAGACAAACCAGTCCTCTGATCTGGTCTCCAAAACAGCCTCTTCCGTCCGCGAAGAAGTGATCGGTCTGCGCGAGCAGATCGACGACTTCCTGTACAAGGTGCAGTCCGTATAAGGCTGTAACTTAAAGAGAAAATCGGCTGGCGAGGTCATAGGCTTTGCCAGCCTTTTTTATTGATTAAGCATGGGAACTACGCTTAACAAGTGATGGAATGGCAAAGTTTCAATTTGCCACTATCTGTGGGTTACGTGTGCGTTAGTTTAAGCCAAGTCAATGCTGTTGGGCAGCTTCCCACTCGAGAAATGGGCCGATGTTTTCTTCAGGAAACCATAATTCATCAAGTTCAGGCCAATGTTGAAACTTGAAATATTTGAACTTCTCTGTTTTGAGGCGCTTAAAAACTTCTTCTGAGACGTAAACGCCAATAACGCGTTGGTAATCGGATGACCAAAAATGGTGCCCTTTAATGCGAGGAGCACTTAAGTAATTTGTATATCGTACATCTATGTCGAGTTCTGGTTCACCGGTAACTTCATTTGAAGCCATCCATTCGACATTGGAATGCTTGTTCAACACCGCATCCAGACGTTTCCCGCAGTTGAAGGTATAAAAATTGCCATCAATCGGGTCACCTGTTTTCTTAAACAGATCAAGTGGGAGAAACTGATGAATTCCCGGCTCAAATTCTTCCACCAGATCCTTGAAGCGCTGAGAGACGGCATTCAGTCCCGGCATGGAAAAGATATCGGGAATGACCTTTTTCTTTGTTTCCTCTTTTGCTTTGGTCGGGAAACGGCTGGGATCAATATGAACTCCCGTGCTAAGCCCAAAAATCGCCATTTCTTGTGGTTCATCTAGGAACTCAAACTGAGGTTCTCTGCTGTTGTAATCTAACTTAATCAGGTAAGCCATTTATGCTTTCCCCATTTGTCATAACTCGAGCGTGCCTGCTTGAAAGGCATACTGTATAATATAGACGGATGGCCACAATGAAGCCTTGAGCTAAAGCTCCATTATGCAATATTTATTTGTTCTGGAATGGTGCTTGCATTACAAATTCTTTTATACTCTAAGTAGAAAAACACCTCTCTGATAAAGCGAGTTAGTGCCACTCCACTGCTTCATCTGCGGGATAAGATCAGCTCGCGGCTTCGCTCGTGAAATAGCCTGACTTCACAACACTTTCTGTTTCTGAATGACCCGGAATGACGGTCGCAAATCCTTCGATGACCTGACTGCTGAACTTTCTGAGTTCCACCATTTCCTCTGAGTTATAGAAGGTCAGAGCAGCCTCAAAGCTCTCGAACTTGTACATCACCATGTTCGTATAAGGTGTCGGATCCGCAAGGGCTTTCATCGGGCTTGCGACGATCAACTCACCACCATATTTTTCGAGAATTGGCAGGGATCTGGGGCCGAGTTCCTCAATGCGGGATCTGTCGATAATGTTGTAGTGGTGAAGAACATAACCAGCCATTTGAAAATCCTAAAATTATAGAGGGGCAACGCCTACCTTACTTCGCCTGCTAAGCAAAACCGTTGTGCTTAGATCGTGCTGACGAGCACGCTGACCGTTTCTTCTAGCTCTTCCAGCGGAGTGCCACCGCGGACCATGACGCGCAGGCCGAAGTAGCCGGCGGCGAGCAGGTTGGCCTTTTGCTTTCGCAGGGCCGCATCGCCTTTGTAAGGCTCGGAGACGGCGAGGGCGGTGTTGAACAGGTCTTGCGTACTCTTGATGCCCTCCTGCGCATTCAACTGGATTTGCGGGTCATCATGGGCGTGCTCAATGGCAGAGTTGCACAGGAAGCAACCGCTTCGGTCGCCATTGCGCACCGGCTCCAGTACTGCCTCAAACAGATCCACAAAGCGCTGCTTTGCGTCCGGTGCCTTGCAGATCACCTGCGCCAGATGGGTGATGTCCCGTTCGTGGTAAAGCTTCAGCGCCCGCGCGTACATGGCGTCTTTATTGCCAAATTCCCGGTAGAGCGACTGCTTCTTCAGCTCGGTTATCCTCTCCAGATCCTGCATGGAGGTGCCGTGGTAGCCTTTTTCCCAAAAAGCTCTCTGTATTCTGTCCAACGCAGTTTTAGGGTCAAATTCCCGAGGTCTTGCCATCACTCTATTCCCGCTCACAACAATGTTACCGATCAGTCCGTAATTCATTATGGACACATCGGTCCGTAATACATATACCTAAGCGCACAGGCTGGCAAGACCCGCCACAACACACTGCCAAATTCAACACAGGAGGTTGATATGACTGATCTTACTCACGCGACTGCCACACAATCAGAAGACAATGCCGCCCTGGGTGCTTTGTTCTCCGACATCGCGAAAAACGGAATCTTCGCGGCCCTTATTCTCGTGTTCCTCTGGTTTGGCGGAATGAAGTTTACGGCCTATGAGGCTGGAGCAATTCGCGGACTGGTCGAGAATTCTCCCTTTCTTGGATGGCTTTACACATTCCTGTCCGAAGGAGCTGTGTCCAAACTCATCGGACTTACTGAGCTGACCATCGCAGGGTTACTCGCCACCCGCTTCTTCGCTCCAAAGTTCGCAGTTTACGGCGCACTGGGCGCAATCGCGACATTCCTGGTGACCTTCAGCTTCTTCTTCTCCACGCCGGGCGTGTTCATTCCTGACACTGGCGTGCTGGCGATCTCTGTTATTCCGGGACAGTTCCTGCTGAAAGATATCGTCCTGCTGTTCGCATCCGTGTTCGCCCTGGGCAACGCCCTCAGTGCCACTTCAAAATAGAGATATACTCCTCACTGTGCACTGAAATGGGGGCGCCAATGGCGCCTCCATTGGGCTGTCTTCGGTTTGAATACTGGAAAAGGGGAATTACTTCCCGCCGGTCTTCATTCTACTGCCCAGCACTTCCAGCGTAACCTCAATCAATGCAAAGAGTTTTTCGCGTGGGGTGCCGAATTTTACGAGCTCGTAGAGGCCCTCGAAAACCATAATAAAATAGGCAGTCAGGATCTCGATGTCCTCGGGGTTCTTCAGCTCATCCTGACACTGAGTCAACTTATCCCTGATCTGATCTTCCCAATCAAATTGCAGGTTCTGAAACTCTGCCCAAAGGCTCTCGTCAACGTAGCCAAGGTCCACAAGTGTCGGCCAGAAAAGGCCTTTTTCGGCTTTCAGGTCATCACAGCACAGCTCGGTAAACTCCATCAGCACCCCTTGCAGTGCCGAGTACGCATCCGAATGCATTGCCATAACCGACTGCATTTGCTGGCTGTATTTGAGGTAGTACCACCGCAGTGCAGAGACCGCCAACTCCCGCTTCGACCCAAAAGCAGCATTGAGTGTTTTCGTAGATACACCAACAGCTTCGGCCACATCGTCCATAGTGGCCGTTACTATTCCATTCCGCAAAAACACCCGGATGCTCGCATCAAACAGATTTTCGAGTTCGGGGATCGGAATGGCAGGATCAAATGGTTCGTCCGAGCTCATTTTGGAAATATAGATAAATCTCTATTCCCCTCAACAACGATGCTTGGCTTTAGAAAAAGAAACGCAAAGCCAATGGGCTAGATAAATTTCAATTTATGTCGATTGTGTTGAGTACCCGCGAGTGCTTTGCTCTGTATGGCGAATGTATGGCGCTCATCTTCAAATATTCAAAATGTAATCATTGCGATTTTGTTTTGAGGTATTATGTCTACCATAGATTGACTTAAGGTTATAATACGTACGTAGGGTTATAATAATTCGGTATGAGCTAAGTATAGCACCCAATTTACTTGTCTTTGTTTGCGTCCAACTATCACAGTATGAGGCGGGAAGGGCATTTCAGGCAACTCGACCGACAGGTGGGAGCTTTTCGCATTCTGCGCTTCATGAAGTGAGTCAATTGGAGGTTCAGATATGTCTATCAAAACAGTCGTCACCCTTACCGACACAACTGGCGATCAGGTCGCAGCCCGCGTTGCCGTTGAACTCTCCAAGCTGACAGATGCCTATCTGATTGGTGTGGTCCCAAACTACGAGACCTCCTACTACCTGTGCACGGCAGGGCCGATGCCACCTGACTATGAGCAGCGCTTGCAGGAACAGTCTGCTGAGTTGCTCAATAAGTCATTGGAAGGCTTTGCAAAACACTTTGACGGCTCCGGCGTGGAAGGCGAAACCCGCACCACCAACATCACTCTGGGTGGCACGTTTGAAGAGCTGATGCATCTGGGCCGTTTGAGCGACGTCACCGTGATCCGTCAGGACGATCCCGCCAAGCCGGAACCCATGCGCTCTGCCATGATTGAGGCGATGGTGTTTGATACCGGTGTCGCGACACTTATTGTGCCGCATGCATATGAAAAAGCGTTCGCACCCAAGAACATCGCTGTGGCGTGGGATGGATCCGGTCCCGCCTCCAACGCAGCGCATGCCTCCATGTCCATGCTGCAGGCGGCAGACACCGTATCCGTTGTGATGATCACCCCGCACGACGAGCCAAAGCACTCAGAACTCACGGATATCCGCAATTACTTCGAGCGCCACGGCGTCAACATTCATCTGGAAGTGATGAGCAATGTCTCCGGTTCCGTGTCAGAAGCGCTGCTCAGCACCGTTGATCGCCTCAAGGCCGACATGCTGGTGATGGGCGGCTATGGTCACAGCCGTCTCGCCCAGTACCTGTTTGGAGGGGCAACGCGCAAGGTGCTGCATGATATGAAGATCCCGGTTTTGATGACCCACTAAACCAAGCGGTAAAGGGGGCCTCCGGGCTCCCTTTTTTGCAGGTGCCTTCCCTCTCTTATTTCCCAATGGTGTTTTCTACAGGCAATCTGGCGTGATTTTCTCAAAAGAACGCGGTTTGATTGCTTGCCTGCGGAAAACAAGTCAGTTTGGCGTCACCTTGTGCGGTCACCCTGCACCCTAACTGACGACATGGACTGCGCGTGCTGCTGCGCGCCCAATATTGGATATTGCACTGATGAAATTGAGAGAAACTGCCGGTTTGACAGGTCTTCTGGCAGTATTGATGTTGATTGCTTTGCCCGCTCAGGCTGCCGCATTTTCTACGGCACAAGCCAAAGCGGATTTCCTTCACGGTCTGTGGCATCCGCTTGGCGGGCTGGACCATATCCTCACCATGGTTGGCGTTGGTGTCTGGGCCGCGCTGGTGCTGCACCAGAAGCGCCTGATCTGGCCACTGGTGTTCACGCTCGTCATGTTCATGGCGTTCTGGGCGCGCTACATGGGCGTTGTTGTGCCATATGTTGAGACCGGCATTCTGGCTTCTGTCATCGTGGTTGGCTTGCTTGTGGCCTTTGCTCTGAAGCTGCCTGTGGTCGTGGGCGCGCTGATTGTTGGCGTGTTTGCGGTGTTCCACGGCGCAGCCCACGCTGTTGAGGCCAATGCGAGCAGCCTGCTGATTTACGCGCTCGGCTTCTCCGTTTCCACGTTCGCGCTGGGTCTGGCCGGCATCGGGCTTGGTTCATTGACCGAGTGGAACAGCGGCCGCATGTTCCTGCGCGCGCTCGGAGCCATCACGGCGCTCTTCGGCCTCTACCTGATGTTCGTGGCCTAGTGTCTCTTTCGAGCGACAGGTTTTGAGGGATTGCCTCGGCTTTGAGGCTTTCCCTTCGCAAGCTCACTCAGTTCTGCTTAAGTCAAGGTGCGGTCTCAACCGCGCCTTTTTTATTGCTGATTTTTAAGTGTGATTGCGAGTTTCAATGAGTGATGACCGTTTGGTTATAGCACCAGAAGTGGTGTGGAAAATGCTTGATGAGCAGTTCCCTGAATGGAAGGACCTGCCTCTCAGATGCGTTGAGAACGAGGGCTGGGACAACAAAACACTCCGCCTTGGCGATAAGCTGAAAGTGCGTCTGCCAAATGCAGCGGGTTATGTTCCGCAGGTTGAGAAGGAGTTTAAGTGGCTGCCGAAGCTGGCAAATCAGCTGCCCGTAGTCATTCCTGAGCCAGTCGCTCTCGGTAAACCCTCAGCAGATTATCCGCGGCCGTGGTCTGTTTATCGCTGGATTGAGGGCGAAACGGTTTCCGCTGACACCATCAGCGACATGAACGTGTTTGCCAAAGACCTGGCAAACTATCTGCATGCGCTCTGGGCAGCGGATACGACTGGCGGGCCGATCGCGGGAGACCATAACTTCCACCGCGGTGGTGATCTGAGCGTTTATGACGAAGAGACCCGTTTTTGCCTTGCTGGCGTGACGGACGAGATCGATGCCAAAGCCGCGCTGATGATCTGGGAGCGGGCCCTTCAGTCCAAATGGACAAAACCCGCCGTCTGGGTGCAAGGCGACCTTTCAACCGGGAACATCCTCATACGGAATGGCCGCCTCAGTGCAGTCATCGATTTCGGCTTATGCACCATTGGCGATCCCGCGTGCGACTTAGTTATCACCTGGAAGTTCTTCTCTGGCGCAAATCGCGAGCTTTTCAAAACCATGGTCGATATGGACCAACCTACCTGGCACCGCGCCATGGGCTGGACCCTCTGGAAAGCCATCCGCACCCTCTATTACGCCAAACAAGACAACATCCCAGAGGAGCAGAAGGCCGCCAAAGCGGTGATTGAGGCCGTGCTATCTGACGCAAACCTCGCGGGCATAAAGACTTAAGCCCCATCCCCTAGACTGGCTTTTATCTTGTTCCCGGTATCAAGGATGAGCGGTGATGGAGAGGGACTTTGAGTTGTTGCTGACCCGGCGGATGTGGGAGGATCCGGCGTTTGCGGAGCTGGCGGAGAGGGATGCCGGGGCTGCGCTGAAGCAGTTGGGCGTGGAGGTTGATCCTGCTGTTAAAGTCCGGATCATCCAGCAGCGTGAGGATCACTCTGTATCTGACCATTCCACCCGCAAAGCCGGAGGATGAGCTGAATGCGACGCTGGATCTGAACCAGATGGATCTGTGGTCCAGCGGGGATATGTTTGTCTGGCTGTCTTCGGTTTACAACAAGGTCAAGCTGCTCGGCATTCGCGCCTCCATCGCAAAAGGGAAGGGGGACGCATGAGCCAGCAGGACAACAGTGACTTTGCAGAGCAGGATTATCGGCGGATGATCAATGACCCTGATTATCGTCAGCGGTTGATCGAAGATCCGAAAGGAACCCTCTCAGAAACAACGGGTTACACGTTCCCAGAGGATGTGCGTGTGGAGGTGATAGAGCAGGAGCCGGACACCATCTGCATGATGATCCCCATCAAGCCGAAGGGGGACGAAGCGCAGGTTGAGCAAGCGCTGCACAAGTCTACCGAGCACACCTTTGACCTGCTGTTTTCCTCAGGCATTGGCGGGTACTTCATCCCAAGCGATAAGCTGAAATGGGTGCTTCGCGATATGCGCCGCAGTTGGATCAGTAAGCTGGGGCTTAAGCTGTAAACCCCAGCAAATGCTTCAGATCAGTTCTCAAGGTTCGCCTGATAGAGTGATCTCAGATGCGGGATGAACTCGGTGCAGAAGATGATGGACGCTTCTTCCGGATCATAAAACGCGTTGGGCTCTCCGCAGCTGTCGACCTTCACGATCACTTCACTCGGCAAAGACATATCCTGCTCAAGGTTTTTGACTTCATCAGAAAGCACCTGATTGATCAGCTCGGCCTCTTTGCCGCTTCCCTTTTGGAAGACCAGCGGGACACCGGATTCCGGGGACATTTCGTCAAACACGGCACCCCAGCTGTTAGCGGCTTGCTCATACTCCACCGGGCACATCTGCGCGCGGTCTTCTGGCAGACCAAGATCATAGGCCAGATCCTCGCGCTTTTCTGGATCAGCACCGTAGAACAGGCAAATGTGGTTGTAATAGCGCTGCTGGTCTGGGCCATGCAGATCCCACCATGCCACTTCTTCAACGCCATCCGGGTCATTGATGTAGCCAAACGCGCTGTTGAAAGCGAGTTCCTGCGCGGCCTCTTCCTCATAGAGCCAATCGATCATCATCACGGAGAGAACGTCTGCCGCGTCTTCCTCCTGCCCGAATGAAGCGGCGCACGAAAAACGCGAAAGCGTTTCACGATAAATGCGAAAACTCACACGAGTATGGAAGTCGTTCTGGTTAAAACCCAGTCCTTCTGGATAACCGAACCAAGTAAACAGGTAAAATTGAGGTGATCCTCTGCCATGTTCGCGCCCCACAGCACGAATGTGTCAGCTAGCTCCAGATCATCATAGCAGCCCATTGGCTCATCAATACCGAATGTAACGGGATAAACGCTGCCACAGCAGACGCCATACAGTGGCGCGCATTTGGATCCTATGTTATTGGAACGCAGACCTGCCTTCATAAACTTGGAGGCAGCATAACCTTCCCAGATGGTCCACTGACCAGAGCCAAACATACCAACCGCAGACGGACCAGTCTCTTGATCGCGTCCTTGAACTTGCCAGACATAACGGTGAAGGCTTCATCCCAGGCAACAGGTCGGGCTACCGATTCTCGTCGTAAACGGACCCAGTCTTACGCAATAAGAGGTGTTCTCAGGCGATCCTGACCAGGACGACTGGAAAGGAAATAGCCTTTGACGCAAGTTCAGGCCACGGTTTACAGGCGCATCAGGATCGCCCTGCGTTGCCACAATGCTATGATCCTTCACACCAGACAAGGTAGTGAACAGCCAGTACCGCAGAAGCGGCAGACGGCCTTATCCCAGCGGATGTCGGAGGCTTTTCCCTGAGCCTCGGCGGACTTTGGTAGAGTGATGCCACGCTGCATGAAGCGGCGCACGAAAAACGCGAAAGCGTTTCACGAGAAACGCGAAAATAACGCAATAATCGCGCCCAGTTGGTTAAATCGCTGGCGGAACAGAACCGGAACGAAGATGACATAATGGCGAACGAAGTACAGGGCAAAACCATCGCTACCAGTGATATCATCAAAGAAGCAAAGACCATGCTGTGGCTGCAAGCATCGCAACAGCCATGGCAATCGTAATGCCGCGCATCAAGGTTCCTTCTCCGATCACCTTCAGAATTGAAACCCCAACCATCGCCCACATGCTGTGAGAGATCATGCCGCCAATCAGGAACCCGGCGGTCAGGATCGCGGCGTTTTCATAAAGCCCCATACCATTTGCTGCAAAAAAGCTTGTAAACGCCACAAGGCTCATCGCCCACGTTTTCGGGCTAAGCGGGTGAATAAGCAAACCTTCCCAGAAGGTTGGCAAGCTGACTTCGCCCTTCGGCTTGATGTTCAGCTGCACGATGCGCCATGCCAGATAAGTCATGTAAGCCATAGACGCGAACTTGAAGAATGTAACCAACGGGCCACCGCGTGCCATCAGCTGCCCCAACCCAAAGGCCACACATAGGTTCAGCACAAGGCTACCGATTTCTGCCGCAACAATAACCGGAAAGGCGGTGCGATAACCGGCGCTGGCGCCAATTGCCATGAAGGTCAGGTTTCCCGGTCCCGGTGTGCCGGTCATAATGGCTACAAAAATCGCAAAGGCGCTGAGTGATGCCCAATCCATATTGTCATTCCAGTCAATTGATACAATCTACACAGCGTGCTAAGTTATTGTATCGATCGTATCTATCAATTGCTTTATTGTTATGAATACAATGTGGAAGCCCGACCCAAACAAGCTCACCTCCCCAAAATACCTAAGCATTGCAACGGCTTTGGAACACGATATCCAGACAGGTCGCCTTGTGGAAGGTGATCGCCTACCGCCGCAACGCGAGCTGGCTTACCAGCTTGGTGTGACGCTTGGGACAATCACTCGCGCCTATGCTGAGGCTGAACGCAGGAAGCTGGTGCGCGGTGAAACGGGCAGGGGTACGTATATCGCCAAAACCAACAGCACGCACTCTCCGCTGAGCCTGATGCCCAACACAGAAGGCATCCAGAGCTATGATCTTGCTCGCAATTTGGGGATGGCTCACCTGAACCCGGATCTGGGCAGCATGCTGCGAGAACTGAGCGAAGATCCGCTCGTCAACTCGCTCAACGAGTATGGTCCGTCAGAGGGCACGCCGCAGCATCGTGAGATTGGTGCACACTTCCTCTCTGAGTTTTATGGTGCACCCGCCAGACCCAGCCAAACGCTCGTCACATGTGGCGCTCAGCACGGCATTCAGATCGCTCTGCAAGCCATGTTCAACCGCGGAGATGCCATCGCAGTTGATGCAATGATCTACCCACCCATACTGTCTGTCCTGCCAGCTCTTGGGCTTCAGATTGTACCCATCGATGCAGAGCGTGATGCAAACGGGCATATGGGGGCAATGTCCGCCGATGCATTGGAGGATGCTTGCAGTAAACACGATGTTCGCGGCGTCTTCCTCATTCCGAACGCTCAGAACCCGACCACCCACACAATGACCAGCAAAGAGCGACAAAGGCTGGCCACCGTCATTGAGAGGCATAATCTCACCGTCATTGAAGACGATCCCTACACGCCTTTCATTTCACAAAAGCAGGAGAGTTTTCTGGAATTGCTATCAGAACGCACCGTGCTGATTGGTTCACCGTCCAAGGTTATGTCCGCAGGTCTTCGGACCGGCTATATCCATGTTCCAAACAACGTCAAAACAGCCTTTGCAAACGCCATTGGCGAAAGCACATGGATGGCCTCTCCGCTCAACGTGGAGATCGTTTCCAGATGGATCATGGGTGGAGAGCTGCAAGCAACACTGCAAATAAAGCGGGATCTTCTGAAGCGACGCTACCATGCCCTGAAGGCGATGTTCCCGGCAGCGACTCTGCAAGGTGGTGAAGAAAAGCTGTTTACATGGATGCAGTTGCCGGAGCAGCAAAATGCAGAGTTGGTGGAGCAGGCTGCGCTTCTGCGCGGGGTTGAAGTGCTATCCCATCGCCATTTTCAGGCTGCACCTCGCACAGATACCAACGCACTGCGCATCAGTCTTTCAACCATCGCGCAGGATGCTCATTTTGAGGATGCTATTTCCCTGCTGAAAGACTCCATCGATCAACTGGGCAGCAATCAGACACCACGTCCAATGGTCGGCTAGGCAATAAAAAAGCCCCCGCCTGAGGTTCAGGCAGGGGCCGAAATCTGACCTAAGACAGCATACTAAGAGATCTTAGTATGGGCAGGACATGTCGCTCATGTAGTCATGAACGGTGATTTTGCCTGCGATGATGTCTGCGCGAGCTGCTTCAACAGCTGCTTTCATCTCTTCGCTAACCAGTGGAGCGTTGTTTTCGTCCATTGCGTAGCCAACACCATCTTCAGCCAGACCAAGAGACTGGATGCCGGTGGTGAACTTGCCTTCTTTCGCATCCATGAATGCGTTTGCAACAGCAACGTCAACGCGCTTAACCATGGAGGTCAGCACTTTGCCTGGAGCCAGGTGGTTCTGGTTGGAGTCAACGCCGATGAACTTCTTGTCTTCATCAACAGCAGCCTGAAGAACACCAAGACCAGTGCCGCCAGCAGCAGCGAAGATAACGTCTGCGCCACGTGCGAAGTGAGACTTAGCAAGCTCACCGCCTTTAACTGGGTCGTTCCATGCAGCTGGAGTAGTACCAGTCATGTTAGCGAACACTTCACCGTCTTTGTTGGTGGTCAGTGCGCCCTGCTTGTAACCACAGGAGAACTTGGAGATCAGCGGGATGTCCATGCCGCCCACGAAACCGATCTTGCCGGTCTGGGAAGCGAGCATTGCCATCATACCTACGAGGTAAGAACCTTCCTGCTCTTTAAAGACAACAGAGCGAACGTTTGGCAGATCAACAACGGAGTCGATGATTGCAAAGTTTACATCTGGGAATTCTTTAGCAACTTTTTCAACTGGAGCTGCCTGTGCGAAGCCCATTGCGACGATTGGGTTCATGCCGCGGCGAGCAAAGTTGCGAAGAGCCTGCTCACGCTGGGAAGCGTTGGAGATCTCAAATTCGCGATATTCGATACCGGTTTCAGCCTTGAAAGCCTCAGCACCATTGTAAGCAGCTTCGTTGAATGACTTGTCGAACTTACCGCCCATGTCAAAGATAACTGCAGGTTTAAAGTCCGCTGCCATAGCAGTTGTGCTCATTGCTGCTGCCAATACTGCGGTTGCAGCGATGGTTTTGATGGATTTCATACCCATTCCTCCGTTATATCCCAATGGGAAACCTTCACGTTGCCCGGTCGCCAAGTCTGTTTTCACCACAAGTTCCCAACCTGGAGACTCACCTCATTGAGGTTAGCGTCTAAGTGCATACCTTCCCCTGCGTAAGTCCAGCTAAGTGTTAGCTTGTCCTTAATTATGCGCCTATAGGTTGTCCAAAACGATCAGGCATGTTGAAAACAGTTCTGTGTACGGCCTTTAGTTGGACACATGCCGGTGTTAGGATCAAGGTTAAAATGCGAATAAATATATTAGGACTGCAAAATTTTTCAGTTATCCGCCAATTTGGCTAATATTGTTCGTTAGAACCATCAAAATTGCTTAGTGATCACGCAGGAGTTTGGGGTGTTCGAATCATTTATTGAGACTGTAAAGGTCAAAACTAGAAAAGCCGGGCTATTACTTGGCGCTGGTCTGTTAGTTGTAGGCGTATCATCAGCCCAGGCAGCGACCTGTGGGGATACTGGAGCAGGGTTTGACCGCTGGCTCGCATCCTACAAAAATACGCTGCAATCCCAGGGGATCTCCAAGGCAACTATTAACAAGTCACTAAGCGGAATTACGTATAACCGCAAGGTCATTGGCTACGATCGCAATCAGAAATCCTTCAAACTCAGCTTCGAAGAATTCTACAAGCTTCGCGTCAACAATGCGCTGATCAACAAAGGCCGCAAGTTGATGAAGAAGCACAACGCGCTCTTCACTCGCATCGAGAATGAATTTGGTGTTCCGCGTGAAATCATCACCGCTATCTGGGGCCTTGAAACAGGCTACGGTCGTGGCATTGGTAAGATGAACACAATTCGCGCACTGGCAACGCTGGCCTATGACTGCCGCCGCGCAGATTTCTTCCGCAACGAGCTGTATCATGCACTGCTGATCGTCCAGAAAGGCGACTTGCAGCCAAGCGAAATGAAGGGTGCTTGGGCAGGCGAACTTGGCCAGACCCAGTTCCTCGCTTCCTCTTACATCAAGTTCGCGATTGACTACAGTGGCGACGGCAAACGCGACCTGCTGTACAACACAGCGGATACACTGGCATCCACCGCGCACTTCCTCATGTCCTACGGCTGGCAGCCAGGCCAACCATGGGGACCGGGCACACCAAACTATGAAGTGATCCGCTCCTGGAACCGCGCGGGCGTGTACGTCAAAACCATCCAGATCATGGCTGAAAAACTAAGCAACTAATCCAGCCTGAGATATGCAAAAAGGCCGCTGAGTGTTCTACTCAGCGGCCTTTTTTTGTTTAATCGTTTTTCGGTATGCGCAAATAGTAATCGTCAGGCAGTTCGCGCTCGACCAACGCGGTGAAGAACTTGTTTCCAGCCTGAATGAGACCAAATTGCTCCGAGGGAGCTAAACTATCATCTTTTACGACGTTAGGGCCAAACACGATCGCAAGGTTTGAAGGTTGCATCTTATTTACATCTGCCTTCTCAGCAATCATCCTGGAAAACTTTACTGTGTCTTGCACCATTTCTGGTAATTCATTCAGCGCAGGCAGATTATCGAGGACTGGATCATAACTTTTCACAAAGTCCAACACCTTCGCTAATTCGGTGACACTCATGTTTTCTCTGAGGTTCTGCTTAAATGCGCCCGCAAGCTCGTGTTCTACCTTGCCATGTACGTTGTTATCAAAGTCCTGAGATGTCCTGTTCGCAATCAATTTGCTGATCTCATTCTTGCTACCATTTACACGGGCCAATCCAACACTCGATAATTGCTCCGGGTTTTGCTCAAAGTATTTAATGATGCTTTTGTTCTGCACTTCAGCTTCATGCTTCTGGAGCACAGCAAAATCGATACCTGCAGAAATCTGCTTTGCCGTCAGGCTGTGGGCCTTGCCATCGGTGTAACCGCATGCGGTGCAGGCATGTTTGTAGGCCTGTTCGCCCAGCTCTTTGCCAAACTTGTCTTGCAGGGCTGTGCGAAATGCGCCTTGATCCTGAGCTTTTTGAGTGTCCTCAGAGGAGCTGAGATTGTGCCAGGACACCAACTTTCCAGCGAGCGTGGAGCTTGCTTCACGGGTTTGCAAAGCTCCATCATCTGTCACAGTCAGCTTCTGGTTCAGATTGCCGCTAATTGCTGCACTTTCGGCAGCACTTTGAAAATGTGCGAGGCTAATATTGGTCATACTCTCATACCCAATGTTTCAAAAGAATGTTCTGTTGTTGCAGGCGCAGAGTGTTGCCAGTCCATCTCGAGAGGGGCTGAGCTGCTCAGACGCTCATGCCAGGAGGCAGATGTACTGATGAACTGCTCCAGCTTTTCCTGCAGTGTGAAAGAAGATTTGTCGGCAATGTCGACCACCTGAGACAGGTTGATACGATCTGAGGCCGGATCAATGTTGAAGCTCATGCCATGGCCAAGCGTCAGCACGCAGTTCGTCTGCATCAGCGCTTTCAGCTTTGCCGGGTCATCGCACGGCTGCGTGTTCACGACCGCGTTAAACAGCAGGGTCTGCGTGTCCTCGCGCCACTGTACCGTCATGAAGAGTTCTTTCTCGAGCCCAAGCAGAAGCGTGTTGTCTTCATTCAAAGACAGGCCATCAAGGCCAATTCTTCGACCGATCTCGTTCAGAAGTTCATCTAATAACTGGCGCATCGCTCCCCCGCCTTACTTGAGGCATCCAAGTCGTGCTGCTCGGATTTATTTAACTGTTGTGATCAGATTAGTGTTTCACGTCAGAAAGCTCTGTTCTTTTCAGCACTAAGAGGCGGCTGTAAGTGCTTTTGCGGAGGTGTTCTGCAGCACGGAGTGTGTGCCTTCTGCAAGCCAGAAGGCAGCGGTTGAAACCAGATCAATCAGCCGTTCAGGGACTTTGTGGTCCTGCACATCAGCAACGCTCCAGCGCTCACAATAAAGCGCCTGCATACTGTCTTCATCAATCGCCAGCCGACCGGAGCCGTCTGTTGCCACTGAAGCGGCGCACGAAAAACGCGAAAGCGTTTCACGATAAATGCGAAAACAACCAAGACTCGCTGTGCCTAGTTGGTTAAAATAGGAGTTGCTCACTGAACGAAGTAAGATGACATAACATAACATCGAATCGACGGAGTCCGATTTCGGACTTTGCGGCTCTTGTCGGCGTGATACGCCTTTTATCGGCGGAGTGGTTTGCGAAAGCTGCGGAACCCCGTTGCCCGGGGATACGGACGATCATCGGATTGAATGCGATGATTGTATGGATGTGCCTCGGCCCTGGCGTGATGGGCGGGCAGCCCTGTTGTATGAGGGAAAGGCCCGGTCCTTGGTCTTGGCATTGAGCACGGGGATCGGCCGGAGTTGGCTCGACCCGCTGCGCGTTGGATGGCGCATGCAGGGCGCGAAATTATTGCGCCAGATATGCTCATTGCACCTGTACCGCTCCATTGGTCGCGGCTGATTAAACGTCGCTACAACCAGTCAGCTCTGCTGGCGCAGAACCTCGGGCGCGAAACCGGTCTGCCTGTGTGTCCCGATCTGCTGGTTCGTAAACTGCGTACCCCAGTGCTGGATGGCAAGACTGCAGCAGAGCGAACTGAGGTGCTTATGAATGCAATATCCGTACATCCGAAACGTGGTCACCATCTGGCAGGCCGGGACGTAGTGTTGGTGGATGACGTCATGACGTCGGGCGCGACATTGTCGGCCTGCGCGCGCGCCTGCCTTGCATCAGGCGCAAATCATATTTTCGTGTTGGTACTGGCACGCGTTGCCAAGGATGCCTAATTCGCTCAGGATTGCGCGAAACCCAAGGAACGGAATATGAAACCGGTAGAAATCTATACCTCGCCTTTGTGCGGATACTGTCATGCGGCCAAGCGTCTGTTGAAACAGAAGGGTGTCGAGTTCAAAGAGATCGACGTGCTTTTGCATCCCAAACGCAAACCCGAAACGATCAAGCGTGCCGGTGGAAAGCGCACTGTTCCCCAGATTTTCGTGGGTGAGACACATGTAGGTGGCTGTGACGATCTGTATGATCTGGATCGTCAGGGTAGACTGGACGGTCTTTTGGCGGCCTGATGAAAACAGCACTGCTGCAGATCACCTCGTCGGACGACCCGGCCGAAAATCTCGAAGCTGTGCGCGCCATGATGGCCGATGCCGCCGTCAGGGCGCTCGGTTTATCCTGACGCCCGAGGTTACCAATTGCGTCTCGACCAGCACGACGCAGCAGCGTGAAGTTCTTCAACACGAAGAAGACGACATCTTTCTGGCTGGCCTGCGTGAGCAGGCCGCCGCGCTGGGCGTCTGGCTGTTGATCGGCTCTTTGGGGATCAAAACTCATGACGCCGACGGAAGACTTGCCAACCGATCGTTTATGATCAACCCGCAGGGTGAGATCGTGGCGCGGTATGACAAGATTTATATGTTTGATGTGCAGGTCACCGAATTGAGACATTCCGCGAATCAGCAAACTATCGGCCCGGAACCAGGGCCGTTGTGGCTGATACGGACTTCGGCAAGGTCGGAATGACAATCTGCTACGACCTGCGCTTTCCGCATCTTCATCGGCGCTGGCACGGGCTGGTGCGCGCATTTTGACGGTTCCGGCGGTGTTTTCTCCGGTCACGGGTGCTGCGCATTGGGCAATCGTTGCTGTGTGCCCGGGCCATAGAAAACGGGTGTTGGGTGATTGCGCCTGCGCAAACCGGCGAGCATCCCATGACGCGTGGAAAGACGCGTTATACCTATGGCCACAGCATGGTTGTCGCCCCTTGGGGAGAGGTGCTGATCGACGCAGGGACCGAGACCGGCATTCACTTTTTCGATCTGGATGATAGTTCTGTGACAGAGGCGCGCCGACGCGTACCCTCGCTGACACATGTCCGTCCCTTTGACGGGCCCTGATCGAGACCCGTACCATGACTGACGAAACCAATGCCCTTGCGGTCGCGCTGTTCAGCGAGATCCTGACCGCAGATCAATTATTGCGGAACCGGCTGAGTGAAAAGCGACGAAAAACGCGAAAGCGTTTCACGATAAATGCGAAAACGACTACTTTCTGCCTTTGCGAGAAGGTTAAACACCGCTTTGCGGACAACCGACGAAGTAGATGCACAACAAAAACTCTGAGTTGATGCTGGTGGATGAGCCGACTTCTGCACTGGATCCTGAATGGGTGGATGAGGTGCTGCAGTTGCTGACGCGGGTTGCGCAGGCTCACCAGACCATGCTGATCGTGACACACGAGATGGCGTTTGCAAAAGAGATTGCAGATCGCGTTCTGTTTATGGAAAGCGGGCGTATTGTTGAACAAGGGCCGCCTGAGAAGATCTTCACCAGCCCGGATGACCCAAGAACCCGCAGCTTCCTGCGCAAGGTTCTTTAAGGAATTTTTGAGAGCGGTACCATCTGACGGTGGTACCGCTTTTCTTTTATCGGCCAGACAGGGTGTTGTTGACCTGAAGGAGCTCAGCGTTGCCACCGCAGAGCAGCACGCCGATGCGCTCGCCTTCTGCTGGTTTGTAGACGCCGGAGATCAAAGCTGCGAGGGCAGTTGCACCACCCGGTTCAACGACGAGCTGCATCTCTCTCCAGAGGCGGCGTTGCGCTGCCAGGATGGCGTCGTCTTCGACCAGAATGGATTCTGCGATGTGGCTCTGCGCAACTTCAAACGGGAAGGTGCCGCACCGTTTTGCGCCAAGAGCGTTTGCTGCGATGCTATCGAGTTTGACGTCTACCGGTTCGCCAGCTTTGAGCGCTGCGTGCATGGAGCAGGAGCCATAAGGTTCGACGGCGACGATTTTGGTTGGGCTGTTGGCGTAGTAGCTTGCAACACCTGCCGCAAGGCCGCCGCCACCGACAGCCACGAGGATGGTGTCGAGATCCGGGCTTTGCTCAGCCCATTCCAGTGCGACGGTTCCTTGACCGTTGATGGTGTCAACAGCGTCGTATGGGTGGATGTCGATTGCGCCAGTTTGCTGCTGGTATTCTGAACACAGGGCTGCCGCATCTGCGTATGCTGCGCCTTCAACGTGAACGTCAGCCCCGAAGCTGCGGATTTTGTCGATCTTGGCCGGATTGGAGATCTCAGGCACGAAGATCTTGGCTTTCAATCCAAGAGCGTGGGCGGCACATGCTACTGCGGCACCATGGTTGCCACCGGATGCTGCGGCGATGCCAGCCTCCGGGATTGTGTTGTTTAGTAATGAGTTGAATGCTCCACGGGCTTTGAATGAGCCTGAGTGTTGCAGATGCTCGAGCTTCAAAGAGATGGAGTATTTCAGGCCGAAGGTACCGTTACCGCTTACAATAGATGGTGTTTTGCGGATGTACTTCTGAATTCGTTTGTGAGCGACTTCAATAGCTTGCTTGGATATCTGCACGGTAATGGCCTGAATATTTTTAATATAGAGAAGCCTCGGATAAATCCGAGGCCCCATAAATTGCAATGTGCATTTTAAGTTGCAGGCATTGCGGTTTCAACCAGTTTAATAAAATAGGAACAACCATATGGAATGGCTTCGTCGTTGAAGTCATATTTCGGATGGTGCAGCCCTGCGGTATCGCCGTTGCCGAGGAAGATGAACGCGCCTGGCTTTTCTTCCAGATAGTAAGCGAAGTCTTCGCCGCCCATGGTTGGTTCGATGTTCTCGTCCACCTTATCCGCGCTGCCTGCGATTTCGGCTGCAATCTGGGTTGCGAACTTGGTCTGTTCCGGATGGTTTGAGGTAGATGGGTAACCATCGTTGAACTCGAAGTTCACGCCAGCACCGTTTGCTGCACATACGCCTTCGACAACCTGTTTGACACGCTCAGCAGCCTGTTTGCGGACATCCTGATTGAGCGTGCGGATAGTGCCGCCGAGTTTCGCTGTATCAGGGATGATGTTGTAGGCGGTACCTGCCTGGAAGAAGGTTACAGAGATCACGATGGACTGCAGAGGGCCAACGTTACGGGAAGCGATGGACTGCAGGGCGGAGACGATCTGAGAGCCAACGACAACAGGGTCGATTGTGTTGTGCGGATACGCTGCGTGGCCGCCGATGCCTTTTACGGTGATGGTGAACTCGTCGGTTGACGCCATCAGCGGGCCTGAGCGGGTTGCAAAGTGGTCGATTGGAGTGCCAGGCTGGTTGTGCAGGCCGTAGATCTCATCGACATTCCAGCGGGTGAACAGGCCGTCGTCCATCATTGCTTTTGCGCCAGCGCCGCCTTCTTCAGCCGGCTGGAACACGAGGATAACTGTGCCGTCGAAGTTGCGGGTTTCGGCAAGGTATTTTGCAGTACCAAGCAGCATTGCGGTGTGCCCGTCATGACCACAGGCGTGCATGGCACCTTCGTTTTTGGAGGTGTACTCTTTGCCGGTTTCTTCGGACATAGGAAGCGCATCCATATCAGCACGCAGGGCGATGGATTTGCCTGCGCCGCCGTTGCGGCCTTTGATAACGCCGACTACGCCCGTACGGCCAACACCTGTAGTAACTTCATCAACGCCGATCTCTTGCAGGATCTCGGCTACTTTTGCTGCTGTGCGATGAGTTTCATAAAGGACTTCAGGATACTCATGAAAATCACGGCGCCATGCGGTGATTTCATCGTGCATTTCCGCAAGACGATTGATGGTTGGCATTGGAGCGCTCCCTAAAAACTTCGGATTCTTATTGAAATTAGAAAATGAACCTCACTTTGGCCTAGTGCAGTGAAATATTGCAAGAGCAAATCACTCGCAAAAGGGTCAGTTGAGTAAAATTAAATGAACTGCGATTGAAGCTCCTTAACTAACCTAAAGACACCTTAATCACGCTAAGTTATGGCTGACGTCAGGTCACATATTGCACCGGTTTTAACAGCAGCAGTAGCGAGGCAGTATGGCGATCTATCGGAGTGTTTTTCGCAATGTCACAGAGGAGAAACAGCAATGGATGTTTCTCAATAAAGCCCACCGATATGTCAGTCTGTTGCCCGCTCAATCTGAGTTTGAAACGGTTCCCTATGATTTTCGTCGCAGCATTTCGATCAATCTCCTTGTGAATGGAGGGCTCTACGGAACCTCGCTGCGCTATAACTCGTTGCGGGACAGCTGGAGCTTGTGGCCGTTGACGAGTGATTTTTCCCTTCAGGTCGATAAGCGAACTGTGATTGTTGAATGTGCTTTGACGTCTCCTTATCAGACTGGCGCCAATGTCACGTCACTGGCTCAGTTTTATGAGGAAGTGAGCCGGCCTAATCGGTAGGGGCTGGGGCTCTTACTGTCTCAGGCATGCGGGAGAGTGTGGCGGTAAGAGAGGAGATCAGCTCACTTTGTGACTTCATGTCTGCTTTGCTTGTTAGTCCCGCGATGTGGTTGCGGGCGGTGTTGTAGCTCATTTTGAGGGTGCTTGCGGTTTCCTTCAGAGAAAAGCCTCGGATCAGCATTTGGGCGATGTCTGCCTCGCGGTTGGTTGCACCCCAGATTTTCTGAATAAGCATCTCCTTTGAAACTGGATGGTCGGTTGGATCGAGGATGACCGCGAGAACCGGGCTCCAGTTCTTCAAGAAGGGTTCTACGTCGTTGGTGTCTTGTTCCAACACTGTCAGTGGAACGTAGGAAATCAGCGGTTGAGTTGGGGTTTCACATCCCAAAGGGAAGGGACCAACCGGGACTTTTTGAGTTCTGCATTGGAGGAGAAGGTTCTCCAGATTGTTGGTGTACATCCGATGGTTGGTTGCGAGGTTGTTGCTTCTATCGGCGTAAAGGAACCGGCTCTTTTGCAGCAGTGTGCGGCCTTTTTGATTGCTGAGGGCTATGTGGAAGCCGTGGTCCAGAATGAAGGCGGCGGAGGGGATCTGCTCCAGCCAGAATGTGTGTTGGTCTACGTTTCTCTTTTTTGCTTCCAGTTTGAGAAACAGGGAGAAGGCGTTTTGATAGTGCGGCTGAATTCGTTCCAGCAGATTACAGAGTTCTTCGTCTTCCGTGCCCTGAAAGCGGGCGGGCATTGTGACTGCGGCGAGTGCAACATCAGAGCCTTGTCTGTGTAGGTGGAACCCGCGTGAGCGGTTGAGGTTGTCCCGGCCTTTGAGGACGTTGTTGTAAAATTCGTTCTGCTCCAGCTGTTGTTGGGTCAGGAAGCGTTCCGAGTAAACTAGTTGATCAGAACTAACGGATTGAAGCAGTTTAGGAAAAGGATTGAACTGGATAAATTCAGCAATAAGCTCGTTGTAGGCACTGTCTACGTTGAGAGCCGAGAAGTGATAGTAGTTGTTTTGCGTGAGGCATTGGACCTGGAATGTGACGGGCAAATCCGGGTATTTCTCGGCGATTGGTGCCAGAATATCGTCCAGGCCCTTACCGGTGACAACGGTTGAGTACATCCGGTTGATGAGCAGTTGTTGCAGATCTTCCATGACAACATAGTGGCTATTATCGACAATGGAATATTAGTTCTACTGTTAATTAAATTCAATTATTCGGTGTATTAGATTTTGGGAGTATACCCCTGATCATACAAACGCGTAGACGGAGGTCTTCTTGGTTTCATTATCTTCCAGCTCTCGTTGAACCGGAATTTCGTAGGTTTGAAGGTGTTTAAGCCGTGAGGTGGGAAAGTAAGAGCGTTGAGGATCTCCAACCAAAACTGGGATCGGCTCTGCTCTCTGGTTTGCATCTAACCAACTTAGCACCTTTGATGTCATATCCGGGTCGTAGAAGACATCACCGCAGCAGATCAGGTCATACCCATCCAGCTTGCTTTCAAGCAGGTCTTCTGCTGTGACTTTAATTGTGACATGGTTTTGTGCTGCGTTGATAAGTGCGGCATCGGAAGCAAAGGCGTCGATGTCCGCTGCAACTGCAGAGGCTGCTCCGGCTTTCATCGCGGCAATGGCAACAAGGCCAGAGCCGCTGGCAAAGTCTAGGATGTGCTTGCCCTGGACCACTTCTGGGTTGTCGAGAATGTACCGTGCTAGCGCTTGTCCGCCTGCCCATGCGAACGCCCAGAAGGGGGAGGGGACACCGAGCTCTTCAAGCTCTTCTTCCCCATGCGCCATAGGTCGACGCTTTCGTCAGCGAGGTGAAGAGAGATGGACGGCGCATGAGGAACAGGGTGAATGCGTGTCTGTTCCAGAATGAACTTGCGCCGATCCGTGATTGTCATCGTGAGATCAGACCTCGGATGGGTCCATGCCTGCCATTTCCAGAACCACAGCCCACTCTTCCGGCTTTACCGGCTGAACAGAGAGGCGCATGGAGGTGACGAGAGCCATGTCGGACAGACGCTCTTCGGCTTTTACCTGCGCGAGTGTGACAGTCTGCGGGAGGTCTTTGACGGCTTTGATATCCACGCATTCCCAGCGTGGGTCATCGGTTGTGGAATCCGGGTGAGCCAGTGCGCACACCTCAACGATGCCGACAACTTCCTTGCCGATGTTGGAGTGATAGAAGAAGCCGCGGTCGCCGATCTTCATATCGCGCATGAAGTTGCGAGCCTGATAGTTGCGTACGCCGTCCCACTCTTCGCCTTCTTCGCCCTTGGCTTTCTGTTGATCCCCAGTGAAGCGGCGCACGAAAAACGCGAAAGCGTTTCACGATAAATGCGAAAACTCACACGAGTATGGAAGTCGTTCTGGTTAAACACCCAATTCATAGAACTGTTTAGCAGCGACATCCCCGGCTAAAAAAAAAAAAAATTACCAATGTTAGGCAAAAAATGCGTCCCAGCCAGGCCGGGTAAGCGCCACCAGAACCTCTTGCATCGGTTTTTCCGCAGCATACGTTCCAGCCGGCAAGACCGCCAATTGGCAGCAGCGTGATATCGGGTGTTCGAATGCCATACCGCCGCGCCATGAGTGCATGACCGAATTCATGCGCAACGACACAGGCAAAAAGCGCCAGAACAAAACATAGGTTGTCGATGGCTGCGGGCCATCCACCATTGGAATAGGCCGCGAATCGCTACTGAAAGCCAACAGAGGAAGAACGTGACATGGACCCTCAGCTCTGGAGCCGAGCAAGCGGCCAACCGGGAAGGACCATGTCATCTTTGTTCTGAAGCGGCGCACGAAAAACGCGAAAGCGTTTCACGATAAATGCGAAAACGACTACTTTCTGCCTTTGCGAGAAAGTTAAAACGGCTTGAAACCCCAACCAGTAGACCTACAGTAAACTGCAAAAGCGAGGCTCGCTTTCAACAGATGCGCTGCTGGGATTGCTTTCCCACTCCGCTCTGGCGCTCGGTATGGTGCTGATCGCCTTTATGAGCCACGTGCGGTTTGATCTGCTCTCGCTGCTCTTCGGAGACATCCTCGCTGTTGGCAATGAAGACGTGATCGCCATTTACGCATGCGCAGCAGTCATCCTTGGCCTGATGTACTTCCTCTGGCGCCCTTTGCTGGCTTCAACAGTCAACCGTGAACTGGCAGAGGCAGAAGGTTTCAATCCAGACCTGACGCAGCTCATCTTCATGGTCATGATGGCCGCCATCATTGCCATCGCGATGAAGATCGTCGGTGTTCTGCTCATCACCGCTCTGCTGATCATTCCCGCGGCAACTGCACGTTGGTTCGCAAGAACACCAGAGCAGATGGCGGCTGCATCCTCAGTCATTGGTGTTGCGAGTGTTGTTCTGGGGCTGGAAGGCTCATTGCAGTTTGACAGCGCTTCAGGTCCGTCTATCGTCGTGGCCAGCCTGTGTTTATTTCTGCTATCATTGTTTGCATCTCGCCTCCTAAACGGGGTATTGGGAAAGGAGCGAGGGCAATAGGGTGAAAGAAGTGGCAATGGCAACTGCAGAAGTGAAGCTCACGAAAAATCAGCGTCTGGTTCTGGATCTGCTGTGTGCTTCAGATGCACCGATGAGCGCATACTCTATTCTGGACCAGCTCCGGACTGAGGGACTTCGCGCTCCATTGCAGGTCTATCGTGCTCTCGACAAACTTATCGGTCTTGGCTTGGTACACCGCCTTGAGAGCATGAACGCTTTTGTTGCCTGTGCTCACCCAGCTTGCCACGCAGTCGAGATGGTTGGCTTCGCCATCTGCGAAACCTGCGGCAAAGCTCTGGAGTTTGCGGATAATGATGTGGCTGAAATCCTGAGCGGCTGGGCCAGCGCAAACGGCTTCGATGCCAAATCAACTTCCATCGAGATCAAAGGCACCTGCGCGTCTTGTCAGGAAAAATCGGAAGACACCTCAGGAACTGAGTGAGAACCGGCGCCTAAGATCAAACAGACTTGGCACCTCACTCTCAGTATGATGCAGCTCTGACGGTTCAATCAGCTCTCGGGAAATCCAGTTGGTCGTGTAGAGCAGGGGCTTCTTCTGCTGCCGTGAAGCTGGCTGTCCGCCAAACCCACTTCCATCAACCAGAATAAGATCACTGGGCAACTTACGCCGAAGCTCTGACAGGCTGGAGAAAAGCAAAGACCGGTTTTTGCTACACACCTGTAGCCCAGTTGCTCGCTCAGCAAGCCGCGCCAGCATATCCGGGAATGACCGCGTACGCTCGCTCACCACATATCTGAGGAAGATACCCGGTGAATAGTCCCCGAACAGGCTTTCAATATCATCTTCTGGATGCACTTCGCTGAGATTTCGGAACGGCACATAAAGCGCATTCTCATTGTTGTAGAAGGCTTCATGGCTGACCGTGTTGAAATGCCCCTGGTGTTTGGAGGAAAACACAAGGCTCAACTGGCTTTGCTCTGGCTCAGCAACCTCATCAACAATCCGCAGACCACCGTTGTACAGCGGATCTCCATAGGCAAGCACAAGTGCGCCGGAGATGCGCTGGAACGTCTGATCAAACTCTCTGTCAGGTGAAGGGCCGATGCTCAACAGCAAATCGGAAGCAACAAGAGTGCGTGTGGGGATCGGACAGGTTCCGCCGTGATCGCTCCAAATGACCTCAAGGTCGCTCAAACTGGCAAAATCGCTTGGCTGCACAGTTTCCTAGTCCTCTTAAAGATTGAAGCCCGGCCTTGGGAGCCTGCAAAATCAATAATGAGGAAAAATTGACGTAACGGCAAGTGCGTGTAGAGCGCAAACAGTCAATCTGAAGAAACAATCTGCTTGCTGTGGCAAGAGCGCTACAGCAACGTCAACTGTTGGACTTGTCGTTGCTGTAACGCCCGCAAAAGGAAGGAGAATACACTGCGGCGAGGGAGCGACATTCTCGCCACAGGGTGTGTCAGTTTGGTTTAAGGAGCCGCAACATATGTCGGCTGCAGCGCGGAAGCTGGTGTCACACCAGCGCCGGCACCGGCGATCTTGTAGCCATTGGCCACACGACGTGAGTTGGTCTTCGCGCGGGCCGCTTTACGGTTGCCACCACGATAATCCACGTTGATGCCAAGCTCGTTGATCATGGCCACCAACTGAGAGCGGGAATAGAAGCCCAGAGTGCTCAGCAGCGCAGAAACGTGATGCTTCACGGTCGCTTCGGAGATGCCGAGCTCATGCGCGATCTGCTTGTTCAGCTTGCCTTCTTTCAGATAGGTCAAAATGGTGGCCTGACGGCGTGTCAGGTTCGCAAGACCTTCATAGAAGTCGATGCCAAACGCGTTCTGCGCATCTTCTGCTTCAGTTGTCACTTCAACGGTGCCACCAGTCAGAACAGCTTTGAACACTGAGAAGTCAGCGGTTTTAGGCACTGCTGCGGTTGCGCCGCGAGCGATGAAGTACTCGGAAAGGCCCGGGTTATCCTGCTCAAGCAACATAACAAGGCTGGAAATCTCATAGGTCTCCAGAAGCGTAGATGCTGTGCTGAGACCTGGTGCCCCCTTCATCCGAGGGTTCACAAGTACCACTGCGGAAGGGTGAAGTTCTACCCAAGTCTGCAACTCGGAAAAGCTCTTCGTCACAAGTACATTTACGCCGTGGCACTCATTTGAGTAGATGCTCGCAAGTGCTCTGGAAAATGCCGGATGTGGATCACCAATAATAACAGTGTGCATGGAAACCTTCTCCCTTAGGGTTCCAACAGTGGACTGACGCTCCCGATACATAATTTCTCCTCCCTAAACTATGCACTACGTGTTTCGTCGTATCTCTTGAAAAAAATACATGCATATGGTTTTTTTACAAGCGTTGATGTGAGGCACTATGAAAAATATTTTTCAAGATACCGGCGAAACGCGAAAATCTACTCAGGCAGAGAAGAGTGATCGTATGCGTAAGGAGATCCTCCTTGCCGCTATCAGTTGTTTGCACGAATTTGGCTATCACCGTGCATCTATTAAGAAAATTACGGAAAAGACGAGATTTTCGCAGGGTGCGCTGCAGCATCATTTCCCGACTAAAGAAGATCTGATGGTCTTCGTTCTGGAAAGATTGCTCGCTAAATCAGTTCGGCTAACTTTGGAGTGGTTGAACGAAATCGGTGAGGATAAAAGCAGAATTTCTGAGCTAACTATCAAATGGTGGACGAATCAGGCGAACTCTCCTGAGTACCTCACCATGATGGAAATTCTTGTTGCAGCGCGAACAGAAGATACGTTGCGCCGCCGCATCAAACCCACCTTCGACAACTTCGCAAAAGTCACCGACGATCGAATTCTGGCAATCTTTGAGAGTGATCAGATCAGTCAGGCAACAGCGCGCACGCTGATTACAGCATCACGTCAGATGATGACGGGTCTGATTACGTCGGATGGTCTGTTTATGAGAGAGGAAGATAAGCAGGCCTACATCGAGCACTGGGCGATGTTTCTGCAGCAACTTTTCGAGCAAAGAGTGCAAGAAGCTTTGTAGACTTTCGTCTATGGAGGCATCCGGGCGCGCGGCCCGAATGCACAATCTCGTCGCAGCTGTTGTTAGATCAGCTGGCTCAGTTTCATTGCAACGCTCATGTCACCATCAATGGTGAACTTGCCCTGCATGAATGCAGCAGTTGGGTCCAGATCGCCAGCGATCAGGGACTGCAGATCTTCGAAGGAAACGCCGATTGTGCAATCTACGTCCTGGTTGTCTGTGGAGATGGAGTTACCATCAATCACAAGAATACCTTCGTCACCGCAGTCAAACTTGATTGAGCTGTCAAAGTCGCTGGACTCAACGCGGCCTTTCAGGTCATTCAAAATTGCTTCCATGCTCATATTTGTTCCCTCCATCTGCTAAATTACAGTGTTTGCGAAAGTCAGGCAGATGCCTAAAGTGTTTACATAGCGCACTACGTATTACGCATCAGGCATCTTGTTAACGTAAGCGTAATCCAGCATGCCTTCAATGTAAAGAGATCAGATTCCGCTTATTCCAGATTACCCATGCTGCCTTAGTAGGGGCGTTATGCCAACTGATCTTCCAGTGATTTTGTCTTCTCAGTCACCACATCACCAGTGTGCTTTGTTGCAACCGGTTCCACCAGCACAATCCAGCATTCTTCTTCTGCAACAGGGTTATGCATCTTTCCCTTTGGCACCACGTGAAAGTCACCTTTGTTGAGTGTCACCGCTTCACCTTCATATTCAATAGTGACGCTACCTTGCACGACGTAGAACAGCTCATCCTCATCATCGTGTTTATGCCAGGTGAGATCTCCTTTGATCTTAGCGACTTTGACGTACTGATCGTTCACCTGCGCCACGACACGCGGCGACCAGTAATCAGTGACCTTTTCAAACTCAGAAAGAAAATTGCCAATCATAGGAACCTCATCAATATAGAATACTGCACGATATATGGGGCAGCTCTCAGGCAGCGCAACATAGACGGAAGGACATGCGTTGACGTTTGCAGGTAAGCCGCTATAAGCGCCCCATGAACAACAGTCCTAGCGCCCCTTTCATATACACGCCGCCCATGGAGCCATTCCTTGATGTTGTCCATCAGGATGAGCAACTGCTGGTGCTTAACAAGCCAAGCGGGCTACTCAGTGTACCGGGCCGTGCGGAAGAGCATAAGGATTGTCTGGAAACCCGCGCGCAGTCAATCTACCCAACAGCGACCACCATCCACCGGCTGGACATGGACACCTCCGGCTTACTTGTCATGGCTATGAACAAGGATGCACACCGCCATGTGGGCCTGCAGTTCGAAAAGCGCATGACACGCAAAACCTATATTGCGCGTGTATGGGGCCAGCTGAGAGATGATGAGGGGGAGGTTGATCTACCTCTTCGCTGCGATTGGCCAAACCGTCCTAAGCAGATGGTGGATCATGAACTAGGCCGCTCTGCTCTCACCAAATGGGACGTCATCAACCGCGAAGAGCAAACAACCCTGGTTAAGCTCATGCCGGTCACCGGACGCTCCCACCAGCTCCGTGTGCACATGCTAGAGTTGGGGCACCCGATCGTGGGGGATCGCTTCTATGCGGAGGGCGAGGCACTGTCTTTCTCTGAGCGCCTGCATCTTCATGCTCAAACGCTGGAACTACGACACCCAATCGGTGGTGAGTACAACACCTTCACCGCATCCTGCCCGTTCTGGGATCTGTAATCCGTAATTACACGCCAGACTCACTGAATTTGTAAAAATGAGTCACATTACATACGTGTATCTTCGTGTTTTCTGCATCCGGAGCGCACTATTCACAAGCACTAGGTGAAATTACCGGTAAAATATTGGCGGTATGCGACTTTGTCGCAGTTTAGGTCAGCTGACTTGTCCTAAAAGTCAATGACGCTGAAATGTATCTCCAAAGGTGCCTTTGCGTCTCTACTTAACTATCTGAAATAAAAATAGAATATCACAGTTTAGGGTGTCTGAAACTGTATGCAATGCTATGCAATAAATGACAAGTTAGCGCCTCATTACAAAATCAGTCTTAAAAGTGGCCTTCCAACAGTCGAGTTTTATGACATCCTATTCATATATCTCTGATTTTTGACTTATGTCATGCGCCTAAAGTAGAATGTGACCCAATAATATCTGTGTCGAACAGAAGAGCAGCTTCCTCCCCTGAACTGTTTTGTGACAAATACCGATAGTCTGTCACGTTTCTGCTTCGGTTCTTGCCTACGGAGAAGAAAATGCCTGTCACTAATCGCGAAGAATTAGACGCCCTTGTTGCTCGGGTTAAAAAAGCACAACAAATCTACGCAACATACACTCAGGAACAGGTAGATAAGATCTTCCGCGCAGCAGCACTGGCCGCTGCCGATGCCCGTATCCCGCTCTCCCGCATGGCGGTTGAAGAAACCGGTATGGGCGTCATGGAAGACAAGGTTATCAAAAACCAGTTCGCATCTGAGTACATCTATAACAAGTACAAGGATGAGCAGACCTGCGGTATCCTGTCTGAAGATGAAACTTTCGGAACAATCACCATTGCAGAACCGACAGGCATCATCTGCGGTATCGTTCCAACAACAAACCCAACTTCTACCGCGATCTTTAAAGCACTCATCTCTTTGAAGACTCGCAACGGCATTATCTTTAGCCCGCACCCACGCGCCAAGCTTGCAACCAACGAGGCCGCACGCATCGTCCTCGAAGCTGCAATCAAAGCAGGCGCTCCAAAAGACATCATTGGCTGGATTGACGTTCCAACTGTTGAACTCTCCAATGCCCTGATGACCCATGAAGAAATCAACCTTATCCTCGCGACCGGTGGTCCGGGCATGGTGAAGGCTGCTTATTCTTCTGGTAAGCCGGCAATCGGCGTGGGTGCGGGTAACACACCTGTGGTCGTAGACGAGTTTGCAGACGTAAAACGTATGGTCGCATCTGTGCTGATGTCTAAAACCTTTGACAACGGTGTGATCTGTGCATCTGAGCAGTCTGTCATCGTTGTAGAAGACATCTACGAACAGGTGAAAGAACGCTTCTCAACCCACAAAGGTTACATCCTGAAAGGCAAAGAGCTTCAGGCTGTGAAGGATGTTCTGCTGAAGAACGGTGCGCTCAACGCAGCAATCGTTGGTCAGCCTGCTCCAAAAATCGCTGAAATGGCTGGCGTGAAAGTTCCTGCTGACACCAAAATCCTGATCGGTGAAGTGACAGAAGCAAGCGAAGCAGAAGCATTCGCCCACGAAAAACTGTCTCCAACTCTGGCAATGTACAAAGCCAAAGATTTTGATGCGGCTTGCGACATTGCTGAGAAGCTGGTTGCCATGGGCGGTATCGGTCACACCTCTGTATTCTATACAGATCAGGACCGCTGCGAAGACCGCGTCAAAGAGTTTGGCCGTCGCATGAAGACCGCGCGTATTCTGGTCAACTCCCCAGCATCTCACGGCGGTATCGGTGACCTTTACAACTTCTCTCTCGCTCCATCTCTGACCCTGGGCTGCGGCTCTTGGGGTGGTAACTCCATCAGTGAGAACGTTGGTCCGAAGCACCTGATCAATAAGAAGACCGTTGCGAAGCGAGCAGAAAATATGTTGTGGCACAAACTGCCTGAATCCATCTACTTCCGTCGCGGTTGTCTGCCAATCGCACTGGGTGACCTTGAAGGCAAAAAACGTGCGCTGATCGTAACCGATGGCTTCCTCTTCAAGAACGGCTACACTGATGAAACCGCTGAAGCGGCGCACGAAAAACGCGAAAGCGTTTCACGATAAATGTGAAAACAAGGATTCATTCCCACGGTAACACGGTTAAACGACCGGTTTGTACAACCCAACGAAGTACAGGGCAAAACCAGCGCCGCGCCCACTTCAGAAACAACTGGCAAAGTCTCCGCCGAGTTGAGTGAATACGGTGGTCGCAGCCTTACCGCCATTGGCAGCGGCAGCCTGACTGAGCAGCTTGGCTACCGTATGGAGCCGCCAGCGAACTCCGACGGCGATACGGAAAATCAGTACCTGGGTCGTGATGACACGAACAATATTGATGAATCCGTACTGCGCGGTAAGCTGGCCTATTCTCCCAGTGACGATTTAAAACTCGGCCTCACCCTTTTCTACCTTGACGCCGATAACGGCTACGATGCCTTCTCTCTATACAATACCCGCAAGACCCTCTCCGACAAGCCCGGTCGGGACCAGCAGGAAAGCTGGGCTGGCGCTTTAACTGGGCAGTGGTCTGGTAACGAGAATTTCACTCTGTGAAGCCACCCTAAGCCATGCCAATTCCGATACCGAATACGGATACGATGAAGGACTGGAGCTATATCGGATTTCACCCTTTGGAATACAGCCAAACTGACAATTACCAGCGGGACAAAGACAACGCCAGCCTGGATTTACGCCTGCTCTCCACTGAAAGCTCCAAACTCTTTGCGGGGCGCACTAGCTGGGTACTGGGGGGTTTATCATCGTAATGAGCAAGAAGACCTCCTGCAGACTTCAGGAAAAACTAAAGGCACAAGCACGGAATACAGTTTTTTTAGCAGTGAGTTTGATACCAAAAACAGCGCTGTTTACGGGACAGCTGAGCACCACACTAACCGACGCTTTCAACCTGATTACCGGGCTTCGCCTGGAAAAACGCAGCGCGGATTATTCTGATTCCTATTCCACTAAGGCAGATAGTAATGAGGATTTGTGGGGTGGAAATATAACCCTGGAATATCATTATTCTGAAGACACGCTACTGTACGCCACCGTTTCACGCGGCTATAAGGCAGGGGGTGTGAACGGTGCGATCATCGCAGAGTTCGCGGGTAATGAAGAAACTTACAGGGGAGATGTTCGAGCTTCGATACAGAGCATTTGCTTAACTACGAACTCGGCGCCAAAGGCAACTGGCTGGATAACCGCCTACAGGCGCAGTCAGCAGCTTTCTACCAAGACCGCAGCGATGTTCAAGCCAAACAATCACTCTTTAATCCAGAAAGTAAAAAGTTTAGGGGTAATGCAGCAGGTGGTGAAACTTACGGCTTTGAGGCGGAAATAAATTTCCAAGCCACGGATACTGTGCGCCTCTTCGCTTCTGCAGGCTGGCTAATGCTGAGTTTGAAAACTTTATAAGCAGTACACACGTAGATACAGAGAAGAGATAAAGAAACCGGCACGGTACTACCGGTAAATCTGGATGGGCGTGATGTCGCTCATGCGCCAAGCTATCAGTTCTTCACTGGCACCGAGGAGTTGATCTCACTACCCACTGGGTACTGCGTCTGGAATTGGAGGCAAGGATGAGTTTTACTTCTCTAATAGCCACAATGAAAAATCCACGGCCTACGAATTGGTTAACGCCCGCCTCACCTATAGGCTTGATAACTGGGGAAGTCTCTCTATGGGGTAGAAACCTGACAGGTGAGGAAAATTACTATACCAGAGGCTTTTATTTCGGAAATAACCCAGTTAATGGCTATACCTCAGAGGCTTATTATCAACAGGGTGAACCACGTATTGCCGGGTAGAACCCGTACTTATACTTTCTAATAGGACACCTTGTAATTTAGCAAATAGCCAATGGTTAACGCCCGTGAATTATCAGATACATAGCTATCTGATAATTCACGGACTTAATCGGGGCTGGATAGATAAGAGCCAAGGATAGTTACCCCCGGGATCTCGGTGTATAATGAGCAAGCTATGCAGCTCTCCGCAGAAATCAGCATGTACCCTCTTAAAGATGAGTACATACCCAGTATTCGAGCCTTTATTGAACGCCTGAATAGCCATTCAGGCCTGAGAGTAATCACTAACACTATGAGCACTCAGGTATTTGGCGAATATGATTTGCTAATGGATGTTCTAAATAGAAATGCGCAAATCCTATGAGCAGTTTGGACGCGCTATTTTTGTTTGTAAATTTATTGATGGCGACCTAGCCCCGCAAAACCCCATGCTTAACTCAGAGTTCCTAGAAATTCTGCTCACCTCAATTGAAGCCATGTCTCTTTGGGAAGTGGCAGCTGTTGTTCTCTCGCCCTTGTCTACCTGTTATTGGCGATGCGCGAGAAAATCAGCGGCCGCACCTTCAAATCATATGTGAAGTGCGCACGAAAAACGCGAAAGCGTTTCACGATAAATGCGAAAAAAATGGCTTCAAATGATCAGTGACATCGTTTTTGACAACTGAACCAAGTATAGGCAGTAAAAGTGGGCGTTAACCAATTCGTAGGCCGTGGATTTTTCATTGTGGCTATTAGAGAAGTAAAACTCATCCTTGCCTTCCAATTCCAGACGCAGTACCCAGTGGGTAGTGAGATCAATCTCGGTGCCAGTGAAGAACTGATAGCTTGGCGCATGAGCGACATCACGCCCATCCAGATTTACCGGTAGTACCGTGCCGGTTTCTTTATCCTTCTCTGTATCTACGTGTGTACTGCTTATAAAGTTTTCAAACTCGGCGTTTAGCCAGCCTGCAGAAGCGAAGAGGCGCACAGTATCCGTGGCTTGGAAATTTATTTCCGCCTCAAAGCCGTAAGTTTCACCACCTGCTGCATTACCCAGGTATTCCCTAAACTTTTTACTTTCTGGATTAAAGAGTGATTGTTTGGCTTGAACATCGCTGCGGTCTTGGTAGAAAGCTGCTAGCTGCGCCTGTAGGCGGTTATCCAGCCAGTTGCCTTTGGCGCCGAGTTCGTAGTTAAGCAAATGCTCTGTATCGAACTCGAACATCTCCCTGTAAGTTTCTTCATTACCCGCGAACTCTGCGATGATCGCACCGTTCACACCCCCTGCCTTATAGCCGCGTGAAACGGTGGCGTACAGTAGCGTGTCTTCAGAATAATGATATTCCAGGGTTATATTTCCACCCCACAAATCCTCATTACTATCTGCCTTAGTGGAAGGAATCAGAATAATCCGCGCTGCGTTTTTCCAGGCGAAGCCCGGTAATCAGGTTGAAAGCGTCGGTTAGTGTGGTGCTCAGCTGTCCGTAAACAGCGCTGTTTTTGGTATCAAACTCACTGCTAAAAAAACTGTATTCCGTGCTTGTGCCTTTAGTTTTTCCTGAAAGTCTGCAGGAGGTCTTCTTGCTCATTACGATGATAAACCCCCAGTACCCAGCTAGTGCGCCCCGCAAAGAGTTTGGAGCTTTCAGTGGAGAGCAGGCGTAAATCCAGGCTGGCGTTGTCTTTGTCCCGCTGGTAATTGTCAGTTTGGCTGTATTCCAAAGGGTGAAATCCGATATAGCTCCAGTCCTCATCGTATCCGTATTCGGTATCGGAATTGGCATGGCTTAGGGTGGCTTCAAGAGTGAAATTCTCGTTACCAGACCACTGCCCAGTTAAAGCGCCAGCCCAGCTTTCCTGCTGGTCCCGACCGGGCTTGTCGGAGAGGGTCTTGCGGGTATTGTATAGAGAGAAGGCATCGTAGCCGTTATCGGCGTCAAGGTAGAAAAGGGTGAGGCCGAGTTTTAAATCGTCACTGGGAGAATAGGCCAGCTTACCGCGCAGTACGGATTCATCAATATTGTTCGTGTCATCACGACCCAGGTACTGATTTTCCATATAGCCGTCGGACTTTCGCTCGCTGGCGGCTATACGGTAGCCAAGCTGCTCAGTCAGGCTGCCGCTGCCAATGGCGGTAAGGCTGCGACCACCGTATTCACTCAACTCGGCGGAGACTTTGCCCGTTGTTTCTGAAGTGGCGGCGCACCGGCATATTGACCAGGTGAAGCGGCGCACGAAAAACGCGAAAGCGTTTCACGATAAATGCGAAAACTAGGGAAACACGATAGAATCCGAAGGTTAATATCGGCTTGGATAACTGAACGAGTAGAGGGCAACAAAACCATCACCGGAGAGGAGCTCATTGAATGAATGTAAGTGTGCCACCGATCAGCTTACATGATAAATACACAGCTGAAACAGGCAATGTTTACCTGACCGGTATTCAGGCACTGGTACGACTGGCGTTGGACCGCGGTCGTTTGGATCGAGCTAACGGATTGAAAACAGGCGGTTTTATCTCAGGATACCGCGGTTCTCCAATCGCTGGCTACGACACGGAGCTTCAAAGATCACGTCAATATCTTGATCCGCTGGATATTCAGTTTCAACCGGGAGTGAATGAAGAACTGGGTGCAACAGCGGTTTGGGGATCGCAAAAAGTTCGGCAGCACGGAAAAGGTTCTGCCTACGACGGTGTCTACGGCATCTGGTACGGAAAGCACCAGGTGTTGATAGAGCCGGAGATGTGCTGCATCAGGCAAGTGCTTCTGGAACCGACCCAAATGGCGGTGTTGTGGCGCTTGCTGGCGATGATCATCTGGCAAAATCTTCCATTTTGCCGGCACAAAGCGAGTTTTTCTTCCAACACGCAGAAATCCCTGTTCTCAACCCTGCAGATATTCAGGAAGTGCTGGATTTCGGTTTGCACGGGTTTGAGATTTCGCGTTACACCGGTCTGTGGAGTGCATTGATTTGCCTTGCAGATACGATGGATGCATCTGGTGTTGTTTCTGTAGACCCGCAGCGTTCTGGCGTTCTCACGCCCTGCTGCATTTGATCCACGCAAGAATGCGGAGTTGAACCGGGTTCTTCTGCTCGGCAACCGTCTGGAAACGGAGCGCTTGCTGCGTGATATTCGGATGCCAGCTGCTCTGGCTTATGCCAAAGCGAATCGTCTGGATCACGTGGCCTATGGTGCGCAGAAGCCTCGAATCGGTATGGTTGCGACCGGTAAGGCGTTCCGTGATCTGTGTCAGGCACTGCGTCTGATGGGTATTACGGATCGGCGAGCCAGGAGATCGGGCTTGCGGTTTATAAGGTGGGTATGCCTTATCCGCTGGAGCCTACAGCGTTTTCCAGCTTTGCGCGCGGGTGTTGAGAAGATTCTGGTTGTTGAACATAAGCGTGCGTTCATCGAACCACAGATCAAAGAGATCGCTTACAACTGGCCAAGTGACCAGCAGCCGCAGATCCTTGGAAAGAAGGATGCGCAGGGTGAGCCTTTGCTCTCTGATGTGCTGGAGCTTTCCATTGATGAGATGATCCGCGTGATCATGAACTTCCTGCCTCGGGAGTACATCAATGACGAGATGCGGTCTGTTGCTGATTCCATGATGCGCCAGCAGATGTGGGCGCAGGGACATGGTGAGCTTGCTGCTCGTTCTCCGTTCTTCTGTTCTGGCTGTCCGCACAACACGTCTACCGTGGTGCCTGAAGGGTTGCTCTATGCCGGGGATTGGCTGTCATGCCATGACCGAGATTAATGACCGGACGACCGATGGTCAGATCGCCATGGGTGGTGAGGGCTCGCTGTGGGTTGGACAGGCGCACTTTGCCCGTGATGAGCATGTTTTTGCGAATATGGGCGACGGCACCTATTTCCACTCCGGCATTCTGTCGATCCGTCAGGCTGTGGCGGCGCGTGTGCCAATTACCTTCAAGATCCTTTACAACGACGCTGTTGCGATGACAGGTGGTCAGGAGATTGATGGATCACTGACGGTGCCTCAGCTTCTCAATCAGCTTCATGCTGAAGGTGTTGAGAGGGTGGTCTTGCTCTCCGAGCATCCCGATGATTATCAAGGGCGTCAGGATCTGGCGCTGACTGAGCCTGTACATCACCGCGATGATCTGATGAAGGTTCAGAACGAACTCAAGGAGTTCAAAGGCGTTTCGGCGATCGTGTTTGATCAGACATGTGCTGCTGAGAAGCGTCGTCGGCGGAAGAGAGGATTGTATCCTGATCCGGATCTTCGTTTGTTCATCAATGATCGTGTCTGTGAGGGCTGTGGTGACTGTTCTGTACAGTCTAACTGTCTCTCCGTTGAGCCTGTTGAGACGGTGTTTGGTGAAAAACGCCGTATCAATCAGTCTTCCTGTAACAAAGACTTCTCCTGTGTGAAGGGTTTCTGCCCATCCTTTGTTTATGTGAAGGGCTCCAAGCTGCGTCAGGCCAAGCCAGCAGACTTTGCGCTGGATGACTACGTGAAGCAGTTGCCTGAAGTTCAGCTTCCATCGCTTGAGAATACCCGCAACCTGCTGGTGGCTGGTATCGGTGGCATGGGGGTGACGACCATCTCCGCTATTATTGCGATGGCAGCACATATTGATGGAATCAAAGCATCTACGCTGGATATGACCGGACTTGCTCAGAAGGGCGGTCCTGTGACCTCTCACGTGCGTTTTGCAGCAGCAAGTGACACGATTGAGGGACCACGTGTTCCGCCTGCACAGTTGGATGTGCTGATTGCGAGTGACATGCTGGTTGCAAGTAAGGCTGAACAGCTGTCGCTTTATCACAAGAGCAGAACGCATGGTTTTGTGAACACAAACGTCACGCCGACTTCAGAATTCGTTATGAAGCAGCAGCTGTCGTTTGATGAGCACAAGATGAAGCGGACGCTTGAGCAGGGTACACTTGATCTGAGAGCGCATGATCTGGCGAACATTGCTGAGAAGTTGCTTGGTGATGCGATTTACACCAATATGATGCTGATCGGTCTGGCTTATCAGGCTGGCACACTGCCAATCTCAGCACAGTCGATTGAAAATGCCATCTCATTGAATGGTGCAGCGGTTGAGAAGAACATCAATGCCTTCCATGCAGGTCGTGTTCTTTACTCTAATCCAGACGCTATCTTTGCAGCGCTTCCACGTCAGGAAGCTGTTGCGGTGATGACGTTGGATGAGAAGATTGCGTTCTTTGCCAAGGAGTTGACGGCATACCAGAACAAGTCCTACGCCAATAAGTATCTCGATAAGATCACCGAGATCCGTGCGAAGGATGAGGAGTTTGGTCCGGGTTCTCTTGAGATTACTCATACTGCCGCTGAGATGCTTTACAAGGTGATGGCTTACAAAGATGAGTACGAAGTTGCGCGTCTTTATAGTGAGCCTGAGTTCCGCAAGAACCTGGAAGCACAGTTTGCAGATCCGGGTGAGTTGCAGTTGATGCTGGCGCCGCCATTCTTGCCTAGTAAGCCTGATCCGAAGACTGGACGTCCGCAGAAGCGGGCCTTTGGTCCGTGGATTTTCAAGGCATTTGAAATGCTTGTCTCACTCCGTGGTTTGCGTGGAACGGCTCTTGACCCGTTTGGGTATGCACGTGAACGGAAGGAAGAACGTGCATTGATCAAACAGTACCGCGATGACCTAAGTCTTGCTTGCGGAAAGCTGGGAACAGCAAATTACGGTCTCCTGCGTGAGTTCCTCAATTTGCCTGATTCTATTCGCGGCTATGGTCCGATCAAAGACGAGAACATGCGGCTGGCGCAACTTCGGCGCGAGGAGCTGCTTGGTCGAACTCGAGGAAGATCCAACCACGGTGACCTTCAAAGAAGCAGCCGAATGAAAAGCGACGAAAAACGCGAAAGCGTTTCACGATAAATGCGAAAACACGTAACTTGGTTTGTTCCCTAAAAGTTAATATGACTTTTGACAACCGAACCAAGCAACAGGGCAAACATCACCACTCGAAGCCCTGCTGCTTCCCCACTGATAAATTCCGCCCTTTCTAACGTGGTAGCGATCCATGGCACGGTACATATTCATCACCGGTGGTGTTGTTTCTTCTCTCGGGAAGGGACTTGCCTCCGCAGCTCTTGGTGCGGCTTTACAAGCGCGCGGATACAAGGTGCGACTTCGTAAGCTCGATCCTTATTTGAACGTTGATCCAGGTACCATGAGCCCTTACCAGCATGGTGAGTGTTATGTGACCGATGATGGCGCTGAAACTGACCTGGATCTTGGTCACTACGAGCGTTTCACTGGCCGTCCGGCAAATAAGCAGGACAACATTACTACAGGTCGCATTTATCAGGACATTATCGCGAAAGAACGCCGTGGTGATTACCTGGGTGGTACCGTGCAGGTGATTCCTCATGTGACTGACGCGATCAAGAACTTCGTTCTGGACGGTAATGAAGGCTATGATTTCGTGCTCTGCGAGATCGGCGGTACCGTCGGTGACATTGAAGGTCTGCCATTCTTTGAAGCTATTCGTCAGCTGGGCAATGATCTGCCACGCGGACAGGCTGTTTACATCCACCTGACACTGCTGCCTTACATTGCAAGTGCTGGTGAAATGAAAAAATGAAGCGGCGCACGAAAAACGCGAAAGCGTTTCACGATAAATGCGAAAACTCACACGAGTATGGAAGTCGTTCTGGTTAATATCGGTCGGATGCAACTGAACGAACGAATAAATTACCTCGAAATCGTGCTCGCCAGCGACACTGAAAATGAGAGTTGGGAGCTGACCCGAACAGCAGCCAAGTATATCGCAAATGCTATGTGTTATGACGACACGATCCGGGTCGCCGACATAAAAACGCAAAAAACACGCTTTCAACGCGTTCATCGGGAAGTGGGCCCTGCGGCGGGTAGTCAACTGGAGCTGACTGAGTATCTTCACCCCCGCATGGAGGAAATCTGCGGTACGCTGCCAACACGGCTTGGCAGATGGATCGAAGCGCGGCCCGCAGTCTTCAACTGGCTGGACAGGCGCGTCAACAAAGGCCGCCGCATCAGGACCCGATCCATTCGCGGGTTCCTAAGTCTCTGGCTCATCAGCAGCTTAAAGCCGTGGCGCCGTAGTTTCCTGCGCCATCAGATCGAGACGGATCACCTGCAAAGCTGGCGCGATCTTGCGCTCAAAACAGTCCATTCAGACTACAAGCTCGCCGTCGAAATCCTCAAATGCCGCCGTCTCATCAAGGGGTACTCAGATACACATATCCGCGGTCACTCCAAATTTGACCGGGTTTTATCCTCTCTTGCCCTGCTGAAAGGGCGAAAAGACGCTTCAGACTGGCTCAGACGGCTTCGGGAAGCCGCGTTGCTGGATGAAAAAGGGGATGCTTTGGAAGGTGCATTGAAGACAGTTCAAACCCTCTGATTGAAATCAGGGGGAAAGAATGACGCATTTGAAATTTTTCCTCCGATTATAATTAATGTATGCATTTGTGTGCCTTAGCGAATTTTGGCAATTTTGCCGGGCGCACAAAATGCGCACGCAAGAGGCATATTGTCGTCATTTGAAGGAAAGTAAGCGCGCTGGTTTAAAGCATACACCAGCATGCAATACTACGTAGTTTCAATACTACAGATATCCCAAAGTACCTCTAGGTCAGTGATATACCGTTGTGAAACAGTATGTTGACTGCATATATTAGCGAGGCGTCATGTTTAAGTAATGTGAAGTCTTCAGTGACGCAAACGGCAATTAATCGGGTTTCCGTGAAAAATACTATTTAATCGAGTGATTTACGCGTCCGCGGCAGATTGTTGCACACTTCATGGTTCTACGCGCTATTAAACGGAAGTCGTATCTTGTATCGCTGCGTTATTATGGCGCGCGTGATGTGTATTTAAACGTATGGTCTTAAAATTTTAACATAAGTATATCAGGTCCCCGTCCTAGAGAGACTGGGAAATTCTCCTAGGGCACATGAGTGGCACATGGGGATATAAAAGAAATGTCAAGCATTAATGCGACCGAAGTCGAAGTCGCCCCTAAAGAAACGGTAAAGTTTACAAAAGAAGATCTTACCTGGTCTTTGTCCATGTTCGGTACTGCAGTAGGTGCCGGCGTTCTGTTTCTTCCAATCCGTGCAGGTCTTGAAGGCTTCTGGCCGCTGATCCTGATCGCAGCTCTCGTAGGTCCAATGACCTACTTCTCTCACCGCGCACTGGCTCGCTTTGTTCTCTCCTCCAAGAACAAAGACGCAGACATCACTGACGTGGTTGAAGAGCACTTCGGTAAAACAGCAGGTCTGCTGATTACCTTCTTCTATTTCTTCGCGATTTACCCAATCGTGTTGATCTACGGTAACGCGATTACCAACACCATCGACAGCTTCATCGTCAACCAGCTCGCAATGCCTGCAATCCCACGCTGGCTCCTGTCTGGTATTCTCGTTGCAATTGAAGCGGCGCACGAAAAACGCGAAAGCGTTTCACGAGAACGCGAAATAGGTTACACAAACCCTGGACAAGGGTTAAATACAATCGCTTTCGAAGAAGGTGTTGCAGAAAAATTACGAAAGTATACGGGAAACTGGATGTGGAA
>NZ_CP174316.1:4607500-4838512 GCF_052467605.1 Microbulbifer regidiadema (SeqCode) | reverse complement strand
TAGACACGCACATTCGAAGTGGGTGTGACTGCAGCTTTCATAAAGTCATTCTGTGCTGCATTCATAGTGGCATCCATACTACCCAGCAAGATATCGCTGCTACTACCGCCATCCTCAATGGTATATACACCTTCAACACTGCCATTGACGGCGGTAAGATCGTAAGTATATGCCTCCTCCTGAGCGTAATTACCTTCAGCATCCTTGCCATCCCAACTCAGGGAGTGACTACCGGCACTATCAAAGGTTTCCACTACGCTACGAATCAGTACTCCAGTTTGCTCGTCTTTAATGTCTAGCGTAACGGTAGCACCAACCGACAAATCAAAGCTGATTACCAGGCTCTCTCCAGCAACTGGGTTAACCGTAGTTTGGTTGCGGCTGACGTTGGCAATGCTGATCAGGTCGAGGGTAACCGTACGAATTATCGTAGAGATATTGCCCGCCCTGTCACTGGCTACTAGACGTACCTGGTATTCGCCATTTGCCGGTGCCTCAACAGTTCCATCGGTTGAGCTAACGATCCATTCAGCAAGAGTACTTTCGCTTACCGCTGCTGTTGAGGATTCGAGACTTACCCAGTTATCAACATCACTACTCAGCTGGTAATCCATGGTGTAGTCAACAAAGAAACTGTCGGTAGCACTACCTTCAATCTCCAGTTTCGTAGTCCCAGTTGATAAAGTATCACCGTCATTAATATTGCTCATTTCGACGGTGGGTGCGGTGTTATCCAGCTCCACCCAAATGGCGCCGGCGCGATAACTGGTATTCTCCGCATCAGTTACCTTTAAGAATAAATAGTAACGACCATCACTCAGTAGGGTGCTGCTACTATCGCTGCCATCCCAGTCGATACTAATATCTGTGCCAGTTCCGGAGAAACTATTTACAACGGTTCCGGACTCGCTACTGACTTCCAAGCTCCAACTACTGCTCGAGCTCAGGGTGGCAGCAATGGCCAGCGTATCCTGGTTGCCATCACTATTCGGGGAAAAGTATTCGTAATTCCCACTTAAGTTATTAGATGTTATTGCGCGGATCTCTGTAGCCAGGGCATTGCTATAATCTACAGCAGTCTCTGGTGAATCAACCCCAATAATATCCACTCCCCACTCTGGTGCAGCGCTGCCCCACCAGTTGCCAGTCACATTCAATACCACTGCCGAACTGCTGCCATAGTTATTGAGGTACAGGCTGCCGTTGGCATTGCCATAGAGGTCATTGCCAATGATCGTGGGCGTGGGGTTAGTGGCATCACTGCCCGAGCCATTCAGATAGATACCATAGTTATTATTGATAAAACTATTACCCGTTAAGCTCGGTGAAGAGGCTCCGGTAATATATGCACCGTAATTCAAGCCAGTAACAATATTGTCAGTGACTGCTGGGGATGCAGTATCCAGGGCTATACCTGTAGCGGTGTAATCCGCATTCTGGATCAGGTTATTGGCAATTGTGCCACCGTCAAAATTAGTAATACCGATTCCACTTTCACTGAAGTCAGTAAGAATGCTGTTGGTAACACTGAACGCACTGGGTGAAGTCGCAGAGACTGCGGTTTCTGCATATTGGACGTAAGCATTATCAATACTGACACTGCCACCACTGGCAACAACGATACCCTGCCAATCCCCAGCCGCAGGATATTGGGCCTCGCTGGTGAATAACACCGGCTGGGAGCTGGAACCACTAACTACCAGGTCCCCCTCTACTGTCAGGGAGTAACCGGCAGAGAATACCAATATTGCTCCAGCTTCTATACTTAAACTCACACCACTATTTACATTGATATCATCAACAACAACATAGGAACCTGCGGCCAAGGTCGTATCAGAATCAATATCAAAGCGGAGGTAGTGATCGTATACAGAATTTCCGTTAGCACCATCCAAGTAGCCACTGTAATCTACTAGCGGCCTGTAGGAGGTGCTATCTGTATAGTCGTAAATTTCTTCTGCAATAGAACCAGATTCAATAGTATTCCACCAATTACCCGTGGCATTGATGGTAAGCACACCACTTTCGTAATAATAAGTGTGCAGGTCATAGTTATTGTTACTGTGAATACTATTACCAGTAATTACCGGTTGCGGATCGTATTCTGCGTTGCGAACCCCATACAAGTAGAAACCGTAAATACTATTGCCAGTAATTGTATTGCCCGTAATCGTTGGGGTGGTAGCAATACCGCTATAACCCTTAATGTAAAAACCATACGTATTATCGGTGATTGTATTATCACTCACACTGACATCCGCTACACCGTACAGATATACCCCAGCAATATCTGCATGCTGAATAGCATTAGCACTGATAGAGCCACTGGCGTTGTAGGCATATACAGCGCTTTCATCAAAGTACTGCAGGGTGCTGTTAGTCAGGCTAAAGGTGCTACCTGCGCCTGCATATAGGCCATAGTCCCCGTACTCCAAGGTGACATAGTCCAGGATTACCGTGCCGCCACTTTCCGCCACGATGCCATACCAATCGCCAACGCTGGGCTCACTTTCATCACTGGTAAATACAATCGGGCTTTCACTGGTGCCTTGGGCATCCAGGGTACCAAAAACCTTCAGACTAAAGTTGTCGCCCACTTCAATACGAGCGC
This sequence comes from Microbulbifer regidiadema (SeqCode), assembly GCF_052467605.1. NCBI lineage: Bacteria > Pseudomonadati > Pseudomonadota > Gammaproteobacteria > Cellvibrionales > Microbulbiferaceae > Microbulbifer > Microbulbifer regidiadema (SeqCode). The sequence goes on along the minus strand of NZ_CP174316.1, from coordinate 4,835,901 downwards.
CAGGTTCAATCGTCAGGGTAACGCCGCTTTGTACGTACAGGGTGCTCAACAGGGTGTAAGTGGTGCCCGCTACCAGAGTGGTATCTTCCGTCAGGTAGCCGTTCAGACCATTGCTGATCGCTGCGCTGCCGCCCTCAGTATCCAGGTAACCGCTGTAATCTACCAGCGGCCGGTAGGTGGTGCTATCACTATAATCGTAAACTTCTGTCCCAATCTCTCCCGAGTCAGTGGTATTCCACCAATTACCCGTGGCATTGATGGTAAGCACACCACTCTCGTAATAATAAGTGTGCAGGTCATAGTTATTGTTACTGTGAATACTATTACCAGTAATTACCGGTTGCGGATCGTATTCTGCGTTGCGAACCCCATACAAGTAGAAACCGTAAATACTATTGCCAGTAATTGTATTGCCCGTAATCGTTGGGGTGGTAGCAATACCGCTATAACCCTTAATGTAAAAACCATACGCATTATCGGTGATTGTATTATCACTCACACTGACATCGGCCACACCGTACAGATATACCCCAGCAATATCTGCATGCTGAATAGCATTAGCACTGATAGAGCCACTGGCGTTGTAGGCATATACAGCGCTTTCATCAAAGTACTGCAGGGTGCTGTTAGTCAGGCTAAAGGTGCTACCTGCACCTGCATATAGGCCATAGTCGCCGTACTCCAAGGTGACATAGTCCAGGATTACCGTGCTGCCACTTTCCGCCACGATGCCATACCAATCGCCAACACTGGGCTCACTTTCATCACTGGTAAATACAATCGGGCTTTCACTGGTGCCTTGAGCATCCAGGGTACCAAAAACCTTCAGACTAAAGTTGTCGCCCACTTCAATACGAGCGCCGGGTTCAATCGTCAGAGTAATACCGCTTTGTACGTACAGGGTGCTCAACAGGGTGTAAGTGGTGCCCGCTACCAGAGTGGTATCTTCCGTCAGGTAGCCGTTCAGACCATTGCTGATCGCTGCGCTGCCGCCCTCAGTATCCAGGTAACCGCTGTAATCTACCAGCGGGCGATAGGAGGTGTTGTCACTATAATCGTAGACTTCTGCCCCAATCTCTCCAGCGTTAGTGGTATTCCACCAGTTGCCTGTGGCATTGACGGTAAGCACACCACTTTCGTAATAATAAGTGTGCAGGTCATAGTTATTGTTACTGTGAATACTATTACCAGTAATTACCGGTTGCGGATCGTATTCTGCGTTGCGAACCCCATACAAGTAGAAGCCATAACTACTATTACCGGTAATCGTATTGCCAGTAATCGTTGGGGTGGTGGTGCCACCGCTATAACCTTGAATATAGAAGCCGTAATTGTTACCGGTAATTGTATTGCCCGTTATGGCTGGAGTACTGCTAACACCGGTATAACCCCGGATATAAAAGCCATAATTGCTGTCGGTAATCGAGTTGTTGCTGACGGTAGTATTTGTTACTCCGTAAAGATACACCCCAGCGACATCTGCATCCTGAATAATGTTGTTACTGATAGAACCGCTGGCGCTGTAAGCGTAAACAGCGCTTTCGTCAAAGTACTGCAAGGTGCTGTTAGTCAGGCTAAAGGTGCTACCTGCGCCTGCATATAGGCCATAGTCCCCGTACTCCAAGGTGACATAGTCCAGGATTACCGTGCCGCCACTTTCCGCCACGATGCCATACCAGTCCCCAACACTGGGCTCACTTTCATCACTGGTAAATACAATCGGGCTTTCACTGGTGCCTTGGGCATCCAGGGTACCTGAAACTTTGAGACTAAAATTGCCACCCACTTCAATACGCGCACCGGCTTCAATTGTCAGGGTAACGCCATTTTGTACGTACAGGGTGTTCAACAGGGTATAAGTGGTACCCGCCACCAGAGTGGTATCTTCAGTCAGGTAACCGTTCAGACCATTGCTGATCGCTGCACTGCCGCCCTCAGCATCCAGATAACCACTGTAATCCACCAGCGGCCGGTAGGTGGTGCTATCACTATAATCGTAAACTTCTGTCCCAATCTCTCCCGAGTCAGTGGTATTCCACCAATTACCCGTGGCATTGATGGTAAGCACACCACTCTCGTAATAATAAGTGTGCAGGTCATAGTTATTGTTACTGTGAATACTATTACCAGTAATTACCGGTTGCGGATCGTATTCTGCGTTGCGAACCCCATACAAGTAGAAACCGTAAATACTATTGCCAGTAATTGTATTGCCAGTAATCGTTGGGGTGGTAGCAATACCGCTATAACCCTTAATGTAAAAACCATACCTATTATCGGTGATTGTATTATCACTCACACTGACATCCGCTACACCGTACAGATATACCCCAGCAATATCTGCATGCTGAATAGCATTAGCACTGATAGAGCCACTGGCGTTGTAGGCATATACGGCGCTTTCGTCAAAGTACTGCAGGGTGCTGTTAGTCAGGCTAAAGGTGCTACCTGCGCCTGCATATAGGCCATAGTCCCCGTACTCCAAGGTGACATAGTCCAGGATTACCGTGCCGCCACTTTCCGCCACGATGCCATACCAATCGCCAACGCTGGGCTCACTTTCATCACTGGTAAATACAATCGGGCTTTCACTGGTGCCTTGGGCATCCAGGGTACCTGAAACTTTGAGACTAAAATCGCCACCCACTTCAATACGAGCACCAGGTTCAATCGTCAGGGTAACGCCGCTTTGTACGTACAGGGTGTTCAACAGGGTGTAAGTGGTACCCGCCACCAGAGTGGTATCTTCAGTCAGGTAACCGTTCAGACCATTGCTGATCGCTGCACTGCCGCCCTCAGCATCCAGATAACCACTGTAATCTACCAGCGGCCGATAGGAGGTATTATCGCTATAATCATAAACTTCTGCCCCAATCTCTCCCGAGTCAGTGGTATTCCACCAATTACCCGTGGCATTGATGCTAAGCACACCACTCTCGTAATAATAAGTGTGCAGGTCATAGTTATTGTTACTGTGAATACTATTATCAGTAATTACCGGTTGCGGATCGTATTCTGCGTTGCGAACCCCATACAAGTAGAAACCGTAAATACTATTGTCAGTAATTGTATTGCCAGTAATCGTTGGGGTGGTGGTGCCACCGCTATAACCCTGAATATAGAAGCCGTAATTGTTACCGGTAATTGTATTGCCCGTTATGGCTGGAGTACTGCTAACACCGGTATAACCCCGGATATAAAAGCCATAATTGCTGTCGGTAATCGAGTTGTTGCTGACGGTAGTATTTGTTACGCCGTACAGATACACCCCAGCAACGTCTGCATCCTGAATAATGTTATTGCTGATAGAGCCACTGGCGCTGTAAGCGTAAATAGCGCTTTCGTCAAAGTACTGCAGGGTGCTGTTAGTCAGGCTAAAGGTGCTACCTGCGCCTGCATATAGGCCATAGTCCCCGTACTCCAAGGTGACATAGTCCAGGATTACCGTGCCGCCACTTTCCGCCACGATGCCATACCAATCCCCAACACTGGGCTCACTTTCATCACTGGTAAATACAATCGGACTTTCACTGGTGCCCTGGGCATCCAGAGTACCTGAAACTTTGAGACTAAAATCGCCACCCACTTCAATACGAGCACCAGGTTCAATTGTCAGGGTAACGCCGCTTTGTACGTACAGGGTGCTCAACAGGGTATAAGTGGTACCTGCCACCAGAGTGGTATCTTCAGTCAAGTAACCGTTCAGACCATTGCTGATCGCTGCACTGCCGCCCTCAGCATCCAGATAACCACTGTAATCCACCAGCGGCCGGTAGGTGGTGCTATCACTATAATCGTAAACTTCTGCCCCAATCTCTCCCGAGTCAGTGGTATTCCACCAGTTACCCGTGGCATTAACGGTAAGTACACCGCTCTCATAATAGTAGGTATAGAATTCGTACTTATTATTACTATAAATACTATTTCCGGTAATTACAGGTTGTGGATCGTAGGTCTCATTAAGAGTCCCATACAAATAAAATCCGTAATAACTGTTACCAGTAATCGTATTACCAGTAATCGTTGGGACGGTAGCAAGGCCACTATAGCCCCTAATGTAAAAACCGTGATAATTATCGGCAATCAGGTTATCAGCAGCAGTAACATCACCCACGCCGTACAGGTATACTCCAGCAACACCAGCATATTGAATAGTATTGTTATTGATTAAGCCGCTAGCGTTATAAGCATAAACACCACTTTCATCAAAGTACCTCAAGGTGCTATTGCTGAGGCTAAAGGTACTCCCCGAGTCTGCGTATAAGCCGTAGTCACCATACTCTAGAGTCACATAATCCAGAGTCACCGTGCCGCCAGTTTCCGCCACAATGCCATACCAATCTCCGGCAGTAGGCTCACTTTCATCACTAGTGAATACAATCGGGCTATCACTAGTACCCTGCGCATCCAGGGTACCAGAGATATTAAGGCTAAAATTGCCCCCCACTTCAATACGCGCACCGGGCTCAATCGTCAGGGTTACACCACTTTGCACGTATACTGTGCTCAATAGGGTGTACGTAGTACCCGTCACCAGAGTGGTATCCTCGGTTAAGTAACCGTTTAGAACATCACCTACGGCTGCGCTGCCACTCTCGCTATCTAAATAACCACTGTAATCTACCAACGGTCGATAGGAGGTACTGTCGGTATAATCATAGACTTCTGCAGCAATCGCTTCAGAATCCGTAGTGTTCCACCAGTTACCTGTGGCATTAAGAGTAAGTACACCACTTTCGTAATAATAGGCTTCCAGGTCGTAATTAGTGTTGCTGTGGATACTGTTACCAGTAATTACCGGTTGTGGATCGTATTCCGAGTTATAAACCCCATATAAATAGAAACCATTGCGACTGTTATCGGTAACGATATTACTAGTGATGGTTGGGTTGGTGCTAACACCACTATAGCCTTTAATGTAAAAGCCGTAATAATTATGAGTGATCGCATTATCACTGACAGTGACGTCCGCTACACCATACAGATACACCCCGGCAACATCTGCTTGCTGAATAATATTATTACTGATAGAGCCACTGGCCTTGTAGGCATATACAGCGCTTTCATCAAAATACTGCAAAGTGCTGTTGCTCAGGTTAAAGGTACTGCCCGAGCCAGCATACAGGCCATAGTCCCCGTACTCCAATGTCACATAATCCAGGGTTACCGTGCCGCCACTTTCCGCCACGATCCCATGCCAATCCCCAACACTGGGCTCACTTTCATCACTGGTAAATACAATTGGGCTGTCGCTGGTGCCCTGGGCTTTCAGAGTACCTGAAACTTTGAGGCTAAAATTGCCCCCCACTTCAATACGAGCACCTGGCTCAATCGTCAGGGTTACACCACTTTGTACGTACACTGTGCTCAAGATAGTGTAAGTGGTATCCGCAAGCAAAGTAGTATCTTCGTTCAGATAGCCATTCAAGCTATTACTGATCGCCGCACGGCCTCCTTCAGCATCCAGATAACCACTATAATCTACGAGCGGTCGATAGTAGGCACTATCATTATAATCGTAAACTTCATCCCCAATTTCTCCCGAGTCAATGGTGTTCCACCAGTTACCCGTAGCATTAATGGTAAGCACACCATTTTCGTAATAAGCTGTGTGCAGTTCATAACTACCATTGTCGTGAATATTATTACCTGTAATTACCGGTTGCGGATCGTACTCTGCGTTGTAAACCCCATATAAGTAGAAACCGTAATTACTATTATCGGTAATCGTATTGCCAGTAATCGCTGGGGTAGTGGCAGTACCGTTATAGCCTTTAATGTAAAAGCCGTAATAATTATGAGTGATCGCATTATTACTGACAGTGGCGTTCGCTACACCGTAGAGGTATACACCGGCAACATCTGCATATTGGATAGTGTTGTTATTGATTGAGCCACTAGCGTTGTAAGCATAAACACCACTTTCATCAAAATACTGCAAAGTACTGTTGCTCAGGCTAACCGCACTACCTGAGTTTGCGTAAAGACCATAGTCCCCATACTCTAGGGTTACATGGTCCAAGGTCGCCGTGCCGCCATTTTCCACCACAATGCCATACCAGTCCCCAACACTGGGTTCACCTTCGTCACTGGTAAATACAATTGGACTATCGCTGGTGCCCTGGGCATCCAGAGTACCTGAGACTTTGAGACTAAAATTGTCACCCGCTTCAATACGAGCACCGGGCTCAATTGTCAGGGTCACGCCGCTTTGCACATACACTGAATTCACTATGGTGTATGTAGTACCTGCCAGCAGAGTAGTATCTTCAGTCAGGTAGCCACTCAGGTCATTACTGATTGCAACACTGCCACCCTCGGCATCCAGGTAGCCACTGTAATCTACCAGCGGTCGATAGTAGGTATTATCACTATAATCGTAGACCTGCGCTCCAATTTCCCCCGAGTTAGTGGTATTCCACCAGTTACCCGTAGCATTAACGGTAAGCACACCCTTTTCGTAATAAGCTGTGTACAGGTCATAACTACCATTGCCGTGAATATTATTACCAGTAATTACCGGTTGTGGATCGTATTCTGCGTTGTAAACCCCATACAAGTAGAAACCGTAACTACTATTACCGGTAATTGTATTACCTGTAATCGTTGGAGCAGTGGTGCCACCGTTATAACCTCGAATATAGAAACCGTAACTACTATTACCGGTAACGGTATTACCCGTGATCGTTGGGGTGGTAGCAATACCGCTATAACCCTTAATGTAAAAACCATACGCATTATCGGTGATTGTATTATCACTCACACTGACATCGGCCACACCGTACAGATATACCCCAGCAATATCTGCATGCTGAATAGCATTAGCACTGATAGAGCCACTGGCGTTGTAGGCATATACAGCGCTTTCGTCAAAGTACTGCAGGGTGCTGTTAGTCAGGCTAAAGGTGCTACCTGCACCTGCATATAGGCCATAGTCGCCGTACTCCAAGGTGACATAGTCCAGGATTACCGTGCTGCCACTTTCCGCCACGATGCCATACCAATCGCCAACACTGGGCTCACTTTCATCACTGGTAAATACAATCGGGCTTTCACTGGTGCCTTGAGCATCCAGGGTACCAAAAACCTTCAGACTAAAGTTGTCGCCCACTTCAATACGAGCGCCGGGTTCAATCGTCAGAGTAATACCGCTTTGTACGTACAGGGTGCTCAACAGGGTGTAAGTGGTGCCCGCTACCAGAGTGGTATCTTCCGTCAGGTAGCCGTTCAGACCATTGCTGATCGCTGCGCTGCCGCCCTCAGTATCCAGGTAACCGCTGTAATCTACCAGCGGGCGATAGGAGGTGTTGTCACTATAATCGTAGACTTCTGCCCCAATCTCTCCAGCGTTAGTGGTATTCCACCAGTTGCCTGTGGCATTGACGGTAAGCACACCACTTTCGTAATAATAAGTGTGCAGGTCATAGTTATTGTTACTGTGAATACTATTACCAGTAATTACCGGTTGCGGATCGTATTCTGCGTTGCGAACCCCATACAAGTAGAAGCCATAACTACTATTACCGGTAATCGTATTGCCAGTAATCGTTGGGGTGGTGGTGCCACCGCTATAACCTTGAATATAGAAGCCGTAATTGTTACCGGTAATTGTATTGCCCGTTATGGCTGGAGTACTGCTAACACCGGTATAACCCCGGATATAAAAGCCATAATTGCTGTCGGTAATCGAGTTGTTGCTGACGGTAGTATTTGTTACTCCGTAAAGATACACCCCAGCGACATCTGCATCCTGAATAATGTTGTTACTGATAGAACCGCTGGCGCTGTAAGCGTAAACAGCGCTTTCGTCAAAGTGCTGCAAGGTGCTGTTAGTCAGGCTAAAGGTGCTACCTGCGCCTGCATATAGGCCATAGTCCCCGTACTCCAAGGTGACATAGTCCAGGATTACCGTGCCGCCACTTTCCGCCACGATGCCATACCAGTCCCCAACACTGGGCTCACTTTCATCACTGGTAAATACAATCGGGCTTTCACTGGTGCCTTGGGCATCCAGGGTACCTGAAACTTTGAGACTAAAATTGCCACCCACTTCAATACGCGCACCGGCTTCAATTGTCAGGGTAACGCCATTTTGTACGTACAGGGTGTTCAACAGGGTATAAGTGGTACCCGCCACCAGAGTGGTATCTTCAGTCAGGTAACCGTTCAGACCATTGCTGATCGCTGCACTGCCGCCCTCAGCATCCAGATAACCACTGTAATCCACCAGCGGCCGGTAGGTGGTGCTATCACTATAATCGTAAACTTCTGTCCCAATCTCTCCCGAGTCAGTGGTATTCCACCAATTACCCGTGGCATTGATGGTAAGCACACCACTCTCGTAATAATAAGTGTGCAGGTCATAGTTATTGTTACTATGAATACTATTACCAGTAATTACCGGTTGCGGATCGTATTCTGCGTTGCGAACCCCATACAAGTAGAAACCGTAAATACTATTGCCAGTAATTGTATTGCCAGTAATCGTTGGGGTGGTGGTGCCACCGCTATAACCTTGAATATAGAAGCCGTAATTGTTACCGGTAATTGTATTGCCCGTTATGGCTGGAGTACTGCTAACACCGGTATAACCCCGGATATAAAAGCCATAATTGCTATCGGTAATCGAGTTGTTGCTGACGGTAGTATTTGTTACGCCGTACAGATACACCCCAGCGACATCTGCATCCTGAATAATGTTGTTGTTGATAGAGCCACTGGCGCTGTAAGCGTAAACAGCGCTTTCATCAAAGTACTGCAGGATGCTGTTACTCAGACTAAAGGTGCTACCTGCATCTGCATACAGGCCATAGTCGCCATACTCCAAGGTGACATAGTCCAGGATTACCGTGCCGCCACTTTCCGCCACGATGCCATACCAATCCCCAACACTGGGCTCACTTTCATCACTGGTAAATACAATCGGGCTTTCACTGGTGCCCTGGGCATCCAGGGTACCTGAGACTTTAAGGCTAAAATTGCCACCTACTTCAATACGAGCGCCAGGTTCAATTGTCAGAGTCACACCATTTTGCACGTATACTGTGCCCAAAAGGGTGTAAGTGGTATCCGCTAACAGGGTGGTATCCTCAGCTAGGAAACCGATCAATCCATTACTGATCGCCTCACTTCCACCTTCGGAATCCAGGTAACCACTGTAATCCACGAGCGGTCGGTAAGTAGTACTATCGCTATAGTCATAAACTTCTGCTGCGATCAATTCAGTATCCGTGGTATTCCACCAGTTGCCTGTGGCATCCACGGTGAGCGCGCCGCTTTCATAATAGTAAGCTTGCAGATCATAATTACTGTTACTGTGAATAGTATTGCCGGTAATTACTGGTTGCGGATCGTATTCCTCGGTATAAGCTCCATGCAAATAGAAACCATTACGACTATTACCGGTAATGGTATTGCCAGTGATGGCGGGGGTAGTGGCAACACCGCTATACCCCCTAATGTAAAAGCCATAATAATTATCGGTGATCGTATTACCACTAACGGTGGTATCTGACACACCGTACAGGTACACCCCGGCAACATCTGCATGCTGAATAACGTTGTTACTGATAGAGCCGCTGGCGTTATAAGCGTAAACAGCGCTTTCATCAAAGTACTGCAAGGTGCTGTTACTCAGGCTAAAGGTACTACCTGCGCCTGCATACAGACCATAGTCGCCGTACTCTAAGTTGACATAGTCCAGGGTTACCGTGCCGCCACTTTCCGCCACGATGCCATACCAATCGCCAACACTGGGCTCACTTTCGTCACTGGTAAATACAATTGGGCTATCGCTTGTGCCCTTCGCATCTAAATTGCCAGAAACCTTGAGCCTAAAATTATCACCTACTTCAACACGAGCACCAGGTTCAATCGTTAAGGTCACACCACTCTGCACATGCACTGTACTCAAAAGAGTATAAGTGGCCCCGGCTACTAGAGTGGTATCCCTTGTCAAATAACCAAGTAAGCTATAACTAACGGCTGCAGTTCCACCTTCAGCATCGAGATAACCACTGTAATCCACGATTGGTCGGTAAGAAGTGCTATCAGTATAATCGAAGATTTCCGCTGCAATAGATTCCGGGTCTGTGGTATTCCACCAGTTACCCGAAGCATCAATATTTAGCGCACCACTCTCATAATAGTAGGTATATAAATCATAACCACTGTTACTGTAAATATTATTACCTGTAATCACTGGTTGCGGGTCGTAGTCCGCACTCCGCACTCCATACAAGTAGAAACCATAGCTGCTGTTATCAGTAACGGTATTACCCGTGATCGTTGGGGTGGTAGCAATACCGCTATAACCCTTAATGTAAAAACCGTATTGGTTATCCGTAATCGCATTATCACTAACTGTGACATCGGCTACACCATATAGGTATACCCCGGCAACATCTGCATACTGGATAGTGTTATTACTAATCAGGCCACTAGCACTGTAAGCGTAGATGCCACTTTCATCAAAGTACTGTAAAGTGCTGTTACTGAGGCTAAAGACACTACCAGATTTAGCATAAAGACCATAAACAGCATATTCGATGGTGGTATTACTTAAATCTAATGAACCACCACTATTTACTACCAGGCCATACCAGTCCCCTTTAGCTGGCGCAACCTGTGCACTGGTAAATACCACAGGCGTATACTCTCCGCCCGAGGCTGTAAGATGACCATTCACCTCAATCTTAAAATTACCATCAAATAGAATGGTCGCGCCTTCATTAATAGTTAGCGTCACCCCACTATTAACATCCACATTCCCAGTCACTACATAGGTTTGATGTGCTGCTAGCTCTAAGTCTGACGTAATATCACCAGATAATTCATTGACGACACTGAGGTTATCGTACTCCAGCGTTTGTGCTTCACTTCCGGTAACGGCCACTGCGATTCCGGCCTTGATAATATCGTCGAAACTGATTGAAACACTATCCACCTGGGTCCAGCTTTCACCATCTGTAGAGATATAAGCTGTGATAGTGTCACCGTCACGTACCAATCTTAGCCACTGGGGCAAAGCACCGGTTTGTCCGGTAGACGTTAGGATGCTGGCGGCATCATCCGTATCTCGGGTAAAAAGCCCAATACTGTTATCGGCCGGGTCCATCACCAGTGCAATAGCTTTATCCGTTGCCGCTGTGCCATTTCGTAACGCAATACCTGCAATACCCGATCCACTATTGCTGTGACTGGATAAGCGCGCGATCAACTCTCCCTGCTGCAGCAATTCCTGGTAAACAAAATGCAGAGAATAGGCATCATCCCACTCACCGGTGTCGGCCAGGGCCGGGCAAGTAGCGTTTGAGGGAAAGGTCAGAGTGAGATCATCTAGATAATTATTATCGCTAGCCTCAAGCGAGGTGGAGCGCATACCGTAGCGGGAGAGATTATCAATGCCATCATTTACGGTATAGGAAAGGCCAATATCAGTACCCCCAACAGTTACTGTTAACGTATCACCAGAACGCTTCAGTGTGACGGTTTGTCCAGTTGTTGGGTGATTATCAGTAGCAGCCACCTCAGCTAAATTGGATTGACTGTCTGCGCCGTTGAATTGAATGAGGGCCCATATACCGGTTGTGCCATCCCCCTGATACTGAACACCATAACCTACATACTCATTATCGGTCAGGTAGATCGAAAGCGAGTCGGTGCCTGCACCAGAATCCGTTGCAGAATTGATGAAGGCGCTGAGCGTAATTTCATCTGAGTCACTGAGCACCGTTGGCGCCAGCAGAACCTGAACAGCCTGAGCCGTTACAGTGGCACGTTCATTGAGTAGCGACAAAGCCTCGCTGCCAAAGCTCTGGAACCCCAACAGGGATAAATCTTCACTAGAGCTGGAGGAAAACTCTTCAGAGATTTGGCTTTCAGCCACACAAACCTCTGAAATCCCAAGGCTTAATGCCTGCTCATCACCTCTTAGAAGCACATCACCAGTACTGGCACCAACTATGGAGAGCTGCCAAGGAGAAACTTCTTCATCTACGGCCACCTCGGCGTAGGTAAATGCCGAAACAGATAGCAATAAGATAAATAGGTATTGAAGCAGTCTCCGAGCATTTTTGTGAAACGCTAAAAATCGTGACTGAATATCAACCGCCTTGTACATGGACACGCCTTCCCAACTTGCACCTTAGAACCACTTTACACACAACGGGCAAGCCGCATGACGGAGATCTATCGCCACACAAACGATTAACTGAAGAAAATACCGCAGAAATTAAAAAACAAAATGGGCACTTACACCACCTGCTTATACTACTGCACTTCTAACCCAACAGTAATCTATGCGCCCTTTATGCAACACACACCCAGTCAACGTTTTGGGCGCTCTCTTCCATAAAACCACAACCAGTGTACGCCTGACGCGCACCACTTAGCACGATTATAGCAAAAAAAACAAAAATCATGTCAAATAATATTCACTTAAAGGATAGGCCTGGAAAATAATTCCTATACTGCCAAAAGTGACACTCATGCAAATCCAAGATCCAGTTTCAGCCCAACCTAAAACCGAATCACATTTTGAAACTCAAAACCAAACAAAAATCTCCCCAGGCAGTCGATAATTTGATAGAATAAAAAATTGATTAAAATTTACACAAATAAGAAATTATTTATTTTGCATTACCACTACGGAACTATCTGTCTGTGCTCAAATTTAGTTTACTATCCTGTCTCCTGCTAACGACCACAGTGTCTCTCTCAGCAAATGCCAATTCTCCACTACCCCCGGCGAAGTCAAAGCTCTACCACACCACTCACGGGCTCGGGCCGGATAAATGGGCGTCTGCCTGGCTACTTTCGCAACATATAGATCCCGGCAGCCGAATTATTGTTCATCCCTTGCACGGTGGTACTTTTGCCCCCGGTGAACCCACAAGCTTTGACTCTGAGGGTGCAACTTTTCATCGCACTCAACACCAGTCAACGTTCGAAGTGCTGATAGCGTCTTTCAACATTACAGACCCCAAACTGGTAAAGCTGGCGAGTGTTATCAATGATATTGAAGTAAACTTGTGGCGCCCAAATAAAAATCAGGAATCTCTTGTCGTAGAGACTGCATTTAGAAAGCTACAGAGAAACTATGGTGAAGAAAATATTACACTAGATTGCTACAACCAGCTTTTCAATAATATCTACGAGTGGATAGATACTAAAAATAAAGATAGCCAAACCAATCTAATCCCAGATCAGCAGTGCACCAAAAACACCAAGGTCACCTTTAACAACGATACAAAACTTGTGCCTGAGATTTCAGCCTCAGAGTTATTTGATCACATAAGAAGTGGCAAGAGGGTTGTATTTGTTGATACCCGGGAGAAAGATGAGTTTGCCGAGGCCCACATCCCAGGAGCCGTAAACATTCCCATACGCAGCATAGGCAGTCAACTACCCAAATCACTGGAAAACGCTGACATTATCATAAGTTACTGCGTTAAGGACTTCAGAGGGTTTGAGATGGCCAAAATACTGCGAAAACACGGGTTACAACAAACCGCCATACTCAACCCTTACGGCATAAGAGGCTGGATTGAAGCTCAATTGCCGGTTGCCGGTTCTGAGGCACTAACCGAGCAAGAGGCCAAAGAAACTCTAGAGCAGTGCATCAACCAAAAAACATGCCTTAAAACTATTTGAAGAGACTCTAATTGGTTTCACAAGCCCCCTGAGACTCTTGGAAATTCAAGGAACCTCTGAACAATTCCGCAAGCCTTGAAAGCTATATGATGTTAGGCACAGCTCGCCGTGAATGGCCACACCCCTTTACGGGAGCCGCAAGACACTATATGGCCTTCGAGGCCCGCCTTAAGGGGCTACCAAGGGAACTCAAGGTGCTGCGGAATAAGACTCTCTACAACGTTCATACTTACTTACGATACAGATACCATGCAGCAAACTAATGCAACTTCTAGAACAAGCGCACCAACAAATATTCTTACACCGACCGCGCTTACCGTTTTTCTAGTCCTGTCAGTATGCTTTACCCTAACAACGCCGATAGCTCTCTGGAGCAATACCACCGGCAGTCTCTCAGACTACCTCACCTATGATATCCCCAAGGGACAGCTAGCCTACATACTTTCAAAGCTCTTTGGCCTTTACAGTATTTTTCTACTGTGGCTACAGGTATGCCTGGCACTAGCCAACCCGTTAACTTCTCAACGAGTAATTAGTAGGAAAACACATATCTTCCTTGGAAGTATGGTTTGCATCACCTTTCTCCTACATGCCGGTTTATTTATTGTGGCCACATCCATAAGAACTGGCCACTCAACACTGGGCAATCTAATACCGGTTTTTTCCCATGGTTTTTATAAAACCAGTGTATCCATAGGAGCCATTGCTTTTTGGATGCTCATTGGAACAGCTATAGCCGGTACGCTACGCTCAAAGTACAAGACTATTACAATTTGGCTCCACCGCCTCAGCTTACCGGGCCTTATACTGGGCCTGCTACATAGTGTCTTAATTGGCACTGAGGCTGGTTCCAATATGACTATCGTCATTTACTGCTTAATGATTTCCAGTGTTATAACTTTAGCCTTGATCAACTACCTCAAATCCAGAAAGAACCCCTAACAAATCTAGTAAAGACAACCTTAAACTAAGAGCAAGCCCTATGGCTGCGGCCAGTTCCGCAGCCTCCTCCTAACTCTCATTCCACAACTGTCTTCCCACCAATAACTTTGCATATCCCCTGGATTTCGCTATCTTGATCAGCTCTTCTATTGCAGAGGGCCATCAATGCAAAAGGAATTCTCCAAAGTCTGGCGAAATCCACGCCACAGGGATATAGAGCTTTTTCACGCCTATTTTCGCCAGTTTTCCTTTGCCAAGCACTGGCACGATGAGTTGGCCATCGGTATCTTCCTCTCTGGGGTAGAGAAGCTCGATTATCGCGGGGAAACTCTAACCCTGCCCCGGGGTACTCTGGCAGCGCTCAATCCGGGAGAGATTCACACCGGTTTTTCCGGTAGTGACTCCGGTTGGTGCTATCGTATGTTTTATTTTGATACCGCTCTTATTGAAGATATCCTTCGAGAGCACCGTCAGACAAATCAAACACTCGTACCGTTTTTGCGTGGACCGCTGCTCGATGATCCCGAGCTCTTTCGGCTCCTTTACACCCTGCATTGCAGCTTAGAGGTAAACGCCTTATCCCTCTCGACAGACACCCTGCTCACCCTTGCGGTCAGTCAACTTTTTGCCCGCTATGGTGACCAAAAGATCTACCCGAAATCCTTTCAGAACAAACAGGGAGCTTTAAAGGCCCGCTCTTATCTACAGGAAAACTGGCAGGGCAATGTGACTCTGGATGAGTTATGTCAATTGACCGGTATGAGCCGATATCAGCTTATTCGCAGCTTTAACGCCCAATTTGGCATTAGCCCTCACCAGTTCCTAATCCTCCTAAAAACCCAAAAGGCCCGCACGCTATTTCGTACCGGTGCCCGAGTCGCAAATGTGGCAATCGACTGCGGCTTCTTTGACCAGAGCCATCTGAGCCGCAACTTCAAGCGGGTATTCGGTATCACCCCTGCTCGCTACCTAAAATCCATATAGCGCAATTTTGTACAAGAATTCCCTCCCCCCCTCACCTTAAGCTTCTCTAACGCCGAGAGAAACCCGGGTTTTGCCCTCTTACCCTTGGCAAGCACACTAAACTGGCATAGGTAATCCGTATGAGCTTAGAGTTTATTTTGGCTTGGCTGGCTGTTATGTTCCCCCTGATTTTTAGTCCGGGGCCCGCGAACCTCACTTTTGCCGCAGCCGGCGCCAGCCTGGGTATTCGCGCTTCCCTACCTCTACTGGCGGGCATAGATATTGTATTTTTATTAAAAGCCTTATTAGTTGGCTTTGGGTTTATGAGCTGGCTTATCGACTATCCAGCACTGATGATCACTCTACAGTGGAGCGGAGCCGCCTATTTGGTTTACTTGGCCTACGCCTTTATCAAGCCCGTTAAAGGGTCCAGTAGCAGCGCTATAAAGTCAGTAACTATTTGGCAGGGCATGTTTATTCAAAGCATGAACGTCAAAGCGTGGATGATCGTCATCACCATGTTTTCTGTATTTGGCTCGAAACAGGAAGCTGGTGTCGAAAATAGCACCATCACACTAATTATAATGATTACGACTCTTAACTTTGTGACACACTTTTCGTGGATCGCTTTTGGTCGCGGTTTATCCAGAGCACTTGTCAACAGTAGGAGTAGCGCTCTACAGAATAAACTTTTCGCCCTTAGCCTGCTCCTTGTCGCTGTATGGCTGATCGCAGATAACCCCGCTGTCAGCAGTCTAACTGCGATGCCTTCCGGTGAGTCTTAGATTATAAGTTTAACTTATGAATCAAACGGCCACTGGTGGTGCCCTGTACCAGTAAAGAGAAGAGTACTACGCCAAATACCATCGATTGAATCGTCCACCAGTAGGGCAACTCGACCGGCAGGGAGAGCACCAGTGCAACCGCAATAACACCTCGCAAACCACCCCAACTCATCAATAACCCCCAGGACTTTGGTATGGGCGGCCCGACAAAGCGAGTTAATGGCGCCACGAGAAATACCGACAAAGCGCGGGCACCTAAAGCAGCAATCGCAGCAATGACCATTGACAGCCATTGATGGCTAAACATTTCAAAGGTGATCACCAACCCCATAATTACAAAAATTATCGCGGTAAAGAATAGCCCCATCCATTCCCAGGTAGGACCGGCATTAACCAAATAGGTACTATTTTGTTTGCTGAGGCAAGCTCGCGCAACGATTGCGCAGATCATCACCGAGATAATACCCGATACATGAAGAACACTTTCTGCCAGATAAAAACTGCCAAACGCTGAGATCACCAAGGTCATCAACGCTGCGCTGGGCGAGCGTAGAAACAATATAATGAGCGTTGTCGCCACTCCAAAAACAAACCCTACGGCAATACCGCCAAAAAATACCTTACAAAAATAGAGGGTTACAGAGATCGCATCCAGCGAGGACGCCTTAATACCCAAGGGGGCGTTTTCCATAACACCATAAGTGGCCACTCCCAAAACCAAAGAATAAAGGACTACCGCAGAGGCATCATTAAAGAGACTCTCCCCATCTACCAGCGTCAGGAGGTCTTCATTGGTTTTTTCTTGGCGCAATTTATTCACTACAGAGACCGGATCTGTAGCCGCTAAAATAGCCCCGGTCAACATGGCCGCCACCCAGGGAAATCCCTCTGAATGACCAACGCCATAGTAAGTAATAGCCGCAATAATCGTTGCGCAAATAACCAACCCCAAAGTCGAGAATAGCAGTATCGGCCCAACCCAACGCTTTAAACGTTTGGGCTCTAACTCCCAGGCTGACTCGAAAATAAGTACGGGCAGAATCACAAAAAAAACCAAATCTCTCAAGCTGGCTGCTCGCAATCCCGTATCATAGTTAAAAATGGGCAGAAGTAAGGCCGCTAACACTCCAGCAATAAGACAGCTGATCGTATTGTCAATACGCAGCACCCTCGCTATACCTAAACCAATAACGGCGGCAGCGGCAAGATAGAGCCCCTGACCCACAACAGTGACAACATTACTCACCCAACAACTCCCGTTACCACTGTACTCATGAATCGAAGGCAGTCACAATCAGAATCCAACCCCACTGGAGAACGGTGCTTCCCACGGTGAAATTTCTGACGAAACTCACTCCGTAGCAAACTCAATACTGACTTCCAAAATTGATTGCCAGTGGAACCGCTTTACGTACAACAGGCACCCTTTACTTCCGATAACCCCCAGTAAAAGATTCAAATTTTCCCACGGGGCTTCGACGCCAGCTTATAAGTAGACAGTTACAGTATAGGCACCAACTACACAGGCTCTAAGCCCTGTTCTATAGGCGCCAGCTCGCCCTTTGGAAAAAGTCTCGCCGCGAATAGCCCTAGCCCTTTGCAAGAGCTGCCCCCTTCCTGCGATTATCCCTATGTACTCGCCAATCAAGATAATCGCAACACCACCAGCGCCTTGCATTCAGAAATTAAAGCAGATATTTCAACACTCTCCTCTTTTAAGCCTCTACTAGTCCAAACAAAACCAGGGCCAAAGCAGCTATCAACCATTATCAGCCAGTCAACCGGTCTAACAATGGCCGTAATTTCAGTACACCTCTCCCACTCTCAAGAAAGGTATTCAATCCACAAATTATCGACTTTGACCGGATATTCAGTACCATATACCAGGCGGCTAAATACTCCGGCCTCCTCTCCTTTGGATTTCCACAGCAACCCCTAAATTGCCAACATGCCTGGACCCAATAATTTGGGGAGCTTATTTGCAGCCCCAATAAACTCGACAGCGTCAAAATCTAGACTTACCTATATAGCAAACCCAATTTCCTGCTGATATCATCGGAAAATGAAAAACACGCTGAACCTCAACGGAAAAGATTTTCACGCTAAAGCGTAAAAGCCGTACCACACGAGCCTGTCAGTTTTTACATTAAACAAGCCCCCCATAATTGGCCGAAGTATTAATGTTTATCAAGGAGAGGACAATGCAAGAAAAACTTGAAATAAAGAAAGTAGTAGATGAACTCTACAGTGGAATTTCTGGTCCAGCGGGTTTTCAGCGGGATTGGAAAAGGCAGGAAGCCCTATTTTTGCCCTATGCCAAAATGATCCGTACCTCTGTTGATAAAAATGGCAAGCCTCAGTCAACCATTCTAAGCGTGCAGGAATACCCAGAGAATTTTGAATCCCTAATCGCCGGTCGCCCTTTCTACGAAGTGGAAATACATAACATCATTGAGCAGTTTGGCAATATTGCCCATGCTTTTAGCGTCTATGAGGCCTGGGCGGACAAAGAAAAGACCCAGTTCCTAAAAAGAGGCATTAATAGTATTCAGCTATTGAACGATGGGGAGTCCTGGAAAGTAGTACATATGATTTGGGATGACGAACGGCCGGGCCTGGAAATGGAGGCGAGATATAACCCAGCAGTCACCGCCTAGTTGGAACTCAGAGATCCCCCTGAGAGCAAACCCCAGCTCTTAGGGGGGCAAAAAGCGCGTTACCCACTCCTCTCTGTATATTCCCAGCAAGATCTTGCAATCAGGTAAAATGGCAGCGTAAACTGTACATTAATACAGTTATTGCTATAGCTATGTCAGATCGCCCCCCTATCAAAACACCCCCAGCGGCTAAAGGCCGGGGAACAGCCAACAACCTTGCTGGGCGCTTTGCCGAGTTATCCAGCTCCCGTGAAAGTGACGGCTGGCAAACAGAGCCCGACGAGCCGGTGAGATTAATAACCTCTGCCACCCCGGAAAAAGCGAAAAGTATTATCGCAACCAACCAATCGCCGGATATTCCTTTCTCACAATCCATAAACCCCTATCGGGGGTGCGAACACGGCTGTATCTATTGCTACGCCCGCCCGGCCCATGCCTATATGGATTTATCGCCCGGTCTGGATTTTGAAACCAAGCTCTTCTACAAGCCCAATGCCGCTGAACTCTTAGAGAAAACGCTGCGAAAGAAGAACTATCAGTGCAGTCCCATCGCCCTGGGAGCCAATACCGATCCCTATCAACCCCTGGAGCGGGAGAAGGGGATTACCCAGAGCTTACTGCAAGTGATGCAGGCATTTCGCCAGCCGGTAACTATCATCACCAAAAGCCAGTTGATCTTGCGGGATCTGCCCCTACTGGCCGAAATGGCCCAAGAAAATCTGGCGCAAGTCGCTATCAGTGTGACAACTCTGGACAATACCCTAAAACGCAAGCTGGAACCCCGAACCGCCGGTCCCTCCGCACGCTTGCGCACCATTGAGCAGCTGAGTGCGGCAGGTATTCCTACCGCTGTGCTTGCCGCTCCGATGATTCCAGCACTCAATGACAGTGAACTGGAAGCAATCCTGTGTGCAGCACATAAAGCGGGGGCGGTAAGAGCCGCATACATCCTGTTGCGCCTTCCCCACGAGGTGGCGCCTCTATTTCGGGAGTGGTTAGCACTACACTACCCGGAAAAGGCAAAACATGTGATGAGCCTGGTACAGCAGAGCCGCGCGGGAAAGGACTATCAAAGTGATTTTTCGCAGAGACGCACAGGAACCGGCGTATTTGCTCAGCTGCTTCAACGGCGCTTTCAGGTAGCCATTAAAAAATTAGGCTTGGACCACCGGCGCCTCGACTTGGATTGCTCCCAGTTCAAGCCGCCCGCTCCCCCCAGTGCGCAACAGGATTTATTCTCTTGAGTCTACGAATTAAGCAGGCAGACAAATGAAGGCAGAGCCAGCGGTAAATTGGTTTCTCTATCTTATCCGAACCGCCAGCGGGGCACTCTATACGGGTATCACCAATGATCTCGATAGGCGATTTACTGAGCACTGTAGTGATGGTCCCAAAACCGCTAAAGCCCTGCGCGGCAAGGGGCCTCTCAGCTTGGTGTATTCTGTCATGCTGCCCGACAAATCAACCGCCCTGAAAATGGAAATAGCCGTTAAGAAGTGGCCAAAATCCAAAAAAGAAAATTTGACCCTCGGCTGTCAGCCCTTGCCAACTGTTGAGCCGTCGCAACAAAAGCCGTAATTATTGGGGGGTTAACAGCCAAGCTTCCTCACTGGCGGGAACTTTGCCTTTTAACCCACCAACAACCGCTCTTGCTGTCAAAGCCTGCAAGTTATAATTCACCGCGTAATATTCATCAACCAGATCGCGGCCCACAGCAAAGGGCGGACCCGGCATTTGCGCTTGATCATACTGAAAGGTGATAAGGAGTTGCGGCGCGATCTGGGTAATATCCTGCAAGTGTTTTACATAGCGCTTACGAGTTTCTTCCGGCAGGGCCACCAAGGCAGCCCGGTCATATACCGCAGCAACCGGGCCCAGTTCCGCTCTCTGCAAATCAAAAATATTACCGACAAAAATAACAATATGGGTAGCGGAGTAGCACTTTAGACGACCTACTTGACTTATCTGTGGGGTCACCGCCAGCTCGTTAAAAAGCTGCTTCACCGCCGCTTCACTGAGCTCACAACCGACCACCGCTATATTCTGCCCCAGCAACCAGGCGATATCTCTAGTTTTACCACACAGCGGCAAGAAAATACGATCACCGGGGGACAGGCACAGTTTGGGAAAAAACTCGGTCAGGAGTGAATTAGCCGCTCCCTCATGGAAGCCAATATCATTTCTTTTCCATTTGTCGTGCCAAAACTCTGCTTTCACTAGCGGTCCTCCATAACCAAATTAGAAAAGAGCAACAAATTACATCAACGGAGAAGTGTCCGGTAGTGCTCTGGCTCAATACTGCTTTTTGCCTCATAAGGCTCGGTAAAAGCCAAAGCCGTCACTACTACCATTAGTGTTGATAGAATTATACGCTTCAACATTGAGCAACACCTCGACACCATGTGACCTGGAGAGCCCCTCAGGGCGGGCTGCTAGCGGGGAGAAAATTAACAGGTTCCCGCAGTTCTCGCCCTGCGCGGCCATAAAATATCAATCAAGCCGGCAAATATCGCTCCAACCGACACCGCAGCAATCAACTGGAAGTAGGCATCCAGAGTGATATCCAGCTGGGCAAGGAATGCGATAATAATACCAATGGCATAGCTGGGGGTATTTCTGATACCGGTAACCAGACCCATCGCCCACACACTAATCATGGAAAACAGCAGCGCAATCGGCACAAGTAAAATACTGGGGTCTATCTGCCACTTAGCCGCTGCGGCTTGGGCGCCAAGCCCCAGTCCCAGCCCTGTGACCACACAGGCGAGATTGTAGGCGCCCGCCCGCCAATCACAGCCTCTGGAGTAATAAGCAATAACACCTAATAGCGCCACCCAGATTGACATCCCTCCCAGGTAACCCACCAGCGCAGCCACTATCAGGACGGCGAGGATTGGCGACTTCAGTAGTTGGGTAGAAACACTTTTGCGCCGGGTTAATGCACCGAGCCATTTCATGATATCCGCTCCTTCGAGGACACACTGGTCAGGGGTTGTTTTCCTTGCCTAAAAGATAAACCCGCCGGCATTCTAGAGGGCCAACCTGTACCAGCCCTGAACCTGACGGCATTTTCACGCATGTTTCGCTCGGGATAATAGAAAACTTCTTGCGTATTCTTGCCCAATCTTGCAATCGGCAAGCTGTTGCTCGCCACAGGGCAAATACGACAATCCTGTGGTTATATGCAGAAATGTTTAAGCAAATAAATCCGACCCGCGAGGCTTACCAATGCCGCTGATACGCTGGGTTCGGAAACTGTATTTTATGGGATTCTCAGGGAAGTTTTGTCACAGGCCATTACAGGGGCATCAGTGCGCGATATCTCTACGACGTTCGAGGCCCGCACTATGGGGCCTCTGGGGTCACCCGGTTCTACCAGGGAATTTCACTGCCATCGTAGTTATAGAAATGGCCCGTTTTTACCAGCTCATCGTCTAAAAGCAGTTTTTTTAGTCCGCCAACGCTTTCCTGTGTAGAAATCAGTGCTGCCGGGCCGCCCATAGCGGTTTTCACCCACCCCGGGTGCAGGGCCAAAACCCTAATTCCTTGCGGCTCTAAATCGACGGATAAGCTTTTCACCACTTGGTTAACAGCGGTCTTGGAGGTTCGGTAGAGGTAGCCTCCGCCAGAGTGGTTATCCGCGATACTGCCGACCTTGCTACTGATCACCGCGATAAGCTTGTGCTCGCTGGCCGCAACATTGTCACAAAAGGTTTCAGCCATCATGTAGGGCGCGATAGTGTTGGACTCCAGGACCCGGCGCCACTCCCCAGGGTCAATGGCGCCAAATCTCACCCCCTTAGGTCCATAGTAGCCCGCGTTGTTGAGGAGTATGTCAATCGGCTCCCCGGCAAGCGCTTTGCCCAGGGAGGCCATCTGGTCATAATCAGTCACATCCAGGCGGATCACCCGCACTGAAGGAAAGCGCCCCTCCAGTGCCCGAAGTTCAGTGGCTTGCTCCGGTTGCCGACAGCAGGCCAGGACCTTCCAGCCGCTTTCGGCAAATTGAGTACACATCTCAAGGCCAATTCCACGGTTACTGCCGGTAATTAAAATCGTGCCGGACATTAGCGCTCCTTAAATGGTATTCTTGCTGGAAAGCGATCATAGCAACTGTTTAGCAATGTACTACACCCTCACCGACATACTGTGGCTCTCCCTGTTCTTTATGCTCCTCTGGTATATCTGGGCCAGTATGGCCGCTAAGGAGCATGTCCGGCGAGCCGCATCTGAACACTGCCGACAGCTCGGTGTTCAACTGCTGGACGACACGGTGCTACTGGTGCGCACCCGGATAAAGAAGGATCGAAGAGGCTTGTTCAGCCTTCATCGCAGCTACAAGTTCGAGTTTACTTCAACCGGCGAACATCGCTATTCAGGCTCTGCTGTATTACATGGAAATCGCATCGAGCAGTTACAGCTTGCCCCCCATCACGTGAGTTAGAGGTACCCATGCAGCGCGGTTTATATCGCCACTATCGAGGCAATCTATACGAGGTTTTACACACCGCGAAACACAGTGAAACCGAAGAGGTTATGGTTGTGTATCGGGCCCTTTATGGCAGCTATGGTGTCTGGGTGCGCCCTCTGAGCCTATTTACAGGGTCAGCTTCCAAAGATGGCCATGAAATACCGCGCTTTGAGTTAATTCAGGCATTTGATATAGCCGCCTAGCCTCACTGTAACAGCGGTTATTTTTCGGGGGACTTCAGCCCCCGCAACCCCCTTCCCTCTCTGTTGAAAATTCTGATAAAAATAAAACTGCCAACGCTACGACCTTTCATCTCCTCCAACTTTCACGACGTATAGAGTCGCCTCAATAAATTTGAAAATCTCTGACACTTATTAGTCAAATCATTTTCCGCTTAAGTCTAAAACGAGCTATAAACCCTATACTTTCTGTAAGCTTGCTCTCTTAAAATGCGACTTCTTCGCGCACTTTCCCCACTAATCAAGGTTTCACTATTTCGACATAAGCTGGTCAAGTCAGTGCAACAATCGCTTTATAACTTATCGGCATGCGAGGCTTACCGATGAATCTAAAGAGTTTTGATGTATCTGCTGTGCTTTATATGGTTGAGCGGGCATCGCGCCCCAGCTCCCGTAGGCGCTATTTGTGGCTCTCCAAATCCGGGGATGGCTGGGCCGCAGGGGCACTGTTGTTGGCCTATGTATGGCTCAATTCCGCGATGCAGTTACTCTATATCGCATGTACAGCGGTGGCACTGGAGCGCGGCCTCTACTGGGGCATAAAAAATACCACCCGGCGGCTTCGCCCGCCCCAGTCAATTCCAGGTATGCGCTCGGTGATTGTGGCACACGATCGATTCAGCCTGCCCTCCGGCCACACCTCATGCGCCTTTCTTTTTATCACCTTAATGGTCCACCAGGTTAACCCCATGTGGGGGCTTGGCTATATTTGGGCCGCCGGCGTCGGTGCGGCCAGAGTCGGCCTGGGGGTTCACTTTCCATCAGATATTTGTGCTGGCGCTATTTTGGGGACCAGTGTCGGGTTAATCGTGGGTACTGCTTTTTTATGAAGATACTGTATGGCGTTCAATCCACCGGCAACGGGCATATTAGCCGCTCCCGTGCGCTGGCTCAGCAATTTAAAAAATATCCGGAAGTTGAGGTGCAGTGGTTATTTTCAGGCCGCCCAAAAGAGAGCCTGTTTGAGATGTCCCCCTTTGGAAATTATTGGTGGCGGGAGGGGATGACCTTTACACACAGTCGCGGCCGCCTGAACACTTTTGCAACGCTAAAAAATATCAGTGTCGGGAAATTTATCAGGGATATCAGGGCTCTGCCTGTTCACGATTTTGACTTAGTGATCAGCGACTACGAACCCGTCACAGCCTGGGCGGCAAAGTTGAGAAAAAAACGCAGTATTGGCATTGGGCATCAATACGCCTTTGAGCACCCGATCCCCACCCCGCGCAACAAGTGGGCATCCCGCGCCATACTGAAATCATTTGCCCCGACACAGGAGAGTATCGGCCTACATTGGCACCACTTCGGCCATCCGATCCTACCCCCCATCGTTCTGCATAAACCCGTATATCCGCAAGTACAGGGCGAGCATATTCTGGTCTACCTCCCCTTTGAACAGCCGATCCCAATGTTGGATGAACTCGCCAAGCTGCCCCACGCCTTTATCGTCTACGGGGTGCCCCACAATCTGCCCACCGCTGACAACATTCAGGTTAAGGCCCCCTCTATCGATGGCTTCCAGCGGGACCTAGTCAGTTCGAAGGCGGTAATCTGCAACAGCGGCTTTGAGCTATTAGCCGAAACCCTGGCCCTGGGCAAACCGATCCTCAGCCGACCGCTCACCAATCAATTTGAACAGGAAGCCAATGCCAAGGCACTCACTCAACTCAAAATGGCCACTGTAGTGAAGCAGATCAACGCCAGGTCTATCGCACAATGGCTCGCTCACTGCCCTCCCCCCCGCCGTATAGTTTGGCCGGATGTGGCGGGTTCGCTGGGCCAGTGGATCGCCGCCGGGTGTAAGCAGAGCCCCGCAGAACTCTCCTCCCAGTTGTGGCGTGAGGTAGCGCCCAAATCGGTTATAGAGGGCGCAGCGGCTACGCAACAAACACCCAAATAGTTACTGCTGGGCCAGCCCGCCTTTTAGAGAGCCGCTGAATAACGCCCCAACAATCGCCAAGTCGATTCACACAATCAGTCATTGCCCCTTGTCTGCCCTGCGCGTTTACTTAAAGAGCCTCTGAATAATTCCGCAATATCTCTGCGAGACTCTCAGAGGCCCCTTAGAAGGCGCGGCTTTCCAGGCGGGAAGGTTTTCTGGAAACCCGCCGATAAATCAATGAGTTACCAAAAAAATAATATAAGAGGTAAACATGGCCCATCAACTGCTCAATGAGCGTGAGATCAATTTTTTACTCTACGAGTTTTTAGATACCGAATCTCTGGTCGACCGCCCTAGATACAGCGATCACTCCCGTGAGATTTTTGATGCAACGCTCAATACCGCCCTCGCCATTGCCGAAAAATTTTTCGCTAACCACAATGCCAAGGGCGATGCGAACGAGCCGAGTTTTGATGGTGAAAGCGTCCATGTTATCGAGGAAACCAAACAGGCGTGGAACGCTTTTGCCGCCGCAGGATTTCTCGCCGCACACTGTGATGCTGAGGAGGGGGGACTGCAACTGCCGGAAGTTATTCTGCGCACAGCCCTCGCCTATATATCTGCGGCAAATATCGCCAGTGCCAGCTACCCGTTTCTCACCATTGGCGCGGCAAACCTGGTACGTACTTTCGCTAGCGAAGCGCTCAAAAAGCAATTTCTGCCGCAAATGCTGGACGGGCGTTTTGCCGGAACTATGGCCCTGACCGAACCGGACCAGGGCTCGGCCCTGTCAGATATTCGCACGAGTGCCACACCGGCAGAAGATGGCAGCTACCGTATTCACGGCCAGAAAATGTTTATCTCCGGTGGCGATCAAAACCTCACCGAAAATATCGTTCACTTGGTGCTGGCAAAAATAAAAGGCGCGCCCGCAGGTGTAAAAGGCATATCATTATTCTTGGTACCCAAATTTCTGCTGGATAAACAGGGGCACCCGTCGAGGCGCAACGATGTAAAACTCGCAGGCTTGCTGCACAAAATGGGCTACCGCAATACCACGTCAACGGTATTGAGCTTTGGCGAGGACGGCGGCGCGGTAGGCTATCTGATCGGCGAACCCCACCAGGGCCTGAAATATATGTTCCAAATGATGAACGAGGCCCGTATCAGTGTCGGGGCTGGCGCATCAATACTGGGCTACCAGGGCTACACCTACTCACTCGAATACGCCAAAGGCCGTCCCCAAGGGCGCACGCCTTCAAACCGCGATCCCGACTCCAAGCAGGTTCCCATCGTTCAGCACGCCGATGTTCGCCGTATGTTGCTGATGCAAAAAGCCTACACTGAGGGCGGCTTGAGCTTGAGCCTCTACGCCACCTCACTTTACGAGGACCAGCATACCGCCCCCACCGAAGAACAGCGCAACAAGGCCGCAACGCTACTCGACTTGCTCACGCCGGTAGTAAAATCCTGGCCGTCAAAATATTGCCTCAAAGCCAATGAGCTGGCGATCCAGGTTTTAGGTGGGGCCGGTTATATTCGCGAGTACCCAGTAGAGCAGCTGTATCGCGACAACCGCCTGAATGCGATTCACGAGGGCACCGAGGGGATTCACGCTCTGGATTTATTGGGGCGCAAGGTACCCGCAAAGAATCTTGCCGGCTATCAGCTATTACAGGCAGAAATCCGCAATACGGTCATGCAGGCCAGAGACAGCAAGCTCGAACCTCTGGCTAAAATGCTGGAAGAGGCCCTGGAAAAACTGGATGCAACCAGTTTCGCACTATTCTCCCAGCTTCAGGAAGATGTAGACCGGGGACTGGGCAATGCCACTTTGTACCTGGATGTGTTCGGCTGTACCGTTATTGCCTGGCTGTGGCTACAGCAGGCAATTATTGCAGAAAAAGCGCTGGAAAATGCCCCTACGGCAGAGGCACAGGATTTTTACCGGGGCAAACTGCACACCGCCCAATACTACTTTGAATGGGAGCTGCCGAAAACTGAGACCGCGATCGCACTGCTGCAAGCGGGTAATAGTGTCCCCTTCGATATGCAGGAAAACTGGTTCTGAGTAAGTTGCCACAAAGCGGAAATTACAGCTGTACTGTAATTTCCGTGCCTCCCGATGACAGAGGGGCTGCTCGGATCTGCCCCTCATAACTCTCAACAATATCAACCACTACGGCGAGGCCAATCCCCTGCCCGGGCTGCTGCTCATCGGCGCGCACCCCCCGCTGCGTAACCGCCTGCCACTTTTCGCTATCGAGACCGGGGCCGTTGTCACTGACCCGAATAGACAGCTTGCGACCATCCGGCATATTTTCAATGGAAACCGCCAGCTTCCCGTCACCGTACTTATAGGCGTTATCCAGCAAATTCCCCAGGACCTCCATCAGGTCGCCCTCATCGCCGTAAAACAGGGCATTTTTATCACAAAAGCTCTCAACCTCGCTCGGCTTGCTGCGATACACCTTTTCCAGGGCATCCAGGATTTTATCCAGCAGTGGCGCCACCGCTGTTCCCCGGATAATGGATTTTGGCGAGCTGGTTACCGCCCGTTGCAACTGATAGCTGATAATACTGTCCATCCGCTGCACCTGATCCGTCAACGTTTTGCCGACAGCACCTGACTCCCCGGAAAAGTGAAGCCCCTTTAAAACGGCCAGCGGTGTTTTCAAACTGTGGGCCAGATCGGCCAGGGTGTGCCGGGTTTTCTCTCGCTGGCGCCGCTCATTCTCAATTAATAGATTTAAGTTATCGGTCAGCGGGCGCAGCTCCCGTGGAAAATCCCCCTCCAGCCGATCGGCACCGCCGCGCTGCATATCCTGAAGGGCACAGGCCAAAGCCGTTAGCGGCGCAAACCCCCAGCGTAAAACCAGCCACTGGGCGAAAATTAATAGCAGCGCCCCCACCCCCAGCCAGCGCCACATGGTCGAGCGAAACTGCTCCACTTGAGCCTGCAGCGGAGCGGCATCCTCAAGTACCGCAAAGGTAAATAAATTCTCGCCCTCCAGGCCCCAGGCAACTCCCTGGCGGAAGCTGCTGTAGCGCTCCTCTTGCCCCGGAACCGATACCTGCGAATAGGACTCCTGCCCCTGCGACAGCGGATAAAACTCCAACTGTGGCATTGCCAGGGCCGACTCCGAACGCCAGATAATCTCACCCTCGCGGTCGATAACGGCCCCCACCAGGCCGGAGTCCGGTTGGTTGAAGCGTTGCTCCGGTAGATTAGACGGGAGAATTAGGCTGTTGCCCTCGGGTTCGGCAACCGCCAGCAGGGTGTAGATATAAAGCTGCAACTCCCTGTGCTTGGCTTCATCCAGTGAGGTTCGATAAGCGTGCTCAAGCACCCCGGAAATCAGCAGAATAAAGCCGACCAACACAAGACTGGTCACCAGCGCCAGGCGGCCTTTCAAGGAGGCTAGAAGATAGGAGATCAAGGGTAACCCCGCGAGCTTCACTGGGGTATCACAAAGCGATAGCCGCGCCCGCGCAGGGTCTCGATAGGCTTGAGTTGGGCCGCCACATCGATTTTCTTGCGCAGGCGACCGATAAACACTTCTATTACATTGCTGTCCCTGTCACAGTCCTGCTCGTAAATATGTTCTGTCAGGGTCGTTTTCGATACCACTTCATCTGGATGCAACATCAGGTACTCAAGCACCTTGTATTCAAACGAGGTCAGCTCCAACTCGACATCGTCTACGCTGACCCGCTGTGCACTGGTATCCAGAACAATAGGACCCGCTTTAATCGTCGGTGATGAAAAGCCTGCGGAACGGCGCACCAGGGCATTCAGCCGCGCGAGTAACTCCTCGGTGTGGAAAGGTTTTACCAGGTAGTCGTCCCCGCCCGCTTCCAGGCCAGAGACCCGCTCCTGCCAGTGGCCCCGAGCGGTTAAAATCAAAATGGGGAAGTGCTTGTCTTCCCGGCGCAGTGTTTCAATCACCTGGATACCGTCCATTTTCGGCAGTCCCAGGTCCATCACGGCAACATCGTAGGGGTATTCCCGCCCCAGATAGAGTGCCTCCTCCCCGTCGGGGGCTTCGTCAACGGTGTACCCCGCCGTGCGCAGGGACTCCGCCAGCTGTTGCCGCAACAGGGATTCATCTTCAACTAATAGTGCGCGCATAGAACTTACCTTATTACTGCTCGCAATTATTCTTTCAGCGGGAGATATTGCCGCTCTGCTTATCTACAAAGACGACATAGACTTGGCTTTTGGCCGATAGCCCCTTCACCCGATACACCGCTCGCCCCTTTTTTTTGCTCTCAGTAATGGCGAGAATTTTTCCACCAAAGCGCTTCTTCACCAGTGCAGCCGCCCGGTCTTTTGAAATTTGGCCGCCTTGAACACGCAGAAAGAAGGGCTTTAAGCTCTCGCGTTCATAGGCGGAGTGGCTGTGTACCGAGGCGCTACCAAGCGCCGGTAAAAATACAGCAACAACAGTCAATAAGCCCACTAAGGTACGATTCAGTTTCACGGTGCGGCTCCTGTGGATATCCAACTTTCCACCCTATTAAAACTCACTGCCGCCCTCAAGCCAGCTCAAGGCGCCGGCGATACTGCGACACGAACCCGGATTCTATCGCCCGGATGATGGTCAGTGCGAGTCAAGTAAACCTGACCATTATACCGATAGCGTACATCGTATCCGACTAATTCCCGTCTCGTAGAGTATTGATCCACAACCTGGCAACGGGACTCGGTCGCGTAGTGGACGGGGGCATTGGCACGGCTGATCTGGTTGCCGACCAGTGCACCCACTAGGGCGCCCGCAACTGTCGCCCCCCCACGATGGTGGCTGTGGTGGCGCCCGCGATGACCGTGATCGCCCAGGTTATTGCCGATTGCCGCGCCAATCAGCCCGCCGACAACTGTGCCTGCCGGGGAGGTCGGGGCGCGATAGGCAACCTGCTCGTCACGGCACTGGGTCGTGGGAGTGATCACCTGAACATCGGTGTAGACAGGGATAACCTCGGTAACTCGCGCATAGTCATAGCCATCGGCAGCATACCCCTGGGGGCCGGCATTCGCCGTAGAACTGAGACCCACCAATGCCGCAACTGCCACACCTGCGATAAGCTGTTTGTAAGGTTGCACGATTAATCTCCCGCTAGTCATCAATGACAGCTAGATTACTCAAAATGATCTGAATAGAGGCTGAACTGGGGGGCCTCTAGCTTAAAGTATCAGCGCTTACTTCATCCTCTGGCCGCTCGGCATCGCCCCGGCGCCCCCTCCGGCGAGTCTCCTCAGACCGGCGACCCCTTTCCTGCTCCCGCCGGGGCCGATCTCCTCTCCTCCGCTCCCCTCTCGGGCGATCTTGTCTCAACCGCTCTCCCCTTAAGCGCTCCTCTCTCAAGCGCTCTCTTCTACTCTTTTCGCCCCTCGACCTCTCCCCGCTGGCCCTATTGCCCCTGGCTTCACGCCAACGCTCTCGCATCTGCTCACGCTGCTCGGGTGACATTTGCCGGTACTTTTGCCGCGCCTCGCGAATACTGTTACGCCGCTCTTCCGGTAGTTCGCGGTACTGCCGGTAGGATTCCCGCAGCTGATTGCGACGCTCTTGGGGCAGAGACTGCCACTTTTCGTACTGCTCGCGGGCGTTGTTGCGCTGCTCAGAACTCATTGAGTTCCAGCGACGCGCCCCCCGCAGCAGCCGGTCCTGCTGAGTTTCCGACAGGCTCGACCAGCGCTGCTCCGCACTCTGGAGCAACTGCCGTTCACTCTCACTGAGGCTGTCCCACGCCACGGACCAAACCTTATTAGTACAGAGGCACAAGGCTACTAGCAGGCAAAACTTAATCAGAGAGGACGCAGTATTAATCATGCCCACCCCCCGACCAGGTATCTCTGACATCAGTTTCTTTGTGTGGCGGGACGGGCCCTTGAGTGGGCTCGGGCGCGTCGGCCCAACTGGCAGCGGCACAGCAAAGCGCAGTCATCAGTGCGATGAATAACACACTACAAAGAGTGGCCATCCAGTTCCTCCGCCAACCAATGATAAAATTCCATATCCTCAATCACCTCAATATCCATATCTTCATCCAGCAACCAGTCGCCACCCACGAATAACTCAGTGGGGTAATCACTATCAACAACCGGACTAGGCCACCAAAGCACCAGCAAAACTATTGCAGAGGCCGCTGCCAGCGAAAAATAGGGATATAGAGAACTGAGAGAATAGCGCCGCGCTTTAATACTTTGTGTTTGCGCCGCAGTGCGGATATTGCGCAGCCTCGCCAGCGTCTCCTTGTCGAGGGACTCCTCCCTGCACACAACAGCTGCACTGGCTGCTTCAAGCAAGCGTTGGTTATCAGTCGATGAACAGTTGCTGGAACTTGTCATTCCATCGCCTCCAGGTGAACACGCAAACTGCGCAATGCGCGCGATAGATGGGTTTTCACACTACCCTCACTACAAGACATAGCCGTTGCTGTCTCACTGACATCAAAGCCTTCGACACAGCGCAGTAAAAAAGCCTGCTGCTGACGCAGAGGTAACTTTTCAATAGCGTGATCAATGGCTCTTATCGTGCGTTCAGCCACCAGCTCGCTGTGGGGACTGCGGCCATTGGGATCTGGAAACTCGTATAGATCCCACTCTTCCTCATCACTGCTGCCCGGGAGCTTATCCTTCAGCAGCTGCCAGCGGGATAGATTTTTTTTGCGTCTATGCCAGTCGGTAATACGATTGTTGAGAATGGTAAAAAATAGCGGGCGCCACTCAGCCCGATCCCGGGCGCTATAGCTTTTAACCAGCGACAGCATAGAATCCTGAACGATATCCAGCGCATCATCACGGTTCCCTACAGCAAATTTCGCCATAGTGAATGCCCGCTTTTCCACCGAGGCGAGAAACTGATCCATAAAAGCCGATTGAGGTCCCTTTGCCAGGATGGAAGCTTGCTGCGGCTATTGGGAAGCCTCTAAATAATTCCGTGATGCTTTTCGTTGTCAGCGTGATCACAATCAATGCGCAACTTCACGGAAGCACCCAGCCTCCCCAGAAGTAACAACACAGAGTGTGAGCGCTG
This sequence comes from Microbulbifer regidiadema (SeqCode), assembly GCF_052467605.1. Classification (NCBI taxonomy): domain Bacteria; kingdom Pseudomonadati; phylum Pseudomonadota; class Gammaproteobacteria; order Cellvibrionales; family Microbulbiferaceae; genus Microbulbifer; species Microbulbifer regidiadema (SeqCode). The sequence continues at coordinate 4,803,269 of NZ_CP174316.1, read as the reverse complement.
TGCCCCCATAGAACGGGCTTCGAAGGCCACAGCTACTGTGCTGCAACAGGCCTAGCCACTCACAGCAAGCCGCGCATAACATCTACAGCCGTCAAGGCCCGCAGAGAGAGTACAGAATTATTCAGAGGCACCTTCGTTCGCCGCAACTCACAAGATAATGCCAGTTAGCACCAGCAGCGATTAGTCGTTATTGCTCTCGCTCACTTCGTGGTGGTGCTCCTTTCTCCGCTCATGGCGATCGTATCGGTTATCTATACGCTCACCTTTTTTATCCAGGTGCTCGTTGATTTTTTCGCCTTTATTATCCAGGTGGTTATCGATGCGATCCCCTTTCCGGTCTAAATGCGCGGCCAACTTCTCCTTGCCGTTGGCGGCAGCCCGCTCAGAGCGGCGGTCCAGACGTTCATTAATACGATCGCCCTTCTCATCGAGGCGATTCTCGATACGATCACCCTTTCGGTCGAGGCGATTCTCAATATGGTCGCCGTGATCATGCCCATCCGCCCCACTGCCAGTTTCTGCCAGTGATGTAAGCGGAAAAATAAGGCTCGCCGTTAACAGTGATAGCCCTATCAGCTTTGTCATAGATTGCTCCTGTTCGGGGAATAACAACAGTCCAAACGATAAGTGTCTGAGATTAAAACGCCGCTTTGCCCAGTTGGTTGACAGCTGCCGCGATTATGTCGGCAGCTCCGGGAAAATCCCAAATCTACCCTAGCCCTCGACAACCTCAGGGCCGGGCACTTCGTCGCCAAGCCAGCGCTGGGTCAGTGTGCCCGCAGTCATGGCCCCATTTACATTCAGCGCTGTGCGCGCCATATCAATAAGGGGCTCAACGGAGATAAGCAGGGCCGCGATAGTGACCGGCAAACCCATCGCCGGCAGTACCACCAGAGCGGCAAAGGTAGCGCCACCGCCAACACCGGCAATACCGAAAGAGCTGATCACGACCACCGCCACTAAAGTCGCCAGCCACACCGGGTCCCACACATTGATCCCCATGGGCACCGCCACCATGACCGCCAACATCGCCGGATAGATCCCCGCGCAACCATTTTGACCAATGGTGGCACCGAAAGACGCAGAGAAATTGGCAATAGCCGGGGAGGTGCGCAACTGCTCTACCTGGGTCTCCACATTCAGGGGAATAGTGGCGGCGCTGGAGCGGGAGCTGAAAGCAAACACCAATACCGGCCACACCTTGGTGAAGTAGTGGAGCGGGTTAATACCGCCAATCAACAGCAGCAGGCCGTGAACTAAAAACATCAGGCCAATCGCGGTAAAAGACGCGAGCACAAACCCCAGTAAATTGAGAATATCTCCCATACTGGATTTTGCGATCAGGCCCGTGACCAGGGCCAGCACCCCATAGGGTGTAAAAGCCATCACCAGGCGTACCAGCTTCATGACCCAGACCTGAGCCACATGCACGAAACGCTCGATCGCCGCGCCCTCTTCGGGAAATTCACGGCGCACCGCCAGCGCGGCCAACCCCAGAAGCACCGCAAATATCACTACGGCAATCACAGAGGTGGAGCGGGCGCCGGTCAGATCCAGAAAAATATTGCGCGGCACAAAAGAGGTAATAATCTCAGGAATGGAAAGGTCGCTGACCCGGCCAATGCGCTCATTGAGCACTTCCACCCGCGCCGCCTCCCTGGAACCCTCCACCAGGCCCGCCGCAGACAGCCCAAACAACTCGGCCATTGCCACCCCAATCAGGGCCGCTACTGCCGTCGTTCCTAAAAGTACCCCTATCACTGAGATGCTGATTTTACCCAAGGCCTGTGTGTGACTGACTTTGACTACGGCCACTAATATGGAGGTCAACACCAGGGGCATCACCAGTAGGTACAGCAGGTTAACGTAGCTGTCTCCGATCATCTCAATCCAGGGTATGACCTCTGCGGGTAGCGCCCCCCAGCCCCGGGACAACTGCAAAGTGCCCCCAAAGATAACCCCGAGAAGCAAGCCCGCCAATACAGCCGGCGCGAGGGTGTCACGACTTTTCTGCCAGCGAAAAAGTCCGTACAGAAAAACAACAAATAAAAGCAGGAAGGCAAGTGAACTAATATGCATAGGGTCTGGGTCCCACCGGGAACAAAAGGGAAAGTGGCGGCATGCTATCAGCGATCCGCCACAACCCGATAGATAGGTTAGTTATAGTTTTAGAGCCGTGATAAAATCGTCTCTTTCCTGTGGCCCTATCAAGGTTTTTTGCCAGCGCCCATCGGCACCAATGATAAATGTAGAGGGCAGTACCGCCGGCTTATCTTGCCCCCAGCGCCCCTGCGGCTCAGCTGTCAGCACGGGAAAAGTAATACCGAGCTTGTCCGCCTGCTGCTGTATTTCAGCTGCGGGTAAATTATCAAAGTTAACCCCGATAACAACAATGTTATCACTGCTGTGCGCCAACTGGTTCAGTACCGGAACCTCCTCCCGACAGGGCTTGCACCACTCAGCCCAGTAATTCACCAGCAAAACTTTCCCGGATATATCCAGCGACTCCCCCGCAATCGTTTGCAGGGGCTTGGGGTCTTTAACGCAGGCGCTTATTGCGCACACCAACAAAAGAAAGATTGCCTTTGCCGCTCTCTCCGTCCCCTGCTTTATTTCCCTCTTCAGCGCCACTATCACCCCCATTTTCAACCTTAGTTTGCCCTTCATCGGCCCCGCCATCATAACCCAAGCCAGTGGGTCTATTTTCATTGTCCCACTGCTCGGCCTCCAGGAACAGCGCCCCGACCGTAATCCCCAACTGCTCCCGGGTAGACTCTCTGGCATTGGCAAAACGCTGCTCCACCTCGACATACCAGGGCAATCCATCCAAGTTTACGGGAATGCCACTGGGCATCCACTCCTCGCTCAGCCAGCTGGCCAATTCCACCAGAGAAACACTATTTAAGTCTCTCAGCAGTACATAATCATTGCGATCGGTCTGAGTGATCATCCGATTGGTTTGAAGAATGTTTCGCAGTTTCCGCCACTGGGCAAACTTGATTCCCATCCGGGAAATATCCCGCTCGCGCAACGGCCTCCCCTGCGCGCACTTTCTGTACATTTGCCAGAGAACAATAAGGATCGCAACCAGATCCGAGTGCTCCCGCTCCTGGGTCGCGGCCTGGTAAACAGCCAGTGTGCGCACCAGCACACAGCCGGCCAATACCAGTATCCACATCAGATAGATCCAAAGCAGAAACAGGGGAACAACGGCAAAAGCCCCATAGATGGCCTGAACCGAACTGCGCGCGACCAGCACACCGAATAGGTACTTCATAATCTCAAAGGCAACCGAGATTATGATGCCGCCCTCAATACCGTGACGCAGTGGTACATTGCAGTTGGGCACGGCAATAAACAGCAGGGTAAAAACAATGGTGCTGAAAATAAATGGCAGAACCCTGAGCAGTAGCGACGTCACCTCAAAGGAGTCAGCCCCGCCCAGAAATAACTTTTGTGAAAAAAGATAAGTGCTCGTCGCCAGGCCGGCCCCCAACAAAATCGGGCCGAGACTCAAAATCGCCCAGTACAAAAGGAAGCTGGAAACTCCACTGCGCCCCTTTGGCACATCCCAGATAGCGTTAAAGGTCTCTTCGATACCGCGCAGGGTCAAACCCGCAGTGACAATCAGCATCCCAATACCCACTCCGGTCAAACGCTGCGCCTGCTCGGAAAAGCTGCTGATATATTTCTGAATCTCCTGCCCGCTCTGAGGCAGAAAGTGGGAAAACAGCTGCTCCTGAAGCTTGCTCTGCAAGCCGGCAAAATCGGGAAACAGAGACAGCATGGCGTAGCTGACCGTCACCAGGGGCACTATGCCAAACAGGGTCAGATAGGTGAGGGCGGCAGCGTTCTGCCGGCAATCCTTTTCATTGAACAACTTCCACAGCGACATCGCAAAGCGCAGCCAGCGATTTCCCCAGTCCTTCACCATACTTTTCATTGCGATCCCTCTATATCTGGACAATCCCCACCGGCGGCAGTATTACTACTCCCAAATAGGGAGACTCTGAGCCCCCCATAGAGCCTGGGGAATTATTCAGATACGCCTTAGAACTCCACAAGCGTCTTCGGTTAGAATACGCCAAACAGTAACAGGATGCCGCCACAATGTGGACGATTTACCACAACCCCCGCTGCTCAAAATCTCGCCAAACCCTGCAATTGTTACAGGATAATGGTATCGAGCCCGAAGTCGTGCTCTACCTGCAAACGCCACTCTCTGCCGAGGATATCCAACAGCAGTTGCTGCACAAACTGGGCATTGATGCACGGCAGTTATTGCGTACCGGCGAAGAGCCGTACAAGCAGCTGGAGCTGAAAAACAAAGATCTGACCGAGGCCCAGCTTATTGAGGCCATGGCTCAGAATCCGATCTTGATCCAGCGCCCGATCGTGGTAAAAGACGACAAAGCCGTGATTGGGCGCCCGCCGGAAAATGTGCTGGAGCTGATCTGATGAATCGGGACAACCAAGGCTATGTCCTGATCCTCTACTACAGCCGCTCTGGCGCCACAGCGCGCATGACTGCCGAGCTGGCGCGCGGCGTAGAGGCCAGCGGAATCAGCGCTCGCCTGCGCACCGTGCCCAGCGTATCGCCCGACACCGAAGCGAGCGAGCCGCCAATCCCGCGCGAAGGCGCCCCCTACTGTACAATGGAAGACCTGCGCAACTGCTCCGGCCTACTGCTGGGCAGCCCCACCCGCTTTGGTAACATGGCCTCGCCACTGCGCCACTTCCTCGACCAGACCAGTGATATTTGGCTCGATGGCAGTCTTACCGGTAAGCCCGCTGCGGTATTTACCGCCACCGGCAGCCTGCACGGCGGCCAGGAAACTACCTTAGTTTCCATGATGCTTCCCCTACTACACCACGGCATGGTCATCGCCGGTATCCCGTATTCCGAGGCCGCCCTGATGCGCACCCGCACTGGCGGTACTCCCTACGGGGCCTCGCACTGGTCCGGCGAGCACGCCACCTCGCTGTCCGAGGATGAGGTCGCCCTGTGCCGAGCACTGGGCAAACGGGTCGGCAACCTGGCCAAGACCCTGGAAAATGCGCCAGGCGCAGAGAACTAGAGGACAAAGTGTGAACGATTCCGTACAGCGCAAACTCAAGATAGCGCTGCGAGTTAACTGGATTTGCTATATCGGTATGCTGTTGCTGTTTGCGGCCTGGAACCTATTCCTCGAAGGCGGCTCCGTTTTCCTGTGGTGCTTGCAGACCATACCTCTACTGCTGGTACTGCCGGGGTTGATCAAGCAGCACTACCGCAGCTACCTGTGGCTCTGCTTTATCCTTTTGCTATATATCACCGCCAGTATTGTCGATGTAATGATGCCTACACGCGGCTGGCAGGATGGCGTACTGGTAGCCCTTAGCCTTATCCTATTCTTTTCTTCAATGATGAGCAGCCGCTGGCATCGCTTGCAGTAACCCCCGCCGCAGCTCATATCGCTTATGATTTCGCGACAAATAAGTAGAGATTACTTGCCCTCAGCGCACTAAGGAGTTTTGAGGTTTGACTGATTCATCTGATGAGAAAGGATTTTTCCGGCGTTTTTTTGCCGCCATTGGCGGCTCCATCACCTGGCTGAGGCGAGTGTTTACCAACCTGGTATTCCTTGTACTACTGGTGTTCATCGGCACTGCTCTTTTTAGCAAGGATGAACAGTTAGTGGTCCCTCAGGGCGCCGCCCTGCGGGTGGCCCCCAGCGGCTTCCTGGTGGATGAACTCAGTCAGCCCAGCGGCTTGCCGATTTTCCTCGGCGGCGCCCAGGGGCCGACCGAAGTCAGGGTGAAGGATCTTGTCGACGCGATCGATAGGGCTGCGCAAGACAAGCGCATTTCTGCACTGGTGCTAGAACTCGACCATATGATCGGTGGCAGCCTCAGCAAACTCGATGAGATTGGCGCCGCACTGCAACGCTTTAAGGCCGCCGACAAGCCCATTTACGCCGTGGGTGACAACTACACTCAGGCGCAGTATTTCCTCGCCAGCCACGCCGACAAGGTATACCTGAACCCAATGGGCTCGGTAATGCTCACCGGTTTTGGTCTCTACCGGAACTACTACAAGAGTGCGCTGGAGAAGCTCAAAGTCAACTTCCATGTCTTCCGCGTGGGCGACTACAAGGATTTTATCGAGCCCTATACCCGCGACGATATGTCTCCGGCCTCCCGTGAGAACAACCAGCGCTGGCTGCACGAACTCTGGAGCGAGTACACCGAACAGGTGACCGGCCTGCGCAATCTGCCCACAGAGAGCATCGACCTGTTTATCGACGAACTGCCCCTGAAGTTGCAACAGCACGAGGGCGACTGGGCGCGCACCGCTCTGGCCAATAAATTAGTCGATCAACTGGCCAGCCGCAATTTGGCCGTCCAGGAGTTGCGCGAGACTATTGGCGCAGATGAGAGCGACAAGCGCAACTACAAATCCATCGATGCCCTCACCTATTTGCGCAGCCAGAAACTGAGCGAAGTCGCGATCAAGAAAGAACCCAATCAGATCGCCCTGATCACTGCCAGCGGCTCGATTGTCGATGGCCGGGCGCCCGCCGGTAAAATTGGCAGCGAAAGCCTGGTAAAACTGATCGCCCAGGCACGCGAGAAGGAAGTCGATGCCCTGGTTTTACGCATCGATAGTGGCGGCGGCTCCGCCTTCGCTTCGGAGGCCATTCGACAGGAATTGCTCGCCACCCGCGAAGCCGATATCCCGGTAGTTGTCTCCATGGGCAGCCTGGCCGCATCCGGCGGCTATTGGATCGCCACCGGTGGCGATCGCATCTGGGCATCTCCCGCAACCCTGACAGGTTCTATCGGTGTATTTGGCGCCTTCCCCACATTCGAGGACTCTCTCGAAGCCCTGGGGATTTACACCGACGGCGTGGGCACCTCGGACCTGGCCGGCAGCATGCGCCTGGATCGCGCCCTGCCCGAGGCCGCAGCCAATATCCTGCAACAGGGCGTAGACAATACCTACACCAAATTTCTGAGGATTGTGGCCGAAGCCCGTGGCAGCACCCCCAAGGAAGTACACAAGATTGCCCAAGGCCAGGTCTGGACCGGGCGCGCAGCCAAAAATCTGGGGCTGGTCGATGATCTCGGCAATCTCAACGATGCCATTGCCGACGCCGCACAGCTTGCCGAAATCGAAGAGTACGACGTCATAGAGATCCAGCGCGAACTGACACCCGGTGAGAAGTTCCTGCGCGCCCTGAGCGACAATGTGGATGCCCGTATCGCCGCCAGCCTTGAGGAAAACCTACCTCTGGGGGCCTGGTTTAATAGCTTAAATCCGATTTTGGCACCCATCGGCGAGTTGCAGAGCTTCCGCGACCCACGCGGCCTCTACGTGCGCTGCCTCTCCTGTCTCGCACCCTAAGACCCCAAGGGCCATTACACTGCGCCGGCGCAATGCCGGCGCGGACGCCCATAGAACTTATGCGCGCACCTTTTATTACTTCCTGCATTCAACTCTGAAGTGCATCACCCTTTAGGCTGCTGCGGCAACCGTATATTCTCCCATTACCTGTTTAGGAGTTTTGTTGTAGAGACTGTGAATTCTCGTAAAGGGTACCGCCACGCCGCTTATCCACCCAGATATACAAGTAGATAGTTTCATAGCTAATTGACAGGCCTTCTTCCAGGTCTAACCAGCCGGAAACTTGTTCTGGGCTCCATTGTAACTTCAGCTTGCTTTCTATTAATGCAATAGTCTTGGGTAGTATCTTTATTGGTTTTCTTACCTGTCTGCGCCGCTCTTCAGCCATCTTTTGAGCTTGCTTATAGCGATAGCCTTTTTCGTCTCGGTTACGAGCAAGCTCTCTGCTGATCGTAGGCTGGCTAACACCGATTTCCCTGGCAATTGCCTCTGACTCCAATCACTTTTCTTTAGCACCCAAATCTGGCATCGTTGCTCTTCGGTCAGCTATCGGTAACGTTTTGTCATCACTTAATCTCTTGGCGGAGAAGAAGCGGCAGATGTTATCTTCAGCTGACCGTTCTTTTCCAGATGATTAACTGATGCACTTCAGAGTTGAATGCAGGTTATAAATAGCTCGTAGAATCAACACTAAAAATCCCACAAAAATCGCCAAGGAAGTCTAAAAATGAAAAGGATTCTAATATTGGCTGGCTTGATGCTAACGTCTCAGGCTAGCGTGGCCGCTGGATTCCACTATTGCACCGGAGAGGTAACTCGCATAGTAACCAGAGCTACAACAGAGGACACTAAACTAGCTATAAAAGGTATGAATGGATACGCCAAGCTTGGCTTTGGTGGCGATTCTTATGACAAAATGCACGACCGACAATTCAGCATGTTACTATCAGCTCAAATGTCAGGAAAGGAAGTGACACTCGAATTTGAAGACAACAGTATGGACTGTGATGATGACCACAATGATATTTTGATCCGATATGTCAGCATCAATCCTTCTGACTAAATTGATCGCGAATAGCCCCTGTAAGTTAATCATTAAATTTTTAGGGAACCTCTGAAAAATAACTTTCTAATTATGCATTAGATATCACATAAAAGAATGACTTTTTTCAGCCACCCCCCTAGATTTACATACGTATTTACCTCCATTTTCATCCCCTGAAATCCGCGCTTTACAGATTTCAGGGGCGCTATCCCCAGTGCAACAGATATTTTTCCTAACCCATCAGATGGCAAATCCAGTCTGCATACACAGGCGCTGAGTATTTTTCCTTAAACCTCGACAGCGGACTTTTCCATTTCCAAAAATATTTTTATATACCCGAATGGGTGCTCTATTTTTACCTTAATCTGCAATGTGTCATTCCACATCTTTAGAGTTCAACTCTTCGCGCTTTTCTACCCCAGCGTATCCCCCAGACTCACTTTTCTTCGCCATGCAGCAATTTACCTGTTGCAGTAATGTCATGCTCATTAGCGGCTGTTGTATCGATACATAAAAGGGCGCCACATTGCCATCAGGTTACCCAGCCTACACCTCGCTATCGGAAATTTTTACCTGCCGCAGGGCTCCGCTCAGAGCAACCAGGACGAAGGCCAATAGACTCAAGATTCCCGCCCACTGCAACGTAGCCAGCGGCGCGGCGACTTCGCTCAACACGCCCGCCACCAGCGCACCCAGCGCAGCCGAACCAAATAGGGCAAACTGGTAAATAGAAATAATGCGACTGCGATAATCTGCCGGCGCCAGCAGCTGCACTATGCCGCGCCCCAATCCCGCAGAGGCCGCTGCGACCGCGCCCCAACACAGGCACAGCAGGATCAAACCAAACTGAGTGGGCCCCAGACTGATGGCAATCAACAGCGCGGCACTATAGAGCAGGCACATCAAAATACCGCGCCCCGGTTCCTGCCCCTGCCCCCGCCTCAACATGGTCACCGTTGCGATTACCGTGCCCGCGACAAATGCCAATTGCAGCGTTGCGTAGTAGCCGGCACCACGGCCGTAATCCTCAGCCAGCAGCGGTAACACCACCAGGAAAACCCCGATATGCACAAAGCCATTAAAGGCCATCAATGCGGTCAACTCTCGCAGAACTGGATGCTTCCAAGCCTGGCCGAGGCCATCCAAAATCAGAGCGTGGGGTCGCTTTTCCGATACCGCTTGGCACGCCTGGGGCTGACGCAGAGACAAGAGCAGTAGCGAGGCCACCGATACAACCGCGATCTGTACCCCCAGTAGGTGCTGCAAGCCCCACTGATCGAAGCGGCTCGCCAGCAGCATACCCACCGCCTGGCCACCGTACTGTGCCAGCATCATCCAGGTAACCGTTTTTTGCACGCCCCGCTCGGTGGCCCGCCCCCTGCCATTGCGGGCGCTGCGCTGCACCAGGTTATCCCGCGCCGGCTGTAGAAAAGCGCTGCACACCCCCAGGCAAATACCGTAAATCATCAGGGTGGATAGGGTCAGAACATGGAAGGTGAAATACAACAACAGTGCGCTATGGCAAAGCGCCAGACCAAAGCAGGCCAGGGCCGATACCAGGGCCGGGTCTCGCCGATCCGCCAGAGCGCCGCCAAATAACAGAAACACCAGATTTGGCAGCAACACAGACGCCTGTATCCAGCCCAGCTGCAGGGCGGGAAGATCGACAATGGTCAGCGCAATCCAGGGCAGCAATATCACCTGTAGGCCGGTTGCCAGGGAGGTACCACTGTAGCCCAACAAAAATCTTTGCAAGCGGCTTGGCATTTTAGATACGAAATAACTCAATGATTAATAACCTGCCAGCTCGCGCTTTTGCGGCGCCATATTCTCTGAATGCCGCAGCCAGAAATACCCGCTCGACAGCCGTCGCAGTGTTTTTAATGCGCCGGCATCGCCAGCGTAGGTCGCCAACTCAAATGCCTCAGTCACCGCTCGGGCATAATTTGCCAGCGAGGCCCTCTCCTCGGCAATACGGCGGACGTAATCACCGGCTGCCTCACCGGAGCGCCGCTCAACACCCTTGCGGGCCATACGCTGGCAAAAGCGCTGATACAGCCTCTCCGCAGGTGCCAGCTTAGGGCCTCGACCAGAGCGGGCTGCCCACAAGCTGATACCGAGCAGCAGTACGAGTATCGGCGCGCCCAATAAAAGGGCCATACGCAGCGGAGACAGGTCACCGAATAAGCGCTGCAATATATTCTGTTGCCGGTCGGCATTAAAGCTCACAACAGTTTGGTACCAACGGTAGTTGATCATATCCCACTGCAAGCGCATCCTAGTCAGAATGCCGATACGGTGTAGGGGAAACAGCGAATCCTGCATAAACTCCTCACCCGCCGCACTCTCCAGGCCATCGCGCACCCGCTCCGGCGCCACCGCTGCGGTGGGGTCGACACGCTGCCAGCCGCGGCCGTCGAGCCAAATCTCAGCCCAGGCGTGGGCATCGTATTCCCGTACCAGCAGGTACTCTTCCCCGCTCACCCACTCGCCGCCCTGGTAGCCCGCCACCACCCGCGCCGGTATCCCGGCGGCGCGCATGGCAAACACATAACTGCCGGCAAAGTGTTCGCAGAACCCCTGCTGGCTGTCGAAAAGAAATTCATCGACCGTATCGCGGCCCAGTGCCGGAGGCTTCAAGGTGTAAGTAAAAGTCCGGTTGAAGTGCGACAGTAGCTGAGAGGAAATGGCCTCAGCGCCGAGGCCCTGGTCCCGCAGAGAGGCGAGCCACTGGCGGGTACGGGCATTGCCAGAGCCGGGCAATTGCAGGTTCCGGCGCCGCTCCACAGGGCTGAGGGCGGCCGGGGAAGGCAGGGCTTCCCGGGGCCAGGAACTGACCTGGTATGCAAAGCGGTTAAAAACCGGGGTGCGCTTTACCAGGCGATCATCCGCCGTCTCACCAACACCCGGGCTCTCCGAGGCCGGCTGTGCCATGGCGAACAGCCAGGGGCTGCGGCTCGCCTCCTGAATCACCTGATAGCGATAGCGGGGGCCCACTTGCGGCAGGGTCTGCTCACCATTTCTCCAGTACACCCGCCCACCGTTATGGGGGTCCACGCCATAGCCCTGGCGCCAGGTGCGGCCGTCAAATTCCGAGTACACCAGCCCGCGCCAGTAGCGCTGCTCAGGGGGGGGAATCGGGCCATCAAAGGAGATACGCAGGGTCGGCTTGCTGGATTTGGAAAGCTCGGTAAAGTCTCCCGGAGCCATGGAATCGCTGACCCCCGTGCGCCCAGCGGCAGTATTTTGCGGCACCGACCACAGGGGCCCCAGCCTCGGCATCACCAAAAACAACAACACCATCAGCGGCGCAGCCTGTGCCACTAGGCGCACGGACAACCCCAGAGCCCGGCGCGGGCGCGCGCTAAAGCGCCCCAACTGCGCGGCCAGGGCCGCAGTAATCACCAGCACACTGAGCAGACCGTAAAGCGCATAGGGAATAGTCTGCTCTTGGACAAACAGGGTGGCGGCGACAAAATAGGCCAGTAACAAGCTGACAAAGGCATCCCTGCGGCTGACCAGTTCGAGGTTTTTCAGCGTAAAGGAGATTGCCAGCAGCGCGATCATCGGCTCCAGCGCAAACCAGCGCCGGTAAGACAGGGCCAGCCCCGCCACTGTCAATACAATCACGACTATTTTCAGCGTGCGCCCCGGTAGATCCCTGCGCCCACGAAAAACTTCCAGGCGCCAATAAACCGCAAACGCCCAGGCGAAAGCCACCCACAGTGGCAGTATTGTGAATTGTGGCAACAGCGCGACAAACTGAGCGGCAAAAATCCACAGCAGGCTTTCGCGCGGCAATAAATCCTTGTTCCCCGCCATCACTGACCTCGCTCGGGATATAGGGCCAAGGCCTGCAAGACCCGCTGTTGATGCTCGGGGCCGAGCGCGGGCTCGATGGAGACACCGGGCAGGCGCAAACCGTAGGCAATGCCCTGCTTTTCCGCTTGCAGCGCCCAGTCACAGAGATTGCTCAGGCGCATTTCCACAGCTCTGCCATCGAGTAGGTCCCAGTCGAGCCACAAACGCGTATCGGTTCTGCGCTCGTAGTCTTTGCTGTAAAGGTCGCGCCCCGCCGCATATTGCTTCCAGGCCACATGGCGCAGGGAATCCCCCGCCTGATAGGGTTTTAGCGCTGCGTAGTCATCTCCGCCCCGCTGCACCTCGCCAAACTCCCCCTCGGCGATAGCTTCGCCAAGGGGGAGAGGCCCCGCAGAAATAGGGCGGGGATAGACCAAAAATTCAACATCCAGATCGATGCGGCTCCAGCAGCAAAACAGCCCCAGGGGAAAACGACTTTCAACCCGCAATCGCGGCGCCTGTACTCGGCCGCGCTTTACTACGGGCAGCGAGATACACACATCGGCGCTTTGCTGCTCACACAGATCCACGCGACTGCCCTGCTCCGGCGGCCAGCTCAATTCGAGCCACTCCCGCTCTCGCCGGCCCTCGCAGCTCACATTAATTTCCGCCTCGGCAAAGTCGCCGGCAAAAGCCGCCCGGGTGCCCAGCAGACGCAGGTGCACCCCGGTCAAGTTGGCAAAAGTGTGCAGCGGCAGCACTGCGAAAATACTGACCAACAAAAAGGTTAAAGCGAAAACCAGGTTGTTCTCATAATTGGTACCCAGCAGCCACAGCAGCACAACCACCACGAGAAAGCCCAGTCCCGCGCGAGTGGGCAGGATAAACAAGCGGCTGTGGTTGAGGGTGATCGCACGGGCCCGGGGCGCGCGGCGACTGAGCCAGCGCTGCGTCAGATTGCGCCAGGACTCCGCCAGCATACGCAGGGGATTGCGGGAGGCGCTTCGGCTTGAGGAATGATTCACACTTATCGACTCAGGCTGTAATCACATCCACTTGGCGCAACAGGCGCTCTACTAATTGGTCACCGTTGGCGCCATCGCTCTGTAGGCGATGTCCCGCCACCGCTGGCAACACCGCCTGAATATCCTCGGGCAACACATGGCCGCGATTGTGAATCAGCGCCCAGGCCTTGGCCGCGCGCAGCAGCGCCAAAGCGCCTCGCGGCGATAAACCCACGGCGCAGTCCGGGCTCTGCCGGGTGTGCAATACCAGGCGCTCCAGATAATCCAGCAGGCTGTCGGAAGTCTTTACCTGCCCTACCAGGCTTTGCATTTTGCCGAGTGTGGCGGTATCGATGCGGGGCTTTAAACTCGCCAGTTGCCGCCTGGGGTCAGCACCCATATACAAAGCCCGCTCCGCCTCGCGGGTGGGGTAGCCCAGGCTGATACGCATTAAAAAGCGATCCAACTGGGATTCCGGCAGGGCAAAAGTGCCCGACTGCTGCATCGGGTTTTGTGTGGCAATCACAAAAAAGGGTTTCGGCAGTGTGCGGGTCTCCCCGTCGACGCTCACCTGGCGCTCTTCCATCGCCTCCAACAAGGCACTCTGGGTTTTTGGCGATGAGCGATTAATTTCATCCGCCAGTAATACCTGACTAAAAACCGGCCCCTCGTGAAAATGGAATTGGCTGGATTCCCGATCAAAGATCGAGACACCGAGGATATCCGCCGGCAACATATCACTGGTGAACTGCACCCGCTTATAGGTCAGTCCCAGTACCTGCGCGAGCGCGTGGGCCAAAGTGGTCTTACCCATACCCGGCAGGTCTTCGATCAACAGGTGGCCTTTTGACAGCAAACAGGCCAGCGCCAATTTCACCTGACGCTCTTTACCCAATAAAACACTGCCGATATCAGACACGATGGCGGAAACTATTTTTTGCACGGCAAATCCATTACTGCTCAATTTTTCTCGGGGGATTGTTACTGCACACCGGCAGAAACTCTAACAAGTACAGGCGCTACCGGAACCCGCGAACCGTATTCCACGGTCCGCTAATAATCATAGGTAGCTGGACGCTTACGCTAGCGCCTATAACTGGGACAATCCGCGCATCAGGTCGCGCTTGAGATCCTCAACATTTTCGAGCCCGACGGAAATACGAATCAGATTCTCGCTAATCCCGGCGCGGGCTTTGTCTTCATCACTGAGGCGACTGTGGGTAGTGGTCGCGGGGTGTACGATCGTGGTTTTTGCATCGCCTAAATTGGCGGTACAGGAGAGAATTTTACAATTATCGATCACCTTCCAGGCCGCCTCGCGACCGCCGCGCACGGTAAAACTCAGCACTGCGCCAAAAGCGTCCTGCTGCTCCCGCGCCAAACGGTGCTGCGGGTGCTTGGGCAGGCCGGTGTAATTCACCTTCTCCACCATCTCCTGCTCGTCGAGCCACCAAGCCAAATCCAGGGCATTGGTGCAGTGCGCCTGCATACGCAGTTTTAACGTCTCCAGGCCTTTGAGAAATACCCAGGCATTAAACGGGCTCATACTGGGCCCGGCAGTGCGCAGGAAAACCACCAGCTCATCCATCACCGCCTTGCGGCCAACGGCAACGCCCCCCAGCGCCCGGCCCTGACCATCGAGGAATTTAGTCGCGGAGTGCACCACGATATCGGCGCCCATGGATAGCGGGCGTTGCAGAGCCGGGGTACAAAAACAGTTATCCACCACCAGCATGGCACCGGCACTGTGGGCAACTTGCGCCAGTGCGCGGATATCCGCCACCTCACACAGGGGGTTGGAGGGCGTTTCCATAAACAGCAATTTAGTGGCGCCATTCACCGCCTGTTTCCAGGCATCCATATCGGTCAAATCGACATAGCTCACCCGCACGCCGAATTTTTCCATATAGCGGCCAAACAGCGCCGTTGTGGTACCGAAAACACTGCGGGAACAAATAACGTGGTCGCCACTTTTTAGCAGCGCCATACAAATACTGAGAATAGCGGCCATACCACTGGCCGTAGCAACAGCGGCCTCACCGCCTTCAAGCGCGGCAATGCGCTCTTCAAAAGTGCGTACGGTGGGGTTGGTATAGCGGGAGTAGACGTTGCCGGCACTTTCACCGGAAAAGCGTGCGGCAGCTTCCGCAGCAGAGGGGAAAACATAACTGGAGGTAAGGTGGAGCGCCTCGGAGTGCTCCCCTTCCGGTGAGCGAACCTGGCCGGCGCGCACCGCCAGGGTTTCCAGAGCGTAACCGTCGTCTTCAAACATATACCGCTTCCTGGTCAGTATTTTGGGAAGCAGTCATATTAACCGAAACGCTCTGAGCTGGCGCCCTCTTCTGCCGCGAGAAAAGGGCGCTTACGCTTTTTTACTTTCGGCAGGCTACAAAAACAGATTTTTGCCGCCGGCCGCTCGGGACAGGCCCGGTCAAAGGGAATTACAGGGCGCTGGCATCGACCTTCTTGCCCTTGGCGCCGTCATTGCGCTGGGCGTGTAGGTCGTTGAGATATTCCTCGTCCACGTCACCGGTGATGTAATTGCCGTCAAATACAGAGCAGTCAAAGCGCTCAATTTTCTGTTTGCCGCCACTGGAACTGACCACCAGATCTTCCAACTCCTGATAGATCAACCAGTCCGCCCCGATCTCCTCACAGATTTCCTCGGTGCTGCGGCCGTGGGCCACCAGCTCGGTAGCCGAAGGCATATCGATACCGTATACGTTCGGATACTTAACGGCGGGGGCGGCGCTGGCGAAATACACCTTGGCGGCACCGGCGTCGCGGGCCATCTGGATAATCTGCTTGCAGGTAGTACCGCGCACAATGGAATCGTCCACCAGCAGCACGTTCTTGCCGCGGAATTCCAGCTCAATGGCATTGAGCTTCTGGCGAACTGACTTTTTGCGTTCCTTCTGGCCGGGCATAATAAAGGTGCGACCGATATAGCGGTTCTTCACCATACCCTCACGGAATTTCACCCCCAGGCGGTGGGCCACTGTCTGCCCTGCGGTGCGGGCAGAATCCGGGATCGGGATAACCACATCAATATCGTGATCCGGGCGTATACTGAGGATTTTATCCGCCAAGTGCTCACCCTGACGCAGGCGCGCCTTGTGTACCGATACCCCATCCATAATGGAGTCCGGACGGGCAAAGTACACGTGTTCAAAAATACAGGGGGTCAGAGACGGGTTATCTGAACACTGTTCGGAGTGCAAGGTGCCATCCAGTTCGATATAGATCGCTTCACCGGGGGCCACGTCGCGCACCAGGGTATAACCCAGCACATCCAGAGCCACAGACTCAGAGGCCACCATATACTCGGTGCCCTTCTCGGTTTCGCGCTTGCCGTAAACCAGAGGGCGAATACCGTTGGGGTCGCGGAAAGCGACAATGCCGTAACCGACGATCAAAGCCACACAGGCATAGGCGCCGCGCACGCGCTTGTGTACGGAGCGCATCGCGCTGAAGATATCTTCCGCTTTGGGCTGCAACTTGTGCAACTTGTGCAGCTCGTGGGCGAAAACGTTGAGCAAAACTTCTGAGTCAGAATCTGTATTGATATGACGCAGGTCCTGCTGGAAAATCTCATCGACCACCTCGTGGGCATTGGTGAGATTGCCGTTGTGCGCCATGGCAATGCCGTAGGGCGAGTTTACGTAGAACGGCTGAGCCAGTGCCGGGCCAGAGCCACCGGCAGTGGGATAGCGCACGTGACCGATGCCAAAATTACCCTTCAGACGCTCCATGTCCCGCGCGCGGAATACGTCGCGAACCAGACCATTGGCTTTCTGCTGGTTCAGGCGATCATCGTCACAGGTCACGATGCCGGCGGCATCCTGTCCCCTGTGCTGTAGTAGAGTGAGCCCATCATAGAGCTGTAGATTGACGTCACTCTTACCGACGATACCGACGATACCACACATATATTTGACCCTATTGACTCGAGAAGAGCGCTTGTGGCGCCCTATTTAAAAAACTTTACAAAGAATTCCTTAACGGAGCCCGCCAGCTCCCGCGCACTACCCTCAAATTCGAGGAAGTGAGGAATCAGCACCGATTGATTCCACCAACTGTCCTGCTCTACCGGCACCAGCGCCGGGGCCAGGATCAGCAGAGCTATCACGACAATAGCGCCCCGCACCAGGCCAAACGCCATTCCCAAAACCCGATCTGTACCGGATAGCCCCGTCGCCTCGACAAAGGCGGCGAGCATCATATTGATACCGGCGCCAGCGAGCAGCGTGCCGATAAACAATATGGCAAAGGCCGCGATCATCTGAAGGGAGGGGGTATCAACGAGATTGGAAAGCATTGGCGCCAGCTGATCGCGAAACATCATGGCGACGATAAAGGCGGCAATCCAGGTAAGCAGAGACAGGGTTTCCTTGATGAAACCTCGACTAAGGCCGATAAGCGTGGAGATACCCACAACAGCCAGAATGGTCCAGTCAGCCCAATTCATTCGATCCTACCTGCGTGGCGGCTGTTGCCGCGAAGAGCGCGCATTCTAACTGAAGGGACTATGCGCGTGAAGCCGTAGGCCAACCGATTGGAATTTATTACTTATAGTACCGCCCTTCCTGGACGTTTGGCGCCGTGGCAATTGGCTAATAACGAACAAAAGTGCAGAGTGACAGTATCCCCCTGGGCCGTCACCATCCGCCGCGAGCCGGAACAGTGACAACCTGGGGGAGATATAGAGGCCGGCTAGGCCTTGAACTGAAGCACAAGAGTTTGCGCTTGCAGAAGGGTATCCAGCTCTCTCTTCAACTGCTGGGCATCGGCCTTGTTGACCTTGGGCCCGACGAAAACTCGCACCAGGCGCCCCCTGTCCGTCTCCACCGCCCGAGTATAGGCCTTGTAGCCACCATCCATCAGGCGCAGACGCAGCTTTTCCGCACGGGATTCATCCCGATAGGAGCCCACCTGTACCACCCAGGCCACGGGCAATCCATAGGCATCTACCAGCGGGGAAGCCCCCTTCTTGGGCGCCGCCTGACTGGCCACCGCTTCATCACTCCGGGCAACCTCCGGCACCTCCCCGTCATCGGCAGCGGGCTCCGGTGCCTCGGGATTGGCAAAGTGTTCCGGCAGATCCGGCTGGAAAGCATCCTCTGGCGCCGGCGCCGGCAGCGCATCCGCAACCCGCTGCGGCTCGGCGATCTCAATAGGGCGTATATCCGGCTCCGCTGGGATCTGGCTGGTTTCGCTGATATTACCGGCGGCCTCGCGGTCCAGTAGGCTGGGCAGAAAAATAACTGCAAGCGCAGCCAATACCAGCGCACCGACAATACGCTGCTTAAAACCGTCGTTCAGTCGCCCTCGGCGGGAGGGGTTACCCTCGCAATTCTCCATTACCTTCGTCTCGCATCTGCTGCAGAACCTCAGCCACAGTAAAGAAGGAACCAAACACAAGCAACCTATCTTGCGCCCCCATGGTCGCTAGCAACTGCTGCAAACCATCGGCGACGCTTGGACAGCGGCTATCGACGTTCGTTGCCTCGACACCGGCCTCAAGCAGCCCCGCCACTAAGGCCTCCGCCCCTGCGGCACGGCTGTTGCCCGGCAATTCTGCGGGGTGCCAGGTATCCACCAGTTCCCGCAGCGGTGCGAAAAGTCCCGCCAGGTCCTTATCCGACATAGCCGCGACCAGCCCGTGGGTCTTGCCGGCGACAGGGTGATCCCCGAGCCATTTGGCCAGGTGCTGGGCCGCTGCCGGGTTGTGCCCCACATCCAGGAGCAGGTTGCTCCCCTGCCACTGGACCTGCTGGCAGCGCCCCGGCAGACCAATTTCAGTCAGGGCAGATTCAACGCCCCCCTGAGGCAGCACATCGAGCAGGGCCAGGGCCGTTATCGCAGCGGCGATACTCGGGCGCGGCAAACTGATTTGAGGCAGCGCAAATTCCAACTCACCGAAGCGGTAAAGTTCTCTGTTATCCCCCCCTGTCACCAGGGAGAAATCCTGCCCAATAAAATAACTGGAACTGGCTAATTTTTCTGCCGCAGACAGCACAGATTGGGTGGGTTCACTATCCGCGCAGACAAAAGGCGCTCCCGCGCGCAGGATACCGGCTTTTTCGCGGCCGATAATTTCCCGATCGCTGCCGAGCCAGTCCTCGTGATCGATAGCAACGCTGGTGATAATGGCGAGGTCCGCATCCACCAGATTAACGGCGTCCAGGCGCCCGCCCAGACCGACCTCCAACAGCGCAAACTCGACACCCGCGCGCTGGAATAACCAGAGCGCCGCCAGGGTGGTGTATTCAAAGTAGGTCAGGCTGGTGTCGCCGCGAGCGGCTTCGATCGCCTCAAAGGCCAACACCAAATCTTTATCGGCAACCTCCTCACCACCGATGCGCACCCGCTCGTTAAAGCGCAGCAAGTGTGGGGAACTATAGGCACCTACGGAGTGCCCGCCCCGACACAGCAGCGCCTCCATGGTCGCCACACAGGACCCCTTGCCATTGGTGCCCGCCACAGTGACAACCGTCGGCGCTGGCTTCTGGATACCCAGCGCACTGGCCACAGAAGCGACACGCTCAAGACCTAATTCAATTTCAGTGGGGTGTAGCTGCTCCAGGCGGGAGAGCCAATCTTGCAGTGAAGGCATAGTTGAAAACATCGGTGATGGGGGCTGTAATCAACCCTTGTTAAGGCTGATCACAGCATTGCCCCAGGGGAATAGAAATCAATTTCCGGTCAGTTTACCCAATATGCGGGAAACTGTAGAGCGCATTTCCTTGCGCGGAATAATCATATCGATAGCGCCGTGCTCCAGCAGGAATTCACTGCGCTGGAAACCTTTCGGCAATTTCTGGCGAATGGTCTGCTCGATAATATTGGGGCCGGCAAATCCGGCGCGGGCACCGGGCTCCGCCGCGTTGATATCCCCCAGCAGAGCCAGGGATGCGGAGACACCGCCGTACACCGGGTCGGTCATAATGGAGATATAGGGCACGCCGGCCATCTTCATTTTTTCCAGCACCGCCGAGGTTTTGGCCATCTGCATCAGCGAGATCAGGGCCTCCTGCATACGGGCACCACCGGTAGCGGAGAAGCAAACCAGCGGGATACGCTGCTCCAGTGCGCGCTGGGCCGCACGGGTAAAGCGCTCACCGACCACATAGCCCATGGAGCCGCCGTGGAAAGCGAACTCAAATGCCACCGCGACCAGGGGAGCATCGTTTAGGGTACCCTGCATGGCGATCAGGGCATCTTTTTCACCCGTGGATTTTTGCGCCTGTACCAGGCGATCTTTGTACTTTTTAACGTCTTTAAACTTCAGGCGATCAACCGGCTGCACATCGGTGGCCAGCTCTTCACGGCCCTCCTCGTCGAGGAAGATATCCAGGCGGCGACGGGCGCCGATTCTAAAGTGGTGATCGCACTTGGGGCACACATCCAGATTGCGTTCCAGCTCCGGGCGATAAAGCATCGCATCGCATTTGACGCACTTCTTCCAAACCCCCTCGGGGACCTTGCTGCTGCCGGTGCGACGCTCTGTGCGAATTACCGCAGGGACAATTTTTTCTAACCAGCTCATCTCGTTTCCACATCCGGATGCTTTCTTCGGGCCGGCACATTTTACCGACCAATGGGTTTCAGGCTACGAATTAAAACACTAAGCTGACTAACAAACCCGGCCAGATCAGCCGCTATTTTTGGCTTTCTGGCCAGATTTGCGCTTAGGGCTATGGCTGTTTTCTAGTGATCCAGGGCCTCTCGCATCTCCCTGACAATAGTCCCCACTGCGATTTTAGCGGCCTCCAGGTCTGCCGCCGCATCCACTGCCGACACCAGCACACTGCCCACCACGGCGCCGTCGCCATGGGCGCTGACCTGGCGGGCCGAGGCACCATCTTTAATACCGAAGCCAACACACAGGGGCAGATCGGTAAACTGGCGGATATGGTCCAGATTGTCGCGCACAGAATCCAAATCCAGATGACCGGCGCCAGTAACCCCTTTCAGGGAGACGTAGTAAACAAAACCACTGGCGAGGCCGGTAATTTCGCGAATTCGCTCTTCTGTGGTGGTGGGGGTCAACAGGAAGATGCTGCGCAGATTGCGCTCGGCCAAAAAGGCATTCAGAGAACCGGCCTCTTCCGCCGGCAGGTCTACGGTCAAAGCGCCATCGACCCCGGCAGCCGAGGCCGCCTCGGCAAATTCCAGCTCACCCATACGCTGAATGGGGTTGGCATAGCCCATCAGGATCACCGGTGTATCATCGTTCGACTGGCGGAACTCTTTTACCAGCGCCAGACATTTGCGCAGCGAGGTGCCATTGGCCAGCGCCCGCTCGTGCCCCTTCTGAATTACCGGCCCTTCCGCCATAGGGTCGGAAAACGGCACCCCCAACTCGATCACATCGGCCCCGCTGGCCACCAGCTGATGCATCAGCGGTACGGTATTTTCCAGACCGCCATCGCCGGCGACAAT
Organism: Microbulbifer regidiadema (SeqCode); assembly: GCF_052467605.1. Classification (NCBI taxonomy): domain Bacteria; kingdom Pseudomonadati; phylum Pseudomonadota; class Gammaproteobacteria; order Cellvibrionales; family Microbulbiferaceae; genus Microbulbifer; species Microbulbifer regidiadema (SeqCode). Next base: position 4,781,587 of record NZ_CP174316.1, on the reverse strand, counting down.
GTAAGTTACCAGCGCCTTGCGGCCCTCATCGCGCAACTCGGTAAAGCGGCGATCAATTCTATTTTGTTCTGTCACAATGTATTCCCTGAGGCAATCCTGGCAAAAACCAGTTCAATTATTGGATCTTCAGCCATTTTGCCCACCTCCAGGGCGGGCGCCGATTTTGCTATACCTCGATACCATCGATAGCGGCAACGGTGAAAATATCCTTGTCACCCCGACCGGAGAGATTCACCAGAACATTTTGCTCTGGGCTCATAGAGGCCGCCAGCTTGAGCGCGTAAGCGACCGCGTGGCTGGACTCCAATGCCGGCAAAATTCCCTCGGTGCGAGTGAGGCGGCGGAAGGCATCCAGAGCCTCGTCATCGTCGGCGGTCACATACTCCACCCGACCGATATCCTTCAACCAAGCGTGCTCAGGGCCCACACCCGGGTAGTCGAGCCCCGCAGAAACCGAGTGGGTTTCGATAATCTGGCCGTCGTCGTCTTCCATCAGGTAGGTGCGGTTGCCGTGCAGAACACCGGGAATACCGTCATTTAGCGGTGCGGCATGCTTGCCTGTCGCCAGGCCTTCACCGCCCGCCTCAACGCCAAACATCTTGACTTCAGTGTCATTCAAGAAGGGGTGGAACAAGCCAATCGCATTGGAGCCACCACCGACACAGGCCACCAGCGCATCGGGCAGCTGGCCAAAGCGCTCCAGGCTCTGACTGCGGGCTTCGCGGCCGATAATAGAGTTAAAGTCCCGCACCAGCTGCGGGTAGGGATGGGGGCCAGCCACAGTGCCGATAATGTAGAAAGTATTATCCACATTGGTCACCCAGTCGCGCATAGCCTCATTCATCGCGTCTTTGAGGGTCTTGGAACCGGATTCCACCGGCACCACTTCTGCCCCCAGCAGCTTCATCCGATAGACATTGGGGGACTGGCGCTTAACATCTTCTGCACCCATGTAAACCGTACACTGGAGCCCGAGACGGGCCGCTACAGTGGCCGTAGCCACGCCGTGCTGGCCCGCACCGGTTTCGGCAATAACGCGGGTTTTACCGCTGTGTTTGGCCAACAGTGCCTGGCCCACGGTGTTATTTACCTTGTGCGCACCGGTATGGTTGAGATCCTCCCGCTTAAGCCAGATTCGCGCACCGCCCGCCTGCTCAGTCAGTCGCTCAGCGAGATACAGCGGCGATGGCCTGCCTACATAGTGCGCCAGATCGTGATCAAAGGCAGCGACAAAATCTGGATCATCTTTCAGGCGGCTATACATCGCCTGAAGCTCATCCAATGCGCTGATCAGTGTCTCCGATACAAAGCGACCACCGTAGGGACCAAAATGTCCGCTCGCATCCGGGAAGGTGGAAAAATCGATAGCACCTGGCTTACTCACACTCACACTCCGTGGGTCACGTGGGGTTAAAATTGTGTTGCTGTTTATTTATGTTTGAATAGTTCCTCCTGAACTATTCAAACGTCGCCAGAAAATACTGGCGCAGATACGTGGATCTGCTGATATTTACTGGCTCGCGCCGGCAGGGCCGGCGAGCGGCACTTCCCTGTGCCGCTTTAATACTGTTCGCGATAGTTCCTCCTGAACTATTCAAACGTCGCCAGAAAATACTGGCGCAGATACGTGGATCTGCTGATATTTACTGGCTCGCGCCGGCAGAGCCGGCGAGCGGCACTTCCCTGTGCTGCTTTAATACTGTTCGCGATAGTTCCTCCTGAACTATTCAAACGTCGCCAGAAAATACTGGCTCACGCCGGCAGGGCCGGCGAACGGCACGTCTCTGTGCCGCGTTAATACTATTCGGGGTACTTCTATCTGAGCTATTCAAACATCGCCAGAAAGTGCTGGCGCAGATACCTCGACCTGCGGGTATTTACCGATTCGCGCCAGCAATAGCGGCGGATAATACGTCTCTGTACCGCTTCAACAGGGTTAGCGGTCATTTATCCTAAACGATTCAAACGTCACCTGGAAATAGCCGTGTAAATACGCAGGTTGGCGACTGTTGGCAGGCGGCACCTTTTGGTGCCCGTTTGCGGCTTATCTTTTTGCCGCACTGATAAATTCAAAAACTTTTTGCCGGTCCTTTCGCCCCGGCTCCAGCTCTACACCACCACTCACATCCACTCCGTGCGGGCGCGCAATCTCTACTGCGGTGATGACATTGTTGGGGGTTAAACCGCCGGCGAGAATGATATGGCGCTCGCCGTCCTGGGGCACCCGCCCCCAGTCAAAGGACTCTCCAGTACCGCCGGGAACACCGGGCCTGTACGTATCCAACAGAAAGCCCCGCGCCCTGGGGTGTTCCGCCATGGCGGCATCTAGATCAAGATCATCCCTCATGCGCAATGCTTTGATATAGGGGCGCCGGAATTGTTCACAAAAACGCGCGCTTTCACTGCCGTGAAACTGAAGTAAATTGAGGGGAACCGACTCCAGCACAGCGTCTACTTCACTCTGCGCGGCATCGACAAAGAGCCCTGTCAGGGTAACAAAGGGCGGAACTGCCTCGGCAATCTCTACTGCGGTAGCGGGATCGATACAGCGCGGGCTCGATTGGTAAAACACCAAGCCCAGCGCATCAGCACCGGCATCTACAGCCACTACAGCGTCTTTTACGTTGGTTATTCCACAAATTTTCACTTGCATTATGCAACCTAAAGCCAGCGGACTGGCCGATCAAATAAGGGAGAATCGATACTATCAGATAGTCACGTAATGCGAAATGCACCCCGTTGCAACCCTCACCAAGGGAAACTGGCGACCTAGCTGGAGAGCAAAGCCCCCAAAGGTTTGGACACCAATAGTGGCCCCGGTTCACACTGGGGGAGCTGAAACTGCTCGGGATAGTCGACATCCACGAGATACAGACCAAATGGCGGCGCAGTAACGCCACCGCTGGAGCGATCCCGCTGATCCAGCACCTCTTTCACCCAGATGGGCGCGCGCTCCCCCCGCCCCACAGCCATCAAAACCCCGGTGATATTGCGCACCATATGGTGAAGGAAGGCGTTAGCGCTAATCTCCAGGGCGATCAGTGGGCCCACCGGGGCAATATCCAGGCGGGTAATTTCACGCACCGGACTCTTCGCCTGACACTGGGCCGCCCGGTAGCTGGTGAAATCATGGCGGCCTATCAGATAACCGGCCCCTTCGCGCATCGCCTCCAAGTCCAGCGGGTGCTGAGTCCAGGTGACCTCCGCAGCGCTATGGGCAGAGCGAGTCGGCGCACTGTGGATCAGATAGCGATAACTGCGGGCGCGGGCGGAAAATCGAGCGTGGAACTGCGCCGGCACCTCGCGGGCCCAGCGCACCCGCACCGAATCCGGCAATTTCGTATTCACGCCCTGCACCCAGGCGCGATCCGGCCGCTGTGCGCGGGTATCAAAATGGATTACCTGATTGGTGGCATGGACCCCGGCATCGGTGCGCCCCGCACAAACCAGGGTCACCGTTTCTGCGGCAATCGTAGATAAAGCGCGCTCCAAGTGCGCCTGAACCGTCTCCGATGCAGACTTCTGTTTCTGAAAACCGTGCAGTTTGGCACCGCAATACTCAACACCCAGGGCGATGCGGCGCAATCCCTCCGGTAACACCTCGCCCTCGGGAACCTCCCCGTTCGGTTTGTAAATATATTCCCGCTGCATCACCTGAGCCATATCACCAAAACCACTTGCTCTACAGATTCCAATCAAATTGGAGAAAGATTATTAGCGGGCAAACCCCGCTAAAAATAAAAAAACCTCGCAACCAGTGCGAGGTTTTTTAAAACGGCCTGTGCCGCTGAGAAGGCCCCCTAAGGAACCCATAAACAATTCCGCAATACCTCTGCGGAATCTTTAGGAACTTCCCTATTAGGCCATGCGTTCCAGCATTTCCTCAGCGCGGTCTTTATGTTCGCCACTGCCGTCCTGAGCTACCTCTTTGAGAATATCCTTAGCCCCCTCAACATCCCCCATATCCATATAGGCTTGTGCCAACTCCAACTTGGTCGCCATCTCATCACCGCCTTCCAGCAGGCTCAATTCGGAGTTGAGATCGCTTTCCAGGTTGAAGTCCAAATCGCCGAAATCGGAGTCTGTGGGCTTTTCAACAATCGCCTCAACCCGCTCCACAGTCTCAGTTTCCGCCAGGGGCTCAGGGGTAAGGTCACCGCCGGTGGATTCGTCGATAAGTGCCAGCTCACCCTCCAGGGAGAACTCCTCTTCAATCGCATCGGCATTAAAATTGAGGTTCTCATCTTCCGCCAGCGCCATACCGGTGCTGTCGAGAGATTCCAGGTCGGCATCAATGGATAGTTCTGCTGCAGGCTCACTGCTGGCCGCTGCGGGGACAACTTCTTCAGAGAATTCCTCACTGGCATTGAGGTCCGCAGCAATATCATCCAGGTCAATACTGTCGAGATCCAGATCAGAATCCAAATCAGCACCGATCATATCCAGATCGCCTTCGGAGAAGTCGTCCATGGACAGCTCTTCTACCGGCTCCTGTACGGGTGCGGGCTCTTGCTCCGAAACAGCTTCCGCAGTCAGGGAGATCTCTTCGCTCAAGTCGCTATCGGGCGACTCAAACTCCAGACCCGCGTCCAGCTCCAGAGCGGTATCCAGTTCCCCAGTAGTATCCGCTTCTACAGCGATATCCTGTTCGACAGATGACTCTTGTTGCGCTTGCGGCTTGCCCTCTTCCATCATGGAGAGGTCCAGTTCGAAATCCAACCCCGGTATGGAACTGACGCTGGCTGTTGCCTTTTCTTCCAGCTGAGCTTCAATTGAAGCCTCACTGGCCTTGGAGGTCTCAGGTTCCAACTCGAGGGAGTCGAGATCCAGGTCCGAGGTGTCGAACTCTATCGGGGCTTCAGCCTTTTCTTCTGCACTATCGAGCGCTTCCAAATCCAGCTCATCCTCTTCCACCAAGGCCTGCTGGGAATCATCAGAACCCAGATCGCCCAGGTCCAACTCCCCCAACTCCAACTCGTCGAGATTCAGGTCACTTTCCACTTCCGGCTGCGATGTCTCAGCAGTAACCCCCAGGTTATCTCCGTCGAACGCGCTATCCAGATCTAAATCATCCAGGTTGAACTCGGTATCGAGGGACTCACCCTGCTCCACCGTCGCCGGCTCTTCAAAGCTGCTGTCCAAATCCAGGTCCAGAGACAGCTCCTGCTCTGGGCTGGACTTACCTTCATCCAGCGACAGATCCATCGTCAGATCGTCGAGGAGTGAAGTATCCTGTTCCAGTGCATCGCTACCGCTGTCGAGACCCGGCTCGGCGCTGGCAAAGTCATCATCCAGGGCCGCACCAATATCGTCGAGCTGCGCCGCCTCGAAGGATTCATTGGAAAGACCTAGGGCCGGCGCTTCAAAATCCGGTGCTCCGGCAATTGTTTCGCGCAGGCGCGCGGCGCGGTCAGCGGCCGGGCCATCGCTAATGCTGAGCAACTGACGGTAGTGCTCGTCAAACTTCTCAACATCCTGGTTGTGGGCGTAAACCTCCATCAACATCAGGCGCGCATCGACTACTTGCGGGTCTTTTTGCAGACCCAGCAACAGTTTACTTTCCGCCTCTTCGTACTGTCCCAGAGACAGGTGGATTTCCGCTTCAGAAACCGGGTCATCAGTACCCACATCGCCGAGATCACCCAGGTCGAAAGTATCGTCCGCTTCCATACTCTCTACAGCAGCGAGCGTTTCATCCGGCTCGGCGATCTGTTGAGGAATGTCCAGCGGCTCCTCTTCCATAGCCATCTGCTGTTCAAGTTCCTGCTGCGCCTCTTGTTCGGCCTTGCGGCGACGCCAGGTAAACAAACCGAATACAGCGGCCAACAGACCCGCACCGCCCAGGCCAATCCACAAGCCGTTATCCGCAAGCTGCTCCATAAAGGTGGGCTTGGGCTGCACATCGACTACACGATTGCGGGCCTCCACTGCGGGCTCGGCTTCCTGAGCTTCTGCCTCACCGGCATCGACTGCCGGGCTGGCATCCACTGAAGCCTCAGCTTCGCCTGCCTCGGTGGGATCGAGCAACACATCGGATTGCTCAGCGGCGGCCTGCACCGCCGCCAATTCTTCACTGGAAACCTCAACCAGGGTTTCCATGGTATCGATCTGCTCATCGAGTTCGGCTATGCGCTCGCGCAGCTCGCTGTTTTCGAGCTTGGACTTGTCCAGCTCTTCTTCGGCCACCGTGAGATCACCTTCCAGGGCCTGGCTATCTCCGGAGCCGACACCCGAACCGGACGTGACGGATTCCGTATTGCCAGGGGCCGCCAAGCTTACACGGCCCTCCACTGTTTCACTGGCGACAGGCTCTGCCTCAACTGCGCGGGCATCCAGGGGAGCGCCGGTGGATACGCTTGCAGTGGCGCGCTGACGCCAGGAGTCATTCTGTTGGGCCACCTCAGAAATGGCCTCGGTCATGGTCAGGGAGCGCAGCTCTTCTCTGCTGGGCAGGCGCAGCACCGCGCCTTTCTTCAACAGATTGATATTTTCGTTAATAAAGGCTTCCGGGTTGAGCCTTTGGATCGCCAGCATAGTTTGCTGCACGGAGAACTCGCGATCAGTGCGATTTTGCAGCGCAATTTCCCACAGGGTATCTGAAGACGTTACCGGGCCGTATACCTGGCTGTTGTCATTGTTCTCTGTGGCCGCATAGCGGGTTTGCGGGCGTGCGGGCTCGTAGGTTTCCTCAACAGTCCTCTCGTTGATGGTCGGCTGCGGCGGCTCCTGCTCGATTACCGGCGCCGGTTCTGTGTTGGACTGCGGTATCAGTGTGCTGCGGCGCACCTGCTGGCGTTCGCGCTCGGCGGCGCGCACAGGCTGCTGGGCCGTCGAGTGAGAGAATGCAGGTAGATCCATCAACAGCGTGTATTCACGCAGTAGGCGGCCACTGGGCCAGCGGGTCTCCACCAGGAAATTCAAAAAAGGCTCGCGAATATCTTCGCGGCTGGTAATGCGAATAACCGGCTTACTTCCCGAGTAGTCCACTTCAAAATTTAAAGAAGTCAGAAGGTACGAACGCTCCACCCCAGCGCGTTCAAACTCTTCTGGGCTGGCGAGGCGAACCTTGATCTCAGAACCTTCCAGACTACGGGTTTGCAGCAGTCCGATTTCGGCATTGAGAGGTTGATTAAGGGTCGAGTTGAGCTTGATCTCCCCGAGACCAAGCGCCAGAGCCGCGTTGCTTCCCAGTGCACCGACTAGACCAACTGCAAGTGCCAACTTACGCACACGCATATCCGATTCCCTTTACTATTAGAATCTTCCCAGGGCTTCCGAAAAGCGCGCCTTCAGAATATCCCCATTACTGAACGGTTATCGTTCAACTATTTAGCCGCCGTTCCGACGGCCGTTTATTATGGCGATTTACTCGCCACTCTCAGCCAGGCCAAAGTTAAGACTGCACCTACACTATGGCGGCTAAGTATTAAATATCAGTAGTTTTTTAGCAACAAGTGAGCAGTTTGTGCGCAGTTGATCGCCACATCCTTACGCAGGTTGTCAGACACCGCACAAAGATTTAACTGCCGCTTGCTCAGTAGACTTTGGCGCAAGCGGCCGATAAGTGTGACATCGCTGCCCACGGCGTCTTCCGCCGAGGGTTGCTCCACCATTTTGAGACCCGCACCATTAGCCAGTAATGCGCGCACCTTGTCCAAATCGACATCTTCATTGAGCACTACGCCCAAGTTAGCCAGCTGCCCGTGGAAAACTGAAACGGTATTGATGCCAGCATCAATAGCGGTGTCACTGCCGAAAAGACGGCGCAGATCGTGTACCAGCGTCAACTCGCTGAGGGTGTGGCCACTGGCGAGTACTGCTTCACAGGCGCTGAGCTGGTTAAATGCCAGGCGGTGACCGATCTCCGGATCAATTTCCGCATCCTGGCCACTAAACATACGTGCCGTTTGCGCCGCCATCGCATCGATCGCACTCTTACCCAGAGCCGAGACCGGCTGGTTGAGCTGGACCTCTACCGCCTGCAATTTGCCTTTCAGCGGGGCCAGAGCATCCACCACCATTGCCGCACCGGCACTGGGCAGAGCCACAACACGGCGCTCGGCAGTGGCGAGCTCACCACCGTTAAACAGCGGGTGGACCAGCGCTACACTTTCGTCTCCACGGGTATTATTGGCCACATCCACAACCCAGGCACCACTATTTTCCGCAGCGGCCATCGCCGCTTCCACCGCTGCACCAGAGCTGAGCAAGATAACCACCTGCCCGTCACTGAAGGTAAATTTCTCCAGAGGCTCCACAGGGATATTGCGATTGGCAAACACCTGCGGGTCCACTTCGCGCTCCTCAGTCTCCAGCAAACTCAGCTGCTCGGCGGAAATTATTTCGCGCTCTTCGAGTACTTCCAGCAGGGGACCAAAGGCGGCGTTGTCGACACCGACAATGATCAGTTCGCGGGCGGCTTCGGACATAGCAAATCACTTCGTTAAATTAGATCGGAAAAAAATGAGGGGCGATTATACCTGTGGGGAAAATTCGAAAAAGGCGCTATCACCAACAGTAGCCGTTTTTTACGCGAAGAAGTTCACAGCCTGACAAAAAGTCCTCCACTAAAGTAGTGCATTTTCACCCTTAGTGGAGGACTTATATAGGTTCGTACCAGTTATAGTTTGCCGAGCAGAATCAGCAGGATTCTGCGCAGGGGTTCTGCGGCCCCCCAAAGCAGCTGATCCCCTACAGTAAAGGCATTTAGGTACTCTGGACCGACACTCAACTTACGCAGTCGGCCGACGGGAATATCCAACTTGCCGGTAACCGCTGTGGGCGTCAGGCTCTGCACGGTGGCCTCCCGCTCATTGGGCACAACACGCACCCAGTCGTTGGCACCATTTAACAATTGTTCGATGTCGGCAATTGGCAAATCTTTTTTCAATTTAATGGTAAAAGCCTGGCTGTGGCAGCGCATAGCGCCAATACGTACGCAGGTACCATCCACAGGAATAGGGCTTTGGGTTTGCAAAATTTTGTTCGCTTCAACCTGAGCCTTCCACTCCTCGCGACTCTGACCGCTATCTAGCTGGCTATCGATCCAGGGCAGCAAACTGCCGGCCAATGGCGCGCCGAACTCTGCGGTGGGGAATTCCGCCGAGCGCATATCCGCCGCAACTTTGCGATCAATCTCCAAAATGGCACTGGCCGGGTCGGCCAACTCTGCTGCCACACCATCCCGCAAGGCACCCATCTGTGCGATCAGCTCGCGCATATTGCGCGCGCCGGCCCCGCTGGCCGCCTGGTAAGTCATGGCGGTAACCCACTCCACCATACCGGCTTTAAACAGCCCACCGAGCGCCATCAACATCAGGCTCACGGTGCAGTTACCGCCGATAAAGTTCTTTTGTCCGGCATCGATCGCGCGATCAATAACATCGCGGTTCACCGGGTCCAGTACGATTACAGCATCGTCTTGCATACGCAGACTGGAAGCCGCGTCGATCCAGTAACCCTGCCAGCCGGCCTCGCGCAAGCGGGAGAAGACTTCCTTGGTGTAATCACCGCCCTGACAGCTGACAATCGCATCCAGCCGGGCCAGTGCATCAATATCGTAAGCATCGCCCAGTGGCGCTAGGGGTCTGCCGATATCCGGCGCCGTGCCACCAGCGTTGGAGGTTGAGAAAAAAACCGGTTCGGCGATATGGGCAAAGTCGTCCTCTGCTCGCATGCGCTCCAGTAATACCGAGCCGACCATGCCGCGCCAGCCGATAAAACCTATTTTTTGCATTGCGGTGTCCTGTGTGTGAGGTGTTTAAGGTGCGCCGCCGGGAAAGCGGCGCGATAGTGGAATCAAAAATTAAAGTGCGGCGACAACGGCGGCGCCCATTTCGGCGGTAGAGACCTTCTGGCAGCCGTCGGTATAAATATCGGCAGTGCGCAAACCCCGCTCCAATACCTGGCTCACCGCCGCCTCAATCGCCTCCGCTGCCTCATTCATATCGAGGGAGTAGCGCAGCATCATAGCGGCGGACAAAATGGTCGCCAGCGGATTGGCGATACCCTGGCCGGCAATATCCGGGGCCGAACCGTGGCAGGGCTCGTAAAGGCCAAAACCACTTTCATTCAGGGAGGCGGAGGGCAGCATCCCGATAGAGCCGGTGAGCATGGCAGCGGCATCGGAGAGAATATCGCCGAACATATTGCCGGTTACCATCACATCAAACTGCTTGGGCGCTCGCACCAACTGCATCGCGGCGTTGTCCACGTACATATGGGACAGCTCTACATCGGGATATTCCGGGGCCAGGCGATCCAACACCTCGCGCCAGAGCACGGTCACTTCCAGAACATTGGCCTTATCTACAGAGCAGAGCTTGCCGTTGCGCTTCTGCGCCGCCTCAAAAGCGGTGCGGGCGATGCGCTCAATTTCCGACTCGCTGTACACGTAGGTGTTAAAGCCCTGGCGCTCGCCGTTTTCCAGAGTCTTGATACCGCGCGGTTCACCAAAATAAATGCCGCCGGTCAACTCCCGCACAATCAAAATATCCAAGCCGGCAACCACTTCGTGCTTGAGTGACGAGGCCTCAGCCAGCTGCGGGTAGAGAATCGCCGGGCGCAGATTTGCGTAGAGACCCAGGCCACTGCGGATTTTTAACAGGCCTTTTTCCGGGCGAATGTCCCGCGCCAGGGTGTCCCACTGGGGGCCGCCTACGGCACCGAGCAGCACCGCATCGCACTGCCCCGCCGCCTTCAGCGTTGCGTCGGTCAGGGGCTCACCGTGGGCGTCGATAGAGGAACCTCCGATCAGGCCCTGCTCAAAGCTGAGCCCCAGATTAAATTTTTCCGAAGCAACTTCCAGTACCGCCATTGCCTGCTCAACAATTTCCGGTCCTATGCCGTCTCCCGGCAGAATCATTACTTTTTTGCTCACAGGGATTTCCTTTAGTTACTGAACCGCATCGAAAAGCCAGGGGGCTTTCTCTCGCCGCGCCTGCTCATAGGCGCGAATATCGTCGGCGTGCTCCAGGGTCAAGCCGATATGATCGAGGCCATTTAACAGGCAGTGTCTGGAGAAGGCATCCACCTCAAATGAAATCAGCTCGCCGCAGGGCTTGCGCACCTGCTGCTGTTCCAGGTCGATCGTGAGGGCGTAGCCCTCCTGCCCGTGGGTTTCCTCGAACAACTGGTGTACTACGTCCTCCGCCAAGACGATCGGCAAAAGACCGTTTTTAAAACAGTTATTGAAAAAGATATCGGCAAAGCTCGGCGCGATAATGGCGCGGAAGCCGTGATCCTCCAATGCCCAGGGCGCGTGCTCACGGCTGGAACCACAGCCAAAATTCTCCCGCGCCAGCAGTACCGAACCGCCCTGATAGCGGGGAAAATTAAGGGGAAAGTCCGGGTTGAGAGGGCGGCTGGAACAGTCCTGCCCCGGTACCCCCTCGTCCAGATAGCGCAATTCATCGAACAGATTGGGGCCGAAGCCGGAGCGCTTGATAGATTTCAAAAACTGCTTGGGAATGATCAGGTCGGTATCCACATTGGCGCGATCCATCGGCACCACAAGCCCCTCGTGCTGGGTAAACGCTTTCATCAAACCATCTCCTCTTGCAGCTGTAATGGCGCCATCTCGCGCACATCGACAAAGTGGCCGGCGATCGCGGCTGCGGCCGCCATACTGGGGCTCACCAAATGCGTGCGGCCACCGTAGCCCTGACGTCCCTCGAAGTTGCGGTTGGAAGTGGAAGCGCAGTGCTCCCCCGCCCCCAGCTTGTCCGCATTCATCGCCAGACACATGGAACAGGAGGGCTCGCGCCACTCAAAACCGGCTGCGACAAAAATCTCGTGCAGTCCCTCGCGCTCAGCCTGGGCTTTTACGGCCTGGGAGCCCGGAACAATCAGCACCTGTTTGACGCTATCCGCTTTGCGGCGCCCCTTGGCCACCTCTGCTGCTGCGCGAAGATCTTCAATTCGGGAGTTGGTGCAGGAACCGATAAATACCCGATCCAGTTTGATATCGCTGATATTCTGCCCGGCATTCAGCCCCATATATTCCAGCGCTCGCTCCATACCGGTGCGCTTAGTGGCATCGCTCTCGTCACTGGGGGTTGGCACCTGGGCGCTGATCGGCGCCACCATCTCCGGGGAGGTGCCCCAGCTGACCTGGGGCTCAATATTCTCACCGGCCAATACCACGACCTCGTCGAATACCGCATCGTCATCGGAGTGCAGGTGGCTCCAGGCCTCGACTGCCCGCTCCCACATCTCACCTTTCGGCGCGTAGGGCTTGCCTTTCACGTAATCAAGGGTAATCTGGTCTACCGCCACCATCCCCGCGCGAGCTCCGCCTTCAATAGCCATATTGCACACGGTCATACGGCCTTCCATGGACATATTGCGGATCACTTCGCCACCGAATTCAATCGCGTAACCGGTACCGCCAGCAGTGCCAATTCTGCCAATAATCGCCAATACCACATCTTTGGCGGTGACCCCGGGGCGCAGCTGGCCGTCGACACGGACCAGCATATTCTTCATTTTCTTCTGGGTAAGGCACTGGGTGGCCATCACATGCTCCACCTCAGAAGTGCCGATACCGTGGGCCAAGGCGCCGAGTGCGCCATGGGTCGAGGTGTGTGAGTCCCCACAAACTACCGTCATACCTGGTAGTGTCGCGCCCGTCTCCGGACCGATCACATGCACAATGCCCTGCCCCGGCTCATTGATGCCGAACTGCACCACGTCAAAGTCGCGGCAATTCTCATCCAAAGTCTGCACCTGGATGCGGGAAATATCGTCGCGAATACCACTGACCCCGGCGGCGCGCTCGGCCGCCTCGGAGGGCACATTGTGGTCTGGGGTGGCGACTAGCGAATCCTTGCGCCAGGGTTTGCGACCGGCCAGACGCAGGCCTTCAAAAGCCTGGGGCGAAGTCACCTCGTGAATCAGGTGGCGGTCGATATAGATAAGTGAGGAACCATCGTCACAGTTCTTGATCAGGTGGTCCTGCCAGAGTTTGTCGTAGAGTGTTTGCCCTGCCACAGCCATTCCTCTCAGTGGTTAAGCCCTCGAGTCTACCCAGCCCCAACAAATAACACCAATTTATATTTCTTATTCAAAGTATTCCCATATGGAATTCGAAGGGGGATCTGAGGTAAGATCCATACCCTTGCACGGCTATCGATAAATACGACTGACTTCAGGGGAAACAACTTGGAACTACAGTGGCTGCGGGCATTTCTGGCAATTGCCGAACAGGGCTCGGTCTCCGAGGGCGCCGAACAGCTGCACCTCACCCAGCCCGCCGCAAGCAAGCGCCTGGCCGCCCTGGAGCAACAGCTGGGCTCAGCCCTATTCGATCGTATCGGGCGGCGCTTGCAGCTCACCGATGCCGGCCGCACCCTACTGCCCCGCGCCCGCCATATACTCAATGAGATCAGCGATACCGAGCGGGAGTTGCGCGCCCTGAGCAGCTCGGTCAGCGGCAGTTTGCGCATCGCCACCAGCCACCACGTGGGCCTGCATCACCTGCCTCCAGTGCTCAAGGAGTTCAGTCTCCGCTACCCGCAAGTCGCCCTGGATATTGATTTTGTCGACTCGGAGCAAGCCTACGAAGCCCTGATGGCGGCCAAATATGAATTGGCGGTGGTCACCCTGGCATTAAAGGAATACCCCCACCTAAACGCAGAGATTATCTGGCCGGACCCCTGTGTTGTAGTGGCGGCCCCGGACCACCCCCTGGCAAAATTGGCGGAGCTGGAACTTACCGATCTGGCCAACTACCCCGCCATACTGCCGGATATGAATACCTATACCGGGCGCCTGATCAAACGGGAGTTTGATGCCCAAGGCTTAAAGCTCACGGCAAAGCTGGCAACCAACTACCTGGAAACCATCAAGATGATGGCCTGTGTCGGCCTCGGCTGGAGCGTACTGCCCCGCACCTTGGTAGACAGCAGTTTAGCGATGCTCCCGGTTAAAAAATTGCAAGTACTGCGCAATCTCGGCGTAATCAGCCATCGCGGCCGCACACTAAGCAACCCCGCCAGCGCCCTCCAGAAAATGCTGTTCGAGGCCGCCGCCTAACCCGGGGCGAGCCACTACCGCCAATCAATAACTCAACGCGACATTTTCCCACGAACAAATTCAAAAAATTGTAAAAATGTGCAACTTAGCCACGGCATAAGGAAAATTTATCTGTAAACTTCGCGCCAAATTCATCCCGGAGTGAAGTCAATGAAGAATTCCGCACTTGTTTTGAGCACCCTCCTCGCCTGCAGCAGCGCGAGCGCAGATACGATCCTCGGCCTTGATGCCACTGCCGGCGCATGGCTGCCGAGCTATAGCGGCAATATCGGCGCCGATGAGTACAAGCTGGACAATCTGTCCCTGGCGGAAGACAACATCACTTTCCTGCAAGTTGCCCTGGAACACCCAATCCCCCTGGTGCCCAACGTACTCTTGGCCCACAGCAGTATCGATACCGACGGTGCCGATACCCTGACTACCTCCGTTACTTTTGACGATGAAACCTTCAGCGCCGACTCAGAGATCAGTACCGATCTGAGCCTCACCCACACCGACGCCACCCTCTACTACGAAATTTTGGACAACTGGGTAAACCTGGATGTCGGTTTAACTGCGCGTATGTATAACGGTGAATTTACCGCTGTGAGTGACACCCAGGCAGAAACCATCGAGCTCACCGGCTACCTGCCCATGGCCTACGGTATGGCGCGCTTCGATCTGCCCTTTACCGGCTGGTCCGTTATTGCCCAGGGCAATGCCACCGCCTACCGTGGCGACACCCACTCTGACTTGACCGCTAAAGTGCGCTGGGACTTTGTACCGGCTATCGACTTTGCTATCGAAGCCGGCTACCGCGTAATGACCCTCGACCTGGAAGAGCTCGACGATTTGCAGAGCGATATTGAAATCAAGGGCCCTTACATCGGTTTTAACCTGCACCTGTAAGCGATCCGGCAAGGATTCCGCTCCGCGCTCCTCAATACTTTTGCCGCACTGGTGTCCGCGAGGTATAGCTACCTCGCACAATCTGCACTAAGGTGGCCCCAAAGGGGAGCGCAATTCACAGGCAGGGCCATGAATCCATTAGTCGAAAAACTCGGAATTTCCCACCCTATTTTCCTGGCCCCCATGGCCGGAGTATCCACCCCCGCTCTCGCCGCCGCAGTGTCTAATGCCGGAGGGCTCGGCTCACTCGGACTCGGCGCCTGCTCAGCGGAAAAAGCCGCAGATGAGATTCGCGCCACCCGCGAACAAACCGAACACCCTTTTAATGTCAATCTCTTTTGCCACCAGCCCCCCTGCAAAGACCCAGCGCGGGAACAGGCGTGGCTTTCCCATCTGGCCCCACATTTCGCCGAGCTTGGCGCCGCTGTGCCGAAGCAAATCAGCGAACCCTACTCAACATTTATCGGCAATGACGCCATGCTGGCAGTCTTGCTCGAACAAAAACCCACTGTTGTCAGCTTCCACTTTGGCCTGCCAAGCGATGAATTTATCGCCGCATTAAAAAAGGCCGGAATTATCCTGATGGCGACGGCGACCTCCCCCCAAGAGGCCGAACTCGCCGAATCCGCCGGCATCGATATTCTCATTGCCCAGGGGGTTGAAGCCGGCGGACACAGGGGAGTATTTAATCCCGAGGATGACCGGGAGTTGGGGACCCTGGCATTGGTGCGGCTGCTCAGCTGCCACAGCCACCTGCCAGTAGTTGCCGCCGGTGGCATTATGGATGGCGCCGGCATTCACGCGGCACTCGCCCTCGGCGCCAGTGCCGCGCAAATGGGCACCGCCTTTATTCTCTGCCCCGAGTCTGCGGCCTCTGACAGCTACCGCAGCGCCTTACAAAGTGAGCGCGCACAGCATACAGAAATCACCGCCAATATTTCCGGGCGACCGGCACGCGGCATCAGCAACCAGTTTTATAAGGCGCTGAGTGACAAGGCTCCCCCCCTACCGGATTATCCAATTGCCTACTCAGCGGGCAAAGCTCTGGCCCAAGCGGCAACGCAAGCGGGCAGTGACGAATATGCGGTTCAGTGGGCTGGCCAAGGCGCAGCACTGGTTCGCGCCCTACCTGCGGCGGGACTTGTCACCACCCTGGTAGCGGAGCTGAAAGCCTGCCAATAAACGAAGCTATAGACTGCGCTAAGTGCAAATATAGACTCAGAATTTTTTCACCTCTCCTTCGAAAAAGTGCAGCCCTAGCAGCTACTGAACTTATATTGCACAGCAGCAGGGGGGCGAATTGTGCCAAGCGTTAAAATAGCCAGATTGATTTTTAAGGTCCAACCTTGCCCGCAGTCAATATCACCCCCCCTAAAAATTGCCATTGAACGCGCCCAAAACCGGCGCTCTCTATCATCAGCAAAAGCTAAATTTACAGCCCTACAAGAGGCCAGCACTACCAGCAACTGAACCTCAACAATATAAAATCAAAAAAACTATTAAATCTTACTCATCCGCCGGCCGCTCCCCCCCACCATTCAAATATCAAAAGTTATTTTCTTTACAAACTTTCACCACAACTCACTGTGCAAACATTAAGCAGCATGATAAATCTATAAAAATTGACATATATCAACTTCGCAAAATTCAACCCCGCTAAACTCAAAAGCCACATGCAATAAAAATAAAACAACATGCATTTTAAATTATTACCCACACACCCTCCCCCGATTAAATCGTCGGGAAAGGCAAGCAGATATGCGCAGCAAGCTGGCAACGATAAAGAGATAAAGATACGCAGGCCAACCTTAAAGGATTTTTTATGGCAACATCTTTAATTTCCCACCTAAAGTTACCTTTGGTAACAAATACAACCTCCCACCACAGCAATCACAACCGGCGCTAACAAATAAATATCCACTATGCAAAAAGAATCCATAATTTCACTTTTGGCATAGTGCATTTTACCCCAGCAATTGAAGGAGCAGTTCGGGATGAATCAAGCAGTATCGACTGAAGCTATCTATAACAAACAGGCCAACAGCTGGAGTCGCTCCGAGAAAATTTTACTCAGTGATTTCACTGCCCGCCCCAGAGTTATCGAAGAACTCGGGGACATTTCAGGGGCCAGCATCCTTGATATGGGCTGTGGTGAAGGCTATGTGTCTAGAATGCTATTAGATCGAGGAGCAAATTCTATCTTTGGTGTTGACGCCTCGTCAGAGATGATCGCACAAGCCAGGGAAACCGCATCGCTTAATAATTTAACCAATGCCTCCTATGCAGTGGGAAATGCCGTTTCATATTCTAGCTTCCCACAGGAAACATTTGATCAGGCCATTGCCGTTTTTCTCTTCAATTATCTAACCATAGAAGAGATGACAAAAGTCATGAGCAGGGTCAGAAGTCTGTTAAAAAAAGGGGGCAGCTTCGTTTTTACAGTACCCCATCCCTGTCTGCCGTTTATGAGGGAAGAAACTCCCCCCTTCTACTTTCAACATGGCGACACAAGCTACTTAGATGGTATCGACCAAACATTTGAAGGAAAAATATGGCGGCGAGACGGAAAACCCGTTTCAGTTCGCTGTGTACACAAGAACTTTTCTCACTACTTTGCAGCATTGGCTCAAGCTGGCTTCAATACACTCCCAATTGTCAGAGAACTTTCAGTTACCCAGGAGCATCTCGATTTAGATCCCGATTTTTTCACGCCACTAGCCGGCTATCCGCTACATGTTTTATTTAAGGTTCAAGCAAATGACTAATCTAGCTCCAAGTGAAGTAGTTCAAGCTCAAGCCTGGACTGGCAGCGATATGACTGCAAAGTCTAACTGGAAATTTCTGTGGCCCTGTAACTGGAGATCTGAAATAGATGCCCTGGAGGATTGGGCCAAGCATCAAAGTAATCCCATTGACAACCTAACCCAGGAATCCGTTGCCACACCTGAGTTTGATCTACTCGCAAAGCAGATCAAATCTGAGATAGAGCAAGGTAGTGGTGTTGCATGGATTCAGGGTGACGAGTCAGTGAGTAAACCAACACTCAACCTCCTATTTCTAAAAATAAGCCTGGCCATGGGCAAGACGATTGACACCTACGGTCGACTCTACGGAATTCTAGACACTGGAAAAGATTATACCCGTGAAGCCATTCCCGTCTCTCAGACCAACGCGCCGACCGGTGTTCACACTGACAGCTCCCAGCGTACCGTACAGCCTAACATTCTTGGATTATGCTGTCTTACCCCAGCCGTTGAAGGGGGCAAATCAAAAATCATTTCCGCCGCCCAAGTACATGAAAATCTAAGGAAGTCAGCGCCACAAAAATTGGAAACCCTATATAAAGACTATATTAGGGATTTAGTCACTCCGGGAAGCGATAAAAATATAGAGAATATACTTAAGAACTGCTTTCCTATCTTTCAATACAGCAACAAAAAGCTCAGTATTCGCTATATGCGCTACTGGATTGAGAAAGGGCATGAGCGTGTCGGTCAACCTTTATCAAGGGATACGCTAGATGCGCTGGACGCTCTTGACAAAGAGTTAAACAGTGATAAAAACACACTAAGCTTTTATATGAACTCCGGCGATATGGCCTTTATCGACAACACTAAAATTCTACATGATCGAGATGGGTTTATTGACACCCCTGAACAGAAACGGGTTTATACCAGAGTGTGGATTCAATAAGAAAACCCTAAAAGTTAGCCCTAAATCAACTTAGGGCTATTTTGCCGGCTAAATTGGGAAAAAGTGGAGAGATTCTTTTTAAAGTATCTCTCCAGCCCCAACTAAACCCTCCACATTCTCCGAGAGCCACCAAAGCAAATTAAGCAGCGTATCAGGATATTGCAAGGTGAGCTAGCCCTCTAACCCAGCTTCAAAACATGAACTAAGTAGTTGTGCGTGGGCGGCCCCACATAGGGGCGATCGGCGGTTTGTGCCATTTCAGTTTTAACACCCCAGTTATACATATAACCGGAATCATTGATATAAACCCAGTGGCGCAAGCCTGAATATTTAGTATCTCTCTTTGCAATATCACCAACACCGCAAACACAATTTCTAAAAGTGCTTAAATTTTCCTGGGACCAAATGCCATTGTGTGCAACTTCAGTGGATCTAGCGCCAACCCAATTAATGTAAGCCTCAAGCGCATCTTTTGACATCGCGACCCCCCAACCTCCCTGTGCAGCCTTGGGTCCCCTAGTGCCAGTCTTGATTGCCTCAATCGCACTCTCACACTCAGAAATCAGCAAGTCAATGGTCTTATTAGCGTGCTGCCCACCAAAGGTTCGAGTAAACTCAACTAACTCGTCCGCCAGGCTCTGATTCTCAGTCTTCGCATAGCGAAGAAAGTTCAATACAGACTCCCCCAAATTATAATCCAGCTCATCCTGACTTAAGCCATCTAGGGAATTATCATCGTTTTTTGATAGCAAAATACCATGAATAACCGATACAATCCCGCAAACACCACCCCAATATCTCTGATCTAATATCTGCACAGTAGTCTCCTTTTGAAATTGACAGCACTTTCAACGCCGGCTCAACAGCAAGCATCGCCCACACAACGGAAGCACAGATATTAGTCAAAAGAAAACATACTAAATATAGTGATATACTGCCCTACAAACCTTGTATTTAAAATCAAATCGCCATGATATAGACAGCAACTTGTACACTTATCAATAAATAATTCAAATAAGGCTCAAGCATATTGGCACCACCTAAAATTTCTGCTTTCCTATGGGGATTTCACAATTTATAGCCAAAGGCTTAATTTCTTCACGCCCTATTGGTCCTCTTGGAGACTCTTTGTAGCAGTTTTAGTTTTCGGAGTTAAATTCAAGTTTGTAAAGCTATAGTAATACTTGGTGTATCCAACAACATGAGATACACCCTAAGCCTACAAAAAAGTAACCGCAAAGATAGGCTGATTCAACAGATATTTTTTATCACTAACCAGCCAAGTCCTGGATCTGGCTATCTAGAACCCAGCCGGATTGACACGGCCCTTTATATGCCTGCTCTTTATCAACAGGACTACTCACACCACAGTCTTCATCTCCAAGTGAAAAAACAACCCCTTTCCACTCCCCCTTATAAGAGCACGACCAAGCCATCTTCGGCTGATTAATAATATGGGAAACTGGATACTTCCCAGAGGGCCCCGTCCGTATTTCTGCCTTAGCCTGAATTCTACTTGTGGTCATACACGCATCAAGCCCCTCAATAGCACCGACCATTACCGGCACCGACTCCTCACCGTTACAGTAAAGTGGTGCCAGTAGAATCAAAAAACCTATTCGGACTTTCATCTCACTAGAGCGCCGGCCACAGCTGCGCCCAAAAATAGAACTTAACTTTACAGTGGCTTGAATGACACTTTTAACAGCCTGCAGCCAACTCAACTTGTACTGTATTTTCAACATAATCACTCCAATCATTTCAATATCTACAGCCCCATCAGGACTGTATTTATAAATATAAATTTTTAGAAAGGCTCTTTGACGCAAATGACCTATGCATAGAACAATCAATTAAGGCACTAGGAAAAACCTATTATCTTTCTTATGATTTCTAACACAACATCAGCCCCTACAATTCAACTGTACCAATCTAAAGCTACAGCCTCTACAGCCTTCCTATACTGTAGCATACACCACGCAATAACCACTCAACTGGTACCAAATCGAAAACTTACTTAATAGGGAGGGTCAATCTCTTTATTACAACACCTCAAAAGTACCGAATATTAGCTTGAGTGTGAACTTGATAATACACTGACTTGAACATATAGATATCACGGTGCTAGCTAGAGCTCACTTCTTAAAAGATTGCCACCATGTACGTACGTATAAAATAGAGCAAAAGCTAGCATAATGTGATGCAAATAGCAGAGCTGCGCTAAGAAATTTTCGCTTCCATATTGAAAAAACGTTCATCCTCACCCTGCACGACAAAGCCATTTCTTTTATACAGCGCTACTGCGGGGCTAATCTTTAACACTCTCAGCTTGAGCAAGTTTAAATTTGCCTCTAAAGTCTGGCGCTTTGCCTCTATCAATGCCGCTTTTCCAATTCCTTTACTTTGGAATATTGACAAAACTTGGAGATCCCTTAAAAAGCAGCAATCCTCCTCGAATTGAAGCC
This sequence comes from Microbulbifer regidiadema (SeqCode), assembly GCF_052467605.1. Classification (NCBI taxonomy): domain Bacteria; kingdom Pseudomonadati; phylum Pseudomonadota; class Gammaproteobacteria; order Cellvibrionales; family Microbulbiferaceae; genus Microbulbifer; species Microbulbifer regidiadema (SeqCode). The sequence continues at coordinate 4,760,507 of NZ_CP174316.1, read as the reverse complement.
GCATTACCCCAACTACCTCACCATTATATAAAATATCCTGGTTTTCCAGGTTTTCTGTAACCTCAAGAACTTTAGATACATCCCAATCCGGAGCAAAACGCTGGTAATACGGGTGCATATTCTCAAAAGTGAAATTTGCAGCTCTTTTCAGATCTCTAGAGCGCATAAACGAGATATTCATCGATATTCTCAACAACAAAATAAGATATGGCTTAGTTTATAGGTTTTTACTTAACAGTGGAACTGGAGCGCAACGTAAAAATCATATAGACTGAAGCCTAGGCTCTTACAGCAACTGGAATTTCAACCGGGATTTCTTAACCATAGATTGTTTCTTTCAAGAAACTACAGTGTTTTTTACCACCCTTTGGACGGAAGGGATCAAGAAAAATCTTCAGCTGATGCATTTAGGTTTTCCGCACAAACTTGACATTATCACCCTGCGTGGATAGAGCTCCATATTGACCGAGTTTTCCTTATTTTTTTACCTGATTTTCTATATTTTTAATGCCCAGCTCCATTTTTGCACGAGCAGATGAGTTGGCCGAATGCACTTTAATTACAGGCGGCTTAAATCCTTGGGTGAAAACTGCTTCCTCAATCCACAAAACCACATCATAGCCAGTTCCATGATCATCATCACCCAAATCATGGTCGAGGCTTATTTCTGTGACTTTTTCCGTCTTGAGGAGTTCAACTGCCTCCTCTGGCCAATACACTCTCACCCATCCATCTGGGGTTTGCCGTTCATCATCTAAGTAAACTTTCATTGAGACTCTTTATTGCTATAACAACTTACCAAACTATCAATAAAGTGGAACCGCCTTGTAGACATCCATTTATTGCACTTAATTCTGCAACTTTATATTCGCCATTTCCGGTATAAGCCACTTCTCACCAGAACTACCAAAATCAATATAAATCAGGGTGCTGGCTTCATATGCTCGTATATCAATTACTACGCCAACTCCAAACTTTGGATGAACCACAACTAAATCAATTTCAGCATTTTCATTCTCATTAATGTTCACTGACTCCATCTTATCTCCAGCCCAATAAGGATAGACATAATAGCCTCCAGCAACCGACAAGACTATCAACAGAAAAATAAGTTTTAATAAAAATTTCATAACATTATAAATAAATACAATTGGAATAGTAAAACATCCATACAGTCCCCATATTCCCGTACCACTAAATATAAACGTCAGACTGTATGACAATTCACTTTATCAATCTTCAACACACCATCAATATTGGCGCCCTATACCATTCAATGAGCAACCCCTGATCTACCTTTATATTCAACCCTTAATATGGCAACTATATACATTTTCACATAACTGCCTGTAACTTGGATCGGAAGAATCATCAATCTCCACTTTTGCATCTGCTACGGGTATATACAAGCCACTTTCTTCAGAAAACCATGATCGAATCTGTATATATACACCCTTCTTAGTTTTCCGTATTTCCTTTGAATTTAACTCCACTATCTCTTTAGGCCACCACTGGGCACCGAGCAGGCCAACCTCTTCACCTAAATTTAAAAACTCTGAGGAGATACTGCAGAGCTTTTCAACATCAAAGTCATCTTCATTGCTATGACAAGTACAGCTGGCAACCACTGAAACTAGAGCTAAGGCCAACAATCTCAAAAAATCAAAGACCATAAATATAACACCCGACACCCAAGTTATTAACTCGGCGGGCCTATTATTCAGTTCAGGATGGGATATTACTAAACATACCACCTAATTAATTATGTAGCACACAGGAACTATTAATCCGCCAGGTTAACAGGTATATCTTGAGCCCAAACTGAATTCAGCTATTAGCTACTCAAATAGCTCCTCACATGTATCGCATACGTAATAATTAACTTCATTATTACATTTTATACTACCAATTGCAGATGGCTGTAGTTTCCAATCACAAGCCAGACCATAAAATGTAAGCACGCCCTCCAGGTAACAAGGTGCCACATTGTAATGGTCATGTATTATCTTATATTCCACCTTTCTAGATTTCTTGAAAAATTGTTCAACTTCGCTATTGTTCAGATCAACATCAGATGGCTTGCAACTATCAATTAAATCTGTTTGAAAATCCTCCACATATACATCTGAAACTTTCTCTATAGGTGTGCAGGACATCATCGATGAACCTATAGCAATGAGAAGCAGCTTAAAATCTATTTTCATTTTACCGTACTCACCTCACCTGGTTTTTATATGATACTGCCGGGTTCCCATATACGTCCTCACCCTTGCCCTGCTTAATGTGAACCATCGAATTCACTGCATGCAGAACCAAGAATATTGGTGAATCCGCCACTGACACTTCCTGTAGGTAAAACCTACCCTTCCCTTCAAGAACAGCTTAATTTCACCCATGAAGATTCCCAATTGCCACTACAGGAGCAAAAAAATTTGACATATTTTTAGAAAAAATGTGTCAATTTTGGTATCGCTTATCTAGTGTACTGTATTAAATAGATTGCTGATTTGAGAGTACTTGGCGTGCACGCTCCACTTTCAATAAAATTTCCTCAGCAGATTTCGTCCACACAAAAGCTTTCTTGGCTTCATTATGTGTTTCAATAAATTTCAGAATAGCCGTTTCCAACTCCTTGACTGAGGTGAATACCCCTCGGCGCAACTGCTTCTCTGTGAGTAATCCAAAAAATCTTTCCACCAGATTTAGTCAGGATGAACTGGTCGGAATAAAATGAAGATGAACTCGTTTGTTTCTCTTGAGCCAGCGCTTTACATTTTCATGCTTGTGAGTCGCGTAATTATCGACGATAAGATGAAGATCCTGTTCTTTGGGTGTTTGCTTTTCTACGGTCTTTAAAAAGCCTAAGAACTCCTGATGACGATGGCGCTTTCTACACTCACCTATGACCTCACCAGTCAGCGTATTAAGGGCGGCAAAAAGAGTGCTTGTCCCGTGACGTTTATAATCATGGGTCATGGTGCCACACCGCCCCGGTTTCATGGGTAGTCCAGGCTGTGTCCGATCCAGGGCCTGAATCGAGCTTTTTTCATCCACACAAAAGACAACAGCATTTTCTGGCGGTGACATATACAAGCCAACAACATCGCGTAATTTTTCTTCAAAAGCAGGATCGTTACTCACCTTGAACTTTTCGGTTAGATGAGGCTTAAGGCCCACTTCCTGCCATACCCTGCTGACAAAAGAGTGGTTAATTCCTAAGACTTTCGCCATGCCTCGCGTTGACCAGTGTGTCCCATCCTTTGGCTTACTTCCTGTCGTCATCTTGATAATTTTCGAGCGGAGTTTTGCCTGCTCTTCTGAATTCTTACCGCCATGATTAGCCCCCCTGGGCAAATCCTTCTCTATCCCTGCCAGACGCTTTTCTGCAAAACGATTGCGCCATCGGCCCACCGTATTGACATCAACGCTTAACTTTTTCGCAATTTGGTAGTTGGGAACCTGCTTGGCAGCGAGCAAAATAATCTTTGACCGCTCAGCTAATCTCACCGATATTTTTCGACTTTTTATATTCTTTTCTAACTGCTTTTTTTCTTCCGGTGATAAATTGATTTCGACTTGAGCTGGCATTGGTCTTCACTTAATCGCTAAATGAAGCTCACATTATATATCAGCAACCTATTTAATACACTACACTAGCATAGCTATACATTTACAGTAATTTCAATGGCTTCATCTTCAAACTCTAGCAACTTACATACCTCTAAAACAGTGGCTATAGCTATTTTGGGAATTTGGGCATCTGCTTTTAAAAAGATGATCATCTTATCGTTGCCATCATAGTCGTACCCATACTCTCGGACGGCTTTGCCAGTTAATTCTTCAACCTTACCAGGAATAATATATCTTAAGTCAGCATCTGGATTAGAAAGCAGCGCTGGATTTAGTGTTAGCTATATTTCCATTACAATACCTAATCCTTACCCTCTATAACACCGCTTTCAGCCACTGCCAAATACGGCGATTATTTTTCGGATTTCTACCAAATAAGTAACGGATTTAAAGGTCGTTTACAGCGCCTTGTTAGCACTACTATTTGCATGGTATAGAGAAGTCAACATGGTAGTGCTCATCATGCCTAACCCATGACCGCTTCGTAGAGAATTTAATATTCTCTCTCAGGTAGTGAGAGTATTTTGTTTTATATAAATTTGGCTGTAATTTTGGATCAAAAATCACTCGCCATATATCGTAGCCCTGCTTTTTGGCACTCTTGTGTAAAGCTACAACATGGGCAGCAATAGCTTCATAGTCAATGTACATACCATTATAGTGATCGTTGGTATCAAATTCTATGTCATAACCTAACTTATTTAATAAGTTAGTTGGCAAATGGACTGATTTGCCACTTTTATCCATTACAGGAGTCATAAAATCGACAGAAAGCCCGTTTCTATGGGTTTTATGGGGTTTGAATTGACCTCCATCTTTAAACCCGGTCTCTGCATATTTGTATACTTTCTTGGGTTGTTCCGCCTCTAAGTATTTATAAGCGGATACTATGATATCCCTTACTTCTGAATGCACGTAGGTGCGGCCAGCTAGTCTAGCCATGCTGCTATAGCCTACGTAGTTTTTTCCTTCCGATGGCAACTTCACCCCATTGGAAAGACTTCCATTGGAGGTTGTTCCGTAGCATGTACTCGTTTTCGCCCAAGCTACCAGCGGAAATATAAGTATAATTGTGAGAAAACATTTAATATTCATTATGCATTAACACCTAAAACACCACAACAAAAGTAAAGTGGCCGCTTTAATATCAGGTTCCTTTCTTATTACACACTGGTGAGCTGTGGATCATACCATACATCCTCGTACTCACCAGCAATCAACAGCCTATAACCTGACGGCAATGATAGGTACCGCTCCATTTCCGGAAGATATTTAGATATACGATCAACATGTAATGGCTTAAAAAAATCTACATCTTCAAGCATTTCTTCACCACACCAAATGTACCAACCACAAGTTCCATTTTCAGGGTTAAGTCGCAAGCCATTAATTGGTAATTTACCGATAGCTTCAATAGCTAAACCCAATTTTTGCCCCTCTTTACAGGGGAGCGGTGTTACATCATATTTTTTACATGCTCACTCATGGATTTGCACTATATTTTCCAAGATATATACCCAGCACAACGATGAAAATTAGCTAGCTTAGCCCGACTTTTTGAACAGTACTGCTTATTGTGTATTTTTGATTGACGCATATTCAGTATGGAATTGTTTGATCTTGTTAGTAATAGCTGGGATTTTTCAGATAAACTCTCATCCCACTTACTAATTAAAGTTGAGACCCGAAGATTCTCACTCACCCCGCAATTTTCAACTAAATCTTGCGACTTCGCCCTTAAAATATCAGCCTCCCAAGCCAAGATCTCATGGTAGTCTGACTTTACATGATATTTCCCGGAAAGCTCGTCAAGCTCAAGAGCTAATGCATTTCCTGTCTCTGCCAACGCTACTCTATTCATGTTTAATACACATAACCGAGGATGGAAGACACCTCACGACATCTCTCCTCCTGTATCATCAGGTATACGGGGCATGTGCCATAGCGGTTTAACGGACAGTCCCAGGTATCTAAAGGATCTACTTGCTAATACCCAGTAAAGGGTAGAACTTTATTGAGCAGCCATGATCCATGCATTATTTGTCCATATTTCATGCTAGAAAGCAATCAGCCCCCATTTGCTTAAATTGTTCCAACAACTACACTTTGCTTTTTATGTGGTTCACTACCAACTATAACCTCCTTCGGAGAGGTCAAGCGACCAACTTAAGTAGTCCATTATTTCGTCGCACTCAAATTCGTCAATCTTCCCGGCTACAACATAGCAATACAAATATGCTGACACAAAATGATATTTGTATTGAAATTTAGGCTTCTCATCATTAAATTGCGACATTTCAGCCAACAACTGTTCGTTGTTTACATGATTTACTTGCGAATAAAATGCAGGAGCAAACGTATACATATTTTCCCTAGAGATTCTGTCATCCCCCTCAACAGCCTGAAGAGCCATGGAAAGCACTTTTTCAACTCTTTCTAGCCATTCTTTCATAGAATTCTCCGAACTATAAATACATAACACGTTCTGGTGTTTTATACACACCTTTCAGCCTAATTTAAAGCCTTCTTTGTGTAACAGCTTCACTAGCAGGCGGCTTCCCAAGTTCTGCCGAGATTCTGTAAATAAGGCCTTCAAGCGATGGCACAGTTGCCATGTTTGGCTATCTATTGAGCCACCACTACGATGGTACCAATCGTAATAGCTGCTCTTTTTTACCTGCATTTCTTTCGCAAAGAAGGCGCTGGCCTTTTTTAGGATTTCCTTTTCCATCCGCAAGCGCTTGTTTTCACGTCGCAACCGATCCAATTCAGCGTGCTCACCTGCATCCAATCTTACTCCGCTCTCTTCCTGCTTCAGCTCCTTTCCCCAGCGTCGCAGGTTATTAGCAGTGGTTCCTACCGCCTCTGCAGCCTTAGAAATCGAATAGCCTTGTTCAGAGACAAGAGCTACAGCGTCTTTCTTAAACTCCGGCTTGAATTACCGGCGTATACCTTTTGTTGTCATACGTCACCTCACTTGGTAGTTTTACCATCTTAGCGAAGTGTCCGGAAGTATTAGACTATTACAGATTGACCATGAACGAACAATACCCGACCTATAACCAGGGGCCCAGGCCCGCGATTTACAAGCGCTACGACGCGGGCTTTGAACCCCCCACCGGGGCAAAGATAAAGGCGGAGATTGCCCGCGCGGGATTGACCCGCGCCCAGGCGGCGGCCCTACTCGGCTATAAGTCCAGCCGCCAGGTGCGCAAACTCACCAGTGGCGAGAAGAATATTTCCTATGCAATGTGGCGACTGCTGTGCATTTATAGCGGTAGTATTTTGGTAGATACCAAAGCCACTTATAAGCCGGAAGCGCGGGAGCCGAAAGCCTAAAACTAACAAAAACCTCTATATCTATAGTTTTTTTGGCAAGCTGTTCGAAAGGGCTGCGGCTTAATTAGATAGGAAAGAGAGAGTGCCAGCGTCAAAGGGTTATATGCTTTGACGCTGGTGAACGTTAGTGAGGCCGATGGATAAAGCATTAGCGCACCCAGTCCACAGGATAATGCTGCCTTTGTTTGTTAGGCTCTTGACTGTGGGATTTCATTTTGCCACAGGTAGCACTCCAAATTAGTTTTACGCTTAAAGCACTCAAGCACATTTGTACTAATCTGCCAGCGCCTGCAGATTACCAATAACTTAATTATGGCCTCATCTGAAGGTGGTTGGTTAAAGCTGATGGTTAGCTCCATTCCATGACCTCGCACCTGCTTGTAACCAGGAAGATCATAGATGCAGGAAAAGAAAATATTTTCATCTTCCTGGTCATAGAAAGTTGGCCCGTCAATCGTAATATCCATACGTACACCTAACGCCTAGCCTGTGTTTTATACGCATATTTGAACACTACTCGAAGTCCAATACAAAGAAATAGCCTAACTACCTGACTGGAATGTATGAAATTTAACCATTTGAGCTTTGCGGTAAATTTAGCGCCTCCCCTGGAGTCGAGCGCATATTAATTAGATAATTATCAGAACCCCTAGCTACTTAAGTAGCTGATCTTCCCTGTAGTAGATAGAACTGAAGTTCTCGATACTATCGTAGAGCCTATCGGAGTAGTAATTTTCACTGGAGAACTTGTATATAAAACTTAGCACTGTGGTTTGGGGCAGCCGAAGTAGCGCGTAGGCTGCCCCAGCCACGAAGTAGCGAACAACACCACCTTGTTAAGTGTGACCTTCAACACCAAACCTGCTTTTAATTAAGTTATTGATTATTTGTATATCAATTTCTCTGCCAGGCGAGCGATATTGGTTAGGGTTGGTGTTTACCCAACTTGCCACTACTTTGGAACCGCCAGCTGGAGAGCCCGCAAGCTGGAATCCAAAAATGTGATGCCCCGTCCAACTGCGGACGAAATACACCCAACCATTTTCAGAGTAGATAAACCACTTATCATCCATATCCTCAGGTTTATGCCCAGCTAGAATTTTTTCCGCATCGGCATCCCAGAAGAAGTTTTGATACCCAAGATCATCTTTCTCTTTAGGTAATGGCTCAGTTTTCCAGTCCTTCTTTTCTACCACTGTGCATCCTTACGCTTAATGTTCGCCACACAGGCGAGAAACTTGTTTCGAGTCCAAGGCACGGAGTGCCTGGATGTTCTGGCGCTTGTTATGCATTTTATAGTCCTCTCGCATGATGAATTACTTCAGACCATGGTTTATCAGAATGCCAGTTTTTATACGCCTCTTTCACTGGTAAATAATGTTTTGGAATATCAGACTTTGGTGCGCCACTGTATTCATAAGCCATGCCTTCTCTAAACCACTCGGGTCTTGTCATAGTTGAGACGACTCCGAGTTCAGAAAACTGAAACCAATGGATTAGCTCATGTTGCGTGATGTAGGATTGCCAAGAATTCGGACCGATAATAGTTCCTAGAAAAGGGTAAGAAATAGCTCGCTCATTACCACCTCCGAAAGATTCATAGCATTTAATAGTAGAGCAGTAGACGAAGTTAGGCCGAACCTCTAAATAGATGTCGTTGGCAAGTAGTTGCTCTATAGACTTTGTGAATATCTCAGTTGCTAGTATCATATTTTTTGAATTCTCGACGCATATGGAGTCATCACACACAACTCCATTTAGCTGCGGGAACAATAGTCTGATTGGTTTTACAAAAGACCAGCTCAGCGCAGGTATCAATACCAATAAGAGCATTAACGAAATTCGTTTCACCGCTCGACACCTTTATGCATAACACCAAGCTCACCTGCGGAGGCGCGATAACGCCAGAGTCGGGTGCAGAGTTTTGTTATATATTCTGATTGAGGCACTCAATTACTTGTTGCTCATAGCTTTGATTTAAGTAGTGATTAGAAACAAGATAACCGCCTCTAAAATTATAAAGGTGACCAAACAAGCCGTCCGCAACCTCTCTTGTAGTAACCAAGTTCGATTTAATACAAGTATGCCCGTCCTTTCCACCCCCTAGAAGATCGGCTATTAAAGCTGTCACCTCAACCCTAATACCATCAGGAACCGCTGGAGTTAAAGCCAGTGAAGCTATTTTTCCCGATAATTCTGTCATGCCTGATATGGTCTTACTATGTTTTCCACTCATATTTTCAGCATTATTAATATCAGCGTCAAGCTCTTCGATTTTCTCTTGGAATTCATATGTCTTTTCTTGAGTCAAAAATGTACAAACACGGACTTGTTTTCTAAAATCTCACCAACAGCATGCTTAGCCTCGACGAGACTATGGCTGGCAAAGCTTTGAAACAGCTTTGCGGCTTTAACTTTTTGAAAGCCTCGATGCCACCCCTCAATAATTACTGTGTAATCTTCCATATATCTCATGAAACATAACGAGGGTGTAGAAAAACTCAGCCCTCTTTTCGTACTGTGCTTCTACATGAAAATAGCCTACTCATCAGTGAAAGCTAGATCAGAAATCACGTAGAATCACCATTTATGGTTAATGTTTAATCACACCCAAGAAAGTAAAGACATAAATTAGTTTTTCTACAGCCTGAATTCCGCGATCTATGGCTAAAAAAGTGGCGCGTATTTTTGCTTTGCGAAAATCGTGACGCTTTTTGCTGTCCGCTGGAGCTACTTATTAACTTGTGATTATTCTACTGACCATGGATACACTCCATGTCACATGACTCATAAAATAATGTATTCTTGCATTCAGAACAATAATAGTATTTTGAATGAGCGCCATTATTAAAATTAATTAACCCCCTCCGAGCACGATCAATTTTCCAGGTTCCTTCAACGCCTGTTGACGTGATAAAACTTCCACTTGCATAGCAATTAGATGCGGTTAAATCGTGCGCATACTCTCTTGATGTTGCTGCTCGTGAATACTTAAAAAATTCTATTATTTCAGATTTATTTACAATAAAGGCTTTACAAGATTCTGCTGTTTCATCAGAACTGATGTAACCAGAATAGGAGCCATTGTTAACAATATGAATGGATTTAAAGTCAAGCAATTGCTGAGCTTGGCTCGTATTATTGATGATTAAGCAACTTAGCGCCAAGGTAGTGAAAAACAATAGTATATATTTTACCATGATGCTGTAGCCGCCTCTGTTTTATTTTTATAAGAAACAGTAGGATGTCGAAATATTTCCGTTAGCGGCACTTTAAGAGAGAGCCTTAATTCTTGGATAAGCCATTTAAGAGAATCGCTTTGCTCTTTTGTTAATGCTTCATAGGTTCGCTTGTCGGGATCTGGTTCACTAACAGGGAGTGCCTGACCAACAATTTCAATCCCTATGCTATCTTGATTAGAAGGATACCTGTCTGGAACATTTTTTGCCATTTCTCTTCGGTGTGTGCCTGATGGATCAAATTTTTTGAGGTAACTACTCACCCCCTACCGATTTAAATACGGCCCGAAAGCGCCATCTGAATTGCAATCAAAGGGTTGTAGCCTTTGTTAGCCATAGTTTGTAAATAGCTCGAAATGCGACAATAGGCCTGTGCATAGTGTGCTGCTCGAAAACAACCAGATACTTTTTGCTTAACCTTTGACATGCGCAGGTCTCTTTCCGCACGATTGTTGGTAAAGGAGACGTGGCTCTCTTTGGCAAACAATAAAACCGCCATTTCGTAATTTTTCAAGCGTTCCCATAGATTATGCGCATCGGTCTTCGCCATTTTGCCGCGCTGGCCTTTGGGTTTAACTGGAATCTCGGGTAATTCCTGCTCACCTCTAGCAATAACTTCCCGATACTGCTGTTGCAGAACAGCGTATTCCTTTTTAATCAGTTTTTTGCGTTTTCTCACCGAGACTGTTTTGCAGGTGGCTTGCAGTAAGCGTTTCATATCATTCGCCCACTCATACCCATTGGCATCAACGATAAAGGTCAATTCACGCAACAAATGCGAGCCACACAGGCCATGCCCACAGTGGGTATAAGACAAATACGAGGCCCAGCAGTCATGAATAATGACGCCCCCATAGCGTGGTATGATATCAATGTGTTCAATTGCTTCCTTACCGCGACTTCGGTGTAAAAACTTGAGGGTAATATCGCCGGAGGCATACACATGAATCCAATGATTCTTTTGCTCGACCCTCAGGGAGGTTTCATCTACGTTAAGCGAGGGATTTTGCAATAATTCCTCAAGAGCTGATTGCTCCCAGTCCGCCAGGGCTTCATGTAGTCGCAGGATAAATTTCAACAGAGTAGCTTCTGAGATCACTTGCCCGATCATGGCTTTAACCGCCTTCTGCACCCGATTTAAGGCGATCATTTGACAGACCAACAGGTTGATCGCGTAGGCTTTCAGGCCATTGCCGTATTGCAATGGTCCCGCCATATCGGCAGGGAACTCGCCTTTCACGGTATGGGTGCAAGTGGGGCAGGCTTTTACTTCGGCATCGACATGCTCGACTACTTTTTCAAAGTGAATATCAATACGAGTGCGTCGTTCATGACTTAAGCACGGGACGCTTGTTAGGTCTTCGCCGCAGTCACTGCAGTAGCGGACTTCGCTGATGGAGGTAGTTTCTGTGATGCGATGGTTGTCAGCGGCCTGAACGGCTTCTGTTTTCCCTTTCCCCTTACTGCCTTTATGGGGCAATGCGGATTCATCTTTGTCCGTTTGGGAGGATGGCTTGCTGGAGTTTTTATTCGTCTTGGCCGTTTTTTTCTCCAGAAAAATGGCGAGTATCAACTCTAGCAGAGTAAACACGCTTTGCAGCAGCAGACGACTTTCCTGGCTTAACAACTTCTCGGCACACTGGCGCTGGAACTCGGCTTTTAGGCGATCCATTTCCTCGCGCACAGAAGTTTTGTTAATGTTGGCCATAACCGAAAAGTGAACCCGTTATCTCGAAGGTGTAGGATATCACAAATTTTGGCGTGTCTCAGATCGTTGCGGATAACAATAAAGCGAGTTTGCTTAGAGCATTTGTCTCAGCTTTTCTGTTTCTTTGCTTTAGGGGTTGGGAGGGAGGACCTTCTAGAAGGCTCAGTATTGCTATGTAAGGCTGTTTATTTCTTTGCTTTAAAAAAATTTGATAGTTTTTTTGGTAAGGTGGCAGTTAGGGGTGAGTAGTTACGATTAAAGGAGCTTATCATGACACCTAAAGAGCAGCGCCGTTTCAACAGCCTTTATCAGCACCATCTACGCACCCTAAAACTGCAAGGGCTCAGCGAGAGAACTATTGACGCTTGCGCGCGAGCTGTGCGGCGCTTGTCTGGGCATTTTAATGCCTGCCCCGATAAAATCTCAACCGATAAACTCGAACAATATTTTTCTGAGCTGGTGGACTCCCGCTCTTGGAGTACCGTTAAGGTTGATCGTAATGGCCTACAGTTCTTCGGAAGCATATCCTCAAAGCGCGAGTGGCGGTGGCTGGTTATCGTCAAAGCACCCAAAATTCAGTCGCTACCCGATATTCTCACGCCACAGGAGATTACGCAACTTATCGGGGCGGCACGTAAACTGCGCTATCGTGTTTTTATTCTCACAACTTATTCCATGGGCTTGCGATTAAGTGAAACACTCACTCTTGAAGTTGGGGGTATTGATGCAGGGCGCAAGCAAGTACATATCCGCCGAGGTAAAGGTCATAAGGGTCGCCGCGTCCCACTTCCAAATCTGACCTGCTGTACTCTACGCTCGCTTGCTATTTCCTTTCATTTCCGGCGATATGTCATGGGTACATCGGACCAGGACAACAATGAGCAGCCTATCTGTTAACCTGAGGAGGCTGTAATGCGCCTTGCCTCCGTGATCGAACATTATGAAAGTGCTCTACTGCAAAAGTATGGTACCCGTCTACTACCTGAGCAGCGCCGAGCCATAGCGGCTATTTGTCACTGCCGTACCACTATGGCTGGTGAAGCACTATGGCAGTGCGGGGCCTGCTCTTACTCTCTACTGAGTCCACGCTCCTGCGGACATCGCAATGGCCCCCAATGTCAAAACCATGAGGCCAGTCAGTGGTTAGATCGACAGAGCCGCAAGCTACTACCGGTGGAATACTTTATGGTGACTTTTACCCTGCCAGCAGAACTGCGGGCATTAGCCTTGCAAGCAGCGGGATTACAGGTCCCCCACTCACCAGAGAAGGGGCGCTACGGGCTTGTCCAACAACTGGATAAGATCGCGGCTACGCGCGATCTATCCTTATTCGTTGATCTATCCTTATTCGTTAGATGCATGTCCGTCAACCTGAGAAAAAACCATTTTCATTGCACCTGAATATTATTGTTTTCTAATAGGCTAGAAAACTCACTGACTAACTTCTCACTGAATTCGCCAATGCTCTCCAAATTATTGAGTTTGTCTAAATCACTAAGTGAGCTTGCTTCAAAAATATCATCTTCGCCATCCCAGAATGGGGATAAATTTCCATATATTTCTTCGCTGGCATCATATCTTAGCTCCTTAATGGTAGATAAGAGTTCTTGGGGAATGCTGATGCCCCTCATATAATCGAGAGCCTCTGGGATGATTTCGTAACCAGTTACAGAGATTTCTCTGTGATCATATTCCTTTGCAAATTCATAAATATCAAAAGCCGGAGTTAATGTTTTTCTTATATACATCAATTCATTGATAACCATTAGCTTGATGTTTATATCAATAAATTGATCCTCCCCCCCTGATGGAAGGGTATATTCAGGCTCAAGTTTTTCGTTTAATAAGGTTTTCAGTTCATTTATATAGTTAGTGTTACCTTCTTGGGTCAAAATCGTGGCCAGTTTCCTTGCACCTTTTGATTTCACCAGAAGGCGCTTGCACTTATGACTATCTCTACCTAAATATAGCCATTCAATAGCAAAGCTTTTTTGACTGATACTCCAAGAATCAATTTTGGGCTCCATTTTCTCTACGATAGTACTAAGGTCTTTAGGTTTCGTTGTTTCCACATCGAACAGATCCAAAAATAATGTCCACGCCATACCATCATGATTTTCATCAATTGAAGCGCAAACATAGAGATCTAGAAGTTCTGCCATTATTTCGGGATGGTTTTCGGAGCGTTGAAGCACACTTAGGATAAACCCGTTTCCAAATATAATGTTTCGAGAAACCGAGTCTAATATCAATGACTCGTAATGTTTGTAAGATTTATTCGAGTGGTAAAAATATGTACAAGCGAATACTTCTAAGAGCTTATATCCAGGTTGTTCTCCTTTATTATCTCTATACGCAGCTTGTGAATCAAATGACTGTAATATCTTATCATATATTTCGACTAGTATGGTTTGAGACTCATCGAAGACTTGCCTTAGACATTGCGGTGAAATGGCAGATCCGTCTTTCTGATTGAAAAGCATGATCCATTGAAAGGCGATTTGGGATTGAGATCTGTCAGAGAAGTCAGCGCTAATAAGTCTTTCAGTCCATTCCTTAAAAACGAAATTTGCACCAGGTGTTGAACTACTTACTTTTAAAAGAAATTTGCCAATAGCTGCAAGCAATTGATTGCTTTTCTTCTCTTTGAGATCAACATTAGCAGCCAATAAGAGCAACTGCTTAGTGATATCTTTAGCATCTACAGATGATACAAGCTGAAAATCTAAAGTGAGTTTATTTATAACCCCTGCAATCTTCTTCCCACCAGACTTGATGGCAAAGTTTAAATCTTTATTAGGGCCATCAATTGGTAATAAAAATTCGTCAAAGCTTTTAACGTCAATTTCCTTTGGTGGGTTAATCGGTTCTTTGTTTTTCTTCCTAAATCCGAACAAGTGTATTCCCTCGTCTCCATCGTAGTGGTAGGACAGCCGGTTACCCGACTGCCCCCGCGCAGATCCGGACGTGCGGGATTACCGCATTCGGCTCCTCAGTTATATTATTTACCGCGCAGCTAAATCCTATCAAAGCTATTCACTCCACCCATCTTCGCCTTTTCACCCAATGACTGAAGTGCATAAACTCAGATTCAACTGAATGTAATGCTTGCACTTTTGTTTTCATACAATATCCAGCCCTACATGTCCGATGTATGTATCGACTGCAAGCTCAATATAACTGCCAGCCCCTTCGCCCTGTAGGCGGCTTCCCCGCCCTCCGACTACTATAAGCTGGTCCGACTCCCAAGACACCATCGTTCGTTTCGCTTATTCAGCTACACTGCCCTACCCATTCCTTTGGGAGTTACCTTGGGTCTCACAAGTTCTCATTACATCTCTGTATGCATGCCACGGCTTAAGAACTCCGCTAGGTCTCCACAATCTTGCCATTCAGGTAGCGAAAAAAAATTCACTCCTGAGTCGATTGCTTTGTATGGACTTCGACCACGTTACAAGCCTCGTCACCTAGAATTTGCATTTCGAAGCGATACCAGCACTTCAGGAGCGCGCACTCCCTACGGCCTACATATTTCTCTGTCTACGCTTCACGTTTATTGTTCGCTCGTGCATCCTGCCTATCAAATACTCCTAATTTAAAGCTCCGCACAACGCGCAAGACTCGATACTGGTGAGTGGCTAACTCTTACCAGGCTGGGACTTTCACCCAGCAAGATGCAACAAGCTTCGCTTGTCGCACTAACGCTGCCAGAATGCGCAAATTTGGAAGCCGAAGGCTGGAAAATTTGTCGCCATTGCTGGCTTTGTTATATGTGAGTTCAAATTAACCTGCTACCTCAGATGTATACTCTTTATATAATGCATCGGCCCGCTCATTAGCAATTTTAGTCTGGGCTTTTGAGAGGTGGTTATATGATGTTGCTCTCAATGTGCTATCGGTGTGCTGCAACGCCTCGACAAGGATCTCTTTGATGATTTCGTCTTTGGAGACTCCGCGCGAACAAATTGTAACCTTTCTCGCTATCATGTCGTATTTAATTGGGCGGTCAAACCGAGATTTTTCCGGCAATTCATTTGACAAGCGATAAGTCTTGGCCCTGAAGTCCAGTTTTTCAGATATAAATTTATGGATGGATTTCACTTCTTTGATTGATAATGAATGTCCATCGTTATCATTCACTTTATCCACTATTACATCCATGAATTGCTCCGTGATCGATGCTGGCTGAACTTATAACTCCCCAAGCAGAGGCTTATTTTGCGTTTTGGAGCGAAGCGACAGCAAAATAAGTCCTTCTGGCTTGGCTTGGTACGCCCAGCATGGGCGTGAACTAATGGGGTGAAAGTCCCCTGTAGGAGGATCACCGTTTAATGGTCTCCATTAAATGCTAACTACTAGCAAATGGCAACTGCAAGACCGTGAGGTCTTATGGGGAGGAAGCCGCTAGCAAAGCTACGAGCTGACGAACAGAAACATCATATAAGGCTTAGCCTGGAGGCGAGGTAGCCAAGGATACCGAAGCCATGTGGTCTAACGGGTAGAGTAAATGATGCAGTTGTGTAGTGAAAGTTCACGTTCTTATCTGGGGAGATCTGTTCAACCGGCTGCTGTAAAGCTGTCAGCGTGGCCGCTGACTCATAAGTAGGCCCAGCCCGCTAGCCACCATCGCGGGGGTAAACAAAATTGGTGGAACACAGCAGCGCCTCGGCCAGTAATGGCCAAGGTGATTGAACAGAAGTCAGCCGACGGCATAGTAGCCTAATGCCAAGATTAATACCTTGGATACGGTGAAGGCCTGAACCCAAAATCCACGAGTTAAAAGACAGGGCTAGCCTACCGATGTGTTGCCAGCCGGATATAAAATTGACGTAGCGCACTGCCATGACACTCAACTCAAATGAAAATCTGCTTGAAATCATCCTCAGCAAAGAAAACCTTAATGCTGCATGGAAACACGTGCGAAGCAACAAAGGTGCCGCAGGCATTGACGGGATTACTGTCGATAATTTTGTGCAGCACTTCAAGGCAGTTGGCGACGACCTCATCGAGACTATTCGACAGGGTCATTACCAGCCGCTTCCCGTCAGACGCGTCTACATTCGCAAGCCAGATGGTGGCCAGCGTGGTCTCGGGATACCTACGATCTTTGATCGTGTTATTCAGCAGGCTATCGCCCAAATCATCGGTCCCAGTTTCGATAAAACCTTTTCGGAGTTCAGCTATGGATTCCGCCCAAAGCGATCACAGCATCATGCGGTGAAAAAGCTACAGAAGTATATCGAAGGCGGGAAGCGAATAGCCGTAGATGTCGATTTATCTAAGTTCTTCGACCGGGTCAACCATGACTTCCTCATGAGTTTACTTGGCCAAAGAATCAGCGACAAGCGTTTACTCAAATTGATCGCAAGTTACTTGCGTGCAGGAAGTGTAGAAGATGGATGCTGGAAAGCCTGCCATGAGGGGGTGCCACAAGGGGGCCCTTTATCGCCGCTGCTCTCCAACATTGTACTCGACCTGCTCGATAAAGAGCTGGAAAAACGCCGACATGATTTTGTTCGCTATGCGGATGATTTTATGATTGTTGTTGCTTCTAAGCGCGCGGGTGAACGGGTTATGGCGAGTATTAAACGCTTTGTTGAGCGCAAGCTTAAACTCAAAGTTAACGATACTAAAAGCCAAGTAATTCCTGTCAGCCGCTGTAAGTTTTTGGGATTCTCTTTTCGCGGTGCAAGGCTCGTCTGGCATGACAAGTCCCTGCTCCAATTTAAATACCGCATCCGCCAGATTACAGGGCGATCCCGTGGTATTTCTATGGAAAAGAAATTGAAAGAACTTACCGTGTTCCTCCGTGGTTGGATCAATTATTTTGGTATAGCGCAAGGCTATCAAAAATGTATCGATCTTGACTGCTGGATACGGCGAAGATTGAGAATGAGCTACTGGAAAAACTGGCGTAAAGTGAGAACGAAAGTCCGAAACTTACTACGCATGGGTGTGAGTGAATCACTGGCTGTCACTTGTGGATCGTCCGGTAAGAGTTACTGGCGAAATGCAAAGACTGAAGGTATTCATATTGCACTCAACAATGAGCTTTTCCAAAAGATGGGCTTGATTTCGTTACGTGACCGCTGGGTAGAGATTCATTACGGATAGGGAACCGCCCATTGCGGACCCGCACGAAGGGTGGTGTGGGGGCCGGCAGCTAGAAACTACCGGCTACCCGATTTAGCGCCTTTGTGCAAGACACTGATCATTAGAATATATCCTCATAGTCTTCATCATTCTCTCGCCCGTGGAGAACTTCCCACATACCTTCCTGGTGTAGCCAAATCTCGTCGGCATTTCTCTCGATATACTCATTCACATCCATTCCATCTATAACAGACGGTCGTTTGACCCTGACTTGTTTTCCATTGATGAAAATCCAATTATATCTCTTTTTTCTATCAGCTTTTTCGCGCTTTTGTTCAGCTGTGAGCCTATTCTTTGACTTTGCCATTTCTTTGAGATCTTAAACGCTAACGCCTAGCTCACCGAGCGAGCGTTAGCGAGTCCGGTGTAGCTATTTGTTAGGCATTTAATTAAGACATTCGCCAATAAGGTCATAATTTTCTTTATTTAACATCTCTGCTTGAGCGACTTTTTGATCAGATTCTTCTTTAGAAATAATTTCTTGCTTTACCAACCATTTGAACTTACCAATCTCCTGCTCCAACTCGTTTTCTGGATTAAGCTCATTCATAATTTTGTCATGATTTTTATCTTGAATGACAAATAATTTTCCATAAATACAGACCTCTGAATAGATAGCATACCTAATTTGAAAAACACCCAGCACATACCAAAGGTAGTCTACATTTCGAAGCCATTTGTTCTGCCCTATTTGAATAGATGATTTCTGAGGGATGTCAGCATAGTTCATCTATATCACCAGATCCAAACTTATCTTCATAGGTGGCCTACCCGACAATGGTTGGGGGAAAAATCGAAATTTGCCCGTTCAACCAAATCAGTACACGTAAACTATCTCTTGGAATTAAACCATAGCTGGTTCTTAATAAATATAAATATTCCGCAGGCCAGCATGCTATTGAAAACAAAACTAAAAATAACAAATTGTTGCAGGAGTGTATTTTGGCTGTTGGCAAGAATGGTTCCAAGAGGAAAGCGAAGTATAGAAAAATGAATATAGTAGCAAAGCTTTGTGACGAACGGCATAGACTCAATATACTCATCACTATAGGGCTCAAGGGAGCTTCCACTATTTACTATATTGTAGTACCAAGACTGTTCTACGATTCCTGTAATTACGGCGGAAAAAGTATAGACTAGCAAGAAGATTATCGGATATTTTAAGCGCCGCATTATTTTGTCCCTTTTAAAGCTTCGACTAGCAGGCAAATAGATTCTTCTTTGGTCGCTTTCGATATAGATGCATGGGTGTTACCGGGTTTTCTATGGTTATTGACTGTGGTCGCATTTTTATCTACTGCAATGTTCTTACCACCTTTCTGACCAAAGTTTGTCTCAGGAGTATCAGTCCCAAAATTTTCGTTTCGTTTAACGTTTGCTGGAATTTTTCGATCTACTCCAAAGTTATTGAAAGTTGCTGCATCGACTGTAATTAATAGGTCTATATTAACATGTCGGGCATTTCCAATGCTCCTTTCGAACTAATTCGGCTTGTTCAAGTTCTCGGCAAGCTCAACAGCTGTATCTCCCCCCATACTATAGCCGTATATGAGTAGTTTCCCGGTTTGCTTTCCATCGCGAAAGGACAAATTTTGTTTTATGAAGAGCTTTGAATGCATTTGAACCATTTCATACATATCGGTAGCAAAGGCTCTAACTTTAATCGTCTCTCCTGGTTTGAGGGTATAACGCTCCGCAGCTTTATTTAAAATATCGACAACTCGATTGTCTTTTGTATTCTGTATTCTGTGGGATCGGCTGACCAACACCTTTTTCATATGGATGATTAAACCCCTCAAAAGCTAAAATGACGTGGGTAAAAGATTCCATAATTTATATCTCTCGTAATTTCTAGATTTGCCTAACATTTATATAGTGGTCATCCGGTATCTGTCAACGTAGTTGTCGCGTTTAAGGTATTAGCTCTTTGACAATTTACCGCCTTTTCCGGATTCAGAGTTACCGATTCCGGCAAGCTGATGTTTCTGGTTTCTCCTGACCAGCGACGAGGGTTCTTGGCCTTCGCAGCCTCAAGCACCGCTTTGCGCTGGATCAGTATCTCGTGAGCTTCGCCATTATGGCGCTGCTCAGGTGTCACGTAGTTCAAGCCACTGTGGCGATGTTCGGTGTTGTACCACCGTACAAATGTCAGTACCCAGTTCCGAGCTTCATCGATTGTTTTGAAGCCAGTTACCGGGAAGCCCGGCCGGAACTTCAGCGTCTTGGACAATGACTCAAAGTAGGCATTGTCGTTACTCACCCGGGGAGGGCTGTTCGAGGGCGTTATACCAAGGTCGTACAGTTTCTCCAGGAAGGTCGCCGCCTTCATGGGGCTGCCATTATCGGAGTGCAGTACAAGTGGCTTCTTCTTGGCAGCCAGGTGCTCCCGCCAGTAGGCTTTCTCGATAAACTCACAAGCCAACTCTCCTGTCTCACGCTCATACACTTCATGGCCGACGATTTTCCGGCTGTAAATATCCATGACCAGATACAGGTAGTACCAGGTTCCGCATGCCGGCCCCGGCAGCCACGAGATACCCCAAGACCACAGGTAATTTGGCTCTGAGGCTTTGTGTGTGGTCGCTGCTCGCTTTTTCTCTGGTGCCTTCTGCCGGCCTCGGCGGTGAACCTGATCGTGCTCTCGTAAAACTCGATAAAGTGTCGATTCAGAAGCGAGGTAATGGCCCTGATCCAGCTGATCGACAACAATAAATGCTGGCGGGCAGCTTCGGTATTCAGGTTGGTTACACAGGGCTACCACGGCTTGACGCTCCTCGACGGTCAGCTTGTTCGATGGCTCACCACGGGCCTCTGATCTTCTCTGACAACCGCGTCAGAGGTCCAGCGTTGATAGGTGCGTAGCTCACGTTCAGCAAGGCACAGGCCTTAGCCAGCCGGGCTCCGCTGCGATTGGCTTCGGCAATCAGAGCAATGGTTTGCTGGCGATCTGGAAGGCTGGTCATTCGTCCTCATCTTTATGGCCCCAGATCGCCTCGGCTTTTTTTTGACAGTGTGAGCAGCGCAGCGGTTTCTGCGAGCGCCTTCTCCTTGCGTTGCAGCTCTGCCTCAAGCTTTTTAATACGCTTTTTCTCGGCCTTACTGGCTTTCTGGTTGCGCTTCGACTGCTCATCAGGTACAGCATTAGCTGACATGCAGGTCGCTTTCCAGGCCTCAATCTGCTCGGCAAAAAGGTCGTTTTTGCGGCAGTATTCACTGAGTTCCGCCTCAGTCATCGGGGCGGTCTCAAGGACGATTCTGAATTTTTCTTCGCTACTCCAGTTTTCGGGAGTGGCAGAGTTGGACGGCAAAACAACACCTCGTTGTCTAGCAGCTTTGCGCCAATTGTACAGGGTGGCGGTACTGATGCCTTCCTGACTAGCCAGTTCGGCCACGGTCATACTGTGAGGCGGTGCCATCTTCTTGAGGATGGCCTCTTTACGTTCGGGTGAATAGTGGGGCATGGTTGTCCTTTGAAAATTTCAAGCGACAACTACCCTGACACATAGGTATCCCGGAATTACTGGATACATTGGTACTGGATAATTGCCTGATTACCATTGATACAATGGGTTGCCAGACAGCCATCGCCGATAAAATTATCGCAAAAAATGCTGATTACCTGCTCGCCGTTAAGGACAATCAATCAGTTTTAAAAGCAGGTATCGAAGCCACGCTAAGTAACCGCAAGCCCAAACCCTACCAATGCCCGGAGATTGATTTTCATCAGTGTGAAGGTTCAAATCGGGACCGCTATGAGGTTCGCCGATGCTGGACAACACAATCCTTGACCCAATTGGAAAACGCTGAAAAGTGGCCGTCATTAAAGACGATCGCGTTGGTCGAGACCGAGCGCCGACACCACGGCGAGTCTGTGATAGAGCGACGCTACTACATATCGAGTGATACTTTGAGTGCCCTGGCCTGTAGTGACTCCGTCCGGAAACACTGGCCAATTGAAAATAGTCTGTACTGGGTACTGGATATTGCTTTTAGGGAGGATGATTGCCGTGTGCGTAGTGGTAACAGTGCGGAGAATCTATCCCGACTTAGGCAGTTTGCCCTCAATTTACTGAAGCAGGATAAGTCCACAAAAATGGGGCTAAAAAATAAGCGTATGAAAGCGGCATGGAGCACCGACTATCTAGCCCAATTAATTGGTATTGAATTACCTGATTTGTAGTGCGATTGCCCTGCTCCCGAAGGGCTTTCGGCGAGTACGTGATTACGGCTTTCTGCATAGTAATGCCAAACGATTATTGCAGCTTGTACAGCTGACCCTCAAAGTTATTCTTGAAACGCTCAAACCAAGAAGTCGACCGTCAATGCGTTGCCCAAAGTGCTGTGCCCCCATGCAGTTTGTACAAGTCTTTAGCCCGGGCTGGCTCTCGGGCTGATGAGCAATCTCTTAGTAAAATATTGCCACTTACCAACAAGGAGGGAATAAGAGTTCAGTAGAAAACACTACATCGATTGGCACCAGAGAAGCCAAGGCTGGTGATCGCCTTTAAAAAATTGAACGATAATAAATCCCAAAATATTCCACACTCCCAAAAAGATATTTTCTTATAAAGAGCGAGTCGGGCGCTACGGGCTTGTCCAACAACTGGATAAGATCGCGGCTACGCGCGATCTATCCTTATTCGTTATAGCTTTACTCTTTTGCCACTGATTCTTTAGTCGATAAGATTTCAATTATCTGACTGTTTGAACACCTCAAATATACAGAATATCTGTAGTACAGCCCTGTAACTATATCGGTGCATTCAAAGAATACAGCAGCCTCGTGATCCTTGAAGAAGGATTTCACTTTCCTGAAATCAGACGAATTGGCATGAGCACCGTGACTAAGCCAGATATCTTTAGCGTTGCCAGAGCCACAATCTTGAACAAAAAGACCCTTATGGAATATTTCATTCGCCAACTCCACACTTGGAAACTTCCACCATTCAATAAACTTATCTATCAGTCTTTCCATTTCTATCTCTAGCAAAGGCTAGTAGTGGTAGGACAGCCGGTTACCCTAACTGCCCCCACGCAGATCCGGACGTGCGGAACTACCGCATCCGGCTCTTCAATAATATATTCGCTCGTGTAAAGCACGAACCCTAATACCAGTCCACAAGTATACTGCGTTTGTATACTCGCGGTGGCTTTAGCCCAAAATATCCCAGCATTTCCTTTAGACTGTTCCAGTTGTAACTCTTGCGCTGACTCCGTCGATTGAGCCATTTGTGCATACTGTGTAGAACATAGCTGTACAAACGGGACAAGCTTCAACTGTTGTCTGGCAGACCGAAGTAGTTCTGGAAGCCTTGTAGCTTGCGCTTCAGTGTGGGCAGCCATTCTCTCAGACGCTCACTGCGCTTGGCTTTGATCCAGTGGTAGAGCGCTTCCATTGTGCCCTTCTGTTTCTTTGCGGCAGTCCGGCGCCTGAGCCTGGGACGTTTGTTGACGTCCAGGCTCCAGTAGAACTCAAAACCCAGAAATTGGAACTGCCGTTTTCGGCCCGGATGGAAGCGGCTAAAGCGCTTCAGGTGCGTTTTCTCGGGGGCTAACTGCAGGCCAAACTTGTTCAGCCGTTGCGGTAGTACCCGGTAAAAGCGCTCTGCATCCGTTTTCAATTGGAAAGCCGCTACATAATCATCGGCGTACCGGATTAGCATGGCTCTGCCACGCATACGCGGCTTAACCTTCTTCTCGAACCACAAATCCAGGACGTAGTGCAGATAGATGTTCGCCAGTACCGGACTGATCACGCCACCTTGCGGGGTGCCTGCTGCCGCTTTACTGAACTTACCATCTGGAGTTTGCACGCGCACCTTAAGCCACTGTTTAATCAGTGTCAGCAGGGCTTTGTCGTCGATACGAAGGGCTAGCATGCGCAGTAACCAGTCGTGATCCAGCTGATCAAGGCTATGTACGGCTTGGTGGGCGCTTTTCCTGGGGCGGTAGCCGTAGCTAAAGGGCAGAAAATCCTGCTCCCAGATACTTTGCAGTAGCTGCGCTACGCTCTGCTGCACCAGTTTGTCTTCCACCGTAGGCAGCCCCAGTGGGCGCTGCTTGCCGTTGCCTTTGGGAATCAATACCCGCTTAATCGCCTGGGTACGGTAGCGTTTGTCACACAGCCGTTGATGTAGGCATTGGATATTTTGTGGCAGACCTTGCCGGTAAACTTCGGTTGTTACTCCATCGATACCGGGGCGGGCCTGCTTGTTGAGCTGGCCCCAGCTTTGATACAGCAGGTTGGAATTTAGCAGTCCGTATAAATTCTGAAACCTGTGCGCGGGGTGGCTCTGTGCTTTAAATGCGATGGCGTGCAAGGCGGTTGTCATAGTGTCTCCAGCCCTACTTTGTCCGGACTATGTTTCTGTTGCACACCGATATTACTGTCAGCCCCTTCGCCATGTAAGCGGCTTTCCCGCTCTCGGACTACTATGAGCTGATCCGACTTCCGAGTGGTCTTCGTTGGTTTCACCATTAGGCTTAACTTCCCTACCTGTTCCTTCAGGAACCTGCTCGGATCTCTCAAGTTCTCAATACCTCTCTTTCTACATGCCACGGCTTGATAACCCCGCCGATCCGCCACAACCTCACCAATGCGGTTGCTTTGCCTGGACTTCGATGGCGTTACACATCTCGTCGATCGGAGCTCACTTTATTATCGGAGCGATACCAGCACTTCAGGGTCACGATAACCCCTATGGCCTATAGAATTCTCTGTGTACGCTTCACATAGTTTGTTCACAGTGAGAAAAAAAATGAGTATATTTTTTTTTCCTTCTGCTCCGCCCTACGCGCAACACTCGATACGGGTGGCTGGTTAGGCCCTACCCGACAGGGACTTCCACCCTGCAAGAAGCATCAAGCTTAGCTTGACGCACTAACGCCCGCAACACAGGCCGAGTTGCGAAGCAACGAAGGTCCAGCCAGCTTGCTGGCGATTGTGCTTGCGCTTGTTAAGCCTAAAACATTTCATCATGGTTATATCTTGCCGCTGATGAAACATAATCTATGGGGTCGTTGAATAATTGTTTAAGTATATCTCTTAACTCACCAATGAATTCATCACCGATAATGTCACAGACTTGTTCTCGAATTCTTGGGTTTGAGTTTGAAATATTTGCCTTAAGCATTTCATTTCTTTTTTGTTCTGTTGAAGCATATGCCCTATAAGTAAATACCCAACCTGATACAAGCTCATCATTATACGATGCATCAATTTCTTCTAGAGCAGTATCATCAAGGCAGAAATCTCTTGCCCGAATGTGCTCCATCAGTTTGTCGATTATCTGTTCTCTATCCTTACTCATGAATAATCCATTTCAGGGGCTTAACGCCACAAACAGCGGCAGATTTGGAGCAGCGAAGCTGCGGAAAAACTGTCCAGCCCACGTAGTGGGCGGTGCTGCTTTGTTTTGTTAAATACTACGGCCACTACGAAGCCACCTAATTGATCTAAGTATTAGTTGTGGTAAGTAATACCACCAAACAGTGCCGACAACACCTATATAGATAGCTGGATACCAAAAATTGGGGATATCTCGATAGATACTGTACTCCCCATTACTCCCAATACTATCTACGAAGTTAAGTGCTTCGACTACGTACGCTAGTGGCACCATTCCCCAACCTACGGGAAAATCTATTGTGAGGTAAAGGAGCCAAGCCATCACCGCACTGCCATCGGAGCTACTTGCAATCAGATACCCCATAATAAATACGGATACGAGATGTATTACAGCTAGTGTTACAGAGACTTTATGTATCATCGGTATTTAACGCCGCTAGCAAGGGCAGCCGAAGCAACGCGTAGGCTGTCCAGCCCAGCCCCGAAGGGGTTGGGCGAGCTTGCCTAGCCTGGTTATGGCTGGCGCGCTCAGGACTACCTACTGGCACTTTGCCAGCCACAGCTTGGCTGGACCCTGCCCAATATTTAAGAGGGAAGAATACCGCACTTCCCCCAACCAATTCCTATCTAATTGGCACTCCGCGAAATTGCAGCGGACTGCCAGTTTCTACCGCACCTGAGCAAACGCTCTAGAAACGAAACTGCTTGAATTGCAACCAGCAAAAATTGCTCAATACTGGCTGCTATTTAGTGGCACCAAACTTTCAGTTACCACGAAAAATCAATAAAACCGACCGCCACAATAACGCCGGTAGCAAGTGCCGAGAAGCGATAGCGACGAGGTCAAGCGCGAAGCGCGACCTTGCCTACCTTTGTTAAGTGTTTTTCCTTGCATTAACGCTCCGATTAATTATTAAGCCCAAGAGTGCTAGAACCCCGACCGTAAAAGAGGAAGCATAGCCATTGAGAAAATAAAGCTCTCCCTGCTCTTTAATAACAGCCAAATACATAAACTTGTCATTTGCCATGTCATAGAACCCGGATGCCAAGAACAATGAAAACAGCAAACCCAATAATACACACCACGGCTTTTTGAATGAGGCAAACAAAAAGACCATACCAAAAACTACAGCTTGCACCCACATTCCAACAAAAGATGGAATTTTATCTGATACCTCAGCACTAACCCCCTGAGACATCAACAAGAACGCCACTATTGAAGCTATCCTCATACTCATACACTTAACGCCAAAAGCAGCGGGCGGCAAAGCCGTCCGACTGCCTTGCATTGTTATACGTTTTAAGAGCGAAAGCTAACATTAAACTCTAAAACCTTTAATTGTTCTTCGAGGTCGGGTGATATTTTTAGCGCTTCAGCATGGCAGCAAGATGCGCAGATTGGACAGCTAACATAATTTGAAGGCAAGTCCATAGCGGCTAGTATTCGTCTTGTTTCTTGATAAGAACGCCCTATTGCCACGTCAAGTTCGGCGAACTCCCAAGGATAATGATAAAAGAACGACTCTTTTTTACCCCCGTTTCTTTCACATGCCACGCATAGATATCTTCCAGGGATGTGGTGGAATCCGTCATATTTCTCATTTTTAACTGTGCTAAATATTACCTTCTTCCTGTTTTCTTCTGCGTGACAACCAGCATTAAAACCAGCTTCATTATTTACGTTTATTTTTGCCTGTAAATTGCATGGGTCATCAGTAAACTTGCAGCACCAAAGGTCAATCGGTAACTTTACAAAGCCTTCAGGGCAACTAATATCACCGCCATCCTTTTTCCAGAAATCTATCCAAGGTCGTCCTTCTCGGTCAATTGTGTCAGAACAAAAATTTCTGGCGACTTCAATTGCATGATCCTTGTCTTCAGCTGCATACGGTATTGATAGCGTAGGCCTAAAGAAAGTAAGATGAATCCCCCTGTCTTTTCCTTCCGTAATTTTGATTAAACTTCTTACTTTCATATTCTCACTGACTTTACGTATAACGCCGCTAGCAAGGGCAGCCGAAGCAACGCGTAGGCTGTCCAGCCCAGCCCCGAAGGCGTTGGGCGAGCTTGCCTAGCCTGGTTATGGCTGGCACGCTCGGGACCGACTACTAGCACTTTGCCAGCCATAGTTTGGCTGGCCGCTGCCCAATATTTACGAGGGAAGAATACCGCACTTTCCCTAACCAATTCCTATCTTACTGGCAATCCGCGAAATTGCAGCGGACTGCCTCTTTTTACAACACCCGAGCGAACACTCTTGGAGCGAAACTGCCTGAATAGCAATCAGTAAAATTGCTCAATACCAGATGCTATTTAGTGGCACGAAACCTTCAGTTACCACGAAAAATCAATAAAACCGACCGCCACAATAACGCCGCGCTCTGCGGAAACTTAGGAGCGCTAGCGAGTAAATTTTCCGTAGCAGCGCCTTGTTATAGCTTTTACTTGACCATATGAAAATCATCATGATGTAACCATATCTTCATTAAATCAGGGCCAAGCTGGCTGGTGTAGCCGTTGTTGTAGTGTTGAGGGTGTGAGGCTAATGAATCATCATCTGTTCTATCATTTAAATCGTCGCAGAACTCTACCACCCCTTTAAATTTCGAGCATACAGCGTAACAAAGTTCAGCCAAACATTTATGATCTTTGAGATCATTGCAGTTTGCAGATATGTGGATTTTGTTCTTGGCTATTATTGAGGCCAAACCTTGTAAATGCGAATATTCCTTTATCTCTTCTGGATAATTCCAGCCAAAGCCAAACAAGAAAGAGCGTCCTTTGTATAAAATACCATTGCCATGGAATTCCCCGCCTAGTTCTTGGACGAAGGCGACGAAGTCTTTCTTAATTCCATCATCGATATCATAACCGACAATTATATCTGATATTGGTCCCATGTCAGATTCTCGGAGAGCTATAACGCCGCTAGCAAGGGCAGCCGAAGCAACGCGTAGGCTGTCCAGCCCAGCCCCGAAGGGGTTGGGCGAGCTTGCCTAGCCTGGTTATGGCTGGCGCGCTCGGGACCGACTACTAGCACTTTGCCAGCCATAGTTTGGCTGGCCGCTGCCCAATATTTACGAGGGAAGAATACCGCACTTTCCCTAACCAATTCCTATCTTACTGGCAATCCGCGAAATTGCAGCGGACTGCCTCTTTTTACAACACCCGAGCGAACACTCTTGGAGCGAAACTGCCTGAATAGTAATCAGTAAAATTGCTCAATACCAGATGCTATTTAGTGGCACGAAACCTTCAGTTACCACGAAAAATCAATAAAACCGACCGCCACAATAACGCCCATGGCAGGGGCGGGTTACCTTATGTGCGTTTTGCGCGAAAATGGGAGCGAAGCGACCGCGCAAAACGCACATAAGGTAACCCGTCCCGCAGAGGCCCGAAGGGCCGGAGCTTCATTGCCCGTGATTGTTATGTGGGTTACCCTCGGTCCGCCGGGTGGTTTACACCATCGTAGGTTGGAATACCTTCTACCTTTAGCGGGTTTATACCCTCTAGACACGCAACATTGAACCCGTATTGAGTTGGATTGGAGCGTCTCTGATGATGTGTGTAAACTCCGCACTTACCGCAGAAATAGTGTTTCGCTGTGTTGGTATTGAATTGATAGAGTTTCAAATGCTCCTGTCCTTCTAAGACAGTAATACCATCTAGCGAAACTGACGCAGCAATTGCGCCTCTCCTACGGCATAAAGAACAATCACAACGCCGAAGATCTATAAGGCCATCAAGTAGATCCAGCTCAATTTTTACAGAGCCGCAATGACATGAGGCTAAATGCTTTGGCTGAATTTTTACCCCATCAACCTCTTTTAGATTTAGGCTCATGACTCATTCCTTTTTGCTCACATAACGCCCCGCCTGTGTTTTATACACATATTTGAATCCTATTCAAAGCCTCATACAGAGAAATAGCCTAGCTTCCCGACTGGAATGGATGAAATTTAACCGTCTGTAAGACCAAAAGCGCTTGAGTTTTACGCTAAATCTAACGCTCTCCCTGGAGTAGAGCGCATATTGGTTATATAATAACCAGCATCCCTCTCTACTTAGGTATCTGATCTTGCCTGTAGTAGATAGAGTTGAAGCTCTCAATACTCTTGTAGAGCTTATCAGAGTAGTAACTTTCACTGGTTCACTTGTGTATAAAACTTAGAGCTTCAGTTACTACGAAAAACCAATAAAATCGACCGCCACAATAACGCCGCTAGCAAGGGCAGCCGAAGCAACGCGTAGGCTGTCCAGCCCAGCCTCGAAGGGGTTGGGCGAGCTTGCCTAGCCTGGTTATGGCTGGCGCGCTCGGGACCGACTACTAGCACTTTGCCAGCCATAGTTTGGCTGGCCGCTGCCCAATATTTACGAGGGAAGAATACCGCACTTTCCCTAACCAATTCCTATCTTACTGGCAATCCGCGAAATTGCAGCGGACTGCCTTTTTTTACAACACCCGAGCGAACACTCTTGGAGCGAAACTGCCTGAATAGCAATCAGTAAAATTGCTCAATACCAGATGCTATTTAGTGGCACGAAACCTTCAGTTACCACGAAAAATCAATAAAACCGACCGCCACAATAACGCCGCTAGCAAGGGCAGCCGAAGCAACGCGTAGGCTGTCCAGCCCAGCCTCGAAGGGGTTGGGCGAGCTTGCCTAGCCTGGTTATGGCTGGCGCGCTCGGGACCGACTACTAGCACTTTGCCAGCCATAGTTTGGCTGGCCGCTGCCCAATATTTACGAGGGAAGAATACCGCACTTTCCCTAACCAATTCCTATCTTACTGGCAATCCGCGAAATTGCAGCGGACTGCCTTTTTTTACAACACCCGAGCGAACACTCTTGGAGCGAAACTGCCTGAATAGCAATCAGTAAAATTGCTCAATACCAGATGCTATTTAGTGGCACGAAACCTTCAGTTACCACGAAAAATCAATAAAACCGACCGCCACAATAACGCCAAGCTTTGGGGCGGATCACGCAGTGGGCCGTCCCAGCAGCCGAAGGCTGCGACAACAGCCGAAGGCTGCGACAACAGCGCCTTGTTATGTTTTAATTGTTTCAACTAACCGCTCAAATATAAAAGTAGTTGGACCGTATTTTTGTTTTACGCAAATCTCGAATGTTTCAATCACCAGCCTAGTACCTACAGCGACGTCTTCACTATCCCAGTAGCCGCAGCGATCATACTCTATTAGCGAACCACCAAGATCAATTTCTACAGCATCGTATTGTTCGTTAAACTGGTCGATTCTCTCGCCGACAAAAGTGACAACACCACTCTTTTTTTTATGGGGTATAGCACCAGCTTCATAGCTCTGCCACCACTGACGAGAACCTACAACCCCATTGGATTCAATATACTCTGGCCAATCCGCCTCAAGAACTTCGTTAACTGAAACTGCCCATGGTGACTTAGATTCCTTTAAATCAAATATTACTGGCATTCTCTAAATCTCGGTGAAACATAACGCCGCTAGCAAGGGCAGCCGAAGCAACGCGTAGGCTGTCCAGCCCAGCCCCGAAGGGGTTGGGCGAGCTTGACTAGCCTGGTTATGGCTGGCGCGCACTGAACCACCTATTTGCTCTCTACCAGCCAACTTTGGCTGGCCACTGCCCGATAAATTTAAAGGGAAAAATACCATACTTTCCCAACCGGTTAACTATCTGATTGGCACTCCATGATGGCGTAGCTGGCTTGCAGGGCTTGCTGACTTAAAACGATGGCACTGGAGCGAAACTGCGGTACCAAATTTCAGGAAAACTCTCAGAAAAAAGTGCTCAGATAGAGATTGATGCTTGCAGCAGCTACAGAACATCTAAAAATCGACCGCCACAATAACGCCCGCAATAACCGGCAGACGATGCGCAGCAGCGGATGTCCGGCGAAGGCCACAACGTGGCCGTAGCGAAGTTGATTGCCTTGTTATGCAACTCTTTAGCCCTGCCTACCAAAATACTTATTAAATAATATTGGACATAGAAATTGACTATAATTTTGTCTAGGAAAGTCATCTGGAGCACGATAACAATAGCTAAATACATACACAATAAAGTATGAAAGTAACTCCAAATACTCAGCAGCCTCTCTATGTAGCAGTCGTTTAGATATCCTGATCTTCCTTAAATCATTTAGCATATTAAGATCAGGCTTCGTTTTGAAATACAACACATCTGACCTGTAGAACTCGATGCGAAACGCCTCTCCCTCAAGATGATATTCGTAATGATGAAGTTGCTTCCATGTCGCACAGCCTTCAATATACTTTTTAGCAACGTGAATTCCATTTTTCAGGTAACCACTTGACTTGTATCGAGTATATTCGGAACAGCACTCCAACAGATACTTCTTTATCAAAGGTATCTTTGTTTCATCTCGGTTCAATATTTCTAATTTTTTATAGATTTCCATACTCTACTTTTGCATAACGCTCGGTCTGTGTTTTATACACATATTTGAATCCTATTCAAAGTCTCATACAGAGAAATAGCCTAATTTCCCGACTGGAATGGATGAAATTTAACCGTCTATAAGACCAAAAGCGCTTGAGTTTTACGCTAAATCTAGCGCTTTCCCTGGAGTAGAGCGCATATTGATTAAACAATCACCAGTATCCCTCTCTACTTAGGTATCTGATCTTGCCTGTAGTAGATAGAGTTGAAGCTCTCAATACTCTTGTAGAGCTTATCAGAGTAGTAATTTTCACTGGTTCACTTGTGTATAAAACTTAGCGCTCGGTTTAGGGGCGGCCGGAGCGCAGCGTAGGCCGTCCCAGCCGCGTCTTTCGCGGCGATTACAACCGCTTGTTAGGTGGTTGACGAAGGAGTAAAAATAGGCCCGCCGCACATACCAACCACCAAAATACTAAGAAGAATGCCAGAAAAAAAGACGCACTGCTGTAAGGGCTACCTGGAGCAATTGCTAGTTTTGACGATAACACCGGAAAGCCACTTTGTAGCAACCATAACGGCGGACCAATAAAGATGTCTCTGACATTGTGCCAACTCCCCCCAGCCCCATCCGTGAGAAAACTCATTGCTGCGAATAGCAATGCTAGGGCCAGCCCTAGTAAGAATGAAAAGCTTACTCGCCTCATGAGCTATTGCCACCTAACGCCGCTAGCAAGGGCAGCCGAAGCAACGCGTAGGCTGTCCAGCCCAGCCCCGCAGGGGTTGGGCGAGCTTGACTAGCCTGGTTATGGCTGGCGCGCACTGAACAATCTACTTGCTCTCTGCCAGCCAACTTTGGCTGGCCACTGCCCAATATTTACGAAGAAAGAATACCGCACTTTCCCCAACCAATTCCTATCTTACTGGCACTCTACGAAATTGCTGCGGACGGCCTCATTTTACAGCACCTGAGCGAACGCTCTAGGAGCGAAACTGCTTGAATAGCAATCAATAAAAACTGCTCAATACTGGCTGCTATTTAGTGGCACTAAACTTTCAGTTACTACGAAAAATCAATAAAATCAACCGCCACAATAACGCCTCAAACACCGGCATGGTGAAGTTGGCGGCTTTTTGGTACAAAAATGGTGACAGCTTTACCATGTCCGAGTGCTTTGACTTGTTACATTCTGGTACATAGCACAGCACCCTTGCGTGTATTTACTGGTTCTTGTGAAATATCACATTTTAATGTTGCATTGTCTTTTTCAGTGACAATACCAACAGACTCGCCTCGCCAAAGTGTCAAAGATGATTCATTGACAACTGCACATACTTTCCATGAAAAAACACTGTCTCCCATAACGGTGAAGAGAGAAAAATGCTCGTCAGCTGGCAATAGAAACTTTCCTTCTTTGTCAGTGACCACCTCTCGATAACTATCGGGACAATCCTCTACAGGTTTAAGCCAACCTGTGCGTGCAGCCTTGATAATAACACCTGACATAGGTTTACCATTATCTATAAATACCCCTCCAATTTCTGGCGCCCAGATTTCAGTGTGGGGATTAATTGCACACGCCGAAATCAAAAATGTGATTGCTAGTAATATTGCGATTTTCATAGTTTGGGAATGTAACGCCTGCAGCACGGGCCGGAGCCGCAACGCGGCGGAGGTCCAGCAAATACGCAGTATTTGCGATCGTGCCTGCTCTTGTTAAGTGTTTACTGCCTGAGCGACCTCTTTTGCTTTTAGGATTACTGCTGCAGTCGGCTTAGTAAGGGCCTGTAGCAGCTTAGGTTGCTGCTCCATGAACTCTTTTGTCGGTTTCGGATTAGGAATACCGCTCGCTGCTTGCTCAGCAATCATAAACAAACCGTCGGAAACCCATCTTGTGTAATTCTGCACGGCTTTACATAGCTCAAAGTGCTCTTCGGCAAGTTCTGGGAGATACAAAGATTGGATCATATTGGCTTTATCAAAACAATGGGGATCATAATCTACATCGGCACCGAATAACTTGCTTATCATCTCATTGTTAAGTGAGTAATTGAGGGAAGATATGACCAAAAAGTACTCTTCTAACTTTTCGCGTTTGATAGACTCAAGCTCTTTCTTTCTCCATAAGTCATGCCCAATTGCCGATTTAATTGATTCCGACGTTTCAGTAGTGAGCTCCACTTGCTTTTTAATTGTATTGAGGCTCGATTCGATCGCCAAAAACTTTCCTTTTTGAGCTCCAGCCCCCTTCAATAATGAAGCCAAATAAGAACCAACTATCGTTATCAAAAGTAGAATTAGGTAGAAATGCCAATTCTGAAGCAGTGTTTCGTTCTGAACCTGTAATGCTATCTCTCTATTCATTTCATAACCGATTTAATCTTATTGAAAGTGCACTTAACGCTAAGATAACCTGCACTGCAGGCGGCAAAAAAAATGACCTGGCATTGAGTTTAGGCCGAACTAAAGAGGCCCATTCCTGCAGTGTCTGGTTCATCGTCGTGTTGTACATTCCCGCCGGCACTATCTTGCCGAGCCGCCCCCTTTATAAAGGAAATTCCTTTTTTCGCCTTAGACCACACCCTGCCACTCAGTTTTGTGGGCTCATGGCACTGACCACACTCTACCACCAGATCTTGGATTTGCAATCCAGCCGGGAGTGGTTGATCTTTCATTAAACCCACGAGATTACTACATAGTTCATGCTTTTTCTTATTGCATCCAGCATATAATCCATAACCCCGTACCATATGCTTACCTATCGGGGGTATATGCTGCAAAACACGCCTTAAGAGCTCCTGAGGCTTTAACCGAAGTTGCTTACGTCGCTGGTCACGGTGATCAAAATAACGAAACTCCACCCCCTTATGATCCACATTTAATATCTGCTTTGGCTTCAGCGGGCCACCTTTGATATAGCGTGAAAAATACAGCAGAACACCTCGACCATGCTCATATCGCTCCTGAATACGAACCGACCATTCTTTGCGATAGCAAGCTTTAAAGAGAATATCAAATTGGCCAATTGACCAACTGGGAGGGAGCTTGAGTAACCCGGCACGATACTGTTCTAATAAAAGCGCTTGAAATTTCCCTCTATAAAGACTCTTAACCACTCTCACAGGTAATAAATATTTACCTGTTTCTTTCCAACTTTCTCTTAAAGTCAAACCGCCAGCGGTTATCAGACAGTGTATATGTGGATGTAAAGTTAACTGCCTCCCCCAAGTATGCAGAGCCATAAGAACCCCGGGGATTACGCCGTGATAGTCCTTACTCGCCATCAACTCAAATAGCGTTTCTTTACTTGATAAAAAGAGTATATCTGTAAGCCTTTCTTCGTTGTATTGCCATAATTGCAGATACTCATGAGGAATAGTAAAGACCACATGAAAATGCTCTGTATCAAATAATTTACGACGCTGCTGATCAACCCACTGCAGCTGTTTTCGACCTGAACAGAGAGGACAACTTCTGTGCCTGCAAGAATGATACTGTTCAGTTACATGGTTGTGCTTACAGCGATAATAACTGCTTCCCATCGCTTTTGTACGGCACTCCTGAATCGATGAGATAGCTTTCAAATTTTTTAGTGGTTGCACAGTTTTAGATAAATAACCACTGTACGCAGAAAATATATTTTGCAATACCCGGTTATGCACCTTCTAAAACTCCTCTTATAATTTAAAAGTGGCACCACTCCCGCGCAGCGGGTTTGTGCAACGCCTCAAACACCGGCATGGTGAAGATAGCGGCTTTTTTGGAACAAAAAAGGTGACAGCTTTACAATGTCCGCGTGCTTTGACTTGTTAAAAGCCCATGGCATGATTGTTTGATTTGAGCTGTAACCTCTTTAAGGAAAGCTTCATTTTTTTTTAGCCTTCGCTCTTTACCCGGACAAGGGCACGATTCCATGTAACTGTATGAAATGTTTAGCATATGCTCAGGCTCAAACTTTTCTTGGGCGAACAACTGCATATTACCTTTTGTGAAAAAATATGTTGGAGCCTTAGCGCCTTCATACTGGTGAGGGCCGAATTCATCGACCTCGATTTTACTTGCTGCATGTTCCAAGCAAGCCTGGGTTAAATTTTGACTCAAAGGCAACATGGACTGATTGTAGAAGCCAATCTCACCACAGGCTGATAGCAACATAGTAACGATCAATATTTGCAGCTTTCTCATATGTTCGATTGGCCTTTTAACGCCCGGCTCATCGGCGAGCAAAGCGAGTCCGGTGGAGGCCGCAGGCCGGAACGAAATGCAGCCGCTTGTTAAATTTTTCCTAGCGCCATATGCAGCAGTGGATATGGTTTGCCCTGACCGTCTAATGGAGAGCGACCTACAACATTGAAACCCAAATGCTCATAGAAGCCTAGTGCTTGTTTATTTTGTTCGTTGACATCTACCTTGGTAGCGCTTTGATTTTTGATGGCGTATTCCATTAATTGGAAGCCCACACCTTTTCCTCTGGATTCTGGCGAGATGAAAAGCATTTCAATATTCCCTTCATGAACACCGCAGAAACCATGAATCTTCCCTTCATCATCCTTGGCACATGTCAGATCTACAGCATCGAAATATTGCTCTAAAATCAGAGGCTTTAAAGTGATTATGTCTTCTTCCTGAAGAAAGTCATGAGTAGCCCTAACTGAGGCTTCCCAAATTTCTATCAGAACTTCATGGTCTTTCTTTTCTGATTTCTCAATTTTCATAGCTAAACTCGAATAAGAAATTTAACGCCGCCAGCAGGGGCCGAAGGCCCGGAGCTTTACTGCCTGGCTTTGTTAACACCGACGATCCTGCGGGCCTCTACTACCCTGGATTGTGCTACGGGCGCAATGTATTCGCAACTATAAACTTGCAATGTATCTTCGTATTTGGCACCCACTACTAAGTACATGATTCCGGGTTCAAACTGATACTTGCATGCACAAACATCAGTGCTACTGGTAACTACCTCTTTCGATACGTCACCTTTGATAGTTTCTTTTACATCAAATTTTGCCTCTACTTTGAGAACGACTGGCTCAATACCCACTTCTTCATAGATTATTTTTTGGATGCTTTTTGCTCTACCCACAAAAACAACTTGTGCTCGGTCAATAGCAAATTCAAATGGATCTTTACTGTGGCTCTTTGCCACCAACTCATTTTGAGATTGGGTCCAGCACTTCTTGGCTAGAGCTGAATAGCTAAAAATCAAAAGGCTTAAAATTGCGATGTATTTCATGTGTTAACGCCCGTATCATTTGCCGCAGCGCAGCGGAGGTCAAATGCATGCGTTTGTTATGTGCTCACTCATTTCATTCCCTCCAACTTTTATAACAACTTGGACATTGTTTAGCCTTCTCTGTCCTAAGTGAGCTACCACAAAATGGACATTTAGCTACAGTATGTAAATCCTCTACTCTTTTATGGAACATTTCTGGGTGTTTCTGCCTCATGACTTCCTCATTAAATGAGCATGCAATATCTGATGGTCGTTTAGCAAAAGACACATATTCACCTTTTAGCATTCCTCGTTCAAAAGACGCATTAAACTCAGTCAAGCTTTCATAGTCTTCAGAAATAAGATCCGTTAACTCACCCTCACCCTGGTAGTAGAACTTCTCATTCCTAGAGGTTAAGAACTCCATCAATAATTTTTTACCTTTACCTCCTGATATTTCTTCATATGCCTCTAATGTTGCAGTAACTTTCACACGGCCTTCAGGTAGGAATAGTCTTTTATTAATTTCGATATCTTCTGGCGAGAGTTTTGGTACCACTTTTCCATCGAAGGCTTTCTTGCAAACAGCATCGCCATTTAGATAATAGTAGTTAAAGCTACCCTCATCCCAGCTCTCTCGCATATATAGCTTTTTTACTCCTAGTTTGGAGATAGACATTCCTAGCCAATTTATTGGTGAAGACTGTCCGCTGTATGCGGTTATATACACTAGATTTTTACTTCGGCTTATATTTTCAATAGTTAGCTCTTGATAATCTTTCTCTATAGATCTTCTAGACAGACTATTTATGGTTTTATAGAAATCATATTCATTGCTCTTTGCTGCCGACTTCATGTTTTTAGCGAATACCTTTGCTTCGCTATCGCTTTTCATCTCCGCTTCTACACTAACATTAATTTCTGTCATTCATCCATTTCCATATCTATGAGTTCAGCTCGGTCAAATAACGTCGCTAGCAAGGGCAGCCGAAGCAACGCATAGGCTGTCCAGCCCAGCCCCGAAGGGGTTGGGCGAGCTTGACTGGCCTGGTTATGGCTGGCGCACTCGGGACTACCTACTGGCACTTTGCCAGCCATGGTTTGGCTGGCCGCTGCCCAATATTTAAGAGGGAAGAATACTGCACTTTCCCCGACCAATTCCTCTCTTACTGGCAATCCGAGAAATTGCAGCGGACTGCCTCTTTTTACAGCACCCGAGCGAACACTCTAGGAACGAAACTGCTTGAATAGTAATCAATAAAATTGCTCAACACCGGATGCTATTTAGTGGCACTAAACCTTCAGTTACCACGAAAAATCAATAAACCGACTGTCACAATAACGCAAAGCTTAGGGGCCGAAGCGACAGAACGGAGGTCCTAGCTGTGCTTTTTGCAGCGACTACAGCGTATTGTTATGTGATTTAGTGGCACGGTTTTAACTACGCCTCTGGCAGCGCTTCGAATTCTTTTCTTTTTGACTCCTGCCAGTTACTCATTTCTTCTGGATTTTTCATCAGTTCAGCTATCTTTTGCATCGCTTCTAAATGAGCAGAGTCTTGTGCCTTATGCATATCCATACCGTGCTGCTTGCTCAATTCAGCCATTTCTTCAAAGGTATCGGCACGGAACTCCAAATCACATGCGCCACCTAGTTGCTTACAGGTCATTATTTTCATCAGAATTAGACTCCTATCATGATTGGATTCACATAACGCCGCTAGCGAGGGCAGCCGAAGCAACGCGTAGGCTGTCCAGCCCAGCCCCGAAGGGGTTGGGCGAGCTTGCCTAGCCTGGTTATGGCTGGCGCACTCGGGACCGACTACTAGCACTTTGCCAGCCATAGCTTGGCTGGCCGCTGCCTAATATTCACGAGGAAAAAATACCGCACTTTCCCCAACCAATTCCTATCTTACTGGCACTCCGCGAAATTGTAGCGGACTGCCTTACAACACCTGAACGAACACTCTAGGAGCGAAACCACTTGAATAGCAATCAGTAAAATTGCTCAACACTGGATGCTATTTAGTGGCACTAGACCTTCAGTTACCACGAAAAATCAATTAAGCCTACCGCCACAATAACGCCGCTAGCAAGGGCAGCCGAAGCAACGCGTAGGCTGTCCAGCCCAGCCCCGAAGGGGTTGGGCGAGCTTGCCTAGCCTGGTTATGGCTGGCGCGCTCAGGACTACCTACTAGCACTTTGCCAGCCACAGTTTGGCTGGCCACTGCCCAATATTCACGAGGAAAGAATACCGCACCTCCCCCAACCAATTCCTATCTTATTGGCAATCCGCGAAATTGCAGCGGACTGCCACTTTTTACAGCACCTGAGCGAACACTCTAGGAACGAAACTGCTCAAATAGCAGTCAGTAAAGTTGCTCAATACTGGGTGCTATTTAGTAGCACTAAATCTTTACTTACCACGAAAAATCAATAAAGCCGACCGCCACAATAACATTTATATAGTGGTCATCATGACCATTATTATTTTGACTACTATTTCTGATGCAAATTTACGCCAACACGCCATCTTCTTCAATTAAATCAATAGATTACGACCACTTGGCACTATCGACCCACCTAGAAAAATGATCATCATGACCACTATCCCCAATTTCAGCCGCCCTTTCAATCCACTGATTTTAAAGCATTTTCCCGTAAGTTTGAGCAACTCAAAAAAATAACAATCACAATGATCATAAATCCTGCGCTGACCTACCCACTCAGGCTACCCATCCGCCGCCAGCCGCTTACGCACTCTATACTCCACACCACCCAGCGCAATCACCGCCCCTGAGTTGTAAGTACCCACTTCACTCACCAGCAGGCTCAACTCAACACCCCCTACCCGCAGCCGCTCATCTTCCTCAAACTCATCGATCTCCCGCTCAAAGACCACCCGGCAATCAATAGGCTCAGCGCCGCTACCGTCGTCATAGGTAGCGGCCCTGCCCCATTTGCAGAGCGCGTGTTCTGCGACTCTCTAGTCCAGGTCCATGAGTCACCTAGGCCTTAACGGTGCCCGGTACGCCGGTAAACTTGACGGCAAAACTAGTGACGCCATCCCCGGCAGCTTCGGCGGCGAAGGCCGTGGAGCCGGTGATATCACCAGTGGCGGCGTTATCATCGAATGAGCTGGAGGCGACCACCCAGGTGAGGGATTCACCCTGATTGATCTCTGCTGCAGATACCTTGGGCACGGTGAATACGCCATCAATGGCGAGCACGCCGGGCTCAGACTGAGGCGCTTAATACCCTCACCTTCCTGCACTACCACCCTGTAGCTTTGTACCGAGGTTGGGGTTTGACTACCGAGGGCTTCAAGCAGTTTATCTTTGGCTTTTCGGCGATGCAGTCCATATCATCCAGACGCGATTGCATTACCGTATTGTGCGCTTCGAAGCCTTTAAACACGGCCTTAATATCGTCTTTGCACTTTGGCATCGACAGTGATCTGCGCTTTCATTTCTGGGGTATCCCCGGCAAGGGCGATCACACTGCCCATACTGGCTGCGATGCCTTCAACCCAGGTTTCTACTTCAGCTGGCCGTTCTTTTCCAGAACATTAACTGATGCACTTCAGAGTTGAATGCAGGAGTTAAAGAAGCAAAGGCATTACCATGGCTCACCGACGCCCAGCTTAAAGAGCTGACCAAGAAGAAGCGGACAAGGAATCAAGCTGAGGAACTTAGGAAAACGGAAATACGATTCAGGATGATTCGGGACCGCCCTGTTGTTCTTACCCAGAGCTTAGCCCCCATATTTCCCGCAACCAACGATTACAACACTTCGGACAATTTTAGCCCAGTAACCCTGCGGCTTACAGCCATACAGGTCAGTTATCGGCAGCTCTGGGCCACCCTAAGACCTTTGATAAAGTAAGCCTCGGTAAGCTGTAATCTCATAAGTTAAGAGCACAAGCTTTCTAAAACTGTCCGAAGTGTTGAAAAATAAATAGCGCCCTTTAGCCAAGTGTACGAACGCTACGAACACCGACATACGGACGGCAAGCTAGCACTCAACATTCTCAAGCAATACCAGAGCATGCGCCCTCGCATTGAATATGGGTTTTCAGACTTCATGGCCGATATCAATCCTGCCGTTGGTATCAAACGATTTGAAGAGAAAAAGCGGGATCGCTATCTCACCGACGGTGGGCTTAAGGCAATTAGCTCCAAGGCCAACCCAACCATTAAGTTGGTGATGGATATGTGCTATCTGACAACCCAGCGCATATCAGAGGTGCTGGCAATCCAGCTACAGCGACATCAGCAAAGAGAACATTAAGCTCCAGCAAGGGAAGACGGGCAAACGGTTATTAGTGCAGGTGGAGCCCGAGCTGGAGCGGATTATTACTGAGGCCAAACAGCTGCATAAAGTGATGTGCCTCTACTTGTTCCACCCTCGTGGCAAGAGCACTCTATACAGCTATCGAGGTATTCGAGATGCTTGCGACAGGGGCAGAGCTAAAGCCGGGGTTGAGGACACCACTATCCACGATATCCGGGCCAAATCTCTGACTGATGCCGGGCGCGCAGGCATCGACTCTCAAGTGCTGGCCGGCCATGCCAGCCCGGCAATAACAGAGCGCTACATTCGCCTGCGCGAAACTGATAATGTAGCCGGCCCCAGCCTTAGACAGCTTTTAGACAACAGGCAGAAAATTGACGAAAAGTGTAGATAAATCAAAGACTTCCGCTCTCACTCCGATGATGCAACAGTACATGGGCATCAAAGCTCAGCACCCCCAAGAACTGGTGTTCTACCGTATGGGGGACTTTTACGAGCTGTTCTTCGATGATGCCAAGAAGGCCGCTGAGCTGCTGGACGTTACCCTCACCGCACGGGGGAAATCCGGGGGTGAGCCGATTCCGATGGCGGGTATCCCCTACCACGCGGCCGAGGGCTACTTGGCACGGCTGATTAAGGCCGGGGTGTCCGTGGCTATCTGTGAGCAAATCGGCGATCCGGCCACCAGCAAGGGGCCGGTTGAGCGGCAGGTGGTGCGCATCGTTACCCCGGGCACGGTCACCGATGAGGCCCTCCTTAACGATCGCCGCGACAATCTGTTGGCCGCGATTGCACATCTGGGCGATGTCTTCGGCTTGGCACTGCTGGACCTGGCCACCGGCCGCTTTGTGGTGCAAGAGACCGATACGCTGGAAGCCCTGGCCGAGCAGATACAGCGCCACAACCCCACCGAGCTGCTCGCACCGGAAGACCTCGCCCTGCCCGTAGAAATCGAGCGCCGCGCCGGTGTGCGCCGCCGCGCGCCCTGGGAGTTCGAGCTGGAAAGCGCTCTGCGCCTGCTCAACCAACAGTTCGGCACTATGAATCTGGAGGCCTTTGGTTGCAGCCATATGCACGGTGCGGTTGTCGCCGCCGGCTGTCTACTTCAGTACGCGCGGGACACCCAGCGTACCGAGCTGCCCCATATTCGCGGCCTGCTGACAGAGAGCGGGGATGAGACAGTTGCTCTGGATGGCGCCAGTCGCCGCAACCTGGAAATTGACCTGAACCTGAACGGCGGTGACGACAATACCCTGCTATCGGTCTTTGATAGCTGTAAAACCGCTATGGGTAGCCGCTTGCTGCGCCGCTGGCTGAACAATCCCCTGCGCCAGCTCACAACCCTGCGCAACCGCCAGGATGCTATCGCCACATTGATCGGCGACTACAGTTTTGAGCCCCTGCGTGATGCCCTCAAGCCTGTGGGCGATATGGAGAGAATCCTGGGCCGCCTGGCGCTGCGCTCTGCCCGCCCTCGGGATTTGGCCCGCCTGGGCCAGTCCCTGGCGCAGTTCCCGGAAATTCAGCAGCAGTTGGCGGAATCTGACGCAACACTGGTAAATGAGCTGTGCAACCAGATCGGCGAGTGGCCGGAAACGGTAGAGCTGCTGCAAGACGCAATTATTGAAAACCCTCCGGTCGTGATTCGCGATGGCGGGGTTATCGCTACCGGTTACGACAAAGAGCTGGATGAGCTGCGCGCTATCAGTGAAAACGCCGGCGACTACTTGGTGCAACTGGAGCAGCGGGAGAAAGAGCGCACCGGTATCCCCACACTCAAGGTGGGCTACAACCGGGTACACGGCTACTTTATTGAGATCAGCCGCGGGCAGAGCGACAAGGCGCCGGCCGAGTATATTCGCCGCCAGACCCTGAAGAATGCCGAGCGCTTTATCACCCCCGAGCTGAAGGAGTTTGAAGACAAGGCGCTCTCTGCCAAGAGCCGCGCTCTGGCTCGTGAGAAGGCGCTGTACGAGGAGCTGATCAACCAGCTAAATGAGTCCCTGGCTGAGCTGCAAGCGGCGGCGGCGGGTATCTCCGAGTTGGATGTGTTGGCCTGCTTGGCCGAGCGCGCTGACGATTTGCGCCTGTGCCGCCCGGAACTGGGCACTGAGCCGGGCCTGCATATTAGCGGCGGACGCCACCCGGTAGTTGAGCAGGTATTGGATGAGCCCTTTGTGGCCAACGATATCGAGCTGCACAACGACCGCCGTATGCTGGTGATTACCGGTCCGAACATGGGCGGTAAGTCTACTTATATGCGCCAGACTGCATTGATCGCTCTGCTGGCGCACTGCGGCAGCTATGTACCCGCAGACAGTGCCCAAATCGGCTTGCTGGATCGTATCTTCACCCGTATCGGCAGCGCCGATGACCTGGCCGGCGGTCGCTCCACCTTCATGGTGGAAATGACCGAGACCGCCAATATCCTGCGCAATGCCACCGAGCACAGCCTGGTGCTGATGGATGAGATTGGCCGTGGTACCAGTACCTACGACGGTCTCTCCCTGGCCTGGGCCTGTGCCCACTACCTGGCCGCTGAAGTGCGCGCTTTTACACTCTTCGCCACTCACTACTTTGAGCTGACCGACCTGCCCAACCAGTGCTCTGAAGCCGCCAATATCCACTTGGATGCCACCGAGCACGGCGAGGGTATTGTCTTCCTGCACCGCAT
This sequence comes from Microbulbifer regidiadema (SeqCode), assembly GCF_052467605.1. Classification (NCBI taxonomy): domain Bacteria; kingdom Pseudomonadati; phylum Pseudomonadota; class Gammaproteobacteria; order Cellvibrionales; family Microbulbiferaceae; genus Microbulbifer; species Microbulbifer regidiadema (SeqCode). The sequence continues at coordinate 4,716,510 of NZ_CP174316.1, read as the reverse complement.
CCAGGAAGGGCCGGCGTCAAAGAGCTATGGGTTGCAGGTGGCCCAGCTGGCAGGTATTCCCGGCGATGTGTTGACCGAGGCCCGCTCTCGCCTGGCAGCACTGGAGGCCGGTGCCCAGTCGGTAGATGTGCCGGCGCCCATGGCCAAACCGGCACCGGTGCCCCAGCAGGAGCCGGAAGAAGTCGCTGTACTAGTGGCCGCAGCCCCCGTCTCTCCCCAGCAGGTAGATTTGTTCGGCAGCCCCAGCCACCCCGCCGTGGATGCCCTGGAAGAGCTAAACCCGGACGATATGACTCCGCGCCAGGCACTGGAAGCACTCTACTCGCTGCACAAATTATTGAAGTAAAAGAGCGGGCGGCTCCGGTCGCCCAATACATCCTGTTATAAATAGTGAACTAAATCGACTGAAAAGCCACTACAATTCGCGCCAGTAATTGATAAAATCCGCTACACGAAGAATTCAGTGGCACTATCGAGGGACAAACATGACATTCGTAATTGGGGAAAACTGCATTAAGTGTAAATACACCGACTGTGTAGAGGTTTGCCCGGTAGACTGTTTTTACGAAGGCCCCAACTTCCTGGTCATTCACCCAGACGAGTGTATCGACTGCGCCCTGTGCGAGCCGGAGTGCCCCGCCAATGCGATTTTCTCGGAGGATGAGGTCCCCGACGATCAGCAGGAATTTATTGAGCTGAACGCAGAACTCGCCGAGGTTTGGCCCAATATTACCGAGAAAAAAGACCCATTGCCGGATGCCGAGGAGTGGGATGGCAAGCCGGGCAAGCTGGACCAGCTGGAGCGCTAAGTCAGTACAGAAAAAAAGCCGTCGATGACGGCTTTTTTTCTGTCTATAAGAAACCCAAAAATGAAAATAATAATTAGTACTATTTGCATTTGTTTATTTATTTTTTCAAGCTGGGCACAGGCGACAGCGGAAAAGAGTAAGTGGGTGGCACTTATTTTCGATAAGGGGCCCTCTGCGGATAAAACCGAGCCGCTGTTAGAGCGGCTTGAATCTCTCCAGATAACCGCCACTTTCTTTCCCTCGGGGCGGGAAATGGAACAGCTTCCCGAACAAACCCAAGCGATCATTCGAGCCGGGCACCAACTGGGCAATCGCGGTTACTCCCATCGGGACCTCGCCCAAATGCCTTTAAGCAGTGCCAAAGAGGAGATCAAGAAAACCTGCCACTTATTGCAAAGCAATGGCTATACCGATAAACCGATGTTCCTCCCCTCTCACGGAAAAGTCTCTGAAGAATTGGGCTCACTACTGAGTAAGCATCAGTTCAAGATCGCTCACTGGGATATCGATCCCAGCGAACAGCTGCAAACCGAAGGCGCTCAAGCCGCAGCAGACTACATATCCCAAAATGCCAAAGATGGGAGTGTGGTGTTACTCCAGCCGATGTATGACCAGCACCACCAGGTAATGGAGGCGCTCCCGCTGATTACTGCCCAGCTCAGACAACAGGGCTTCCAGTTTGCCACACTGGAGCAGTTAACCCTGATGACAGCGGGCGATCACTAGCAGCCCGCGCAATAGGTCGCAATTACATCACTATGCGAGGGGCCTCCGTGTCGGGTCCAAACTGAGCGCTTCGGCCAGGTGATTGAAACCGAGCACCAGCTCCATCACCCCCAGAGCCTCTAAGATTTCATCGTCACCGGCACCGAGCTTTCGCGCAGAGGCGATCAGGTGGCCTCGATGGTCATCCGGTGTCGTGTTTGCGTTGCGCGCCAGATCAAACAGGGCGTGCTCTTTTTCGGAGAAGTGCACATGCTTGGGGTCGGTGCGAATGCGCATTACCTCATCTGTATCCACACCGAGTACCTGCAAAGAGATACTGTGATGGTAGATACCGTAGTCGCAGCGATTATCAGCAGAGACCGCCAGGCCAATAGCTTCTTTTAGCTGTACCGATAAGCACCCGTGAATCATCACGGCCTTAAACTTGTACCAATTGGCCTCAAGCAGCCCTGGATGCTGGGCATAGACCCGAAACAAACTGGGAACTCCTCCCAGTTCATCCTCAATTTCAGTAAAAACCCTGGCCACATCACCGGAAGCCGGGCTCTCCACCAACGGAATACTGCTCATTGTTTACCTACCTATCATCACCAGATGCCCTAGTGACACAAATTACTTCCTGGCGCGGTAGAACACTGTATATAATCACAGCATGAGAAAGATTATCCACTGTGATTGCGATTGCTTCTACGCCTCGGTCGAAATGCGTGACGATCCCAATCTCCGTGGGCGCCCCTTAGCCGTAGGCGGCAGCAGCGATCGGCGCGGGGTTATCTCTACCTGTAACTACGAGGCCCGTAGTTACGGGGTGCGTTCTGCCATGCCCACCGCTCAGGCCAAAAAACTGTGCCCTGATTTGATTGTAGTACCCGGCAATATGGCCAAGTATCGGGAGGTCAGTGGGCAGATACGGGAAATTTTCCTCGACTACTGCGACGATATTGAGCCCCTGTCCCTGGATGAGGCCTTCCTCGATGTCAGCGACAGTGGCCGCTGCCACGGCAGTGCCACCCTGATCGCTCAAGAGATCCGACAGCGGGTGCGGGACACTCTGGGTATCACGATTTCCGCCGGGGTGGCCCCAAATAAATTCCTGGCCAAGATAGCCAGTGATTGGCAAAAACCAGACGGACTGACAGTCATCACGCCCAGCGAAGTCGATCAATTTGTTGTGCGCCTGCCCGTCAACAAGATACACGGCGTGGGGCGGGTCACCGCCGAGAAAATGCACCGTCAGGGCATTCGCACCTGCGCAGATCTACGCAACTTTTCACAAGTTGAGTTGAGCAAGCAATTTGGCAAGTTTGGCCGCCGCCTCTACGATCTCTGCCGTGGTATTGACGATCGCCCGGTGAGCGGCGATGGCTCCCGCAAGAGTGTCAGTGTCGAGCGCACTTTTCACGAGGATTTAGCCAATTTTGATGAGTGGTTAGAGCAACTAACCGAGCTCTATATGCGCCTACTGGAACGCCGGGAAAAACTCGGCGATCGCTACGAAGTAAACGGCGCCAGCGTAAAAGTGAAGTATGCAGATTTTACTACCAGCACTCACGAGCGCAGCAGTCGCGCCGGGCGAATCTCAGAATTCCGCCAGCTGCTGCAAGAGTGTCGTGAAAAACGTCCAGCGCCTATCCGCCTCTTAGGGGTCGGTTTGCGACTGACCGATCTGCGTGCGGAAAAAGGGCCCGTTCAACTACCGCTGCCCCTGCCGGAACAAGCCTCCTTCTGACTCACCCTGCTTTTATTTGTCACCCGAATGCAACCTGAGAAATCTGGCGCTGCCCCTTACCCCAAGGCAGTTTTCCCAATTTTGCGGCAACTATACTTCGGCCCGTAGATTCATATCTGTGGCGGGCTGACATCGGAAGTATTGACCTAAAAATAATTGCGACACAGAAGCAGACTACAATCATTCTTAATTGACGCGGTATAAACCAAATCCTCGGTCTGTGGCACGAGAATGAATAATTTGCGTACGGAGGCTTAAGGCTTTGTCTCGGAAAGAATTATGTCATCTATCTGATGAAGTGCTGTTCCAGCATTATAAGGATACGCGCAATCCCTCTGTGTTCCGCCTGCTTTACGATCGCCACAAGGATTCGTTATATCGCTACTGCCTGCAAATGGCACCCTCTTCCACCACACCGCTGCTGCAACAACTCTGGCGGGGCCTGCTGGAAAACCCGCCAGAACTTCACGGGCGCAGACTTAAAAATTGGCTTTTTATCCATATTAACAAACGCCTCAAGCAGGAATACTTTTCCAATCTCAAGGTGGCGGAGGAGGAAGTCCAAAGTCACAACCGCGTATTATTCGCTATACAAAAGTTACCGACACAATTGCGTAACGTGCTACTCCTACATATGGAGTGCAAACTGCCACTAGTCACCGTAGCCGATATCGAGCGCCTATCTCTACACAAGTGTCGCAGCCTGTATTACCAGGCCCGTGCCATGCTGGAAGAATATATTGACGGGGCTGAGCGCAAGCCCTGGCAAGTGGAAGTTATCGAAGAGTCGTCGAGGTAATGATATGAACAACTGGGAAAATCAGTATTTTGAGGAAGCCAAAAAGCTGACCTCCCCACAACAACTCGATGAGGCCATTTTCAAAGAGGCACAAGGCTACAAGCCCAGGATCAATTTTAACCGCCTCCTTTCCCGCGCAACGGTTAGTTGCAGTGTGGTGACGGCTATTTTACTGTTAATTCATCCCGCTCAACACTTGGGCGCACTGACGCACAAGAGCAGCAGTGCAGAAATTCTGTATGAGCCGGCACTCAGGGACTGGAAGGATATCGCCGAGTCAGCCGCTCTAAAGCCCGATCCCTGGCTACAGCTGCGCAGTCAGGTCGATCGGGGCGAGTACCTTGCTCTGTGCCACTACTGGCGCGCGGAACAACAAGCCGAGAGTGAAACGCCCCTGCCCGATACCCTGCGCAAAAGTGCCAAACGCCACTGTCGTATCTTATCGAGTAGCAATTCACAGCGTTAAACAGCACCCCCAGATAAGTACACTCGGGGCTTTACGGTTTTCCCGGGGAAATTATCGCCGATAAATAATCAACACCTGGAGTCCAGGGCGGATATTGAACGAGCTATTCGATCAGAGTCAAAGAGAGCGCTTGCACCCGGATCGCTGTATTGTGGCGGGTATTTACGGGGCCGGCGGCCCCTCGGCTGGAGATAATCCTACATTGAGGTCAGCTATTCAGCTGCTTCACGGCCGACTGTTCTATTCCTTCCAAAAAACCGCAATTAGCCACTATTTGATCGATGGGGTAGAACGCGGCAAGGCGGCCATACTCTTCGGCTATAGTCGGGGCGGTAGCATCGCAATCAAAATTGCCAACACCTTGGGACGCGCAAATATTCCAATACAACAGTTGGTAACTTTTGATGCCTACAGTTTGATTGACAGCCGTATTTTCAATCTCGAGTATGACAATATCCGCCGGGCATACAATTTCTTTCAGCGAAATCCGAGAACCGCAGGAAGATATGGCTGGTGGGGAACAAACCCCTATTGGGGCACGGCTGTACACTCAGCATTTATCAATGTTCAACAGTTTGACTTTACCGGCACAGACTACGAGAAGGGGATGGAGGTTTCCCATTTAAACATTGTCCGTATGGGGCTGAAATCTCTGCAAACAATAGAGCGATAAACAGGCCACTTGGCTTCAGGCTTTCAGCACAAGTGGCACTGGAAGCTTGCAATACGAATTCACGTCATTTGCAAGAAAATACATTCCGCCACAAGGGCGGGCTTCTGCTCTCCCTGAATTTCCATAGTCAGCAACAATTTTATTTGGTATTGAGCCTCTGCCTTTTCGACAATATCCAATATTTTCCCATAGACTCGCACCTTGCTGCCGGTTTTGACCGGATTCAGGAAACGCACCTTATCCAGTCCATAATTCACCGCCATATGGGCCCCCGCCACCGCTACCTGTAAAGAACCGACAAAATAAGGCAGCAGTGATAAAGAGAGGAATCCATGGGCGATTGTTCCTCCAAACGGCGTTTTAGCCGCAGCCTCGGGATCGATATGGATAAACTGTCGATCCAGGGTACACTCGGCGAAACTGTCCACTCTCTGTTGATCGATCTCAAGCCAGGCGGTGGGCGCGGTTTCAAAGCCGATATAGTGGCTGAGGTTATCAGGTGAAATCTCTATAGGCATCGAAGACTCCCTTTCGATTTTCCATGGGCATTTTCAGCAGTTGCCAATCTCAATAGGCCGAGAGGCCGCCATCTACCGCCAGTGCCTGCCCGGTAATGTAAGTCATTTTGGGGGACACCAGCATCAACATGGCCGCGACCACCTCTTCCGGTTTGCCCAGGCGTTTCATCGGACACCCCTCGGCGAGAAAGGCCTGAATCTGTTCCGGGCTGGCCTCTGCCGTTGCAATCTTTGTAACCATGGGGGTCAGGCAGTAGAAGGGGCAAATCGCATTTACACGAATACCGTACTTGGCATTTTCTATCGCCGCCGTTTTAGTCAGGCCAATTACACCGTGCTTTGCCGCTGCGTAGGAAGCGATTTTGGGAGCGCCACCGAGACCCGCCATAGAGGAAACATTGAGCACCACCCCGCCCGTATTTTGCATTAGGGGCAACTGGTATTTAAGCCCGAGGAAAACGCCTTTCAGGTTAACGTTGTACTGCTGATCCAGCATGGCCTCCTCTGTTTGCTTGAGAGACATCATCGGCGGCGCGATTCCGGCATTGTTAACCGCGATATCCAGCTGGCCAAACTCAGACTGGGCCCGCTGGGCCAGGGCAGCACAATCAGATGCCTGGGAAACATCGCAGCGCTGGGCGCGCACGACAATATCCTGGTTGCCCAGGTTATCCGCCAACTGCATCAGGGCCTCTTCATTGATATCGCCCAATACCAGGCGGGCGCCGCGAGCGCCGAGCTCCCGCGCCAGCAGCTCTCCAAAGCCACTGGCCGCACCGGTAATCAGCGCCACCTGACCGCTAAAATCGAGCATTGGATCCTGCATGGTCAAATCCCCCCACAAGAGGTCAAACCGCCATCCACCACAACACATTCACCGGTCGTATAACTGGACGCATCGGAGACCAGGTACAAAACGGTACCGGCCATTTCTTCCGGCTCCGCATGGCGGTGCATGGGAATATGGCCAACGGCGGTTTTATAAATATCCTCGTGGGAAAACAGCGCACCGGCGAATTTGGTTTTGGTGAGGCCTGGCAGCAGAGCATTCACGCGGATATTAAATTGCGCGCACTCTTTGGCAAATGCTTTGGTCATATTGACCACCGCCGCCTTGGTAATGGAATAGATCCCCTGTCCGACCCCCGGCTGCAAGGCATTCACCGAGGCGGTATTTACAATAACGCCGCCCCCCTGCTCGCGCATCAGCTTGCCGGCCTCTACCGACATAAAGAAATAGCCGCGTATATTGACCTCTACGGTTTTATCAAAGGCCGCTAAATCCGTATCGAGAATATGACCAAAATAGGGGTTGGTTGCCGCGTTGTTAACCAGAATATCCAAGCGCCCAAACCGCTGGCGAATATCGCCGATAACCTGTTGGATATTCTCCATATTGCCAATATGACAGGGGACCGCATCGGCAGTGCCGCCGGCGTCCACGATAGCATCCGCGACCGCCTGGCACCCCTCAATTTTTCTGCTGGAAACCAACACATGGGCGCCCTGCTCCGCCAGAAGCTTTGCTATGGCCTCGCCAATACCCCGACTGGCACCGGTCACCAGAGCAATTTTCCCCGAGAGATCAAAAATATTCTTCGCCATTTTTTATCCTTATACTTTCAAAAATTAACCTTTAGCGGCAATATCCAGTGCGGCCTGTGCCAGGGGCTCCACCAGAGCGCCCAGTTTCGCCGCATTTTTATTCGATGCATTGCCCTCTTTTGCCCGTTTCGCCACCCCCTGGACAATAGCCGCCAGGCGGAAAAAGCTAAATGCCAAATAAAACGGCCAATTATCGATCCCGTCGATACCCACCCGCTGGCAATATTTAGCGACGTATTCACTTTCCGAGGGGATGCCCAGAGCGTCGATATCCAGACCCAAAAGACCGGACATTTTGTCCTTGCCGGCGGGCATTCGCATCTGCATACACTGATAGGCCAGATCGGCAAAGGGATGCCCCAGGGTGGAAAGCTCCCAGTCCAAAAGCGCAATGACCTTGGGCTGCTGTGGGTGGAAAACCATATTGTCCAGACGGTAATCACCGTGCACCAAGGCGATACGCCCATCATCTTCCGGCAGAACCTCTCCCAACCAGGCCATCAACTCATCCATCGCGGCAATGGGCTCCAGCTCCGAGGCCCGATATTGGGTACTCCAGCGGTCCAGCTGCCGCTGAAAGTAATTACCTGGGCGGCCGTAATCCGCAAGACCCACGGCATTGATATCCAAGCTGTGCATGGCCGCTAATACGCGATTCATTTCATCGTACATAGCGCTGCGCTGCGCGGCGTCCACTTCCGGCAACGCGGCATTCCAGAATATTCGGCCCTCACAGTATTCCATCAGATAGAACATAGAGCCGATCAGCTCCCGGTCCTCGCAGAGGTGTAAGACCCTGGGCACGGGCACATTAGTCTCGGCGAGCGCCGACATTACCCGGTATTCCCGATCCACAGCGTGGGCAGATTTCAATAGTTTGCCCGGTGGCTGGCGGCGCAAAACATAGGTTTGCGTTGGGGTTTGCAATTTAAAGGTGGGATTGGATTGGCCGCCGGGAAATTTGCTGACCGTCACAGGCCCATTAAAGCCCTCAATCTTGCCTGACAAATATTCTTGCAGTTGCTCAAGCGGTAGCTCTTCCACCGAGCTGCGCATCGTATTTACCGTTTCAGTCACTGTGTCCTCCCTGATTTTCCGCAGCGGCATAGTGAGCAGCCAGGTTTCTACCCAGTTGCATCATATGGACTTGGTCGGGACCATCGGCCAGGCGGATAGTCCGCGCATAGGCATAGTGGTGGGCGAGACTGTAATCCTGCCCCAATCCTGCGGCGCCGTGAATCTGTATGGCGCGATCTATCACCTTACAAGCCATCTGTGGCGCAACAATTTTTATCATCGCAATCAAATCTTTGGCTGCTTTATTCCCCAGCCGATCCATTTGTGCGGCGGCCTTTAGGGTCAACAGGCGAGCCTGTTCGATTTCACAGGCGGATTTGGCAATATCTTCCCGCACAGATCCCTGCTTGCTCATCGGCCGGCCAAAAACAATGCGCTGCTCGGCGCGCGCCGACATCATTTCCAGTGCCCTTTGCGCCTGGCCAATCAAGCGCATACAGTGGTGTATCCTGCCCGGGCCCAAGCGCCCCTGGGCAATTTCAAAACCGCGCCCCTCACCGAGAATTAAATGGCTGGCGGGAACACGAACATTGTCAAAAATAACTTCTGCGTGCCCCTCCGGTGCATCGTCATAACCAAACACCGTCATCGGGCGAACAATTTTGACTCCAGGCGTATCGGTGGGTACCAGGATTTGCGATTGCTGCTGGTGGCGATTGGGATTGTCGGGATCGGTTTTACCCATCACGATCATCACTTTGCAGCGTTTATTCATCAGGCCACTGATATAAAACTTGTGTCCGTTAATAACGTAGCTGTCGCCATCGCGAACAATGGAGGTTTCGATATTGGTGGCATCAGAAGAGGCGACGCGGGGCTCGGTCATGGCAAAGGCAGAGCGAATTTTTCCATCCAGAAGCGGTTTTAACCACTGTTCGCACTGGGCCTCAGAACCGTATTGAGTTAAAACCTCCATATTGCCGGTATCCGGGGCATTGCAGTTAAATACCTCCGATGCAAAAAGCACCTTGCCCATTTCCTCGGCCAGGGGCGCATATTCCAAATTGCTGAGTCCGGCGCCATAGCGGGAATCCGGCAAAAACAAATTCCAGAGTTCCGCTTCCCGGGCTTTGATCTTTAACTCCGCCAGCACCGCCGGCTCACCCCAGCGATCCTCCTGCAACTGCTGCATAAATAGCGTTTCAGCGGGATAGATATGGGCCTGCATAAAGTTTTGCAGGCGCTCCAGTAGCCCTTTTACTTTGTCCGAGTATTCAAATTCCATCGCTAGCTGCCTTATCAACTGTAAGTGATATATTCGCGGCGCCCATCCCAATCCAGGTGTGGCACATGATTGAAGCTGTGCAGACTGATATTTTCTGCACTGAAAAATAAACGGCTAACAGCGGTGTTTTGGATTTGCATATTGAGATTGGCCACGGTGGAAACCGGGCCGCCCAATATTTGCGTCAACATCATGGCAATGGCACCGCCGGAGCTGACAACCAGAGTCCGGCTACCCTTGGGGCTATCGCAAATACTTTTAAGCGCATCTGCGATTCTGGCTTCAAAGTGCAACCAGGATTCCACCGGACTGATCTCGCCTGCGGCCCAGGCCAACATCCCCTGCTTGAGGAAGCGATAAAAATCGGCGCGACTGGCATGCGCCCCCGGCGCCCGCTGTGGATATCGCTCGCGATAGCACTGGGTCACCGCCAGAAAATCAAATTCGTTGAGTTGGGGGAGCACAGTGTGGGAATTTTCACTAGAGTTTCCGAGGCCCTGGCAAATACCATCCAGGGTTTGCCGGTGCCGGGTTAAGTTGCCGCATATCAGCCGGTCGAAATAAATCCCCTTATCTCGCCAGTACTCCCCCAGCCAGCGCGACTGCTGCCAGCCGGTATCAGAGAGGTTGTCATAGTCCTCAGCCCCAAACGAAGCCTGTCCGTGACGCACCAGGATAAATTCAGCCACCGAGCTTCCTCCCTTTTTAAGGCCCTAACCCTATCCCCCCCATTTGAATCATCAAAGTTTATTATGCGAATATCGAATCATTCATAAGGGTGATGATGGTGGCAGGAATGCAATTACAGCGAATCGATATGAACCTGTTTCCCGTGCTGGAGGCGATCTACACAACCCGAAACCTGACCCGCGCTGCCGAACAACTACATATCACCCAGCCCGCCGTCAGCAATGCCCTGGCGCGGCTGCGCCGCACTTTGGATGACCCGCTATTCACTAGAAGTCCCACCGGCATGGCGCCGACACCACTGACCGAAAGTATTATGCCGAGAGTTCAGGAAGCCCTGTCTCTATTGGGGGCCAGCCTCAGTGAACAGCGCCATTTTGTCCCCTGGGAGGCCCGTAAAACCCTGCGTCTCTCTATGAACGATATGGCGGAGACCCTCCTTTTACCCCGACTTTTAGAAGTACTGGAGCGGGAGGCCCCGGGGATTGCGGTCGAGTCCTTCCAAATCCCAAGGGAACAGCTGGTCAAAGAGCTCGCCGCCAACACCCTGGATTTCGCTCTGGATGTTCCCATCCCGACCTCCGCCCATATCCGGCAACAGCGGCTGATGAACGATCGCTACCTGTGTATGCTGCGCCAAGATCACCCCCTGGCAGATTCCGCCAGCCTGACCCTGGAGCAGTACCTGAAGCTTGAGCATATTCACGTATCCAGCCGCCGCAGCGGTCCGGGCCTGGAGGATATCGCCCTGAACAAGCTGGGGCGTCGCCGCAACATCAAGCTACGGGTCCAGCACTATAGAGTCGCGCCCCTGGTGGTTTTGAGAACCGATCTCGCCTTGACAGCCCCCGCCAGTTTGGCGCGGCAGTACTCGGCGCGATTGTTTGAACTTCCGTTCCAGATCCCCCAGCTGGACTGGCATCTGCTTTGGCACAAAAATCAACACGATGATCCGGCCAATCAGTGGCTGAGGAGCAAGTTGGTCAACTTGATCGAGGCGTAAATAAAGAAGGATTGGGAGATCGACAAAAACACTTTATTTATAGATGAGAATGGGACGCATCCAGGTTAAATAGAGCCCGTAATTGATCACTGATTTCGACCGGTTAAGTCACTGTTTCACCGTGGGCCCTCTTGTTATCCTGCGAGACAACGATATGCACCTTTTTGCATATACATAAATGAACCCGAAAGGTTACAAGAAGAGAAATTTGCCATGTCCCAAGCCTACCCTAATATGCTTGCCCCCCTGGACCTGGGCTTCACCACCCTGAAAAACCGGGTGCTGATGGGCTCCATGCACACCAACCTGGAAGAACACCCCAATGGCTTCACCCGTTTGGCGGCCTTTTTTGCCGAACGCGCCCGTGGTGGCGTTGGCCTGATTGTAACCGGTGGTATTGCCCCCAATGAAGAGAGTGGTGTATTCCAGGGCTCCTCGAAGATGACCACCCCGGAAGAAGCCCAGCAGCACCGACAAGTCACCGATGCTGTACACGCTGAGGGCGGCAAGATCTGTATGCAGATCCTGCACACCGGCCGCTACGCCTACAACGAAAAGCTGATTGCACCCTCTCCCATCCAGGCACCGATCAACCCCTTCACCCCGCGCGAATTGACCAGCGAGGAAATCGAAGGTCAGATCGACGACTATGTGCGCTGCGCCACCCTGGCCCGCGAAGCCGGCTACGACGGCGTGGAGATTATGGGCTCCGAGGGGTACTTTATTAACCAGTTCATCGTGAAACGCACCAACAAGCGTACCGATGAATGGGGTGGCTCCTTCGAAAACCGTATCCGCCTGCCGATCGAAGTCGTCCGCCGTGTGCGGGAAGCCGTCGGTGAGGACTTTATTATTATCTACCGCCTGTCCATGCTGGATCTGGTGGAAGACGGCAGTGATTTCGATGAAGTTGTGGCCCTCGGCCAGGCAATCGAAAAAGCCGGTGCCACGATTATCAATACCGGTATCGGCTGGCACGAAGCGCGCGTTCCCACAATTGCCACCAATGTGCCCCGCGCGGCATTTACCGAGATCACCGCCAAGGTGAAAAAGCACCTGTCGATCCCGGTCATTGCCAGTAACCGTATCAATATGCCGGAAGTGGCCGAAGAAGTGCTGTCTTCCGGCCAGGCGGACATGATCTCCATGGCGCGCCCCTTCCTGGCAGACTCTGACTTCGTCAACAAAGCCGCCGAAGGCCGCGCCGACGAAATCAATACCTGCATCGGTTGTAACCAAGCGTGTCTGGACCACACTTTCCAGCTGAAACTAACCTCCTGCCTGGTAAACCCCCGCGCTTGTCACGAAACCGAACTGAACTACCTGCCTACCGACAAGGTGAAAAAGGTCGCCGTAATCGGTGCCGGCCCTGCGGGCATGGCCGCCTCTACGGTTGCTGCAGAGCGCGGGCATGAAGTAACCCTATTTGAAGGCAGCGATAAAATTGGCGGCCAGTTCAATATCGCCAAACAGATTCCCGGCAAGGCGGAGTTCCAGGAAACCCTGCGCTACTTTAAGCGCCGTCTGGAAGTCACCGGCGTTACCGTAAAACTCAATACCATCGCCACAGCGGAAACCCTGCAATCATTCGATGAAGTAATTATTGCTACCGGTATCGAACCGCGCACGCCACCGATTCCCGGCATTGAGAGCGATAAAGTCCTGGGTTATCTGGATGTGCTCAAGCACAAGAAGCCGGTTGGCGAGAAAGTGGCAATTATCGGTGCCGGCGGTATCGGCTTCGATGTGGCTGAGTATCTGACCCACGATGGCCCCCACTCTACGGAAGACAAAGTGGTCGCCAGCGATAAAGAGGAGTTCTTCAACGAGTGGGGTGTCGATATTGCCCTGGAAAATCGCTCCGGCTTGAAGCCTCGCGAAGCAGTCAGCACCCCGCGCCAGGTCTACCTGTTACAGCGCAAAACCACCAAGGTCGGTGCCGGCCTGGGCAAAACCACCGGCTGGATTCATCGCGGTAGCCTGCAACACCGCAAGGTAGAGATGATTGCCGGTGCCCTTTACGACAAAATTGACGATAAAGGCCTGCATATCCGCATTGGCGAAGAAGAAAGAGTACTGGAAGTCGACAATATTATTGTCTGCGCCGGTCAGGAGCCCGCTCGCAAGCTATACGAAGCTCTGCAAGAGCGCGGCGTAACCACCCACCTGATCGGTGGTGCTGACGAAGCCGCAGAGCTCGATGCCAAGCGCGCTATCGACCAGGGCTCACGCCTCGCCGCTGAAATCTAAACTCCCGGCGATCTCTAGATAAAATACCCCCGTCAACTCCCGTTGGCGGGGGTATTTTTTTACCGCTGATTTCTATATCTCCCGCTAGGGTACATTGGCGACCCTGTCCACAACCACGGTTCCCTCGGGCTCGGGCCACTCGGGGCGAGACAGATATTCTGTAAGACGATAGAGCGCAAACACAATGCCACACAGCACCATCAACAAACCGTATAGCGCCGGGCCACTCCACCACTGAATAATCACTCCGCCAATTAATGGCGCCATCGACCAACCAATGGCATAAAAGGAAGCCGCTCCAAAGTAAGTGCCGCGCAAATGAGACGGTGCCAGGCGGTCAATTTGAATACTCATGGTGGGAAACAAAATTGCCTCAGCCAGACTCAGAATGAAAGTGGCTCCGAGCCAACCCCAAAACCAATCTACCGGGTTTAACCCATACCAAAGCTGGGACACCGACAAAATACCCAAGCCAATCACAATACGGGTATTAATCGCCAGGGACCCTATTAACTTCATAATAGGGAACTGCAATAACACTATCGTTGCCGCATTGACAAAGATCATACTGGATATCAGTTCCACCAACCGCGGCGCCTCGGTCCGGGTGAGGTATTGCACCAGGCTTGAATCCATATGCGCATAGATAAACAGCGTCAGAATATTCGCAATAATCACCACCAGGAATACCTGATCGCGGCGCAATACCGAAAGTGTATTCCCCAGTGACGCGCCTGCATCTTTTTGCTTATTGGCTAACCGGCCACTCTCGGTTTTGGCAAAGCCCCAAACAAAAGCCAGGGCCAAGAGTGCGTAGCTGAGAGAGGTCAAGCCAAAAGTGGACTGCTGCGCATTCAGCCCGGCCCAGACACCGATAATCGGCCCCAGTGCAGCCCCTACATTAATCAGAAAGTAGCGAAATTGCAGTGCCAGTTCACGGCTGGCCTGGTCGTCAATCAAATCGCCGATCAGGGCACTGGCCGGCGGCTCCCACACGGCGCGGCCGATGGCGCACAGAGTCATCGCACCGATAAACCCTGCCAGGGTCTGTGTTACAGCCAAAAGGGCAAAGGCAGTAACGCTCACTAAACAGCCCAGCAACATCATATTGCGACGCCCATAGCGGTCCGATAGCGCACCGGTAAAAAACCCCAATACGGCAGCGCCAACCGCAGATGCACTCAAGATCAAACCGATTTCAGCGGCATCCAACTGGAACTTTTCAAATAGCAGAATGGCCAGGAATGGCCAGACCATAAAGTAGGTTCCCCGGCTAAAAAAACTGCCAATTAAAATAATCCAAACTAACGGGGGAAAGCTCTTCAAGCTTCTCCACCACTTCCCGCTCATAGTTAACACTCCTATAGATTCACTGCCAATAAAATCGCTAGAGACACCTGCCCCTTACGTTTTAAATTGGCTTTTTCTCAAGAAAAAAGTGACGCAAAGGCCACTCGCTGAGTGCCCGCAGGATATTGCACCGATACAAACCCGGGAGTTTCTTACAGCCAAGGCGCTCCACTTTCCAGAGAGGACGTGTCAGCCGCCCCAGCAAAGGACAGGGCAGATAAATAGCAATTTAAGCTAAGCAAGCTGGAGTTGAGACAAACAACCTGTATTCACCGACAAAAACCCGGGGCAAAAACCCCGGGTTTCCTCGCTGGCAGGGAAAGCTCCTGCCCTATCGCTAAAGAGCCTCACGCAATTATCTAGAGACTCTAAACCTTGGCATTAACCCAAACGGCTAATAGTGGGGCAACAAAGAATAATTTAAGTGTATTGCACAGCAATCATTCTGAACGCGGTTCCCCAATACTATCTGAGAAGGTTTTATTTGAAAACCCAAACAGACAGATAAAATAAAAATATTTACCGCCTACCTATCCCCAGCGCAAGTGGGAAAAAGCAGAATCTTTCCCCGCGTCTATACTCCTTCAGGGAAGGTATCCAAGTCCTTCAGCAGGAAAAACACTGCTACTCTGTTTTAAATTTGAGAGATAAGTTGCGACATGTCCCTATCCAACATGCTCGTTCAGGTGCGCCCTCAAGTAGAGCAAGCACTGGAAAAGTTGCCGCCCCCCTACACCCTATTTTTCTCTATCACTGACGCCAAACAGCGCGCTATTGTCAAACATATAACCGCTCCGGATTTTCAGCAAACCTGGAAAGCTTTAGTGAAAGCGATACAGAGGGCGGAGAAATCCAGCAAGATAAACACTTGCTGGTTGCGGGTGGATTGGGTAACGCAAAAAAGTACCATGACGTTTGCGGGCCTTGAGGAAACACTTAAAGACACTAAAAGGTCTTATTTCCGCTACGGTCTCGCTCTGGATAGTGACTGTGAAATAGCATTTCTGGAGCAAGAGCTCAATGCTAACGCCATGCTCTATGGTGGAAGCCAGATCGACCATGCCGTTATCAACAAGAAAAACTTTATCCGCTACGCCAAGCAGCGCTTCGGTACCAATACAAAATTGGACTTTTCCGAGGATAAACCCGTTATCCTGTTATCGACAGAGGGGCTTTTTTGTGAACCTAAACGCAACCCCATTCGCCTGTATGGCCCGGGCCCCAATACTGGGCGGCGGGTGGTCGACAAGCTGGACAGCGTCAATGTCAGTAAGTTAATTAAAACCAGCAGCCGCTATTTAGGTTCTCAGGTCAAAAAAAGTGGCTCCTTCTACTATGGCTGGCACGCCTGTTTCGACCGGCAAATTAATACTTATAACAACCTGCGCCACGCCAGCAGCACCTACGCCATGATTGAAGCCTGGGAGGTGAGCGGGGACAAGTCGCTTGCGGGGGCCATACTCCGGTCGCTGAAGTATCTGATAACACAGCTTATCAAAACAGTGCGGCTTCCCTCCGGCGCGGTCGCAGCCTTTTTGGTAGAGGCCAATAATGAGATAAAGCTTGGGGGTAACGCCGTATCCCTGCTCGCTCTGGTCAAATACTCCGAGGTCGCCAAGAGCGATAAATATGCCGAGATCATGGAGCAGCTGGCGCTTGGCATCGAGTATATGCAGGACTCAACTAGCGGGCAGTTTTCCCATGTTCTCAACTACCCCGAGCTTACCGTCAAAGATAAGTACCGGGTTATCTATTATGACGGTGAGGCGGCCTTTGGCCTGATACGACTTTACAGCCACAGCAAAGATGACCGCTGGCTAACCTTGGTAGAGAGGGCTTTTAAATACTTTATCCGCGCCAATCACTGGCGCGCGCACGACCACTGGCTGAGCTACTGTGTCAATGAGCTAACGCGCTATCGCCCTAAAGGGGAATATTTCCAATTTGGCATTCGAAACTTTGCTAAATACCTGGATTTTGCCGAAAACAGAATCACCACATTCCCCACCCTACTCGAACTGATGATGGCTGCTGAGAAGATGGTCTCCCGCCTACGGGGCAAGCCTGAGTTTCAGTATTTACTCGATCAAGTGGATTTGGAGCACTTCTACTGCGCCTTACACAAACGCGCAATGTATCTATTAAATGGATACTTTTGGCCAGAATTCGCCATGTATTTCCGCAACCCCAGGCGAATTGTCGGAAGCTTCTTTATCCGGCACCAGGCTTTTAGAGTGCGCATTGATGACGTCGAACACTATCTATCCGGATTTATCGCCTACAGAAAATACCTCCTCAGCCAGAAAAATACCTTATCGGCAACAGCAGAAACAGGCCCTGAACTGGAAAACGAATCCTCTAACAAGCCGTATAAGTCTCTACCGGTATTGGCTTGGGGGGGCGATGTTAACCTATCCTGTAGGCAGCATTACCGCACCGCTCAATTGGGCGCAGACAAGGTACTCGATTCTATCACGGCGTTAAAAAATGCCGACCTCAGTGTCGTTAACCTGGAGTGCGTGGTCGCCACTGAGGGCGAACAGGGAATCAGTAAGGGAGAGGCGGCCCCCTATTACTACCGGGCTCGCCCTGAAATGCTGTCGATTCTGATGGAAGCGGGTATAGATATTGTTGCCACAGCAAATAACCATAGCGGCGACTACGGCCCTACAGCCCTTATGGAGCAACATCGCTGGCTCAACTCAACAGGTATCGGCCACAGCGGATCGGGAGTTAATATCGAAGCGGCCCTAACGCCAATTATTAGATCCGCAGGCCATCTAAATGTTGCCCTGTTCTCTATAGATGCAACCCAACCGCGCTTTGCTGCAGGCCCCAATACACCGGGCTGTGCCCACCTGCCCCTCACAATACCCAATCTCTGGTTTGATAATTTGAAACCCCGTATCGCCGCCGCCAGGGAGAAGGCACAGCTCGTGTTTGTCGCTGTACACTGGGGTAACAACAACGAGCCGGCACCGGGAGAGGATGAAATAGCCACCGGCCATGCCATTATCGATGCTGGTGCCGACGCTGTATTAGGCACCAGCGCGCACAATTTGCAAGGCGTTGAGGTCTATCGAGACAGGCCAATTATCCACGATGCCGGAGATTTACTGTCTGATACTATTCGCCAAGACTTTGCCGACAGCGGTATTTTTCGCCTCCATCTAAGCGAAAAAGGTGTCGAGCAAATCACATTTGTTCCCGTCGGAGTAGGCTTTGGCTTTAGTAAACAATTGAGTGGGGATAGCGCTAAAGAACTCACCCAGCGCTTTAGCGAAGCTTGTTCGGCCCAGGGCACAAAACTCAGCCTAAACCCGGATGCTAGTGGCACTATTGTACTCTCGCCTCCCGGCAGGCAGCAGCGCGAGCTTCCCCCCGTACTCAAAACCCAATACAAACGGGACCCAATCAAGGAGTTGCGGCCGTTAAACCCTGGCTGGACAGTCAATCAGGTTCCTGTAGACGCC
Organism: Microbulbifer regidiadema (SeqCode); assembly: GCF_052467605.1. Lineage (NCBI taxonomy): Bacteria > Pseudomonadati > Pseudomonadota > Gammaproteobacteria > Cellvibrionales > Microbulbiferaceae > Microbulbifer > Microbulbifer regidiadema (SeqCode). The sequence goes on along the minus strand of NZ_CP174316.1, from coordinate 4,698,120 downwards.
CGTATTCCACCGGTTCAATGCGGGCCACTTAAATTGGTAGGGGTCAGATATTACCCCCGCGAGATCAAGTCCAGGCAGATGTTGTGGGTAGAATCCTTCTGGAGCGCCGATAAAAAAGTAACGGAAGATTTCCGACTCGATTTTCGAGCGATTCCCACTCGGCAAACTTCAATGCCCTATTGGGGCAAGTCGATGGATCACGACCCCTGTGACTGGCAGGTACCTACGACCCAGTGGCAACCCGGTGTCATTTACCGGGATCTCTATGGGCTGAGGGCACCGGCTAAAAGTGAACTGCAGCCGGTTCACCTTCATTTGGCGGTCGGGCTAATTTCAAATACCACACAAATCAAGCCAACGCCCGTCGGCGGAATGATTGCTCACTTGAACCTCGCCAAGAAAAAACCTGCAGTCCGTCCTAAGGTACCGGTCTACACAACAGACTTTCCTCCTGTTGCACATCAGAACCACCCAGGACAAACTTGGAATGCCAAGCAAATCGAAGCCATTTCTGGTGGAAAATGGCTGGTAGCCCCCCCGAAAGGCTGGTTCGTGCGCAGTGTTATCTCGGGAAGCAGTTTTATTGAAGAGTCACTTGATCCGATTCTCTTTGTTGCCTGCACCAGCCTCGATCGGGCCTATCATGAACAAAGCACCAAAAAACCGACTAAGCTGTGGGATTTACACCCCAAAATTCCACAGTTTGCCGATCAAATTGCCGGTGTGGTTGTGGCAAAACCCGTGGCTGGACTCCCCAAAGACCTTCCGGTCCTCCTGGTAGCCGACCCTATCAAACTGATCGTCGAGCTGGGACTAGCCGCTAGGCAGCGCTTTAGCGGTGATGTCATTGCTGTCACCGGTAGCGCAGGAAAATCAACCACCGTTAAAATGATCGCGCAGATGCTGGGATCGAAGGAAAAAGTCTTATCCAGTTTGGGAAATTACAACTCTCGGGTCGGCGCCCCCTCAATGATGGCCAGCCTGAATCGGGACCATGAAGCCGCAGTAATAGAAGTAGCGCAAAGCGCCCTGTGGATGAAGCGCGGCCCAATTACCCAACAAATAAAACCAACCGTAGCGCTAATCACCGAAGTGGGGATGTCTCAAACCAGCCACCACGTAAAGTGCCTGGAAGATACCGCCAGGTGGAAATCCCGAATTTACGATGGCCTCAGCGGTCCGGCAATTGCCATTGCCGGCGAACATTTAAAATGTTTTGAGCATGTCCTGGAAAAAGCGCAGCAACATGCAAAAAGAGTCATTGTCTTTGGAGAAAGCAGCAATGCTGAAGTGCGTATTTTACGGGTACGGACAGACGAATCAGGCAGTTGGGTTCAACTGAAATTCCCCAAACGAGAACTGGAATTGCGCGTTCCCGCTCCAAGTACCGGTATGTTACACAATGCAATCGCTTCCATCTGTGCGGTATATGCCCTCGGCCGAGACCTGGATGAAGCGGCATTGCGCCTGCAGGAATTCCAACTGGATGAAGGTCACTTACAGCGCACCAATATAAAAATACAGGGTAAATCCGTCAACCTTATTGATGACAGCTGGAATGCTACGGTCAGCTCAATGCTCAACGCCTTCTCGGTGTTTGCGCAAACAGAGGCTGAGGATAAAGGGCGAAAAATTGCTGTACTGGGCAGAATTGTACACCTGGGCGAGAAGAGCAAAGAGCTCCATGAAAGTCTCGCCGAGCCCCTTATGCAAAGTCGGGTCAACTGGGTAGTCACCCACGGAGAAGAAATGAAATATCTCCGCAAGATACTACCGAAGAAAATACTGGGGCCGCACTTTTCCAAGGCTCAACCCCTGGTAAGTTATTTAGAGGAATTCTGCCAAGACTCAGACCTGATTCTTTTAAAAGGCTCAAGGAGTAACTCAGATTTTGGCTCAATTCCCGCACTATTAGACAAACTCCAAAAGACTGATCAGACTATTGAAACTGATTAAAACCCAAAGTCCAACCATAGTCCCTATCGCCCCACTGGATAGGGACTATATACTTATCAAAACATTAAAACAGAAGGGGCATTTAGAAGGATGAGCATTTTTCCATCATACAAATTGCGTAATAAAAAACACTAGCTCCTCTCTCGCACGGCCTCGCCAACCCTATTTCTGGGCCGCTGAATAATTTTGCGATATCCCCAACTTAAAACTTCACCTCGAACCTGTTCGCGACTAGATTCACCAATACAGCAATCTGCAAATATTCTATAAGAAAAATCAGTAACACAATAATCCTCTTACCAGCACTACCTTTGTATGAATACGACTTAAAGTCTTTTAAGAGAGCGTTAAAAAACGGCAGAAGAAGGACGGCTTTTACATTAACTTCAGAGAGATTGGAAAGTTACAAATGACTATAGGCCCGAAGATCAAAAACGCCTTAAAATCGGACTCCACTCCCGTTGTTGATACACCTGCCGGGCCTATTATTGGAACCATCGACGAAGACACCGGCGTCTACAAATTTCTGGGGATACCATACGCCCAACCTCCCAGCGGAAATTTGCGCTGGCTTCCCCCGCAAAAACTAGAACGCTGGAAATCCCCTTTGCAGGCACACAACTTTGGCTCTCCCGCTGCACAAAATCCATCAACCCTGATAGAGGTGCGTGATCAAAGTGGAAATTTCCCTGAAAAAGAGGAGTGCCTCTATTTAAATATCTTCTCTCCTACAACCTCGCAGAATAATAGATTACCGGTGATGCTTTGGATTCATGGTGGGTCTTTCTACATGGGGTCGGGGTGTCAAGCTATCTATAATGGCCGATACTTAGCGGCCAGTGGTCGGGCTATTGTAGTCACTATTAACTATCGACTGGGCGCACTAGGCTTTTTACGCTTAAAAGATATCAGTGATATCCCTGCCACCGGCAATGAAGGCCTTTTAGATCAAATAGCCGCTCTACAATGGATTCAAGAAAATATTTCTGCCTTTGGTGGGGACCCTCAAAATATCACCCTCTTTGGTGAATCCGCCGGCGCCATGAGTATTGTCTCACTGCTTGAGATGCCACAATATAGAGGGCTTATACGACGCGCAATCGTTCAAAGTGGACACCCCAGAGCCTCACACTCCCCAAAAAGTGCCAATCATTTTGCGCAAAAATTTGTTTATCAGTTTGAGCAAATCTCCCATGGCGCCTCATTAAAGGACTGCTCAGCCAAGCTGTTACTTAAAACCCAAAAGGAAATACTCTCTAACACTACAATGGCCGCCAAATGGGGGCAACTGCCATTTAAACCTGTGGCAGATACAGAGCTCTTCCCCTCAAATAAAAATCCGAATCCTTCGCAAAACCACCCTTTACTACTGGGCAACAACCTGGAAGAGTGGAACCTATTTAGTGTTATAAATCCTGAAATTTTCACCATCAGCTATCGGGAAATCTGCACTCAACTGGAGTGGCTTATTCCCGAATCCGAACTGACTCCTCTGCTCAAGCACTACCATCAATTAGCAAAGACGATGGCAGCCAATCCCTGGCCAGAATGGAGTCGAGCCTGGAACCTGCTGCTCACCGATATGGTATTTACCTTGCCGGGACTGCGCTATCTACAACGGCACCAGGGACAGGCTTTCCACTATCACTTTGCTCAACCTCTTGCCGCACAGCCACTACTGGGAGCCTGCCACGGCATTGAGCTTGGCTATGTATTTGGGACCCATAGCGACCAGTCGCTACAAACCTTGTATGGCAAAGAAGAAAACCCCCACTTATTAAGTGCCACCATGCAGCAGGCCTGGCTGAGTTTTTCTGAAACAGGACAACCCGGAAGGAATTGGCCAGAATTTTCGGGCAAACATAGCAAACGATTTGGCAACCATTCCTCAGCCAGGGCATTTGACTCAGCGGAACTTCTCAGTTTGTGGCAACATATACCCGATGATAGGTTGAATGGTTATCTTTAGGGCCGAATAAATGGCAAGAATTCTTTTAATCAGGCATGGAGAAGCCGCCAAAGGGACATATATCTCTGACCCAACACTCACAGATAGGGGCTATAGACAAGCCAAAGAGCTAGCTCTCAAGCTCTCCACCCTCGATAGAGGGCAATTAATCAGTAGCCCCAAGTTACGGGCCCAGCAAACAGCCGAGCCTCTAGCCGAAGCCTGGAAACAGGAAGTCATTATTGAAAGTACAGTAACAGAGATACCGACACCCAAAGGCATAGCTCAAACACAGCGCCTATCCTGGATACGCACACTCCTTGACGGCAACTGGGACAGCTCTGACAAAACACAAAAGAACTGGCGCGACGGCATTATTAAATACCTGGAAAGTCGCTCTGAAGACACCATTATATTTTGTCACTTTATGGTCATCAATTCAGTGGTAGCTCACCTGCAAAAACAGCAAAAAGTGCGTCAATTTAACCCTGACTATACGTCAATCACAGAAATCCACAATCGGGGCGGGCAGCTACATTTGGTGGCACTGGGAGATGAAAAGAGCAGCGAAATTCTGTAAATATTGGGGCATGTATGACATGCCCCATGTCAATAATCGTGTTACAGCAAACTTTTGCTGACCACCTCAAATAAATCCTTGGACAATCCCCCCGAGTCAGAAACCCTTTGTAGCGCGCCTCTCATTTTTTCAGCCAAATCTCCGGAATATTTTTTCCAGCGTGTAATGGGTATCACTAGCCTTGCCGCTATTTGTGGATTGAGCTTATCCAAAGCAAGAACTTGATCGGCAACAAATTCAAATCCACTGCCATCACTCTTATGGAACTGTTTAAAGTTTCGATTGGCAAATCCACCGATAACAGATCTCACTTTATTAGGATTTTTCATCTCAAAAGCGGGATGCTGCATAAGTGCAATAATATTCTCCAACGTACCGCGCTTGGGGCTGCAACTCTGCTGGCTCAACCACAGCTCAACCACTTGCGTATCAGACTCCCAGCGCTGATAAAATTGGCTGATCGAATCCTCAGCCAATCTATCCTCCCCATAATTAATAATAACAGCAAGAGCGGCTGCGCTATCAGTCATATTCGCGGCCACTTCAAACTGACTCTTTGCCGACTCCAGGGCTTCTTCAGTCTCAGTCACACACATATAAGACAGACAGGTATTTTTAAGGCGCCGCTGAGCAATATCTATAGCATTGGGACTGTAGGGTTTGCTTAGATTCAGCTTCAAATAACGCTTGCGGAACTCTGCAAATAGCTCAACTGCAATGGCCTTACGCACAAACTCTCGAGCGACAATAATTGCTTCGGCATCGACAGCAACAGACTCCTCCGCAACAAATTGCTCACTTGGCAACTGCAAGATTTCCGCAACTAATGCCGGATCGAGGTCCGTATCCTGTAGAACCTCACGGTAGGCATTGATTAAGCTGGGCTGAACTTTCAGCGCTTCACCTTTACGGAAAGCCGCCTGAAGATCGCACAAAGCATTGAGTGCCAAACGCTGGCTTGCATCCCAGCGATTAAAGGTATCAGCATCCTTCCGCATTAAGAATAGAAGCTGCTCATTACTATAGTTGTAACGAACTTTTACCGGGGCAGAAAAGCCTCTCAGCAAGGAGGGCAAAGGTTTCTCTGCAAGTCCGCTAAATTCAAATACCTGCTCTGTCTCTTTAAGCTGCAAGACAATTTCAGTATCCCCCTGCTCATTGAGTGCTAAATCTGTACCATCATTCCCCAGCAGCCCCACTCTGACTGGGATATGGAACGGCAGCTTCTCAGTTTGTCCCGGGGAGGGTAAGCAGGATTGGCGAATAGTCAGCCTATAGATACCTTCAGATTGATCGAAGCTATCTGTCACATCAAGAACCGGTGTACCCGCCTGACTGTACCAACGGCGGAATTGCTGTAGATCAACCTGATTAGCATCCTCCATGGCCTTGACAAAATCTTCACAAGTTACCGCACAGCCATCGTGACGCTCAAAGTAGAGATCGCTGCCTTTACGGAATCCCTCAGCCCCCAATAGGGTATGAATCATCCTGACAACTTCTGCACCCTTTTCATATATCGTCAGAGTGTAGAAATTTGAAATTTCTATATAGGAGTCCGGTCTGATCGGGTGGGCCATAGGGCCGGCATCTTCAGCAAATTGGGTAGTGCGTAATAGCGACACATCCTCAATGCGCTTGACCGCCCGGGAGTTAAGATCTGCGGAAAACTCCGCATCGCGAAATACAGTGAACCCCTCTTTCAGACTTAGCTGAAACCAGTCACGACAAGTGACCCGATTGCCAGACCAGTTATGAAAGTACTCATGCCCCACAATAGATTCGATTCTCTGAAAAGCAGTATCCGTTGCGGTCTCCGGGCTAGCGAGCACACAGGCTGAATTGAAGATATTTAACCCTTTATTTTCCATAGCCCCCATATTGAAGTGATCAACCGCAACCACCATAAAAATGTCGAGGTCATACTCCCTTCCGTAAACCTCTTCATCCCAGCGCATCGCATTCTTAAGAGAGCGCATAGCGTGATCGCACTTGCCAATATTCTTTGCTTCCGTAAAGATCTGTAACTTTACGTTGCGTCCTGAGGCGGTTGTAAAGCTATCTTCAACCTGCTCCAAGTCCCCGGCCACCAGTGCAAAAAGATAGGCCGGCTTGGCAAAGGGATCTTCCCAGGTGACAAATTGGCGACCATCCTCACTCCTGCCCCGTTCAATTTCGTTGCCATTAGACAGCAATACCGGATGGTCCATCGGGGCTACAATCGTAGTTGTAAATTTGGACATAACATCTGGTCTATCGGGGTAGAAAGTGATTTTTCTAAACCCTTCAGCTTCACATTGGGTGCAATACATATCATTAGAGAGATATAGTCCCTCCAGTGAAGTATTGTCCTCTGGATTAATACGGTTCTGAATTTCCAGAAGAAATTCCGCCTTGCTGACAGGGATCGATAGCCCCTCGGGCAAAACTTGGTAATCTTCCGCAGAAAGCGGCACCCCATCCACAGCAACAGAGAGCAATTCCAATTCAACGCCATCGAGCACTAGCGGGGGCAAACCTGCACCCGCTTGCGGATTCCTGCGTATACTTAAGCGAGACTTTACCAGCGTCGCCTTTGGCTCCAGCTCAAAATGTAACTTGGTAGTATCCACCAGGTAATCTGGTACTTGATAATCTTTGAGGTAAATGGTCTTTGGCTGGCTATCTTTCATTATTGAAACATCCTCAGTCATTCTGTGCCTCTGTAGGGCAGTATGAATTCAATTGTTTGAACTGACACTGTCAGCTCCCAGGTTAATGCGACTTGCTACTGGATCAGAGGGACAGAATACACTGCACTGGAGATGCACTGCGAATACCCCCTGTAAGCTCGCACTCGGCAGCCATACGGCCCCGAGTGCAGGGTGCTTTCCTTCCGCCTTTTAGTATCACCCGGCTAAAAACTGGACTATAGCTGGCCTACACAATTGGCGCTACGCATAAGGGCCAAGGGGCCTCTGGCATATCTATTTCCGCCAGACAGGCAAGGTAACATATACGACCAAAAGCTATTACAGCAAACTCGACAATAGAGCATAGCTATACCAGGTTGGGTGAGCCCTTCTTCGCAGAAGTACAAATTACTCACTATTCACCCTCAGCAGAAGCTTTGAGCGAGCCACTGATAACCGGCAATCAGTATTATTTATCCAGTCTGATAAACTCGACTCTAAGCGATCTTATGGGGCCTCAACTTGGCCGAGAAAGCTTTTCACGAAGAACAATAGATGTAAATTCAAGCTAGCCTCCCACGGGAGTTCTGAGGTTCAGTGTGCGCAAACTCCGTATCAGTATAATGTCTCTGGCTTGCTTATTAGCCGTTCTTATTGCTGCCAGCTGGTGGAAAAAAGATATTGTTATCTCTCAGCTGGTCAATCTCTTCTCCGGTGAGGTCGTTATTCAAGAGCTGACGGGCTTGCGATTGGGCTTCAAACAGGTTTCCATTGAGGAAGTGCGCCTAAAATCCACTGTCAACAGCAACCTACTCCTTGAAGGCGTAACCATTGTATATCCTTTCCATATTATTTATGACCGAGACAACACTCAAAAAGTTGAGCTTTCCATACAAAAGCTAACTCGAAGTATGGACGTTGCAGAGACTTCAAACGAAAGCTCTGCGGATAAACAGCGCCGGGTAAATAATGCAACAAAAAATGTGGGACTATCGTTAAATGCTCTAAACCAAAATTTAACTCGCTTTTTGCCCGGTAAAGTATCAGTTAGGGAGGTCGTGTTCGATGGTCTATTGACCGCAGGCCCCCTGAGCATAGTGCGCAATAATGTCAACATTTACGCTCAAAGCCCTTTCCAACACCCCCAGCTTGGCGAGCTGAACTTAGATTTTCAGGCCGATTTAACCCCATCTGTCATTAAGCTAAATCCAAGAATACTATCGAGCGCTTCAAGAGTTCTGTCTGAAGCCAATATAACACTTAATAAAAAATCGACAGATACATGGGCCATCAATAGTAAAGTCGTATCAGACCTGGAAACGCTAGCCCCGTTTATAGACATCATTAATGCCCAAAACAATAGTAAGTCTAAGCTAACAGCATTTGGTCAAGTGCTAGCAACCGCCACCATGGCCGTACCCGACAACCTGCTGTCGACCCCAAACTACCGCGATATTAGTATTCAAGTTAGCGGACGCGAGTTAAAGGCTTCAACTTCTTACCCACCACTAAAGTCCGAGATAGAAGCCCGTCTATCCACAGACAAGCCTATTGAAATATATGCTAAAACCCTATTTCCATTTAAAGCTCAATCTATCAAAGGCAATGGCCAGCTCGAAATATTCTTAAGAGAAAATGGAGCCAATAGTAGCCCGCTAATTGATATAAAATTTGACTCAAGCACACCGGGAGCAAGCCCCGAACTGGCAATCGAAGGCATCCTCTATCTCAACACTGCAAACACCGTACTTCACTCACCGGAATTTCTCAGACACTTTCCAGCCCTACCGCTAAACATCACGAAAGGGAAAGTCGCATTCCAGGGGCATCTTCAATCGAGCTCGCTTAGCAGTATATCCACCCCAAGGTTAAATCGCTTTCGTCTAGATTTGACATCGAGTGAAACACTTTATCTGGATATTTCACTACCTATATCGCAAGAAGATTCACTACTGCACACTACCGGTTTACACCACAGCCGGGCTCAAGTAAATATTACAGAAGCCATCTCTATCACCGGCGATCTAACTGATTCAAGTCGCAGAGAGATTAAAGTTAGCAAAGGGGCTATAACTGGAAAAATAGAGGCTATTAACACGGAGTCTTCGGCCTTAATAACCGCTAGCGATATCCAGTGCCGCCACGCCAATACCACCAGCTGCCATTTTGAACTAGAGACAAGAGTCCCCAGGTTTATTGATCACACCAAAGAATTAACCGCTACCAATCTTTACTCAAGCGCCAAGGTGCAAATCCTAAGCGATCGTGTAGATAGGAATTTAAAGTTAGAAAACATCAAACTATCTGCCGGGAAAATAGATACTTCGACATTAGAGGTTAGCGATATTACCTTGGAAGCACCATCGGCATACTGTGAAATAGCAGGGCCTCTGACTTGTACCATCCGCACAATAAACAGTCAGCTCGGAACTGTTACTTCAGAACAAGCTTCCCTCTCTGGGACGCTTAACTTTATCGACAGCAAGGTTGCGCTCAACAATGAACTCATAAGCTTCGACAGCGCCTTTGAAACAAGCCACTTAGAGCTAGAGACTCCAGAAAAATACTCTGTTAGCGCTGCGGCCAAAGGCAAATTATCCCTGCAAAACAACCAGCTAGTCAGTCACAGTCAAATTGTGGCTGGCCCAGTGGAAATTGAGCTGAACGGCCATTACGACCTGTTAACCTCTTCAGGGAAACTAAAGTTCTCAATTCCCGACGTCACTTTCAATACTGGCAAAACGCTGAGCGAAACGCTTCAGGGCCTCCCTGCCGACATAGTGTCTGGCACTCTATCCGCCGGTGGCTCTTTGTCATTCCCCCCCCAGTCTGGGGATAATTTTTACATTAACCTGTTAGATATCGCCGTCATTTATAAAGAGAGTTTTGCCACGGGGATTGTGGGCAAGCTAGAGATAGAAAACAAAGATGGGCACTGGATCACACCAGTGCCCTCTCCCCTATCAATAGCATCCATTAATGCGGGATTACCGCTGGAAAAAATTCAGCTATCGCTACAACTAGATAAACAAAAGGATATTACTCTACAGCAATTTTCTGCTGATTTTTTGCGCGGCAGGGTCACTTCAGAGGCTCTTGTTTGGAATCTCAATCAAGAAAGCCGAAAAAGTACCTTGAGCGCTCAGGGGGTTTCTCTAGAGGCTTTGACTGAAGTAACCCATTCAGAGAATTTTGCAGCCAGCGGACATATCGATCTGACAATCCCCCTGGTGACGGGTGCGGAAGGTATCACCGTAGAGGCGGGCCATCTGCGCGGCGAAGCTCCAGGTGGTCAACTGCGTTACTACGGGGCCTTTTCTCCCCAGATGCTGGCAAGTAACCCACAGCTTAAATTGATAGCCAATGCGCTGGAAGATTATGAGTTCCGCACCCTCGAAGGCAGAGTAGACTACCCCGCCAGTGGGGACCTCCAGCTACAGCTCAAGCTGGTAGGGCGCAGCGATGCCATTGATTCCGACCGGGACCTGGTCATCAACCTTAATCTCGAAAACAATATCCCAGATATGCTGCGCTCACTTCAGGCCAGTCGTGACTTAACCAAAACACTAGAAAAGCAACTGGACCAATAGGTCTGGTGTGGAGTAGCCTTTATTTGCATATATATCCCTACCTGGTTCATCACCGGTTAAGGTTGACCCAATAGAATACTTGTGTCTGCCGCCATCCACTCTCTGGATGAACCAGGCTGGTAACGTAGATTAAAGGACTTCTGATTGCTCTATGCTGCCCCAGAGAGCCGCTATAGGCCCGCAGAGAGATTATGGGGTTAATCAGAGGCTTCTTGATACCCGGGTTCCAAAAAGTAAAAGGGTACCAAAGAGGTACTGTGAGGAGTGTCAAATGAAAGCCAGCCGACTGGTTCCTATAGGGCTGCTATACGCTATGGTTGCTACAGGGTGTACACCTACCGTAGCGGTAAAAGCGCCCAGCGAACCAATTACAGTAAACCTGAATGTAAAAATCGAGCACGAGATTCGGGTCAAGGTCGATAAAGACCTGGACAGCCTATTTGAAGACAAAGAAGGGATTTTCTGAGGAAGCGAGATATGAAGACATTAATCAACGTCTTTTTGACACTGAGCCTGGTCATCGCCCTTCCGGCAATGGCAATTTCCCTGAATGAAGCCAAAAATAAAGGGCTGGTTGGGGAGGCCAATAGTGGCTATATAGCGATTGTAGGTACCAGCTCACCAGAGTTGAAAAAGCTGGTTAAGGAAGTAAATACCAAGCGAAAAGCCGCTTACACCCGAATTGCTGAGCGCAATAAAATTGATATTGCCCAAGTGGCTACACGTGCAGCAGAAAAGCTGGAGGCCCGCCTGTCCCCTGGGGAGTACTACCAGAATAACCGGGGACGCTGGGTGCGAAAATAAGCAGCCCTCTTGCCGGAATCTAGGCTGAACAAAGCTAAATAACAAAACCCCGCAACCAGAAACTGGCTGCGGGGTTTTGTGGAGAGAAAACACTATAAGCCGCCAAACAGGGATTGACCGTCGAGCCCTTGCTTCTCCATTACTTCTCTTAACCGCTTGAGCGCATCCACCTGTATCTGTCTTACCCGCTCCCTGGTGAGGCCGATTTCCCGCCCCACTTCTTCCAGGGTGCTCGCTTCAAAACCACGTAAACCAAACCGCCTGGACACCACCTCGCACTGCTTATCGGGAAGTTCTCCCAACCAGCGGTTGATACTGTCAAACAGGTCACTGTCCTGGAGCAACTCTGCGGGATCGGACTCCTGCTGATCGGGAATGGTATCTACCAGGGTCTTCTCAGAGGAGGGCCCTATGGGGGTATCCACTGAGGTAACCCGCTCGTTGAGTCCGAGCATCCGCTCAACATCTTCGACCGGCTTCTCCAGCAGGTTGGCTATCTCTTCTGCCGAGGGCTCGTGATCCAGCTTCTGGGCCAATTCTCGCGAAGCGCGCAGATAGACATTCAGCTCCTTCACTACATGGATAGGCAGGCGGATAGTTCGGGTCTGGTTCATAATAGCCCGCTCTATCGTCTGACGTATCCACCAGGTAGCGTAGGTGGAAAAGCGAAAGCCTCGCTCTGGATCAAACTTCTCGACTGCTCGAATCAGGCCCAGATTGCCCTCCTCGATCAGGTCCAGCAGCGCCAGGCCTCGACTGACGTAGCGACGAGCAATCTTTACTACCAGGCGAAGATTGCTCTCGATCATTCGTTTTCGCGCCGCAGCATCTCCGCGCAGTGCCTTGCGCGCGTAATACACCTCTTCTTCTGCGGTCAACAGGGGGGAGAATCCGATTTCATTGAGATAGAGCTGAGTAGCGTCGAGATTTTTCTGCAAATGGCCATCGCCATCCAATCTGCAAACCCTACTTTTCTCTGCCTGGGAGGGTGCGGAAGTCTTTTTTGCTGTAGATTTCCGCTTGCGACTAACACCTGCTTCAGTTGAACCTAATTTCTGCTCATCATTTTCAACGTCTAACTCAGGAGGAAAGTCTTCTGCCTGGCCAGTCATAGACTGGTCTTGCCGTTGTGCTTCCATTTCCCCTGCTCCTTGTACTTTGCCAATTTCAGCCGCACGGCATACCCGAACACCGATAACACAACAATCAACGCCTCAGGTATGTGGCGACAGCCACTGAATCGGCTGACCCTGGGATGGCCACGATTACAGTGACTACCTCAAGTGGTATAGTTAAAAGTCCATTTTTATTTGCAGAGCTCCGCTGCCGCCGTGAACTTACGGTAAGTAGGCAAGAGGGTCTACTGGCTGACCGTTTTTACGAATCTCAAAGTGAAGCTTATCGCGGTCGGTACCACTAGAACCCAACTCCGCTATCCTTTGCCCCGCTTTTACCCTGCTGCCCTCCTTTACAAGCAACCGGTGATTGTGTGCATAGGCACTAAGGTAAACCTCATTGTGCTTGACGATCAGCAGCTTTCCATAACCTCTCAAGGCGCTTCCTGCGTAGATCACGGTGCCATCAGCCGCTGCCAGTACAGCCTCTCCCTTTTCTCCCGCGATATCAACTCCCTTGCGCAAGGGGTCTCCAGAGCGAAAGTGACTAATTACTTTCCCCTTGGCGGGCCAGCGCCAGCGAACCGACCCCTTCTGGCTGGATGATGCCGTTTGGCGTTTAACCTTAGGTGTTAAAGATTTTTTAGCAGTGGTCGTTTGTGTCGCTGCCGGCTTCGCCTTCGCAACTGGCGCTTTTTGCTTCTTGGCTGCACTGGTAACACTCTTGCTTGGCGCGGAGCCTGACAGCTTGATTCTCTGCCCCGGATAAATTTTATAGGGAGAGGGAATACCATTTATCGCCGCCAGCTGGCGAAAATTCTTGCCGTAACGCCACGCGATAGCATAGAGGGTATCCCCCTTGCTCACCGTGTGGTGGGTAATCTTGATGCCGGGGGGTTGGCGCAGGGAGCTTGATGGGGCCTTGTGGCTGGAACAGGAGGAAAGGGCCTGCATCAGTATGAGCAAGCCTAATATTTTAAACAGCCTCCACAAGCCATGACCCGTTTTAGAGAGCTTGTTCCGCCAATATTGGCGCTCAGAAGCTTGTAAGAAATGACATTTCATTATTCTCTTTTTACATCAGATCACGGCATTTATGGAAAAAGTGTCTAAAGAAAATCTCCAAAAATCCATGTAATCGCTTGATAAAAAGCTGCCATACCGAGATTTTCCAGACCTTATTGCTGTGTGGCGCAAGGCTTTTCTCTATGTCCCCTGCCAAAGAAGTCTACAGCGAGAACCAGGAGTATTGCCACTAGCGCTGCGCCGATAGCGCTGCCCAGATGCGCATTATCACCAGTTTGCTCCAAAAAAGTTAGCGGAGAAGTATTGGATAACAGGGGTGCCAACTTGCTGGAGGCCTCGATTTCCCCTGACGCCGGCAGCTTCCAGGGCCAGATAATCTTTAAACTCCCGAGCAGAACCCCGGCCAGAAATGCCAGCGTTCGGGCCATATAGTTGCGCATCAACCAGGACAACAAGCGGCTAAAAAGCATCAGCCCTATTGCCGCCCCTGCGGCAAAGCACAGCAGGTTTGCGATTTGCAAATTGTGAACTGCGGCCAAAACCTTGGGGTAGATACCGATAAGGAGCAGCAGGAAAGCACCGGAAATCCCCGGCAGGGCCATGGCGCATATGGCCAAAGCACCCGATAAAAACAGCGTTAGGGGGGTTGCCGGTATCTCTGAAGGTCGCATCTCACTCACGGTCACTGCAAGCGCGATACCCAGCACTAGAAATACCAGTACCGATGGCGACCACCGGGGAATATTTCTCACAATGGGAACAATTGAAGCGAGAACCAAACCGAAAAAGAAAGACCACACAACAATGGGATAATTTTGCAGTAAACCGCTAATCAGGTGGGCCAAGCTAAAAACGCTCAACAATACCCCGAGGAAAAGAGAGAGTAGAAAGCTCCCATTGATATAGCGCCAAGTGGATTGAAACCCCTCCTTCCGCCACACTGTAATACAGTGCGGGCCAATTCTACTGAGGGAGTCCAGAAGCTCCTGGTAAATGCCGGTAATAAAGGCAATAGTTCCCCCAGAAACACCGGGCACCACATCCGCAGCCCCCATCGCCATTCCCCGCAGTACCACCCCCGGGTAACGACTTTTTAGAACCTCAGAAAATTTCATCGAACCACACCACTGAGCAAAGGCACAAAGCGCACCGCTTCCAATTTTTCCACATCAAACTTATTACTGTCCTCACGGCGCGTCACCATCGTCAGGTATTGCTGCTCAGCACCCACCGGAATTACCAGAACCCCATTGGGAGCCAGCTGCTCTCGCAGCTCATCGGGAATCATTGCCGGTGCTGCGGCAGCCAGGATTGCATCGTAAGGCCCCTCTTCCTTCCAACCAAAACCCCCACTGCTGAGTTTGTACTCTATATTGTTGTAACCCAGCTCCCCCAAACGCTGACGAGCTGTTTGCAATAGGGGTTGGACACGCTCAACGGAATAAAGTTGTTCCACCAAACGGGCGAGAATGGCTGTCTGATAACCCGAACCGGTACCCACTTCTAAAACTCGCTGTAAAGACTTGGCTCTACTCAGCAAAAGCTCCGTCATACGGGCGACAATATAGGGCTGGGAAATAGTCTGGCCATACCCTATGGGCAGGGCAGTATCTTCGTAGGCTCGAATAGCTAAGGCTTCATCCAAAAAAAGGTGTCGAGGGGTGGATGCCATTACATCCAGTACTTCCTCGTTGGCAATCCCCTCTTCCCGCAAACGCTGGATCAAGCGGTTGCGGGTTCGCTGGGAAGTCATTCCCAGGCCTTCTTGTCTCAAGCGATCCATATTCTTTTTCTTGTCCATGGTTTGTACAACAGCGCCAGTTATCTAAGGAGCCTCTGACTTACAGAGCGGTTCACAATCAGGGCGCGGCTTCGCAGGAATGTCTAGACCTTTCAAGAAGTCGCAACGCGAAGTGTGAATCGCTCTGCAAGCCCCGCAGAGGTATTACGGAGTTGTTCAAAGGCTCCTTAACTTTATGTGCGCTGTTTAACATTGACCAGCTGCGCTATCTCCCGTAGCAAAGCTGTCGCAAAAGTACCCGGGGGCAAGGCAAACTCAACGATTAAATGATCACCTTCCCATTCATAGCGAAACGCCTCCGGGGATAAAATCATGGCCCGTCGCTCCTGACTGAGCCCGCAGTGCTCCAGCCAATTGCACCAGGGCTGCCACGGAGACAACACCTGCATCTCCAGTTCTCCCTGGGCATCTGTAGCCAGGTTTCTACCCCGCCCCCACAGAGGCCCAGTGGGGTAATCTTCCGGTTCGCCGGCAAGAGGGCCCCGCCAGGTTCCAGCGTTGACGCGTTCAGCGAGAACCTGATTGAACAGCCAGCTGCGAGCAGCGGACATGGCAAAAGCTTTTTCACTCTTGCGACAACGGCCGTCCTCTTCAGCGAGATTTTTCACCAGACTCAGATTGTTACCATCAATTCCAAAGCGCTGCTCACCGAAGTAATTGGGCACCCCTTCAGGAATCCGCTGAAGCACTTCCTCAGCTTTGTCCCTGTCACCTTCTACATTGCGCAGGCGAATCTTAAAGCGGTTCCCCATATGTTCGCCGCGACGCAGCTTGCGCGGTCCGCGAAATGTTTGCAGCAGCGAAATCTCATCGCTGTTAATTTGCGACCAGTCTGCTTCAGGCTTTTGCCCTAGCCATACGCTGAACCACTGAGTAGTCACTGCGTGCCGGTCTTTTAAACCATAAAAACTGACATCGCGGCTCTGCACCCCGGCCAATTTCGCCAGTTCCTTAGCGACCCAGGCAGTATTTGCCCCTCGCTTTTTAATCAGAAAATAAACGTGCTCACCGCTATTATCAGCCGGTGGCATAGCCAATTCATCGACAATAAAATCTTCCGGCTCAGTGCGGAAATCGCCAGAGATTACCGCACCCCCGAGCGCTCGGGGCCAATCCAGATTCCAAACTTCAGACATCTTTGCGCTCTAATAAAACAATCGCTTGCGCGGCGATACCCTCACCGCGACCAGTAAATCCAAGCTT
This sequence comes from Microbulbifer regidiadema (SeqCode), assembly GCF_052467605.1. Classification (NCBI taxonomy): domain Bacteria; kingdom Pseudomonadati; phylum Pseudomonadota; class Gammaproteobacteria; order Cellvibrionales; family Microbulbiferaceae; genus Microbulbifer; species Microbulbifer regidiadema (SeqCode). The sequence continues at coordinate 4,681,425 of NZ_CP174316.1, read as the reverse complement.
TTCTGTGGTGGTGGCTTTGACACTGACCGCATCGCAATCAACACCACAGTCAGCGGCAATATTGGCTCGCATTCCATCGATATGCGGAGCCATCTTGGGCGCCTGGGCAATCAGGGTCATGTCCGCATTCACCAGGCGATACCCTTTGCTATCGATTAAGCCAACGACATGGCGAAGCAGTTTTCTGCTATCGGCGCCGGCAAATTGCTCGTCGTTATCGGGAAAGTGCTTACCGATATCTCCCAGGGCCAAAGCCCCCAGTAGGGCATCTGCGAGGGCGTGCAATAAAACATCCCCGTCAGAATGGGCTACCAGACCCTGCCCATGGGGGATTTGTACTCCGCCGAGCACTACATGATCGCCGGGGCCAAATGCGTGTACATCAAAGCCCTGGCCTATTCGAAAAGTCACTATCGCTTATCCTCAGTGGGGGAGTAGCGCAGACGTAAAATCGTTTCTGCAATTATGATATCGGCGGGGTGCGTCACTTTAATATTGTCACTATCACCCGCAACCAATTGCGGTGAATGGCCAAAAAGTTCCAGGGCACTGGCCTCATCGGTAACAGCCCCACCCTGCTCCAAAGCCTTGCCGAGGCAGGCGTGCAGAGTACTGAGAGGGGCCCGCTGCGGGGTTTGCGCCAGCCAAATAGTTTCCCGATCAACGGTCTCTTGCACACAGGCTACGCCATCAACCGGGTGACTGCGTTTTAATGTGTCACTGGCGGGGCGTGCCAAAAGCGCCATCGGCGATACATCTTCACCGAGCAGAGCGCAGATATCGCGCTCAGACACACAGGGCCGTGCCGCATCGTGGACTAAAACCGGAGTATCACCACTTTCGCGCTCCGCGAGGAAATCCAGTGCCGACAGGACCGAATCCGCTCTCTCTGCACCACCGGTCACCGTGTGTAGCAGGGGGTGACTCGCTTCTTTCAGGTGGGAGAAGTAACTGTCCTGCGCAGAAATCGATACGACCACACCGGCCAAACCCGGCCAGCCGAGAATATTTTTTAACGTCAGGGATAGCAGTGGTCGTCCGAGCAGCGGTAGGTACTGTTTGGGACGGTCGGCCCCCATACGTTTGCCCACACCGGCAGCGGGTACAATGACCCAATAATCCTTAATCAATTTTCAGCCTCTTCCTTATCCAGGAAGATAAACAGTGTTTCCCCTTCCTTGATCAGTCCCAAGTCATAACGGGCTTTGGCTTCCACACCATCGGTGCCAACTTTCAAACTGCGAACTTCCCTAAACAGTTGACGATTTTCCCGCACCAGCGCGATATTTTTTTCTTGCTGTTGGGCTAATTGATACTTGAGACGGGTAACTTCGGCGAGACTACCTTCACCAACCCAAAGTCGATACTGGGTGGCGAGGAGCATAGTGGTGAGTATTGCCAGCAGCCATTTCATACGAGATTACGATATTTCGCTTGTTCGTATTAATAGTACTACAAAGAGGGGCTGGCCCCTCCTTGTAGTGCTTGCACGCTAATTCAAATAATGGATTACTTGAATTCAGCGCGGCCGCGATAAGGCGCGGAACCATTCAGTTCGGCTTCGATGCGCAGCAGACGGTTGTACTTGGCTACGCGGTCAGAGCGGCAGAGGGAGCCGGTCTTGATTTGACCTGCGGCAGTAGCAACTGCCAGATCTGCGATAGTGGTGTCTTCAGTCTCACCGGAGCGGTGGGAGATCACAGCGGTATAGCCGGCATCTTTAGCCATTTTGATCGCGTCCAGAGTCTCGGACAGGGAGCCGATCTGGTTGAACTTGATCAAGATAGAGTTACCGACACCTTTTTCGATACCTTCTTTCAGGATTTTGGTGTTGGTTACGAACAGGTCGTCACCTACCAGCTGTACTTTGTCGCCAATCTTGTCGGTGAGAATTTTCCAGCCGTCCCAATCGCTCTCGTCCATACCGTCTTCGATAGACAGGATCGGGTAGTTGGCGGACAGCTCGGCCAGATAGCTGGCAAAACCTTCGCTATCGAACTGCTTGCCTTCGCCAGACAGGTCGTACTTGTCATCTTTGTAGAACTCGGAAGAAGCGCAGTCCAGAGCCAGGGTAATGTCATCACCCAGGGTGTAACCGGCCTTTTCTACCGCCTCGGCAATCACTTTCAGTGCCGCTTCGTTGGAGGGCAGGTTCGGAGCGAAGCCACCTTCATCGCCAACCGCAGTGTTCAGGCTGTTGCTGGACAGTACTTTTTTCAGCGCGTGGAAAATTTCAGCACCCTGGCGCAGAGCTTCGGCAAAAGACTCAGCTTTAACCGGCTGCACCATAAATTCCTGGATATCCACATTGTTATCGGCGTGTTCGCCACCATTGAGGATATTCATCATTGGCACCGGCATGGAGTACTCGCCCGGAGTGCCGTTTACCTCAGCAATGTGCTGGTACAAGGGGATTTTTTTGGAAGCGGCAGCTGCTTTAGCGGCAGCCAGGGAAACGGCCAAAATAGCGTTGGCGCCCAGATTGGCTTTGTTTTCAGTGCCGTCGGCATCGATCATCGCCTTGTCCAGGGCGCGCTGATCGGTAGCGTCCATACCTTTGAGCAGGTCGGCGATAGTGGTATTGATATTTTCAACCGCTTTCAGGACACCCTTGCCCAGGTAACGGCTTTTATCGCCATCGCGAAGTTCCAGCGCTTCACGAGAGCCAGTAGAGGCACCGGAGGGCGCGCAGGCAGAGCCAATAGATCCATCCTCCAGAATCACATCGGCCTCAACGGTTGGGTTACCGCGAGAATCCAGTACTTCAAAGGCTTTAACAGCGACAATCTTGCTCATTTACAATGGGCTCCGTATTGGTACTTACTGAAAGTAGGTAATTGGTCAATCAGACGTTATGCACTTTTTTCTACCGCGCTCAGTTAAATCACTGAGGGGGAAAGTGCCGCGCGCCCAGTCAGGGCGCGCAAAGGTCTCTCTTTTTTATTTCGTATCCAGCGGCTCAAAACCTTTGATCAGGTCATCTACCGCTTTCATTTGCGCCAGGAACGGCTCCAGCTTTTCCAGGGGCAGTGCACTGGGGCCATCACACAGCGCCTTGTCTGGATTCGGGTGCGCTTCCAGGAACAGGCCGGCAATGCCGATCGCCAAACCTGCGCGGCCCAGCTCAGTAACCTGTGCACGGCGACCACCAGAGGCTGCACCGGAGGGATCGCGCATTTGCAGTGAATGGGTGACATCAAAAATCAGCGGCGCACCGCCGGAGGCATTGATCATGGTGCTAAAGCCCAGCATATCGACAACCAGGTTGTCGTAGCCAAAGCAAGCACCGCGCTCACACAAAAGAATATTTTCGTTGCCACACTCAGCAAATTTCTCCACCACATTTTTTACTTGCGGCGGGCTCATAAACTGGGGCTTTTTGACGTTGATCACTGCACCCGTCGCCGCCATAGCAGCGACCAGATCAGTCTGGCGGGCCAGGAAGGCCGGCAGCTGAATAATATCCACGACCTCGGCAACCGGAGCGGCCTGGTGTATTTCGTGGACATCGGTAATCAGGGGAACCTTAAAAGTGTCTTTGATTTCCTGGAAAATCTTCAGGCCCTCTTCCATTCCCGGTCCGCGATAGGAATTGATGGAAGAGCGATTAGCCTTGTCAAAAGACGCTTTAAAAATATAGGGAATACCCAGTTTTTCGGTGACTGTCACATAGTGCTCGGCCACCTGCATCGCCAGGTCGCGGGACTCCAGTACATTCATACCGCCAAACAGCACAAAAGGCTTATCGTTGGCGACCTGGACATTTCCAACTTCAATTGTTTTCACAGCTTACTCCCTGTTATCTCCGCCTCAACTAACTTAGAGCTGAGGCGGAATTATTTTTTAGCCCTGGTTTTCACGCTGCTTCATTGCAGCGGCAACAAAGCTTTCGAACAGCGGGTGGCCGTCGCGCGGCGTTGACGTAAATTCCGGGTGGAACTGACAGGCAACGAACCAGGGGTGGTTCGGCAATTCAACCATTTCTACCAGGGTATCGTCTGCTGACCAGCCGCCAATTTTCAAACCGGCTTGTTGCAGGCGATCAACGTAGTTGTTGTTCACTTCGTAGCGGTGGCGGTGACGCTCTACGATGACGTCTGCACCGTAGATATCGCGAGCCTTGGTGTCTTTCGCCAAGCGACACTCCTGGCCGCCCAAACGCATGGTGCCACCCAGGTCGGACTGCTCGTCGCGCTTCTCGATATTGCCTTCGCTATCGATCCACTCGGTAATCAGGCCGATAACAGGGTGCGGGGTTTTAGTATTGAATTCAGTACTGTTGGCACCTTCGAGGCCGAGCACATTGCGCGCGAACTCGATAACCACAGACTGTAAACCGAGGCAGATGCCCAGGTAAGGAATATTGTTTTCGCGAGCGTAACGAACAGATTCAAGCTTGCCCTCTAAACCGCGCTCACCAAATCCACCGGGAACCAGGATTGCATCGGCATCCTTGATCAGGTCAATGCCGTTCTCACCTTCAACGTCTTCAGCGTTGATAAAGTCGATATCCACTTTGCAGCGATGCTTGATACCCGCATGGGTCAGGGACTCAATCAGGGACTTATAGGCATCCAGCAACTCCATGTATTTGCCAACCATGGCAATTTTCACTTCGTGCTGAGGATTCAGCTTGCCATCGACCACTTCATCCCACTCGGACAAATCGGGCGCCCGGCATTCCAGCTGCAGTTTTTCCACAACGATATCGTCGAGGCCGTAACTGTGCAGCAAGCGCGGTACACCGTAGATAGTCTTGGCATCGGGCAGCGGTACAACTGCACGCTCTTCAACATTGGTGAACAGTGCGATCTTGCGGCGGGAGTCCTCATCGATCTCACGCTCGGAACGGCACAGCAGGATATCCGGCTGCAAGCCGATAGAACGCAACTCTTTAACAGAGTGCTGAGTCGGCTTGGTCTTGGTTTCGCCAGCAGTGGCAAGGAAAGGCACATAGCTCAGGTGGATCAACAGGGCGCGGTTGGTGCCCATTTCCACACGCAGCTGACGCACAGATTCCAGGAACGGTTGGGATTCGATATCACCTACGGTGCCACCGATTTCAACAATAGCGACGTCGACATCGCGGCCACCTTCTACAACGCGGCGTTTGATCTCGTCGGTAATATGGGGGATCACCTGTACGGTGCCACCCAGATAGTCACCACGGCGCTCTTTGCGCAGTACGGTCTCGTACACGCGGCCGGTGGTGAAGTTGTTACGCTTGGACATCCGGGTACGGATAAAGCGTTCGTAGTGACCCAGATCCAGGTCAGTCTCGGCACCATCCTCGGTGACATACACCTCGCCGTGCTGGAAGGGACTCATGGTACCCGGGTCTACGTTGATGTAGGGGTCCAGTTTGAGGATGGTAACCTTGAGGCCACGGGCCTCGAGAATGGCGGCCAGAGAGGCGGAGGCGATACCTTTCCCCAACGAGGAAACCACGCCACCAGTTACAAAAATATAGCGCGTCATGCAAAACCTTGGTCAGTTGAGCGCTCGATGAATGTCGAGCTTACAGGGCTGGCCCGGGCGGATAATCCAGCTTCTCCCGGTGCCTTTGAGACGGGGCGCCAGGGTAGCAGAAAGCCCCCCAACACTCAATCGAAAAACCGCCAGCTGGGCGGTTTGTCCGGGATGGCGCGGCTTGCCTTACACGAAAAGAGCCCCGCGACAGCCACCAAATTCCCCTCCAAGAATACTAGTGGAACACGGTCCCTGAGCCAGGGCTCAAGGGCCCACTCCTGCAAAAGCTTCTTGAGCGCCTGTGACTTTGGGCGGCTTATTGGGTGGGCGCGCTCCCCTCCCCGGCGATAACAAACCTTATAGTCAGCCAGCGGCCAACCCGCTGGCGACTGAAGGACGCTGCCCCCGGGCAGTGGTAGATCGGCGCGGCCATCCCAGTGCCAGCAGTTATCGGTGCCACTGGCGACCGGCGCCAACTCAGGTGTCAGATAGAGACGATTGCGAAAACGCCGCACCACACGCCCACCCAAGTTGACTTCAAGCTGCGCATCCTCCGCCGCACAGGCCACCTGGCAGAGCGCCTGCTTTAGCAAATTAGACTCCGGCGACCGCCCCCCCTGACGCAGCACCCAGTGTCGCATCAGATTTTTACGGCGCCCCTCACTGAGGCTAAAAAAGTGTGGCAGGGCCAGACTTTCACCGAAACGCTCTTCCCTTAAGTTCGCCGCCACAAGGTCAGTAAGCGCCAACTCCGACAGCAGCTCTGCGGACTCCCTCAGGTTCTCCGCTGCCCGCGCAACCTGGCGACTCACCCCCCAGCGCTGATTGAGTAGCGGCATCACTCGATGCCGTAAAAAATTGCGCTCCAGGGCTTCATCCGCATTGCTATCATCCTCAATCCAATCGAGGCCGTGCATCTCCGCCCACTGCTCCAACTCTGCTCGCCCAACCTTGAGCAGGGGCCGCAGCAAGTGTTTGTCACGCCCGATAAGCCGGCTCTCTGACATACTGGCCAACCCCAGCACACCCGCGCCCCGCATCAGGCGCAGCAGGAAAGTCTCCGCCTGATCATCCGCATGATGGCCGAGCAGAATTTGATCTCCTGCAGACATCGCCTGGTCAAAGGCTCGGTACCTGGCGCGGCGGGCACCCTGCTCCAAACCGCCGTCCTTGCGATCAACCTCGACCTGAATTGCAGTAAAGGGTACCGCCAGACTTTCAGCAAACGCCTTGCAGTGAGCCCGCCAGACCTCCGCATTGGCATTTAGGCCGTGATGAATATGCAGTGCGCACACGGGGATCTGGCAGCTAGCCAGGAGATGTAAGAGCACCGTGGAGTCCAGCCCACCTGAAAATCCCACCCAGCGCTGCCCCCTGAGCGGGTGAGATTGCAGTGCATGCTTTAACAGGGTGGGGAGTTTTTCGGTAGGGCTTACATTTTTCACAGGGCATCGGGCAAGATCTGAGTTTCCGCCAGTATACCTCTTATCGCTAAAGAGGCAGATAAGCCGCCACCCCCAGCACTTGCGCACCGACTTGCTCGCGCAGACACAGCCTCAGACTTTGATGCCGAAAAAAGAGTCAGGCTTATTTGTCAGCGTATATATTTTTAATCGCCCAGAGACATCAAATAATATTGAAATCAAACCCGAGTGCTTCTTGCAGCAATAACCCTGTGGCAAGCAGCGCCCAGGAAGCAAATAGCACTCAATAAAATTTCGGCTGAGAAAATCTCCTACAGGAAATTAGCGGGGCGAAATAAATAGCGGAGATAAAATAGAAGCGCCAGGCAGGCAAAGAAATACCAACGGGAAAGAACATCTCGTTGGCACTGTTCCTGTGAGAACAAATTGTTTCAGCCTCCAACCGGCATCAAGCGTGATTGACGCCGGCTGGTGGCCCAGGTAATTACCCCTGTTATAACTTAGCCGTCACAACGAATATCAGCAGAAACTCCCGCCTCTGGGGTCAGCTTAACGTTGGCAACTGCAATGGCCATTGGCGCCTCACTCTCCAGACCGAAGGCACTAAACACCTTGCCAAAATCCGCACCCGCTTTTGCGAAGCACTGCAAGTCTACAGAAATCCGGGTCCAACTCTTCTGCTCCATGGATTTCAGTGCGGACTCCAACGGCACCTTGGCAGAACAACCATCACCACAGTTCATCGTGGCCAGTACTGGCTTTTCAACCGGCTGGTCGACACGGATATTCAGGGTCAGCGCAGACTTCTCTTCCAGGTAGACATTCAGGTCTTGCATATATTCAGCCGACAGCTGAACCGCACCGGAACGCAGGCCTTTCCAGGTAATCAGGCGGGCATCTTCCTGAGACGACATGTCGATAGAGCTGACAGTGATATTCTCATCCTCTCCACTCACTGCGTAGTTGCCGTGTACAGAGACAGCCTCGGCTCCGGCTTCAGCGATATTCAGCACCCAGGGAGCCTGCGGGCGGGAGACCAGCAACCAGGCTTCTTCCAGGCCACCACCGGCATGGGATTCGCTGGTTTCCGGCAACTCGCTGCTCACCAGGGACTCCTGCTCGGCAGCCAGGCCATAACCCAGCTCAAACAGTGGCTCGTAATTGTCGTGGTATGGATTCAGGACATTCTGATAGCTGTGCATCGGCCAGCTAAATGGCAGCTTGCCGGTAAAGTCGTAACGGGCTTCCCCATCAGCGCCTTTAATCAGCACATCCGCAACACCCGCCCCTTCAGAGCCAGGCAGCCAGGCGGCGACAAAGGCATCGGATGCATTCAATTCACTGTTAATCCAGAGGGGACGGCCGGACAGGAAAACACTCACTACCGGAACACCCTGCTCACGCAGTTTTTTCAGCAGCGCCAAATCCTTCTTGTTACCGCGCTGGTATTCCAGGTTGGTAATATCGCCGTGCCACTCTGCATAGGGCTCTTCGCCAAATACAACAACAGCAACCTTGGGTGCCTTGCCATTGGTAAAAGTGGACTCTGAGAAGCTGCCATCCGCACTCAACACCGCTTCACCGCCAGCGGCTTTAACCGCCGATGAAATACCTTCAAAGATGGAAGTCGCGCCGGGGAAGTCTGCGCGGGTATTACCGGTACCCTGCCAGGAAATTGTCCAGCCACCGCTCTGCTTGGACAGGTTGTCCGCACCGTCACCGGCAACCAGGATATTCTGGTCCGCAGCCAATGGCAGCAGCTTGTCGTTGTTTTTCAGCAACACCAGGGATTTGCGTACCGCTTCACGGGCGAGGGCGCGGTGCTCCGGGTTACCCAGGATGCCATCCTTACCTGCCAGGGGCATATTGCGATCAAACAGACCCGCACGAATTTTTACTCGCAGGATACGGCGAACAGCATCATCGATACGCTCTGCACCGATTTCACCGCTCTTGGCCTGGGCCAGGGTGTTGTTGTACAGCGCTTTCCAGTCCGCCGGCACCATAAACATATCGAGACCGGCATTAATCGCCGCCGCACAACTCTCTACAGTGCAACCGGGCACAAAGCCGTGACCATTCCAGTCGCCCACAACAAAGCCATCGAAGCCGAGGCGCTCTTTCAAAACGGTGGTCAGCAGGTATTTGTGGCCGTGGAGCTTGTCACCGTTCCAGCTATTGAAAGAAGCCATAACGGTCTGTACCCCCGCCGGCAGAGCCGTCAGGTAACCCGCCGCATGGACCTCTGCCAGTTCTTTTTCCGGAACCGCGTTGTCACCTCGGTCGATACCGCGTGTCGTACCGCCGTCACCGACAAAGTGCTTGGCAGTGGCCACCAGGTTTTCACCGCGCAGGAATTCAGCGCTGGATTTTTCACCCTGGAGCCCCTTCACCATTGCCTCGGCATAATCCGCAACAATCTTGGGATCTTCGGAATAGCTCTCGTAAGTTCTGCCCCAGCGGTCATCGCGAACTACCGCGACGGTGGGAGCGAAAGTCCAGTCGATACCGGTCACCGCCACTTCGCGGGCGGTAGCGCTGCCAATACGCTCGATCAGCTCCGGGTCCTGGGCGGCCCCCAGGCCAATATTGTGCGGGAACAGGGTCGCACCGATCACATTGTTGTGGCCGTGAACCGCATCGGAACCCCAGATCAGCGGAATCGCAACGCCGCCATCGGAAGTATCCATAGAAGCCTTAAAGAAGGCATCGGAGAGCGCGAGCCAGTCTTGCGGCGTGGCAAACTTATCGTTGTTCGGGAAGGCGCCACCGCCATTTAATACGGAACCCAGGTGATAGGTCTTCACATCTTCAGGGGTAACGCTGCGGATTTCCGCCTGGATCATCTGCCCCACTTTCTCTTCCAGAGACATGCGGGACATGATTTCACTAATTTGGGCTTCCAGCTTTCCATCGCGCGGTAAGGCTGGCTTTAGTTCAGGCCAGTTGTCGATACCCTCGGCGGCACTGGTGCCAGTGCCAGCCTGCGCTTTATCGGCTTTTGGCTCAGTTTGTTGACTCTCGGAATGGCACCCGGCGAGCACAGAGGCACAGAGCACAAAGCCCAGCGAAAATCGCTTACTAAAATTCACGAATAACTCCCAAAATTATTCCACGCTTGTTAACCGGCTCTACGGGCAACACCGGGCAAACCTTCGGGGAAAACTCTCCCAAAGCTGTGCATCCAGCGCGACCAACTATCGCCATATTTATTATGCCGCGCATCAACTGCCCTGACAGGCCCACACGGTCTGCTTCCACTGAACTGAAATATTGAGGATTGCCCCAAGCTCCAGCCATTATTGGAATCAAGCTCTAGCAGTGCCACATCACCAAATAGCCACAAAACTAACTTGTGGCTATTCTGTGGGCACAGTTCGCAATGGCAACAAATTGCAGCACTTGCTGCTACAGGCCAAGAGAAATCCGATGGACCGACCCAAATCACAGACGAGGCGGAAGGGAAAAAGGAGCGCTCTACTCCACCGCGCTACCGCGCAGAGTTCGCGAAAAAGCACCGTAGTAAACGATGTAGCAATAGCAAACCAGAGGTACCAAAAATGAATACTGGATGCCGGCACTATCCGCCAGCACGCCCTGGAGCAGAGGAATAATTGCACCGCCGACAATGGCCATACACAGGACACCGCTCCCCTGGCTGGTATGCCTACCCAGCCCGCGCAGGGCCAGACTAAATATGGTCGGGAACATAATCGAATTGCACAGCCCCACCGCAACAATGGACCAGACCGCAATTGGACCAGAAGCCATCATCGCAACGGCAATAAGTACCACCGAGCCCAGACCACACACCGCTAATGTTTTCCCTGCTGAGACACAGCGCAGCAAAAAGGCCCCGGCAAAGCGCCCGATCATCGCCCCGCCCCAGTAGTAGGAGACGTATTTTGATGCCTCAAAAGGGGCCATCCGCGCCACTGAAGGCTCGCCGAAGAAACTGACCAGGAAGCTGCCAATAGCCACCTCTGCGCCCACATAGGCAAAAATACCCACAGCCCCCAGAGTCAAGCGGGGGAAACGCCACAGGGAAAACACATCGTGACCACTCGCGCCCCCCTGCTGGTGCTCGGGAACCGCCGGCAGCCTGATCCAGGAGAAGAAAGCCACCATCACCAGGAGAAGTACTGACAGCCAGAAATACGGGGTCTCTACCAACGCCGCTTCGCGGGCCCTAAATTCGATGATACTCGCCGCCGTATCCGGATCTGCTGCAACGGTGAGCCCGGCAAAGAAGACTGCACCGCCAATCACCGGTGCCAGCGTGGTGCCCAGAGAGTTAAAAGCCTGGGTGAGATTGAGCCGGCTGGGGGCTGTGCGGGCACTGCCCAGCCCAATAACGTAGGGGTTCGCGGAGACTTGCAGCAGGGTAATACCGGAGGCGAGAACAAACAGGCCCAGTAAAAAGACTTCATAGATTTGCAAGCGGGCAGCGGGAATAAAGACCAGACAACCCGCACAGGCCACCAACAGCCCCAATACCAACCCAAGCTGGTAGCCAACCCGCCTTAACAGCATGCCCGCCGGCACAGACACGAGGAAATAGGCGGCAAAAAAGTAAAACTGCACCAAGACCGCCTTGGTGTAGCTCAGCTCAAAAACGTTTTTCAGGTGCGGCACCAGCACATCGTTTAGGCCGGTAATAAATCCCCAGATCAGGAACAGGGACGTAAGTGCAATTAAATTGATATGGCGCGGCGCAACGCCGGCCGCTGCTCCGGCGCGGGTATCAGTATCATATTTAGCCATCTCGCTCGAGGAAAACCCCGATTCCGGCAACATCTGGCTCATCGGAAACCGATCCCCAAAACTAAACTATTTCTAACCAGTGGCTATTACATTCACCCGGGATTTGTACGCCACCACATACTGCTCAGCAGAAGTCTGTTTCACTCCCGCGATTGTGGGCACATCAACACATCAAATAGGCATCGGGCACTGTATATTTTTACCACAATTAACGACAACTACCTATCTGCCCTGCCAAATTCCAAATTACTGTCATTGACCAGATAGACAACCTAATAGTATCCAACCGAACAAACAGAAGTACCACTGAAATTTGATATCGTAGAAAGCCAGGCCGATTAAATCGCCCTTAAAAAAGAGGGGGGAGTTGTCTTCTGAATCGAGATTGCCGAAAATTACTCGACTATTCACCCCGGAATCAGATAAAAAGGACTTTCCCAGGGGTAAGCCGGATGTATGGCGCTCTCCCCTCTGGCGGGTCACGTTTCAGCAGGGTAATATTTCGCGGATAATAATGAACGCGACGATGAGCGTCTATCCCGTCCTTTTCACAATACCAAATATGCGGGACACCATGCAGTACTCGACCCGTCTAGACACGAGACAGAACACTGAAATTCAGTCTACCCGCTGGTTTTGGAAACTACAGCTGGTCAGCTGGATTGGCATACTGCTGGTCACTTTTCTCTCCCTGACACTGTGGCACTCCCCTACCGAGTGGCCCCACTTCGAGCCAGTCAACACCCTGTTCCAGTGTGCTATTGCATTTTTGCTATCCCTGTTTTTAAAACCGATTTTTGATGTTGCCTGGGAGTCGGAGCTTGCCTTCCGCACCGTTATTTACCTGTTGGCGGTCGCGGTTATCTCGGGAATATGGACGCTAGTTCGCATGGAGGCCTATATACGCCTCAGCGGCGAACACTCAATCTGGTCCGAATTCGGCGGCTGGTATTACGCCTCTCTATTTGTATTTTTATTCTGGAGTGCCCTGTACTGCGGGGTAAAATATCACTTCCTATTGAATATAGAACACAAAAAAATGCTAGAGGTCGCGGCGGTACACGAACGGGAGCAGCTCCGCAGACTTCAGGCTGAGGCTATTGCCAATGAAGCGCAGCTCAAAATGCTGCGCTACCAGCTCAACCCACATTTTCTATTCAATACACTCAACTCCATTAACGCGCTAATTCGCTTTCAGCAAGCCGACGAAGCGCGGGAAATGGTTGTGCGCCTCAGCGACTTCTTAAGGCTCTCACTCAAGGAAGACCCGATGCAGAAAGTTGAGCTTGAGCGCGAGATCGAAGCGGTACTGCTCTACCTGGAGATCGAGAAAACCCGCTTTGCCGACAGGCTGTCTGTCGAGCTATCGATCGATGAAACCGTGCGCCGCGCACAAGTGCCCAGCATGTTGCTGCAACCACTGGTAGAAAACTCAGTGAAATATGCCATAGCCCCCAATGAAATGGGGGGCACTATCGGTATTTATGCACACAGCACCGATCATCGCCTGATACTGGAGGTCTGCGACACCGGCTGCCCAGACCAGTTGACGAGCGATTGTGACCCGGAAGCCTCCTCAACGGGGGTGGGCCTCAAAAATGTGCGCGAACGCTTATCCACGCTCTATCCGCAAGATTTTAAGATAGAGCAAAACCAAAATTCTGATGGCGGAATGCAAGTACTTATTAATATTCCACTGGAACTGTCCAATCAAACCACCCACCTGACACAGGGAGAAGTTCAATGAGCAAGCTCAGCGTCGTACTGGTGGACGACGAACCCCTGGCCTTACGGCTGCTAAAAAGTATGCTCGAAGAACGCAAGGATCTGGATATCCTCGCCTGCTGTCGCAATGGCCGGGAAGCGGTTCAGGCCGTCTCGGAGCACAGCCCGGACCTTCTTATTCTCGATGTGCAAATGCCGGGTATGAATGGCTTCGATGTGGTGCGCAACCTACAGGCCGACACCATGCCCCTGGTGATCTTCGCCACAGCTTACGACCAATACGCCCTCAAGGCATTTGAGGTCCACGCGGTTGACTATGTACTCAAACCCCTGGACCCGCGCCGGCTGGACACCGCCCTGGAGCGGGCGCAACAACGCCAGGCGCAGCTGTTGTCCAAGGGCGAAGATGGCCACCAGGAAGAAAAAAACCGCCTGCTGCGCTCCTTCGAAAACAGTGCCAAGCCAACCCCAAGCGGCGACAGCAGCGCCCCTGTGACCAATCAGCGCCTCGCCATTAAAGACCGGGGCAGTATTACCATGGTCAACCAGCCGGATATCGAGTGGATCGATGCCGCCGGGGACTATATGTGCGTACATGCCAAAGGGGAAACCCATGTTATGCGCAGCACCATTAAAGATCTGCAAAAACAGCTCTGCCCGGACACCTTTAAACGCATCCACAGATCCACACTGGTCAACCTGAACTTTATTGTCCATATCAAAGTTCTGACCAAAGGCGAATACTTCCTCACCCTGAGCAGCGGTGCAAAGCTGAAAGTCAGCCGCAATTACCGCCTGCCGATTAAAGAGTTTCTCGACACCAATAAGCAATCCGACTTGACCGCCCCCCAAGCCTCCTAACCCTTCTAATACTGGCAGGGATCGCCAGTACCTCCTCTCCCTACACCCCAGCACCCAGCACCCAGCACCCAGCACCCAGCACCCAGCACCCAGCAAGCTGACCCTTTTCTTGCGGGCATAAAAAAGCCGGCATAAAAATGCCGGCAAACGAGCTCAGAAGAGAAGATGAGAAAACTTAAGCGCGCTTATCTGTACGGTGTCCTGCGAGACCGTAGTAGAGAATATAGAGGTAGCAGAAGATCGGCAGAATAAACGCCAACTGGATACCAATTTGGTCAGCCAAGAGACCCTGCAACAGCGGCACAATGGCACCGCCCACAATGGCTAGGCATAAGATTCCGGAACCCTGACTGGTTGAGCGGCCCAGCTTGGCCAGCGCCAAGCTAAAGATAGTCGGGAACATAATCGAGTTGCACAGGCCCACCGCCAGCACCGCCCACATCGCCAGGTAGCCGCTACCCATAACGGTAATCAGCAGCAGAACACAGGAGCCGATAGAGCAGATTGCGAGCACCTTGCCGGCAGAAATAAAGCGCATGACCAAGGCGCCAGCAAAACGACCGACCATTGCGCCCCCCCAATACAGGGAGATATAGAAGGCAGCTTCAGACTCCTCCAAACCGGCGATGGAATCTTCCGCGATAAAGTTCACCAGGAAGCTGCCGATAGAAACCTCGGCACCTACGTAGACAAAAATAGCGATCGCGCCCAACACCAGGTGACGGTGGCTCCAGGCGGAAGCAGCTTCAGTGTTGGCAACAGACTCAGAAGTTGCACTGCTGACAATTGCCGGCAAATTCAAAAAAGCAAAAACGATAGCCAGGACCGCCAGCGCAGAGGCCAGGATCAGGTAAGGCACTTCAATCACGGCGGCACTGGCAGCACCCGCTGCAACGCCGGCAGCAGGTAAAATCAGCAATGCGCCAAATTGCGGGGCGATAGTGGTGCCCAGGGAGTTAAAGCCTTGGGTCAGGGTCAGGCGACTGGGCGCCGTGCGCTCATCACCCAACGCAGTCACATAAGGGTTGGCAGAAACCTGCAAAATAGTAATACCAGAAGCCAAAATAAATAGGGCACCGAGAAACAGTGCGTAGACTTCCATTCTTTCTGCGGGAATAAACAACAGGCAGCCCACTACCGCAATGCTCAGGCCAGTCACAATCCCTTTCTGGTAACCAATTTTACTGACCAGGGCGCCGGCGGGCAGAGAAACGAGAAAATAGGCACCGAAAAAGCAGAACTGTACCAGCATTGCCTGGGCATAGTTCAGGTCGAAAATCCCTTTCAAGTAGGGGATCAAAATATCGTTCAGACAGGTGATAAAGCCCCACATAAAAAATAGTGAGGTCAGCGCCACCAGGGCAAATCTGTGCCCCGACTGGTCACCGGTCGGTATCTGGGCAGCATCCGTTGCTGTATTACTCTGCATTATTGCCATAATTATTAATCCTGAGACTTCAACTCACCGGCGGATATTTTTATCCGGGCAAGCCTATGCCTATTGCACCAATCTTTATTGTCGGTACTTTCTATCACGGAGGCAGCGCCGCCTCAGAGGGCTTTTCGATAAGGGGGTTCAAAATGGGGGCAGCGTGGACACACCACTGCCGGCAAGCGCCAGACCAGCCACTGTTAGAATAGTCGGGCGTAAAAAAATTGGGGAAGCTTACCCCACAAAAGCACCCACTTTTTTGAGGCTTTATTTCCACTGGAACGCTTTCAACGAGCCTAAAATCTCACTTGTCAGGCGAACCGAACAACATCAACAATCGGTTTTCCAGCGCAGAAATGGCAAAAGAGCGCGCGCGGGTACAAATCGAATAAGAGGGGAAACTGCAACCGCAGCCGAGAGAATTAAAATTCATATTCTCGGCGCGGTTCGGGAAACTACTGCGGCAAAAAAGACCGTTTAAGAAATGATGTTGCCGTAGCTCATCAGGCGCTGGTAGCGTTTCTCCAGCAGCTCATCAATGGGGATGCCGCTCAGCTGATCCAGCTGCTCGCTGAGGCGATCTTTAAGGCTGTTGGCCATTGCATCCAGATCCCGGTGGGCACCGCCGAGCGGTTCGGGAATGGTCTCATCCACAATGCCCAGCTCTTCCAACACGCTGGAAGTCACCCCCATCGCCTCGGCGGCCAGGGGCGCCTTCTCGACTGTTTTCCAGATAATGTTGGCGCAGCCCTCGGGGGAGATCACAAAGTAGGTGGAGTACTGCAACATGTTTAGCTGGTCACCCACACCGATCGCCAGTGCGCCACCGGAGGAACCCTCCCCAATCACGGTGCAAATAATCGGCGTGCGCAGGCGGGACATCACCGCCAGGTTCTGGGCGATGGCTTCACTGATGCCGCGCTCTTCACTGTCGATACCCGGGTAGGCTCCCGGGGTGTCGATCAGGGTCAGCACCGGCATCTTAAAGCGCTCGGCCATCTCCATAACGCGCAGGGCTTTGCGATAGCCCTCCGGCTTCGGCATACCAAAGTTGCGCGCAACCTTCTCGTTAACGGAGCGGCCTTTTTCTTCACCGATCACCGCCACCGGCTTGCCGTTTAAGCGCGCAATACCGGCAATAATCGCCTTGTCGTCACCGAAGTGGCGGTCGCCGTGTAGCTCGTCCCAATCGGTAAACAGGCGCTCGATATAGTCCTTGGAGTAGGGGCGCTGCGGATGGCGAGCCACCTGTACCACCTGCCACGGGCTCAGGTTGGAATAGATGGACTCAGTCAGAGACCGACTCTTCTCCCGCAGCCGGGTAACTTCATCGGCGATATTCAGCTCGTTGTCATCGCCCACAAGCTGTAGCTCTTTTATCTTGCCTTCCAGCTCCGCAATTGGCTGCTCAAACTCGAGAAAATTGAAATTCATGAAATCTGCGCCTTTAACTCTTTTTAATGCCACCGGGCTATCACAGCCGCATAGCTTAACTGTACAGAACCAACCAGTCGAGCCCGGTGAACTTTAACGCCGTTGTGCGTATTGAAGCGCCACCTGCTCACGCCCCAGCAGCTCCCTGAGGGACTGGACCATCTGGTCATTCGGTTCTACATTCCACTGCTGCGGCAGTCGGTACAGGCCCCGGGCGTCGTGACGGGAAACCTCAAGGCTGACCCCACACTGACCACCGGTATAGGGCTGCAGGCAGGCGGCCAGCCGCTTGGCCAGCCCCGGCGCCACACCGCCGCTATCCACTCGCAAGTGCACCCCGGTCACCCGGCTCTGGCGCAACTCATCGAGCGTAGAAACACCGTTCACTGTCATCTTCAGGCCGCCACTGTAATCGTCAGTGGCAACCGGTCCATCCAATACCAGCAGTGCATCTTTGGCCAACTTATCGCGGTGTTCGCCAAAGGCCTCGCTGAACATGGCCGCCTCAATACGGCCGCTGCGGTCATCCAGGGTAACAATCGCCATGGAATCACCGCGTTTTGTTTTCATCACCCGCATCGCCACCACCAGGCCCGCA
The DNA here is from genome assembly GCF_052467605.1 of Microbulbifer regidiadema (SeqCode). Classification (NCBI taxonomy): domain Bacteria; kingdom Pseudomonadati; phylum Pseudomonadota; class Gammaproteobacteria; order Cellvibrionales; family Microbulbiferaceae; genus Microbulbifer; species Microbulbifer regidiadema (SeqCode). The sequence continues at coordinate 4,663,718 of NZ_CP174316.1, read as the reverse complement.
ACTTTTTGCGCTTCGCGGCCGGGTTTCAGATCGGCGATTCGCGCCTTCACCAGGTGTTTTAACTCGCCGGCATACTCATCGATCGGGTGCCCGGTGAGATACAGACCCAGGGTGTTCTTTTCACCTTCCAGGCGCTCGCGGATACTCCAGCAGCGCGTGCGGCGGAAATCCTCGTACACATCGCCTTCAGATGCTTGAGGCACCACCTCGCCAAACAGGTCCATCATGCCCGCATTGGCATTGGCCTTTTGCTGCTCCGCCGCTTTTACCGCTTCATCCAGCGCGTTAAACAGCACAGCGCGGGAGTAATCCAGGCCGTCGGCACCATTGGTATCCGGGCCTATGCTGTCCAGTGCCCCTGAGCGCACCAGCGCCTCCAGCGCGCGCTTGTTCACCTTGCGCGGGTCAACCCGCGAACAGAAGTCGAACAAGTCGGTAAAGGGACCGCCCTCTTCCCGCGCCGCAATAATATTTTCAATCGGACCTTCACCCAGGCCCTTAATCGCACCGAGACCGTAAATAATGCGATTGTCGATATCCACCGAGAACTGGAAGCTACCCAGGTTCACATCCGGCGGCACCAGCACCAGCTCCATGGCTCGGCACTCTTCGATAAAGGTCACCACCTTATCGGTCTTATCCATGTCCGAAGACATGGTCGCCGCCATAAACTGGGCGGGATAGTGCGCTTTCAGCCAAGCGGTCTGGTATGACACCAGTGCGTAAGCCGCAGAGTGCGATTTGTTAAAACCATAGCCTGCGAACTTCTCTACCAGGTCGAAGATCTTAATCGCAAGTTCGGGGTCAATTCCTTGCTCTTTTGCCCCATTTTCAAAAGTGGCCCTCTGTTTGGCCATTTCCTCCGGTTTCTTTTTACCCATCGCCCGGCGCAACAGGTCGGCGCCACCGAGGGTATAGCCCGCCAGCTCCTGGGCGATCTGCATCACCTGTTCCTGGTAGACAATAACCCCGTAAGTGGGCTCCAGGATCGGTTGCAGTTTTTCGTGCTGGTATTTGGCATCCGGGTAGGCCACCTGGGCGCGACCGTGCTTACGGTTAATAAAGTCATCAACCATGCCCGATTGCAGCGGACCCGGACGGAACAGGGCCACCAGGGCGATCATATCTTCCAGGTTGTCCGGCTGTAGGCGCTTGATCAGGTCCTTCATACCCCGGGATTCCAGCTGGAATACCGCCGTGGTCTCTGCCCTCTTGAGCATTTTGAAGGTTTCTTCATCGTCCAGCGGCAGCGCGGCAATATCCAGGGGGGCCTCACCCTCGCGCGCACGGGTCTCGTCCACCATGCGCTTGGCCCAGTCGATAATGGTCAGCGTCCGCAGACCGAGGAAGTCGAACTTCACTAGGCCCGCATCTTCCACATCATTCTTATCGAACTGGGTTACCAGGCCCGCGCCGGTCTCGTCACAGTAGAGCGGTGCAAAGTCGGTGAGCTTGGTGGGGGCGATTACCACACCACCGGCGTGCTTGCCCACGTTACGGGACACACCTTCGAGTTGCAGGGCCATCTCCCAGATTTCCTGGCCCTCATCATCGTGATCGAGGAATTCCCGCAGGATCTCTTCCTGGTCGAAGGCCTTTTGCAGGGTCATGCCCACATCGGGGGGAATCATTTTGGACAGCTTGTCGGCGAGGCCGTAGGACTTGCCCTGCACCCGCGCCACATCTCGCACCACCGCCTTCGCGGCCATGGTCCCGAAGGTGATAATCTGGCTCACCGCCTGGCGGCCATAGTTATCCGCAACATAGCCAATTACCCGGTCGCGCTTCTCCATACAGAAGTCGATATCGAAGTCGGGCATCGACACCCGCTCCGGGTTCAGGAATCGTTCGAACAGCAGATCGTATTGCAGCGGGTCCAGATCGGTAATATCCAGCGAGTAGGCCACCAGGGAGCCGGCACCGGAACCCCGCCCCGGGCCCACCGGAATATCGTGGTCTTTGGCCCACTGGATAAAGTCCATTACGATCAGGAAGTAACCGGGGAATCCCATCTGGATAATGATATCCAGCTCAAAGCGCAGGCGGTCTTCGTAGACCTGGCGGCGCTCGGCATAGTCCGCAGCGGATTTGTCGAGGATAGTCGCGAGGCGCCGCTCCATACCTTCATAGGAGACCTTTTCGAAGAATTGGTCTTCGGTCATACCCTCGGGAATCGGGTATTCCGGCAGGAAGTACTTACCCAGCTGGATCGGTGCGGAGCAGCGCTTGGCGATCTCCACAGTGTTTTCCAGGGCTTCGGGAATATCGCCAAACAGCTCCCACATCTCTTCCGGTGTGCGGAAATACTGCTGCGCAGAATAACGGCGTTCGCGACGGGGGTCATCGAGAGCGCGGCCTTCGTGAATACAGACGCGCACCTCGTGGGCCTCGAACTCGCTCTCGTCCATAAAGCGCACGTCGTTAGTGGCGACCACTGGCAAGTTCAGGTTCTGGGCCAACTTCACCGCCGAATGCAGGTAGTCCTCATCGCCGGCGCGACCGGTGCGCTGTAGCTCCAGGTAGTAGCGGCCGGGGAATAACTCCGCCCACTCCCGTGCCAGCTCCTCCGCCTGGGCGCGGCGCCCCGCCACCAGTGCACGGCCCACATCGCCGTACTTGGCACCGGACAGCATCAGCACCCCCTCGCTGTACTCCTTAACCCATTCGCGCTTGATATAGGCGTTACCGTGGTACTGCCCCTCCATCCAGGCGCGGGAAATCAGCTCGGTAATATTGCGATAGCCATCGGCGTTCATCGCATAGAGCGTGATCAGCGTTGGCTTGCCCTCACCGCCTTCGCTGAGCCAAAAATCCGCTGCGGTAATCGGCTTGATACCGGAGCCCAAACAGGCCCGGTAGAATTTAATCTGCCCATAGAGGTTGCACTGGTCGGTAATCGCCAGGGCCGGCATTTCCAGCTCCTGGGCGCGGGCGATGGCCGGCTTGATTCTTACCAGGCCATCGATCAGGGAAAATTCTGAGTGAATTCTTAGGTGGACAAAGGGTTGGGTCATAGTCGCATTTAGTTCCGGGCCCTGCGAGGCCCGGCCCCGACAAAGCGCTATCGATTGTTTACCAGATTCGGCCCATTTGCCGCGCGCGCTCGGTGCAGAGCTTTAACACTGCACGGCGCTCATCATTGTTCATGGAGCCCCAGCGGCTGATTTCGTTACCACTGCGAAAACAGCCCTCGCACAGGTCCTGCTCATTCAGGGCACATACGGAGATACAGGGGGATTTCACCGGGCGCTCTTTCGGCTGCACGGTTTTTACCGGTTGTTCAGACATCTTTAGCCTCAAGCGGGACCAGCTCACTGGCGAAATGTTTGCCGTTGGCCGCATAGTGATCGCTGCTGGCTTTGAGCAGCTCGTAGGTGGCGGGATCGAGAGATTTTACTACCTTGCCGGGAGAGCCCAGCACCATAGAGTAATCGGGGATTTCTGTACCCTCGGTCACCAGCGCATTGGCGCCAATGATACAGCACTTGCCGATTTTGGCCCGGTTTAAGATCACGGCATTGATACCAATCAGGCTGTAATCACCAATGTCACAGCCGTGCAGCATCACTTTATGGCCTACGGTGACACCGGTGCCGATGGTTAATGGCACACCCACATCGGCATGCAATACCGAGCCATCCTGTACATTGCTGTATTCACCGATAGTGATCGGCGCACAGTCACCGCGCACCACCGCGTTAAACCATACGGAACTGTGCGCAAGCATACGCACATCTCCAATCACATGGGCACCGGGCGCAACATAGTGGCCCTCACCTTCCAGTTGTGGCTGCTTATCCCCCAATCTGTACAGCATTTGGCCTCCGGTTCAATATGGCTTTGAACCGCTTATTATCTCGCGCCAAAGAGGCCGTGGCTAGGGAGAGATGATTGCGCTTTTCCCAATATGACCCGCTAGAGCAGCTCGCCCTGCTGGACAAAGTTGGCACCCTCAAGGGTGAGCAAGCGCGCTTTCAAAGACAGGCCGCCGGCGTAGCCGGTAAGGCTGCCATTGGCTCCGATTACACGGTGGCAGGGAATAACGATAGCAATTGGATTCGCACCATTGGCCCGCGCCACCGCGCGAATAGCCCGTGGCTGGCCCAGCCACTGGGCTTGCTGGCTGTAACTGCGGGTTTCGCCAAAGGGAATTTGCAACAGCGCATCCCAAACCCGGCGCTGGAATTCAGTGCCCTTTGGCGCCAGAGGCAAATCAAAGCTTTTGCGCTGGCCAGTGATATATTCCCGCAACTGCTGGGCGGCCAAATCCGTCAGCTCCGAGGCTCCCCGCTGCCAACCGGCCCCCAAACGCAATGGCCGTTCATCGTCATAAAACTGGAGTGCAACTATACCTCGGGAAAGCCCCTCTCCCGCCTGCTCGCAGGCCGCGATGGCAACATCCCCCAATTCCGTGGTGTAACTCTCATAGACAATCATTTTTTCTCTCCAGATTTCAGGGACTGCCACAACAAAATGGCTCCATATGCCCGCCAGGGCCGCCACTGCTCTGCCCGCTCCAGGGCCTGCTTGGGTTTTGCCTTTTCACCATCACTGCCCAGGGCTTGTAGAATACCCAAATCCGACGCAGGGAAAGCATCCGGCATCGACAGGCCGCGCATAGCAATATAATGCGCTGTCCAATCGCCAATACCCGGCAGTGCCGTGGCTTGGCTGCACCAATCCTCCAGGGACTGATCGGCAAAACTCACACGGCCATCCAAAGTTGCGGCGACAAACTCCTGTAGGGTTTTCATCCGAACCCGGGTCAAGCCCAGATCGGCAAAGTCTGCCTCAGCGAGACGCTCCGCCGTTGGGAATAAAAACCGCTCTCTGCCAGCATCATCCACAAAAGACTCCCCGTAGCGGGCCACGATACGTCCGGCAATAGTGGTCGCCGCCGCGACACTGATCTGCTGACCGAGAATCGCCCGCAGTGCATATTCGAATGGGTCCCAGGCACCGGGCAAGCGCAGGCCCGGATTCTTCGCCAACTGATCTGCCAGCAGTGGATCTTCATTTAATACCGTCTGGATCTCTTCAATATCCGCATCCAGATCAAACAGCCGGCGCAGGCGCTGGTTCAGTAGATATAACCCTGCCCCACCTTCCTGGCCAAATATCTCCACCACCAGGCGATTGCGTTGCGGATCGTGGGAGACCTCCATCACGCCGCGACAGGCATCCAGCTCGAAACTGCGTGAATAGACCTCCCCCTCCACCTGCTCTACTCCGGCCAAAGCGCGGGTTCCCAAAAAAGCCAGGAGTTGTTGCCAATCTAATGGCGGGCGGTAATCCAGGTACAACCGTACCCGTGTGGCACTCGCCTTTTCCGCGCGCGCTGCGTGTGCCTCCCTGCGCACCTCGGATGGAGTGCGCTGATAGATCTGTTTGAATACGCCGTTAAAGCGTCTCAAGCTGTTAAAACCAGACTCGTAGGCAATTTCAGCAATAGGCAGGTCCGTATCTCGCAGTAAGCGAAAAGCAAACAGTGCCCGCTCGGTTTGCCAAACCGCCAAGGGGCTTACCCCCAGATGCTCAGAGAACAGACGGCGCAAGTAGCGGCTGCTGACTCCGAGACGCTCTGCCAGCCGCTCTACAGATTGAGGCTCGCGCTCACTGCGCATCAGTTTCAAAGCGCGCTGCACGGTGGTCGAAACCAACCCCCAAGCTGGGCTGCCCGGCGCAGAATCGGGGCGACAGCGCAGGCAGGGCCTAAAGCCCGCATTGGCCGCCTCCGCCGCAGTCTCAAAATAAGTGACATTGCGCTCCAGCGGTGGCCGAGCGGGACAGATCGGGCGGCAGAAAATGCCGGTTGTTTTCACTGCGGTATAGAAGCGCCCATCAAAGCGCCGGTCTCGGGCCAATCGCGCACTGGAGCAAACTGCTGCATCAATCTTCATAAGTCTCTCTCGTTTCTGACTACCAGTGTATGGATTGGACGGTATCGGAACTAGTCATAAACGGAACTGACCATTTTGGGCTGTAGACTTATAAGTCAGGAAAGTGGGGGCCAGAGGGAATGAGGCCAATTGGGCTCGCTTTAAATATCTCTCTAAGAATGCCTTGGTTGAGAAGTCGCACATAAGGAACCTCTGAGCAACTCCTTGATGCCTCTGACTTACAGAACAGTTCACAGTCAAGGCGCAGCTACGCAGAAATGTCTAGATCTTTAAGGAAGTCGCAATGCGGAGTTGAATCGCTCTGTAAGCCAGAGGCACCATGAAATCATTCAGTGGCTCTTTAGTTTTGCAAACAGCCAGGCCGTTGCTTTGCTCAACACCAGCTCTATATGTGTTAGCCCCGGCAAGTAATAAAAAGGCTGCACCGAGATATTTTTGATCAGTTTGACCATTATTTTTTTCAGAACGGCTTTGATAGGTAAAAATTTGTTGAAATATTATTGATTAATAGATGAGTCCATACTTGGGATATGTAACCAAAGTAATCATTTTTACATTTGTTACGATTGACATAAAAGCAGGTAGGTTTTTGATTTGAACAGCAACTTTTAGGCAAGGCGTAAGATTGATTCCAGGATGGTGATGAGGATAATGGTGATCAGAATTATTACTATATAAATGTTATATCACTTAAAAAGGAATGGTGCATTTTGGACATTGGCATAGATAGAACAAAATTAAAAAAACAAGATGTTAATGCAAGTGAGTTAATTGAACATATCTCAACAGGTCAAGCAATATTATTTACAGGGGCTGGCTTCTCTAGCCTGACAAAAAATGTAAATGACGAAGAGCCGTCTGCTGCTAAGGATTTGGCTAATGAAATATGTAAACTGGGAGGCTTCCCGATAGACGATGACCTTCGCTTTGCAACAGACTATTACATTGAAAACCACAATGTATCTAACCTAATTCAGTTCCTTAAAGAAAAGTACACGCTCACACAAACCAATAGAATTCATGACGAGATCTGCAGTGCTAAATGGCGTCGTTTTTATACAACCAATTATGATAAAAGTATCGAGATGGCATCAGCCAAGGCAGGAAACTTAGTTGAATGCATTGACGTTAGCTTCCCAACGGATACTTACTATAAAAAAGAAAGCTTGTGTATACATTTGAATGGTTCAATTGATAGTTTAAATGAAGATAGTATTGAATCCACTTTCAAATTATCCACCTCGTCTTACATTTCCCCTGATTCTTTTACAAAATCAGACTGGCATTATTATTTTAAAAAAGATCTAGATCGGTGTAGTGCAATAGTTTTTGTTGGTTACTCAATGTATGATCTTGAGATTCAAAAAATATTGTTTGAAAATAGTGAACTAAAAGAAAAAACCTATTTTATTACACGTGAGAACCCTAACCCTAAGACATCTTTTACCTTATCCAAATTCGGCAACATTATTCCTATTGGAGTAGAAGGTTTCGCTGAATTAATAAAAGAAAATTCAGAAAGTATTTCTGGGTATGATTCTGAGTATCACCTCCAGTCCCTAGCTCCATATGACTTATCTCACGATAAGATTGATGTCAGAGATGCTGACGTGGAAGCTATGATAATGTTCGGTCATATAAGTTCAGCTTCCATTGATGACGCAGTATTAAGTGAGCAAGTGATTCCTTCTCTTATAGTGAGGGAAAGTTTAGATTTGATTAAAGAGTTTGTAGTCGGTGGTAAAAACGTTGTTTTATATAGTGATATGGGTAATGGTAAAAGTATTTTAACATCTCAACTTCATAGTTATTTAACCGCAAGCTCTTTTGAATGTTATTTCGTAGATGACATCGAAGGTGATTATATTTCTGACATTGATCACCTTTCAAAATTAGGTAAAAAAGTCATAGTGACCTTAGATGGATATGAGCGATATCTTGACCTACTAAAACATTATTCACTTTCATTGCCTGATAACATTAATGTTATCGCTACATCTCGTACAGCAGAACATGAACGACTTCGCCCCCATTTAAAAGAAATAAATTTTGAATATAGTGAAATTTGCCTTGATGAACTAGCCAAGAATGAAATTTTAGCTTTAGTAGATATTATTGATAACTTGGGTATGTGGGGTGATAAAGCGGGGCTATCAAATCATCAAAAAGTCAGGTTTATAAGAACTAAAAATAACTCTCAGCTATCTTTAACCTTACTAAATTTGTTTAACTCCCCGCAATTTAGAGATCGAGTTTCAAACGAACTATTGCCACTAATGGATGACAATGAAATCAAGGATACTATATTTTCTATAGCATTAGCTGAAGTACTTGACATACCTTGTAAAAGCAGCATTATTTCTGATATATCAGGTAATGATAGGATATATTCATCAACCCTAAAAAACAATAAAAACTTCAAAAACTTATTCCATATGAATCGGGATGGGATAAAAACAAAATCTAGTTTGTTTTGTTTATCTCTTATTAGGCATCATTTTTCTCCTTCGTATGTCACATCTACTTTACAGAAGATTGCTAAACGGTTTAATGAATACAGAGTAAAAGATTATGAGCAGCGAACTATATTTCTTGCAACTTTAAGATTCTCCTTTGTTGAAAGATTATTGTCGGATACAAATAAGAAAGGTAACTTAAAGCGATACTATGAGAATTTAAAAGTTTCAGTTAATTGGCTTAAAAGTGACCCTCACTTTTGGCTACAGTACGGAATGGCCAATATAACTTTCAAAGAATACTCAAAAGCTCAGCAATTTCTAGACTCGGCGTATGCCCTTGCAAGGAAGAAAGATAGATACCATACAAGCAACATAGATAATCAACAGGCTAGGTTACACTTATTGGTCACAATGACGAAAAATGAGGCTCATAAAATTTTTGAAGGGTTTTCAAAAGCTCACGCTTTATTAGACAGATTAGATAACGATGTTTATAAATATAGGCAAGTAGATATGTACAGTGATTTCTACAGTTCTTGTTATGAAAAACTATCCAAGGGCAATCAAGTTGCATTTCAACGAGCCTGCCAAAAAATGGAAAAATCTATTGAAACAGCTGTAAGTAATGGTGAGATAGATTTATCTCAACAATTACCTATAAGAAAAACAAAAGAAAAATTAGCGCATATATTATCAAGCATCAAATAGTAACGTAATATAACACACAAATGGGACACCCATGGATCATGCCCAACAGGGTTGGCAACTTATGATTTTTGTTTGATGGGTGTCTAGATCTTTTGTTTAACAAACAACAGCACGATTGCCAGCAGAATTGCAGGCTAGACGGCCTCCGCTTTGCTTCGGCCGCCCGTGTACTGGGCGCTCAGGCTGTAGAAAAACTAATGTACATCTACGGCCCTTCAAGTATGATCAAAGATTGACCACATATAGTAATTCTACGTGAATTCTGATTTAGTTTTCACTGACGGTAGGCTATTTTTCACGTAGAAGCACAATACGAAAAGAGGACTGAATTTTCTACACCCTCGTCAACCAAAATGGAGCCTCAAAGATGAAAAAATTGTTAATTAGTTTTGTCCTTATTTCTCCTCCAGTGCACTCATCAGGATTTCCTGATGGATCTGAGTTAGGAACACCCGAAATAGCCAAGTGTGCAGCAGCGGCGTTAAAAATTGACATGAAAACGTGGAAGCAATGGTATGCAGGAACACAAATAGGACACCCATGAATCGTGCCCCGGACATGAAGGCCATTATATGATTGAACCAGAAACAACTATGTCTCTCAAAAAATATTTGGGGTTTATTGAGGAGTTCGGGCTTGATCGATCTAAGGTTGTTAAATTAAACGGAAAGGAGATTAAGAATGTCGGATAGAGGGATAAACCCAATTATCAGCGAATATAATATTCTTTGGGAAGCGCTTAAGCACTACGAGGAGCGCCTTGAAAAGATGTCAGAAATGACAACCGATGAAGAGCAGAAGTTAGTCTTCGATGAGAAACTCCAAGATATCGATGGAATTCTAAATTCGATTAAATTTGCAGCAAAGCGGGATTATGATTTGAACTTGTCATAATTGACGGTGAACACAAATAGCACAAATAGGACACCCATTGCACAAATAGGACGCCCATGAATCATGCTCATGAATCATGTAGGAGAGGGAGAAAACGGCAAAATAAAAAGCCATGCTCGCCAGAGGAGCATCGAAGCACGAATATGCGGAGTATTTTGTCTATTTTTGATGTGCAGAGCTTTCAGCACACAGGGCGGACGGGGATCGATCGGCGGGATAAAAAATGATTCAATTGAGTTGAGATGAAGGGTAAGAGAGAAACTTCTGGCAATCATGCACACCTTGGGCCCAGCGTTTATTCAACAAGTTACAGGCTTTCCGTACTGCTTCAACCGACCCGACCAAACCTTTAAATCGGCTTTCAAAATTTCGGTTCAGGTAAAGCCAGTGCTCAGGTGAAATACCCAGGCGTTCAAGGATGGGAGGGGTATTCTCAGCGATAGCGCCGCGCTTTCTGGGATCTAGATGCCGCCCACTCCAATCCACCAATTCGAAATAATGACCCAGCTGAAAAGGTAACCCTTTTGGCATACTTAAGCGCTCATCTCCCACAAACGGCAGTAAACTTTTGGGTTGCTCAGCGGTGATTGCAGAGCGAATACGCAGTTGAATAGAGGTGTAACCAGAGTCTTCTGGCGTTTTGGCAATATTAGCACGGATAGGGTTTAGGTCTACATAGGCCATGCAAGCGGCGAGGGCTTTTTCATCCAGTAAAGCCTGCGACGTAAATCGCCCCTCCCAAAAACGGCCTGTACACTTGTCTTCAGCATTGGCTTGCCGGGCGATAGACTCGTTTAAACAGCGCATAAACCAACTGATATCTGTTAAGCGTTCCCGCCATATAGCAGTGACTTCTTTTAGTTTTTTCAGCTTACAGTGATCGAGGGTATCGCCTTTGAGATAGCGCAGAGCCAGAGAGGGAGCCCGAAACAGCTTCTCCCAGAGGATAATTACCTCCGCAAGAGACCACTTATCAGCAGATTTTTTGTCGATGTAGAGTACTACATGGTAGTGATTGCTCATAACTGCATAGGCGGCAATATCCAGCGCAAAAATCCCGGCTAATTGCCGCATATGATTTTCAATCCATTCACGCCGATGTTCGTAATCTCTCCCTGATTCAGTATCCCGACCACAAAGGAATGCTCGCCGCACACAGCGGGATACGCAGTGGTAATAAGGGGTTGCATTAAGAGATATCTGACTGCTTCGGGGTAGAGTCATCAGCTGAACATACATTTATCTGGATTAATATCCAGTATTCTGTAGTGTTTTCGCCCTTTGTCAATAGGGCTGGCGGCTTATACCTTCTGTTCAGTGGGCGTCTAGATCAACTCGGGTGTCTAGATCAACTCGACAGTTTCACAGTAGCAAGCTAAACAGATCTCCCTAGATAAGAACGTGAACTTTCGCTACACAACTGCATCATTTACTCTACCCGTTAGACCACATGGCTTCGGTATCCTTGACTACCTCGCCTCCAGGCTAAGCCTTATATCATGTTTCTGTTTGTCAGCTCGTAGCTTTGCTAGTGGCTTCCTCCCCACAATACTTCACGGTCTTGCAGTTGCCATTCACGAGTAGTTAGCATTTAATGGAACCCATTAAATGGTGATCTTCCTACAGAGGACTTTCACCCCATTAGTTCACGCCCATGCTGGGCGTACCAACGCAAGGCATGGGACACAGTGATGCGTACTTCGCTCATACTCGCGGAATTATGCGTCATTAAACATAGAGTATTGATTGAAGAATGAGTAAAGAACAACCAAAAAATCTGCTACATGGTATTACTCTTGAGAAAGTTGTTACACGTTTGCAGGAGCATTATGGCTGGGATGGTTTGGCAGATAGGATTAATATCAATTGCTTTAAGAGCGACCCATCAATTAAGTCTTCGCTCAAGTTTTTACGCAAAACCCAGTGGGCGCGCGATAAAGTTGAGAGCCTGTATATCTCAACTTTTGAAAATAAATCTCCGTGGGCTAGCCGTAAATAAGTACTATTTGGTAACCACATAGATGTCGCTGTGATTAGGCAGGGACAGGCGCATAAATTGAGTAGCCGGTAGTTTCTAGCTATCGGCCCCCACACCACCCATCGTGCCAGTCCACAATGGCCGATTCCCCATCCGTTGAACCCCTACCCAACAATAGTGTCGAGCGGCTGCTCATCTGTAGCGCCATGACAGTGTGCTGCCTTAACTTTATCCGACTGGAAACATACCGGTAGGCAAACCCAGTCCTTTAACTCGTGGCAATAGGATATAGGACATCCATGAATCATAGGACTGTTATTCTGTAGAACAGCTTTATCAGACAAAAATCTGATGAAATACAATAAGTTACAAAGGCAGCCTTTATTTGAAATGGATAATAGTCAAAGTGACTATTTTTATACTTGGCACAGTCGACCCAATATTGGGCAAATTTTTTAGCTAAGCAATGTTTTCTAATCACGGCGTCGGATTGATTCCAGAATAGCAATCAGGATAATAGTGATCACGATGATTACTATATAGCTGTTAAGTCCCACAAGGTAGCCCCGTGTATAAATTAATTTTAACAATACTTTTTCTCGCCTCTTCTAGTGCACTTGCCAATAAAGCAAGTATTCATGATGAGCTGACACTTACCCTAGAAAATATTCGGATAAAAAATGATATCCCATCTATGTCCGTAGCAGTAATCACATCTGGCGAAGTAACTTACATTAAAGGTTTCGGCTTTATTGATGAAGAGCAGAAAAAAGCTACAAATTCAGAGTCACTGTTTCGCACAGCTTCAATTTCCAAGCTATTTACTGCTCAAGCCATAATGCAGTTAGTAGAAAAAAACGAGATAGACCTAAATGAAAAAGTAGGCCGATATTTGCCAGACTTTACAGATAGCAATATTACTGTTAAGCAGCTGCTTACTCATTCTTCAGGGTTAGATGACGCAATAAAGCCGGTGAATTTTGAAAAGCAAAGAACAATAAGCTCATACTTAGACACCGTCAAACAATCCTTACCAAAAAATACTGAAACCCAGGGTTTTGAATATAGTGACACCAATTATAATATTTTAGGTGCGATCATAAGTGCTGCTTCTGGAGAGAGTTATGAAAAGTATCTGCATGCCAATATTTTGATACCTGCAAAAATGAATAAAAGTGGTTATTTTAATGGTGCAAATACTTATTTTTCTGAAGCAGAACCAACATACAAGGGCAAATTAATAGATAAATTAGACCAGAGACCTTATGACTTATCTTTTAACCCAAGCGAAGGATTAATTTCAAGTGTACACGATCTAAGCCTGTGGCTTACATTAACACTTAGTGGCAATTCGTCTCTTTTGAGTAAACAAACATACAAAGATATGTTAGAGCCTCAAGTAAAAACCTCTTGGGGGGAAATATATATGGGGCTGGGGTGGCAAGTATATAAAAGCTCAAATGATAAAATCGCCAGACACCCAGGTAGCATTAGAGGCTATAAATCACTTATCCTTACTTACCCTGATAGTCAAAATGCGTTAATTCTCCTTACTAACTCAAGCAATACTCCACGATGGGAAATTGCACAATCCATTACAAAAATTTTAAAACAGAATGCTGAGTGGTAGTGGAACCTTGTAGTGGTCTAATACTTCCGGATACTTCGCTAAGATGGTAAAACCACCAAACGAGGTAAAGTATGACAACAAAAGGTACACGCCGGAACTGTTTTCCTACAGCCTCGTTAGCTAAAAACATAACCCAAATACCTACAAAAGGAAATATAATGAAACGGGTACATATCACAATGAACAAGCTTGGAGAAGGGTCACTGGAGTGCAGAGGGTACAAAACGTTTAGGTGCCTCGGTGAAAAAAATTAAAATATCCTGTAGACATGACCATTGATCCAAACAAGAAAGGAACAAAGGTTAATCCTTACTTTAGCCAGGAATATGTTTGTGATTATGACGGCGTTACTCTCCCTTGCCGCATGAATTATTCAATTCTGATATGGGGGCAAAGAGGGATTTTTATTCATGAGTGGCCTAATCCGGCTACCTACGCTGGCAATGGTGGTCCAACGGGAGGTTGCATCCACACCGAAATTGGTGACGCAAAACTCATCTACGATTGGGTAGACCAAAAAACAAGAATTACTATAGATTATCCTTGGTGAATAAAATGAGCTTTAAATATCTATCATTAATAGCTTTAACACTTTCTGTGCTGGCATGCACAAACACTAAAAATGAAGCGGATGTTGTTGGTGTATACAAACCCTCTTCTAAAAATTGCCTCGGAAACTCTTATGAAAAATCCTCCTGCGAGGAAATTAAGCTAATAGAAATTACAAAAGGTAATTTCTATAAAATAGAAGATCACGAGTATGCATTCGTTATTTGGAGTGGCGAGTCGAACTTAAATTACAATGCCAGAAAACTAGACGGACTTAGAAGCACCACCCAGCTACCATTAAAGCTATTTATTGAGAATAGCGAGAACTTTATTGAAAGTGTCGAATTTATTTCCGCTAAAAATGGTAAATACGAGTTTGGAAACCCTTCTTCACTATCAACGATTAACTTTGTTAAGGCTGACTTAAAAGATTTAAACAAATATACTAAGGATTATCCGGGTAACAATTAGCTAAATCGGATAGCCGGTAGTTTCTAACTACCGGCTATCACACCACCCATCGTATGGGTCCGCAATGGGCCGTTCCCTATCCGTAATGAATTTCTACCCAACGATAGTGTCGAGTAGGTCTTTATCTAAGCTAAGTGTCATGGCAGTGCCTCACCTCAAGTTTATCCGACAGGAAACATATCAGTAGGATAGCCCTACTAATGAGTCAGCGGCCACACTGACAGATTCACAGTAACAAGTTAAACCAATCTCCCCAGATAAGAACGTGAACTTTCACTACACAATTGCATCATTTGCTCTACCGTTACGAAGTTCTGGCCACCTCACCTCCAGGCTAAGCCTTATAGGATGTTTCTGTTCGTCAGCTCATAGCTTTGCTAGCGGCTTCCTCCCATAAGACCTCACGGTCTTGCAGTTGCCATTTGCTAGTAGTTAGCATTTAATGGAGACCATTAAACGGTGATCCTCCTACAGGAGGCTTTCGCCCCATTTGAAGATGGCCTTATTACAAAACAGGGCCAAGAAATTAATGCCCTCTTTTACTTTAGATCAGGCAAGGCATAATAAGTTTAGACAGGCAGACCTACCTGATCAGCGAGCCTAGCTAAAGGCGCGTGTAGCAGGCATGACTTTTAAGTAAATATCCCCCGGGGGCTTTAATTGTAAACCGCTCAAAGCGGTCTGTACGGAACTACGTTCCTCCCCCCCAAGGGGGCTACTTGTGTCTTTAAACTAAACTCAGCTGGTCTATTCGCTGATCTTCCTTTTCCTGATTACGAATATACTCTCTGATCACCTTTTCATCCCGGCCTACAGTAGAAGCAAAGTAGCCCCTAG
The DNA here is from genome assembly GCF_052467605.1 of Microbulbifer regidiadema (SeqCode). Classification (NCBI taxonomy): domain Bacteria; kingdom Pseudomonadati; phylum Pseudomonadota; class Gammaproteobacteria; order Cellvibrionales; family Microbulbiferaceae; genus Microbulbifer; species Microbulbifer regidiadema (SeqCode). Next base: position 4,648,292 of record NZ_CP174316.1, on the reverse strand, counting down.
CCCCAAAATACTGGCCTACGTAGTTCCTCTGCTTTCCTATAAATGTCCTCATTATACAGATTGCACTCTTTCCCTTTATATATCCCACTACCTGAGATACTGTATATTTCGGTGGGATAGAAATCATCACATACCCCTCCTCAATCAGACTCTTTTTCTGACGAGCCAACTAATGGAATACCGCAGGCGATTCTCTTCGTATCTGCCCAAATAAAGCTCTCCTGCGGAACTTGGAAATAAAGACTATATGGTACTTACACTCCCATTTCGTGTGACTTAAACTATCCACCTGTCTCATGGTAACTCCTTGTGTGTTGCTTGGCGGCTCACACATTGGAGTTACTATGAGACTTCCGGAACTGTCAAACTATGCGTGCCTCCCCGGCAAAGCCGGGGGGCTTCCTTTTGGACTAGGTACGCTAACTTTGGAGGGTATCAGCTTTACCAACGGCCATCAGGATGTATATCTGACCTGCACAAAAACTATTAACTAAGCGCACGCTAAAAAAGTAAAAGCCCCGCCCTCACAGAGCCTTTACGCTTGCCCAAATTCATAAATGAAAAGAGACTGTCTAGAACATGATAAAATGCGCCTACGTTTATGGCGCAAAACAAAGAGTGACTAGCACATAAAGCGCTCTAATGGACTACATTTTTTGCCTATATCAACTTAAAAGCCAAGTAGTTCCTGATTAAGCCATTGAACAAGACCAGCGAACCCAATTTCCACTACCTCTCCTATGCCCTGACAGCTGTCAGCTATATGACGCTGATGCTATCCATGCCTTTGAGCGATACCATCGCTAACAGCCTGCAAGTTAAGGTCAGCCAAGTTCACTTAGGTATCAGCACCCTCTACTTGATGTTCTCAATTTCTGCCATTGTGCTGAGTATGTTATCCGATATTTTTAGTGCTGAGCGTGTCCTAAAATACGCCCAAATGATGTCAATTGCGGGGCTTTTTACTATAGCCAATTCTCATAGCCTCAGCATATTTCATCTGGGTTGCGCTCTGGTGGGAGGTGGTACGGGCTGCTACTCATCTGTCGGCCGCTCTGTGATGCTGCGCCACTCAAACTCCCCTGCAACCATTAAAAAAAGGACTTCATTTATATCGCTGACCGTTATTGTCGCTCCAATTCTATCTTCCATTTTAGCCCGCACCTTTATCCCTATTGATTGGAGAATTGCCTACTACATAATGATTACCGTAGAAGCGGTCACACTGGTTATCTCGCAACTGGTTTTAAGGCGAGACCAACAGCCCTTATTGGCGTTAAACACCATTTTAAAAGTATGGAAACAGTGTCTGACCACAAAAACCTGCATGCTCAATATGCTTTCAACAGGCGCTGGCTACGCCCTCGTGATGCAGACCATTATCGGAAATATCCACGGAATACTGAAGCATGCAGCAACACTTTCCTACGCACAAATGAATCTGGTGGTTTCCGGATTGAGCGTTACCTATATCCTCGGCATATTCACCTTCCGGGCACTCGTTAACTCCGACAAGCTGCCAACACTGAGGCTATTGATAACACTATTTATCCCCCTAACCACCTTTATATTTTCGCAGTACCACAGCGACCTATTTCCCCTGCTAAGCTCTCTCTACCTATGCTGCTTTGTTGTAGGATTCCTCAACCCCTTGTCAAGCAGTTTTGCCATGGCAGATATAAAGGCGGGCCACGGAATGGCATCTGCATTGCTCACTTTTTCCTTCGCCTTTATTTCAGCCATTTATAGTTTCACCCAGGGATATCTGGAAATAGCGCCTATTCAATTTACCACTCTCTCAATGATTTTTTCTTTCAGCTTCCTTTTTATCCTGGCCATCGCCTTACGCTACAAAAAGTTCTAAGCCTATATTTCTACGTTTTTACCCCAACCTTAGCCCAAATGGAAAATCGCCAATTACTGCAAGAATCCACCAAAGAGGCAGCTACAATAGCTAGATTGAGTCAATCTCAGGCCGGTATGCATCCAACCGACACGACGTCATAGACCCCAAAAGCCAAGGAAGTCAGAGCATGGCTAGCCTGTCAGAATTTATTCTCTCGCGCCTTTCCACTATTGGCATTCAACATATATTTGGTATTCCTGGCGATTATGTGCTGCCCTTCTTTGAAACAATGGTAAAAGATGAAAGCCCAGTTACCCATATCGGCACATGTAATGAGCTAAATGCCGCCTACCTGGCCGACGGCTATGCCCGCATAAAAGGCCTGGGCGTTGTTGCCGCCACCTACGGCCCCGGAGCTTTTAACACAGTCAATGCCGTGGCAGGCGCCTTTAGCGAGCAGGTTCCACTACTGATCTTAGTAGGCGCCCCCAAAGAGATAGACTTAAACAGCCGGAAGCTGCTGCACCACGCTGTAGGTACTGATTTTGACGCCAGCCTGAGAGTATTTGCTCCCATTACTGCAAGCAGCGTGCGACTGCGGGAAGGCGACCCGCTTATCGAAGTGATTGACTCCAGCATTAAAACTGCGCTAACCGAGCTCAGGCCGGTCTACCTGGAAATCCCCTTTAACCTACAAACTCGACAACTAACGGATATTCCCCCCTGGCACTACTCCCCCCCAAGCAGCGATCCCAAGCAATTAATTAGAGCCCTGGATCACATTACACAAGCACTACATAACGCCAATAACCCCTGCGCACTTGCCGGCACTCTTATTGACAGAAATCAACAGGAAACCATCGCTGAAATTTTTCTGGCAAGCACTCGCATCCCTTTCGTAACTACTTTCGACGCCAAAGCGGGCTACCTGGAGTATCTACCCAACTGTATAGGATTTTATCAGGGCTGCATGTCTGAAAAGAGCGTAAGGGATAAAGTCGAAAATGCAGATCTACTGTTAAATCTCGGCATGCCGCTAACAGAATTCAACACCGGGGTATTCTCAGCTAAAATATCCCCCGAGAGCAATATTGCTTTAAATCAAGATTCCGTATCCGTTTTTACCAAAGAATTCCCCAACGTCTACTTTCGGGATCTACTTCCGGCACTTGTCGAGCGAGTGGCTGAAGTAGGCTTTCAAATGCCAGAGCGCAGCTATGCAGAAACCTTCCCCTTTACCTATACCAAGCCGCTAAAAATAGAGCGTAAGCTACCGATAACTATCAATAGTCTGTACCAGCAATTGGCACACTTTATTAACGATAACGACATAATAACGGGAAATACCGGAGGTTATATTAATCTCACGCGGATGCGTTTGCGCAAAGGTAATACTACCGCTGGGCTGGGCAACTGGGCCTCACTGGGCTCTGCATTCCCGGCAGCCGCAGGCATGGCTATTGCCAACCCGGAGAGACGTGTGATCTGTATTGATGGCGACGGATCTTTTCAAATGACCGGCCAGGAGCTTTCAACGCTAGTTCGCTTTAAAATTAAACTACTCCTTATTATTCTTAACAATGCAGAATACGGTTGTGAGCGCGCTATACACCCGGGGATTAAAGACCCCTACAATGATATCCAGCCTTGGAATTACCATCTTCTTCCCGAGGCTTTTGGTGGTAATAAAGCGCTAAATGGCTACGAGGTTCGTACCGAGCAAGATTTCGGTGACGCCTTAAAGGCCTTCTCTAGATTTGACGGACCGCTGATTCTCAATGTTCACTTAGAACAATCTGAGCCGGCAGCATTTTTTAAAAAACTCAGCCAAGCGATGCAGCATTGATGGGATTGCCCAATAAAAAACCATCAATATGGTCTTTTAGATATTACCAAGCTTCATTAAGCTCAGAGTAAAACATCAAATAGGCTATTAAAACTTTCGTGAAGACCATCCCCACAGTAGTCGCAGAGATTCGCTATTCACTTGACTGTATCAATCTCAGTGGTCGTTGGCAGTATTTTACTCCGCGACATTCGATTAACTACCGATATCTATACGTCAACCAATAAACTTAACCCTTATCTAGAACCCTTTGCACATCCCCCCTCTACAGAATCTTTTAACGTCAATAGAGTCATCTGGCTCAGAAATCTATTCAGATTTCGCTATACACGCGCCAGCGCAGGATTCGAATACAAGCTTGTCGATCAAGCCTTGTACTTCACTATTGCTAGCTGCACTAACTTCTAGCGACTTACAAACCCCATATAGACAAAAAATTTCGGCAATATATTTTAGTTAACATATACAATTTTGATTTCATCTTCGATATCCCTACCCTATTACTTTTATAGAATTTACGGTAATCTCATCTAATTGACTTCAGAGCCCGGTATCATCCGGCGACACTGGGCTCCCAGCTTTAAAAATTCAAACAAAGAGGGAAGTCTAAACGTTAGTATTCCATTAGCTTTAATAGAAAATCACTAACAATTCTAAAAATCGAATTTAATCGACACCAATACTTACTTAAAACAATCACACACTTACAGTCAAGTGAATCATGTTTTTAGAAGCCCTTATAAAAATAAGTTAAATCAACAGGTCGCCCAAGTCATTTATAGTTGCCCAGCACCCTCAGTTTGTCATGTATTTAGCCAGGTTATCCCTAAACGTGAATACTTAAGGAAATACAATGCTGATAAATATTGAAGATAAACAAGGTATTCAGTACGAAGTCCGTATGGGCTGGGCATCTCAAACTGGTACTCCCATCCAAGCCGATGCCGGCCATTTGCTTTCGATGTTTGACGATGCAGCAATCGAGAAAATTTACCAGCACTTTTTCGACCCGGGATCTAATTCCTATAACCTGCTCACTGCAAGTACCCCAGCTGACACCTCGGGCGCTCTTTCTCTGGGCCCCGCATCTGAGCCCCCGAGCCATTTATCCATCTATGGACGGGAAATTCACCGCGCCCTAATACAGAATCGGCTGATTATCGAGCAGGTGTCCAACGTAGCGACAGCTAGAGGCGGCCAGCAACAACAGGCATCCAACAGTGATGGCGCCAATTTCTTCGACTTTAGTTCCCTTGAGGTTGATATACAAGAGAGTTTAAGGAACGACGCTACCTCTTCAAGTAGCCTCGATATTTCGAATATTACTACCTCAAACTCCAATGAACACAGCAGCGACTCAAATGAAGCGCAAAATAACCCGGCGGACAATACTAACGAACCAGACAACGCCACTGGCGCACTGGGACAGACACCTGAAGGTGACGCCACACAGAGTGCTGAAGACTCCTATCACAGCGGTGACCCAATTAACTTAAAAACCGGGGAGGAGTTTTTATCCCTGGTGGATGCGGTGCTGGATGGCCCGCTGCCATTAACCCTGACCCGATCTTATCGCAGTAGTAATAGCGAAGATTTTGGTCTGGGCCACGGCTGGGCGCACACCTTAAACGAGCGCCTGGTCCCGGGTAATAAAACCGTAAAGTTTTATGATGCCGAGGGTCGGGTAATTAGTTTGCCGACACCGGGCAATAGCGGGCGCAGCCACAATGTGGTGGAAAAACTCTCCCTCACCCAAGTAAGCGATGAGCACTGGGTGCTAAGCCCCTACGGCGCCTTAAATGGCGTACAAAAACACTTTAAAGCGATAGGCGAGAGTGGCACTCTAAAACTCTCTGAAATTCGCGATGGCTACGGTAACTACTACCTGTTCCACTATATCGGCGAACGCCTGATTTGTATCGAGAGCAGTCTCGGCGAAGCCCTACATATCAGCCCACCGGAAGGGCAGCGCAACAGCCTGCGCATGGGTGAGCTAAAGAAAGAAACTCGCGATGGCCGCATTAAAATACTGGCTCAGTACGAATACAGTGACGAAGGCGACCTGATAAAAGCCACCGATGTGGATGGCTACAGTGAGCACTATGAATATCACCAGCATGTTATTACTAAGCGCACTTTAAAAACCGGCTACCGCTTTTACTTTGAATGGGATAGAGAGGGTCCCTCGGCCCGCTGTATACGCCAGTGGGGCGATCCCATCAATGGTCAGGCTACCTACAACTATACGTTTGCCTGGGACGAGGATGGCCACGGAGTTACGGTGACCGATACCCGTGGCGGGCAGGAACGCTACCGTTTTAATGAGCGCGCCCTACCCATTTATCACCGCGACCCCGAAGGCGCAGAGACCCTCTACAGCTACAACGAACTGGGCCAGGTGACCAAGGTCCAGCTGCCCAGCGATGATGGCAGCCTGCGTGAAGAGGTCTATCAGTACGACAATCAGGGGCGCCTGACCCAAAAGACCGATGCCGCCGGCAATAGCCACCGCATTGAATACAACAGCGAAGGCTTGCCTGGCAAAGTCACCGACCCATCTGGCAATACCTGGCAGCGCGAATACAACAAAAACGGCCAGATCGTTGCCACCACCAACGCCCTCGGCAACAGCACCCGCTACAGCTATAACCCGGTCGGCCTGATCGGCAGTGTTACCGACCCCCTCGGCAATGCCACCCGCTACCTGTGGAACCCGGAAGGTCGGCTCGCAGCAATCCAAGACCCCATGGGCCGCAGCCAGCACTATCGCTATGATATGGCCCGCCGCCTGCAAGAAGTACAACACGCCCCCGGCCAAGTCACCCGCTACGAATACGACAGCCAAGATCGTATCCATGCGGTTATTACCCCAGATGGTGCCCGCACCCAGTACAGCTACAACGCCCAAGGATTGCTTGCCGAAATTACTGACTCCGAAGGCCGCAGCACCTGCTACGCCTACGACGGGCTCAGCCAGGTTAAGGCGCGCACCAATCCAGATGGCAGCCGCCTGGAATACCACTACGATGGCGAGCGCAACTTAATCGGACTCACCAATGAAAATGGCGAGCGCTACCAGCTTAAATATGACCTCAACGAACGCCTTATCGAAGAAGTGGGCTTCGACGGCCGCGTAACCCGCTACGCTTACAACCGCGCCGGCCATCTGATCGCCTCAAGAGCGATCACGGATACAGAAACCGGCAAGGGTATCGATACGATCTTTGAACGCGACCCCTTCGGGCGTATGTTGGAGGAAGTGACTCCAGATGGGATTACCAATTTCCGCTACAACCGCAGCGGCCAGTTAATCGAAGCGGAAAATAGCCAGCGCAAACTGCGCTGGGAGTACGATGCCAATGGCCGCGTCACTGCGGACTGGCAGGGCAAAGAGAAGCTTACCCATCAATACGATGCCGCCGGCAACCGTATCGCCACAACCTTGCCCGATGGCGAAGTGCTCAACTTCGCCTTCAACCCCGCCGGCCAATTCCAGAGCCTGCACCGCCGCCCAGTGGGTGGTGACACCGATCAGCTGATCACCAGCATCAGTCACGATGAACAGGGCCGGGAGAGTCAGCGCCAGCACGGCAATGGGTTGGAGAGTCAGCGGGATTATGATCCTCAGGGACGGCTGCAAAAGTTGCGTCTAAACAAAGCCAGCGGCCCAGTCTCTGAACCAACCCAAAGTGCAAACTCCATATTGGAGCGCGGCTATCAATACAACAAAGCTGGCCAGATTTCTAAAATTGAGGATAGCCTGCGTGGCACACGCAGCTACCACTACGACGCCCTGGATCGCCTCACCCAGGTAGATGGCCCCAACCCCGAGTATTTTGTACACGATCCTGCACACAATATTCTGGCCGCCGCCAACTCAAAGGATGGAGCGAAACAGCAAGCCAGTGCCACTCAAGCCAAAGGCAATCGCTTAGCTTTCCGTGGCGATACCTACTACCGCTACGATATTCACGGCAACCGTATCGCCGAATTGCGCGGCAAAGGGCAGAAGCTGCAAACCCGCTATCACTACAACTGTCGCCAACAGTTGGTGCGAGTAGAAAAACTCAAACTGGAAGAAGGGGCAGAACAGCTTCAGCAGGAGATTCACTACCAGTACGATCCGCTGGGCCGTCGTATTGGTAAGAGCAGCAATAGTGAACACACCAATTTCCTCTGGGATGGGAATATCCTGCTTCGTGAAAATAAAGCTGATATCCACACCCAGCAAGACCTGAATACTCGGACTTACTACTTTGAACCGGGTACCTTCAAGCCGGTTGCACTAAAGGAAGGCAAGCAAGAGAAGGAACAGGTTTACCACTACCACCTGGATCATCTGGGAACGCCTGATACCCTTACCAATCAGGAAGGTGAAGTAGTTTGGAGTGTTGCCTATAAGAGCTATGGCAATATTGCCCTAGCCCACAAGAATCAGATAGAACAGCCGATCCGCTTTCAGGGGCAGTATTTTGATGAAGAGACCGGGCTGCACTACAATCGGTTTAGGTACTATGATCCACAGGTGGGGGAGTTTACTCAGCAGGACCCGGTTGGATTGTTGGGTGGGTCGAATAGCTATCAGTATGTGCCTAATCCGGTTGGGTGGGTGGACCCGTCGGGGTTAACTGCAACGAAGGAAGGTCCATATAGGCAAGTTAATGCGATTGCTCGGCCACAAGTACAGAAGGCTGCTGTTCCAAACGAAATACCTGAAACAAATTATGTGTATTTTAATAAGACGCATAAGGATTCCTTACCAAAGCCAAAAGGGAGAGGTCCGAATGATGGAAGGCTACAGTCACATCATGGGTTACAGCAGCAATGGGCTAAGGAAAATCTTACTGAGTTCGGGTATGACGCTGATTTAGCCCCATCAATCACCCTAGAAACTGGTAAAGATTTACCACATACAATCATCAGCAATGGACAAAATGCCCGTAGAAATGCTCGTGTAGATGCAGGGCAAGGAAAATGGAGTTCCAGTTTGCAAGATGAGTTGCAGTACATTGTCGACGATATGTCTCAAGCTGGTTTTCAGCCGAAAACCATAAATCAGGTACTTGAACAACAATATAAAATGTTAGAAAAGTTAAATGTGCCTTACCAAAAGTTGAATCAGTAACAGGTTATTTATGAGCATGCTTGGAAACTTAAATTCACGCTTAAAAATTGAAGCTAGTGAGGAAGCGGCAAGTTCGAATGATATTAATTCATTAAAAGAATTTAGTAGCATTGAATTACCATTGGATTATTGTGAAATAGTTGCTGAAATGACAGAGGTTGAGATTCTTGTCGATAGTGATAGATATTTTAGGATATGGAGCCCTGATGGTTGTATTGAGATGAATGAGGAATATCAAATACAAGAATATATTCCACAGTCGTTAGCTATTGGTGATGATGAAGGAGGGGGGGGCTTAATCATGATGACTGGGGCAAAAGGATTTGGGCTTTATAAAGTTGATTTTGGTGATTTAGATGTTGAAGATGCAGAGTATATTTCGGATTCTTTGAGGACTTTATTAGTCGATGGCATTGGGTTAGAAAGAATATAGTTTGTTGTTCCAAACAGCTCACTTGCAAATGTTGCAGATGATGTTCGTTTGTTGTCTGGTTCAGAAGGAGTAGTTACCGGCGGTAATTCGAGGATTCTAGGCCAAAATCTTCTTGAGTCTATGGGGGTTGATAAGAATCTCAAATGGACTGGCTATCAAGCGCAACACATAATTCCAAGCCAATTGAAAAGTCATCCTGTTTTACAGAAAGTAGGAATCAATTTGGATGAAGCTTCAAATGGCATTTTTCTACGTATCCCTGATGAAGGTATTAGTCCTATGGCTCGCCATAGGGGATTCCACTCCGTCTATAACCAAGTAGTTAAGAATCGTCTGGATTCAATTGATACAAACAGTTCTGGACACCCACGATAACACCTTGGTAAATCTTCTAGCGGACACGAAACTGGACAGGACACGAAACTGGACACCCACAGATTGGAAAGCGAAACTGGACGGAAAGCGTGGAGACAGTTCTGGACACCCACGGAGACGCCCACGGAGACGGAGACAGTTCTGCGGAGACAGTTCTGGACACCCATAGTTTGGAAAAGGGTTCTGACTTTCCACGAAACGGCAATAACATTTCTGGACACCCATAGATCAGGATCACGAAACTGGACACCCAAAGATTGGCAATCCTTGGACACTCTTCTGGAGAACAACAAAACAGGACATCCAAAGAATGGAGAATCGAAATCTAGGGGCAGCTGATAAGCGGATTTCTGTAATTTAGCAAGGGGTGGGGCTAAGAAAGCGCTGGCAATCGCGCAGCCCGTGCACCCAGCGTTTATTTTGCTGCGCACAGACCTGGCGTACCGCTTCCGCCGAGCCCACCAAGCGTTTAAAGCGGCTTTCAAAATTGCGGTTTAGATAGAGCCAGTGTTTTGGCGAAATACCCAGCCGATTTAAAATAGGTGGGATGTTTTCGGAAATAGCGCCGCGCTTTTTAGGATGAAGCTGCCGGCCACTCCAGTCTACCAGCTCTAAATAGTGATCCAGCTGAAAAGGCAAGCCTTTAGGCATATCCTGGCGCTCCCCGCCCACCAGTGGCAGTAGGCTTTTGGGCTGCTGGCCTGAGATGGCTGTGTGTATGCGTTGCTGGATCGAAGTGTAATCGGATTCTTCTGGAGTTTTAGCGATACCGGCACGGATAGGGTTGAGGTCCACGTAAGCGAGGCAGGCGGCAAGGGCTCTTTCATCCAGCAAGGCCTGAGATTTGAAACGCCCTTCCCAGAAACGACCGGTGCAGTTGTCCTCGGCATTGGCCTGGCGGGCGATGGACTCGTTCAGGCAGCGCATAAACCAGCTGATATCGACCAGGCGCTCGCGCCAAAGGGATGTCACCTCCTGAAGTTTTTCCAGCTCGGCGGCATCCAGGGCTTCACCGCGAAGATAACGTTGGCTCAGCGCAGAACCTTTGAAAAGTTGTTGCCAGCGTTCAATTATCTCGATAGTGGACCAGGAGTTTGCTGTGGAGGTATCGATATAGAGCACAATATGGGTGTGATTACTCATTACCGCATAGGCAGCGATATCGAGAGCAAAAATTGAGGCCAGCTTATGCATCCTGGCCTCAATCCACCGGCGCCGGTGCTCATAGTCTTTTCCGGATTTCGCATCCCTACCGCAAAGGAACGCTCTACGCACACAGCGGGAGACACAGTGATAATAGGGGGTCGCATCAAGAGAGATTTGCGTGCTGCGCGGAAGAGTCATGGACTTTCACCTTTTACTGTGTTTATATCCAGAATTTTGATCATTCTGCCTGTGCTGTGTCAATTGGCTTGACCCTTTAAGCTTCTACTTTGGTGGATGTCCAGAATTACTACTGTTTGATGTCCAGAATTACTACTGCCCATTTGACGGCCAGACTTACTCCAATTTGCTCAATTCAATGTAGAAGAAATGGATTAAGGGCTCTTTACGCAACACATCACTCAAACTTGAAGCATTAACAATATAAGCCGCGCACTTAAAAACTTGGAACCAATTAAGAAGCTGCTACTCTATTGCTCTGCAACAAATCACATCATCAAGGATTAATGAGTGAAACATACAATCTCTTTAATATTAACCTCCCTGCTCTGCGCCTCATGTGCCACCGTCAAGACAGTTAACCCAAGGGACAATCAGGTAGATATCGCCCATAGAGGCCACAAAAGCTATTGTGAAAGTATTCCAAGAGTTTACAGCGGCACCTCTTATTCCTTCTGTCTGCTAAATAGCGAGCCCAGCAAAACCACAAATACTGGATCAACACTCAATCGTGTTCCCCTAGTCGCCATAGACGCCGCCTTTTCTGTGGCAGCAGATACAATTATTTTACCCTATACCGTAGTGACTCAGGCACAACACGGCAACATCAAAGTAAATTGATAAAGCCCAGCTGTGAATTTAGGGCTCTGGAGCAGCTGTCGACAAAGCCTCCCTGAACACAATCCCTTTATTTACAAACAATCTATACCTTAAAAGGCCGAGATCACCGCCCCCATGGTCCGGCCTTCAGTAGAGCCCCAAAGAAAAATCAAATAATATCGTATACTGGGCAATAAAAATAACCTTGAATACCCCACCTGCACCACCGTTCCAACAAGATTCAATCCGAGCATTAGAAAGCAATTTCCACCTGCGGAATATAGATACAATATAGAGGGAAGCCAGCCCCCAGTAACAAGAGATAATGACCGAGAGAGATAGTATTAACAGCGCGCAATCGCCATACATGGCTCATACAGCCCAGAACGCAGTGTACTCTTTCCCTCTCCCTTCTCGGCAACCCCGATGCAAAATAAAAATCTCTCTATAAGGACACTTGAATATGAGCGAGTACGCTGAATTTAGAGACAAAAATTTTAGACTGTTAGTACTGGAAAAATTGATCTACGACTACAAAATAATACAACCTGAATTCGATATTTTTCAATTTACTGAAACTTACACGGAAAGAGAGATAGATATCGAAGAGGAGGGTTACGACCCCATCCCTGAAGCCCTACACTATTTCAACTCCATTCAAATCAGAAAAGAATGGCTAACGGACATCACCAACCTCCATCAGGAAGGCGGCAACCCTATTTGGCTACAAATCATTCCCTTCTGGTGTGGCACTACCGACGACTTTGACATTCAATCCAGCGATGACGCCGACCTCCTACCCAATCTGGAAGAGTTAACTATTTTTTATAATGAGAAAAACCCAGAAATCTTAGAAGAGTTCAAAGCAAAAGGCATTAAAGCCAAGTGGCCCTAGCTCAAGAAAAGCCTTATTGAAGGGGATGTTCAGGGCCCACGCCCAGATAGGGCTGTATGTAATAGCCGCCACTAAGTTGGGGCGACATACTCAAGATGCACCAAAAGAAACTACAAATTTCAATCGGAAGGGCGCAGCTTGAGCGCCGTATATTCTCTCCCTGCGGTATTCCACAGAAGAACCTCTCTCCAAAGGCTAGCTTTCTGTAACCCGTACTATGGAAAAACAAAACTAGCTTACTTGCACCATCGTTCCTTCATTACTCAGCCATACCCGTAAAAACCCATTGGTCACCTACACAATATAGGTACAATACAGAGGGACGCCAGCCTCTTTATCCTCAAGCAACAATAAACAACGGCCGAGAGAGATAATATTTATAGCTCGCCTTCTTATTCCACCAAGCCAATTTCAAGGCGGTCAAACCCTATAGAGGGGCAAGCCCTATAAAGTTCACTTACTGTGGAGATACCAACTTGCGATATCCGGCAATAGACATCACTAGAGGTATATTGGTGATCATTATGGCTCTCGACCATACTCGAGATTTTTGGACTTCAACTCAGTTTGACCCTTTAGATTTATCCCAATCATCCCTCGCTTTATTTTTAACCCGCTGGATTACACATATATGTGCCCCGGGCTTTATCTTCCTGACGGGATTAAGCGCATACTTCCACGGCAAGAAACTTAATTCCAAATCCGAGCTGGCAAAATTTCTGCTACTTCGCGGGATAGTACTCGTTATCTTCGAGCTAACCCTGGTCAATATCTCTTGGCAATTTGCCTATAATTTCGCTTTTGTGCAGGTCATTTGGGCTCTCGGAGTATCCATGATCATACTCGCTGGCCTAATCTATCTGCCAATGATAGGGACCACTATCGCCTGCCTAGCCATAGTCTCCTTGCACGGCTACCTAAATGACGACTTCATACGTCAACTACTCGGGGGCTATGAATGGCTTTGGATTCTTGCGCATGTGCGCACTGGTTTTAGGGTTTTTAACTTCGATATAGAGATCTTTGCTATTTACAGTATCATTCCTCTCTTTGCACTTATGTACCTGGGTTACGCCTTTGGACTGCTCTATGAGATGGCAAATAAGCAAAGAGAGCGTCTGCTTATGCTAACGGCGGCCGTCTTATCTTTGATATTTATTGCAGTCAGAATGATCGGCTTTGGAGATCCCAATGATTGGAACCCACAGCAGGGATTCCTGGGCTTTATCAATACCGCCAAATACCCCATGTCATTCAGTTACATCTTGATGACCATGAGTATCGTTCTGCTGATTATGGCGATCGTTGAAAAGCGACAAAATCGAATGCTGGATATCTTACTTCTTTTTGGCCAGGCCTCTTTATTCTTTTATTTACTACACATACCGCTTATCAATCTGTCCGCGCACTTATGGAGCTACTTGGAGTTCGGTGTTGCAACCAATTTCTTCAACGGCTCCAAAGTATGGCCTGAAGGCTATGAGCCTAATTTACTAAGAACTTATGCCTATTGGGTTGTTCTGATTGCGATACTCTACTACCCCTGTAAAAAATATCTTAAAAAGAAGAAAGAGAGCAGTTCAGTGATCTACTCCTACGTCTAGAGAGCGATACCTCTTTACTATATAGAATGGTCACCATCAGCCTGGAGGGGGCGCCCTCCAGGTTAATCGAAAGGAAATATAATAGATGTTAGAAAAGATAAACCAATGGATCGATCAGACACTTATTGACTTCAAGGACAAAAGGCAATCCTGCGATCGGTTCAGAGGAGAGTTTGCCGGGTATTACAGTGAAAGTTTTCTCTGCCGCAGCTACTTTGTTGTAGTTAATGATATCCCAAAACCAAAGTTCCCCGAATTGTACCAAATGGGCCTGGGCGATTTTGTCGATATGCAAGCAGCGGGTATCACCTATAAAGATACCTACTTTGTTAAAGCGCCCTATGCAGGGGATAGCTCCCTCCATTTTCACGAGCTGGTTCATGTCCACCAGTGGTCGCTATTGGGGGCAGAGGCGTTTATCAAGCGCTATATCACTGAAATCCAAACTTATGGCTACAATGATGCCCCCCTGGAACAAATGGCCTATAGACTGCAAGATAGATTTGAAGAGAGTACTGCGCCCACCGATGTTTTAAATTACGTGCAGAAGCACTTGTAAATAGTTTAGAGCCGCAGAGTTACTGTGTTCTAAAGTTAACTACCCTTAAAACCACTTAGGTTAGTAGTCTTTCTTCCACTGTAACTCTACACTGCCGGAACCACTATCGCCGTCATCGGCACTTTGGAACTCCAGATTGAGTTTATCCCGCAGCTCTATTTGCATTTCCGCTTGCCAGGGGCTGAGGGGATCGGTACTTCTCTGCAATTCGATATAAATTCGATTGGTAATATATTTACCCAAACTCAATGCGTACTCATCGCCTTCATCCCCCTCCTCCTGCTCGATATTGAGCGTATCCAAGTGCAATAATTCGCGCGTCTTGGCAATGGGGTCCAACACTGCGCGGCCTGACTGCAAACTGCGCACAACGCTGACTAGGCGAACAGCCTGTAGTGGTGAAATATCGGATAGCGACTTACCAAATAGCAGCTGCGCCAGTATCTCATCTTGGGAAGCCGAGGGATCAGAGCTAAATGTAATATCGAGGTCGGCAGCAGTACCGGATATCTCAGCCGTTATCTCACCATCGCTATATTCATAGATGCCCTTTACCAGAATTGCGACTTCATTATTTTCGAAACGCACTTCTCCATCGTCTAAATCGAACTTCTTACCGAACAAATCAAAACTGCCACGCACGATGGTCAATTCACCAGAGGCTTTTGGCTTGGCAGCAGTGCCCCGAATATCGATTTGCCCGTGCAATTGCGAATTTAACCCAAGCCCTCGCACATAGGATTGCTGGTCCAGTACAACCTCGACATCCAGTTCAATTGCACTGAACAGCGGGGGAGATTGCTGTACTTGCACGCCATCGGTTTGAACTTCCACTACCTGGATTTCCGGCACACTACTGCCAATCCACTGCTCGATCTGTACCGCCAGTGGCTGCAAAGTGAAGCGCCCGGTAATTTTACTATCCCGGGCAGAGCCCGACAGGCGGGCATCACCGGATATGGCACCGCGCACACCTGGGGAGTTAAGCAAGTGGGCCTTGCTGAGGCTTAACACCAGATCAAGACTGGGGGCGCTGTCTGGAGGCAAGAAAACGGCGCCCTCCAAATTGATGCTACCCCCATCACCGTCCGTAGCGCTCCCCTGTACAATTCGCCACTCCTGCGGAGATAGCTGTGCAGAGAAATTAATATCGTCGATACGAGTGTGGCTGGGGCGGTGTTCATAACTGCCATCACTCAATTCGATCCCCCCCACTAAAAGGGGGCGCTGCCAGTTGCCGCTACCTTTGACATTAAAACTGAGCAAGCCGCGCATTCGGTGGACACGGGGATCGATATATTCCGCAATCACTGACAAATCGGCAGTGCCGTGACCCTGCAACTGTAAGGGCACATTTTGCAGGCCGCCCTTGCGCTTACTGTCGGCAAATAACTGTGTGAGCAGTGGCGCGATCAATAGATTAATCTGGCTATTCACCGCATTGCTGCCACCGTGCTGGGCAAGCAGGGAGGTACGCAATTCCCCCTTGTCGGTTTGCCAGTCGAGCACTATCGATAGCGGTTGAACCTGAATCCCCCCCTGTCCTCGCCCCAGGGCTTCCCCGCTAATCCGCAGCTCACCGTCGAGTTCAGGCTGTTTTGGGCTACCGCCAATGCTCGCATAGAGGCTGACATCGCCATTGCTCGCCCTACCGCTGGAAAAATGCTTGGCCAGATCCGACAGATCCCCCTGACCGCGCAACTCTAAATCCAGACGCTCGGCATTCAGACTACCCAGTATCGACAACTGATTGCGACCGGCCCAGAGTAGTTCAATACTATCGGTTACCAGGCTCTTATCGCTGTAATCTACACTGCCCTGCAACTGCCAGGGTTCCTGGCGAAAATTGCCCTTGGCGACCAGATTGACCTTGATTTGTGGATTTGAAATTGCGCCATCAACCCTGCCATCCAGGCTCAATTCCCCCTCCAGCGAGTCGGGCAGTGAAACACCGGCGAGGTCAGCCAGAAACAGCGGCAGGTTGCGTGCCCCCATATCGATTTGCAATCGATCCTGTCGCGGCTCAATCGAGCCGTCGGCCTGTAGCAGTGCCACCCCCACCCGACCCAGCTGTTGGGCATCTTCGGCGAGGGCTGTCAGGCGGCTCTGGCTTTGCAGGGGTTTTGTCTCCCCTTTATCAAAACCCGAAGCAATCAGCGGAGACTGGGGGCCCCGATTAACGGGGGGGCCAAATAGATTGCCGTGACCATTGGTAAACAATTCCAGACGCAGATCGCTGACGGTAATTAGATCCATATCCCCACTGGCTTCCCCTTTCAAGTTAAAAGGGTAATCCTGCGCGACACCGTCGGACTCCAGGTGAATCTTGAGCTGGGGGTTACTCCACGCCCCCTGCGCCGTTACTGCGGACGATAAGCCCAGGCTCACCCCCTCAGCATCGGTCATTCCCAGATCATCCCGCAAGCTGATATCTCTGCCATCAAGCTGCCCGCGTACATCCAGCTGCTTCTGCTCAATATCGAGCTGACCGGCGATATCCAGCTTGAGTTTTTCCCCGCTAAGCTGCATCTCATCGATTGTCAGCGTATGCAGATCTCCACTGAGTGCTGCCGTCAACTCACCCTGCAAGTCGTGGTAAGCGCCCTCTGCACTCAAAGACAGCTTGAGATTGGGATTTTTCCAAGGGCCGCTAGCCTGCAAGTGCAACTGGTGCAGGCTGCCGGACAGGGCGGTGGGAATCACCACACTACCGCCCTCGGGTAGTGCAGCCGTTAGCCGGCGAATTTCTTCAATATCCAGCTCGTCAATCTTGCCGCGCAAATCCAGAGCCTTCAAATGGGTATCTACAGTGCCGAGCACCTCGACCCGAGCAGCGGCAAAGTGCAAAGACAGGGCTTGCAGATCGATCACCCTCGCCCGGGTAGCTACCCGTCCCTCCAGTTGCAGGGGCTGCTGCCGATAGCGGCTCTCCGCTTGTAAGCGGCCATTGATACTGGGCTGTTGCAGGGTACCCTGCACGGTAAGGTCGGCACTGAGCCAACCGCTGTCGAGAACCTCCTGCCAGGGGCGGGAGAGGCTTAGCGGGATCTGATTGAGGTTAGCCGTCACATTAACGCCGTCAGCGCTAACACTGCCTTTAAGGGTACTGCGCCGCTCATCCACCCGCAGCCCAATCCCTGTTGAAGAGAGGCGCCAGGGATTGATATCCACTTCGATACGTCCGCTGAGATCCAGTTGATGCTCCGCCAGTGGGGCCGCGATCGAATCGATATCCAGCAGTAGTTGCTGTCCCTGCCGGTACAAGGATACTGTGCCGCGAGCATCCAGCAGCTGATTTTCCGGCAGCTGCAACCAGCGGCTGGCAAAACCCTGGCTCAGCTCACTGGTGGAGAAGGCGATCACAAAACGTTCACCCTGTGTCTCTCCATTGACGACGAAATTAAACCCGGAATCGTCCAGCTCACTGATATCGATAAATAATTGTGCCGGTTTATTCTGCCAGCGGTATAGAGCATTGGCTTGAATGGAGAGCGGGGGAATATTCCCCAGCTGGCTATCCACTAATTGCAGACGCGCTATATCCAGTTCCATCAACTGAAAAGCAGGTATGAGCAACTCCCACTGAGTCGGTGCCGGCCCCTCAGCGACAACTTCACTTCCCTCTGCGCTGGACTCTGCCAGTGCAGCGATAAGCTCATTGAGAGTATCCAGGTTGAGCAGTAGATCCCGGACCCCTACTCTCTCGATATCAATGGGATCGCGGGACAGGCTGTTGAGCCTGATCTCCAAGTCCCGGGCTCTGGCCAGCGTATTGTCTCGATAATCAATTCTCAGGTGCTCAAAAAACCAAGCCCCTAACTTTTCACTGCGAATTCCATCCGCTTCAATATCGAGGTCCGCCACCCATTGCTCAGCGAGATAAAAAGCCCCTCGGGTAAGGCTCACACGCCCCGCCTCAGTGCTGAGAAAATAAATAGCAGACATCAGGAGCAACAGGCAGATGCCCGTTAGCAGGGAACCCCTGGCACCGAGGGAATGCCAAAACCCGCGCAGGAAAACCGCAAACCAATGGGCAAAGCCCTGTGCTAATAGGCTCAATCTGCGCATCAAAATGCCTGCCCCAAGCTCACATATACCTGATAGCGGTCGTCGATGCCCTCACGGCGATCGAGGGGAAAGGCGATATCCATGCGAATGGGCGCAAAGGAAGTGATATAGCGCACGCCAAAGCCCGCCCCCCAAAACAGGTCGGAAAACTTCGGCGATGGGTCCTCATAGGCATTGCCGCCATCGAAAAAAATCACCCCACCCCAGGTATCGGTAAAGCGAAAACGACCCTCCAGGGAAATTTCACTGAGCCCTCGGCCACCGATGGCGTCGGAAAGGGACTCCTCACCATCATCATCAATTTCCACCAGTCGCGGCCCCAACTCCTGGTAGCCATAACCCCGTACAGAACCACCACCACCGGCATAAAAGCGTTCATCTGCGGGCAGCTCAAGATTCGACTCCCCAATAATTGCCCCCGCCCTTAATCTGAGCGCCAAGGTGGGCTGGTAGCGCCACTCACTGGCGGTCTTGTACGCGGTGAGCTGTAGGGTATTTTTGATAAAGGTGGTATTGGTATTTCTCAGGTCAATATAGGGTTTTACTTCCAGTGCAGAAGTTGCCCCGCGACGGGCGTCCAGGGGTTTGTCGGTTGTATTTAATTTAAAACCCAGGGGGAAAGCCAGCAGGGTGTAGTTTTCATCGGGGTCATCTTCATCAACCGCCCCTTCCACCTTCTCATCCACCTCACTGAACTTCAGTTCAATACCGCCACTCAGTGTGCGATGCGTGCTAATTTTTCGCGAGACCAGAGCGCTAAATGTCAGGGACTCTGAACTATAGGAATCGACATCTTCCCCCTCCAGAGCAATACTCCCGGTTAGGCGCTGCTTGTCATGGAAGAAACGCGGGATCGTCAGCTTGCCCTCCAGAGTTTGTTTCACCTCGTTCAGCTTGCTTTCAACCTCAATTTTCTCCCCGCGATGAAAAGCATTGCGATGCTCCCACGCGGCCGAAATACCCGCCCCCTCATCGGAGGTATACCCCACCCCCAAAGTGATTGTGCGGTGATTGCGCTCCTGAATAACAAAGGTGACATCCACCAAGCCATTGTAGGGCTCAGAAACCTCAGTATTCACATTGGCAACCAAGTTGGTGCGCAGCAGACGCAGCTGGGCCGCATCCAGTTGCGTGCGCCTGAAGCAATCCCCGGGTTTGACCTTCACCTTGTCCAATAGGTAATCCGCCTCAATGGAACTGGCTCCCTCAATGCGAACTTCGCCAATATGAACTTCAGGGCTGGGGGCCACCCGATACTCCAATCGCGCGGCGGCCTCCCGGTGAATCACGGTTGCCTGGTAACTGACATCAACGTTCAGCAGGCAGGCATTTTCATTGAGGTACTGGGTGATCTTCTCCGAACCCTCGAGCACTTTGCTGGCAATCAGAGGGTTTCCCATATGAATAGGCAAGCCGCTAAAACCCGCTCGCAAGCCGCTGGGCATTTCAATATCCAAACTCTTGATATGGTATTGAGGGCCGGGGGTTACTTTATAAGAGACCTGGTTATCGGCGACAGATTCATACACAGTGGCATCGTAATATCCCTGTGCACGCAGTAGTTTTTCCAGGTTGCCCCGCTCATAGTGGGCAATATCGGCCGGCTCTTCGTAGCTTTCCAGCACACTACTGTTTTTGCGCAGCTCATTGAGTTCGGTGGTCAATTTTTGTTGTAGCTGGGGGTCGCCCTGTAGCGACAGGGTAAAATCCGGTAGGCGATCCCAAAACGGGATAGCCGCTGCCAGGTGAGTTGGCAGTGCGCTCAGGGTAACAAGTAGGGAGACAAGGAGAATTCGCAAAGTCTTTATCCAGTGTCAGTAGCGGCTATTCCATAAAAATCCGGGCATCCCTCCCTTTCGCAAGCTTGTGTACCCAGCTGATCGCTACAGCTGGGATCGATCAATCGGCCTATTAAACGCCCAATAAGCCGATTGAGATATTTAGGGCTGGGCCGCTGTTTGGCTGGGCAGCAGTGGGTTACAGTTTTGGATAATCACCCGCCCCTCCAGAATATTGCCCTTGGAATACTCGGTGAAAATACACTGATTTGTTTTCGGGTTATAATTTTCGATCCACAAATTATCCTCCTTCCAGGTAGCACCAATGTGCCGGTAACCATCGGGCACAGAGATACGCATAACCCCGCCGAAGCGCTTCACAAACACCTGCTCATAGTGAAAATAGTACGCAAGCCAGCCGCCCAAAAAGAAAACCGCAGCCACGATTGCGCCAACCTTAAGGCTGCCCATACGACTGCCGACAAAAAGGGCGGTGATAACCAGGGCAATAATTGCTGCCCAGTAAAGATAAGTAACCATAAATCTCTTTCTACCGTGAATTGTTACTGTTGTTTATAGGGGCAAGGGTAGCGCAGAACCGCAACAAACAAAATGGTGCCGGGTTACGCTCTCTTACCGCTCACTCAACTTCAGTTCTGTGCCAACTCCGGCAATTTTTCAAACAGCGCCAGGGCCTCAGGGTTGGCCAGGGCCTCCTTATTTTTTACCGGCTTACCCTCCACTACATTGCGCACAGCCAGTTCCACAATTTTACCGCTGATGGTTCTGGGAATATCCGCCACCTGGACCACCTTGGCCGGCACATGTCGCGGGGTGGTATTAGCGCGAATAGTGGTGCGAATTTTCTGGGTCAGCACTTCATCCAGCTCAATCCCCTCGCGCAGCACCACAAACAGTACTACCCGCACATCGTCCTGCCAGGGCTGGCCGATACAGATACTATCGAGCACTTCCTCGACCTTCTCCACCTGGCGGTAAATCTCTGCGGTGCCAATGCGCACACCACCGGGGTTCAGTACCGCATCGGAGCGACCATAAATCACCACGCCGCCGTGTGCGGTAATCTCGGCATAGTCGCCGTGGGCCCAGACACCGGGCCAATTTTCAAAGTAGGCCCCGCGATACTTGGCTCCATCGGGGTCGTTCCAGAAGCCTATCGGCATACAGGGGAAGGATTTAGAGCAGACCAGCTCACCTTTCTCTGCGAGCACGGCACTGCCCGCATCACTCCAAACCTCTACCGCCATACCCAGACCGCGACACTGTAACTCACCAGCGTAGACCGGCAGTGTAGGGTTGCCCAGGGCGAAACAGGACACAATATCGGTGCCGCCGGAAATGGAGGACAGGCAGAGATCCGCCTTTATATCCCGATAGACATAGCGGAAGCCCTCGTGGGCCAGCGGGGAGCCGGTGGAGAGCAGCGCGCGCAGTCTTTCCAGCTTGTGGCTCTCACGCGGCTTACAGCCACTCTTTTCCAGCGCGGCAATATATTTGGCACTGGTACCAAACACACTGATACCCTCTTCATCGGCCATATCCCAGAGACTTTGCGATGCGGGATAAAACGGTGAGCCATCAAACAGCACCAATGTCGCGCCACAAGCCAAGCCGCTCACCAGCCAGTTCCACATCATCCAGCCGCAGGTGGTGAAGTAAAACAGGGTGTCTTCGCGGCGCAGATCGCAGTGCAGGCGGTGCTCCTTCAGGTGCTGGAGCAAAGTGCCCCCCGCGCCATGCACAATACACTTGGGCACACCGGTAGTGCCGGAGGAGTACATGATATACAGCGGGTGATTAAACGCCGTTGGTACAAAGGAGAGCTCGCGAGCGGGCGCCGCATCTTCGAAAGCTGGCAGTAGTACCGCTTTATCCAGCGGTTCTGCCGCTAGTACCTGAGCGGTTTCCTCCTCCGAACGCGCAACCGGCACCACCACCAGGGCCTCTATCGACTCGATGCGCTGCACGATCTCACGCAGGCGCGGCAGTGAATCGATAACCTTACCGTTATAGAAATAGCCCTCACAGGCAAATAATACTTTCGGCTGCACCTGACCAAAGCGGTCAAAGACCCCGTTGATACCGAAGTCCGGCGAGCAGGAGGTCCAGATAGCACCGAGACTGGTGGTGGCCAACATGGCCACGACGGTGTCGATCACATTGGGCATAAAGCCCGCTACCCGGTCTCCCTCAACAACGCCCTGGGCAACAAGGGCTGCTGACAGGCGCTCCACCCGATCGTACAGCTCCCTGTAGCTCAGCTCGCGGCGGCTGCCGTTTTCCAGCCGCTCGACCAGAGCCGCTTTGTCATCGCGATAGCGCAGCAGGTTCTCGGCAAAGTTCAGGCGTGCCTGTGGGAACCACTGGGCCCCCGGCATAGTATCGCCACTGAGGGTCGTATCGCCCCTATCTGCGGCAATCACCCCGGTGTAATCCCACAACTCCGCCCAGAAAGCTTCCCGGTTATCGACGGACCATTGGTACAGGGCCGCGTAATCAGTGAGGTTCAGCGAGTACTGCTGATTGATCCTGCGACGAAATTCATCCATCTGGGTGGCGGCAATGGCCTCTGCGCTGGGCTGCCAGAGCGGTTGGGGATTGTCTTTCATTTCAACAGACCTTGTGCTCATTATTGTGTTGTCGAATCGCCCTCGCGGGCGCAAGGAGAGCAATCATGCCCTGCCCCACGACTTAAAACTATTTTAATCTTTTTTAGATTTATTAAATAAAAGTTAATATAGCGCGACCGAGCCATCCCCAGGAGCCAGCCGCTGTGAGTGCCACAATTAAACAACTGCGCGCCTTTGTCACTGTGGCCCGCAGCCGCAGTCTGGCCCAGGCCAGCGCCCAGTTGCACACGTCTCAGCCAGCCCTGTCGATTGCCATCCGCAATCTGGAGGATGCCACTGGCGGCCCGCTTTTCAGTCGCGAAGCCCGCCAGCTCACACTCACGCCAGAGGGCAGCGAATTCCTCACCCGCGCCGAACAACTATTGCACAGCTGGGATCAATCCCTGGATGCGGTACAGCAAGCCTTTCGCCTGGAGCGGGGGCAGCTGCGCCTGGCGGTGATTCCCGCCTATGCACTCAACCAACTGCCGCAGTTGTTAGCCGGCTTCCACCGCCAGCACCCGCAAATCAATATTCTGTTGGAAGATGTGGTAATGGAGCGGGTAACCCAAGCCGTACAGGATGGCAGGGCGGAGCTGGGTATCAGTTTTCGCCCGGACGATTTGGGCGGACTGGAATTTGTGCCCCTGCACCGGGATCGTTTTATCGCAGTTATGCCACCCCGGCACCCACTGGCGGATAAAGCCAAGGTGCGCTGGAGCGATCTGGCCGACTTTCCGTTTATTGCGATGAATCGCGGCTCAGCGGTAAGGCGCTGGGCCGATGAGGCCTTTCAACAAAGCGGTAAAGCTGTCCACTATACCTGCGAAGCCAACCAGCTCAGTACAATCGGCCAGCTGGTGCGCACGGGCATGGGAATCAGCGCGCTACCCAGCTTGTGCGAAGTCCAAGTGCAAGAATATAGACTGGAATGCCGACCACTATCCGCGCCCGTAGTCAGTCAGGAGGTGGGGGTGTTATTAAAGAGCCGTGGCGCCTTGTCCGCACCGGCAACCGCGTTTTTATCTGCGCTCGCCGGCTGAGGCTGCTGGGCAGCCGCACTCCTTGTTAGAGTGGTTACTGACCGCTGGTTGCGCGCAACATCCAGGCCGTTTTTTCGTGAACCCGCATACGGTCAGATACCAGGGCAACGGTGGACTCATCTTCACCCGCCTGGGCATCCTTTAAAACATCACGACAGGTTTTGATAACCTGCTCATGCCCTGCGGTAAGGATTTTTACCATTTCTTCCGCCGGTGGCACCTCAACAATTTCCTTAATGGAGCTGAGCTGGGCAAAAGCCTGATAAGTACCGGGTGCGGAAACTCCGAGGGTACGAATACGCTCGGCAATATCATCCACCGCAGTGGCCAACTCGTTGTAATGCTCTTCAAACATCAGGTGCAATTCGCGGAACAGAGGCCCTGTGACATTCCAGTGAAAGTTGTGGGTTTGCAGGTACAAGGTGTAACTATCTGCCAGCAAGTGCTTTAAACCGGCAGCAATTTTTTCCCGATCATTTTCACTGATACCAATATCAATTTTTTGCATAGTACAAATCCCTCGTCCAAAACTGTTGTCACCGAAATGGTTATAGGGTCATTTTGGTGGCTTTATACGCTTCTCACAAGCTATCGAGTCAATAGCCTATCTATATAGACAAGCCAGGTTTGCAGGGCACGAAAATGGCATAAAAATTTACCTGACCATTGCAGGGGAGGTTTATGGCAGTTTTTTGCCGATAAGAGGCTGCCAAAATAAAATTATTTATCGCCCCCCAATTGAAAGCAGCAATCTCAGACGCCACAAACTGAGCAATGGCTGTGGCTCGGCAGCTGTAAAGCTTGCAAAGCAAAGGCTTCCGTTTCTATTAAGTGCAATTTATTCAAACTCGATACCGGCATATCCAGTAGGTATTTAATTGCCTCTAGGGCCTGCATACTGCCCACCACCCCCAGGGCTGGGCCAATCACACCTGTAGTAGAGCAGTTTTGGACTTCCGCCTCTCCCTGCGGGGGGAATAGGCAGGCATAACAGGGGCCCTTGCCCTCAGAGAAATCAAAACTAATCAGCTGGCCGGAAAACCCCTGCACCGAGGCCATTACCACCGGGCGCCCGGCCCGATAGCAGACCCGGTTAATTGTGTGGCGAATTTCCAGGTTATCAGTGCAGTCCAACACCAAATCCACCTGTTTTACCCGCTCACGCAACCAGGGCTCGCTCGCCATTTGACAGTGGGGGTAAATACGAATGGCGGGGTTGGCCGCGGCCAGTTGCTGAGCCGCCACCACGGCTTTAGATTTGCCCTGATGATTGGTTTTGTACAGCACCTGGCGCTGTAAGTTGGAGAGATCAATATGATCACCGTCCACCAGGTGTAACTCGCCAATACCGGCAGCAGCTAAATACAGTGCAGCCGGGCTGCCGAGCCCACCCAAGCCAACAATCATAACCCGTGCAGACGCCAGTTTTTGCTGTCCCTCCTCACCCACTTGGGGCAGCATAACCTGGCGACTGTAACGCTGTAATTCCTTACTACTTAACACGGCTCTACTTCCGCATGCTTACCTTTCAATAGGACATTAAATTCAGCAATTGCCTGCTTGTAATCTTCCGCTTTAGTAATAGCGCTGACCACGGCGATACTACCAACGCCGGTAGCGATAACCTCAGCGGCCCGCTGCACATTAATACCGCCAATAGCCACAAGTGGATAATCGGGCAATAGTGCCGCCATCCGCGCGAGTTTTTGTGCGCCCTGCAACTGATCCGACATATCCTTGGTGCTGGTCGCATAAATGGCACCAATCGCCAGATAACTGGGGCGGTAACGGTAGGCCAACAATAATTCGTAGAAACCGTGGGTACTGATACCCAGTTTCAAGCCCACCGCTTGAATTGCCTGCAAATCAGCAGTCTGTAAATCCTCCTGCCCCAAATGCACACCATAGGCGCCACACTCGATCGCCAGCTGCCAGTAATCATTGATAAACAGGCGCAGATTATAAGTTCTGCCGATAGCCACTGCCCGCTCAATCTGCTCGCGCAGGTCCTCTCCCGGATTTTTTATCCGCAGCTGTAAAGTGCGCACTCCCCGCTCTGCCAGGCGCTGCAACCACTCCACAGTATCCACGACCGGATATAAACCCAATGCCCGAGAGTCTGTGGCAGCAAACCCCTGAACAGGGGCGCGAGCCGTATCCAGGCCATAATCCTCCGCCCGCTCTTCACCGGGTAGCAATACCTCCGGGAAGTCCATTAAATCCAAAGGCCAGCCGCAGTGACCTACAGGGCCGGCGCCAGTGCCGATATGTGCATTACTGGCGAGGCGCAGACCGCGCTGCACATAGGCCTTGCCCACAACACAGGCATCCCGCAACGGATAGCCCAGAGCGCGGCAGGCGGCAATAGCGGAAGACAGGGTGCAGCCAGTGCCATGTATATCGGTACTCGGTACTTCCCGGCCAATAAACCAGTCGGCCTTGTCGCCGTCCCACAGTAAATCGGCCACTTCGCCCGGCCGCAGCTGCCTGTGGCCACCGGTCACCAGCACCGCAGTATTAGCCCGGGCGTACAACTGGCGCGCAGCCTGTACGATAGATTTCGCACCCGCGACACGGGTCCCGCTAAGCCACTCCAGTTCATGTAAATTGGGGGTGATCAGATCGCACTGTGGCAGCAACTGGGCCAACACGGTTGCGGTAATATCCCCATCTGTAAGCCCCGCTCCGCTGCTGGCAACCGCAACCGGGTCGTAAATAACCGGAACCGGCTGTACCCTTTTCAGCTGGCGCAGGAAATCTGCCACGGCCACAACTTGCTCGGCATTGGCCAGCAGCCCGATTTTTATTGCGGCGGGGAATAGGTCTCGCTGTAAAGCCTGTAATTGGGAGGCCAAAACCTCTAGGGCGACAGTGTTAATCGCAGCCACTTCCTGCGTATTCTGTGCGGTATTAGCCGTAATCGCACTGCAACCGTGGCAGCCGAGATCGGCAAAAGTCAGCAGGTCCGCTTGTATACCCGCACCGCCGCCAGAGTCGCTGCCGGCAATGGTCCAGACAATCGGTTTTTCCATTTGAAATTGATCGCGCATAAAAATCCTAATCTTGCAGCATGGTCTCTGCCTGCTGCCAGAACGGCATATCCAGGGTGGGGGTGCTGGGGCTGGCTGTCTGACGCCTGAGCATCAAGCCGGCATTAAAGGCGGCGCGCCCGGACTCCACGGCCAGTTTAAAAGCATTAGCCATCAGTACCGGGTGCTGAGCTTTGGCAATAGCGGTATTTAATAACACGGCATCAAAACCCAGCTCCAGCGCTTCTGCCGCCTGTGATGGCGCACCGATGCCGGCGTCGATAATTAACGGTACATCGCTCAAGCGCTCGCGCAGTGTTTGCAGGTTGTATTTATTCAGCAGGCCCTGGCCGGTTCCGATAGGGGCACCCCAGGGCATTAATACCTCGCAGCCCACATCCAAAAGTTTGCGACACAGTACCAGATCATCAGTGCAGTAAGGTAAAACTTTGAAACCGAGTTGAATTAATTCCCGCGCGGCTTCCACCAAACCGAAGGGGTCTGGCTGCAAATTGTAGTCATCGCCGATCACTTCCAATTTGAGCCAATCGGTCTGGAAAATTTCCCGGGACATTTTTGCCAGCTCCACCGCTTCTCGCGGCGATTTGCAGCCGGCGGTATTGGGCAGTAACTGACAACCGGACGCGCGAATATAATCCCAAAATCGATTATCCTGCTGCTGTGCGGGATTTTGCCGGCGCAGGGACAGGGTAATAATTTCTGATGCTGAGGCCTGTATCGATTCGCGCATAATCGCAGGGGATGGGTACAGAGCCGTACCCACTAAAAGCCGGCTGTTAAAGGTTTTTCCGTAAAGCGTTAAAAGATCGTTCACGTTTAACCTCCCACTACTGGGGCAACAATGTCGAGACTATCGCCATTATTGATCTCGGTATTGCGGTATTCTGTCCGGGCGACAAATCCACCATTGAGCGCAACGGCAAACGCCTCTCCGCAATAGCCCAGCTGCTGTAAAAGCGCGGCAAGCTTTATTGGGGACTCATAATTTTGAGTTTCACCATTAATTAATATCTGCATCAAACCACCTGTAACAGTTGTTGTGCCACTTGATTCTCCACCTGCGCCACCACTGCCGGAGCTAAAAGGTAGCCGTGACGGTAGAGGCCATTTACCCGAATTAGCCCATCTTCTCCGTGGATATAAGGCATATTATCCATAGTGGCGGGGCGACAATTTACCCGGGTCTCAATAATACGCGCCTCGGCAAAAGCCGGATTGAGGGAGTAAAGCGCCGAGGAGAGTTCCATACTGGAGCGCACGGAAATGGGCGACAGGTCTTCGCTCTCAATTTCCGTGGCACCAATCACCGTGCGACCATCGCTGCGGGGCACCGCGTAGAGCTTATAGCGCGGGTGGAGCAGACGCACCGGGCGCTGCAAAACCACCTCCTGGGATTCCACCACCATCACCTCGCCGCGAACACCGCGCAAGCCTTCAATCTGCCCCTTGGCACCGAGACCACGACAGTCGATCACGCAATCAAATTGTTCGCGCTGCGGGGGTAGAGAAATCTGCCCAACTTCGCAACTTACCCTGCTGTTCTCCCGCAAGGTGACGCCACCTCGGCGCAATGCGCTGAGTAACGCGGGCAACAGGCGCTGGTTATCGATATCCGCCTCACCGCGCAGGTAAAGCCCCTGCTCAAAGCTGTGCAGGGCAGGTTCTAAGTTCGCCAGTGCACGGCTATCCAACGGCTGCACCTGCTCCCTAACGGACTCGCCCAATTTCCCCTGTAGCTCCCGCAGGAACTGTAATAGCTCACTTCTGTCCTTGCCGTGGGCCACCAGGATCGAACCCGCTCTGCGGTACTCCACTTGCTGCCCGCTCTGCTGCTCCAACTGCCGGGACCATTCAGACCAAAGCTCCAGGCTCTTCAGTCCCTGGGTGTAAACCTGTTTATCGCAGTGGGCAAGTTCAGACAGCGGCGAGATCATACCTGCTGCCGTCCAACAGGCCCCTTCTCCCGCTGCCGACAAGTCGCCAGCTTCAAACAGGGTGATATCCAGTTCCCGCTGGCAGAGCCGCCAGGCGAGCAAGCGCCCCAGCAGGCCGCCACCGGCAATCGCTATTTTGGCTTTGCTTGCGCTTGTCACAGACCACCTATCTTCGCAAATCCAAATCGGCACCGAGCGCTAAGCACTATTGACCCAGCGCAGCTGTGCTTCCCGACTTTTGGGGGAGGGCAATCTCCCCCAAAATACTTATTAGCCCTTGTGATAAATCTCGCTGCCCATATCCTTAAATTTAATCGACATTTCCTCCATGCCCTGTGCCGCTTCCTGCTTGGCGGCATAATCGCGCACGTCCTGGGTAATTTTCATCGAGCAGAATTTCGGGCCGCACATGGAACAGAAGTGGGCTACCTTGCCGGATTCCTTCGGCAGGGTTTCATCGTGATAGGCGCGCGCCCGCTCCGGGTCCAAACCGAGATTAAATTGGTCTTCCCAGCGGAATTCAAAGCGGGCCTTTGACAGGGCGTCATCGCGTTTCTGTGCCCGAGGATGCCCCTTGGCCAAGTCTGCTGCATGAGCCGCAATCTTATAGGCCATCAGCCCCTCTTTAACATCCTCTTTGTTGGGCAGACCCAGGTGCTCTTTCGGCGTGACATAGCAGAGCATGGCGCAACCGTAGGTGCCGATCAGCGCGGCACCGATACCGGAGGTAATATGGTCGTAACCGGGGGCGATATCTGTGGTCAATGGGCCGAGGGTGTAGAAAGGAGCGCCGTGGCAGTGCTTCAGCTGCTCATCCATATTCTCTTTAATCTTGTGGATCGCCACATGGCCGGGGCCTTCGATCATGGTCTGAACATCGTGCTTCCAGGCGATTTCGGTCAGTTCGCCAAGCGTGTGCAGTTCGCCAAACTGAGCATCATCATTGGCGTCGGCAATAGAGCCCGGGCGCAGGCCATCACCGAGACTAAAGCTCACATCATAGGCTTTCATAATTTCACAGATTTCCTCAAAGTGGGTGTAGAGGAAATTCTCTTTGTGGTGGGCGAGGCACCACTTGGCCATGATGGAACCACCGCGAGACACAATCCCGGTCATGCGTTTGGCGGTGAGCGGCACATAGCGCAACAGCACACCCGCATGGATGGTAAAGTAATCCACCCCCTGCTCCGCCTGCTCGATCAAGGTATCTCGGAAAACATCCCAGTTAAGATCTTCGGCAATTCCGTTGACCTTCTCCAGCGCTTGGTAAATTGGCACAGTACCGATGGGCACCGGCGAGTTGCGCAGAATCCATTCGCGGGTTTCATGGATATTGGCACCGGTAGACAGATCCATCACCGTATCCGCCCCCCACTTGGTAGACCAAACCAGCTTTTCCACTTCCTCTTCAATGGAAGAAGTCACAGCGGAATTACCAATATTTGCATTCACTTTGCACAGGAAGTTGCGCCCGATAATCATCGGCTCCACTTCCGGGTGATTAATATTCGCAGGGATAATCGCCCGCCCTTCGGCCACTTCCCGGCGCACAAATTCCGGGGTGATTTGCTCGGGAATATAAATACCATCACGTACCTTCTGGTATTCACTCTCACCCATTTCCGCCGCCACTTTGGCCCGCCCCATATTCTCGCGCACTGCGACAAATTCCATCTCTGGGGTAATAATGCCACGGCGGGCATAGTGCATCTGCGATACATTCTGCCCCTGCTTGGCCCGGCGAGGACTGGGTAGGTTTTCAAAGCGAATATGGTCCAGCCCCTGATCCGCCATGCGTTTCTGGCTGTAGGCCGCCTGGCGAGAGTCCAATTTCTCAGTATCTTCGCGAGCCTCTACCCAACCCTGGCGCAGCTTGGGCAGTCCCTCGCGGACATCCACGTTGAAATTGGGCTCGGAGTAAGGGCCCGAAGTATCGTAAATGGTGAGGGGCTCATTGGGTTCCAACAGCGGATTCTCTGCGTCCCCGCCAACCACACTGTCCCCCAGACAAATCTGGCGGGCACCCACCTGAATACCGGGTGTTTCACCGGGTAAATACACCTTACTCGAATTGGGGAAAGACTGAACAGTGAGGTTCTCAAGGAACTCTTTCGCGGAATCGCGACTGGCAGCGCGGGAAGATTTTCCGACTTTACTGGATTGTTCAATGATCTCGGACATGCGTAACCTTAAAGCTTGAGAATTTAAAGGTCGCAGCGTCCAGGGCGCACACAAAGAGAAAAGCCGCCAAACTGTAAAAACAGGCGACTTCAGATCTTGTTCCCTACGCGGGGGTTACCCCGATCAGGTTCAACGGATCTCGCAACAGCGATCTCAGCCCACAGGCACTCCGACAAGCAGAGCGCAGTATAGTGGAAGCTTCAAAGGATGAACAGGCGGCGTAAAAGTCCTATAAAAAATTAGGCCGTTGTGAGGCTACAAAAAATAGAGCGATGTTATTGACGTCAAAACTCCGACGGACTTCAACTTATTGAAATCTGACCAGGAAGTCTAAAGCATTCACTGCTCATAATTTCTGAGCGCGTCCTACACTCCCTCACGTTTACCGTAGCAGCGAAAAAAATGATAACAATTTACGGCGAAAGTCGGTGTGGGAGAAAATAGCGTGTGGAATAAATATAGAGTTTTAGTAACCTTAAGTTTTTTGTGTATTCTGCCAATACAGACAGTGATGGCGGGCCCCTCTAAGTCTGTCGCTGCTGGCGACAGTATTACCATGGCATTCGGTGCAGACTGTACCCGCAATAAGTATTTCTGGGATCTATTTTGCCTTCTCGGCGGCGACCAGCCCGAGCACTCCTGGTTTGATGGCGATGATGAGTCAGTGGAGAGTGTCTATGATAAATATATGATCAACTCCCTCAGTATGATTGCCAATAAAAATGCTGCGGAATCCGGTGCAGAAATGCGTGATGGAGGAGACAATTTCTCGGCCCAAGCCGATCGGATTCTCTCCCAGAAAAATTTGGCCGATCATGTCGAAGTGATACTGGGAGGTAATGATATCTGCAATCGGGAGTGCGTCGACCCAGCTAACTGTAAAGATCCACTCTATACCGATAGTGAGTGGCGATCGGCAGTTCGCGCGGGGCTGGATAAGCTGGTCGATGGGCTCCCCAACGGCTCAACCATTGTTCTCGGCTCGGTACCCCGTGTACACGATCTCCGTGCCGCTGGCCTGGATAAGCAGAGCGAGGATTCCCGGGTAGACTGCGAGAGCGTCTGGTCAACCTTCGGGATCTGTCGCATCGCAACTAACGGCGGCAGTATGAATGGGGAGAGTTACGCAACCCGCTATAACGCTATAGGCGCAGCCCAACAGCGCTATAACGAAATCCTTGCTGAGGAGGCGCATAGCTACAATGGCACAAATGGCGTCGAAGTTGTTGCTGAATATACCGGCGAAAATAAATTAAATGCTGGCACTTTCCAATTTAACAAAGATGATATCGACGGAGGCGACTGCTTCCATCCCAGTATTCAAGGGCAAAATATCGTTGCCGACCTGTTGTGGCAGGGAAACCCAGATAAATAATTAATTTTTTCTGCTCGGTAAATTGGGGCCCGCAATAAAATTATAGCGGGCCCAGCTTAAATTACTCCTCGGAGTTCTCTTCAAAGTAACCAAGCTCTTCAACCACATACTGCAATCGATGTGGCAAACCTTTTCTCATAAAAGCGACATCAATAACCTTACCACTGGTAAGGGCATTCCACAGCTCATTCTGACCACTGTGAACCCAGCTATCGTTAACTCTCAACAGTACATCATTTTCCTCAAAGCCAAGTGCAGTAAAGAACTCATTGTCAGCCACGCCCTCCAAGCGCATCAAATGATGCCCCTCAACCTCCAGCTCCGCTTTAATAAACTTAGCCTCAAGGGCCTCACGCTGCTCCAGCTGCTGCGCTAACCACGCTTGCCCAAGGGTCAATACCCCATCTGGATCAATAAGCTTTTTACCCTGTGCACCTTGAGGCTGTTCAATACGCTGGCGCAGTGACTCATCGTGCTGGAGGGAAGAAGTTAAAGGAATAACATTTTGACCTTCACCCTTCAGAGGTAAACGTTCAACCGTGCCTCGATTA
Source organism: Microbulbifer regidiadema (SeqCode) (assembly GCF_052467605.1). Classification (NCBI taxonomy): domain Bacteria; kingdom Pseudomonadati; phylum Pseudomonadota; class Gammaproteobacteria; order Cellvibrionales; family Microbulbiferaceae; genus Microbulbifer; species Microbulbifer regidiadema (SeqCode). The sequence goes on along the minus strand of NZ_CP174316.1, from coordinate 4,615,016 downwards.
TCAATAACGGCATACCCCTCCTGTAAACGCTTTAAACTAACCTCCTTAAGAAGTGCTTGTCCCGGGAAGAAATACTGAGCCCTCTGCCCCTCCACCTCAATTAAAGCCCTGGACTTACTCTCCACACTCGACTTGCTAATGCCCACCAGAGCAAGGGGAAGATTTGTTACGGGCAACCTGTCTTTATTATTTTTTGTCTGTGTCCATGCATGATCTTGTTTGGGGTCTATATCGAGTTTGACCAACTCCTTTTCTATCCAATAAGCATACTGCTTAAAAGGTCGCTTTCCTTTTAGATACAGTCCATTTATAAACACAATCGGTACATTTTGAAGGCCCAGCTGTAAGGCTATATCCTGGTCTTTTAGTACTAAATCTCTGTAGCCGCCCTCTTCTATACAGCTCACAAAGCGATTGCCATCCATTAATAAATGCCTGGCTGTCTGAGAGTAGGATTCAGCGCCCAAATCGGGAGTTTTTGTATATAGAGCATCGTGATATTCCCAGAAAATACCCTGCTCAGCGGCACATCGTGCAGAAGCCGCAGCCCTGATACCCTCCCGATGAAACTTCAATGGAAAATCAAAATTTACCTGGCGTACCCAGCCGGGATATTTATTTAATAACTGTCTCAGCATAGGCTGAAAAGACTTGCAGTGGGGGGATTGGTAGGAGCAAAAAACCGCAATAGTTACCGGTGCTTCGGGGTTACCCCTGACACTCCTACCCTCGTAGGGGAGCTCTATACGCGGTGGTTCAGGAACAGGCAAAAGAATCTCAATATCTTTACCTGCCTCTGTGGTTTTCGCAATTATTTCCTGTAATTTGTTGAGACGCAGTTTATGCTCCATTTCCGCAATATCGTGTAAAACAAACTGAAGGTTGCCATCTAGCTCTCCTACAGTAATTTCCTCACCATCAATCCTTGCAGCAATACTTTTCTGAGCAACTTTTTCTGCCCCTACAGTAACTTTTCCTGCCACCCTAGTAACTTCCACATCCTTGGAGCAACCACTAATGACACCCAGGCTCCCAACAGCCATTAATATGATTAAAGTACGCCCTATCCCACTCACAGGTAATTCTCCTTTTACCGGTTTTGACCAATCTTACCCGCCATTTCTCATTTCAGCCGCTTACAGTACGCTTTGCCCAAGCTCCATTCAAAAAATGAGAACCAGGCAAGTTTTTTTGGCAGCTAAGCTAACCCCTATTCCAGAGAAGAAATCCCCCCAGACTAACCGTGAATGATTTAGCAAATCCATTCAATCCTGAACTTACTGCCCCTCCCACATAGACTTACCTTTAGCCGCCCACGGACGAAGTTATAAAAGCAAGCGAATGACTAGATCATATCGAAATATGTAAAAAGAGCTGTTGATAAAAAATACCCACACAAGAAACGACAAATCGCCTACAAGAAGCAGCTGGCTGGACAAAATCAAGCCGCTATCCGTGATGATTGGAAATACTTGTAGAAGCGACAGCAAGAGCAGGGAATCAACTGTCAACTTGTAGGTAAGCAACTTAGCTGTACTACAATTAATCAATGGTGCTCGACTAGAAACTTATTGTTTGAGTTACTGATACAACTACGGCAACAGATGAGAACACCGCGATATCGCTACTGTTTAATACCGTTATCTGAATTTACCGCCAGCTTACTGGCCTTAGAAAATAGATGGACAGATTAAGCACACTAATTACAGGCATTCTCAACAAAAAACCCTCACCAGGTCACTTTTTTACATTCCGCAACAAAAGATCTAACCAATTAAAAGTGACCCCGGAGAGGGTGTTGACTTTTACTTCCCGAAATACACCTCCATCTCATTGCCATAAATGTCTGCTGTGAATTAATGAAGCAAAACCAACATACCTTTAAAAAATTATCTGAAATACAAGAGCTACAACAAATACAACTCGTTGTTGGCGGCTTTGGCTTTATAGGCCAATACTTGACCTGGGGACTATTAAAAAAAGGGTTTAATGTAGTTTTGATCGCTCGCAATGAAACCTATAATCGAGTCGAGCAACTAAAGCAGAACAACAGCATAGTCAACCCCCTCTATAAGGTTTCAAAGAGTGATTTTGATCGACTCACAGTCATATTAGGTGATCTGAATAAGCCAAACTTTGGTTTATCTGCGAAACCTTATAGACAGCTATGTTCTCTGCATATTGGCGCCATATGGAATAGTGCCGCTGACATGCACTATAGCTATAGTAATTTGCAGCAAAGCATAAATACTAATGTTATCGGTGTAAATCGGTTAATCGACATTGCTACAACAGCTAAATGTCGGCTCAATCAAATATCAACCGCCTTTATTGCCGGCAAGGCTTATGCCAATGGAGTAGCTATAGAGGAAACCCTCTATCGACCGAACAAATTTTTTAATGCTTATGATTATACAAAAAACATCGCAGAGAATTTAATCGCAGAGTCAAAAAACCTGGAATACACCATCTACAGACCAACCATTGTCTTAGGGGATTCTGTGAGCGGTTACACAAATTCTCAGTTGGGCTACTATGAGTATGTGAGACTGCTAAATCAATTAAAAGAGCAAAACATACAAACTCCCATCCACCTAAAATATCTTTCAGGCAGTTTTATCAATGTCATACCTGTTGATATCTGCTGTGAAGCCATATTAAAAATTTCAGGCAATCATGAAAGCACAAAAAACCAGTACTTTAACATTGCCGACTCAAACCCGATGACAGTCGATAACTTCATTAAATTCAATCGTGATTACTTTAAACTAGACCTAAGACAATCTCCACATGAGCGCAAAGTATTAAACAATCTATCTGAAAAGGAAAAAAATGTACTTGAGAGTATTAGCGCTGCGCAAAATGCACCCTTTCTAAACAGTGACTTCAGGTTTTGCAGCAGTAACAGTCAAAGAGTGTTAGGTCGCCCTATCCAGAACCAATGGCGCAATAGCAAGAGCTATCTAAGCAAAATTGTAGATTATTTTTTAACCCAAGCAAGCTAGCAGTAAAAGCAGTCCAACCAAACATATCATGAACAAACCCAATGACATATTACTTTCTGATTACGCAGAAAGGATTAGTTACTCAGGGCCAAATGAAGATTCCAGATCCGAATTGAAGGCCCTGAATATCAATGAGAACGATAGTGTTTTATGTATTACTGGCGGTGGAGATCGTGTCTTAAGCCTCCTATTGGGCAAACCCAAAAAAATAACCGCTATTGACTTAAACCCCTGCCAAAACTACCTTTTGGAACTAAAAATAGCCGGGATACAGGCACTAAATCATGAGGAATTTTTGAGCTTCTCAGGCATCCTCCCATGCCAGGAAAGGCAAAACACTTATAACGAAATAAAACACCTACTATCAAAAAAAGCAGAACTATTTTGGGCAGAGAACAAAGCCATCATTGAAAAAGGCTTTATCTATGAGGGCGCTTTCGAAAAGCACTTCAAACTAATCAGTGTAATTATTAAAGCTATTCGCCCCAACAAAATAAAAACCCTAACCAGCCTAAACAATATTGAAGATCAACGTGAATTTGTTAGGAGCCAGTGGAACACCCCTGCATGGAAAACATTTTTACAGTTTCTTACCAACAAGTATTTCTTTAAGTTTTTTCTTAAAGATCCAGGATTCTACCAACACACCCCTCAAGCAATATCGGTTTCCGAATACCTATTGGGCAGAATGGATCACTCGCTAATGAACCATCTAGTCCTTGATAATTTCTTTATGACATTTCTGCTAACCGGAAAATATAACCCCGAGCAAGGATTGCCCCTATACTTAGAAAAAAACAACTACCCCCTAATTAAGGGTGCACTAGATAACACGACCATAGAAATGGTAACGTCGCCACTAGAGCAACATTTATACAACTCAAAAAGCAAAATTGATAAATTTTCCATTTCTGATGTTTCCGCTTACCTCAATGAAGAGAGCTTTGTTTCGCTACTGGATTCAATATATTTAGCCGGCAGTGAGAATAGCATCTTATGCATGCGCCACTTCATCACGAAAAGAGAAATTCCAGACACTATAAGAAATAAATTTTCCTTCAATTCAGCTCTCGAAAAAGAGCTAAACCATAGCGATATATCCTTTGTTTATAGCTTTAATGTTGGGGTGAAATGTGAGCGCCAATTTACCTAACGTCTTATCGGTGAATCCCACTAAGGGAGCTAGTGTTGCTCCTCAGCCTATAAAGCTCTTAAACGTAACAAGCTAATACCTAGGGGGCAGTGTATAACTCAGATAGCAACAAAGGCCCTGTATGCTAGAAAAAATATTTATCGATATTTTTCAGGTGGAAAAAAGGGCCACCCTGTTAGATGAGCCTTTTGGGAATTGGAAGCCTGGTAAACCCCTGCACCGATTTAGACTGTCACAGGCACAGCTATCCTACCTCCAATCCAACGAGTTATCGGCTACAGCTGACCTACACTGTATGGCGAGCAGTGCTCGCCACCCTGCGGGCGCCTTCGGCGTACCAAGCTGGCACCTTCGGTGCACCGCTTATCACATGGCAGCGCAGGCGCTGCGAGGTAGTAAAAATATTTCACCGTATCCAAAAAAACAAAACCCCCGCAGGTTTCCCTGCGGGGGTTTCTTTTTTAGAAGCCTGACGATGACCTACTCTCACATGGGGAAGCCCCACACTACCATCGGCGATGTTGCGTTTCACTTCTGAGTTCGGCAAGGGATCAGGTGGTTCCACAACTCTATGGTCGTCAGGCAAACTGGCTTGGGTTGGCGTTGGTCTTATAAGCAATCTGCTTGGCCTGCCGCGTTATCGCTGTTTGCCTCGGTCATGTTGGTGACCGGCGATAACCCCAAATAAGTCGGTAAAACAATCTGTAGTAATACACCGCAAGCGATTATTGTGTGTCTTTCATTCCACAATCCGCTAGCTTGCGCTAGTCGTTAGTAACCATCTCTGTTGTATGGTCAAGCCGCACGGGCAATTAGTACTGGTTAGCTCAACGCCTCACAACGCTTCCACACCCAGCCTATCAACGTGGTAGTCTTCCACGGCCCTTCAGGAGGCTCAAGGCCTCAGGGAGATCTTATCTTGAAGGAGGCTTCCCGCTTAGATGCTTTCAGCGGTTATCCCGTCCGAACATAGCTACCCGGCAATGCCACTGGCGTGACAACCGGAACACCAGAGGTTCGTTCACTCCGGTCCTCTCGTACTAGGAGCAACTCTTCTCAAATCTCCAACGCCCACGGCAGATAGGGACCGAACTGTCTCACGACGTTCTAAACCCAGCTCGCGTACCACTTTAAATGGCGAACAGCCATACCCTTGGGACCGGCTTCAGCCCCAGGATGTGATGAGCCGACATCGAGGTGCCAAACACCGCCGTCGATGTGAACTCTTGGGCGGTATCAGCCTGTTATCCCCGGAGTACCTTTTATCCGTTGAGCGATGGCCCTTCCATACAGAACCACCGGATCACTATGACCTACTTTCGTACCTGCTCGACATGTCTGTCTCGCAGTCAAGCGCACTTATACCATTATGCTCATTGCATGATTTCCGACCATGCTGAGTGCACCTTCGTACTCCTCCGTTACTCTTTGGGAGGAGACCGCCCCAGTCAAACTACCCACCATACACTGTCCTCGATCCGGATAACGGACCAGAGTTAGAACCTCAAACATACCAGGGTGGTATTTCAAGGACGGCTCCACAGTAACTAGCGTTACTGCTTCAAAGCCTCCCACCTATCCTACACAAGTAGGCTCAAAGTTCAGTGCAAAGCTGTAGTAAAGGTTCACGGGGTCTTTCCGTCTAGCCGCGGGTACACTGCATCTTAACAGCGATTTCAATTTCACTGAGTCTCTGGTGGAGACAGCGTGGCCATCGTTACGCCATTCGTGCAGGTCGGAACTTACCCGACAAGGAATTTCGCTACCTTAGGACCGTTATAGTTACGGCCGCCGTTTACCGGGGCTTCGATCAAGAGCTTCGCCGAAGCTAACCCCATCAATTAACCTTCCGGCACCGGGCAGGCGTCACACCGTATACGTCCTCTTACGAGTTTGCACAGTGCTATGTTTTTAATAAACAGTCGCAGCCACCTGGTCACTTCGACCGGCCTCAGCTTAGGGAGCAAGTCCCATCACCAAAACCGGCGTACCTTCTCCCGAAGTTACGGTACCATTTTGCCTAGTTCCTTCACCAGAGTTCTCTCAAGCGCCTTGGTATTCTCTACCTGACCACCTGTGTCGGTTTAGAGTACGATTCACTATTACCTGAAGCTTAGAAGTTTTTCCTGGAAGCAGGGCATCAACCACTTCACCCACTAAGTGGGCTTCGTCATCAGTTCTCAGCCTTCTCATTAAAGAGTATGACCCGGATTTGCCTAAGTCATAAGCCTACAACCTTAAACATGGACAACCAATCGCCATGCCGGCCTAGCCTTCTCCGTCACTCCGTCGCAGTAATAGCGAGTACAGGAATATTAACCTGTTTCCCATCGACTACGGCTTTCGCCCTCGCCTTAGGGGTCGACTAACCCTGTCCCGATTAGCGTTGGACAGGAACCCTTGGTCTTCCGGCGGGGAGGTTTTTCACCTCCCTTATCGTTACTCATGTCAGCATTCGCACTTGTGATACCTCCAGCAGACCTCCCGATCCACCTTCAACGGCTTACACAACGCTCCTCTACCATGCTAATAAATTAGCATCCGCAGCTTCGGTTATCAGTTTGAGCCCCGGTATATCTTCCGCGCAGGCCGACTCGACTAGTGAGCTATTACGCTTTCTTTAAAGGATGGCTGCTTCTAAGCCAACCTCCTAGCTGTCTGGGCCTTCCCACATCGTTTCCCACTTAACTGATATTTGGGACCTTAGCTGGCGGTCTGGGTTGTTTCCCTTTCCACGACGGACGTTAGCACCCGCCGTGTGTCTCCCGCGATTGCACTCCTCGGTATTCGGAGTTTGCATGGGGTTGGTAAGTCGGGATGACCCCCTAGCCCAAACAGTGCTCTACCCCCGAGGGTGAGACGCGAGGCGCTACCTAAATAGCTTTCGAGGAGAACCAGCTATCTCCCGGCTTGATTAGCCTTTCACTCCGATCCACAGGTCATCCCCTAATTTTTCAACATTAGTGGGTTCGGTCCTCCAGTTGATGTTACTCAACCTTCAACCTGCCCATGGATAGATCGCCGGGTTTCGGGTCTATTGCCTGCAACTAAACGCCCTATTAAGACTCGATTTCTCTACGGCTCCCCTAAGCGGTTAACCTTGCTACAGACAATAAGTCGCTGACCCATTATACAAAAGGTACGCAGTCACCCCGAAGGGCTCCTACTGCTTGTACGTATACGGTTTCAGGTTCTATTTCACTCCCCTCTCCGGGGTTCTTTTCGCCTTTCCCTCACGGTACTGGTTCACTATCGGTCAGCTGGGAGTATTTAGCCTTGGAGGATGGTCCCCCCATGTTCAGTCAAGATAACACGTGTCCCGACCTACTCGATTTCACTCTAAATGCCTTTTCGTGTA
>NZ_CP174316.1:3927500-4605000 GCF_052467605.1 Microbulbifer regidiadema (SeqCode) | reverse complement strand
TTGAAGTGGCGCGCATTATATCCGCACCACCTTCTTTTGCAAGCCCCTCATTTTTGAGAAGCCCGAACCTTCAAAAGAGAAGGTATAAATAATGGCGGAGAGAGAGGGATTCGAACCCTCGATGAGTGTTAACCCATACGCCCTTAGCAGGGGCGCGCCTTCAGCCACTCGGCCATCTCTCCTTTTCAAGCCCTAGTGAAAACTTTGTTTTCGGGCCACCTCCGAAGAGGTCTTTCGTGTCGATCAATCTGTTTGATTGCTCTCTGAAAGTGGGCGGCATAATACCAACGGCTCAGCAAAAAGCAATGGGGAATCAATAACTTTTTGCACTTTTTTGTCTTTCCGAACAAGAAGCGAACAAGGTGTTCAAAAAAAAGACTTTTGCGCCAACGGTGCTGGTGAAAATATCTACAGCGCAAAATAAAAAAGGCCGGAGAGCCGGCCTTTTTTAGGGAACTGTTCCACTACTCGTTGCCACCCTCCTCGGAGGATTGCTTTTCACGCTGGATGCGCTGATAAATTTCTTCACGGTGCACGGCAACTTCTTTGGGGGCATTGACACCAATGCGCACCTGATTACCTTTCACCCCCAACACGGTAACCGTGACATTGTCGCCAACCATCAGCGTTTCGCCAATTCGGCGGGTTAAAATCAACATTACCTACTTCTCCTTGATCATCCTGTGATAAAGAGCAGCCGGCGTTCCCCTGGAACTGCTCTTATTTGGTCATCATAACCGGATGGCGGTGCACATAAGGCCCAAAACTACCCTTCACACTCTTCAGTATTGACCAGTCGAACAAAATCTCAACAGGCTGTATGCTACGTCGAGCCACTGAATTGCAATTAGTAGTTTTTTCCGCCAGCTGACCGGCTACAAAAATCTCGTTATCTTTCTTTGTCGGAAAGTTCAAATTCGCTGTGCAGCGCCCGAACCGCCAGCTCCAGGTAGCGCTCATCAATAATCACCGAGATCTTAATTTCAGACGTGGTGATCATTTGAATATTGATGTTGTCTTCACCCAGGGCGCTAAACATACGACTTGCCACATTTGCATGTGAACGCATACCTACGCCAACAATAGAAACCTTGGCAATCTTGTCATCTGTGATCACCTCGCGGGCCCCAAGCTCGGCAGAAACTCGCTCCAACACATCGCGGGCTTTGCCCAGATCATTGCGGTGTACGGTAAAGGTAAAGTCCGTCGTACCGTCGATGGCACTGATATTTTGAACAATAACGTCGACTTCAATATTTTCAGCGCCAACCGGCGCCAAAATTCGGCATGCAACGCCTGGGGTGTCCGGCACTCCGCGAATTGTCAGTTTTGCTTCGTCACGATTAAACGCGATACCGGATACAACGGGCTGTTCCATATCGTTATCTTCCTCATCCAGGCTAATCAGGGTTCCGTCACCCTCTTCAAAAGTTGAGAGTACACGCAGGGGAACCTTGTACTTACCAGCGAACTCTACGGCGCGAATCTGCAAAACCTTGGAGCCGAGACTGGCCATTTCCAGCATTTCTTCAAATGTGATCCGCTCCAGCCTGCGCGCACTGTCGACCACTCGCGGATCGGTGGTATAAACCCCATCCACATCGGTATAAATCTGGCACTCGGCAGCATCTAGCGCGGCAGCTAATGCCACGCCGGTTGTATCTGAGCCGCCGCGCCCCAGCGTGGTGATATTGCCTTCGTCATCCACACCCTGAAAGCCGGCCACCACAATGACCTTGCCCTCATCGAGGTCTGTGCGCATTCTCTCCACATCAATGCTTTGGATGCGGGCTTTGGTATGGGCGTTGTCCGTAAGAATCTTCACCTGCCCACCGGTGTAGGAGCAGGCGTCATAACCGCGCTTCTTCAAAGCCATACTTAAAAGGGCGATTGTGACTTGCTCCCCAGTGGAAACCAGTACATCCAACTCTCTGGGGTCTGGTTTCTCCTGGATTTGATAGGCGAGATCAATCAGGCGATTCGTTTCGCCACTCATGGCAGACAAGACGACAACCATGTCATGCCCTTGAGCGCGAAACCCGGCAACTTTATCGGCCACTGCCTCAATTCGCTCAATCGAGCCAACCGAGGTTCCGCCGTATTTCTGCACGAACAAACTCATAACTTACTGTGTTTCCTTAGCTCCACAACAAGTACGCGCCCCGCCGGACTCACGCAGGCGCGCACTTAATCACCAAACCTCAGCGAAATCAACTCGACTACCTGTTTAGGCCGCTAATTTGACAAAACTTAACTAGCCTAAGGATTGTTCGATCCAGCTTGGCACCTCTTTCAACATATTGGGGAGTTCAGATACATCGGTTCCCCCGCCCTGAGCCATATCCTTTCGACCGCCGCCTTTACCGCCCAGTTTACCGGCAGCAAAACGCATAAGGTCACCGGCAGAAAGGCGGTCAGTCAGGTCCTGGGTCACCGCCGCTACCAGGGCGACTTTTTCATCTCCCGGAGCCGCCAGCAATACCACGCCGCTGCCGAGCTTATTCTTCATTTGATCCGCCAGATCGCGCAGAGACTTGGCGTCAGCGCCATCAATGGAGGTTGCCAGCACCTTAAAGCCGGCCAAATCAATGGCCTGAGCGGAGAGGTCTCCGCCGGCACCGCTGGCCAACTTGGTTTTGAGCTGGGCGATCTCTTTCTCCAGCTTGCGGTTATTGAGCAAAAGCTGCTCGACCTTATCCGCCAAAGTGTCCGGGCGCGCCTTAAGCAAAGTGGCCACATGTTCCAGGCGATGCTGGGCCTGATCGAACAGAGACATTGCGTGGGCACCTGTTACCGCTTCGATACGGCGCTGACCGGAAGCGATACCGCTCTCACCAACAATACGGATCAAGCCGATATCCCCGGTGCGCTTAACGTGGGTGCCGCCACACAGCTCCACAGAGAAAGCCCTGTCGTCGGTCTCACCCATTGAGAGTACGCGAACAGTATCGCCGTACTTCTCGCCAAATAGGGCCATAGCGCCCATGGCTTTTGCCGACTCGATATCGGTTTCGCGTGTTTCAACTGGGGTATTTGCGCGAATTTGGCCGTTCACCAGGGATTCAATCGCATGCAATTGTTTTGCCGTCACCGCTTCGGGGTGGGAGAAATCAAAGCGCAGGCGCTCGGAGTCCACCAGGGAACCCTTCTGGGTCACATGCTCACCCAACACCTTGCGCAAGGCCGCGTGCAATAAGTGCGTTGCGGAGTGGTTCAGCGTGGTGGACTGGCGAACATCAGCAGACACGGTGGCCTCAAGGGTTTCACCGACGGCAATAGCGCCTTTTAGCGCCTTACCACTGTGCAAGTGATGCGCGCCCTGCTTGGTGCAGTCGCGCACTTCAAAGCGGGCATCGGCGGCACTCAAATAACCGCTATCGCCCACCTGGCCGCCGGACTCTGCGTAGAAGGGGGTCTGGTCCAGCACAATCGCGCCCTCTTCCCCTTCCTCCAGGCGTTCAACCTGTTCGCCATCTTTAACAATGGCCAAGACTTTGCCGCTTGCCGCAGTCGCGCTGTAACCGAGAAACTCAGTGGCGCCATCCAATTCGAGGACATCGGTATAGTCCTGCTTAAACTTACCGGCGGCGCGAGCTCTCTGGCGCTGGGCCTCCATGGCGGCCTCATAGCCATCCATATCCAGGGACAGGCCGCGCTCACGGGCGATATCCTGAGTCAGGTCTGTAGGGAAGCCATAGGTGTCGTGCAGAGTGAACACCAACTCACCGGGAATTTCACTACCCTCAAGAGAGCTCAGGGCATCTTCCAGCAGCGCCATGCCCTTATCCAGGGTCTTGGCAAACTGCTCTTCCTCTTTGCGCAGCGCGCTCTCAATTAACTGCTGCTTTTCACGCAGCTCCGGGTAGGCATCCCCCATCTGCTCCGCAAGCGCTTCTACCAGTTTGTAGAAGAAGATATCTTTGTGTCCAAGCTTGTGTCCGTGGCGCACGGCGCGGCGAATAATACGGCGCAGTACAAATCCGCGCCCCTCATTGGAGGGCATTACACCATCGGCAATCAGGAATGAGCAGGAGCGGATGTGATCGGCGATCACCCGCAGGGACTTCTCTTCCAGATTGCTACAGCCAACCACTTCCCCGGCCGCTTTCAGCAGCGCTTGGAACAGGTCAATTTCATAGTTGGAATGCACACCCTGCATTACAGCGGCGATGCGCTCCAGGCCCATACCGGTATCCACTGACGGCTTGGGCAGCTGGTGCAACTCGCCATCAGCGGTGCGCTCATACTGCATAAATACCAGGTTCCAGATCTCGATATAGCGATCGAGATCGTCGTTATCGGAACCGGGGGGACCGCCGGGCACATCGGCACCGTGGTCATAGAAAATTTCAGAACTGGGACCGCAGGGACCGGTGTCGCCCATCTGCCAGAAGTTATCCTCGTCGAGGCGGGAGAAGCGCTCGGCACTCACCCCCATCTCTTTCAACCAAATATCAGCCGCTTCATCATCGCTGATATGTACGGTTACCCAGAGGCGCTCCTCCGGCAGGTTCAATACCTTAGTCAGGAACTCCCAGGCAAAACGAATCGCTTCACGCTTGAAATAATCGCCGAAGCTAAAGTTGCCGAGCATCTCAAAAAACGTGTGGTGGCGTGCGGTATAACCGACATTTTCGAGGTCGTTATGCTTGCCCCCGGCACGCACACAGCGCTGCGAGCTGGTGGCGCGATTGTAGGAACGCTTTTCCTGCCCCAGAAAGGTGTCCTTAAACTGCACCATGCCGGCATTGGTGAATAGCAGCGTCGGGTCGTTGCCCGGAACCAGGGAGCTTGAGGGCACAACCGTATGGCCCTGCTCAGCAAAATAATTCAGAAAGGCGTCGCGAATTTGTGCGCTTTTCATCCGGCGTAATTCCACTTCGTTAGTTGAGTTTTATTTGGTTGGCCTCCGTGACTCGGTGTCACTTCTAGCCCACTATTGTGCGAGTCCCTGCTCGGGCATTCTTTTTTGAGCCAGCAGGTGGACGTGCAGGTGAAATACAGTTTGACCTGCGCTTCGACCATTATTAACCACCAGTCGATAGCCTTCGAGTCCCAGCTTGCGCCCCAGTTCTGCCGCAACCCACATCAGGTGGCCGAGCAGGGATTTATCCTCAACCTGAGCATCAGATAAATTCACTAGGGGTTTGCGTGGGATAATGAGGAGATGGGTCGGCGCTTGTGGCGCGCGATCCTCAATAACGACACATTGGTCATCCTCGTAGATCATCTCGGTAGGAATATCTCCCGAGATAATTTGACTGAAAACGCTGGGTTCACCCATAGGTTTATTTTTCCAGCTTTTCCTCGGCTGTGAGCTGCCGCGCTTCAGACTCCAGCATTACCGGTATGCCATCCCGTACAGGGTAGGCCAGGCCGCTGGCCTTACAGACCAACTCCTGAGTGTCCTCCCGGTATTCGAGCGGTGCTTTACTCACCGGGCACACCAATAGGCTCAGCAACTTTTTATCCATGTTCTACCCCACTATTTTCCCCCGGCAGTACTTCCGAGGGGCAAAAATGACCGCGTATCATACAATGCTTCATACGCTTTTACACGGTATTCACTCTCGCTTATGTTGCGCTATTTTGGGGTTTTACGCTTTTTTACCCTTGCGTGACAGCGGTGCGGCCTGCAACTACAGCGTTGAGATGACCGATTAACAGCTCCCGAGCCAGACGCCCCTCCTCCACCTCGTTAAATACCTCGTGGTAGGATTTCGGGAAACAGTGTAGCTGTTTGTTTTTTGAACCCAGCCGCTCAAACCATTTGCGGCTCAGCTCTACATCGACAATTTTATCCGACTCCGGCAATAGCAACAGACAGGGTACAGATAGCCTACCCAGCCGCTCCGAGAGAAAGGTCCGCTCACGGATAAAAGCCTCGAACCAGCATAGGGATATGCTGCCATGCACTAATTTATCCTCGCCATAGCGCCTGACGACCTCCGGGTCCCGGGATAGCCAGCGGCTATTTATCCGGCTGGAGAGAAGCAACCGCGGAAACCCGCGAGCAAACAGTAACGCCAGCCACAACAAAAACCCTTTCGGCTCATTTTTAGCGCGAAACCCCGGCGCAGAGAGGCTTAAGCTATCGACCGAGCCGTAGCGGATCACACAGCCACAGGCGATAGCCGCCCCCATACTGTGCCCGAGAAGGTGCAAACTAAGCCCGGGGTTTACACTTTTTACCAGGGCGATGAATTGGTTGAGGTCCTCGCTGTAAAGCGCAAAATCCTCAATATGGCCGCACCGTCCCTCCGACAGTCCATGGCCATAATGATCCAGTGCATAGACACTGTATCCAGCGCGATTCAGATCCCCGGCCAGCTCGCTATAGCGCCCACTGTGCTCTCCCAATCCGTGTGAAATAACCACGACACCCAGCGCCCCATCAACCCACCAACACCGGTAGTGCAGTGTCACCCCCTTTGTGACAAATTCCATTTCAACTTCCTTAATTTCCCTATTAATTCTTATTTCGCGGGCTACTCCAGAGCTTCGCGATACCTACCCAACATTGCCAAATGATTCATTCGAGAACGCTTGAGCAACGCTTCCTGCGCTGCCGCAACGTTTTCTGGGCGCCCCTGCCAAGCGGCGAGCGCCGGCTCCTGAAGCGCGCGCCCATAAGAAAAGCTCAACTGCCAGGGCTCAGCCCCCCGCTGGTTCATAGCATTGAGGTTGGCGGTGGCCTCTTCCGGCCCCTGCCCCCCGGAGAGAAAGTTAATCCCCGGTACTGCCGCTGGCACGGTTCGGCGCAAACTGCGCAGGGTATATTCCGCCACCTGCCCGGGGTCAGCCGACTCCGCTTTCGCCCCCGGGGTCACCATGCTCGGCTTAAGTAACATCAATTCCAGTATTACCCCGTGCTGGTGAAGAGCGTGAAATACAGAGTGCCAAACCCGCTCGTTCACCACCGCACTGCGTTCAATATCGTGCTCGCCATCCATCAACACTTCGGGCTCCACAATAGGTACCACCCCCTCGGCCTGACACACGGCCGCGTAGCGGGCCAGCATCTCCGCATTTGCGCTAAGCCCGAGGCCCGTGGGGTTGTGGTGGCCGATAGCGTAGACCTCGCGCCACTTGGCAAAGCGCGCCCCCTGTACCTTGTACTGCCGCAAGCGCTCGGACAAGCCGTCCAGCCCATAGGTAATCATATCTCCCGGGGCTCCCGGTAAGGGTCCCTTGCCCTTGTCCACTTTAATGCCCGGCAGTATGCCCTGAGCTGCGGCCACTTCAGGCAGAGGGCGCCCCTCAATATCCTTTTGCCCCAGAGTTTCCTCGAACAAAATAACGCCGCTAATACACTCACCCAAGCCCTTGCAAGACAGCAGCGCGGCGCGATAGTCGCGTCGACTCTTCTCGGTGGAATCAACCCCGATAGTGGCAAAGCGCTTGGCGATAGTGCCGCTACTTTCATCGGCCGCCAAGATCCCCCTCTGGCCATCGACCAAAGCCGCCACCGTTTCCTGCAACTTATCGATCTGTGACATCTCACCCCTCCCTTCGGTTATTGTGCAAAGAGGATGGGCGGTCCCAGCTAAAAAGCCCTACAGGCTTTCACCGCCCTACGCCAGCCAGTTAGTAATTGCTCCCGCTCTACTGCGGCCATTGCCGGTATAAAATCCCGCTCGATTTCCTGTAGACACTCCGGCAACTCCTGTGGCTGCCAGGTTCCACTGCCAATACCCGCCAGCAGTGCGGCACCTATAGCCGTGGACTCAATCTGCTGAGGGCGCTCGACGCGCAGAGAAGAGATATCCGCCTGGAACTGCATCAGGAAGTTATTGGCGCAAGCACCCCCGTCCACCCGCATATGCGTTATCGGTAAACCCAGGGCTCGCTCCATTAGGCGGGCCAGCTCGTCGCTCTGATAAGCGATAGATTCCAAGGTTGCGCGCACCACCTCGGCTCGACCAACGCCGCGACTCAAGCCGCAGATAGTCCCCCGCGCCGATGGGTCCCAGTGTGGCGCCCCCAATCCACTAAATGCCGGCACCAGGTAAACACCCCGGGTATCGGGAATACTCTGAGCGATGACCTCGGTATCCACCGCCTGCTGAATCATACCCATTTCATCGCGCAGCCACTGTATGGCGGAGCCCGCCGTAAACACCGCCCCCTCTACGGCATAGGCCGGCTTGCCCCGGGCATCACAGGCCACTGTAGCCAGCAAGCCCTGAGGAAGCTCCGGGCGATCCTCACCGGCATAAGCCAACATAAAACAACCGGTTCCATAGGTATTCTTAATACTGCCGGGCTCGGTACATCCCTGGCCAAACAGCGCCGCCTGCTGGTCTCCCGCGACACCGCAAATCGGAGCTGACATACCGAGAAAGGCCTGGGGATCTGTATCGATAAAGTGACCTGCCGACGGCAGAATTTGCGGGAGAATAGATTCTGGGCACTGGAAGAAGTCGAGTAACTCCCTATCCCAGGCTTTGTTCTTGAGGTTATACAGCAGGGTGCGGCTGGCATTGGTGTGATCGGTAAGATGGGCCCTTCCGCCACTCATCTTCCAGATCAACCAGCTATCCACCGTGCCAAAACACAGATCCCCCCTCTGGGCTCGGCTCAGCAGGTCGGGGTTGTGGCGGAATAGCCAGGTCAGCTTGCTCGCGGAAAAGTAGGCATCCAGCAATAGGCCGCTGCGCGCTCGCAACCAGTCAGACCGGCCGAGCGCCTCCAGCTCACGGCACACCTCGGCAGAGCGCCGACACTGCCACACTATCGCGGGAAAAACCGGCTCGCCTGTATATCTGTCCCAGAGAATGGTGGTCTCGCGCTGATTGGTAATCCCTACCGCCGTGATATCCGACGCGCAAATACCGCCGCGCTCAAGTGCTGCGGCACAGACCCGGAGAGTGACCGACCAAATCTCTTGCGCATCCTGCTCAACCCAGCCAGGTTGGGGGTAATGATTGGGGATTTCGGCGTAGCTGCGGCCAACCAAATGGCCCTTACTGTCGAAAATAAAGGCTGTGGTACCGGTGGTGCCCTGGTCAATAGACAGGATCATAGAGTTCTCGCGCTTATTCTTCTGGTCCCTTTCTACGCCTGAAAGAGCGGCCAAAAGCTATAGACCAGCTCCCCAGACACCGGTCAGAATATAAGCCCGATTAATCGCCGTCCAGCGCCCAGCCAATCGCATCGGCGGGAAATCCCCGATAAGCCAGATATCGCTGACGCCGCGCCCGCTCCTTCAGCCACTGATCTCTGGGGAACTCAGCACTTATTGAGGCCCGGTATTTCCTCTGTAGCATTTCTGCGGCCAGCTCAAACCAGTCCACTTCCAGCTGCTCCAGAGCCCGAGCAATCAACTCACCGCCCACACCGCGCTGCTGTAATTCCTGGCGAATACGAATAGGCCCCTGCCCCCGCTGGACACGGGAGCGGGCAAATACCTCGGCAAAGCGCTGATCGGATTGGTAGTTGAGTTCCTGTAGACGCTCAAGGAGGGCTTCGAAATCGGCACCGGGGAATTTGGCCGCAAGCTTCTGCCTCAGTTCACGGCAGGAGTGCTCGCGGCGGGTCAACAGCTCAAGCGCCGCGCCGAAAAGCGCCTGAGCTGAATCAGCGGAGGAATCCGCTTTTGTGTACGGCATCTACTCTTCCGGTAACTCCACAGCCTCTTCAGAGGTGGCCGGGACCAGATCACCGAGCAGCTGCGCGCGCAACTGGCCTTCAATTTCGTTGCGAATAGCGGGGTTATCGCGCAGGAACTTAGTGGCATTCGCCTTGCCCTGGCCGATCTTATCGCCCTTGTAGCTATACCAAGCGCCGGCCTTATCTACCAACCCCATCTTCACACCGTAATCGACAATCTCACCGATCATGTTGATGCCTTCACCATACATGATCTGGAATTCGGTCTGCTTAAATGGAGGGGCGACCTTGTTCTTAACCACTTTCACCCGGGTTTCATTGCCCACCACCTCATCGCCATCTTTAACGGAGCCGATACGACGGATATCCAGGCGTACAGAGGAGTAGAACTTGAGGGCGTTACCACCGGTGGTGGTTTCGGGGCTGCCGAACATAACACCGATCTTCATACGAATCTGGTTGATAAAGATCGCCAGGGTATTGGTGTTCTTGATATTACCCGTGAGCTTGCGCAGGGCCTGGGACATCAGGCGAGCCTGCAAGCCCACGTGGGAGTCACCCATTTCGCCTTCGATCTCAGCGCGCGGGGTCAGGGCCGCTACGGAGTCCACTACCAGCACATCAACGGCACCGGAGCGCACCAGCATATCGGCCACTTCCAGCGCCTGCTCACCGGTATCCGGCTGGGATACGATCAACTCATCGACATTTACACCCAATTTTTCTGCGTAGATAGGGTCGAGGGCGTGCTCGGCATCCACGAAAGCACAGGTGCCGCCGTTGCGCTGGGCCTCGGCAATCACTTGCAAAGTAAGGGTGGTCTTACCGGAGGATTCCGGTCCATAGATTTCAACAATACGGCCGCGCGGCAAGCCGCCTATTCCCAGAGCCACATCCAGGCCGAGGGAGCCGGTGGAGATCGCGGGGATACGCTCGCGTTCCTTGTCCCCCATGCGCATCACAGTGCCTTTACCGAACTGGCGTTCAATCTGAGAGAGCGCCGCCTTTAGCGCCTTGTCTTTATTGGAATCCATGACCATTCCCGTATTTCTGAGCTGTATTGAGTGGTGGCAAGCTTAACGAAGGATTACTGTATAGGCAACCAGTAATTCCTTAAGCTGAGTACCAGCTCCACATTAATTTGAGCACTGCCGGAAAGGAGGCCAGTGCTGGCCGCAAACGGGGAAAAATTGACCCGATGGACAGGCTCAAACCGGGTGCTCATAGACAATCGCCAGCATCCCCTTGAGTGCCTCGATCACGGTCTGCGCTTGCACCTCCGCCCGATTGCCGCTGAACAGGAAGCGCTTCGCATCGATCTGTACCGGCTCCTGCCCCTCCGCATGGGCCCAGGCAATCCAAACAGTACCCACCGGCTTCTCTGCACTGCCGCCATCGGGCCCGGCAATACCGCTGACGGCAACGGCGAGATTGGCATCCATCATCGCCAGAACCCCACAGGCCATCTGCCGTGCAACCGGCTCGCTCACCGCACCAAACTGCTTCAGATCGCCGCTATCGACCCCTAGGACACTGTTCTTAATCCGATTGGCATAGCTCACAATTGATCCGTCGAACCAATTAGAGGCACCCGCAACAGACGTAATCGCTGCGGCAATCGCACCGCCACTACAAGATTCTGCCGACGACACTCGCCACGCTCTCTTTTCCAGCTCCCGACCCAGCTCACTGGCAAGTTCGATTATCTCTCTGTGATCCACTGTTTCATCCTATTCAACCGCCTCCAGGCCCCACCCTACGGAAGCGGGCCCCAATTCTGAATGTCGACCAGCGCCGACCTGCCCCCCATTTTAAACGAGCAGCGCCTCCGCCGAAAATTCAGCCGCCCTCAACAAAATTAGAACCTGGATTTACAGCAAGATCATGCCGACACCAAAAGATAAAAAATACCGCCAAACCACCAAATCCAACCTCTCCCACTATCTCAGCTAAAAATTGGAATTTAAATTTTAAAAGAGGTGTAAATTCAGCAAATAATTTCAACCGAACAGTTTAGAAGACAAGAAATAGCTTAATGATAAAAGGGCAAAAAATGTGCAAGGGCTCTTATCCACGCTGTCCGCCTCATTTTTTAATAAAATAATTTTCATATATGCGACAAGCTGGACCGCTCCTACGATAAAGGGGCCGCACATTCCCTTTGCAGCTGCCGGCTTTTTGTTAGTCTGTTACTGCTGTAGTAAAAAATAAGTACCAAAATAAAAAGCAGATAAACCTCCAAGCCCCACCAACAACAGTGGGCGCGAAAGTATAGCCATATAAAAACATAATGACGTTGGCGACCCTATAAACAATTAAAGAAAGACAAAATCATGAACTTAAAAAAATCAGCGATTGCAGCTGCGATTGTCAGTGCCTGTGTGTCTTCACTTGCCGGTGCGAAAACACTGGTATGGGAAGACAATTTCGATGGCGACAGTATTGATAAGTCCGTCTGGACTTACGATGTCGGCAATTCAGGCTGGGGTAACAATGAATTGCAAACCTACACCGACGACAGCGCCAATGCCTATATCGAAGATGGCAACCTTATTATTCAGGCGCTGCAAAATGATGACGGCAGTTTTACCTCCGCTCGTCTAAAAACCCTAGGTCGCATGACCTATCAATACGGCACTATTGAAGCGCGCATAAAACTGCCCGACCTAAATGCCGGATTGTGGCCCGCCTTCTGGCAGCTCGGTGGCGACTACGGCCAAGTGGGCTGGCCCGCCTGTGGCGAGCTGGATATTCTTGAAGCGGGCATGGCCGAGGCGCTCAGCGCCGGCACCGTCAACTCCGAGGTTTCAGGTGCTTTTCACTGGTGGCATGAGTCCGATGACTACACCGGCCAAGCAGACTACGGCCAATCGAAAAACCTGGTTGACGATTTCGGTTCCAGTGTGGACCTCACCGAGGACTATCATGTTTTCGGCATGACCTGGACACCCGACAGCATCGCCATGTGGGTCGACGACGAAGCCAATGAAATTATCAGCATCGGCAGTGAAGACCCGGCCTTTGACGAGTTCCGCCAGCACCACTTCCTGATCCTGAACTTGGCGGTAGGTGGTGTATTCCCGGAAATTTATACCAATAGCGAAATCACCGCACCTATGCCCGCTAAAATGTATGTGGACTATGTGCGCATCTACGACAACGACGACAGCAGTTACAGCACAGAAATTTCTCTGGCGGAAGACACGGCAAAAAATGGCGATATCGGCGTATTTTCTGAGAGCGCCAGCCTATCCGAATCGCTGGAGCTTGGCACCGATACAGAGCTGTATATCTGGAATCAAAACAGCATGGCTGCAACTGTTAGCAGCGATGCCGCCGAGGGTGACGAAGCACTGGAGTTAGAGATTACCGCTGGTGAATGGTTCGGTATGGGCTTTTGGATGCACTATGACCTGAATCTGATGAACTATGAAAACGGCCATCTCAATCTCAAAATGAAAACCACCAGCAGCCAGACTATCGGCATCGGAATTTCCAGTACTGGTGGCGGAGATGCCTGGATAGACCTGGTAGATGGCGACGATACCTACGGCTTTGAGCGCGACGGCGAATGGCACCAGGTCAGTATCCCCCTAAGCAAACTCGGAGTAGACTTCAACACTATCAGCCAGGCATTTATGATTCGCGGCGATGCTGCATCTGAAGACTTTGTTCTGGCCATTGACGAGGTCTATTTCAGCGAGAGCGTTGAAAAAACAGCGCCAACCGGTGTCTTCTCTCTCTACAGCGAAACCACCGAGGCCAACTCAACTTTCACCCAGGGAACTGACGGCAACCTGTATATTTGGGGCAACACCCTGCTGGAAGCCAATCAAACCCCATTTGAAGGTGAGGAATCCCTCTCCTTTTACTCCTCGGGTGCCGGCTGGTTTGGAATGGCATTTACTGCCGACAACTATTACGACCTGTCCGCCTTCGACAATGATTCCGCAATGCTGAATTTCGCTCTGAAGACCACTTCAGACACGACTTTTAAAATCGGCATGAAGAGCGGCAGCGTTGCCGATATTGGCCAGCAATGGATTGAATTTGCCAGCGGCTCCGACCCTTACAGCTTCACCCGCGACGGCGAGTGGCACCAAGTATCTATCCCCGTTACCGATTTCAGTAACGAGGTAGATATGTCCAATGTTATTCAGCTATTTGAACTGTTGGGCGTTGACGGGGATATCAGCGATATCGAGATTGACGATATCTATTTCTCCGGCGGAAGTTCAGACGGTGACGATAGCCATCACTGCCATCCGCACACTCGCAAGTGCCCCCCTCGCCACAAAGGGCATAAACATCACCGTGGAGGGCACGACCATCATCATAGAAACTGTCCCCCGCCGGCACAGTGCCCACGGGGTCCCCATAAAGGCTAAAAAATACAAAAGGGCACAGCCAGCTGGCTGCGCCCTTTTTTCTACTACACCAGCCAGTCTCTGCCACCAATATCAAAACTGGCCTGATCTGCCGACAGATATCACCTTTTACAGAGGCAGCCGAGCGTTACCAGCATCTAATTGCTCAGGAATTCTTCAGCTAAAAACATCAAACAATAAATATACACACTGTCATCACAACCCCTCGATTTAACCAGCCCTGAAAAGCTTTTCGGGTAAAACATTTACCAGCAAAAAACCAAAGAGACTTTTATTTTCTTGTAAAAAAATTACAAAAAATTATTTTTCAAGTGGATGCGACAAGCAGGACTGCAAGCGCGATAAAAGGTCTGAATCCACTTTCCCGGAGAACAATCGTTTTGCTAGGCTTTGCCCGTGACAAGCGCCTGTTATTTCGAGTGAAATTCAACCAGCAACAATTTAGGTATCCAGTCTTCACTAATTTCACAAACAGTCCTTGATGTGTCACACCACCTACTATCAGGCGTTTTATTCTTATAAATAATTAACAACGAAAGAAAATCATGACTATTAAAAAATCAGCGATAGCGGCAGCTATTGTCGGCACTTTTGTGTCCTCAATAGCCAACTCAAAAACTCTGATCTGGGAAGATAATTTTGACGGAGACAGTATCGACACTTCCGTCTGGACCTACGATGTCGGCAATTCCGGCTGGGGTAACAACGAGTTACAAAACTATACGGATGATAGCAGCAATGCTTATGTCGAAGACGGAAAGCTGATTATTCAGGCGATACAGGAAAGTGACGGCAGCTTTACCTCAGCTCGACTGAAGTCCCTCGGGCGCCTGTCCTACAAATACGGAACCATTGAAGCTCGCATCAAACTGCCCGATTTGGACGCGGGACTGTGGCCTGCTTTCTGGCAACTGGGCAGCGACTACGGTCAAGCCGGCTGGCCCGCCTGTGGCGAGCTGGATATTCTCGAAGGCGGCATGGCTGAAGCCCTCGAAGCCGGTGTCGTCAACTCTGAAGTTTCCGGTGCCTTCCACTGGTGGCACGAGTCCGATGACTATACCGGACAGGCGGATTATGGCGAGTCCAAAAACCTTGTTGAAGACTTCGGCTCCAGCTCCGATCTCACTGAGGACTACCATATCTTCGGCATGACCTGGACACCCGACAGCATTGTTATGTGGGTGGATGACGAATCCAACCAAATCGCCGCACTGACTGACACCAGTGATTCCGCCTTCGATGAATTTCGCCAGCATAACTTTTTAATTCTCAACCTGGCGGTGGGTGGCATCTTCCCGCAGATCTATGACAACAGCGAGATCACGGCGCCAATGCCCGCGAAGATGTACGTTGATTACGTACGTATCTACGACAACGATGACAGCAGCTACAGCACCGAACTCTCCCTGGCAGCCGATACGGCAAAAAGCGGCAACCTGGGCGTATTCGGAGACAGCAGCGATATTTCCGACTCCCTGGCGTTTGGAAGCGATATCGAACTTTACGTCTGGAACAATATGGAAAGCCAGTCCAGCCTCAGTGAGAGCGACGCTCTGGAATTCCAAATTGATGCCGGCGAATGGTACGGCATGGGTGTATGGATGTACTACGACCTAAATTTGATGAACTATCAAAATGGTCACCTAAACTTCCGTATGAAAACTACCAGTGAAGAGAGTATTGGCATTGGTATTAACAGTACCAGCGGTGGCGAGTCCTGGGTAGACTTGAGCGTAGAAGGCGATACTTTTGGCCTGGAGCGCGATGGGCAGTGGCACGAAGTAAGCATTCCCCTGAGCAAGTTTGGAGTGGATTACAACACTATTAGCCAGGCCATTATGCTGCGCGGCGATGCCCCAGCAGAGGCCTTTAGCCTCTCTATTGACGATATTTACTTTAGTGAGAGTGTGGCCAAAGCGGCTCCCAGCGGCACCTTCTCCCTGTACAGTGAAACCACCGAAGCAGACTCCACTTTCGAGCTGGGCAGCGATGGCAACCTGTATATTTGGGGTGAAACCCTGATCGAGACATCCACCTCCCCCTACGAAGGCTCCGAGTCCCTATCCTACACCTCCGCTGGTGCCGGCTGGTTCGGCATGGCTTTCACCGCTGACTATTACTACGATATGTCGGCCTTCGACAACGATACCGCCACACTCAATTTTGCCCTGAAAAGCAGCTCCAGCACGACCTTTAAAATCGGCATGAAAAGCGGCAGCATCGACGATGTGGAGCAGAAGTGGATTGAGTTTAGCAACGGCGCCGACCCCTACGGTTTTAGCCGTGATGGTCAATGGCACCAAATTTCTATCCCCGTAAGCGACTTCAGTGACGAAGTGGATATGTCCAACGTCCTCCAGCTGTTCGAACTACTGGGCGTAGATGGAGAGATCAGCGATATCGAGATTGACAATATCTACTTCTCCGGAGGCAGCGATAACTCTGGTGATGACTCCGACAATGGAGACGACGAGGGCGACAACAATGATAGTGGCAATCGGGACCTGATCGCACAGGCCAGCATCACCGCCAGCAGTGAAATCCAATCCATCGCACAAGCAACCGATGGCGACAGCACCACTCGCTGGGAGAGCGCCCATGGCAGCGACTCAGTATGGGTGCTCCTGGACCTGGATGAAGCGGAGGCGCTGAACACCCTGACAATCGACTGGGAAACTGCCAACGCAGCGGCCTATACGGTGCAAGGCAGTAATGACGCCAGCTCCTGGACTACACTGGCCAGCTTTAGTGGCGGCACTGACGGCGAGAGAACCGATGAGCACAGCCTGAGTGGTAGCTATCGATATGTGCGCCTGTACTTTACTGAGCGCAGCACAAGCTACGGCTATTCCATCTGGGAAATGGGCTTAACCGGTGGTGACAGCCAGGCTTCAAGTATCACTGCAACCTCTGAACTGCAAAGCGCTGAGCTGGCAATCGACGGAGACAGCAGCACCCGCTGGGAGAGTGTTCACGGTATAGACAATGTCAGCCTGACCTATGATCTGGGCTCTGTGCAGTTTATCGACAGCCTCCAAATCGACTGGGAAACCGCCAATGCCGCCGCCTACACCCTGCTCGGCAGTACCGATGGCAGCAACTGGACAACTATTGAGTCACTTTCCGGAATGGGTACAGGTGAACGCACCGATGCAATTAGCGTAGAGGGCGACTACCGCTACTTGCTGATTGATTGCACCGAGCGCAATACCCCGTACGGCTACTCCATCTGGGAAATCACTACTCTCTAAACCCTGTGGGGCAGCACTTTTCTGTGCTGCCCCTTATTCCCCCTTCGATTGCGAGGAAAATAATTCTAAATCCTCTGTATACAACTGCACCCTTGAGGCAATTTTTGTTCGCGCACCGCCACTATAGAAAAAAAAGGGCAATATCCCCTAAAGATAAACCATCGCTAAAATTGCACGCCCCTGTTTCACGTAGCTGCGATACAAATCCCCCACGGGGCTGCTCAAATCATCAACATCTACCCTTTTAAAGCCCAAAGATGAGTAAAAGGGTTCTAAATGTGCATAGGGGAATGTATAGGTATCGCTATCAAAGCGTTCCGCCAGCAGCGCCAATAACTGTCTCGCAACTCCCTGCCCCCGATAGTCCGCAGCAACAGCAACCCCAGCCAGCAGCTTAAAGGTTTCATAGCGCCGCAAATAACCACAAGCAATCACCTCGCCCCGTTCGCTCCGCACAACCCCGCAATCTTCATGGCGTTTGGCTTTGCCACGAAATCCATGCGTGCGATAAAATTTGTTCGCCAGCGGAATCTCTATATCCGTCAGCCACTGAACCCTATAACAAGGCTGCGTTTTCGCCATAAACCTGCCTCTATACCTCGAAGTAAAAAGATGCCCAGAGAGACCTGTAACACCTGCCTGCGCCCCCCCAATGTCTGCTACTGTAGCGCACTAGTGAAGCTGGCCAATACCATAAAGGTGGTGATCATACAGCACCCACAGGAAGGGAAGCACCCGTTCAATACCGGGCGCATGGCCTACCTGTGCCTGAACAACAGCGAAATGCTTATCTCTGAAACCCTAGCCCCCCAACAGCTGGGGCAGCTGCTTAAAACCCCTAGCGCCCTACTCTACCCGTCACTGCAGTGGCTACCTGAGACCCCCCAGTTAGACAAGGGCGGCTCTATCCTTAATCACAAAAACCAACAGGTAAAAATAGAGCAACTCATTGTGATCGACGCCACCTGGAAAAAGTCCAAAAAAATTCTTCACCTCAACCCCAAGCTTCAACAACTCCCGAGACTAAATCTCAACGGGAATCTAAAGTCCACTTACACCATTCGCAAAACTACGGTTGCCGATGGTTTATCCACCATTGAGAGTATCGCCATGGCTATGACTCAACTTGAAGACAGGAGTGACTTCTCCAGTCTTTTGCAACCTTTTGCAAAAATGATCAGCCTGCAACAGCGTAGCTATGCGCTAGAAACGACTTAATGAAAATAGAGATCGCTGCCAGTGAAACCTCAAGGGGAGAGCTGCACCACCATCGCATCAGGAAATATCAAGTTAGACACGCCTTGATAGGTCAGCACACACATAAAGATCGATAATGTATACCGAATAATCTTTCGATATCGCTCCTCATCAATCCTGGACTGAAGTCTAAAGCCAATAATTAGCCCCAAATAGGCAAACACAGTAACTGCGAACAGTGGCATCAGTGCCAAATCATTAAAGCCCGAATAGAACGATAGCACGGCAAACTGTATCAGCTTACCCATCAAGAAACAGATATTGGAAACAATAATTACTTCTCTCGATGACTTGCTAACCTCCAATAAATAAATCATCAATAGCGGTGCAATCGCATTAGTAGCACCACCAATCATACCTGCCAAGCTCCCCATAATGACCGGGAAAAGTACTGGCCGACTGGAAAGCTTGCAAAGATACTTCTTCAAATGATTGGAAAACAGATAAAACAGGATTGATATTGCCAGCAACAACTTGAGAAAGTCAGGATTTGCCCAGGTTAACAGCCATGCTCCGGAAAAACTTCCCAGCGACACCAGCAATATCACCAAAGCATATTTAGAAAAATCAACCCTATAATCTCGACATCTATAAAGACTGAAAACAATAAGCAAAAGCGAGGGCAATAAGGTTAATACCACTGCCGTTTTCAAATCATAAACCAGTGCCAGAATGGGTGTGGCGAGCATCGGAAAACCGAAACCCAACGCCCCATGAGCAACCCCCGCTATCAGGATAAGTAGCAATCCTACTGCAACTATCTCTATGACCACTCGCTAAGTAACCCTCGATATAGCAGGCATATCAAAATACATTCGTTTAAGGCGCCTTGCTCTATTCTTTATTCCAGTTTTTGTATGAAGGTGTCGCCGACTCAAAAGCACCGTCATTGTACAGAAAAAACGCTCTATCGCTATGGGATATGATCCCACCGTTCCCTGACTTGCCTATCCCTCAGCCCCCTAAATCAAGCTCACACAAGCCCAGCTATTTAACAAAACTGAAACAAGCTCTCTCCCCCCCTAAATGGACAAAGTTTACCGGGACACAAAAAAACGTAGTGAACTGCGCCAAAGCAAGATAATTTAATAAAACCACAACAAACAACCCCCAAAAGAGAAAAGAAAGCGTCACAAAATAAAAAGTAGCAACGGCAAGCCCAGCGATCAATCCACCCCGCAAGGTGGAACAACAGTCCATATATCAAAAATAAAACCTATAAAGTGGATCAGAGCCCCGCCGTTAAGGGCCAATCCCGCTTTCGAGATAAGCTGAGGGGAAAGCATGAAAGATACCAAGGCGCGCAAATCATTTAAATGCAGATACCAAACAGCCCCAAAGAAAACGTCCGACCAACTCCTGCCAGATGGCAGTCATATAAAGCTGAGCGCCGCCACTAAAGTGGCTGTCAGCTACTCTGAGACACGTAGACGTATACGCTTATTCAATGGAGAGGCACAATTCAGCATTTATAAAGATATAAGCTGGCCACTTATTATAGAATCGCGGCAAACATTGATCCGCACGCACAAATCCATCTTCAACATGGATCAGCGATATGGAGAAACAGAAGTCACTGTTCTAGAAGGGAAAATTATAGCCAGCCCAATAAAACAAACTAAAAATCGCAGCAAAGTCGAGAAAGGTGAAACACTCAAAACAACTGAAAACAACTGAAAACAACTGAAAACAGCACAGGAGCAATCAAAGCTTTTGACATTGCCACCTACAAGGACTGGTGTAGCGGCTATACCCAGGCCAACAATATCAGGCTGGCAGAACTTCTTATCAAGCTCAATCGCTTTACTGACATACCGCTGATAACCAGAGGGCGGGATACCAATAGGTTGTTGATCAGCGGAACTTACGACTTAAATCATATCGAAAACAGCATTCACTTACTGAGCAAATCCTATAACCTTAAAGCCACTAGAGAAGAGTTCCATATCATTCTCGAACAACTTGCCGAATAACTCCCTAATGCCCCCCCAAATGGATTTATTCCTCCCTGTAACATAGCCATAAAACCGTAGTTTTCTGTAATCTTTACAGCAAATACTGTCATTCTTAGTCGTTCTGCTATGACTAACAATACATAATTTGTTAGTCTAATTTACTCAGCTGGCAAGGAACACCAGGACTCCCCCCCTGGCTCAAAGACTCCTAACCTTGCCAGCTCTTTTTACTCCCACTTATTGCAAGTAAAGATACAGCCCAACAATACTATTCAACCGTATCTCTGCTCTCCTGCCTTAAATAACCAGCCGCATTTTCATCCTGCGCCAACTGCCGCTGTTCCATCATAGGTACTGCCCGGCTGCGCTGATTAATCGCATGAATATTTGAAGTATTTTCGAGGTCCCTACCGCTGGTAATGGAGGCAATGGACTCCCTATCCTTCAAGAAGCCTATCACATCATCCCTGATTTCAGACAGATCCCGCTCAGATTTATGCATTTCAAGTATATGCCTTGGATACTCTAAATTTCTCATACCAGATGCCGCAAAGGTACTGGAGACAACCTTGGTTACAATAACCCAGGGAGTAATTGAACTTCTTACCAATACATTTTCAGAACGTGTACTATCGTGTATGCCTGTACCTGTTGAAATTTTAGACTCGGTAAACGTACCTTCGCATTTAAAATAAACCAATAATGATTCAAATTGTATTTCTGCAAAAAAGATATGCGCAGCATTGGTTAAAAAACGGGCAAAGGTATGAAGAATAAATCCAACTAACAATAAGTGGATTAAAGTCATGCAGAGGGCTCCCCCTGCGGCAACATATTCCTCCAGCAAGGCCAAGCGCCCACTTTCCTGTGTTAAAGCAGTAAACTCCTGCTCAACAGCCGCAATAGATTCCGGTTGAAAAAATTGGATAATATCAATGAACGAATATGCCACCCAAATGGTTAATGCAGTGACCACAAGATAGAGAGCATTACCCACATAAAGACTGATATCGCGAATCCACCTGAATCTATCCCCCAGATCAACGGGGCGGACCGTAGGCTGCACCTCCTGGATCATTTCCCCGGTAAAGGAACCTTTGCCATCGATTTGCTCTACCAGATTTGGATCAAGCTCTCGATAAACCCGATTAGGCACCTCTTTGTAGCGGCGATTTGCCATCACAAGATTATCCAGGTTGATAAAAATCTCCTTCGGATGAACGGATTCCTGCCAGTTATCCCGCAGCTCGGAAACCTCTGTTACCGGATTCGCGACCTCACTTCTAAAACGCAACATAGCGACAACAGCAAAACTACAAGCTGAACCGACGATGACAATGCCTAAAATATACAGAAAAGGGCTAAAGTTCGGTAAGGCTTGGGCCAAAACAGCCGAAACACTAATTAGCTCATCTAAAGAAGAACCACCTTGCTTCGCAAAAAACTCGACTCCCAGGCTTAAGCCCAACCCCAGCAACAGAGGCACCACGATCGAGAATACAATCGTTTTTACAATACTTCCCCCGGTAAGACTCGCCACACTTTTTTGGGCCTCTCGGGAGATACCACGACTCGCGGAGCGCCATACAACCAGCGTATACAGCAAAGCAATAGCAGAGTACATCGGAAATAGCTCTTGCCCCATATCGCCGGCAAAGCCGCTAAGACAAATAAAGGCAACAATGATATAGGAGAGTATAACCGTAAGCGTACTTACCCAAGCGCCAAACTGTGCTTGTGCCATATTCCGGATGGGGTATGGCATATAGAGCAGCCGGGGAAAGATACTGTGTAGCACTCGCGCCAAGAAGCCTTTGGGCTCAAGAAAGGTCGAGTTCTTGCGCCCAACTAACATCTCCTCCAGTTCAGAAGCGGTATAAGCGACTTCATTTTTCTCTTGAGACGCCGTGCTTGCTTCAGATTTGGAGTGATTAAAGGCCAGTGATACCGGATGGTTGCGCCCGACGAAAAATCGCAATAAAGCAAAAATCCCCCCAGACAAAGCTCGGATACCGCTTACCAATAAAGCTGCGCCGACAATAACCAGCACCCAACCATTGACAGGGTTCGATTTCACCTGGCCTGCAGCCATAAAGAGCAGGATCAGAGCCACAAGAGACTGCACACCGCCCCTGATTGCCGTAACTCGCCCCTCTTTCTTAAAAGGGTTCTTAAGCCCCAGATCAATTGAGCCATAATCAAATGCCATATACTACCCCCTCGGTACAGATCCCCATGCCTGAAGCTTAAATTCAAAACATATACACACTTTTTAAGTGTATGCAGCTTAAGGCTTTCCTGATCATATTTCACTCATTTTCTATACAGCTGGCAACAATAGTTAGTAAACCAACTGTAACCTCCTGTGCGTCGCATGGATTTCTGCATAACTGGGTATTCTTGAAGGCTTGATAAATGCGCTGTAAGCCGCTCGCATATGACCTGCGCAGCGCCGAGCAGACAAGTTACCAATACCGGTCCCCAAGCCGGGGCATACAATTGACTTTATACCTTCCGAAGGATCTGACTTATTGAACTGCTGTACCGCATTTAAGATTGCTCGAAAAGCATAATAAGCATTTAGAGTACTGGAGACATCTTCTGGCACACGCATAGTTGGAGCTGAGATCAAATAGGGCCAATTCTCATGGGAAGTAGGTACTATTATCGCAGCCCCTACAGGTAGCTCACCATGAAAATCTCCTTTAATTTTCTCTTGTAAACGGTCTTCAACTCGAAAACCCAACCTATCCCTAATAGAAAGATCCAGCCCACCATCCATGATCCCAAAACTGTTTGCAGGGCTAACCATCGCATCAGCTGGCCTGGAAAATAAATCGCCCCCAATAACTTCAACGGTCTCCACACCTTCAAATACTTCACCCCAAGCATCTACAAGTTCTTTTGATTTATCAATTAAGTAGATTTTAGCAGGCAGCATATAAATCTCATTTTTAACAGAATTATTTACAGCCTCACAACTTACTCACCCGATAATCAACTGTAAAGTCTTTTATCCACGTAACTCCTGAACCACTCATAATTTCATTCCCAAGCTCTACATCAGCTATATATAACTCTTTGGAAATTAACCCTTCCTTAACTGCGTAGCTGAGAAGTTCTAAAGCAGGAATAGAGATCTTCATGGAAGGCTGTTTAAGCCTAAATGATACATACACCCAATTATTATCATTTACTCCCGACATATCCCTCCAGTCCTTATGGTACCAAACCTCCCATGCAGCACCATTAACCGTAAGCTCGCTATATTTTCTTCCCGCAGGACTAAAATGTCCCTCAGTAAAGTAGGTCCAAATCATAATTTCAGCAGCTATTACTGAACGATTTTGCTCATCCCCTCTATACTCCTCCGAGATTAACCACATAGTCGTGGCCGTATTATGGTCTCCATTTGACACACTTTCTGTATGATGTGAAATATCAAGTTTAGTAAGACTAGACATCTTCAAAGGAAATGAATCATCAAACTTAGGCTCTGGCGACCAAGGTGAAGCTCCTACTTTTATTTGTGGCTGAGAATAAATCACCTGCCTTCCAAAGGGCCAAGACCAGGACCAACCAAACTGCAATTCACCATCTACCAACCGTTCCTTCAAACACTGGGTCCAAGGATCATCTTTTGCCGCATACTTATTCCAGACATTATTACTCAAAACTCCAAGCTTGGTTGGAGCACTGTAGAAATCGTCGCAACTTATAGTTGCCCCCTCAGGCTTAACCCAACCGACATCTTCACCAACAACCTTTGAGCAAAAAGAAAGAACAACAGAAAAAACCAAGATAAACCTCAAAATTAAACCTCACAGTCAAAAATCCAAATATAGCGACTAAAGTTAAATATCAAACAATCAAATATAGAAAAGTTTCAGATAGAACCCATATTGGTTTGTTTTACGAAATTCACAATCACAATCCACAACCATGAAAAAGATTAATGGTCTTTTGGGATTATAGATGGACAGCTATATATTCTCCTATAAAGAGAGAATCAGGCGCTACTGGTGTTATCAACAATAGGGTAAAATCTCGACTGCGCGCAATCCACTCACATAAATTATACCTATAGCCACTTTTAACCAACAACCCCATTGTCAAAGTCCACCTCTCCCAAGCACTCACAACCCTAAGAACCACCGGTTTTTATCCATATTTTCTGTATAACGCACCCAAAATCAGCCAAAGATCTAGAACACCCTGGGTTTACCGAAATTATTGCCTTAGCCAATTTCAGAATCTCACCTCCTGTGAGATTAGAATATCCGTATATTTTCATTATTAATAGTCAACGCTTTTAGCTTGGATTCGCATTTAGCGCTCTACTCCTAATCGCTGAATAGACACGGCTTCTTCTGGATCATTTCAAAGCGGTGTTTCTTACAAAACGCACTGCCTTTAATGGCACCTCTTTGGCATACTTTGTTTTTACACCGTATATCTTCTCTTTCCGAACCAAGACAGTCATAAAAGTCTCGATCAATTTTTCTCTGATACTCCTCTGATGAAAGAGGCTTAAAATCCGGATGAGGTAAAAATGCATCATGTTCGTAATAGTAGAGAAATGATTCAAGTAATAACTCGTCAGTGAGCTCGCAACCTAAACCTTTAGCGAATAAAGCTATGCTTTCAATAGTGCCTGAATCTAGAGTAGAGACAAGTCCTTTCTCTTGTGTAATTAGTGGCTCATCATTTTCATCAACCTGATCATCTTCTAGTTCATCAACGTTAATGATCTGGCCAAGCGTGTCAAAATTCCAGCCCCCCTTTTCCGGAAGATACAACCACCCCTCTTCAAGCTGCCCACTTGCACGTTTTAATATATTTATTAATGCTTCCATACTTCCCTAACATCTAACTCTCGGCTTAGGCTTTATACACATATCTGAATTCTATTCAAAGTCTCACATAAAGAAATAATCTACCTCCCATCGGAGCGGCGAAATAGAGACGCACCGATTACGCAAAAATGGGAGTGAATCGACAAAAATAGCGCATAGTTTTGGACTCCTCACAGCAGTGTTGTGTTAGTCTTTTATTGAATCTTCTACAAGTGCTCCAGAGGAGATCGTATTTTCTATCCAGTCAATGTAATAGGATACACGGACGTTATAGCCAGCATCTCCGTAACGCCCTCCGTA
Organism: Microbulbifer regidiadema (SeqCode); assembly: GCF_052467605.1. Taxonomy (NCBI): domain Bacteria; kingdom Pseudomonadati; phylum Pseudomonadota; class Gammaproteobacteria; order Cellvibrionales; family Microbulbiferaceae; genus Microbulbifer; species Microbulbifer regidiadema (SeqCode). The sequence goes on along the minus strand of NZ_CP174316.1, from coordinate 4,579,381 downwards.
ATAGGTCCGTAAATCCCTTTCGCTAGAATCCCAAGCAACTATACCCGCTAGTTTCCATTCTTGATCTTCGTTGATTAATACCGGACTTCCACTATCTCCTTTACCAGCCATACCTTCGAGCTTAACTGCTGTTTTAGGCGTATCAAAAACATAGGAAATCCAACGATCTTTAACCGTAGAAATTTCGTTGAATGCTCTCCGCAAGGTAGTACGATGCGGACTATTAGCTTTTGGTCCAGCATCTCCTCTCCCAGTGCTACCTTTACCAATTAGCTGTACAATTTTTCCAATTTCATCATCACCTCGATATAGAGAAATTGGCTTTACATCCGTAATTGGATTTTCAAGTTTGATGAGCGCAATGTCGTCTGTTGATGCAATAAACTCTTGAAGGCTAGACCCATTACCAGTCGCCAAGGCTTCTTTTATCAGTTTATTATCTGGTGCCTTATACCCGGGATGGACAATTACAGATGCTACCTTTCTCGGCTCGTTATTTAGATTGACTTCTTTGAAATGTTGCATACAAGCCACATGCGCTGCTGTAACTATCCACTGAGGAGAAATTAAAATACCGTGTCCCTCACCAGGAAAATCTACCAATGCAGGCAGCACAGATGAAGGAATTCGATATTCTTCATCTTCGGTGTCGTCACGAATAATGATCGCATTTACAGTAGATGATATGAACAACAAAACTAATAGCAAATATCCCTTCATTCTTCTTTTCCTCTTAATAAGGATTACTCGCCAAAAGGCTAACGCACGATAATCGGCTAGCGCTATATAGCGATGACAGCCTGGTGAAGGCCCATAGGGCCGGAATGCAACTCATCACCTTTCTACACGAGGGGCCCTGAACCCCGTTAACTTTCTTCAAAAACTTCCAGTGCTGTATTAAGGGCATTTATAGATGATGGAAACCCTCCGTACAGCGACATCTGCCAGATAATCTCGCCGATTTCTTCTTTAGTTAAGCCTGCTTTCAATGCCCCTTGGATATTAACTTTTAGTTGCGGTGACGTTTGGCCGCCTATTGCCGTAAGTGCAGCAATGGTAGCGATATAGCGTGATTTTAGATCTAGCCCTGGCCTTGAATACTGCTGTCCATAAGCGAAATCAACCACAGATTCCCCGATGCCAGGTACGTACTTTCCATACCTTTGTTCTAGTACCTCTTCCATTCCAGGATTTACTTCTTCTACCAACGCCCTTCCCCGAGAAAGGGTATTACTAACCTCTGTTTTATCATTCATAAATTTTGTGTCCTTTGAAGGGGCATCCGAAGTGTTTGCGCGCAAAGTGCACCACATAGGCTGCCCAGTCCAGCTCCGAAGGGCTGGATGAGCCTGCTTGGCCTTGTATGGCTGTTCTTGCCCGATAAATTTACAGGGAAAATACCATACTTTCTCCGCCAGTTAACTATCTGATTGGGACTCCACAATGATTCAACTGGCTTGTAGGGCTTATTAACTTAAAACGAGGGCACCCAAACGGAACCATAGTGCCAGCTTGTGGAAGTGTGCTCAGGTAGAGATTGGTGTTTGCAGAAACTACGAGCCACCTAAAAATTGACCGCCACAATAACGCCTAGCGTAGCTGCGCCCGAAGCGTAGTTGTTTTTGGATTAAATGAAGCGGCAGCGTAATGACCCCAAAAACAAACGGGGCTTTGGGTTTCAGGTTGCCGCCACTTGTTAGGCTTTTAAAGTGATTACGGAGTTATTCATCATGGTATTTGTCATAACTTTCTGACCACTCGCGCTCATAGCCTTGTTTTTTAAAGTAGCCGGTAAATATATATAGTGATTTTTCAAGCCAGGCTTGTAAGTCAGAGACTCCATGAATAACTTTGTCTTCACTTTCATCATCAACAACTTGATCGGTCATCTCCCAAAAGAAATAGGCTAAATCTTTGGCCTCTTTCTTACTGCTTAAATTTGAGCCGCCTGAAACTATAGATTTTGCGATATTGCAATCTAATAACTCGGCGTAATACAGCACTAAAGTTTTTGCTGGTTGATTGTATTCGTTAAAGTTCATCATGCGTTAAAAGTCTCTAATGCTAGTGTAGTGTATTAAATAGATTGCTGATATATAATGTGAGCTTAATTTAGCGATTAAGTGAAGACCATGCCAGCTCAAGTTGAAATCAATTTATCACCGGAAGAAAAAAAGCAGTTAGAAAAGAATATAAAAAGTCGAAAAATATCGGTGAGATTGGCTGAGCGGTCAAAGATTATTTTGCTCGCTGCCAAGCAGGTTCCCAACTACCAAATTGCGAAAAAGTTAAGCATTGATGTCAATACGGTGGGCCGATGGCGCAATCGTTTTGCAGAAAAGCGTCTGGCAGGTATAGAGAAGGATTTGCCCAGGGGGGCTAATCATGGCGGTAAGAATTCAGAAGAGCAGGCAAAACTCCGCTCGAAAATTATCAAGATGACGACAGGAAGTAAGCCAAAGGATGGGACACACTGGACAACGCGAGGCATGGCGAAAGTCTTAGGAATTAACCACTCTTTTGTCAGCAGGGTATGGCAGGAAGTGGGCCTTAAGCCTCATCTAACCGAAAAGTTCAAGGTGAGTAACGATCCTGCTTTTGAAGAAAAATTACACGATGTTGTTGGCTTGTATATGTCACCGCCAGAAAATGCTGTTGTCTTTTGTGTGGATGAAAAAAGCTCGATTCAGGCCCTGGATCGGACACAGCCTGGACTACCCATGAAACCGGGGCGGTGTGGCACCATGACCCATGATTATAAACGTCACGGGACAAGCACTCTTTTTGCCGCCCTTAATACGCTGACTGATGAGGTCATAGGTGAGTGTAGAAAGCGCCATCGTCATCAGGAGTTCTTAGGCTTTTTAAAGACCGTAGAAAAGCAAACACCCAAAGAACAGGATCTTCATCTTATCGTCGATAATTACGCGACTCACAAGCATGAAAATGTAAAGCGCTGGCTCAAGAGAAACAAACGAGTTCATCTTCATTTTATTCCGACCAGTTCATCCTGGCTAAATCTGGTGGAAAGATTTTTTGGATTACTCACAGAGAAGCAGTTGCGCCGAGGGGTATTCACCTCAGTCAAGGAGTTGGAAACGGCTATCGTGAAATTTATTGAAACACATAATGAAGCCAAGAAAGCTTTTGTGTGGACGAAATCTGCTGAGGAAATTTTATTGAAAGTGGAGCGTGCACGCCAAGCACTCTCAAATCAGCAATCTATTTAATACAGCGCACTAGTGAATCGATAGCAGCCATTCGTTACCCAAACATCTGGAGCTTGCTAATAAGTTTAGTAATGGTCATTTCTTCAACAGCAACCAAAAAATAGTGCGTATCATCGCCTTTAAAACCAGATTCTGCGAACCGGTTTTGCCATCGAGCAATTTTATGGACACTAAAGGGTAAGCGTTCAGCAATTTCTTCATTCGACAAATCTTCATCGGCAAGCAATATAATTGACAGACGCTCTTTGATTCTCGCTGGTGTCTTACCACTGCGACAGAGGCGTTGAAAATCTTTACGCTCCTCATCTGTGAGGGATATTGTTACGGGGGCGGGCATTGTCTGTATACCAAAAGCAGCAGCTGGACTACTAATTATATTTGAATATATTGTTCGTTATACCACACTAGGTTGCCTGTCAGATGCAGTCATCAAACTCTGTGTTAATGGTACTGCCCTGAATTGTTCAGGCCTTCAGTAGCACGAACTCTACCTACTATGCCTTCTACTGACTTCTACTGGTCGGTCAAAACCGATCTCTCAGTTTTCAGTTATTCCGTTAACAACTTATAGAGCTCCCAGAGTAAGACATTTAATTTTCTTCACGTAGATGCTGGATTTATAAAACGCAGACCAATTGTAGATAGAGAGCTTCATGGTCACGTGCCCACTGGCTCCGCCTACGTCACACCTCATATCCAGTTCTTGTACATCACCCATGAATTTGCGCTGGGCTTCCTCCAGCCAATACCTCACGATATTAACCTTGCCCTTTCGCTAGCCTTCGGCTCCACGAATACCTGGTAAGAGGACTTTCATCTCTCTAGTTAAATCCCATGTCTGGCACACACGCCTTAATAACGGGCAGACAAACCGAAGGGTTGTCTGCCCAGCCGCAGGCGATCGTTGATTAATTTGTTAAGCCTATTTTTGACAACCATTGTTGATAGCTTAGCTCTAGTTCATTTGGCTCACGACAACGAAGGTATGAAATTGCAGCATTCGTACCTTCCTTATTGTAAATTTCCCTCAGTTTAGTTCGGATCTTATTGTAATGCTTTATTTGTGCTTCTATATTTGTTTGCCGCAAAGGTATTCTGTTAAACGGTAAGCGAGCTAGATATCCTTCAAATTCTCCTGCCTTGGCAAATAAAATATCATTGCCTTGATTCTTTTTCCGGAGCCTCATAATTGCTGCCTTAACACTCCATTGTTCTGAACTTTCTCCCTCCACTCGCTTAAGAAATTTAAGCATGTACTTTTCAGGATAAGGTGTTACTAGAGCAATCCATGCTGCCCAGCTTATCGATCTCCAGCAATGACGAACCAGGTCCTCATAAAGATACCTATCCATTGCGCATATTGTTCTATGGGTTTGATATAAAAACTCTAATGGCTCGCATTTAATACCTGGGAAATACTCAATAAATTTTTCATAGGGAGTAATTTCCGATAGTTTAAACGAGAGAAACGACTCACCACCTCTCAATCTTGAGAGAGGCATATACGGTGTGTGAGCCATATAGCAGTGTGAATCCATGTAGTGAGGTGTATACATTAGCACTATGTGGGCTTAACGCCGTGATAAATGGCTTATTTTGATTGTTTTGAATTTGTGCTATTTGAGCACAAATTTGAAGCGATTAAAATAAATCCGATTTCATTACCTTGTTGAACGAAGCCGCTTCGCGGCAGAATAAACGCCTCACAAGCTAAGCTCTTTTCAGTCCAATTCGGACTGAAGATTAAAGGAGCTTATCATGACACCTAAAGAGCAGCGCCGTTTCAACAGCCTTTATCAGCGCCATCTACGCACCCTAAAACTGCAAGGGCTCAGCGAGAGAACTATTGACGCTTACGCGCGAGCTGTGCGGCGCTTGTCTGGGCATTTTAATGCCTGCCCCGATAAAATCTCAACCGATAAACTCGAACAATATTTTTCTGAGCTGGTGGACTCCCACTCTTGAAGTACCGTTAAGGTTGATCGCAATGGCCTACAGTTCTTCTGGAAGCATATCCTCAAGCGCAAGTGGCAGTGGCTGAATATCGTCAAAGCACCCAAAATTCAGTCGTTACCCGATATTCTCACACCACAGGAGATTACGCAACTTATCGGGGCGGCACGTAAACTGCGCTATCGTGTTTTTATTCTCACAACTTATTCCATGGGCTTGCGATTAAGTGAAACACTGGCTCTTGAAGTTGGGGATATTGATGCAGGGCGCAAGCAAGTACATATCCACCGAGGTAAAGGTCATAAGGGTCGCGGTGTCCCACTTCCAAATCTGACCTGCTGCACTCTACGCTCGCTTGCTATTTCCTTGCATTTCCGGCGATATGTCACGGGCACATCGGACCAGGACAACAATGAGCAGCCTATCTGTTAACCTGAGGAGGCTGTAATGCGCCTTGCCTCCGTGATCGAACATTATGAAAGTGCTCTACTGCAAAAGTATGGTGCCCGTCTACTACCTGAGCAGCGCCGAGCCATAGCGGCTATTCGTCACTGCCGTACCAATATGGCTGGTGAAGTACTGTGGCAGTGCGGGGCCTGCTCTTACTCTCTACTGAATCCACGCTCCTGCGGACATCGCAATTGCCCCCAATGTCAGAACCATGAGGCCAGTCAGTGGTTAGATCGACAGAGCCGCAAGCTACTACCGGTAGAATACTTTATGGTGACTTTTACCCTGCCAGCAGAGCTGCGGGCATTAGCCTTGCACCATCAAAAAGTTGTTTATTCACAATTAATGACCACCTCTGCACAAACGTTAAAGAGCTTTTCTCTCAATGACAAAAAGCTCAATGGAGAAATCGGATTAACAAGTGTTCTTCATACTCACACCCGGCGGCTGGACTATCACCTGCATTGCCATATTATCGTTTCCGGGGGAGCAGTAAATCGGGTTAAACGTCAATGGAGAAACTCCAAAGGCAAATATTTGTTCAATGGTGTCGCCCTCGCTAAAGTCTTTCGTGCCCGAATGCTTGAAGCCTTGCAAGCAGCGGGGTTGCAGATCCCCCACTCACCAGAGAAGTGGATTGTACAGTGTCAGTCTGCTGGTAGCGGGCAATCCGCACTTAAGTATCTATCCAAATACCTCTACCGTGGAGTGATTAGTGAGAAGCAAATACTGAATAACAAAAACGGAAAGGTAACCTTCCGCTATATTGAAAGTAAAAGAGGGGAAAGTAAAATCCGGACACTGCCAGGCGCTGATTTTTTGTGGCTGCTACTACAGCATGTACTCCCGAAGGGCTTTCGGCGAGTACGTGATTACGGCTTTCCGCATAGTAATGCCAAACGATTATTGCAGCTTGTACAGCTGACCCTCAAAGTTATTCTTGAAACGCTCAAACCAAGAAGTCGACCGTCAATGTGTTGCCCTAAGTGCAGTGCCCCCATGCAGTTTGTGCAAGTCTTTAGCCCGGGCTGGCTCTCGGACTGATGAGCAATCTCTTAGTAAAATATTGCCACTTACCAACAAGGAGGGAATAAGAGTTCAGTAGAAAACACTACATCCATTGGCACCAGAGAAGCCAAGGCTGGCGATCGTCTTTAAAAAATTGAACGATAAGAAACTCCAAAACATTCCACACTCTCAAAAAGATATTTTCTTATAAAGAGCGAGTCGGGCGCTACGGGCTTGTCCAACAACTGGATAAGATCGCGACTACGCGCGATCTATCCTTATTCGTTATACTCAAATCACATTACAAACAATCTTGAACATACATCTTACTATAAGGACATAAAAATTCAGCAGGTATGACGTAGTTGTTTTTTAAATATTCTTCTAAAGATGGCACATACATTTCATGGTAAGCATCGAAAGCGATATCGTATGTATTAAATTTCTTGCTCACAAATCTATCATACACTTCTTTGAAAAATTCTATTTCAACTTGGGTTGCAAAGCCTGGATTTGGAGATAATGCGCTATAGCCACTTCCTTTCCAAAAAAGAAGTAATGCAGTACCAGCATCACAATATGGGTGGTTTAAAATCGCATAAATGCTTTCTACCCCTTCATCATCCCAAGTATAGTGATCAGCAACCACATGCAACTCCTCTTTACTCTGCAAGCATGCGATAGTGACTATTTCATCGTCAGAAATATTAAATTGATCAGCCATATACCTCACGGCTTCATAATCTTTACCGTGCTTTAAACAAATATTATTCCAAGCTTCCTTACTAGGAATAAAACCACATTCAAAACATATAGATGCGCGTTTTTTCTGCTCTTTAGTTAACCTTTTTGCCATTTATTCCTCCAAACTAGACGTTGGCGTTGGTCTTGCCCACAAAAAGTAGACACTCTAACTATGCGTATTTTCACTCATACTCTGCTGGACTTACATAGCCCAATGCAGAGTGCCTACGAACCCTATTGTAGAAAATCTCAATGTATTCAAACACCTCAGATTTTGCTTGCCCTTCGCTTTCGAATGTTCCGGCATAGACCAGCTCGACTTTTAGCCTGATAAAGAATAATTCCATTGCCGCATTATCCCAACAGTTAGCCTGGCGACTCATACTTTACTTGCACTTGCTTTCGGACAAGAGATCCCGGTATTTCTGCGATAGATATTGCACATCCCTGTCAGAGTGAACTATTAGTCCAGGTTTTATTGGTCGTCACTCTAGGGCCATTTTCAATGCTCGACGTGTCAATTCATCGGTCATCTGCGAGTCAAATGCCCAACCTACAATACGTCGAGAGTACAGATCCATAACTACCGCGAGGTATAGCCACCGCTCCAGAACCCAGATATACGTAATGTCACTGGTCCAGCGGCAATTTGGTTGATCCACATCAAAGCAACGCTTAAGTAAGTTGGCGGAGACGTTAATGCTCCCCTCTACGGGCTGACTATATCGAAAGCCTTTGCCGTTTCTCGCTTTAATATGCTCCTGTTGCATAAGCTTAGCGACGTAGTTCCGCGAGCATGGCTCACCTAACTCTTGAAGCTCGCAAGCAATTCTAAGCGCGCCATAACGACCTTTAAACTCAACAAACGTCTCTCGGATTTTCTCGATTGTTCGTATCTTTCTAATCGTGCGAGCAGATGGCAATCGCCCCCGCCATCGATAATAACCCGATCTTGAGACTTCTAAACACCGACACATCAAGCTAACCGGGAATGACCCTACATGCTCTTGTATCAATGCGTACTTTACTCTAGGTGGTTCGCAAAGTACGCAGCTGTAGGTTCAACCTGTCAAGGCAACACCCTGTTTAATAACCTGCTTTGGTGTCGCAAAGTTCAGTGTTTTTCTTGGCCTGCTATTAAGCTCGTTAGCAACTTGATTTAGTTTCCTCTGAGTATGCTGCGCCAAGCATGTCTTTTTTGGAAAGTACTGACGGATTAAGCTGTTGGTATTTTCATTCGTTCCCCTTTGCCAAGGGCTCTGAGGATCGCAGAAGAAGACAGGAACACCTGTCTTTTCCGTAAATTCAGCGTGCTTCGCCAGCTCCATTCCTCGGTCCCATGTCAGTGATTGGAGAAGCTCTTTTGGCAGTTTTTTAAACCTAGCAACAAGCGCCTGGTTCACAGAAGTCGCATCTTTCCCTTTCAATTTAAGAATGATCGTATACCTCGATTTTCGATCCACAAGCGTGGCGATATGAGTGTTGTTTGAACCTGACACTAAGTCACCCTCCCAATGACCTAAAACACATCGTTCTTGTATCTCCTGAGGACGCTCCCTTATCGATGTACCGTTGACGATGTTGATAGTACCGCGCTCGCCTTTACGTGAATGTTGTTTGCTGTGACGAAGACTGTGAGATCGACGCAAATGCTTTACTAGCTTATGATGAAGTGCTGAACGCTCACGGAAGTACAGTGTTTTATAGATATTCTCTGCTGATATCTGCATTGATTCATCAGCCTGATATGTCTTCCATAACCAACCCGATATTTGCTCTGGAGACCACTTCAACTCTAATTTTTCCAAAACAAGCTTCTTTAGCCTCGGGTTTTGCTCAAGCAAATACGGCTTGGGGCGCCTTGCCATCCGTTTTGCACGGTTGTTTGCATCTACAGCTTTATAGTATCGTCGCCCCCGATTTCTCTGAATCTCACGCGAGATTGTGGATGGATTCCGATTCAAGGAGCGAGCGATTGCTCGAATACTTTGTTTTGCAGAAAGACCTGCACGTATTTCCTCGCGTTCGGCTAATGTGAGGTGTTGAGGAGATGGCTTTCTGGGTATTGGTTTAATTCCGCCAGTATCTCTCAAAACAGTAAAAATGGTTCCTGGCTTAGAATCTATGGCATTGGCAGTTTCACTAAAGCCAATGCCCTTTTTCCAAGCGTTGAAAATCCACTCTTTTTATTCTGCTGTAAATATGCGCTTCATTCAATGATCCCCCGATAGGCCATATTCCTACAGGGGTGTTGCACTGATCAATTGAATCTACAGCTGCGTACTTTGCGAACCACCAAGAGTAAAGTACGCATTGATACAAGAGCATGTAGGGTCATTCCCGGTTAACTTGATGTGTCGGCGTTTAGAAGTCTCAAGATCGGGTTATTATCGATGGCGAGGGCGGTTGACAGCTCAACGCATGATTAGAAAGATACGAACAATCGAGAATATCCGAGAGACGTTTACTGCTTTTAAAGGCCGTTATGGAGCGCCTAGAATCGCTTACGAGCTTCGAGAGTTAGGTGAGCCATGCTCACGGAACTACGTCGCTAAGCTTATGCATCAGGAGCATATTAAAGCGAAAAACGGCAAAGGCTTTCGATATAGCCAGCCCGTAGAGGGGAGCATTAATGTCTCCGCCAATTTACTTAAGCGTTGCTTTGATGTGGATCGACCAAATTGCCGCTGGACAAGTGACATTACGTATATTTGGGTTCTGGAGCGGTGGTTGTACCTCGCGGTAGTTATGGATCTGTACTCTCGACGTATTGTAGGTTGGGCATTCGATTCCCAGATGACCGATGAATTGACACGTTTTGAACGTAGCGGCCCTGAATTTTCATACCTGAAACCCGCAATATGCAGATTTCGGGCGCACTGCCCCTAGACAGCTAGATATTTCCTCCCTATCAATAAGTTGACAAGCCCTGCTAACAGGCACAGCTGTTTAGTATTTTTTACTAACCCTAGATAATGAGTTATATTATATCCGAAAATACATTTAATATAACGGAAGGGGTGCTCGACCTTAGTTCGAGTCTGCGCCTTGATTTTTTCAGCTTTGCGCAGTTCAGTGCGCCCAGGAAGATTTTTCGATATGCTTGGCTTCATTGCTATGTGCCAGTCTAACTCTCGTTCCTTCAGCCCTTCACGTTTCTCCACGCCAATATAGCCAGAATCACCCAAGGCTCTTTTTTCATCTCCATGTAGGGCTCGCTCTACAGTTGTAATATCATGAGCATTTGCTGCTGTCGTATCAACACTGTGCTCTATTCCGGTCACATCATCGATGCCAACACACATCTTCATGCTAAAATACCACTGCCCGCCTTTTTTAGTTTGATGCATTTCTGGATCACGAGCTTTCTCGCAATTTTTAATAGAGTTGGGTGCATTGATATTCTTAACATCTACGATACTACCTTCTTTTAGTAGGACACCAATTCCTTTGAGATGACTGTTAAACTCTTCATAGAATCGACGTCCGAGTTGGTGTTTCTCAAGTAGGTGACGGAAATTTAGAATAGTAGTTTCATTAGGGATGGGCTTTGTAAGCGTCAGGCCGGCAAAATTAGGTATAGCCTCTATCTCAGAAAGAGGGTCTTCCATAGCCGGGCCGCTGAGGTTGTGAAAAATTTGTGTGCAGTGAATGCTCGTCATAACCCTCATTGGATAAGGTCACCTGCCTCGCCCTAGTCTTGGATAGAAGGGTTCTACCTTACTCTCAAGGTGCGCCCATGGAATCAGGTTATCAATTTGCTCAAGAAACTTATCTTTACGAGTTTTGCACGTTTGTTCCGGTATTCAGTTTCGGCAAAGCTGACCTGGTGCATGGTTTGTGTTATTTTTACTTATTATTGTTTACTGATATTTTACGTCATTTCGGCAGGAACTTATTCAGAGATTCCTTAGCACACTTCTGATACTTCCAAGCTGTAATGCGGTGTAGATTGAAATCTGATGCTACATGGGGTTAGATGCTAAGCCTTGTATTCAAACAGATCATGAGCCAAAAAGGGGTTTCGATTGCGAGTCAAAGAGCTGAATTAAAAATCACTGTAGCCAAGCTGTAATGCGGTGTAGATTGAAATCTGATGCTACATGGGGTTAGATGCTAAGCCTTGTATTCAAACAGATCATGAGCCAAAAAGGGATTTCGATTGTGAGTCAAAGAGCTGAATTAAAAATCACTGTAGCCAAGCTGTCAGAGCTCTGAAAGGGCCTCATGAGGTCTATGATCGTGAGTTACTCAGAATCATGGGATACTGATCATGAGAAAAATACCATTTACGTATCTATTCGTATTTTTTATAGCAGCTTGCGCAATTACAGATAGCAATATCAATTTGTATGTGGATTACAAAGCATATAATGCTGTAGTAACTGCATAAAATGTTAAACAAAAGGCCCCCCATGTATGTTACTGACAGTATACTCCACAATATGAACTTTAATCATCCATTAATCAGTGGTGAGCTTATTGTTTTGAGCAGATATATCAGCAACTAAACAGGATACTACCAAAATGTATCTGGAAAGCCTGGGTGTTTAACCGTCGATGGCTTTGATGATAACGAGCAGCCGGTAGTGCTAAATATCAAATATAAACATGAAGATATATGGAGAATTGATTACATACATGTTAATTATCCCGATACAGCAAAGGCTTTCAAGAAAGTTGTCCGCCGCCCTTTACAAAGCTTCTGATCGGTGCCAACAAAACGCTGCACTCGGCTCCGGCGCTATCGCGCCTCTGTGGGTGAGCTTGACGTTATAAGCTCTGTTACTAGCTGTAATTATTCCACGTTATTGTTAGTATAAATTCGATTATTTTATAACTCATACAAGGATGAAGTAAGATGTCACAAGGTAACCGTGCAATACCGAAAAAGAAATATACTATAGGAACAACTAACTATATTTTCAACAGAGTTGGTAAAGGAGGAGTTAACAGTAGTGCAGACATAAGGAGTATCATTTCATTATTAGAAAATAGAAAAAAAGATCCCTACTACCAAGAAAAACTTCATGGATTAAAAATCCCAAACCCCTTCTCCTCAAATATTATTCGGGAGTTAACTCAGTGTATTTCAGACTTTCAAGCCAGCATACAGGGAAGCAAAAAGGTTGATGGGGCAGTTGATCCAGCTGGCTCTACTATTTTATACCTTGGCGGGGTAAGACTTACAGGAAAACATATTATCGTAGATTTAGATCATCAAAATCTTTACGCTTACAATGGAAAAAATAAAATATATGAATTTCATTGTGCCTCTGGTGATAAAGGGCACCCTACGGCAATAAAGCCCTCTTTACACTATATATACAGAAAGCATAAAGAATACAGAAGCCGTAAGTATGATGCACAAATGGATTATGCGATGTTTTTTACAAAAGATGGTAAAGCTATTCATCAATCAAATGCTGTAAGTGTTACCTCCTTTTTAAAATTCTTTGGTGCTGATTCATTAGGATCTCATGGTTGTGTTCGCCTAAGTGAAGATGATGCCAAGAAATTATTTAGTTGGTCACCCATGAATACTCCAGTATTTATTGATATGGCTTAGGAGTTAGGGTTTATGAAAGCACTAATTTATCTAACTCTAGGCGTCCTCTTTGGAGGAAATGTTGGATATTTATATGTAGTCAGCATGTCTGACGATCGCAGTGAAGATATAATAAAAAGAGAAATTACCTTACTTAATAAGTATTCTAATATTCCTTCTTGTGAAGATTTAATAGATACTAAAGGTAGTATTACTCAGAAATCTGAAAATGGTAATCACATATTTTGGTCATACTTAAGCGAGGACAATTTGCTTAAAAAGGCTGTAATTTCATCAGACTTTGTTGTTGCATACGAAGAGGTTGAAAAAAAATGCGAATAACTAGGTCTCACTTATAATAAGCTTTTGAATAAGGACAGATACAGTTGGCTTTTGTTTCTACGTCGCTAATTATAGCCAACTATATTTTGCCTGTTAACAGGGCGTTATAACTAAGACTTACCCGCATTTAGTAGATGCCCTGTGTGGTTAGTTTTAGCCCTAATACGGAAGTGTATTACGGGTAAGAAAAGAACTCAGACTTATATGGAATCTTTCCGCAGAAAAGCCTGGAGTAACAACGGCTTCTGTGGCACGAGAGCTAGGCGTCAACGCACAGTAGATTTACAACTGGCGTTGTCAATTTAATCGACTGCCTGATAAGCAGTTCAATAGTTTAGACGGCGTCGACTATTCCAAATAGGAAAGCGCTGAAGTTCGCAAGCTCAAGAGGGAACTGCATGAAGCTCGTCAGGAGGTTGAGTTTCTAAAAAAGGCAGCTGTAGATTCAATTGATCAGTGCAACACCCCTGTAGGAATATGGCCTATCGGGGGATCATTGAATGAAGCGCATATTTACAGCAGAATAAAAAGAGTGGATTTTCAACGCTTGGAAAAAGGGCATTGGCTTTAGTGAAACTGCCAATGCCATAGATTCTAAGCCAGGAACCATTTTTACTGTTTTGAGAGATACTGGCGGAATTAAACCAATACCCAGAAAGCCATCTCCTCAACACCTCACATTAGCCGAACGCGAGGAAATACGTGCAGGTCTTTCTGCAAAACAAAGTATTCGAGCAATCGCTCGCTCCTTGAATCGGAATCCATCCACAATCTCGCGTGAGATTCAGAGAAATCGGGGGCGACGATACTATAAAGCTGTAGATGCAAACAACCGTGCAAAACGGATGGCAAGGCGCCCCAAGCCGTATTTGCTTGAGCAAAACCCGAGGCTAAAGAAGCTTGTTTTGGAAAAATTAGAGTTGAAGTGGTCTCCAGAGCAAATATCGGGTTGGTTATGGAAGACATATCAGGCTGATGAATCAATGCAGATATCAGCAGAGAATATCTATAAAACACTGTACTTCCGTGAGCGTTCAGCACTTCATCATAAGCTAGTAAAGCATTTGCGTCGATCTCACAGTCTTCGTCACAGCAAACAACATTCACGTAAAGGCGAGCGCGGTACTATCAACATCGTCAACGGTACATCGATAAGGGAGCGTCCTCAGGAGATACAAGAACGATGTGTTTTAGGTCATTGGGAGGGTGACTTAGTGTCAGGTTCAAACAACACTCATATCGCCACGCTTGTGGATCGAAAATCGAGGTATACGATCATTCTTAAATTGAAAGGGAAAGATGCGACTTCTGTGAACCAGGCGCTTGTTGCTAGGTTTAAAAAACTGCCAAAAGAGCTTCTGTTGTGGTCAAGTCCAACCGGACACCTCTTTAAGCACATTTCTCAAATTCGATAGGGGTTACATCCCCCAATGTTGTGTGTATTCTGCATGAGTTGTAATAAGCAATATAGGCTCTCACATCTGCTGTCGCGTCCACCCTTGTTTCATAGAGATTTCCCGTTAGCCACTCTCGCTTCAGGCTGCTAAAAAACCGTTCTGTTGGTGCGTTGTCCCAGCAATTTCCTTTACGGCTCATTGAACATACCATTCCATGCTCCTTCAGCAACGCCTGATAGGTATGGCTGGCATACTGACTGCCTCGATCAGAGTGGTGTAGAAGGCCTTGCGGTGGTGTGCGTAAATTGACGGCCATCATCAGCGCACGACTCGCCAAAGCCGTTTCCATCTGGCGATCTAGGTGCCAACCAACTATCCGGCGTGAATAGAGATCAATTACTACCGCCAAGTACAACCATCCCTGTAGCGTCCAGATGTATGTAATATCCGTAGCCCAAACTTGATTTTTAGCACTCGGCGAAAAATCCCTATTCAGAAGATTCTCTGCAATGGGCAGTTGGTGTTTGCTATCTGTCGTCAACGCAAAACGCTTCTTGCGTTTTACTGCCAAACCTAGCTTTTTCATTAGCTTTCGGGCTCGATAGCGCCCAATTTTAAAGCCTTCTCTGCGTAATAGCTTCATTAGTCGGCGGCTTCCCAAGCTCTGCCGAGATTCTGCAAATAAGGCCTTCAAGCGATGGCATAGTTGCCATGTTTGGCTATCTATTGAGCTATCACTGCGATGGCACCAATCGTAATAGCTGCTCTTTTTTACCTGCATTACTCGGCAAAGCATCCTAACTGGAAAGCTACTTTTCTGCTCTTTGATGAAGCTGTACTTTACTTCATTTCTTTCGCAAAGAAGGCGCTGGCCTTTTTTAGGATTTCCTTCTCCATCCGCAAGCGCTTGTTTTCACGTCGCAACCGATCCAATTCAGCGCGCTCGCCTGCATCCAACCTTACTCCGCTCTCTTCCTGCTTCAGCTCCTTTACCCAGCGTCGCAAGTTATTAGCAGTGGTCCCTACAGCCTCTGCGGCCTTAGAAATCGAATAGCCTTGTTCAGAGACAAGAGCTACAGCGTCTTTCTTGAACTCCGGCTTGAATTGCCGGCGTGTACCTTTTGTTGTCATACGTCACCTCACTTGGTAGTTTTACCATCTTAGCGAAGTGTCCGGAAGTATTAGACCACTACAATGGAGCATTAGCGCCTTCAAAAAGGCTATCAGAAGAAGACCAAGAGGGAACAAATGCTAGCCGAAGTATCTCTTCTAGATGCTCGTCCAAATGGGCCGCAATTATAATCACTACAGCCCTATCTGATTCATCTTGTAGATCGCTCATCATCCCCTGAAATTTTAACTCAAAGCTTATTTCGAAGCTCATACTCTTTCCTTGGAGGTTAACGTTGCCAGCAAGGGCAGCCGAAGCGGAGCGTAGGCTGTCCAGCCTAGCCTCCGGCTGGGCGATCTTGCCTGGCCTGGTTATAGCTGGCGCGCACTGAACGACCTACTTGCTCTCTGCCAGCCAACTTTGGCTGGCCACTACCCGATAAATTTACTGGGAAAAATACCATACTTTCTCCACCAGTTAACTAACTGACTGGCACTCCACAACGGTGCGACTGACTTGCAGGGATTGTCGGCTTAAAACGGAGGCACTGGAACGAAACTGCGGTACCAGTTTGCAGGAGAGCTTTCTGGCGAAACGTGTTCAGGTAGAGATTGTTACTTGCAGCATCGACAAACTACCTAAAAATTGACCCCCACAATAACGCCTAAAGCACCTACGTCAAAACCAAAGCGAAGCGGCGGTTTTGACGTCGGGTGCCTTTACTTGTTATAAGTTGACTACTCACTAATTAGAATCTCGATATCTGGTTTAACAGAGAGCGTGACCTCGATACCAGTCTTGCTTATGAACGAAAGGTAACCCTCTTGGTTGGGTGCAGGGTTATGACGCGCGAACTTGCACCCCATTATTTGATATTCGAACAAGACATGATTCTGATTTTCTCGGAACAACCTGAATCGAACGTCCTCCTCAAAAGGAAATATTGTAAGTTCTAGTTCAAGGCCGTTCTCCTGGACTCTGAAAACATAAAATGGTCCACCGCCTTCGTCCTCGACAACCTCAGGGATTACTTCCAAAATCCCAACAAATTCTGTTTCATCCCATTGAAGCACGATATTTCCTATGACTTATAACGCCGGCCACACAGGCGAGCGCTTTTCGCGAGTCCAGCCAAATGCGTTTTTTTGCATTTGGCGATTGTGCTGGTCCTTGTTATGTTTTTAGCGCTCATAAGTTGCCACCTCACTGAGCCACCAGTTTAATTTGTCTTCGAGCAACCAAAGCTCAGGTGTTTCAAATACCTTTTGAAGCACTTGATTCTCGGTTTCGATATCGAGCGCCTCTACTACCAAGCTACCACTTTCCCATAGTGCTGCTCTAGCCAACAATCCATTTCCAGCTATTTCGATGTAGCGTGCTTTAACAGAATCGCCTAGTTCATCGGTGATTGAGACATCATATCCCTCAGCACCAAATATTTTGGATTTGGATGATTTCCAGTTTTCTAAGTACGCTAGTAACTCATTCATGGTGAAACATAACGCCGCGCCTGTGTTTTATACACATATTTGAATCCTATTCAAAGCCTCATACAGAGAAATAGCCTAGCTTCCCGACTGGAATGGATGAAATTTAACCGTCTGTAAGACCAAAAGCGCTTGAGTTTTACGCTAAATCTAACGCTCTCCCTGGAGTAGAGCGCATATTGGTTATATAATCACCAGCATCCCTCTCTACTTAGGTATCTGATCTTGCCTGTAGTAGATAGAGTTGAAGCTCTCAATACTCTTGTAGAGCTTATCAGAGTAGTAACTTTCACTGGTTCACTTGTGTATAAAACTTAGCGCCGCGCTCTGCGGAAATTTAGGAGCGCCAGCGAGTAAATTTTCCGTAGCAGCCCCTTGTTAGCTGCTCTCCGCATGAACAATAAACCTTGAACGCTCATACAACTCATCAAATGTAATTATTTCAACGTCTTTTAGGCTGCTGCGATATAATTCAAAAGATCGTAGCTTTTCTTTATTTACACCGTGTTCAGTAACAAATTCTTGGAGGTTCCCGATAACTACGAAAGCTTTTGGCTTGTAGTTAAACACGTCCTCCCCAGTTGGGTTACCATTAGCGTTTACGGGTCTTATTTGATCATAAAGATTTCTAGACGCCGAAGCCACTGTACCATGAACCTGAGCGACAGCTCCCACTAGTTCTCTTGAAGGAGACCAGCAACCCGGCCTATAACTTGTAGATTCAAGTAGCGCTGTCTCATGTGTTTTTATTTCGATGAAACACAGAGAGCTGATAACACCCTTAGTCATCATTAGTGCATCAGCGCGTTTCCCCTTATTTATAAGGTCGCTTCCTTGTACAATTTGTTCAAGCTTCCTATCTTCAAACCCCGTAACAAACACATAATTTAGCCCATAGCCAAAAACCCACTTGTTTTTATCGAAGTATTTTTGCCAAAGATCTTCTTTTCCTCGGCAGTTCTTATGCTCCATTGCATGGTCAAAGTATTCAGAGTCTTCAAGTAGTCGGCTAAACACATCAAGCTGCTTCTTGCGATAGCCAAGAGCAACTACATCTTTGCTTGTAACTTCCGTACGAAAAGCCTCGGCGAATAAGTCTTGGTTATCTTTTACCAAGCTCTTTGCCTGCGTCTGAGACAATATTATCTTTCGTAGTTCGGCGTCTGTTATATTGACGTTGCTGCCATCTTCAAATTGATAATTGAAGACGTTATGAAAGAACTCTATGACTTGACCAATCTCAGAACCTACAAAGGAAAAGTATGTTTTTTGAGGAGTGCCTTTGCTTGGATTGAAACTCTGAAGTGTTACAACTGAAACTCCCCTTGAATCTTCAAAAAACTTGGCGATTATCTCTTTCCTACCACCTTCAGTTTTTCGAATTACTATCTCGTCTTTTTCTTTGGCATAGATAAACCCTTCATCTAGATCCAGAACCTTTGATGCATGGCGAAGCCTCTTATCATCGTGCACAACTATCCTGCGGCTCATGTAGGTTTTGCCGGGTACTTTGTTCAAATGATAAGTTAGTTCGTCTGACATTATTCCCTCTTGCTCAGATCTTGATCGGCTTGGCAGCTAACGTTGCCAACAGCGGAAGCTTTGCAGCGGCGAAGCCGCAGAAAAGCTGTCCAGCGCACGCAGTGCGCGTTGCTGCTTGGCCTTGTTATAAGTGACGCTACCCAATAATTTCATTTTTAGCACCGACAATTTTGCGTGCAACCCTAAGACAATGCTCTTTGCTAGCACCCAAACCAATATTGCCCTCTATTGTTGCTACCAGTGACGAGGATATATGCTCGGCATCTTTACCCTCGACCGCAAGACGAAAAATATGTGGCAGATAACTCTGATACTCGTCGCGAGCTTCTGGCATGTCATTTACACCAATAGGGTCCCAGTCACACCATAAAATTTCATCTATGACTTTGTAGAGTTCTAGTTCTTCTGGAGGTAATTTCTTGCCCATACTCTTACTTATAACGCCCAGCGCAGGCGCAGCCAGCGCGGAGCACCTTTTGTGTTAATGTTTGAGCGCCAGCGAGTAACACAAAAGGTGCGTAGCGTTGGCTGTCGCTCTGCCGCTGTTTGTTAGGCAATTCTACGAACCAAAACCCTCGGGATGCCGTTTGCCTAAATCACCGATCTCCTCCCAGCTACCTTTTGAACTCACCCACATATGGTGAACTACCTTCAAGTTTTCATACCCACGAGTGAGAGTTCCTACTGGAACATAAACATTTGAAGGATCATTCTCTCCTGGCAAGGTAGATCCGCAATTACCGCAAAAACTTGTGTGCCAATCATGACCGGGCTTTGCCCAGTACTTGATATCCGCCTCGCCTTTAGTCCAGCGAAACTTATCTTTTGGCACTATTGCCACCGCAATTCCACCACTTCCAGTTGAGCGGCGACAGATAGAACAATGACAGATGTAAACATCCGATAGCTCTTGCAGAACTTCGTAGGCAACTTCACCGCAGTTACATTCACCGTTTGTCATTCGGAATTTCACTGGTTGCCTAACGCCGCCATAACCGGCAGCCGTGCGCGAAGCGCGATTTAGGCTGTCCAGCCACGAAGTGGCGATGGTTGATGGCCTTGTTATAAGGCGAATCATGCACGATGCTTTGCCTGATAGATCTTTGCCATTATTGGCTGGCCAACTATGAGAATTACACTGAGCATACTAAACGGAACCAGGCTTTCAGTGACATAGAGAGAGCCAAACACTAGCGCCCAGACTAACAAAAGAAGAGCTGACCACCGCACCCGACTCCCTTTGCCAATGAGATAGATAGAAACCAAGCAGCTAGCTATCGCAAAGCCCTCGCCATATAGCACCCAAGTAAAGTCATGCGCGTAAACTGGGACACCAAACACAGCGAGAAAAATTATTGCAAAGGCTCGATTCATTTCTTTGCCTTATAACGTCCAACCTGTGTTTTATACACATATTTGAATCCTATTCAAAGCCTCATACAGAGAAATAGCCTAGCTTCCCGACTGGAATGGATGAAATTTAACCGTCTGTAAGACCAAAAGCGCTTGAGTTTTACGCTAAATCTAACGCTCTCCCTGGAGTAGAGCGCATATTGGTTATATAATAACCAGCATCCCTCTCTACTTAGGTATCTGATCTTGCCTGTAGTAGATAGAGTTGAAGCTCTCAATACTCTTGTAGAGCTTATCAGAGTAGTAACTTTCACTGGTTCACTTGTGTATAAAACTTAGCGTCCAACTCAGCGGACAATTGAAGCGCAGCGTAAATTGTTCCGCTGCAGTTTTTTGTTATGTCTTTTGTGGATGTTCATCAGCTATATCTTCAGGTATAAGGCTAATTGCCTGCTCAATTTTCTGAACAAGCCTATTAGACATATAAACTAGATCTCTAATAGAATCCACGGTCAGTTCAATCCGAATACCATCTTTATCTAAACCAGCCCGGTGCACACAATGATGTCTTTTAATCACAGCACTAAACAACCATGAAATATCACCAAAATCGCAATCTAGAACATCCTTAAACATGGGTTTTACTTTTTTTAGATCGTGAAATATCAAGTTCTGCAGGTAATCAGCCACAGTTAATTTTAGCTTTTCCTTCTTTTCGAATATTTCCTTGAGAGTAAATTTCATATTTGAAAAATAAGGGTCGGTCTCTACAAGTTTTCTTATTAGTTGATCTGAGTTTGTGACTTTATGAATGAATGTACCTGCAAGGTAAGCTTCAAGTGATGCGACAACATGGCCGTGCAACATAACAAGTAAGCTAAACGTAGCCTCATCACCAGTCAAATCAACATGTAAAAGCTCCTCAACATTCACCATTTGAGAATTAAAGATTCCCACTTGTGATTGCTTGTAGATATACCACTCAAGCTGTCCCTGCCAGTAATCTTCCTCTTCAATACGCTGCTGATTTTCACAGTACTCTTCAAATGCTTGTACTGCTTCTTCCCACTCTTCTGATCCCTCTTCTCCAGCATCATCGCCAAAATTCTCTTCAATCCAGTCATACATAGGCTGAAGCTCTTCCTGACGCATCATTTCTTCTTTAGCTCGACCCATGACAACCCTTTAAATATTGCGAAGTGAGATAGACATAACGCCGCTAGCAAGGGCAGCCGAAGCAACGCGTAGGCTGTCCAGCCCAGCCCCGAAGGGGTTGGGCGAGCTTGCCTAGCCTGGTTATGGCTGGCGCGCTCGGGACCGACTACTAGCACTTTGCCAGCCATAGTTTGGCTGGCCACTGCCCAATATTTACGAGGGAAGAATACCGCACTTTCCCTAACCAATTCCTATCTTACTGGCAATCTGCGAAATTGCAGCGGACTGCCTTTTTTTTACAACACCCGAGCGAACACTCTTGGAGCGAAACTGCCTGAATAGCAATCAGTAAAATTGCTCAATACCAGATGCTATTTAGTGGCACGAAATCTTCAGTTACCACGAAAAATCAATAAAACCGACCGCCACAATAACGCCGCTAGCAAGGGCAGCCGAAGCAACGCGTAGGCTGTCCAGCCCAGCCCCGAAGGGGTTGGGCGAGCTTGCCTAGCCTGGTTATGGTTGGCGCGCTCGGGACCAACTACCAGCACTTTGCCAGCCATAGTTTGGCTGGCCGCTGCCCAATATTTACGAGGAAAGAATACCGCACTTTCCCCAACCAATTCCTATTTTACTGGCACTCCACGAAATTGCAGCGGACTGCCCACCTCTACCACACTTGAGCAAATACCCTAGGAACGAAACTGATTGAATAGCAACCAGTAAAAAGGGCTCAATACCGGCTGCAATTTAGTGGCACTAAAGCTTCAGTTACCACGAAAAATCAATGAAGCCGACCGCCACAATAACGCCGCTAGCAAGGGCAGCCGAAGCAACGCGTAGGCTGTCCAGCCCAGCCCCGAAGGGGTTGGGCGAGCTTGCCTAGCCTGGTTATGGCTGGCGCGCTCGGGACCGACTACTAGCACTTTGCCAGCCATAGTTTGGCTGGCCGCTGCCCAATATTTACGAGGGAAGAATACCGCACTTTCCCTAACCAATTCCTATCTTACTGGCAATCCGCGAAATTGCAGCGGACTGCCTTTTTTTACAACACCCGAGCGAACACTCTTGGAGCGAAACTGCCTGAATGGCAATCAGTAAAATTGCTCAATACCAGATGCTATTTAGTGGCACGAAACCTTCAGTTACCACGAAAAATCAATAAAACCGACCGCCACAATAACGTCTGCCGCACAGGCGAGCAACTAGTTGCGAGTCCAGCGCACGAAGTGCGCGATTGTGCCGGCACTTGTTATAGCTTTTACTCATTTTAAAACGCCAACTTGTGATCATGTGGCAAACATTCATCGCACAGTAGCTTACCATTAAAAGTGGCTGCAATATTAAGTTGCCGTATAGGATCAGCCGTTTCTCTGTCACTTACCCAGCATCCACACGATTCACATTTTCCACAATTCATTGTCGATGAATCAAGAACCAACGATTGTGTTGACTCCCATGATAACTGAAAAGATGTTTCAACAGCCTCCACTGCCTCAGATAAAGCATTCTCCAATTTATCAAAGTCATTGAATTCGTCATTGTTTATGACGTCTTCCGGAACCTCAACTAGGACATTTACGCTTAATAGTACTGTTTTACTCTTTCTCATATATTTAGCTGATGTTTCGGATCCAAGTGGCTATAACGCCTTGGCTGTGTTTTATACACATATTTGAATCCTATTCAAAGTCTCATACAGAGAAATAGCCTAATTTCCCGACTGGAATGAATGAAATTTAACCGTCTATAAGACCAAAAGCGCTTGAGTTTTACGCTAAATCTAGCGCTTTCCCTGGAGTAGAGCGCATATTGATTAAACAATCACCAGTATCCCTCTCTACTTAGGTATCTGATCTTGCCTGTAGTAGATAGAGTTGAAGCTCTCAATACTCTTGTAGAGCTTATCAGAGTAGTAATTTTCACTGGTTCACTTGTGTATAAAACTTAGCGCCTTGGTTTGGGGCAGCCGGAGCAACGCGTAGGCTGTCCCAGCCACGAAGTGGCGAACAACACCACCTTGTTAAGTATCGTTACTTCGAGCATTTTACATAACCTTCTAATACATCACTCCATGCTTGGTCAGGATCAAACCCAACCACCAAACCATCCTTTGTTTTCTGGCCAGTAAAAGCTCCCATGCCGTGCTGAATCATGTACTTCGGGTAATAAGTAGGTTTGCCAAGAGTTTTAATTGAGTTACAAACAACATTCATATTTTCAGCGGCTTTTTTAAAAGCTGCTTGAAAATTTGCTGTTTGTTCCTCGTTCAGTGCGCCTAGGTGATTCATGCGCAAAACAGTAACAGCCTGATGGGCAGACCTGTCTGAAACACGTAGGGTATCGTATTTTCCGTAAGCCAATGAAATGAAATAAAGCTGAACTGCTTTGTCAAAGTCGTCCTCATTGACGCACTTGTTAACCCCAATATAAATATCAGCCGGGCTGTTTTTAGTGGTCAGCTCTTTGGTGGATATGCAGTTTACTGGTCTGCTGGACTCCAAGTTACCTTCGGCTTCATAGTTCTTGATATCTGCGTTTGCAGTAATAGAAACAATTAATCCGACTAAAGCTAATGCTATTCTCACGCTTTACTCTCCAAGATACTTAACGCCTTGCTCACAGGCATTTTTGTTTTTGTGTGTTTTGTGGTACTAGCGAAGCGGCCACAAAAGGCGCAAAAATAAAAATGTCCTGGTGCAGCAACTTGTTAGCTACGAACACCACGCCATACCTGCCAATAACTAACACAAAGTATACATATAACTATTAACATGACGGGTGCCCAAAACGGCGCCCACCATGACGAAGTGTAATCATTAAAACCAGCATCTTTAAGCACCGTACAGAAGTGATACCCCTTAAAAGTTACACCTATTAAATATTTTCCAACAACCCACGCGGCCCAGGGAACAAGAACAGCTTGGGGAATACTTAGCCATTTCGCCCATCTTACTCTTCTTGTGAATAGCAGAAGTACAGACACTAATAGCATTGTCGGCATGTAGAAAATGCCTGTTAATTGCCAAGCATCTTCGCTACCCATTGTGCAAGTAGTAATTTCCAAAGCTGGAATCATTAGCATTATGAACCAGCCTAAAATATTGAGACTTATAACGCTAAAATACACGAAATATTTCAATGTGATGCTCTTACTCGTATACAGCTAACGCCCAGCGCAGGCGCAGCCAGCGCGGAGCGCATTTTGTGTTAATGTTTGAGCGCCAGCGAGTACACAAAAGGTGCGTAGCGTTGGCTGTCGCTCTGCCGCTGATTGTTATGTGTGGCGCTACGCACAGCGCGCTTTAAGATACTTGGCTAGAGCGCCAATGGGAAACAAAATAGCTGACCATAGAACGGAAAATGCGAGAATAACGACTACGCTAGAGCCAGCTCCACCTTCGAGCTCTACATTCAGTAAAAATGCCGTAATTAAAGCCAGTATGAAACAAGCGATTGTCATTTTGTACGGCGGGAGCTTATAAGCATCAGGCAACCACAAATATGCACACAGCCAAATTACTAGGCTAGGAGATAGTGCTACGCAAAGTAGAAGCAGCATGATCAAAATGAATAGAAAACCTTCCATACTCTACTTTTGCCCTTACTTACACATAACGCCGCTAGCAAGGGCAGCCGAAGCAACGCGTAGGCTGTCCAGCCCAGCCCCGTAGGGGTTGGGCGAGCTTGCCTAGCCTGGTTATGGTTGGCGCGCTCGGGACCGACTACTAGCACTTTGCCAGCCACAGTTTGGCTGGCCGCTGCCCAATATTCACGAGGAAAGAATACCGCACTTTCCCCAACCAATTCCTATCTTACTGGCACTCCGCGAAATTGCACCGGACGGCCTCTTTTTACAACACTCGAGCGAATACTCTAGGAACGAAACTGCTTGAATAGCAATCAGTAAAATTGCTCAACACCGGATGCTATTTAGTGGCACTAAACCTTCAGTTACCACGAAAAATCAATAAAACCGACCGCCACAATAATGCTTCAAGCTGGGGCGGCCGTTAGGCTGCCCTGGCGCGAAGCGCCCTTGCAGCCTTGACTCGTTATGTGCCCGCACTAGCTTTGGCCTCCTCAAGCTCAAGCAATTTTTCTTGGCGCTCTAAGATCTTTTCCCAGCGGTCCATCAGTCGGGTATTGCGCTCTAGTTGGGCCTTTTGCTGTTTCAGAAGTCCATCGGTAGCTTCAGCTTGCTTTCTCGTAATTTCAAGCTGGCGATCAGACTCCTGAGATTGTTCCCAGAATTTTTCGACTTGGCGATCATACTCTTGATACATATCATCGGCGAAAGAAGACATTGATACTACCGATAATATGAAGGCAAGAATCCATTTATTCATGCTGATGCTCCTGGGCACATAACGCCGCTAGCAAGGACAGCCGAAGCAATGCGTAGGCTGTCCAGCCCAGCCCCGAAGGGGTTGGGCGAGC
This sequence comes from Microbulbifer regidiadema (SeqCode), assembly GCF_052467605.1. NCBI lineage: Bacteria > Pseudomonadati > Pseudomonadota > Gammaproteobacteria > Cellvibrionales > Microbulbiferaceae > Microbulbifer > Microbulbifer regidiadema (SeqCode). Next base: position 4,553,621 of record NZ_CP174316.1, on the reverse strand, counting down.
TTGCCTAGCCTGGTTATGGCTGGCGCGCTCGGGACCGACTACTAGCACTTTGCCAACCATAGTTTGGTTGGCCGCTGCCCAATATTTACGGGGAAAGAATACCGCACTTTCCCCAACCAATTCCTATTTTACTGGCACTCCACGAAATTGCAGCAGACTGCCCACCTCTACCACACTTGAGCAAATACCCTAGGAACGAAACTGCTTGAATAGCAACCAGTAAAAAGGGCTCAATATCGGCTGCAATTTAGTGGCACTAAAGCTTCAGTTACTACGAAAAATCAATAAAATCGACCGCCACAATAACGCCGCTAGCAAGGGCAGCCGAAGCAACGCGTAGGCTGTCCAGCCCAGTCCCGAAGGGGTTGGGCGAGCTTGACTAGCCTGGTTATGGCTGGCGCGCACTGAACCACCTATTTGCTCTCTACCAGCCAACTTTGGCTGGCCACTGCCCGATAAATTTAAAGGGAAAAATACCATACTTTCCCAACCGGTTAACTATCTGATTGGCACTCCATGATGGCGTAGCTGGCTTGCAGGGCTTGCTGACTTAAAACGATGGCACTGGAGCGAAACTGCGGTACCAAATTTCAGGAAAAATCTCAGAAAAAAGTGCTCAGATAGAGATTGATGCTTGCAGCAGCTACAGAACATCTAAAAATCGACCGCCACAATAACAGTGTATTCAAAAGCAGCTGCATTATATCACCTGCCAATATATCCCAGGAGTAAGAATTCAGCAAAACCCAAAAAACACATACAAATCAGTGAGTTAGTCAACGCTAACATAAAAACACCCAAGTGGATATATTGCAGCTGCACCATATCTTGTTATTTTGCTCCTTTTGATCAAAAACATAAATCGTTAAAAATCAATAAATTAGCACCTATATTGATGTGGATATGTGCAGCTGCTTTTGATCTCCGATATTGACAGCATAGGGAAATAGCAAATACTGTATATAAAAACAGTATGAGAAAGTATCATGGATGATATTCGCCCTAAGCTGCCCGCTAAACCAGAGCGTTTTATGGATATCTTGCGCCAGCATATTCGCAAGCAGGGACTATCGTACCGAACGGAGCAGACTTACACCCATTGGATAAAGCGATTTATCCTCATCGCTTGAAGCACCCTGCCGATATGGGGGCCGCTGAGGTTGAGGCATTTCTTACCTACCTTGCTGTTCAGGGGCTCTGCGCAACCAATACGCAAAGAGTGGCATTGAATGCCATTGTCTATCTCTACAAACAGTTCTTAGACAGGGAAATCCCAGATTTGGATTTTAAGCTTGCCAAGAGGCAGCGGCGGCTGCCTGTTGTTTATAGCCGCGAGGAAGTGTTCGCAGTTCTCAGTCATTTACAGGGCGTTTTCAGATTGCAAACTGAGTTGATGTATGGCTCAGGGCTTCGCAGTGCCGAACTACTGTCTCTCCGAATAAAGGATGTGGACTTTAGCAGCAACAATATTTTTGTCCGTAGCGGGAAGGGGAATAAGGATCGCACTACCCTTCTGCCGAAAGGGATAGCTGAAGATATACAGTGTCAAGTCAAGCACGTATCTCTTCTTCACCAGCAGGATTTACTCGCCGGTTGCGGCTCAGTTTATCTACCAGATGCCCTCGATCGAAAATACCCCAATGCCGCCAAACAGCTGGCCTGGCAATACTTGTTTCCCGCTAACTCTATCAGTCAATGTCCCCGCTCCGGCATATATCGAAGGCACCATATGCACTCATCCACATTGACGCGCCAAGTAAGTAACGCCGTAAGAAAGGCGGGAATCAACAAACCGGCACGCTGCCATGCATTTCGCCATAGCTTTGCGACCCACTTGCTCGAAGCGGGTTATGACTTGCGTACGATTCAGGAGCTGCTTGGGCATTCGGATATAAGCACTACCGAAATTTATACTCATGTCGTAAATCGGGGAGATAAAGGCGTTTTAAGCCCCTCAGATCGTCTGCGCAACATAAATAAAATTGAAGAGACTGAAGCTAACTATTTTGTAGAGAGCAAGATAGGGGAGGTGCTGGGGCTTAGCTTATTGGCCGCGCCTTAGCAGTGGGGGGATCGGATACCAGCTTGCGCCGGTATCCCAATAAAAAATATAAATATCGGTCGAGTTATCCCGGAGTGACATCACCATTTTGCGCGCGCTGGCGCAGGGCGTGATCGATCAGGACTAGGGCCATCATCGCTTCGGCGATCGGCGTTGCCCGAATACCAACACAGGGATCGTGGCGGCCTTTGGTTACCACTTCAATGGGGTTGCCGGAGCGATCGACACTGCGGCCAGGGATACGCAGGCTGGAAGTCGGCTTCAGGGCGATATGGGCAATAATATCCTGGCCACTGGAAATCCCCCCTAAAATGCCGCCGGCATTATTTGATAGAAATCCCTCTTGCGGAGTAATTTCATCCCGGTGCTCGGTGCCCTTCTGTTCCACGGAGTCAAAGCCCGCACCAATCTCCACACCTTTTACCGCATTAATACTCATTAGGCCGTGGGCCAAATCTGCATCCAGGCGGTCGAAGATCGGTTCGCCCAGTCCGGCGGGAACGCCGCTGGCGTGTACAGAGATACGCGCACCGATGGAGTTCCCCTCTTTGATCAACGCCTGCATATAGGTTTCCATTTCAGGAACCCGCTCCGCGTCCGGGCAGAAAAAGGGGTTTTGTTCCACTTGCTCCCAATCCAATTTCTGTACCTTGATCGGGCCCAACTGGGAGAGGTAGCCGCGCACTTCAATACCGTATGTTTGCTTCAGCCACTTTTTGGCAATGGCCCCGGCGGCGACCCGCATAGCGGTTTCACGGGCGGAAGAGCGGCCACCCCCACGGTAGTCGCGAATACCGTATTTCTGCCAGTAGGTGAAATCCGCGTGCGCCGGCCTTACCTGCTCGGCAATATTGCTGTAGTCCTTGGAGCGCTGGTCGGTATTTTCAATTAACAGGCCAATGGGTGTGCCGGTGGTTTTTCCCTCGAACACACCGGAGAGTATTTTTACCTGATCCGGTTCACGACGCTGGGTGGTATAGCGAGAAGTACCGGGCTTGCGGCGGTCCAGCTCCCGCTGGATTTCCTCTTCACTGATCTCCAGGCCCGGGGGGCATCCATCGACGATACAACCGAGCGCGGGGCCGTGGCTCTCGCCAAAAGTGGTGACACAAAACAGCTTACCAAAGGTATTGCCCGACATAGACGACTTTTCCAACTAGTAGGTGGTAAAACGGGATGAGCCCCAAAAGGGGCGAGCATTATAAATGATCTGCCCGCCCCGGTGCGCCAGCTGAGGGAAAAAGCACAAGTGTCCGCACAACCGGGCTTGCGCCCCTATCCCGGCAATCGAGATTGCCGGGGAGGCAAAAGGAATTACTCCTTATCGAAGTAGGATTGATAGGCGAGCAGTTCTTCCCGGCTGATGGCGAACACACCGTGGCCGCCATCTTCAAACTCCGGCCACATAAACGGCACTTCCGGGAAAGCCTGCTCCAGGGCTTCCCAACTATTGCCCACTTCGCAGATCAGCAGGCCCTCTGGCTGCAAGTGGTTGGCGGCTTCGCGCAGCAGGCGGCGGGTAAAGTCGAGGCCGTCACTACCGGAACCCAGGGCGATATCCGGTTCTGCGTGGTACTCCTTGGGCATTTCCGCTAAATCGCGGGCATCCACATAGGGCGGATTGCACACGATCAATTCGTAACTCATCCCCTGGAGGCCGGCAAAGAGGTCCGATTGCACCGCGCGTGCGCGTTCGTTCAAACCGTGGCGATTGATATTGATCTGCGCCACTTCGATCGCGTCTGCGGAAATATCGCTCACATCAATCCGCGCTTCCGGAAAGGCCTCGGCACAGGCGATACCGATACAACCGCTGCCGCAGCAGAGATCCAGAATCGCCAGGGGTTCCACATTGAGCCAGGGCTGGAAATTGTGGCGAATCATCTCGCCAATCGGCGAGCGGGGCACCAGTACGCGCTCATCCACATAAAAAGTCATATCGCAGAAGTGCGCTTCCCGGGTCAGATAGGCCGCCGGTACCCGCTCGGTAAAGCGCCGCTCCAAGATAGTGAGCACATCGCGGCGCTCCTCCATGGTCAGGCGGGCCTGGAGTATCTCCGGCTTGCTGTAGGGGGGTAGATGCAGGGCGTGAGTTACCAATAACACAGCCTCGTCCCAGGCATTGTCAGTGCCGTGACCGTAGTAGAGATCGGCCTCATTGAATCGGCTGGTCCCCCAGCGGATATAGTCCAAAACCGTGGTCAGCTCGTGGAGGCTGGATTCACGCCTTTCTATCATCGAATCTATCCTTAAGTACTATGTATCTCGTCAGAGTCTATTGTCACTTATATGATGGCCTCTGTTGTGGCTATCGAAGTGCCAGGCAATGCCCGAGGAGTGTAGTTTGGTTGCCGCCAATAAGCGACGAGTAACGCTGTGTGGTGATTGTATCGCCGCAATCCCAGGGCCATTTTATTGCCCAGTGCTACTCCCCATCGCTTGTATCCCGAGCAATCATTTATACGGAGCGATTGCACTGCACCACTGTTTCCTCAGCGGAAAAATACCCCGACAACGGCCATTAAATGAACTCCGACAGCCCCCAGGGTCCGCACGGATCTTTACTCTCGGGTTACAAACGCTTAGGGTAGCGCACCCGCCCTTGGGGCTGAGATGTTGGAAAGAGCAGCATGAACGAACATTACGCGCGAATTATTGAAGCAATCGGCGAAGATCCGCAACGCCCTGGGCTCAAAGACACCCCGGAGCGCGCCGCCAAAGCCATGGAATACCTGACACGCGGCTATAAACAGACCGTGGAAGATGTAGTCAACGACGCGCTCTTCCCGTCCGATTGCAGCGAGATGGTACTGGTAAAAGATATCGAGCTCTACTCCCTGTGCGAGCACCACCTGCTGCCGTTTATCGGTCGCGCCCACGTAGCCTATATTCCCAATGGCAAGGTCGTCGGCCTGTCCAAGGTAGCGCGCATTGTCGATATGTTTGCGCGCCGCCTGCAAATTCAGGAACAGCTGACCGTAGAGATCGCCGAGACCCTGCAAAAGGTTACCGGTGCCGCCGGTGTCGGTGTGATCATCGAAGCCAAGCATATGTGCATGATGATGCGCGGCGTGGAAAAACAGAACTCGATTATGAAGACCTCGTCTATGCTCGGTACTTTCCGCAGCAATCAGGCCACCCGCAACGAGTTCCTCTCCCTGCTGCGCCAGTAAACGCCACCGCCGTCTAGCGGCCGCCAGGGCCGCTTTGACCGAGGAGTAAATGCTATGCCTCACCTGATCATTGAGTATGCGAAAAATCTGGAAGAGAAGATTTCTGTCGCGGCACTGGTCAGTTCGGCCCAGGAGACGATGCGCAGTTCCGGGTTATTCGCCTCCCACACAATTAAGACCCGTGCCAAACCCTACGATCAATTTATTGCCGGGGATAATGGCGGTAGTTTTATCCACGCGGAGATCCGCCTGCTTGAAGGGCGCTCTACGCGGGAGAGAGAGGAACTCAGCTCTGCGGTTTTTAACAGCCTGTGCCAGTTTGCCGAGGGTGTTCCCGCAGTCTCGGTAGAGGTGCGGGAGATGGATGCCAGCTGCTATTCCAAGCGGGTGCCGTTTTAAGCACCGCCTTAGCTATCGGCTTCACCGCGCAAGAAAGGTCCGAACCACTCCGCTATCCCCCGGGCGCCGCTCTCCTCCAGGTGCAGGTGGTGGCTGCCGGGTATTTCCCGCGCCTTAATAGCGGGGAACTCCTCCAGCACTGGGCGCAAGCGCTCGAACATCTCCGCGATACCCCCTTCAGCGAGCACCAGCTGCACCGGCATCTTTAATCGGGACAGGTAAGCCCGGATCTGCGGCTCATTGAGCTTGGCAGTAGAAGCCGCCATCAGGCGGGGGTCGTTACTCCACATATAGCCGTCTTCCACTGCGCGGGTACCCCGCTCGGTCAGCACCTGTGCAGCCCACTCGGTCAGCGGAAACATACCGTTTTTACGCGCTTCTACCGCTTCGTCGAAGGTGCTGTAAACCCGCAGCTTGCGCGCGGCGTAACGGGCCCGCTGGGCAATGGCCTTGGCGAGATTCTCCGGGGCTTTTTCATCCTCGCTGGAGGGGGGCACCAGACCATCGATCAGTGCCAGGCGCTTTACCCGGTCGGGAAAGGCGCCGGCGGTAATCACCCCGGCAATAGCGCCGCGTGAGTGAGCCAGAATGGAAAACTTGCGCCAGCCGAGCGCATGCACCGCACCCAGAATATCCTCTGCCTCTTCCCAGATGTTGTAGTTGGCATCGAGTGAACGGTGATAGCTGCGGCCGTGGCCGGGCATATCCACAGCCACCAGATTAATTCCACTTAACAGAGGCGCCAGGCGCTCAAAACTGGCGCAGTTATCCAGCCAGCCGTGCAGGGCGATGACCGGCTCTCCCTCCGGGTCGCCCCACTGGCGCGCGGCAATCGATTTATGTTCAAACTCGAGAGTGATCTCTCGGGGGGGCATTTGATTTGTCGCCAAAGCGCTATCCACCAGACAATGACTAAAACAGGTGGGGAAATGGTGCGACCCATCGGCAATATCTGCAATGACAGTTGTGATCAGTGCAATAGGGATTTGCGGGCAGGCACAGGCGGAAAAGTTACTCTGCGTGCTGTAACCACTCCAGCTCAGCACAGCCATTGGCCCACACTTCGGCACTGACACAGGCGAGACTGGCGGTGCCCATGGGGTGCTGATTACCGCTGCCACAGAGGCCATTGAGCAAGCTGCCCACCAGTGGCTGGTGGCTCACCAGCAGAAGCGGAAAGCTATCCTGGGCCTGCAAGTGATCGAGCAGCTGCTGTGGATCGGTATTGCCGATCAGCAGCGGTTCGCTAATAACCGGCAGTCCCAGTTGAGCAGCAACAATCTCGGCGGTTTCCTGGGTGCGCACATACGGGCTGGCCCAAATTGCCTTTACCGCCGCCAGCTCCCCGGCACGCGTTGTGCAGACCTGGGCAACCTGCCTGCGCCCGCGCTCTGTCAGGGCTCTCTCTGCATCATTGGCGAGCATGGGCTCGGCGTTGCCGTGGCGTAAAATAAACAGCTGCATGGGGCGTCCTCAGGGAGTGGCTCGTTGCGCTATCAGTAGCAGTAGAATATTTGTAGAGAGGGCCGCTGGTATTTATCCGGCACACTCACGGGCACCGGATAAACAAGCAGCTGGGGGAGGAATCAGTTTTTGTCGACAGGCTTGTCGGCGTCGTCGGCACTCTCCTCGACAAGCTCGGGCTTTTCCCGCTGCTCCGCTGCGGAGTTGCCCAGGATAATAGCATCCTCGGCTTCATCTTCGGCCCGCTCCTTGTCCCGTGTTGTTTCCGCAGCAACCACTTCCGCAGACACTTCTTCCGCACCCTCATAGCCAGACAAATCCTCTACGTCGGATTCGGGCCACTCGGAAAACGGAAAAGGCTTTTCGTCGGAGTTGTAAATCAGGAACTGAATCGCCTGATAAACGTAGGAGGAGAGCTGATCGCCAAAGCGGCGCAGATTATCGTTGGGTTTCCCATTGATAATCGAAAACAGGAATTGCAGTATCACTACCGCCATCAGTAGCCATGCGGCAACCTGAAGGCACACCGCAAACAGCACCATATAGATAAGGCGCACCCACTGGTTGCCGGAAGTAAGATTGCGCTTTAGATTGTCATTGTTCATATGAGGCTTCCATTTAAGGCTTGGCCGAGTAGGCCACATCAAAAGTTTGTGCGCCCGACATCAAATTACGAATCACCTCAGGAATCGGCCGCTGTTCAAATAATATGGCGTGAATCGCAGAAACCAAGGGCATATAGACACCCTTTTCGTCCGCTTTCTGCTTAATTAGACGAACGGTATTCACACCTTCGGCCACCTGACCAATTTCTGCGATGGCCTGATCGAGCGGCTTGCCCTTGCCCACCATATAGCCCACCCGATAATTTCGGCTGAGGTCTGAAGAGCAGGTTAAAATCAAGTCGCCGACACCGGCGAGGCCGATAAACGTCATGGGATCGGCGCCCATCGCCTCGGCAAAACGCATCATTTCTGCCAGGGAGCGGGTGATCAATAAGCTGATGGTATTTTGCCCGCGCTCTAACGCCGCTGCCATACCGGTGATGATCGCGTAAATATTTTTCAGTGCGCCGGCAAGCTCCACTCCAAATACATCACCACTGGAATATACCCGGAAAGTCTCCGAGTGCAGTGCCGATTGAATCGCTTTGCAAAGCGATTCATCTTCACTGGCGACCACCGTTGCAGTGTAGTGCCCCGCAACAATTTCTTTAGCAAAATTCGGTCCGCTCAAAACCCCGACCCGCATGCCGGTGGTTTCCTCGCGCAGGATATCGCTCATTAAGTGGAAACTGTCGTGTTCGATTCCCTTAGTGGTGGAGATCAGCATAGTGCCCGGCGCCAGCAGTGGGGCCACTTTTTTCACCACCTCGCGGAAAGACTTACTGGGAATCGCCACGAAGACGATAGTGCAACCGTCGAGCGCCTGCTCCAGGTCACTGGTAATCTGTAATTCCGGGTGCAGGGGTACGCCGGGCAGGTATTTGTGATTCTCTCGGGTATTGCGACACTCAGCCGCTGTCTCCGCACTGCGCATCCACTGGCGGGTGTCGTGGCCGTTGCCCGCCACAATGTTAGCAATTGCGGTTCCGAAACTGCCGCCGCCCAATACGGCAATAGCGAGGGGGTTGGAAGTTTCTTTTTGCATTGTCACACCGATAAAGCTACTTATAAGACTTGCGGATTATAGAGCTATGACCCGCTGAGCCCAATGGGGTCAAATTGTTTTAAACTTCTGCCAATTGTGCGAAACAGCACAGTAAATAACAAAAACGGCCCTCTGCCTTGACCAACCGATAAAATACCGCTCGATCCGGCAGGGGCCGTTTTCCAGGGCCGGCCAAGTCGAGTCGACTCCGCCGGCCAGCGCTTGGCAGCGATCGATAGCGCTGACTTAGCCGTGCATTTCCAGCAGCAGCGTATTCAGGCGGCGCACATAATCCGCCGGGTCCGCCAGTTGGTTGCCTGCGGCCAGGTTGGCCTGGTCCATAAGGATATTGGTGAGATCCGCAAAGCGATCTTCATCCGCCTCCTGGTCCAGACGCTGTACCAGCGGGTGGGATGGATTGATCTCGAAGATCGGCTTGGCATCCGGCAGGGCCTGTCCAGCCTGCTCCAGAATGCGGCGCATCTGCGGGCCCATATCCTGTTCGCTCACCACCAGACACGCCGGGGAATCCACCAGGCGAGTGGTCGCGCGCACGGATTCAACGCGCTCTTGCAGAACGGCCTGCACCCGCTCAACCAGGGCTCCGGACTCCTGCTCGACTTTTTCGCGCTCGGCCTTGTCTTCATCGCTCTCGGCTTCACCCAGATCCAGCGCGCCCTTGGCCACGTCCTGGAACGGCTTGCCGTCGAACTCGTTCATATGGCCGACGAACCACTCATCCACCTGATCGGTGAGCAGCAGCACTTCGATACCCTTCTTGCGGAATACTTCCAGGTAGGGGCTGGATTTGGCCGTGGCAAAGTTGTCGGCACACACATAGTAGATCGCCTTTTGGCCATCCTTCATGCGACCCACATAGTCTTCCAGGGATTGATCCTGCTTCTCAGTATCGGCGTGGGTGCTGGCAAAGCGCAGCAGTTTGGCGATTTTCTCTTTGTTGGAGAAGTCTTCCGCCGGGCCTTCTTTCAGCACGTTGCCGAACAGTTCCCAGAGCTTCTGGTACTCGTCGCCATCCTTTTTCGCCAGCTTGTCCAGCATATCCAGCACGCGCTTGGTCAGCGCGCTCTTGATCGCATCGGTGTTGCGATCCTGTTGCAGGATTTCACGGGAGACGTTCAGCGGCAGATCGTTGGAATCCAGCACCCCTTTTACAAAGCGCAGGTACAGCGGCAGGAATTGCTCCGCATCGTCCATGATAAAGGTGCGCTGCACATACAGCTTGAGGCCGCGAGCGGCGTCGCGCTGGTACAGGTCGAACGGTGCGCGCGCGGGGATATACAGCAGGCTGGTGTAATCCTGTTTGCCCTCTACGCGGTTGTGGCTCCAGGTCAAGGGGTCGTCGAAGTCGTGGGAGATATGCTTGTAGAACTCCTTGTACTCTTCAGACTTCACTTCCGAGCGCGGGCGGGTCCACAGGGCCTGGGCTGCGTTGACCGCTTCAAACTCAGGCGCCTTCTCTTCTTGCGGCGCTTCGCCCTCTTCCGCTGCCGCCGGCATTTCCTCTTTCAGCATCTCTACCGGAATAGCGATGTGATCGGAGTACTTTTTAATAATGGAGCGCAGGCGCCAACCATCGGCAAACTCTTTCCCTTCCTCTTTCAGGTGCAGAACCACTCGGGTGCCACGCTGGGGCACCTCAACGGTCTCCACAGAGTATTCCGCTTCGCCGTGGCACTCCCAGTGTACGCCCTGGTCGGCATTCAGACCAGCGCGACGGGTGAATACGTCTACTTTGTCGGCGACGATAAAGGCGGAGTAGAAGCCCACACCAAACTGGCCGATCAGGTGCGCATCTTTTTGCTGATCTCCAGTCAACTGCTGCATAAACGCAGAGGTGCCGGAACGGGCAATAGTGCCGAGGTTTTCGATAACCTCATCGCGGCTCATACCGATACCGTTATCGGTAATGGTGAGGGTGCCCTCTTCCTTGTCAAACTCAATGCGAATACGCAGGTCTGCATCTTCGCCCAGTAACTCAGGCTTGGACAGCGACTCAAAACGCAGCTTGTCAGCGGCGTCAGAAGCGTTGGATACCAACTCGCGCAGGAAAATCTCCTTGTTGGAGTACAGCGAGTGGATCATCAGGTGCAGCAGCTGCTTGGCTTCCGTCTGGAATCCATGGCTCTCTTTTTGGGCCTCAACGGTCATCTATTCGGTCTCCCCGTATACGTCAATCGGAACAGAGAGCAAATATTGGGACCCGCCAGCAGGTTTCAAGGGGGGAGTTCACACTCACCAGTGAAGATCAGCGATCCCCACTGGCCTGAGCGGTGGCGAGATTGCCTTTGCCGGTAATATCAATCACAAAGTTGGCGGTGAGATCTGAGATAACGCGGGACTCCGCATTCATCAGGATGGCGATACCCACTTTCAGCTTTTCCGAGTAGGCCACCGCCGCGCGGAAGCCCGCTACCCAGCCGCCGTGGTAAATAATACGGTCATCGCCGATGGTGTAGAGGCGCCAGCCCAGGCCGTAGCCCGCGTGAGACAGATAGTCTCTCCAGACACGGTGGCGCATATGGCGCTGGGTAGCGACCCGCTCAGTGGTCATATCGGCGATCACTTCCGGCGATAGCACTTTGGGGTAGTAGCCCATCTGCGCCTTCAGCCACTGCGCCATATCGGAGATGCTGGCATTTACCCCGGCCGCCGGCGCGGCAAAGTAGTACTCTTTCTCCACCTTCACCGGGCGCCAGCCGCTGCCGGTCTGGATATGCGGCGCCGCACGGTTGTTGGAGGCCATAAAGCTCTCCCAACCGACCGAGGCGTTCTGCATTTTCAGCGGGATAAAAATGCGCTTCTTTAACTGCCGGGCAAAGGAGACCCCAGTTGCCTCAAGAATCACATCCTCAATCAGGCTGAACAGTACATTCTGATAGCCGTAACATTTTCCCGGCGAACAGCGCGGGTCGATTTTGGCAAATTTGGGCAGTATCTTGCTGACGGGTTTGTTGTCCTCAAGATAGTTGTCATAGGCATTGGGCGTCAGGCCCGAGGAGTGACTGAGCAGGTGTTCCACCTCCAGCTGGCGGGACAGCGAGGGCGTTTTAAAGCTCAGGTCAGGCACATAGTTGACCACCTTGTCATGCCACTTAAAACGGTTCTCGTGCTCCAGCACAGTGGCCATACTGGCGGCAAAGGTCTTGGATACCGACGCCAGGCGGAATACCGTATCCCGGTCCACCTTGCCGGACTTACCCCGGACTCTGACGCCATAGGTGTCCATCGCCACCACCCGATTGCCATCAACAATGACATAGGCGCCGCCGGGTATGGACTTACCCGCCATCATTTGTTTGAAGTAGCGGCCAAACTGTTTGGCCTTGTCGTCTATATCAGCCGCACGCGCAGGGAGGAACAGGCTCCCTATAATTAACAGAAAAAGGAAAACATGTGCCAAAGAAGCGCACCTGCGATAGACAATATTGAATAGAATTGCAGGTCTCATAAATAAATCGAGCCGCCAAAGCAATCCGCTAGTTGCAGATAAGACTAGCAGCCAGCGGGCAAAAACTCTATTTAGGCGCCACGCAGGACTGACCGATGAATTCTAGTCTGCACTTATCTCAAGCGCGGGGACGGCTATGCCAATCGGCAACAACAGAGCTGGTATAAACAAAAAAACCGCCTTGCGGCGGTTTATCTTCGGGGCCCTGGGGCCCCTGCGCAAAAAAGCGTCTTACAGCTTCTCAGCGTTCTCGCTCAGGTAAGCCGCAACACCTTCCGGGGAAGCGTTCATACCTTTGTCGCCTTCCTGCCAACCGGCGGGGCAAACTTCACCGTGCTCCTGGTGGAACGCCAGAGCGTCAACCATGCGCAGCATTTCGTCAACGTTGCGGCCCAGCGGCAGATCGTTAACGACCTGGTGGCGTACAGTGCCTTCTTCGTCGATCAGGAAGGAGCCGCGGAAAGCAACACCAGCGTCAGCTTCTACGTCGTACGCCTGGCAGATTTCGTGCTTAACGTCTGCAACCAGGGTGTATTTAACCGGGCCGATACCACCGTCGTTAACGGAGGTGTTACGCCATGCGTTGTGAGAGAACTGGGAATCGATAGATACACCGATTACCTCAACACCGCGCTTTTCGAACTCGGCAAAGCGGTGGTCGAAAGCGATCAGCTCAGAGGGACATACGAAAGTGAAGTCCAGCGGGTAGAAGAAAACTACAGCCTTCTTACCTTTGATGGTTTCTTTCAGGTTAAAAGTATCGACGATCTCGCCGCTACCCAATACCGCTGCTGCGGTGAAATCCGGAGCCGGCTTGCCTACCAGAACTGCCATGAAAACCTCCTCAATCAATGATGGGTTGTTGATAATGCGTGATGTGTTCAATTTATAAGCAATAGTTATAAATTGAATGGGAATTCGTAGTGGGCCGCTATGATACACACCCACTTATTACAGGCCCATAAATTTTTTAAATCAGGCTGATAGCAGAACAGCTATGCGTGAACTGGGCCCCAAAATAGGATGACTCACCACAAAAATCGTACAATTTGCGAACAAAGAGGTTGAAATGCCATCATTCCGAAATCTTATTGACACTCATTCTCAGTTGCAATAGGATTTCGACTTAACTAATATTGAGTAAGGTTTAGACAGAGCCAATAGCCATGTATGTATGTATTTGTAAGGGCATAACTGACCGCCAGATCAAAGAGGCGATCTACGATGGCTCCACTTCGGTGAAGGCGTTGAGACGCCAATTGGGCGTTTCCTCTCAATGTGGGCGTTGCGCCGAGCAGACCAAAGAAATCATCGATGAGACTATGAGCGGGGGGATGATAGCCTCCGCCAATAGCGGGCTGTTCTACTCCGCCAGCTGACCCCCGCCAGTTCACCCTTAATATCGGTCGCAACAGTCTGGTGCGGCCGCCCCCCAAAAACGCACCCCCAAGCCCACAGACTAAGCTGATTGCACGCAGGTATACCCGGCGGCTTATGAAGCAGTATCTCGTACATCTCTAACGAACATCTCTACTCCAGCCCCGCTGCTTATGATTCTGGCGGCGCTACCCCTCAGTGCCTTAGTGCCTTTACCACTCACCTGGACTGCATATTCCCCGCGCCCTGTTATCCGTCATTGCCGGCGCCACCATTACCCTGGCCGGAACCCTTTTCTCGATAACCACGGCGGCCCTATCTCTCGCCGCCAGTCAATTCGGCCCCCACCTAGTCGGGAATTTTATCTGCGACCTCGCCAGCTATGTCTATGCCATTCTGATCCTGCGCTCTATCAGCAGCGCAGAAAGAGGAGGCGATAACTGCGGCATCAGCGCGCTAACCGCCCAGGTACTGATTTTAATCGGTGCTATCTACCTTATTTATTTTACTCTCAATGTCGCGCAGTCAATTCAGGTCGATAACATTACCCACCGTATTCGCCTGGAATTTCAGCGGGCGGTAGCGCGCGAATACCCGGATTGCGATACCCCCAACTGGTGAAAAATATTTGATCCAGAGCGCCTCGATCTCGGTTCCAGCAAGGTCGGCATCCCCATCCCAGGAGAAGCTTATCCGGCGAGCAACCCCGAGCACACAATCCCCGCAATTCAGCCGGCAATACAGATCGCTATCCAACTAACTGCGGAGCAGAGCCTTGGTAGGGTATTAAGTCGGTCCGAACCGGCCAATTGCTTCACCAATTTTGCGGGGAGTTGCGCATAATTTGCAGTAGCCTTGGACTCTCTCAGTTCTCAATGCCTCACTGGAAAAAATTGTCGAATACGGCCGAACAAACAGTGTATTTATATGCCACCCGCCCAACGCACTGGCAAATAGATAAACAGGCGCTAGCGAATTATTTAAAACGCTTAGATAACGACAACCCTGCCTGTATAAAAAATAAAATTGACCAACAAACCCTTAAAGATAAATTAGCGTTTATTCAAAAAACACTGAAAGGTTGAAATACAACCCCGCAACCTAAATGAGAATTATTTTCGTTGCTATTTTTGGCCAAATTTGCGTTAAAACCCTTGTTTTTCCTGCATTCCGCAAGAAAAATTTTTTCTTGACTTGCCGCAGATCGCAACGCAAACTCGACCCCGATTGCAGCTGACAGCCTAAATAAAACCAGGCAAATCAACTAGCTGCAAAATTTAGTGACCAGCACTCTTTGGCAACTAAAAATATCAACTAATCTCTAGCGATTGATAAATAGGAATTCCCTGCAAACCCTATTGAGTTGGCAGGACTTCAGGAGCACAAGCTATGAAAGGCGACCCCAAGGTAATTGAGCACTTAAACAAAGTACTGGGTAATGAACTGGTAGCGATTAACCAGTATTTCCTGCACGCCCGCATGTACGACAACTGGGGTTTCAAAGAGCTGGGCAAACAGGAATATCACGAATCAATCGATGAGATGAAACACGCCGATTGGCTGATCGAGCGCATTCTTTTCCTCGAAGGTATTCCCAACCTGCAACACCTGGGCAAACTTCTAATCGGTGAAAATACCGAAGAGATGCTCAAGTGCGATCTGAAAATTGAGTCGAAAGCCATTCCCGACCTGCGCGAAGCTATCGCCTACTGCGAATCCGTCAGGGACTACGGCAGCCGCGAACTGCTGGAAAAAATCCTCGAATCTGAAGAGGAGCATGTAGATTGGCTGGAAACCCAACTGGAATTAATCGACAAAGTGGGTATTCAGAACTACCTGCAAACCCAGATGGAAACTGCCGCCGGCAGCTCTGGCAAATAGCTTAAGCCGTCTCACAGGCATAAAAAAAACCGCAGTTGTAGCTGCGGTTTTTTTATTGTCGCAATGCCCTACCGTTTTTAGCCGATAGCGGCACAAGAACAAAAGACAATATTAGCTCTCGTCTTCGCTCTCTTCTGCTGAAGCCTCATCGATCAAGGTTTTCAGCTCACCATTCTCATACATTTCCATAATGATGTCACAGCCACCGATCAACTCGCCCTTTACCCACAGCTGGGGGAATGTCGGCCAGTTCGCATATTTGGGTAGCTCAGCGCGGATATCCGGGTTGGCCAGAATATCAACGTAGGCAAAGCGCTTACCGCAAGCCATCATTGCCTGGGAGGCCCGCATGGAAAAGCCGCACTGGGGGGCGTTGGGGCTACCTTTCATGTAAAGCAGAATGGTGTTATCAGCGATCTGCTGCTTGATGTTCTCCAGTGTATCCATAAGCGTGAAAAACCTCAGGTGGTCGAAGCAAAAGTAAATATACAAGCACAATACCGCAATTCGGCATAGCGCACCGACGCTCATTGTACCCCAGCGAGGCCCGCAATAAGTACACCATAGCGCCGATGGGGCCAAAAACTGCAAATCTGCCACACTGGACACAATGTTGGAAATTGAGCCAAGCAGATAACACACACCCTATAGAGGCTGTGTTACCATTGCCGGGATCAATATAAAATGCAGATCAAAACCAAAAAACAGAATTTTCTGCGGAATGCAGATGTGTAAGACTTAAGGAGATGCCCCGGTGACCACCCCGACACTCATGCAAAACTACGGCGACCGAGCCCTCACCCTGGTGCGGGGGGAAGGCAACTATGTGTGGGATGATCAGGGGCGACGATACCTGGATGCCATCTCCGGAATCGCCGTCTGCGGTCTCGGTCACTGCCACCCCAAGGTCACCCTGGCCCTGCACGAGCAGATCCGAACCCTGTTGCACGTATCCAATCTCTACAATATTCCCGCCCAGGAACAGCTGGCCGACAAACTTGTACAGATGTCCGGTATGGACAATGTCTTTTTCTCCAACTCCGGTGCCGAAGCCAATGAAGCGGCTATTAAACTGGCGCGGCGACTGGGAAATAGCCGCGATATCGAAACCCCGCAAATCCTGGTGATGGAGGGCGCCTTTCACGGCCGCACTCTCGCCACCCTGACGGCAACCGGTAATAAAAAAGTCCAAGAGGGCTTTGGCCCCCTGCCCGAGGGGTTTCTGCGAGTTCCCTTTAACGATACCGCAACCATCGAAAAACTGGCCGCTGAGCGCAGCGATATTGTCGCCGTGCTGGTAGAGCCGATTCAGGGCGAGGGCGGTGTGCGCCTGCCCTCTGCCAACTACCTGGGTAAATTGCGCGAGCTGTGCGATCAACACCAGTGGCTTCTGATGCTGGATGAGGTGCAGACCGGCAATGGGCGCAGCGGCAAAGTGTTTGCCTATCAGCACGCGGGTATACTGCCCGATGTCGTAACCACCGCAAAAGGACTGGGGAACGGTGTCCCCATCGGCGCCTGCCTGGCAAGAGGGGTCGCCGCACAATTATTTTCTGCCGGTACTCACGGCTCCACTTTCGGCGGCAACCCGCTCGCCTGCAGCGCAGCGCTGGCCGTACTCGACGCCCTGGAAAGCGAGTGGCTGATAGAGCGCGCCGAAGTACTGGGGCAGCGCCTGCTCCAGCAGCTACAGCAACAACTATCCGCTTGCAGCCTGGTTAAAGAAGTGCGCGGCCTGGGGCTGATGATCGGCATCGAACTACAGCAGCCCTGCGCCGCCCTGGTAGACATGGCCCGCGAGCAGGGGCTACTGATTAACATTACAGCCGGCAATGTTGTACGCCTGCTGCCCCCACTAACTCTCAGCGATGACGAGTGCCACCGATTGGCAAGCGATGTCAGTTCACTGATTCACCAGTTTGCACTGCAAGCGGTCTGATGCAAAAAAAGGAGAACGGCTTATGGCGGTCAGACATTTTCTTACCCTGACAGATTTATCCGCACAGGAACTCACACAAATTATTGAGCGCGCCATCGAATTAAAAAAACTGCGCGCACAGGGAATTACCACCGACCTTTTTCGCGGCAAAGTACTGGGGATGATTTTTGAAAAATCCTCCACCCGCACCCGCGTTTCCTTCGAGGCGGGTATGGCGCAGATGGGCGGCAGCGCCCTCTTTCTCTCCCCTCGCGATACCCAGCTGGGGCGCGGGGAGCCGATTGAGGACAGCGCCCGGGTGATTTCCAGCATGGTGGATATGGTGATGATTCGCACCTTTGGCCACCAGGTGCTGGAGCGCTTCGCCGAGTACTCGAAAGTACCGGTGATCAATGCGCTCTCCGACAGCTACCACCCCTGCCAGCTACTCGCGGACATTCAAACCTATGTGGAGCACCGGGGCAGCCCGGAGGGCAAGGTGGTCGCCTGGGTCGGCGACGGTAACAATATGTGTCACTCCTATATCAATGCTGCGCGCCTGTGCAATTTTGAGCTGCGCATCGCCTGCCCACCGGGCTATGAGCCCGATGCCGATATTCTCGCTGCGGCCGCCGATCGCGTCACCGTGGTACACGACCCAGTGGCGGCGGTAACAGGGGCCAACTGGGTAGCCACCGATGTGTGGGCCTCCATGGGCCAGGAAACTGAACAGCAGATCCGCCTCAAAGCCTTCGAAAACTTCCTCGTGGATCACGAATTGATGAGCCATGCCAACAGCAATGCCGTCTTTATGCACTGCCTGCCGGCCCACCGAGGCGAGGAAGTCAGCGCCGAGCTTCTGGAGGACAGCAACCTGTCTGTGGTCTGGGATGAAGCCGAGAACCGCCTTCATGCACAAAAAGCCCTGATGGAATTTCTACAGGGCCACAGCCACTAGCCCGCCTAAACGATACAGCGGTTTCTACCGCTGTATCGCACCTGCCCTCTCCCCCTCATATCTTCCGGTGAGCCCCAACAGAGGCCATTGACACCAAAGTGCTCACAAAATCGCCAGATTCAACAGTTGGCACCAAAGACCCATTTACAGCCCGCCCAAGTGCCAAGATTAAATAACCGTCAGCAAACTGATTAATTGAGTACCACTTTGCTCAAAGAGCAGCCATTTGCAAATAGTTATTGCCGTTGTTAATTTACAGCGCCCAAGCTATTAAAAAAAATTGTAAGGCTTTGTACCCGATTCTCTCAGCCTGCACTCACTCCTTTGCAGCCCAGAGCTGACGGGCCCTGTCGCGAAAGTGGCTACTGACTCAGCCCCACTACCCACAATTTATCCACAAACAACTACAAAGTTATTCGCCTTGAACTGACCCGCCTACCGCATTATCTTGTAGCGCTCTCGGGGTATACCCCCTATATATTGGGGTAGGGACCTAAGAGCACCCCCATTTTATGGGGCAGATTCCGGCGCACCACCGCACTTTTTGGCGGCGGGCGTCAGGCGCTGCTTTTTTCAAAGCAGAATCAGAGGTAAGCGGGTGGAATGGAGCTTCCGCCACAGGCAACAGCTGGCACACTTTTTCAAGGAACCGGTGACAAGTCGCCTGTTTCCAGTATCCACAGCTGTGGATAAATACTGGCAAAGCGAAGGACACGCTCCGCCATGCCACGCAGTCATGTGGCCGCCGTTCATTTGAGCGCACGCGGACAGATAACAGTACAAACCTTTCGGAGATTTACATGCACACAGAGACAGGGCGCTCTCAAGCCGTGCCTGAGGAAAAATCAGGCACCTCCAGCGACCAGGCGACTGGCGGCACCACTCTGGCCGCTACTGCACCGGGCCAGATCCGCGTGATCAAGCGCAATGGCACCGTTGTCCCCTACGACGACAGTAAAATCGCTGTCGCCGTTACTAAAGCCTTTCTCGCTGTTGAAGGCGGCACTGCCGCTGCTTCCAGCCGTGTCCACGAGCAAGTTGAAGAGCTGGTCGAGCAGATCAGTACCACTTTCAAGCGCCGTATGCCCTCTGGCGGCACTATCCACATTGAGGAAATTCAAGATCAGGTAGAACTGGCCCTGATGCGTACCGGCGAGCACAAAGTTGCCCGCGACTACGTACTCTACCGCGAAGAACACGCCCGCCTGCGCGCCGAGAAAGAAAAGGCGGCCCAGAGTACGGAGCAAGCGGTCGATGCCCACCCCAGCATTCGCGTAAAGCAGGACGACGGCAGCCTGGTTCCTCTGGATATGGAGCGCCTGCGCACCGTTGTCAGTGAAGCCTGTGAAGGCCTGAAAGATGTCGACAGCGCGGCAATTCTTAACGAAGCCCTGAAAAACCTGTACGACGGCGTCTCTGAAAACGATATCAACACTGCGCTGGTTATCACTGCGCGCACTCTGGTTGAGCAGGAACCCAATTACACCTTCGCTACCGCCAGCCTGCTGCTGGACAAGCTGCGCTCCGAAGCCCTGCGCTTCCTCGGCCTGGCCGAGCGCGCCACCCAGCACGAGATGGAAAAGCTCTACGCCTCCGCCCTGCCCACCTATGTGCAAAAGGGTATCGAGCTGGACCTGTTGGACCCGGCACTGGCCACCTTCGACCTGGAAACACTCGGTAAAGCCTTAAAAGGCGAGCGCGACCACCAGTTCACTTACCTCGGCCTGCAAACTCTGTACGACCGCTACTTCCTGCACAGCGACGACATTCGTTTCGAACTGCCGCAGATCTTCTTTATGCGCGTCGCCATGGGCCTCAGTATCAACGAAGAAAACAAGAACGAGCGCGCGGTAGAGTTCTACAACCTGCTGAGCTCCTTCGACTACATGAGCTCCACCCCGACCCTGTTCAACGCCGGCACCCTGCGCCCGCAGCTGTCCTCCTGCTACCTGACCACGGTACCGGACGACCTGCACGGCATTTACGGCGCTATCCGCGATAACGCCATGCTGTCCAAGTGGGCCGGCGGCCTTGGCAACGACTGGACGCCGGTGCGCTCTCTGGGTTCCTATATCAAAGGCACCAACGGCAAGTCCCAGGGTGTTGTGCCCTTCCTGAAAGTGGCCAATGACACCGCAGTAGCCGTCAACCAGGGCGGTAAGCGCAAAGGCGCTGTGTGTGCCTACCTGGAAACCTGGCACCTGGATATCGAGGAATTCCTCGAACTGCGCAAGAACACCGGTGACGACCGCCGCCGCACCCACGATATGAACACCGCCAACTGGGTTCCCGACCTGTTTATGAAGCGCGTGTTCGAAGACAAAGAGTGGACCCTGTTCTCGCCGGCCGATTGCCCGGACCTGCACGACCTGTTCGGCACCGCTTTCGAGGAGCGTTACAACCACTACGAACAACTGGCTGCCGAAGGCAAGCTGCGTCTGTTCAAGAAGATCCGCGCCCTCGACCTGTGGCGCAAGATGCTGGGCATGCTGTTCGAAACCGGCCACCCCTGGATCACCTTCAAAGACAGCTGCAACCTGCGCAGCCCGCAGCAGCACGCCGGTGTGGTACACAGCTCCAACCTGTGCACCGAGATCACTCTCAACACCAAGGCCGACGACGAAATCGCCGTATGTAACCTGGGCTCCGTCAACCTGGCTCAACATATCGGTGACAACGGCGAACTCGACCGCACCAAGCTGGCCAACACCGTAAAAACTGCGGTACGTATGCTCGATAACGTTATCGACATCAACTACTACGCGGTTGAAAGCGCACGTCAGTCCAACATGCGTCACCGCCCGGTGGGCATGGGCCTGATGGGCTTCCAGGATGCGCTGTACAAAGCCGGCATCGCCTACGCCAGCGACGAAGCCGTAACCTTCGCCGACAGCACCATGGAAGCGATCAGTTTCGAAGCCATTTCCGCTTCCAGCGATCTGGCTGCCGAGCGCGGCAAATACCAAACCTACGAAGGCTCCCTGTGGAGCAAAGGTGTTCTGCCACTGGATTCCATCCAGATCCTGGCCGAACAGCGCGGCCAGCAATTTATCGAACAGGACACCAGTTCCACTCTGGACTGGGACGGCCTGCGCGAAAAGGTTAAAGCCCAGGGTATGCGCAACTCCAACGTGATGGCGATCGCCCCCACCGCGACCATTGCCAATATCACCGGGGTTTCCCAGTCGATCGAACCGACTTACCAAAACCTGTATGTGAAGTCGAACCTGTCCGGCGAATTCACCGTAGTAAACCCCTACCTGGTACACGACCTGAAAGATCGCGGCCTGTGGGATCAGGTGATGGTTAACGACCTGAAATACTACGAGGGTTCTGTACAGAAAATCGATCGCGTACCAGAAGATCTGAAAGCGAAATACCGCACCGCGTTTGAAGTGGATCCGCGCTGGATTGTGGACGCCGCCAGCCGTCGCCAAAAGTGGATCGACCAGGCTCAGTCCCTGAACCTGTATATCGCCGGCGCCGACGGCAAAAAACTGGACCTGACCTATCGCATGGCCTGGTTCCGCGGTCTGAAAACCACTTACTACCTGCGCGCCCTGGCTGCCACCACCACAGAGAAATCCACTGTGAATAGCGGCACCCTGAACGCGGTAAGTGCACACGGCAACAGCAACGGCGCAGCTGCGGCGGCACCCGCTGAACAAGCAGCGCCCGCACCGGCCGCCGTGCCTCAGGCCTGCTCACTGGACGACCCGGATTGCGAGGCCTGCCAGTAAAATTTAAGCCCCTGTTTTTAAGGGGCTGCACTAACTCTCGGGGGAGAGCGTCGTAACCGCAAATGCGGGCATGACCATGCGCAGCGACCCCGGTCCACCCACTATTTAAACAAATGGTGGGGAATATCACCGGGACCGGGGATCGGCTGCGATTTCACCTCCGAGAGAAGCCAGTGCAATTGCCAGCGAAAATTCAGTGCAAATAAATGCACAAAAAGCGCAGCAAAAATTGATCTGGCACAGGATTTTCTGTGCCCAGGCGCGTTAAAAATACAAGCCTGTAAAGAATTATTACCGGTAAAAAAATACATCGGTATGCCATCCCTGGTTACGCTCAATCTGCGAGTAATACCCCAGGAAGATTTAAGAATTTTTTATCGAATTTTCGATAGTGAGACCGATCAGAAGGGCCAACTATGCTGAGCTGGGACGACATCGACACCAAGCCCCAACAACCTGAAAAAGCACCCGAACCGCAACCGGCGCCGGAGGCCCAGGCCAAACCCGTGCAGGAATCCACTTCCTACACCGCCGCTCCGGCGTCGCCTGCGGCCCAAAGCGGTTCCACTGCTGTTGAAGCCGCCCGTGCAGCAGTTGCCGATATGGACCCGGCTCCCGGCCTGGAAGAACTGGAAATGGGTGCGGCCCGTATCCAGGTAGATGAAAAGCGCATTATCAATTGCCGCGCTGACCTCAACCAGTTGGTGCCCTTTAAATACGACTGGGCCTGGCAAAAATACCTGGACGGCTGCGCCAACCACTGGATGCCCCAGGAAATTAACATGAATAAAGACGTGTCCATGTGGAAAGACCCCAACGGTCTGACCGAGGACGAGCGTCGCATCGTGGAATACTCCCTGGGTTATTTCTCCACCGCAGACTCCCTGGTTGCCAACAACCTGGTATTGGCAATCTACCGCCATATCACCAACCCGGAGTGCCGCCAGTACCTGCTGCGCCAGTCTTTTGAAGAGGCCATCCACACCCACGCCTACCAGTACTGTGTAGAGTCTCTGGGCATGGACGAGGGCGAAGTCTTCAATATGTACCGCGAAGTGCCCGCAGTGGCCAAAAAAGCGGCCTGGAGCCTGTCCCACACCCAGGCCATCGGCGATCCCAACTTCAAAACCGGCACTGTTGAATCCGACCAGGAGCTGCTGCGCAACCTGATCGCCTTCTACGCCGTCACCGAAGGCATCTTCTTCTACTGCGGCTTCAGCCAGATCCTGTCCATGGGTCGCCGCAACAAAATGACTGGTGTTGCCGAGCAGTTCCAATACATTCTGCGCGACGAGTCTATGCACCTGAACTTCGGCATCGACGTCATCAACCAGATTAAACTGGAAAATCCACACCTGTGGACGGCGGAGTTCCAGCAGGAAGTGACCCAGATGATTCTCGAAGGTATGGAGCTCGAAGTGGCCTACGCCCGCGATACTATGCCCCGTGGCGTACTGGGTATGAATGCGAATATGATGGAGGAGTACCTCCAGTTTATCGCCAACCGCCGTCTCAGCCAGCTGGGTCTGAAAGAGCAGTTCCCGGGCGCGCAGAACCCATTCCCATGGATGTCTGAAATTATGGACCTGCGCAAAGAGAAAAACTTCTTTGAAACTCGCGTTATTGAGTATCAAACTGGCGGCGCACTACAGTGGTAAGCGCCTCCCAGTCAGCGAATTACTAAAAAGGAAAAAGTAGTCGCTCACAGGAAGAGAAGTATTGAAACGGGCTTAACGCCCGTTTTTTTTATCCTGTGACAATCGGCTCGATAAGCCCCTCCTACATTATTTTATTGGCAGCCGTGATCACCTTTTGTCTTCAATGGTTTCTTAACTGTCAAGCCAGCGCCGAAAGGCAGAACTTCTAGTCTTACTCGTTACTAATGGCTCATTCAGGCCGGAAAGGTATATCGCCAGAGTATCCTTACCATAAGCTTCAAAGCGCTGCACATACTCAATATTGACAATATCGCTGCGATTGATCCGAATAAATTTTTGTGGGTCTAGCTGAGCCTCAAGGTCAGTCACAGATTGCTGTATCAAAGCGTGACTCAGCCCACTCTGGTGATAAGCAAAGATAATACCTCGCTCCGCCCGCAGACAAACAATATCCTTCACCCATAAGACTTCCATACCCTGCCGCTTTCTCAATAGAAACCTATCCCTAAAGCTTGTGCGGGGTTCTTCCTGATTAGTGTTTCCACCTATAAAACTATCTTTTAACTGCTCGAAAGCCAACATAGCACTCGTAAAGCGTTTATAAGAAAATGGCTTAAGTAAATACTCAACCCCCATATTTTGGAAAGCATTCATCCAATAGGCATCATAAGCCGTGGTGTATATTATCGGGCAAGGTAAATCAATTTCACCTAACGCATGAAAAACAGAGCCATCGAGTAGCTCTATATCTGAAAAAATAAGATCCAGCGACACCCCCTCAAGAAAAAATTCTCGCACTTTCTCTACTTTATCCAGGGGCCCCAGAATTTTTGCCTGGGGATCATGTTTCAGTATATATCCCTTGAGCTTCTCAGCAGCTAGCGGCTCATCCTCTATTAATAGAATATTCATTCGATACTGTATTAATTGCCAATCAATGGAAGACGCAGCATAAAATCACCATCCCGCTTTATCACCTCTACCGATCTACCCAAAATTGCCTCAGATCTGACCTTCAAATTACTTAGCCCTACTTTTTGAGAGAGACTGCCAGTAACTTTTGGTCTAATTTTGTTGCTAACCTCAAGCCAGCGATCAACAATTTCAACCTTAATCGACAACGGATTTTCCTTATCTCCCTGATTGTGCTTAACCACATTTTCTAACGCCAACTGGAGAGAGCAAGGTAAAGTTGCATACTGGGATCGCACCGTCTCCCCACACTGAATATCCAACTTATAGGCGTTGGAAAATCGCTGAGTCAACAGTGACATATAATCATCTGCAAAAGCAAGCTCCCGCTCAAGACTTATTGTCTTACAATTATGACCATCCAAGATATAACGATAGATATTCGTAAACCTGTCGAGAAACTCATCAGCCTCCTCCGGCCTCGAAGCAATAAGCGCAGACAGAATATTGAGATTATTAAACAGAAAGTGGGGGTCCAGTTTCTGCTGCATCACCTCAAGTTGCTTTTCCAGCAGTAATTTCTGCACTCTCTCTAAGTCTAGCTGCCGAGCATTAATCCCCTCAACCAGCTGAAAGGCAATAACTGCACCGCTATTTAGTGCATGTAGCATAAGTAAACTTATTGACAGCAAGAGCACATGCCTCCCATCTATCACCTGCAAACCGAAGGCAAACTCTAAAAATAAGGTAAGAGCTATTGAAGCAAACAGGTAAAAGGAACAGCTAAGTATAAAAACTTTTATACACTTTTTAGCGGGTATCGCTGTATTTTCCTGTTTTGACACTATCGCCTTATAGGCTTTCAAGGTTAACCACTGGGAGAAAAAACACTGTAGCGCAATCCAAAAGGGCGCATCATAGTGTACCACAATAGGATTTCCCGGAGCAGCTTTTAGAAAGGCTGAATACAAGACAACCAAAATTGAAAAGCATAGGGTCAATATAATAGTGGCTGCCTTTTGCATTCTTATCGTTAACTCACTTACTGTGGAAGACTCATAATAACCTGCCCATTAACATCGAGAAACTCTAATTTTGCCTCTCCGTCCTTGGTAACTATTAGCTGTATACGTTTTTTCCCATCTGCATCGTTAAGCTGAAGTTTTGAATCTCCGTTTAACGTACCATAAAAGGCCCTTCTCGTTCCCCCAAGCTTCTCCTCTTTATACCGCCTCAAAATTTGCGCTACCCGCTCCCTGTCATTGCGTTTTTTGGCCTCAGTAAGCTCCTTGGACAACTCAAAATCCATATCCTGAGCTGGGCGATCCATTACTGTAAGGCCGGTTACCATATAGTCCAATTGTTCAATATGCTGAACCATAAGTGTTTGATCTTGGTTATACCGATCAAAGGAGAGATGCAACCCATGGCTGGTCTCATCGCCAGTTTGCCCGCCTCGAAATATAAATCCTCCATTTTCAGTCCCCTCATCGTTATAAAAAATCATTCCAGGCCTAGGAGAGGAGGGACGAAAGACCTCCCCACCTAGCTTTTCAACTCCCGGGGCCCTGTCTGAGTTTGCCAAAACCATACGTTTTAGCCCGCTTTTCTCTACAATATTTATCCTCTCAACAGAAATCTCTTCAAATTCAACTGAGCGATTATTCAGCCCTATATATATCCCTAGGCTAACTACACTTAGCACCAACAACACATTAAACTTGCCCTGATAACTTGGTACTTTTTCTTGGTTTTTCATATTGATTACCCTGCCTTTTTCAAGCTAAAGGTTATGGGCTAAAGCGCAAGCGTGGGAGAGGAAAATGATGAGCAGGGGGAGAGTTCTAATGAACAGGGGGAAAATGGGGACAAGGTTCGCAGCCAAAATGGCATTTTAACAACAAAAGCCAAACCAACTTACCACCTATCCAATATCGAAGTTGGCAAGAGTGTCATCACCCGACCATAAAGCACTCTCACTGTACTACTTTACCGAATTACGGCAGCTGAGCTTTTCAGGTAAAACGATAGGTCTATTCAGATAGGTCCATCAAGATACCGCCATAAGCAGAGATCTCAAAGCTGACTGTGCCCTTCCCCCCTTGCCTACGGCAATAGCACAGGCAATTACTACCGACAGCCTTACCAATTCACCAGTGATTCACCCCTTATCGATCGGGAAATCGCACCGGGTATAAAACCGGCGCCAGAAGGGCTTCACCGGCACGCCTGAGCCTCAAGAATACGGACAGACTAAAAGCTCCATAACCGTATTACTAACTTATCGAAGGAACTCTTAGCCAACTCCCCATATAAAAATAGATTTAAGTTCTAGCTGGACCGCCATTTGTTACCAGTGGCAGTAGCCTGGCAATTAAAACAATTTGGATACGATCTATTGTTGGCGCATAATACCCTGAACTGGCAAGTCTGGCAGCTGTCCCGTCTTACTTGAGGAGGCCTCCCAAAGTCTACCTCCCTTGAAACTCGTGAATGTGAATTTATCTATGAGCACCCCTGATTTAAACCAAATTATTGATCTCGACTGTGAAGACCGCTACGAACACTTTTTGAGTGTGACTGGAGAGGAACGGGAGGTCTGGATATTGGTTGATAGCCAAAACTGTTTCCTAAAAATTCATACCGATGAAGATGGTGGTTTCGAATACCTACCAGTATGGCCAAGTGCCGAGCTTGCCTGCGCTTATGCCGAAAATGAAGCGGGACTTACCCCAAAAAGTATCCCTCTGCCACAGTTCTTGAACAAGTGGCTGCCCGGCTTAAAAAATGACAATATTGAAATCGGTATATTCCCGGCACCGGACAAAAGTGTCTGGATTACCAATTCAGAGGAATTGGGCAGTGACTTGCGTGAGGAACTCAATAACTTCTAAGTTATCTCACAGCTTATGTAATAGCCACTTTGCAAGAAGTGGCTACCTAACCTATTAATTAAATTAGTTCAGAGCAAATCCAATCTTACTGGGAAAGTAAATCATCCAGCGCAACAAATCCTGAAAATATAACCTCTAATAGGGCAGTATTTTTCTAGACCCCAAAGAATCTTAATCCAGCAACAAGGCAGATAAGCTCAGCCCTGCGAACCTTTTATATTGCCGAGCAGCATCGCATTTGAAAATATAGACCGGAATATAATCAGCCCGTTAATCTATGCATTACGACGATTCCTGGAGCGCTCAGGTATAAAAAAGGCACAAACTATCGAGGAACGTCAGAAGATACAACCTTATAGTTACCCAACTACGGCACACAGAAACTAAAAAGCCCGCTTAAAGCGGGCTTTTTATCAGCAGCCGAGTTGCTTACTCGGTACAGGCGGCGATACGGCCAGCTGTGTTCTTGCCCGCACCACAGTCCAGACCATCGGGAATACCGGTGTAATCTGGAGCCATAATACCGCCATTGCGCTGAGCGTCATGGTCGGTGTAAATGCTCGCCAAGTTGTAGGAGCGCGCGGTGCCTTTACTATCGTTGTCGCAGGAGAAAATAGCACTTCCGTAAGCAACACCCAGGAAAGTCTTGTATTCCTTCAGGTTTGACCACAGGTTGCGCTTGGCAGAGCCGGAGCAGTTCATCTGGGAAGCCAGGTTAATATAGCCATCATCCTCACCACTCAACAACAGAGAGGTAGCACTCTCGATACCCGGGAAGCCCGCATAGCCGCCGATAGTGTAAACCGGCGCTGCCAGGTTGGTACCGACATAGTTGCGCACAGCATAGACATCATTGGTTTGCAGATAGCGAACCGCCGAACACTCACGGCCAATAAACCAATCGTTGATCAGATCTTCGACCCAGCTGCCGTTACATAGACGGTCAACACCCTCGGTTCCAGTGATTGCACCACCGGTAGTAAAGATCGCTGCGATACCGTTAATAGCGGAGTCAAAATCCACTTCAACCGCATAGTCATCATTCAAGCCGGCAACGTTAACGGTTTCGGTTTCAGTTTTACAGCTCTTCCAGAACCAGGAACCACTACAAACCTCTGAGGTTGTTGTCTCGGTATTGGAATCGTACTGGTTGTAAGCGCGGTTATAATAGGGAGAGCCCTCTACCGCATTACCTGCGAGATACATCATCTGAGTCGCACCCTGGCTGTGTGCGATCACATAGAAAGTATCATCCGCAGCACACTGGTTTTCATGCTCGAAATCATCGCCTTCGCCATTGCGAATAGCGATAATCTGCCGGGCAATTTCACCTGCTGTTCCGTCGTGCCAATAGGGCATTTCGCCTTCATCGGTGGAGTTGTAACCTACCACACCGTAGTTTCCACCATTTACAAGCAGCTGCTCAATAAAGTCGCTCCCCGCATACTCATCAAAGTAAGTGCTACTCCAATAGTCTAAAGCCGGTTGCTCAAGGTTGCCCTGAGAGTCAATACGCTGCTTGATATGGCCCTCTTCACCGTGGCCGTGAACCAAGATGTAACAGTTGTCCGCACTCGCAGACGTCGATCCCAGGAACCCTGCCAATAGTAGGGAGAAGCTCGCACCCAGTCGCTGATAACGTGTCATTGTGATGTCCTTTTATTTTGCTCAGGCTTGATCCCAATTTTTTAAATTGTCTTTTTATATTGCCGAGACTGTTTTATGGCCTGCGAAAGGTATCCGGTTAATAAGCGCCAAGAATATGACTAATAGCGCCATATGGATCTTTAGGGCGACAAGTAGGGTGACCAATCGGTCAGAAATTTGGAGAAAACCTATCCTGATATGACCCAGTTTTGAAGCATCTAGCCTACTAAATCACTGTCACAAGAAAGCAAATCGATAGATAAGTGAGCGCTCCCTTACGGGGTTTAACCTCCCCCGGAAAGGTAGTTTATTTATAGAAGGGCACCTTACACTTTGTATAGATTTTAGCCAGCGTCAAACAAGGCGGGGGCAATTGCCCGGCTCCCATTTGTTACAGCGGCCACATTACAGGAGGCGTTTCTGAATAGCCCGCAATCTGTATGGAGGCTTTGATCAGGATGAAAAGATGTATATAAAAATCGGAGTGAGCACTAACAAGCAAAGGCACGGGGTACTGTAATGCTACTCCCATGTTTTAAGCGTTTAATATCAGAACCAGTGTAAATTAACTTGCGCTGGAAAAGTACGCCGCTGGCAAGGGGAGGCCCCCTTGCCAATTGACATATCAAACGGAAGAATTAATTAACGCTATTCGAATGATAAATCAGCGCCTGCCAAGTATTTTGCTGACCGCTTATATAGTTGTCATAAGTTGGATTCTTAATATAAGTCCAAGCCACTTTGCCCTCTCCTAAATACATAGGCTCATCCAGGCCACCCCAACCATAGTTTGGTAGTTCCATAGGTCCTTCGAGCACATTGAGATCCGCATCAATTTCCATGACGTAGTAAGCTTTTGGTACTAACAGTCGTTTAGAACCGTTATCAGCATAAATACGGTTATAGGCAAGGTTGTCGGAGATACACTGGAATTTTGCATAACCCAATAGATAGCGCCCATTTTTCAAGTCGATAAGCTGTGGATCACTTATTTGACAATCATCATCCGCCACTAACCAATTAAAACCCTGCCCTTCCATACTGCCTGTAGAACTGACCCTGGCAATACCAATACGGGTTAAAGAGCTAGAGTCTAATGCATCACCAGAATACAGGCCCTGCCTAGTCATTGTGGGAAAACTATCATCATCTTCCCAATAGCTATAACTCATATAAGACAGGAAACAGTTTGTCGTATCGTAATCTGCACAATCTTCATCAAAGGGACCCTCGGCAGACAGGTCAACACCGACTTCATCCTCTAAGAACCTATCCATATCTGCATCTGCAATATATTTAGGTGAGACAATCAGTGACAAGTTGGTATTGGCATCTACAGGCACCACCGTATGACCTCCGCCGTTAGAAACCATAACAGAGGTAGCAGGTACAAAATGATTAAAGCGGCCTTCAGTAGAGGAACTGGATGTTTCCATCTTCACCGCAATAGTGCCCAGTTGCCCATGGGTACTGCCGATCCAGTCATTCCAATCGCTAGTACAAATTGCTCCAAACATTTCATTATCCGGATTATAGAACGAGCGAATATTTATCACATGACCATCGCCGCAGGCCCAATACCAGCCACGATTATCCGTGCTACTCATATCCAGAGACCAATTGTCTCGATCTATGACGGTCAAACCCGCTGAATAATGGGAACTCCCATAGCCATCAAATACCCGTGCAGAAACAGAGAAACCGTAGCTGCTGCGCCCCTGGCTATCCTCTTCAACATAAAGTAATTCTTGTGCACCAAGGTGCGTTCCACCGTGCATTTTATTCACTACATAGGTATCAGGCACTTCACTTAACTGCTGGTTTTCCCACTCCAACAGCCAAATTTGTTCGTTGTAGCTGTAACTGGCATCTCGAATATACTGGAGCAAATCATTGTAATCGCCAGAGGCAAGATTGGAGATGATATAATCCATTTCCTCTTGCATATCAGATCCTTTAATCGTGCTAAAGGACGGTGAATCTCCAAAGTCAGTATCCGGAAAATTCGCCTCCAAACCTGCAAGAAAATCATCAAAAGTCAGCGTGGCATGCCCGGTAAAAAACTCGATATATTCACTGTGATTGGTCGCAACCAAAAGACCTATTTCATTAGCGATGCGGGATTCGATGGTGTCAATATTGTCTTCCATTTTCATCCAGGTTGAGCCATATTGCTCAACAAGGTCAGCCTCTACATCATAGCGCTCACTGGCTTGGTATTCCGTATTACACAATACTGCTACAGTGGAACAATCTGAACTCACTGCCACACCATGAGATTCATAGCACTGTTTTAACAATGTGGCATTGCCTGTGGGCTCAAAACTGGAAGTTGCAGGGTCGTACTGCAACTCATAAATAGAACCGTAAGTGGTATCCTCAACACCGGTCCCCTCGGCTAAAGTAGTGGAAACAAACATTCTCGGGGTATCGGTATCGATTGCACAAGTGGCTGTATAATTTCGGATAGGGATATCAATATCCTCTTCATCCTGCTCTCCATCGGTACGCGCAATATAGTGTGCCATCTGATATACCTCTCGGGCATTATTCATGCCCTCGGGTAAAGTGACATCAACAGCCGTCAACGATGCAAACCCCAAGTCAGTAATTTCCACATCCCCCAGTACAACAGTAGTGCCGACATTATCAGAGATCGGGGTATCTTCACTATCAGATGATCCCTGGCCACCACTACTATCTTGACTACCGCTACTGTCTTGATCACTATCTGTAGAGGAGGTATCCGTTTCCGCAGAGGAACCCCCACCACCTCCACATGCAGCCAACAATAGCATCAAAGAAAACGCCAATATTTTCTTATTTATTAGTAAACCCATTCGTTCTGCCCAACTTATATATCACTAAAATATTTTATTATTTACTTGCTGCCATCAATTGGTCAGGTATTTCCAATCTCAGAGCCGGCGTGAACTTTAAAATGATGTAATCGTTTTTCTGTGAAGCAGTTTTAGAAATGCTTTGGGAGTGATCAGCGGCCATCACACACCGATAAACGGTACTCGTTTACCGGATCGATAAAGCATGACTACTCAGGCAAAACTTAGCGATAGCTTAAGGGATAACCAACTTAATAAATTGTTACAACCGTAACAATTCGCTGACAATAAAGAAAACCGCTATAGTCTTGTCAAACCACTCTGAGATGGCCATCCTCTAACATCTCAAATACTCATAATATGGAAGTGTCAACATGAAAAGACTTGCCCTCTTAGCTACACTCATCATTCCCAGCTTTGCACTGGCAACACCTGAAATTACAGGCAGTCCACAAGACTTGCGCGGTCTGATTTATCCAGAGTCAAAAATTGTCACACTGCATGGCAGCGCAGAAGAAACAGCGTATTCAGATCAAGCCATTGTGAATGTTATTGTAACCACTCAAGAACCCCGCCTGTCAGATGCTATTGCCAATAACAGTGCTCTGCGTGAGCAGTTAACTCGCAGTTTGGTCGAAGCTGGTATTGATAGAGGAAAAATCAAGAACTCAAAGTTCTCATCTTCCCCTCAGTTTGGCTGGTTAGGCAAGAATCCATCCAGCTATAAAGTGATCAATCGGGTGGCAATCACCATTGATCAGGAGAATCATTTGCAAGCTATCGCACAGTTAACCGATGAAAATAAAGAAATCGAGATAGTGAGCACTTCATTTGAGCATTCAAAAGTTTCTGAATATACAAAGAAAGTACAATCCAAAGCATTGGCAAAAATTATGGAGCAAAAAGCAGACTATGAAGGCACGCTTGGCATTCAGTTAACGCCGGTGAATATCCGCACAAGAAGCCTCGGCTATCATGGTACAGCCGGTGCCGATGCTGTAGAGGAGGTTGTCGTTACAGCTGCCAGAGCTAGAAGTAGCGGGTTGAAAGACAGCACTTCACGGACCTATATAGAAAGAGAGACCAGCTCTTTCGATGAAGTTCAATATGAGGCTTCACTGTCAGTAGATTTTCAAGTGACGCCAGCGAATGTAGCTGATTAATTCTTTATCAACCGATAACATTGGCAGAAGTCTCTACAATATGGACTCCTGCCAACCTATGCCCCCACTAACTCTCTCAACCTACAGAGAGGGATAAGATCTGGCTAATCTCATTCAAACTGCGCTTAGACTGGGACTGCCAGATTTCAATTGCTTCTTTCAAAGCTGCCCAATCCTTCTTAGAGGAGGGAGATTTATCAACAACCCCCTCTCGAATCAGCGCGCGAATCGTATCGCTGGCAAAAACCAAGGTGTCGATCCCCATACGCCTTAAAAATACTTGTGCGGTTTTCCCCCCTAGACGATCTCCACCTTTCCTCAGGTACTGAAGGTTTTCAATATAGTTAGCGGTATTCCAATTAGAGAAATACTCCCCCAGACTCCCGTGTTCATTTGAGATATGCCAAAAGAAGTCTGCATTTCTCTGAATAGAGCGGGTTTTAGTCCAGTGCTTAATCATCCCTTCCTGCCGCATCAGGTCATCCAAAGCCTCCTCCGGTAGGCGACGACAGAAAGAAGCATCAAAACCATAAAAGATCCTCTCTATATCCGGCCATTTTTTTTCAACGACCTTCCAATTAAAACCAGCTTGAAAAACCGCACGAGATACCGCTGACAACCACTGGTTATCGGGTATCTCTTTTAAGAACTGTGCGGATTTAGGCTTAATCAGCCTTTCCTGAAGACCACCTAACCCGCCAAAACGATCAATAACCGGCGCCTCAATAGCAGAAAATTCGCGCATAACTTATAGCTTCCAAAAGATCTCCCTATATTCTACGCCGACAATTGAAAATTCAAAACAAGAGATGTTTTTGTAAAGGAGTATAAATAGCAATGTGCGATCAGCTCGACCTAAGAGATTGGTAAAATCAATTGATTTTATCTGACTCTACCGGAAATAATCCACAAAAAAAAGGGGAGCAAGCTCCCCTTTTAAATAAAACACCGCTAACAAATAAAGGTTGCTTAGCTATCTACAGCCAAGCAGAGATACTGCCTTATTTATCAAGCTACTTTACTGGGACTTTCTATCACTCTCACGATGAGTATCACCAAGTAAATCGAGGTAAAACGCATACTGCAAGGCCGTCTCTTTATAGCGGCGGAAGCGTCCCGAAGAACCGCCGTGACCGGCCTCCATATTGGTATTAAATAGCAGCTGATTTTTATCGGTCTTCAACTCCCGCAGTTTTGCCACCCACTTCATGGGCTCAAAATATTGCACCTGGGAGTCATGTAGCCCTGTGGTCACCAGCATATTGGGGTAGTTCTGTGCTTTTACCTGATCGTAAGGCGAATAGGAGAGCATATATTCATAGCTGTCCTTATTGTTGGGGTTACCCCACTCGTCATATTCATTGACCGTCAGAGGGATGGACTCATCCAACATGGTAGTCACCACGTCGACAAATGGCACCTCTGCGGTTACCCCTCGATACAAACCCGGCTCCATATTGACTACCGCCCCCATCAATAGCCCCCCTGCACTGCCGCCGGAAGCAAAGATCTTATCAGAGGCTGCATACTTCAATTGGCTCAAGCCCTTGGTAACATCAATAAAATCAGTGAAAGTATTCTTTTTATTGAACATCTTTCCGTCTTCATACCAAGCGCGCCCCAATTTTTGACCGCCGCGAATATGGGCGATAGCAAATACAAAACCGCGATCCAGCAAGGATACTATAGAGGAACGAAACCAGGGGTCGACGGTACTGCCGTAGGAACCATAGGCGTATTGCAGCAGTGGATTAGTACCATCTCTCTGGAATTTATCCTTGCGATATACCAGAGACACCGGCACCTTGACACCATCCCGTGCGGTAATCAGGATACCCTCACTCTGATAGCTCTGAGGGGCAAACCCACCGGGCACCTTATCTTGCTTAAGCAGTGTCAGATCACCGCTATCCAGCCGGGCCTCATAGATACTCTTTGGTGTCGTCAGGCTTGAGTAAGACACCCGCACACTCTCCGATCCCAAATTGGGATTGGCACTTAAGTCCAACTGGTAAACCGGGTCATTAAAGCCGACCTCAAGAGCCTTGTTGTTCTCTAAGTTAATGATCCGAAGCCCTGCCTGACCTGATTTTCGCTCTATCAGAGCGAGATGCTGGTCAAATAAGGTAAAGTCTTCCAGAAGAGTGTCACTACTGTGTGGTATTACCTCCTGCCACTTAGACTTATCCGCAGCATCGGCCATAGAGGCTTTCATCAACCTGAAGTTTTCGGCCTGCCAGTTGGTAAGAATATAAAACTCACCTCCCAGTTTTAGCGCCGAGTACTCGTGGTCTTTTTCCCGGGGGTGTAGGGGGGCAAAGTCTGCCAGCGGGGTATTGGCATCCAGAATGGACTCGCCGCTACTGGTCGTCGAGCTGTGGTGAATCCGCACCAGCTCCCCATCCCGGGATTTGGAAATCCAGGTGTAGAAGGCCTTATCCATTTCTTCATAAACAATAACATCGTCACTCTGTGGGGTGCCCAATGTATGTCGCATTACTTGATAGCCGAGCAGAGTCTGGCGATCTTTATTGATATAGAAGACGGTCTTATTGTCATTTGCCCAAACCGCAACCGGTGAGGCATTTTCCAGCTTGTCCGGCAGTAGTTCACCGGTTTTTAAATCTTTGAAGCGAATCGTGTAAACACGGCGCCCCACACTGTCTTCAGGGTAGGCGAGCAATTGATTGTTGGGAGATACGGCCAGGCGTCCAACACTGAAATAGCCGCTACCTTCGGCCAGGCTATTTATGTCCAGCATAACTTCTTCAGGCGCCTCTTGGCTGCCTTTGCGCCGGGCGTGAATCACATACTCTTTTTGTGGCAGGTAGCGACTGTAATACCAGTAGCCATTATAATAAACGGGTACCGTCGATTTATCTTTTTCCAAACGTCCAGTCATTTCCTCAAAGAGTAATTCCTGCAACGCTTTAGTGTGCTGCATTACCGAGTCGGTATAGGCGTTTTCTGCTTCCAGGTGCGCAATAACATCTGGAGCTTTGCGTTCATCATCGCGCATCCAATAGTAATTATCGATACGCTCATGACCGTGCATAACCAGCTTGTGGGGCACTTTCTTGGCCACAGGAGCAGAAACATCCTCGTTAAACAAAACTTTTTCCTCTGTTGCCTGGTTATTTTCCGCTTCACCACACCCCGCTAAACCGAGGGCGAGCAGTAATGTTGCCGCAGTTTTATTCATCAAAATTTATCTCTTTTGTGTATTCTTCTTTTACCCACCAATACTGCTTTATTGCAATCAGGTTAGAGCACCGATAAGTCGCATCACATCCCGACAAGGCCCCCTATGCTGAACACCAATAGGCAATTCTCAGTCGAGGACCTATTACCTGAAATTTTAAAGCCCCTATCTCCGGCAAATACTAACCCGTCAAAATCAACCAGCTCATTCCCGCAATAATCAGCGATGCCGTCACGCTCAGTATTGCCCCCTCACGCACCATATCCTGTATGCGTACCTTGCCTGTTCCGTAGGCGATGGCATTCGGTGCCGTGGCCACAGGCAACATAAACGCACAGCTGGCACTCATCGCCGCCGGTATCATCAGTACCATCGGCTCAAAGCCCGCAGAGGTTGCAGCTACAGCGAGAATGGGCATAAGCAAAGTTGCAGTGGCGGTATTACTGGTGATCTCTGTCAGGAAGGTTACGCTCAAACAAAGTATTACCAGCATTAGCCACAGCGGCATTGTGGTGAGGAAAGAAAGACCATTGCCGAGCATATCGCTTAGGCCGGAGCTGGAGAACCCTTTTGCCAGTGCAATACCGCCGGCAAACAGCAACAGCATTCCCCAGGGAATTGTTTCCGCTGTCTGCCAGTCCAGCAGGCGTCCGCCCTTGCCATTGGGGACTAAAAACATAGCGACAACCGCCGCAAGGGCCACAGTACCATCGCCGGCAGCATCAACCCCTATCAGGTCGCTCCAGCCACCGAATGGTGCATTGCGGGTAACCCACAGGAGAATAGCCACCCCAAAAACCATTAAGGTGCGCTTTTCCTCTGCCCGCCACTCTCCCACTTGCGGGGGCTCGATAGCATTTTTCAGATGGATATTACGAGTCAGCCAAAGGGCCATAATCGGCAGGGTCACCAGGGCGACAGGCAGGCCAATTTTCATCCACCCCAGGAAACTAAATTCTCGCCCCGTTACCTCCTCATAGATCCCCATAAAAATAACGTTGGGTGGCGTTCCCAGCGGGGTCCCCACCCCACCCAGGCTCGCGGCATAGGCAATCCCCAGAATCAGGGCAATACTCAAGCGCTGGTTATCAATCCTGGAGAGAATCGCCAAAGCAATGGGCAGCATCATTAGGGTTGTGGCGGTATTGGATATCCACATACTCAAGAAGCCCGCCGCCAGCATAAACCCGAGCACCAGCCTGCGCCCGCTGGAGACACCGACAATACGCAACATATACAGAGCGAGCCGCTCGTGCGCGCCGCTCTTCTCCAGGGCTTTGGACAGGATAAAAGCTCCCATTAGTAACAGAATGACATGACTGCCCAGAGAAGAGGCTACTTCGCGGTGATCAGCGACCCCAAATAGGGGCAGAAGAACAAAAGGCACCAGTGAGGTGGCGGGGATAGGCAGGGCTTCTGTAACCCACCAGATCACGGTCAGCAAGGTAATCGCTGCGGTTACCGCCGGTAGGTATTGCATTCCCATCGCGGCTAAAAAGAAATAGAAGGCCGCTGCCAAAAGAGGACCTAAAACTATAAAGCGCTGTCGCGCGATCGACATATCTGCCCCCAACGACTCCAGGGTTTAATTTTTATTGGTTATTGCTGTTGAGAAACTGGGCTCCGGCCAATCACCGCACGATCCAGGTCCCCTCAGGTAGATACACAAAATACAAGAAAGTGAGCACTCTGCGCACTACTTCGAAGTAATAAATTCCACTGGTCTACAAAGAATGTACAGAACAAAAGCATCTTGTTTGATTTTTGCCCACCCCTATGGGGGCTAGCATACAGTCGCCTGCTCGATAAAAAAGCCTGTGCAGAAAAAAGCTAAACAAAAGCGGCTGTTAGGGAGGTCTGCGCAAATGTACAATACTGACAAACCATTATTTATAGTTTTTTGAGCTTAATTCAAAGAGTGCTAATACCCACTCTGCACTAGGGAACCGCTGAATAATTCCGTGGCCCCCTAGAGCTATTCAAGCGAATAAAAAACGATCAGTTATTATATGAGGTACCTCTTGAAACACACCGCTCTTGCCGCTTTTATCGCGCTATTTAGCTCCAGTATTCACGCCGAAGAACAGCCTTTCTACCTGAAGGCTTCTCTCGGGTATACACAGTTTGACTCCGACAGCTCTTATACGATTAAAGAGGATTTAGACTCCGTCAGTTACGGGTTTACGTTTGGCTACCGGATCAATCAATATATCGCTATTGAGGCGGGAATGACCGACTTAGGCAAGCTAGAGCGGCGCTCTGGATACGAACTATACGATGCTGAAATCTATGGTGATCAAGATTATCAAACTGTCTTTAATGCAAGCTCTTATGACCACACTAAGACCGAGTACAAATCGTACAGTTTAGGAGCCGCTTTTACTAAGCGCTTTCAACAACACCTGAGCGCGGGTGTCCGTCTCGGTGTTCACCAGTGGAATACCACTTCCAGTGGTAGCGGTAATTACGAATATTCTATTGATTGGTACAGCCCAGATGGCGAGCTCTTGGAATCAGAAAGCTATGCTTGGTCTGGCGATTGGGGTGATGAGAAAGATAGCGGCACCGACTCCTACTATGGCGCAGTAATAAGCTGGTCCACCGGTGCCTGGGATATCGGTCTTGAACATACTCTCTATAAAATCGAGGATGAAAAAGCCAACTTTACCGCATTGGGGGCTACTTACAGCTTCTAATCCGAATCAAACTATCAGATTCTGGAGGAAGTGACTACTTACACTTCCTCCAGAGCCCGCCCCTAAAGCACCTTCGCCGCTGCTCCCTCCCCCTCAACTAAAATCCAGCCAGCTACTCTGTACAATTAAGCAGTATCCGGCAAACTATCGCCTGCGACAGCCAGTAAAGAAGAAAAGGCAAAGGGAATTATGAGCAATATACCCAATACTGTAGAAGTCTTGGAAAAACTCCGCTGGAATGCCCACCTGTGCAAGCACAGCCATTTTCGCGCATCCATGAAGGGGCGCAATTTGCATGTGCTATGCGGGGTTCCCATCGTTGTCGTCAACCTATTCCTCGGCTCACTGTTCTTCTCCCTGATCAATGCGGAGCTACCGGACTGGACCAAGTGGAGCGGTGCGGGACTGGCCCTGTTAGCCGCCTTGCTTGGCGGTGTGCAAACCTTCTTCAACTTTAAAAAGAACTATGAGGGGCACCGACAAGTTGGTAACGAATATCTGGCAATCGCCAGGGAGTGTGAGCGACTGATCGCCCTCTATTTTGACAGTATCCTGGATCTCGAACATCTCTCTAAAAAGATTTCAGAACTGAATACACGTTACAGCGATATCAATCAGCGTGCGGAAGAGTTTATTGTGTCAGATAAGGTATACAAACAGGCGGCACACACCCAAAC
Source organism: Microbulbifer regidiadema (SeqCode) (assembly GCF_052467605.1). Taxonomy (NCBI): domain Bacteria; kingdom Pseudomonadati; phylum Pseudomonadota; class Gammaproteobacteria; order Cellvibrionales; family Microbulbiferaceae; genus Microbulbifer; species Microbulbifer regidiadema (SeqCode). Next base: position 4,513,841 of record NZ_CP174316.1, on the reverse strand, counting down.
TCAAAAGGCCGCGCGCGAGCCCTCTCTGGTGGAGCAGATGCGCAAACGCCAGGCCTCCGCACTGAGAATTGCCGGGGAACCGATTGAAGCCGTAGACGGTAACCACTGATCCGGTCCGCCGGCACTGCAGTACCCCCCTGAAACAGTAGCGCCCTCACCTCTACAGAACAAACAGTAAAATGCAGACAGATCACAGCAGCCATCAAGCAACCGCAAGCACTCACCCCTTGTGCTATTTGGCCACAGATATCGGCACCCCGAGTAATGTCGGGGGCTTATTTCGCATCGCCGATGCACTCGGTGTAGAGAAAATTTATTTAACCGGTGAAACCCTAACGCCGCCCAACTCCAAGATTCGAAAAATTTCCCGCTCTACTGAGAAGTACGTCCCCTACGAATATCACGTATCCGCCATTGATACTGCGCAAGCATTAAAGGCTAAAGGCTATCGATTAATCTGCCTGGAAATCACCTCGAACAGCATTGAACTGAAACAGGCTCCCATTACTAGCGGAGATAAAGTCTGCTTGGTATTGGGCTCGGAAAAGGATGGCGTAGCTGCTGAACTCCTGAAGATGGCAGATGCCGTGGTGCATATCCCTATGCAGGGGGTCAATTCTTCAATGAATGTCACTTCCGCTTGTGCCATAGCAACCTATGCCCTGCTGGAAAAAATTTAGGCGGGGACTTTAACTATCAGGTTCTTCTGGTTGGCGTAGTCTGGATCACCACCAAATCTTTTATTGCAGTTCAAACCATTGATTGCCTGAATTTCCGCTTGGCTTAAATTAAAGTCTGAAAGTAAAAAGTTGTTGCGCATATTATCCAGGCTTTCTGCTTTCGGAATAACGATACGGTGCTGCTGGATATTCCATTTCAAGATAACTTGCCCCGCCCCCACCCCGTGATCCTCAGCGATCTGTACGATTAATGGATCTGCCAACGGCTTGTCCTGGGCTTCGACACCACTCCAGGTAGAACCGGAGCCCAGCGGCGACCAACAGCAGATGGCAATTTTATGAAATTGGCAATAGTCCACCAGAGGCTGCTGAGTGAAATAGGGATGCAATTCAATTTGATTGCAGACTGGGGGAACCTCGGCAAAAGCCGCAAGCTGTTCTATATCCGTTTTACGAAAGTTTGAAACACCCAGGGCGCGCACTTTCTTTTGCTGGTAAAGCGCTTCCATCGCCTGCCAAGTTTCCCGGGTATAAGCCGGTACAGGCCAGTGGATCAAATAGAGATCCAGGTACTCGAGCTGCAAGCGCTCCAAACTGCGGGCAAACGCATCGTGGGTTTTTCGATTCCCCTGCTCGCTATCCCAAACTTTACTGGTAATAAATAGCTCGGCCCGCGCCAGGCCGGACTCTTTGATCGCTCTCCCCAGCGCCCGTTCATTGCCGTAAACTGACGCCACATCAAAGTGGCGGTACCCCACTGACATGGCCTTTAAAAGTACTTCCGTGACATATTCATCATCCTGTTGCCAACTGCCAATAGCAGCCATTCCCATGCCGAGCTGGGGTATCTCTACACCGTTATTCAATTCGAGAAAATACATAATCAATATCCTTTCAGATTCCGGTGCGGCACACCGGCGAGGATCTACAGCGCTTCTGAAATTCAGGGCGTACAGAAGTCAACGGGCTGTAAGCAGCGAGTTCACCCGCAGCGATTAATCAGTACACAAAAGAAAGATACCGTTTCCTATTTTTAGCTGGCGATCAACCGCTATTTGGGTGGCAGCGACCCCGCAAACACGGCACCACGGCTGACCCAATTATCCAGATCGACAGCCACAGCATCTTCTTCCACATACACCATACCTTTTAAGGGGCGCCCCGTGTAATCCATAGGGCGGGTATAGCGCTCAGACAGAGCCGTTTGATAATCATCAGGCCCAACGCGGACCATCAACTCCTCCCCGACAACCCCACAGGCCATATTGCCATTCAACATAAAAGCGAGCCCGCCAAACATCTGCTTTTCACTCAGACCTTCATTTCCCTGAAGTAGTTTGCGCACCTTTTCAGCCAGGTTTTCGCTGTACGCCATAAGTTCCTCCTTAATCTATTTTATTGAGCAAAAATTCCCCTTCAGATACGGTTTTTTCTGAACTGATTAACCACGATAAAATTAGAAAAGATTCGAATGGAGAAAATGTGAATACTAATCCCAATAAGATATTGGGTGGAGCGATGAGCAAGTACACTGTAAGTTCAACAGATAACTGCACCATAGCAAAAATGTTATTTCGAATAATTGCTTAAGTGTAGCAGTAAGTGAAGCTTATTCACTTGAAAAGAAGAGCGTTACGCCAGGAAATAAAAGGGCTGAAAACTGTTATAGAAGAGTTTGCTTGTTTATTCAAATTGTGGCGACCTGAAAAGGCCACCACAACCTGACAAACACCCCGGCCAACTAACCGCCGGGGTACTGATTTGTCTTAATCAACAAATACCCGCGCGTTGCGGAACAGACGCATCCAACCGGCGTCTTCGCTCCACTCATCCGGGCGCCAGCTGTTGTTGACCGCTCGTGCAACTCGCTCCGGGTGCGGCATCATAATCGTGACACGGCCATCTTCAGAGCTCAGGGAAGTAATACCGTTTACCGAGCCGTTGGGGTTGGCCGGGTAGGTCTGGGTAATTTCCCCTTTGTTATTCAGATAGCGCATCGCGATGGTACCGGAAGCTTCGCACTTCTCCAGCGCCTGCTGATCGGCAAATTCCACCCGGCCCTCACCGTGAGCAACGGCAACTGGCATATAAGTGCCCGCCATACCTTTAAACAGCACAGAGCTAGACTCTTCAATGCCCACCAGGGCAAAGCGCGCCTCATACTGCTCGGACAGGTTGCGCACAAAGCGCGGCCAGTGGTCGGCACCGGGGATCAGCTCTTTGATCACAGAGAACATCTGACAACCGTTACACACCCCCAGACCGAAGGTATCGTTGCGGTTAAAGAAGCCTTCGAACTGGTCGCGCGCGCGATCGTTAAACAGAATGGTTTTCGCCCAGCCCTCACCGGCTCCGAGTACGTCACCGTAAGAGAAGCCACCACAGCCCACCAGGCCTTTGAATTCATCCAGGGCCACACGGCCGGACAGAATGTCGCTCATATGCACGTCGACAGCGTTAAAGCCGGCGCGGTGGAAAGAGTGCGCCATTTCCACCTGGCTGTTGACCCCCTGCTCGCGCAGTACGGCAACTTTTGGACGAACACCTTTGGCGATATAGGGCGCGCTGACATCTTCGCTCATATCGAAAGTCAGGTTTACCGTCAGGCCCGGGTCATCCTGGGCAATTGCGGCAAACTCCTGCTCGGCGCACTCGGCGTTATCGCGCAGGGATTGGATACGGAAGCTGGTTTCCGACCAGATCTGCTGCAACTCCGCGCGGGAGCGCTTAAAGATTTCAACACCGTTATTGGTGATGCACAGGTGCTCGTTATTGTTCAGGTAACCGATCTTGTGGGTGGGTACGCCGACAGCGGCAAAGCGCTGTACCAGCATATCCGCTTCACAGGCGGGCACCTGTAGTACCGCACCCAGCTCTTCACTGAACAGCGCGGCGATCGGGTCTTCACCCAACTCGTAGATTTCCACGTCCATACCCACGCGGCCGGCAAAGCCCATTTCCGCCAGGGTTGTGAACAGACCGCCGTCGGCGCGGTCGTGGTAGGCCATGATCAGATCTTCGTTCAGCGCCTGCTGCACCACTTCAAAGAAGCCTTTCAGCTTCTTGGCGTCGTCCAGGTCTGCGGGCTTGTCGCCCAGCTCATTGTAGACCTGTGCCAAGCAGGAACCGCCCAGGCGGTTTTTACCGGCCCCCAGGTCCACCAGCAGCAACTCGCTCTCACCTTTATTCGTGCGCAATTGCGGAGTCACGGTTTTGCGTACATCGGTAACCGGAGTAAAGGCAGAGATTACCAGCGACAGCGGTGCGGTAACCGCCTTTTGCTCACCCTCGTCTTCCCAGGCGGTGCGCATAGACATGGAGTCCTTGCCCACCGGAATGGTAATACCCAGCTCGGGGCACAGCTCCATGCCCACCGCTTCTACGGTGCGATAGAGTTTTTCCTCTTCGCCCGGGTGGCCCGCAGCGCACATCCAGTTGGCGGAGAGTTTGATATCAGACAGCTGCTTCACCGGGGTACAGGCGATATTGGTGATCGCCTCGCCCACGGCCAAACGACCTGACGCGGGTGCATCCAACAGTGCCACCGGGGTGCGCTCCCCCATAGACATGGCTTCGCCGGCATAGCTGTCGTAGGACACGGTAGTCACCGCACAGTCCGCCACCGGCACCTGCCAGGGACCGACCATCTGATCGCGGGACACCTGGCCGGTAACCGTGCGGTCGCCAATGGTAATCAGGAAGCTCTTGCTGGCCACGGTGGGCAGGCGCAGCACCCGCTCAGCCGCTTCATTCAAATCGATATCGGCCGTGGAGAAAGCCTTGGTTGCCGCCTGGCGCGTCTGTGCTTCGCGATGCATGCGCGGCGGCTTGCCGAACAGTACCGACATCGGCAGATCCACCGGCTTGGAGTCGAACTTCTTGTCATTTAACAGCAGGTGTTTGTCTTCGGTGGCTTCACCGACAACGGCGTAAGGCGCGCGCTCGCGCTCACAGATCTGCTCAAAGCGCGCCAGGTCTTTCGGCATCACCGCCAGTACGTAGCGCTCCTGGGATTCGTTACACCAGATTTCCAATGGGCTCATACCCGGCTCATCGCAGGGCACATTGCGCAGCTCAAAGTTACCGCCGGTACCGCCGTCTTTGACCAGTTCGGGGAAGGCGTTGGACAAACCGCCCGCACCCACATCGTGGATAAAGGCGATGGGGTTGCTCTCACCCAGCTGCCAGCACTGGTCGATCACCTCTTGGCAGCGGCGCTCAATTTCCGGGTTCTGGCGCTGTACTGAAGCGAAATCCAGGTCTTCAGAGCTGGAACCGCTGGCCATACTGGAGGCCGCACCGCCACCGAGGCCGATCAACATGGCCGGACCACCCAGCACTACCAGTTTGGCGCCGGGGGAAAACTCGGGCTTCTCAACATGCTCTGCGCGGATATTGCCGTAGCCACCAGCCAGCATGATCGGCTTGTGATAGCCGCGACGCTCGCCGTCAAAATTCTCTTCAAAGGTGCGGAAGTAACCGCAGATATTCGGGCGGCCAAACTCATTGTTAAATGCCGCACCACCGATCGGCCCCTCGATCATAATATCCAGGGCGGTAACGATGCGCTCGGGCTTGCCGTAGTTGGCCTCCCAGGGCTGCTCCCAACCGGGAATGCGCAAGTTGGAAACGGTAAAGCCTGTGAGGCCCACTTTCGGCTTGGAGCCACGGCCAACCGCGCCCTCATCGCGAATCTCACCACCGGCACCGGTGCCGGCGCCGGAGAAGGGGGCGATCGCGGTGGGGTGGTTGTGGGTTTCCACCTTCATCAGCAGATGAATAGCTTCGTTGCTGAAACCGTATTCTTTGCTGTCCGGGTCCGGGTAGAAACGCCCCGCTTCACTACCGACAACCACAGCGGCGTTATCCGCATAGGCGGACAGTACGTTATCACCACCTTTCTGGTAGGTGTTCTTGATCATGCCGAACAGGGAGTGCGGCATCTCTTCGCCATCGATGGTCCAGGAGGCATTGAAGATTTTGTGGCGGCAGTGCTCGGAGTTTGCCTGGGCAAACATCATCAGCTCTACATCGGTGGGGTTGCGCTCCAGCTCCTGGAAGCTGGTGAGCAGGTAATCAATCTCATCTTCCGCCAGGGCCAAGCCCAAGGTGACGTTGGCATCTTCCAGCGCTTCGCGGCCGCCCTCGAGAATATCCACGCCGCGCAGCGGGCGCGGTGCCTCTTCCACGAATAATTGCTCCGCCTGATTAAAGTCGGTGAATACCGCTTCAACCATACGGTCGTGCAAACGGGAGGCCAGAGCAAGGCGTTCAGCTTCGTTTAACTCGACACCGGTAATGTAGTAGGCGATACCTCGCTCCAGGCGCTGAACTTTATTCAGGCCGGCGTTGTGCGCGATATCAGTGGCCTTGGAAGACCAGGGCGAGATCGTACCCGGACGCGGCACAACCAGGATCAGCTCGCCTTTCGGCTCGTGTTTTTCCTCGGTTGGACCGTATTGAAGCAATCGCTCCAGTAGGGCCATCTCCTGGTTATCCAGTGAGTCGCTGTCTGCAAAGTGAACGAACTCGGCGTAGAGATCGTCGATGGTCGGTTGCAGCGCGCGCAGTTGATTGAGCAGGTTTTTATGGCGGAATTTCGACAGTGCGGGAGCACCACGCAGAACTAACATTGCGGGAGATAGCCTCTTGTCTAAATGAGAAAGATTGCGCGAATGGGATTTCGCACAAGGCCCCGGAAATTTGAGAGGCGCAATTGTACCTGAAGCATCGCCACTCCAACACACCCGCCGGACACTTGGACACACATGAACCAATTAGTAATCTGAATGCTCAAAAGACAAACAAAATTGAGCGAAAATAAATCAATTTTGCGTCAAAGCCTGGCTCAACTAACTAAGTCTGTAATGCTTTGCAAGCGCGTAGGTCACAGTGTTCAAAAGACAAACTGGGCAGATTGTCGCCAAATCATGTAAAATTAGCCCGCTGCGTCGCCCTATTTGAGTGGGAAACTGGCGCGCAGCGCCTTAGGCACAACACTAAATACACCAACGGACTAGCTAGAGGGACAGCCTATGATGATGAAAAGCCGTATGCTGCGCTACGTCCGCCGCGTGTGCAAAGGGATTGCCCTTTCCTGCTGCGCCTCCCTGCTGGTTGCCAGTAAAGCACCGAATACTCTGGAGCGTGTCAAAGCCTCCGGCGAATTGGTCGTACTGTCACAAAATGGCCCTACTACTTATTACGAAGACGCCACCGGCAACCCCACCGGGTTTGAATACGGTATGTTGCATGCTTTTGCCGAAGAGCTGGGAGTAAAGCTAGTTATTCGCGACGTGCATGACCTGGACGAAATGTTCAATCAACTGCGCGATCCCGAAAGCGGCGCACACTTCGCCGCTGCCGGTCTCACCGTCACCCCGGAGCGCCGCGAACAGGTCCGCTTCACCCCGTCCTACTTCGAGATCCGCCAGCAAGTCATCTATCGCGTAGGCCAACAGCGCCCGCGCAAGACCAGCGATCTCGAAGGGAAAAAGGTCGCCGTGATTGCCGGCAGTGCCCACGCAGAAGAAATGAAGAAACTCTCCGCCCGCTATACCGGGCTGGACTGGGAGGAAGTCTCCGACGTAGACGCCATGGAATTGGTAGAGATGGTGCAGGAGGGAAAATACAGTTATGCGATTGTAGATTCCAACGCCTACGCCGTTCACCGCGGCCTCTACCCCAACACCGCTGTCGCCTTTAACCTCACCCAGTTCCAACCGGTTTCCTGGGCCTTCCCGCAAAGTGATGACGACAGCCTATACCGCAGCGCCCGCCGCTTTATGTTGCGCGCCAATACCAACGGTATGATCGACCAATTGCGGGAGGAGTTTTTCGGCCATGTCAGCGACCTGAATGTGGGCGGCGCCCAGGCCTTTGCCAAGCGCAGCCGCGAGCGGCTGCCCAAATGGCGCGGCACCATGCAAAAAATTGCTGGCCAGTATGACCTCGACTGGCATCTGCTCGCGGCCCTCAGTTACCAGGAGTCCCACTGGAATCCCCGCGCCCGCTCCCGCACCGGTGTGCGCGGCCTGATGATGCTCACCCTGAATACCGCCAAAGACCTCGGTGTGAATCGCCTCAACCCCGAGGAGAGCATTGAGGGCGGCGCCCGCTATATCGTACAGATTCGCAACAAACTGCCGGAACGTATTCGCGAGCCCGATAGAACCTGGATGGCCCTGGCCGCCTACAACGTGGGCTACGGCCACCTGGAAGATGCCCGTGTGCTCACAGAGCGCATGGGGGGCAATCCAGACCTGTGGCCCGATGTGCGCGAACACCTGCCCCTTCTGGCCAAGCGCCAGTATTACAAGACCACCAAGCACGGCTATGCCCGGGGCTGGGAGCCGGTCACTTATGTAAAGAATATTCGCCACTACCAGGCCCTGCTGAGCTGGAGTAGCCGTATCGAAGAGCAGCGCCTGGCCGCTGCCAACGATGACGACGGCGGGGCTCTTGCCGATAGCGGCGCGCTGGAAGCAGAAGGCAGTGCCGCCCCCGCGCTCTGAGCCCCTAATCGAACTGAACTCTAAATTCCTACAGATCTTGCCGGTTTGCTGCCAGTCGCGCCCATGGGTACAGCGCCACCGCGCTTAATCCTCGACCTGAACACCCTGCCAACTCACCTGCCAGGCCTCGGGCAAAAATGGCAGGTCCTCGGGATCGTCAATATCGGTCAGCACTTGTAGGCGCCGGCACTGCATTGCGCACTCCTGCAATCGATCCAGGGTCTGCTGTGCCACCACTTCGGTGCTCCAACAGATATCCTCAAACAGGCGCGAATCGACTCGCTTTAAACCCAACAGGGTGTAACCGCCATCTTTTGCCGGATACATCACCGCATCAGTATCGACTAGGGCCTCAGCCGCAGCCCGGAGCCGCTCCACATTTAACTCGGGACAGTCTGTCCCCAACAAGAGGACTCCCGGGCCCTCGACAGGGGCGCTTTTTACCGCCTGCCACAGGCGCTGACCGAGATTACCTGCGCACTGACTGTAAAGCGCTACCCCCCGGGACAGTTTCAGCGCCTGCCAAAAAGGGTGGCCGGAGTCCGGCGCAACATGCAGCTCCACCGGCCCCAGGTCGGCCTTTAGCGCCTGCGACAGTGTGTGCCTCAATAAGCGCTCCGCCAGCGAGGCCGCACCGGCCTCCCCCAATACCGGGGCAAGCCGGGTTTTGGCATAGCCCGGCAGCGGAGCCTTGGCCATCACGACCAGGCGCAAAGGGGTTAATACGCGATCAGTCATAACGCTTTGCCAGGCTCTCCGCCGGTACGCCTCGCCAGTAATCAAAGCGCAGCCGCCACATCAGTAAAACCGTGCGCACAACACCGAACTTTTCCCAGCGGCGCCCCGAGGTTGTCACTTTTTTCCGCAAACAACAGGGACGATAGTCACGCCGCAGGCGACGGCTCAGCTCGATATCCTCCATCAACGGCTGCGCGGGGAATCCGCCCATACTGTCGAACAAGGCACGGCGCACAAAAATAGCCTGATCCCCCGTAGCAATACCGCTGAGCCGAGAGCGCAAATTAATCAGAGCGGCGATCAGGGGAAAGCAAAAACTGCGCCCCTCAATTTGAATATCAAAACGCCCCCAATAGGCAGTCTCCCTGTTTAGCTCTCCAATAGATTTGAGGGCCTGTGGCGGAAGCCGACTGTCGGCATGTAAAAACAACAGCCAGTGACCTTTAGCCATCTGCGCTCCGGCATTCATCTGTAGCGCCCGCCCCCGGGCGGCGTGTAGCAACGCCAAACCGGAGCTCTCCAGAATCTCCACGCTGCCATCGCTACTACCGCCATCGACGACAATAACTTCGACATCTTCCCGCGCATCCAATGCTTGCAGATGCTGTAATAACGGCGCCATTTGCTCTGCTTCATTGAATAGAGGCACAATCACACTGAACTGTATCACTTGCGCCTCCAGCGATTAAAAATTTCCAGACAGCGTAAAATACCTGCGGGTGCGTGCGCGCGCTTCCAATTGCCCGCCGCAAATTTATTCGCTTCACTCATGGTGGGGTACAGGTGAATCGTCGCGAGAATTTTATTCAGTCCCAAGCCGTGCTTCATCGCCAAAATAAATTCCGCAATTAATTCTGCGGCATTTTCCCCCACAATAGAAACACCCAGTATTTTATCTTTCCCCGGCACAGTCAGTACTTTGACAAATCCCCGCCGCGCACCATCGACAATCGCTCGATCTAAATGTTCGAGATCGTAGCGGGTTACCTCGTAGTTCACCCCCTGTTTGCGAGCAGCCGTTTCAGAGAGTCCCACACTGGCCACCTCGGGATCGACAAATATCGCACTGGGAACCAGTGAGTAATCCACGGCAAATTTCTTAAGGTCGCCGAAAAGGGCATTCACTGCTGCATACCACGCCTGATGGGAAGCCATATGGGTAAATTGATAGGGCCCGGCAACATCTCCAGCGGCGAGAATATGGCGAAAACGAGTGCGCAGGTATCGATCCAGTGGTAACTTGCCATTTTCCAGCAGGCCTATGTTTTCAAGCCCGAGACCGCTTAGCTTGGCCTTTCGCCCCAGCGCCAAAATTACCTCATCAAACGCCAGCCTGACTTCGCCCGCCTTGCTCTGTGCAAGCAAAATGCCACCGCGCCGAGCGGGAACACCTTCAAATTCAACGGCCTCATGACCCGTTAAAACTTTAACCCCATCGCCGGTGAGCGCCTCAGTAACGGCTGCGGACACCTCAGTATCCAGCTCCGGCAACAAGCGCTCGAACCGCTCAACTAAAACCACCTCTGAGCCGAGCCTCGCAAGCGCCTGTGCCAGCTCACAACCAATAGCGCCGCCGCCCAATAGCAGCAATCGGCGGGGCGGTGCCGACAGATGAAAGAAGCGCTGCCACAAAGTATCACTGGTCAGATAATCCACCCGATCGAGCCCGGGCAGCACTGGAACAATCGGTTCAGCACCGGTAGCCAGCACCACCGCCCGCGCCGTCAAAGTCTGTTCTCCGCCGCTGTTTAGGCCGATTTTAACCGTCCAGGGATCGAGTAGTTCTGCGTTTCCCAGCAGCACTTCCACCCCCAACTCGGTATAGCGCTCTGCGCTGTCATTGGGCTCAATCGCCTCAATCGACGCCCTGACATGCTGCATAACCCGGGGAAAGTCAATCACTGGCGGCTGGAGCACAACCCCAAACGCACCGGCACAGCGCGCCCTATGGGCCTGTCGCGCGCACATAATCAACGCTTTACTGGGAACGCAGCCGGTATTGAGGCAGTCCCCCCCCATTTTATCCGCTTCGATCAAAGTCACTTTTGCTTTTACTGCCGCAGAGATATACGCGGTAACTAAGCCCGCCGCACCGCCGCCAATCACAATTAAATTTCGATCAAATTTCTTAGGCTTCTGCATAAAATAATTATCCGGCCTGACGCCTGTACTTAAGCCAGCGGAGTAGGTATTTTGCCATCAAGGGAAACACCCCCAACAATACAAAAGACAACAGCAGTGGCATAGATAAAATATCTTTGAGGCTTTCCACCTGTGCCAACTGGGTACCTGCGTTGACATAGACTACCGTAGCCGCCAGCATTCCCAGCTGGCTGACCCAATAAAAGGTCCAAACTTTAATATGGGTAAGCCCCACCAGAATATTGATCAGAAAAAAAGGAAAGGCCGGCACTAATCGCAGGGCAAAAAGATAAAATGCCCCCTCCCGATCAACCCCCTTGTTAATCACTTGAAGGTGCCCGGAAAAGCGCCCTTGGATATAGTCGCGAAATAGATAGCGAGCCAGTAAAAATGCGAGAGTAGCGCCGATACTCGAGGCAAAAGAGACAATCACGGTTCCCCAAAAGAGCCCAAACAGTGCGCCGGCGGCAACCGTAAGAATGGCCGCTCCCGGCAGCGACAGCCCCGTGACCAAAATATAAAAAACAAGAAATAAAAAAGCGGCCACAAAGGGCGACGACATCTGCCAGTGCTTAAACTCCTCCGCCCCACTCTTTAACTTCTCCAGGCTCAGCCAGTGATGCAAATCGAGTGCATAGAAGAGTGCCACCAATCCGACAATAGCGACCAACAGCAAAATTTTTTTATTCATAGCTCCCAGGTTCCATACTCCAGCACTAGAGAGCCCCAGCGCAACTACTGCCCTGCCCGGCCGTACAGCCGTAGCAGTGGTCGGCCACACAAATATCTGAACCCTGCAAGTCCACTTCGAGTAAATCGCGCAGATGTAAACGGCCGGGAAGCGGCATATTGAGCTGTTGATTAAAATCACAATCAAATAGGTTTCCCTGCCAATCGACACTGACCAGGTTGCGACACATCACAGCGGCAAGGTTATCGGCACTGTAACTGCGCTTAAGTAACGCCATATAGTCGTGGAACTGCCCTTTTGAAATCAGCATCGAACCAAAGCGCTTGATCGGCATATTGGCGAGGGCGAACAAATGATTGAACTCAATAGAGAAGTGGTCGGCCAGCTCGCGCCGGTAATCCGCCTCTAAGGCGCCCTGCTCCGGCGGTAAAAAAGGCCCCTGGGGGTTGTAGACCAAGTTGAGCTGTAGGCCACTGCCGGGCTTACCGTAGCCCAGCGTATTCAATTTCTGTAGCGCGGCGATACTCTTGTCAAAAACCCCTTTACCCCGCTGCTTATCCACGTTGTCGATGGAGTAACACGGTAGGGAGGCGACTACCTCAACCTGATTCTGAGCGAGAAATTCAGCAGTATCCTCCTGACCCGGCTCAAACAGGACAGTCAGGTTACAGCGATCGATCACATGCACTCCCCGCTCTCGCGCCCCGCTTACCAGCGCGCGAAAGCCCCAGTGCAACTCCGGAGCACCGCCGGTGATATCCAGTATGCGGGTTTTGCGCGCAGCAATCACTTCCAACAACAGCGCCAGGTTTTCATCAGACATCATTTCCGTGCGATTGGGCCCGGCATTGACATGACAGTGCACACAGCGCTGATTGCAGCGGTAGCCAATATTGACCTGCAAGGTCTCAAGCGCCTTGCGGCGAATGGGCGGAAAATCCGACTGTTCCAGCAGGGGCAAGGTCTCAAGCATCGATATCGCCGCTCCACTCTTCAAATAGTGCTTCTGTCGGAGCCAGCAGGGGTTTTATTACTGCTTGTTTTTCCTCCGGCATCGCCTCAAGAGGGGTCACCAAAGCGCTTAACAGCGCCGTATGCGCGGAGGACTCCGGCCGCTCAGTCCCCAGCATCCGTATCGCCTCCCGCGCAACCTGCTGCGCGCGCGCGGCGTTTTGTTGCAGATTGGCAATGGCGATTTCTGCGGTTACCGCCTCTTCGCGCGGGTGCCAACAATCGTAGTCCGTCGCCATCGCCAGCGTGGCATAGGCGATCTGTGCCTCGCGGGCCAGCTTGGCCTCCGGCATATTAGTCATACCGATCACCGATGCCCCCATACTGCGATACCAGTGCGACTCGGCACGGGTAGAAAACTGCGGGCCCTCAATACAGATATAGCTACCGCCGCGATGTAACTGAATAGGTTCCCCGGCTTGGGTTAGGGCAAAAGCCCGCGCCAAACTGTCTGCGACAGCGGGGCAAACCGGGTCGGCCATAGACACATGGGCAACCGCCCCAGCGCCAAAAAAAGTGCTCTCCCGGCGACGGGTCATATCGATAAAGTGATCGGGAATCAGCATATCCAGCGGCCGCACCTGTTCCTGTAGGGAGCCCACGGCGGAGAGTGAAAGAATATAGCGCACACCCAGTTGGCGCAGGGCGTGGATATTGGCCTGATAAGGCACCTCGGAGGGGGTCAGGCGGTGGCCGCGCCCATGGCGGGCGAGGAAAGCCACAGGGATACCTTCGAGCTTACCGCACACGATGGCATCTGAGGTGTCGCCAAAGGGCGTGTCCATCCGAACCTCATCCGCGTCCCTGAGCCCCGGCATATCGTAAAGACCACTGCCCCCAATTACCCCAATCAAAGCCCTCGCCATGTTCACTCCTAAACAGTTGGTTTTTCCGCAGTATAGGAGCGCACGCCGAGCGTGTATATCACTGACACTCAGGCAAAAATCAGGCGCTAAAACGGCATCGACAAAGGGGAAAGGCAGCGCTAGATGAGCCCTGCTCCGGTTGAGATCGCAGCCAGCCAGAAAACCCCCTCTTGTATACAGGCTAAACTACCAGCTATATTTACCCGGGTATAAATATTTAACCCGGATAAATATAGGAAAATACAGTGAGTGCTGACTACATCGCTATCAATCAACAACAGATCATCGCCCGAGGAACACTGGAAACCGTTATTCGCCAAGTGAAGGAGATGAATACGGACCCCGAGCCGATTGTTTTCGAGGCGGAAAGCTGCAAACGGATTGAACTGGATTGGCATAGCGACACCCAGGTGTTACTGGCAGAGTTAGCTGCGAACACAGCCGCCCGCAAAAGCAAGCGTGGGCGCCCCAAATTAGGGGTTACCTCCGGGGAAGTTACCCTGCTGCCCCGCCACTGGGAGTGGTTGCGTCAACAGCCCGGCGGCGCCTCTGTCACACTGCGCAAACTGGTAGAACAGGCACAAAAACAGCTCTCTCCCGAAGAGCGCATCAGCGGCAAGCAACAGGCACTGGATAAATTTATGCTGTTAGTTGCAGGGGATACCCCCGGCTTTGAGGAGGCCAGCCGCGCCCTGTATAGAAACAGTCTGATCAGCTTTGAAAAAGCCATCCACTCCTGGCCCGACGACCTTAAAAAATTAGTACTAAATAAATTTAAAGCGATTGCGGAGATGCACAGCGGTAAGCTGTAAAACGGATTTACTATGTACAAACCACAAGACAACCTATTTGTTAGCGGCGCCTTGCTGCCAGTTTTTCTTAAAAGTGCCGTGCCGATCGCCCTGGTAATGCTGGTAAATGGTTCATTTACCTTACTGGATACTTATTTCCTGGGGATATATGCCGGCTCAGATGCCCTTACCGCCGTCACTTTAACATTTCCGGTCGTGACACTGATGGTAGCCCTATCCTCTTTGATCTCCGCAGGCTACTCCAGTGTTCAGGCCAGACTTTTGGGCGCCGGGGAAAAAGACCAGGCAAAACACGTTTTCTCCCAGGCAATCACTTTAGCATTAATCATTTGTGCTGCATTGATGTTGCTATTTTTTCTGGGCGGCTGGCAACTAACCCTGTTGATGTCAGGCAATGTAAAACACCTAGCGGAGATGAGTTACACCTACCTGGTCATACTTATACTGTTCTCACCGGTATTTTTTATTGGCACTGTCAATTCGGATACCTTGCGCAGTGAGGGGAAGCTCCGCCTAATGACCTTCGCCTCCCTTTCGTCAGTACTACTCAATGCCATATTTAATTATATTTTTATCGCCCATTTAAAAATGGGCGTAGCCGGCTCTGCTTACGGTACAGTGTTGGCAAAAACAATCACACTACTACTCGTCGCAGGTTATCGCCATTTTGGACGGACAGTTATTGATACGCAGATTATCCATTTATCCAAGCAGTATAATCTGTGGTCGAAATTTATCTCCCTGGGGTTGCCAACCAGCTTAAATTATATCGGCGTATCACTGATATTTGCTTCCGTAATTTTCACTATGCAAATCTGGAGTACGGGCAATTACGATTCGACTGCCGCTGCCTACGGTATCAGCACTCGCATTATGACCTTTATTTTCCTGCCACTGCTGGGTTTCAGCCAAGCTTTTCAGACCCTGATTGGCAGCAATGCTGGGGCTAAAAACTGGTCCCGCGTCGACAGCAGTATCAATATCGCTTTAACCGTAGCATTCACCTACTGCCTAGCGCTACAACTCAGCATATTAATGCTCAAAGATACCTTGGGCGCCTTATTTGTCAGCGACCCACAAATTATTGCAGAGGTTGCCCGTATTCTGCCGATAATGACGCTTGTCTATTTTTTGGCGGGACCCTTAATGATAATCAGCACCTTCTTCCAGGCTATTGGCGATGCCAAGCGCGCAGTCATTCTCGGGGTAACAAAAACCTACCTCTTTGTGCTGCCACTTATTTTGATATTACCGCTACTATTTGGTGAGGTGGGGATATGGTATGCCGGGCCTATCGCAGAACTGCTGTTACTGATTTTAACTATTTGTGTACTTTATCAGCGCGGTCGCGATCACGGGCACAAATATGGTTTATATAACACCCAACAGGTACCCTCTTAAGTCTATTTTTGCACCCGCCTCGGCTTTGTACTCTTAGCCCAAGTATCAATTGAGCAAGGGAACCTACGGCTCCCTTGCTCAAGCGAAGAAAAATACCCCCTCAACTCAAGGCAACGGCAAAAGAGCTGGGCAAGGTCTGGCGCTTGGCATCATAGAGATATGACAGCATATCCAAATCGCCTTCACTGGGGTTCCAGCTAGAACTGTTTACCTGGTTGGGCGATATTTTACAGCCGCCGCCAGGGGTGTTTTTTAAGATTCCCAGCGCCTTTGCCTGGTCGTCATACATCATGATGGACTTGCCATCGAAAGCCGAGCCATGGGTTAAAAAGCGGCTTAACGTTTGCACCCGAGTTTGATGTTGCAGGGAGTCCAGAGTGTTCTGCACCGCGAGAGGGGCATCGGAGCGCATATGCTCGTGGGCAAGACCGAGCGTGTGGCCAATTTCATGGGGAAGCGAAGCTATCGCCGCTCGATCAGAGCGCCAGTTTACCCCGCAATATTGCTTGGTATCGTTGGTAAATCCTACAGTGGCACTGCTGCGATCATCCATAATGGTAACCACCCCACGGCCAGCCATACCCACCGGTAGAAATTTAACCGCCGCAAATCTAAACTTGCGATAAATACAAATTTCCCAGTGAGACATGGCCCTTTTTACCGCATTGACATAGGCGGCATCCAGATTTGGGGGGATGTAGTATCTCACCACACCATTTGGCCAAACCCCACCAACCTCTTCATTTCTGTCCAAAGAGAACCCCCCAAAACTTATCTTATAAGATATTTTTCGAGATTTTTTGTCTATTGCTAATCCCATATCGCTAAAGCTCCTGAAATTTTTTTTGTTATCGGCCGACAAAGCAACACTGCCGTACCAAGACTGGCAAGTCAAAAACCAGCTGAGCTAGCTAAAAAGTAAAAAAGGGAAACAAATCACAAAAAATAATTCAGCCATTGCGCGCCCGCATATATGCCCATTCAAAAAAATACAGAGCCCCGCAAATAAAACAAAAACACCCCGGGTAAAAATCGGCAGAAATCTCTTATAAAACAAGGCGTTCACCTACCTTCAGGCAGGGATAGAAAAAATGCTGAACAAAACCTAACTTCCGGTCAACACCAGAAAAAGCTGACAAGCTGTAAAAGTGTACAAATTGTGAAAGTGTAAAGGTTGGTAAAGAGACGAGAAAAAGAAGGCTGAACATCTCCCCAGCCGACTAAGCTGGTGTGTTCACACCCATAAAAAAAGCCACCCAATGGGTGGCTTTTTTGAAAACTAAAAGTTGGCAATTGCTTACCAGCCAGTAATTTCCTTCAGAGCGTCGCCGATCTGAGCCAGGGAGCGCACGGTTTTAACACCAGCGTCTTCCAGAGCAGCGAACTTCTCGTCAGCGGTGCCTTTACCACCAGAGATGATCGCGCCCGCGTGACCCATACGCTTGCCGGGAGGAGCAGTTACACCAGCGATGTAGGAAACTACAGGCTTGGTAACATTTTCCTTGATGTAAGCAGCCGCTTCTTCTTCAGCAGTACCACCGATCTCACCGATCATAACGATTGCTTCGGTCTGCGGATCGTTCTGGAACATTTCCAGGATATCGATGAAGTTGGAACCCGGGATGGGGTCACCACCGATGCCCACACAAGTGGACTGGCCGAAGCCGTAGTCGGTAGTTTGCTTAACCGCTTCATAGGTCAGGGTACCGGAACGGGAAACGATGCCCACTTTGCCCGGCTTGTGGATGTGACCCGGCATAATGCCGATCTTGCACTCACCCGGAGTGATAACACCCGGGCAGTTCGGGCCGATCAGGCGCACGCCCAGCTCGTCGCACTTCACTTTAGCGTCGAGCATATCCAGGGTCGGGATACCTTCGGTGATACAAACAATCAGTTTGATACCAGCGTTGGCCGCTTCCAGGATGGAATCCTTACAGAAAGGCGCAGGTACGTAGATTACGGAAGCTTCAGCACCGGTCTTCTCTACCGCTTCTTTAACGGTGTCGAATACTGGCAGGCCCAGGTGAGTCTGACCGCCTTTGCCCGGAGTTACACCACCAACCATCTTGGTGCCGTAAGCAATCGCTTGCTCGGAGTGGAAAGTACCCTGGGAGCCGGTGAAGCCCTGACAGATTACTTTAGTGTCTTTGTTAATCAATACTGACATGATTATTTACCCTCCGCAGCTTTAACCACTTGCTCAGCAGCATCGGTCAAGCTGGTAGCCGCGATAATGTTCAGGCCACTGTCGCTCAGAACCTTGGCGCCCAGGTCTGCGTTGTTGCCTTCCAGACGCACAACAACCGGTACTTTAACGCCCACTTCTTTTACTGCACCCACAACGCCTTCGGCGATCATGTCACAGCGAACGATACCACCGAAGATGTTGATCAGTACGGCTTTTACGTTCTCGTCGGACAGGATGATCTTGAACGCTTCAACAACGCGCTCTTTGGTCGCGCCGCCACCAACGTCCAGGAAGTTAGCCGGCTTGCCGCCGTGCAGATTTACGATGTCCATGGTGCCCATGGCCAGGCCAGCGCCGTTTACCATGCAGCCGATGTTGCCATCGAGCGCTACGTAGTTCAGGTCGAACTTGGCAGCGTGCGCTTCGCGCGGGTCGTCCTGGGAAGGATCGTGCATTTCGCGCAGGTCAGCGTGGCGGTACAGCGCGTTGCTGTCGATTACCACTTTGGCGTCCAGGCAGTGCAGGTTGCCTTCGGTGGTGATTACCAGCGGGTTGATTTCCAGCAGGGCCAGATCTTTTTCCTGGAACATTTTTGCCAGGCCGAGGAAGATCTTGGTGAACTGCTTAACCTGAGTCGGGTTCAGGCCCAGTTTGAAAGCCAGCTCACGCGCCTGGTAAGGCTGAGCGCCTACCAGCGGATCGATGGTGGCTTTCAGGATTTTTTCCGGAGTCTCTTCCGCTACTTTCTCGATCTCAACGCCACCTTCGGTGGAGGCCATGAAAACGATACGACGGGTAGAGCGGTCAACAACAGCACCGAGGTACAGCTCTTGATCGATATCGGTGCAGCTTTCAACCAGGATACGGGAAACCGGCTGACCATTTTCGTCTGTTTGATAAGTTACCAGACGCTCGCCCAGCCACTTTTTGGCAAACTCTTCAATTTCTGCCTTGGAATCTACCAGCTTTACACCGCCAGCCTTACCGCGGCCACCAGCGTGTACCTGGGCCTTTACTACCCACTTATCACCGCCAATTTCGTCAGCCGCTGCTGCTGCCGCTGCCGGGGTTTCCGCTGCAATGCCTTTGGAAACCGGCAATCCGTATTCCGCAAACAGTTGTTTGCCCTGATACTCATGCAAGTTCATAGTCAATACCAATTCACATATAAAATGTGTTTACTAATTGCAGATCACTCTGCACCTGAGAGAGAAATTTAAAATTTCCGTCGTTGCAAATTTCAAATTCCACAAATGAAACCGGGGCAGCTAATCAAGCAATAATTAGCTGCCCCGAAATCGAAAAATAATCTTACTTGCGCTTCTTGCGATTTACGGTGTGAATCGCATGGCCGTGCACGCCCAGTGCCGCTTCTTTCACGGCCTCAGACAGAGTCGGGTGTGCAAATACCGTCATACCGATATCTTCAGCGCTGGAGCCAAACTCCATCGCGATCGCCACCTGCTGCACTAGATCTGCCGCAGACGGGCCAACAATGTGGGCACCCAGTACGCGGTCAGTTTCCGCGTGCGCGATGATTTTCACAAAGCCCTGGGTATCGTTGGCGGCCATAGCGCGGCCGTTGATCGCAAACGGGAAGCTGCCTACGTTGTAGGGCTCGCCATCGGCTTTCACCTGCTCTTCGGTGCGGCCAACCGCAGCGATTTCCGGGTGGGTGTAGATCACGTTGGGGATCACGTCGTAGTTCATCATCGGCTTCTGGCCGGCGATGCGCTCGGCAACCACAACACCCTCTTCAGAGGCCTTGTGCGCCAACATCGGGCCGCGCACCACATCACCAATCGCCCATACGCCCGGTGCAGAAGTCATGCACAGGTCGTTGACGTAGATGAATCCGCGCTCGTCCATCTTCACATCGGCATCTTCAGACAGCAGGCCTTCGGTGTAAGGGCGACGGCCGACGCAGACGATCAGCTTGTCGAAAGTCTCCTGGTGTTCTTTACCATCTTTGTCCTGGTAAGTAACAACCACTTCCTCGCCTTTCACTTCGGAGCCGGTTACGCGGCAAGCGAGGCGGATATCCAGACCCTGCTTCTTGAAGATCTTCTGGGACTCTTTGGCAACCTGTTGGTCCATGATTGCCAGGAACTTGTCCATGGCTTCCAGAACAACCACTTCGGAGCCCAGGCGGTTCCATACAGAACCCAGCTCCAGACCGATAACGCCAGCGCCGATAACACCCAGACGCTTGGGCGCTTCGGTGAATTCCAGTGCGCCGCTGGAGTCGACAATAATCTTATTGTCTACCGGAGCGGGCGGAATATTTACCGGTACAGAACCGGAAGCCAGAATAACGTTTTCAGCTTCGTAGACGGTGCTGTTGCCTTCGTCGTCGGTCACTTCCACTTTCTTGTTGGCCAGCAGTTTGCCGGTGCCGAAAATGGAGGTCACTTTATTGGCGGTGAACAGGCCGGCAACGCCGCCGGTCAGCTTGTTAACGATCTCGCCTTTGCGCTCGATCATCTTGCTCACATCCATCTTGACCTTGCCGACTTCAATGCCGTGCACGTCGAGAGCGTCTTTGGCCTCGTGGTACTTCCAGGAGCTATCCAGCAGAGCCTTGGAGGGAATGCAACCTACGTTCAGGCAGGTACCGCCGTTTACGTATTTGCCTTCCTTGTTTTTCCACTTTTCAATACAAGCGGTCTTCAGGCCCAGCTGAGCGGCACGGATGGCAGCGACATAACCACCAGGACCAGAGCCAATTACGATTACGTCAAATTTTTCCGACATGATCAGTTCCAGATATTTCTAATGCAGTGTGATCGAGGGGGCCCGCAGGCCCCAGGATTTATTGTTTAAACTTCGAGCAGGATACGCGCTGGATCTTCGATCATTTCCTTGATCGCTACCAGGAAGCCAACCGCTTCCTTACCGTCGATCAGACGGTGGTCATAGGACAGCGCCAGGTACATCATCGGCAGGATTTCCACCTTGCCATTTACCGCCATCGGGCGCTCCTGGATCTTGTGCATACCCAGAATTGCCGTTTGCGGCGGATTCAGAATCGGAGTGGACAGCAGGGAACCGAATACACCACCGTTGGTGATGGTGAAGGTGCCACCGGTCATCTCTTCGATAGACAGCTTGCCGTCGCGGGCGCGAACACCCAGATCGCGGATATTGTTTTCCATATCCGCCAGCCCCATGTTTTCCGCGTTGCGCAGAATCGGCACAACCAGACCTTTCGGCGAGGAAACCGCTACACCGATATCCTGGTAACCGTGGTAAACGATATCGTTGCCATCGATAGACGCGTTCACTGCGGTGTAGCGCTTCAGCGCTTCTACTGCAGCTTTTACGAAGAAGCCCATAAAGCCCAGACGAGTGCCGTTGTGGGTCTTCTCGAACAGGTCTTTGTAGTTCTTGCGCAGGTCCATAATCGGCTTCATGTTCACCTCGTTAAAGGTGGTGAGCATGGCGGTGGACTGGGACGCGTCCAGCAGGCGCTCGGCGATACGCTTGCGCATACGGGTCATAGGAACGCGCTTCTCTACGCGCTCACCCGGAGCTACCGCAACTTCGGCAGCAGCAGCGACGGGAGCAGCAGCAACCGGCGCAGTACCCGCTTTCATTACATCTTCTTTGAGAACGCGACCGCCCTTGCCAGTGCCTTCAACACCGGCCAGGTCTACACCCTTCTCTGCAGCCATTTTCTTGGCAGAGGGCATGGCAATTTTATCGCCAGCTGCGGGAGCTGCGGCTTCGGCAGCCGGAGCTGCCGCTGCTGCCGGGGCAGCGCCAGCGCCCGCTTCAAACTTGGCAATCACTTCATTGGAGAGAACGGTATCGCCCTCACCCTTGATGATTTCAGTCAGGGCACCATCGGCAGGTGCAACAACTTCCAGCACAACTTTATCGGTTTCGATATCCACGATCAGCTCATCGCGGGACACCGCTTCACCGGGTTGCTTATGCCAGGTGGCGACAGTTCCGTCCTGAACAGATTCAGGGAAAGTTGGCGCTTTAATCTCGATCGTCATTTTTTCTGTTTCCTGAGATTGACTCTTCACTTATTACTGCCGCCGGTTACTTGACGGTCAGCGCCTCGTTGATGAACTTATTCTGTTCTTCAAGGTGCGTGGACATATAGCCCGCCGCAGGTGCTGCGGATGGGGCGCGGCCCACGTATTCCAGATCCAGCTTCGGATGGGTCTCCGACAACAGACGACGCAAGTGGTGTTGGCTGGAGTACCAGGCGCCCTGGTTCATGGGCTCTTCCTGACACCAGGCGACACTCTTGATCTTCTTGAATGCGGATACCGCTTCCACAAACTCTGCGTCCGGGAATGGGTACAGCTGCTCGATTCGCACGAACGCAACATCTTCCTGTTCGCGCTCCATGCGGGCTTCCAGCAGGTGGTAGTAAACCTTGCCGGAACACAGAACCAAGCGTTTCACTTTGTCTGGATCTACGCCCTGGTCCTGGATCACATTGTGGAAGCGGCCTTCGGCCAGCTCTTCCAGGCTGGAGGTGGCCAGCTTGTGACGCAGAATCCATTTCGGGCTCATAATCACCAGCGGGCGGCGCATGGGGCGCACTGCCTGGCGGCGCAGCAGGTGGAAGATCTGCGCCGGAGTAGTGGCGTTACACACCTGGATATTGTGCTCGGCACACAGCTGCATAAAGCGCTCAAGACGCGCAGAGGAGTGCTCTGGGCCCTGGCCTTCGTAGCCGTGCGGCAACAGCATTACCAGGCCGCACATACGTCCCCACTTGTGCTCACCGGAGGTGATGAACTGGTCGATCACAACCTGGGCACCGTTGGCAAAGTCGCCAAACTGGGCTTCCCACACCACCAGAGATTTAGGTGTGGTGGTGGCGTAGCCGTATTCAAACGCCAACACTGCCTCTTCGGACAGCAGCGAGTCGTAGATATAGAACGGCGGCTGGTCTTCAGACATGTGCTGCAAAGGCACATAGCTCTGGCCGTCTTTCTGGCTGTGAATCACCGCGTGGCGGTGAGAGAAGGTTCCGCGACCCACATCCTCACCAGTAAAGCGGACCATAAAGCCCTCTTCCAGCAGGGTGCCGTAAGCCAGAGTTTCCGCCATGCCCCAGTTCAAGGGCAGTGCGCCACCGGCCATTTTGCGGCGGTCTTCGTAAATCTTGGAGACCTGGCGCTGCATCACAACGCCATCGGGCACGTTGGTCATACGAGTGGCGACATCCTGCAACTTCGGCAGTGCATAGCCGGTATCGGCGGGCGTATCCCAATCGTGACCCAGGTAGGGGTTCCAGTCCACAAACATGGAGGAGTCCGGCTGCTTCACCAGACCGGTAGCCACGTCTTCACCCGCATCCAGCTTGTCGCGGTAATCGTTGGCCAGCTTGTCTGCGGCAGCCTTGTCCAGGATGCCCTCGCCCACCAGCTTCTCAGAGTAAAGCGTGCGGGTGGTTTTGTGCTTGCGAATGGTCTGGTACATCAGCGGCTGGGTACCAGAGGGATCGTCGGTCTCGTTGTGGCCGCGACGGCGGTAGCAGACCAGATCGATAACGATGTCTTTCTTAAATTCGTAGCGGTAATCCACCGCCAGCAGCGCGGCCAATACGACCATTTCCGGGTCGTCGCCATTTACGTGCAGCACCGGTGCATCGATCATCTTGGCGGGATCGGTGGAGTACTCGGTGGAGCGGGCGTCTTCGCGCTTGCTGGTGGTAAAGCCCACCTGGTTGTTCAATACGATGTGCACCGTGCCGCCGGTGTAGTAACCGCGGGTCTGGGACATCTGTAAGGTTTCCTGCACAACACCCTGGCCGGCAAAGGCCGCGTCGCCGTGGATGTTGATCGGCATCACCTTCTCACCGGTGCTGTCGTTGCGGCGATCCTGGCGAGCGCGCACGGAACCCACAACCACCGGTGCACTGATTTCCAGGTGCGACGGGTTGAAAGCCAGGGCCAGGTGAACCTCACCGCCAGGGGTCATCACGTTGGAGGAGAAGCCCTGGTGGTACTTCACGTCACCGGAAGTATCGAGGGTCTTCTTGCCTTCAAACTCTTCGAACAGGTCGGCGGGGTTTTTACCGAGGATATTTACCAGGGTGTTCAGACGGCCGCGGTGGGCCATTCCGATCACCACTTCCTTCACCCCGTAGGTACCGGAGCGACGGATCAGGGCGTCCATCATCGGGATCAGACTCTCGCCCCCCTCGACACCAAAGCGTTTGGTGCCCGGGTACTTGGAGTCCAGGTGGCGCTCGAGACCTTCAGCGGCGGAGAGGCGCTGCAGGATTTCAACCTGGATATCGTTGCCGAAGTTGGCTTTGGACTGGCTGCGCTCAAGGCGCTGCTGGAACCACTGCTGCTCTTCCAGGTTGGAGAGATGCATGATCTCTGCGCCCAGGTTGCCACAGTAAGTATTCTCCAGGCCCTCGACGATTTCACGCAGAGTCGCCTCCTCTTTGCCGAGGAACAGGCTGCCGGTATTGAAGGTGGTGTCGAAGTCACCTTCCGTCAGGCCGTGGTAGCTCAGCTGCAGGTCGGGCACCTGTTCGCGGGCCATCAGACCCAGCGGGTCGAGGGTCGCTTTCTTGTGGCCGCGATGGCGGTAGGAATCGATCAG
Source organism: Microbulbifer regidiadema (SeqCode) (assembly GCF_052467605.1). Lineage (NCBI taxonomy): Bacteria > Pseudomonadati > Pseudomonadota > Gammaproteobacteria > Cellvibrionales > Microbulbiferaceae > Microbulbifer > Microbulbifer regidiadema (SeqCode). Next base: position 4,489,210 of record NZ_CP174316.1, on the reverse strand, counting down.
TTGCAGAACTTTAATCTGCTTGCGCTCGTGCTCAATATTGGCCGAGCCGGCCGCACCGGGAGCGGCTATCGGGCGCGCGCGATGCTTGCTGAGCAGCTCAAAGTGCTGGCGCACAGCGGCGTGGGAAACATCGCTGCTGCCTTCAACGCGGGGGAGGCTATCGAAATAATTGCGCCACTCCTCGGGGACACCGTTGGGGTCGTGCAGATAGGTCTCGTAAAGCTCCTCCACGTAGGCAGCATTGCCCCCGGAGATATGGGAGCTACGCCACAGCTGCTCCATGGTACTTTCGTGCATGTTGATGCCTACCTCAATTGCAGTGTGCTGATCTTCTCTTGAGCCACTGCGCTTTCCTTTCACTCACAAAAGGGGAGGCGCACAAAGCCACCTCCCCTTTTCAGTTTTTTACCGGTTAAAACCGGCTTTTTGTCATTTGCTTGGCACCCTACCTGGCGCCGGGCTCGCGAAGCGCGAACCCCAGCGGGCCGATAATCGGCCGCAGTATCCCCTACACGGCGCGGGTCAGCAGCATATTGCGGATATGGCCGATCGCGCGGGTCGGATTCAGACCTTTCGGGCAAACATTGACACAGTTTTGAATACCGTGGCAACGGAATACACTGAAAGGATCATCCAGGTTGGACAGGCGCTCGTCAGTGGCCAGGTCGCGGCTATCCGCCAGGAAGCGGTAAGCCTGCAACAGGCCGGCCGGGCCGATAAACTTGTCCGGGTTCCACCAGAAAGACGGACAGGAGGTGGAACAGCAGGCGCACAGAATACACTCGTACAGGCCGTCGAGCTTCTCGCGATCTTCCGGAGACTGCAGGCGTTCGATCGCCGGAGCCGGCGTATCGTTTTGCAGGTACGGCTCGATCTTCTTGTACTGCTCGTAAAACTGTTCCATATCCACAACCAGGTCGCGGATTACCGGCAGGCCCGGCAGCGGGCGCAGAACCAGTTTACCCTTGGGAGCCGCTTCAGACAGTGGCGTAGTACACGCCAGACCATTGCGACCGGAAATATTCATACCGTCGGAGCCACAGACGCCCTCACGGCAGGAACGACGGAAAGACAGGGTCGGGTCTTCGGCCTTCAACAGCTCCAGAACGTCCAGCACCATCAGGTCTTTGCCCTGGGTGTCCAGATCGTAGTCCTGCATGTAAGGCGCTTTGTCGGTTTCCGGGTTGTAACGGTAAATGCTTACTTTCAACATACTCTATTCCGCTCCCGAATCAGTAAGTCCGAGCTTTCGGTTCAAAGGCTTCCATGGTATTAGGCGCGAAGTTTACCGCACGCTTGCCGACACGTTTTTCCGTGGGGAAATACATAGAGTGGCACAGCCAGTTTTCATCATCGCGCTCCTGGAAGTCCTCGCGGGCGTGAGCGCCGCGACTCTCGGTGCGAGTCTCTGCGGCAACCGCCGTAGCCTCGGCAACTTCCAGTAGGTTTTGCAGTTCCAGCGCTTCAACACGGGCGGTGTTAAACGCGCGACTCTTATCGTCGAGGCGCACATTCTCAATACGCTCGCGCAGATCTGCAAGCTTCTTCACGCCTTCGGCCATAAAATCACCGCGACGGAATACGCCGAAGTGGTTCTGCATCACGCCCTGCAGCTCTTTGCGCAGGTCCGCAGCCTTCTCACCTTTGTCATTGGTTTCCAGGCGGTTCAGGCGCGCCATAGCGGCTTCGAGATCGGACTCGGAAGCTTCGCGGTGCTCAATACCTTCGCGCAGGGACTTCTCGATAAACAGGCCGGAAGCGCGGCCGAATACCACCAGGTCCAGCAGGGAGTTGCCGCCCAGGCGGTTGGCGCCGTGCACGGACACACAGGCGACCTCACCACAAGCGTAGAAGCCATCGATAATCTGATCGTTACCGGCAGCGTCCTGGGTCAGCGCCTGACCGTGAACGTTGGTGGGAATACCGCCCATCATATAGTGACAGGTAGGTACTACCGGGATCGGCACCTTGACCGGATCGGCGTGGGCAAAGGTCTTGGACAGCTCACAGATACCGGGCAGGCGGCTGTTGAGCAGTTCTTCACCCAGGTGATCGAGCTTCAGGAATACGTGATCGCCTTCCGGGCCACAACCGCGGCCGTCGAGGATCTCGAGGACCATAGAGCGAGCCACAACATCGCGGGAAGCGAGGTCTTTGGCATTGGGGGCATAGCGCTCCATAAAACGCTCGCCATCTTTATTCACCAGGTAGCCACCCTCACCGCGACAACCTTCGGTCACGAGTACACCGGCGCCGTAAATACCGGTGGGGTGGAACTGCCACATCTCGATATCCTGCACTGGCATACCGGCACGCAGGGCCATACCGACACCGTCACCGGTGTTGATGTGCGCGTTGGTGGTGGAAGCGAAGATACGACCGGCGCCGCCGGTAGCGAATACGGTCGCCTTGGACTTGATATAAACCACTTCGCCATCTTCGATGCACATGGCGATCACACCCACAACCGCACCGTCCTGGTTCTTCACCAGGTCAATCGCAAACCATTCGTTCAGGAATTCGGTTTTGTGCTTAACGTTGTTTTGATACAGGGTGTGCAGCAGTGCGTGGCCGGTGCGGTCAGCAGCGGCACAAGTGCGCGCAGCCTGGCCACCGCGACCAAAATCCTTGGACTGACCGCCGAAGGGGCGCTGGTAGATACGACCTTCCTCAGTACGGGAGAAAGGCAGACCCATGTGCTCCAGCTCAAATACCGCTTCGGGACCTACGGAGCACATATATTCGATCGCGTCCTGGTCGCCGATATAGTCGGAACCCTTAACGGTATCGTACATGTGCCAGCGCCAATCATCGTTGGGATCTGAGCTGGCGATCGCACAGGTAATACCGCCCTGGGCAGATACCGTGTGAGAACGAGTCGGGAATACTTTGGTAATCACCGCAGTTTTATAGCCGGATTGGGCCATCTGCAGGGCAGCGCGCATACCGGCACCGCCGCCACCAATTACAATCCCGTCAAAAGAAATAGTACGCATGTTCGCCATTGCTTATACACCCCAAAGAATTTCAATGCCCCACACCGTGTACAACACGGCAACCGCAGCCAAAATCACTTCTACGAACAAACGCAGAACAGTGGCTTTACCGCCCATCATCCGGTTGGTGATGTAATCGGTAATCACGGACCAGAGGCCAATCCAGGCGTGAATAATGGTGGACAGCAAGGCAACCAGGCTGAACACACGCATCCAGCGCTGGGCGAACAGTTCGGACCAGGCCTGGTAGCCAAAGTCCTGACTAAAAAAGATAAAACCCACTATAAAGAGGGTGTACGCAAGCAGTATTACCGCAGTGACTCGCTGGTAGAGCCAGTCGAAAGTGCCGCTACGACCAAAGCTTGTTACTGTTTTTACCACAACCAAACTCCCGCCAGAAGAATAAGGATTACAGCCAGCGCCAGCACTGATACAGCGCTGCGGCGACCGCCTTCGAGGCTTTCACCTATCCCCATATCCATAAACAGATGACGAACACCTGCCAGTATGTGGTAAATAAGTGCCGCCAGAGATGCCCAAAGAATGAGCTTGGCAGGGATACTGCTAAATATCGCTGCGATTTCGGCGAATCCCTGCTCGGATTCCAAACTGGCATCGAGCATCCACAGTAATAGTGCAACAACAACGAAGAGCACTACACCGGAAATACGATGCAAAATGGAAACCACAGCGGTAGCGGGAAGCTTTATAGTGGAAATGTCTAAATTGACAGGTCTGTTTTTGTTCACAGGAAAAACACCTTGTTGCCCTGAACGACCGGGCGCCCGTTAGCTTTTCAATGGAGGGACGAGCTGCTTGCAGATCACTTTGCACTCGACCAGATAAAGCCTTACACAAAGTAGCCGTACCATGGCGCAAGCCGCGCGGATTATAGGCATTCACTAGTCAAAACACAACGAACGCCTGCAATTACGCCGGCTTCCCGCCAGTATCGCGCAACAAAGCCGGAATCGCGGGATTTCTCCAGAGATTCCTGTGCACTATCTAGACAAATACTCTACGAGCATGGACCGAAACCAGATATCCTGCCGACAATAGACTGATGGTCCATTCCTTTTGGTTTGACAATTTGCGGCTCGGCACTTAAGTTTGGCCCCGCTCAAAAGGCCGCCAGCACCCGAAAGCAGCGGGAAAAGGCCGGCATAAGAACATTTTTAGGAGTCCGCAATGTCCGATAAAAAAGCGCAGCTCACAGTCGATGGTATCGACGGTGCCCTTGAGATGCCCGTTCGCTCCGGCACCCTCGGCCCCGATGTGATCGATGTCGGCGGCCTGACCGGCAAAGGCTTATTCACTTACGACCCGGGCTTCGTATCCACCGCCTCATGTGATTCCCAGATCACCTTTATTGACGGCGGCAAAGGCCAACTGCTGCACCGCGGCTACCCCATCGAGCAACTGGCAGAGAAATCCGACTACCTGGAAACCTGCTACCTGCTGATGAATGGCGAGCTGCCCAACGCAGAAGAAAAAAAGAAGTATGTAGACACTATTATGTCTCACACCATGGTTCACGAATCCCTGGTAAACTTCTTTAAAGGCTTCCGTTACGATGCCCACCCGATGGCGATGATGTGCGGCGTAGTCGGCGCCCTCGCCTCTTTCTATCACGACTCCCTGGATATCACCAATCCAGAGCACCGTGAGATCTCCGCCCACCGCCTGATCGCCAAGATGCCAACCCTGGCAGCTATGTGCTACAAGCACTCCCAGGGCATGCCCTTCATGTACCCGGACAATAGCCTCAGCTACTCCGAAAACTTCCTGCACATGATGTTTGGCAACCCCTGTGAGCCCAGCAAGATCGATCCGATTGTCGCCAAGGCAATGGACATCATCTTCCTGCTGCACGCAGACCACGAACAGAACGCCTCCACCTCCACCGTTCGCCTGGCAGGCTCCTCTGGCGCCAACCCGTTCGCCTGTATCTCTTCCGGCATTGCCACCCTGTGGGGACCCGCTCACGGCGGTGCCAACGAAGCGGTACTGAACATGCTGGAGGAAATTGGCGATGAGAGCCGTATCGACGAGTTCGTACAGCGCGCCAAAGATAAGAATGACCCCTTCCGCCTGATGGGCTTCGGCCACCGCGTCTACAAGAACTTCGACCCCCGCTCCCGCGTAATGCAGGGCATTTGCGATGAAGTTCTGGGCGCCATGGGTGCAGAGAATGATCCGCTGCTGAAGATTGCCAAGAAACTGGAGAAAATCGCCCTTGAGGACGATTACTTCGTAGAGAAGAAGCTCTACCCGAACGTAGACTTCTACTCCGGCATTATTATGAAAGCTATCGGTATCCCCACCGATATGTTCACCGTGATCTTCGCCACCGGCCGCACCTCCGGCTGGATTGCACACTGGAATGAAATGATTTCCAACCCGTACAAGATCGGTCGCCCTCGCCAGTTGTACACTGGCTACCCGCAGCGCGATTACGTACCGCTCGAGCAGCGCTAGGCTCAAGCAAAAAACCCGGCCACGCCGGGTTTTTTATTGCCCTAATAATTTAAAATAGCGGCAGATACTCTTTTTGGTTTTCTCAACGCTAATCAACTGTATTTTGTTAAAATTCTAAAAGCAAAGCGCTGGGTTGTGACTTAAGTCTCAATTTTGTAATTTTACCCAATCCCCCTCCCCTCCAGCAGTTAAACCCGCTGTCATCCAATGTAAAATCCGACCCGCCCGCCGGGCTCCAAATAGCTTTACTTTCCTTAAGCTACCGCTCTTAGCTCGCGGAGCGATCAGACTTAATAACAGCTTTTAAAAATCTACTGGGACTAAATTCATGCTTAGTTTTATTTCCGGGATGTTCCGAAATAAGAAAACAGAAGATGCAGCGGACCTTGAAGAGAAGTACACACGCAGCTCCTACGCAGGAGCTAAAGGTGCCCGCACCATCTCTTACGACCCCACTTTAATCAAAGCACTGGAGGATGATCACCGCACCCTGATCAGCATCTTTCAGCGCATGTGGTCTGAAGGTTTCGAGAAAAAAAATTATCGACAGCTGTCCCAGCTGCTGACCCAATTTAAGTCCGGCTTTCAAGCTCACCTGATTAAAGAAAATGTGCGCTTTTATGTGTACCTGGAGCAGGCCCTGGCTGGCGACGCCCACACCCTACAGGTGGTCAAAGATTTCCGCACTGATATGAATGAGATCGCAAATACGGTTGTACAGTTTTGTAAGCGCTACAACCACGAAGCCTTTACTTCGGAAATGGTGCGCGATTTTAAAATGGACTACCAGAAAATTGGTGAAGCACTGACCCGTCGAACAGCGCTAGAAGAAAAAGAACTCTATGTCCTCTATCAGCCCTCATAAAAGCAACATTTAGTTTTTTTATTAAAGGTAGTGAGATATTTAACCTATTAATGCCGATAAGAAACAATAGCTTACCCTAGGCATATTATTTTTACAGTCTGCTGCCCACAAGGATGGGGCCGCACACTTTTTAAACAGAAATCGCCATATAAAAAACCGAACCCCCATCCTCTGCTGCCTCTTAATTTCTCCAATTAACACCCGGGTCAAGCAACCTCAAGCTGTTAGCAGCCGCATACCCCAAACGCGCCTAATTTCAGGGACTCATAGCTAACGGCAGTCCGCTTTAGCCTACAGTGCTCGGGATTACAAAATAGATTTAGGCCCCAGCACAGACCTAACCTCGACAGCAATCGCCTTAAAACCAAACAAAATATAAGCACTGAAATTGGGCAAAGCCCTCACCTCAGTCCCGCAACCTCCAAAACTGCCCACACAAGTTAAGTTTAGTTATTTTTTCGGCTGCACCGGATTATTTAACCCCATTCTCTATCGTCATCAATCAATTGGTACTAGACCTTTATTTAATTTTGTTTAAATATATAGGAATTAGAATTCAAAAAAATAACCTATAATGGGAAATTAGTCTAAGAAATTTTATAAGCCTTGTGGCAAATAATTCAAAAAACATAAAGACTAATAGAGAGGCCAAAGCAGTCCGGGGGGGAGGTATGGCGGAGCTAGACGACGCACTTGTCGAGCAGCAATCAAGTGGTATCCATGCTAGCGATAGCAGTTACCCAATTTACGTAATTATCGGCACAGGTCCTGTAGGTGTGCGCTGCGCACAAAAGCTACTGGAGTTCTGTGATGAGGCTCAAATTGTAATCTATGGAGCAGAGACAGAGTCGCCCTACAACCGGGTTAAACTCTCACAATATTTATCCAGCCACGTAGAGCTGGAAGAGCTTGAAAACCCCATCCTCAGCCACAGTGATCACCGCCTTGCCGAATATATTGATCGCAAGATCGTCTCTATTAACCGCTCACAAAAAACCGTTACTGATGCCGATGGGAATATACAGCCCTACTCCAAGCTGATTATTGCTACCGGCTCAAACCCTATTATTCCAAAGATCCAGGGGGCGGATCTGCCGGGTGTTTACCCCTTTCGAAGCCTGCGCAACACCCAGGACCTGCTGGCTTTAAGGGAGCAAAATGCTGATGTTTGTGTTATCGGCGCAGGCGCTCTGGGCCTTGAAGCGGCAACCGCATTAAAGACCCCGAAAAATCATGTCACCCTGCAATCTCGAGGCCACTTGCTGAGCGGGCTCCTAGGTGAGGAGGGTGAAGCCTTCCTTAAATCCGCCCTCACTGCACTGGGTGTAGAATTAAAAATTACAGACACCCTGGTAGCTATCGAGGAAAATGCGAGCAAGCGCATACTCACTTTTGCCAGTGGTGAACAAATTTCTGTGGATGCTATTGTATTGTGCACAGGAATTAAGCCAGAAATTAGCCTGGCTGAGCAGTGCGGAATCTCCACCGAGCGCGGCATCGTGGTCAATGAATGGATGCAAACTTCCGACCCAGATATTTATGCAGTGGGGGAGTGCGCTGAGTTCGAGCAAAAAGTTTACCAGCTGGTCCGGCCGGGATACGAACAGGCAGAGAGTTGTTGCGCACATGTTCGCCGCAATCACGGCAGCGCACCGTCATCATCCCCCTACTCCGGCAGCTATAGCGACATCCAGCTAAAAATTGCCCACATCCCCTGCGGAATTATGGGGGAGGTAACTGCGAAGAACCTCGAGCAACAAGAGGGGGTGGAGAGCCATATCTACCGCAACCGCTTTAAGGGGACATATAGACGCCTATTTACCCAAGGCGAATATATCGTCGGGGCAACTTATATCGGCAGCTGGGATGAAGCCAATGAATTGCGCCAAGCCGTAGCGCAAAAACAAAAAATCTCTCTGCGCACACTCAAGCACTTTGACAGTGAAGGGCGGGTTTTTGCCAAAAAATCCGGCAATAGCATCAAAGATTTCCCCGATAGTTACCTAGTTTGCCAATGCAACTCTGTTACCAAAGGGGAATTGTGCAGAGCGATTTCCGCTGGCAAGCGCAATTTAAATGAGTTACAGCAGGCAACCACTGCTGGATCAGTGTGTGGTAGCTGCCGCCCACTAATGGCTGAACTCTTAGACGCACCAGTTCCAAACCTGGTCATGCGCCACTCAAAGGGAATACTGATTACCTCAATACTCTCATTGATTCTGATTACGCTAGCTTTCTTGATGCCTCCAGCTCCCGTTTCTTCCTCGGTGCAAACAGCACTTTTCTGGGAAAAACTCTGGTACGACAATTTTTGGAAGCAGGTTACCGGCTACACCATTTTGGCGATGTGCCTTTTCACCGCCGCTCTCAGTCTAAGAAAGCGCTGGAAAAAACTCAGCCTCGGTCATGTCGATCACTGGCGCTATGCACACAGTGTTACCGGCTTGATCGCTCTAATTGCGCTCGCAGTCCACTCGGGATTTCGCCTCGGTGAAAACCTGAACTTGGCATTGATGCTGGTATTTCTGACGGCAACCGCCACCGGCTCGCTCGTCGGTGTTTTTATGGCACGCAATCACCACTGGACTGATTTAAAGCTGCGCGAACACCGCAAGTGGTGGTCCCGCGTTCACTATGCCCTGCTCTGGGCTCTGCCAGCTCTCCTTGCCTACCATATTTTTGCGGTTTATTACTTCTAGATGAAATCTTATCAATTTAAATTCTGGCACTACGGCGTATTGCTGACGCTGATTATCGGCTCCGCCGTGGCGTACAACCTTAACGTCGACGATAAATCCGTATTTATCAGTGGGGATGCCACTCACGGTCACCACCAGATTGAGCTGGCTTGCACTTCCTGCCACACCGACGGCTTTGCCGGTGAGGATGCTATTCAGCAGGCCTGCCTGAACTGCCATGCCGAAGAGCTGGAGCTGGTAGATGACTCTCACCCCCGGCAAAAGTTTTTAGACCCGCGCAATGCGGTACTGCTGGAAACACTGGATGCCCGGCTATGCGTCAGCTGTCACACCGAGCACAAGCCGCAAATTACAGGAGAAATGGGCGTCACCTTAGCAGGCGATTTCTGCTTTCACTGTCACAGCGATATCGCCGAGGAGCGCAGCAGTCACAAAGATCTCGGTTTTGAGACCTGTGCGAGTGCGGGCTGCCACAACTATCACGATAACGGCTCGCTCTATGAGGATTTCCTTATCGCCCACGTTGACCAGCCCGATTTACTGGAAACTGCAAAGCTTCCCGCGCGTACAGCGGTTCAATCCTGGCTAAATGAAAACCCGGATAAAGCCCCCCTGCAAATTAGCCAGGCAGATATTAGCCAGGCAGACCATGCTGCGGAAATTACTGCCGCCTGGGCACAGAGTATTCACGCACAGACGGATGTGAACTGCAGCAGCTGCCACGCCGATGGGCAGATGCAGTTCAGCAGCGTAGAGATTGTCGAGCAATGTGCCAGCTGTCACAGCGAACAAAAAGAATCCTTCACCGAAGGCAAACACGGAATGCGTTTGTCCAGCAAGTTGGAAGAAGGATTTATTCAGCGGGTTGGGGCCATATCCCCGCAGCAGGCTCGCCTGCCGATGAATGCCAATGCAACGGATGAATTGAGCTGCATCAGCTGCCACGGCCCCCATGAAGTGGATATGCAATTTGCCGCTGTAGAGGCCTGCCTGGGGTGTCACAATGACGAGCACAGTCTCGCCTATCAGGACTCCCCCCACTTCAGCACCTGGCAAACAAACCCCGAGGGTGGCGTCAGCTGTGCCAGCTGCCACTTACCCCGGGAAACTCATGGTGAGCAGGTCGTGGTCAATCACAACCAAAACCACAACCTTCGCCCCAATGAAAAAATGATGCCCGTTTGCCTGAGCTGTCATGGAGCCGAGTTCTCCCTTGCCGCTCTCGCTGACAAAGCCCTGATCAATAGTAATTTCAAGCATAAACCCGCCGAGAAGCATGAGACTTTCGAGCTGATCCGCGAGCGTATTGCAAGGATTTCCAAAAGCAAAAACAAGCAACATCAATCCCAATAGGAGGGGAATAATATGCGTATCGTCACTTGTATTATCGCTGGGCTAGCCCTGCTCACAGGCTGTGAGAAGAACCAGGGAGTTGCACCAGAGCGAATGGCAGATGCCATCTTTGCGGTTATCGAGGCAGACCGGGCCAACTACACCAATAAAGTAGTAAACCGCCTGCAAAATGAGGAAAAAATTCTCGATGCCGACGAGCATTGGCAGGATAAAAAATTACTGCCACTTCCCGCGCAGATGATGCGTATGGGAGCAGAGCGCGTTGCCGAAAAGGACTCTGGATTTAATTATGCCCTGCTCTCCCTGTGGCCAATCAACAAGCAAAACAAGCCGCGCACCGAAATGGAGAAAGAGGGCTTACAGTACGTAATTGACAACCCGGGCAAGAATTTTTACGGCCGTGAAAAACTGGGAGGCACTGAGTACTTTACTGCGGTATATGCCGACGTAGGCGTATCACCTGCCTGCATCAGCTGTCACAATGACCACGTGGATACCCCGCGTACTGACTTTGAACTGGGCGACACCATGGGTGGCGTTGTTATTCGAATCCCGCTCTAATTAATCGATAGCCAAGCTCGGATTGTGGGATCGAGCAACTTACCCGATGAAGGTTGCTGCCTTAGAAGGGTGATGGACAAATGTAACCATCAGGGAATAACGATTAGATAGTATCAAAAGAGTGGCGGCCGAATTCATTTCGACCGCTCCCTCTTTCAAGCTGACTGGTTCTACTCCCGCTACTACCTCGCTGAAATCATTCAGACCAGTGGTCACCCGCTGTGGGCCTATTTCCGGGTCAGTCCAGTCTCCATTACGGTCCGCTTTTTCTTGGGCTTTGCTCCGCAAAGCACGCCTAGGCATTACTATATTAAGGTCAGATAACCACAGAGCAAATAATTCAAGCTGACCTCGTGCAGAGGGCAATGCCAGCGATAAAGTCAGCGCAACGGATCGATAAGTCCCTGCAATCCCTCGACTTTAATTTCCAGCGCCAATGCCATCAGCTGCCCCAAACGCCCCTCGGGAAACCCCTTTTTGGCAAACCAAAGTAAATACTCCTCAGGCAAGTCTATTAATAGACTCCCCGCGTATTTTCCAAATGGCATCTCAAGGCGGGCCAACGCCACCAAGTCCTGTTTATCAAACACTGCTATCCCCCCTAAATACCTGTAATGAAACTTCCGCTTTGGATTTGCTGGCAGTGTAAGCGGACCCTACACTGACTGCGACATTACTCGGCCTGCGCCGATCTTCGATACCTCAACTTTCCAGCAGCAGGGGTGCCTATGCATATCAAAGCTATCAAATATCTCAGCTTGGCCGCGATATTGACTGCGGGCCTTGGAGGTTCAGGCTGTGCCAATATGAGTGATACCGACCGCCGCATCGGCACTGGTGTCGGTATAGGTGCCGTAACAGGCGCCCTGATTAGTGGCGGGCGCCCCGGCGGTACTGCCACAGGTGCCGTGCTCGGTGCTGGAGCCGGCTACCTCTACGACAGGAATAAAAAACGCAGGGATTACTATCGCTATCGCGGCCGCTACTATCGTTATTAACTGATCGCTTTTATCCTTAAATAGCGCGAGGCACTCGCGCTATTTAACTCATTATCAGCGGGCCCGTGAATCTCCAACTCAGCAAGAGAAAATTTACAAAAGTTTCGTTTTTGTTTTTGCGCAGCGCTCGCAGCGATATTCAGTGACTAATTTCCCCTGCTTCACATCAAACTTGCGCTCAGTAACTACTTTCCACTTGTGAAAGCCCTCTCTACACAGAGTACTGCCCTTGTGCTTTTGCCAAGTAGTTTTTCTTTTAAAAGGAATCACATCTCCCATTAAGCCACCTCCCCTGCGGCATGCCCTGAAGCCCAGGCCCACTGAAAATTAAATCCACCGAGCCAACCGGTAACGTCGAGAACCTCACCGACAAAATAAAGCCCCGGCTGAGTTTTACACTCCATAGTTCGAGAAGAAACCTGTGCGGTATCGACCCCGCCCAAAGTCACCTCAGCGGTGCGATACCCCTCAGTGCCTGCCGGCATCAACTTCCAACTCTGCAGCTTGTCACCCAGCTGTTGTAATTCCACCTCCCCAAACTGCTTTAGGGGACGGCTGCTGATTTGTGCCCGCTGCAAGAAAAACTGTACCAGCTTTTTACTCCAAACTTCTGCCAGTACACTATGCAGGTGGCTATCCGGACTCCGCTGTCGACGCTGCAGCAACCACTCCGCCAAGTTTTTATCTGGCGCCAAATCAAATGTCACTGCCTCACCTTCACGCCAGTGACTGGAGATTTGTAAAACCGCAGGGCCACTTAGCCCCCGGTGAGTAAACAGCATCTGCTCGTGAAAACTGCCCTCAGCACAAGAGGCTGTCACCGAAAGAGAGGTACCGGGCAGGGTGCTCTGGCGCTCCAACTGGCGTTTATGCTGGGTAAACGGCACCAGTGCGGCTCGTGTCGGGACTATCTCCAGTCCAAACTGCTGGGCAATCTCATAGCCAAATCCACTCGCCCCCATGGTGGGGATAGAGAGACCGCCGGTAGCCACAACCAGGGACTCACAGGCAACCGTTCCCATACTGGTTTCGACCCGATACCCCTGCCCCACTGCTTTCACCTGGGTAATACTACAGCGAGTGCGGATTTGCGCCTTGGCCGCACGGCATTCCGCTAACAACAGGTCGACGATATCCCTGGATTTATTGTCACAAAAAAGCTGACCGAGGGTTTTCTCGTGGTAGGCAACCCCGTGCTTCTCAACCAGGGCAATAAAATCCCACTGGCTATAGCGGGCCAGAGCGGACTTACAAAAATGGGGATTATTACCGTAAAAATTCTCTGCCGTAGTGTAGAGATTGGTGAAATTACAGCGACCACCACCGGACATCAGAATTTTTTTGCCGACTTTATTGGCGTGATCCAATACCAGCACACTGCGCCCGCGCTGGCCCGCTGTGGCTGCGCACATCAGTCCCGCCGCCCCGGCGCCGATGACTAACACATCGACGCGATCGGGCAACTGACTGGAAGAAACCTCTGTCATAGATAAAAAATCGTACCGCAGTAAAACCGATAATCAGGTGCGGGGCAGAGTCACGCCGCGCTGCCCCTGGTATTTACCGCCGCGATCGGCATAGGACACATCACAGATTTCATCGGACTCGAAAAACAGCATCTGTGCCACACCCTCGTTGGCATAGATCTTTGCCGGCAGATTAGTGGTATTGGAGAACTCCAAAGTCACATGCCCTTCCCACTCCGGTTCCAGCGGCGTCACATTGACGATGATACCGCAGCGAGCATAAGTGGACTTACCCAGGCAAACCGTCAACACAGAGCGCGGAATGCGGAAATACTCCACTGTGCGCGCCAGAGCAAAGGAGTTTGGCGGGATAATGCAGTGATCGCCCTCCACATCCACAAAGCTGTTCTCATCAAAGGTCTTCGGATCAACCGTGGCTGAGTGAACATTGGTAAAGATCTTAAATTCACGGGCACAGCGCACGTCATAACCGTAGCTGGAAGTGCCGTAGGAGATGAGCCGGTCGCCATCGTCATTATGGCGTACCTGACCGGCCTCAAAAGGCTCAATCATGCCGTGCTGCTCTGCCATGCGGCGAATCCACTTGTCGGACTTGATACTCACTCCGTCCCCCTGAATAGAATAATTAGTGCTCAATTAAAGAGGCCGAATCATAGCCGGTTTGGGCTGTGCAAAAAAGTGGCAATCCAATGATTTCTCACTTGCTGCCACCAAATGAATACTGTATAAATCAACAGTACAACTGTATGCACGTACAGACTTAACCGGAGATATAGGCCAGATTCGGTCAAGATTGAGGGATGAAATCGTGGGTGTTGTAGAAAAATTTATAGAAAACGATCCGTTAGAGAGTCGACCCAGCTACCAGACAGCGGCAGAACTACTCCCCATAAGCGATATCTGGCCAGCGGCGAATGAGCCCCGACAGCAACATACCGGCATTGCCAGTGGCCACCCCAGCCTCGATACACTCCTCGCAAGTAGCGGTTGGCCCCGAGGGGCCAGTATAGAACTCTTGCTCGATCAGACAGGCATCGGCGAACTCACACTATTACTTCCGGCGCTGGCCAATCTCACTCAGAGCGGACAGATGGTCATACTGGTCAATCCCCCCTATATCCCCTACGCACCAGCACTGGCCAGCAGTGGTATCTGCCTGGAGAACCTGCTGATCCTACACCCCCGGGGCCTCAAGGATACGCTTTGGGCGATAGAGCAATCCCTGCAATCCGGTGGCTGTGGTGCCCTGCTCAGCTGGCAGGGACGCCTGTCCCCAGCTCACAAAGACCTCTGCCGCCTACAGCAGGCAGCGCGCAATGGCGACTGCCTGCACTTCCACTTTCGCCCCCAGAGTGAATCGACAACCCCCTCACCAGCACAGCTGCGGCTACAGCTCGAACCCGAAGAAACACAGCTGGCGCTGAAGCTCCTACAACAATCCGGCGGCCCCTATGGCCAACATCTCTACCTGGCGAGAGCGGCGCAACTGGCCTGCCGCGAGCAGCCACTGCACTAAATAGCCCCGGAGTAACCCGATGCTTTGGCTCTGTATTCAGTTCCCCAGGCTCCCTTTGGAAGTGCTGACCCGCGCACAACAACAAGGAGAGAAGGCCTCGCCTCAAGTAGTTGTTGAGAGACAGCTGGTAATTGACCGCAACACTGCTGCATCCCAGTGTGGCATAGAGGCCGGCCTCAGTATCACTACAGCCTTGACCCTCTGCGCGAATTTGCAGCTATTACAGCGCGACCCCCAGCGGGAACAACGAGAGCTGCAGCAACTGGCCCAATGGGGTTACAGTTTTACCCCACTGGTCTCGCCCCGGCCGGCAAGCCCTACAAGTCATAGTGAGAGCACAACGGCCCAGCTCTACCTGGAGCTTAGCCGCTGCCCGCACGCCAACGGCGGCATCAGGGCATTGCTGGAACAATTGGATTGCGAACTTGAGCAAATGGGGATTAATCACCTAATGGCACTGGGCCACAGCCCCAGTGCGGCCTATATGCTGAGCCAGCTAGCGGAGCACCGGCAGTGGCTCGCACAGACCAACACCCCGCCCAGCCCCCAGCAGTGGAGACAGTGGATCAACTCTGCCCCCAGTAAATTGCTCGATTGCGATAACAAAACCATCGCCAAGCTCTATGCCTGTGGCATCAAAAGAGTAAGCCAACTGCTGGCCAGCCCCCTCTCAGAGGTAGGCTCGCGTTTTGGGCACTCATTTGTGGACTACCTGGCACGCCTGAGTGGAAGCCGCCAAGACCCCGTCTGTCTCTATTCGCCACCAGTAGAGTTCCGCAGTGAACTATTTTTCCCCAGCCCCCTGGATAGTAACGAACAACTACTGTTCCCGATCGGGCGCCTGCTCAGAGAGCTCTGCTCACAGTTACAGCGACGTCAGCTTTACGCCCCACAATTGCACTGGTATATGGTTTTCGGTCAGAGTAAAGAGCACTTAATCAGCGTAGAAGTCTCCAGCCCACAACTCGACCTCCAGCATTTAATCGCCCTGACCAAACTACAACTGGAAAGCGTGACACTCGAGCAACCGATACAGTCTATCCGTTTAAGCTGTAATCACCTGCTTCCTCTAGAGCAGAAACTGCGGGATGAGGACTTTTTTAACCAAGGCAATCGAGTGCAGCGCAAGCGGCGACTTTTAGACAAATTAAAAGCCCGCCTCGGCCATCAAGCTCTCTCCGGGATCAGCCTAAAAGAGAGCGCTCTCCCGGAACAAGCCTGGCAAAATGCAGACGCCCTGATTATTAAAAATCATTCTCGGGGTCAACAAATTACACCCATCAAGGCACCACGCCCCAACTGGCTACTGCCCCGCCCCAGCAAATTGGAAAGTACTGAGGGGAAATTATTTTACCAGGGAGAGTTACAATTATTACAGGGGCCAGAGCGAGTTGATGGCCACTGGTGGCAACACGGACGTCATGGACGGAATTATTACATCGCAAAAAATGCGGGAGAGCAGTTCTACTGGGTTTTTCAGGATCTTACGACGCAGGAGTGGTTTTTGCATGGGGTTTATAGTTAGCAACACTTCGGACAGTTTTGAGGGGGAAATTGGGGGCGTGGTGCTGGAATCCATGGGCGGAGACTGAGAGAATAAGGTTTACGAAGTCTAATTAACGCAGTAACCGCCCATGGAAGACACAATTAAAACAGTTTTTGCCAAAATGTCCAGTGTTGGTAAGCCCCAGCAGAAATTTATGATGGCTCTATTGTCGGTACTGATGGTCTTTCGAGGCAAGGCGACCTATCTGAATCTGGCCAGATTCAGTACCTCAAGTGAGAAACGTTATCGACGCTGGTCACATAGATGCTTTGACTTTACCCAGTTTAACACCACATTATTTGCCAGCAAACTCCAAGAAAATCGTGAATGTGTCGCCGCTACTGATGCCAGTTTCATCAGTAAATCCGGCAAAAAGACTGATGGCGTAGGGTGGTTTTATAACGGCAGCGCTGGAGAATCACAACGCGGCCTTGAGATCTCTACGATCAGTGTCACCGACTTGAAGACAAATACTGCCTATGCCATAGATTCCCAGCAAACGATCGATGAAGAAGGGAAATCGAGGGTTGAACAATATGTGAGCCATGCTCTCAAAGTTCTACCGAAGTTGCTTGATCTTGGGATTAAATACCTTGTAGCAGACGCATTTTATAGCAAAAATTCATTTGTTAATCCAATTCTTCAGGAAGGAATGCATATCGTTGGAAAGTTACGGATTGATGCTAATTTGCAGTGGCTATACGAGGGGCAATACAACGGTCAGGGACGCCCTAAACGGTTTGACGGAAAAGTTGACCTTGAAGATTTATGCCGTTTTGATTTTGCTGGAATTTTTGATGCTCAAGTTAAAGTCTACACGAAGGTGGTGCGCACCAAATTTTTAAAACGCGCCATACGCGTGGTGCTGCTCAAGACTATCGATGAAGATAAAAAAGGAAGTGCGCTACTGTATTCTACAGATACGAATTTAGATGCAGTGAAATTGGTCTCGTACTACAAATCAAGATTTCAAATAGAGTTCTTATTCAGGGATGCGAAGCAATACACCGGATTAACTCACTGCCAATCCGTACGAAAGGAAGCCATAAACCTTCATGTTAATGCGTCGCTGACAGCGCTGAATTTGCTAAAATTTGAAGATCGCAGAGAGACGCAGACAGATGCATCTACAGTTATCTCAATCGCCAGCTGGAAGCGCCGCAAGTTCAACCAGCATCTGATGAATAGGGTTTTTAGCAGCTTAGGTCTGGACCGAAGCTGTGAAAAAGTCAGCTACATTTATGATCGCTACAGCGATTACGGGGCAATTGCGGCATAAAAGTGTCCGAAGTGTTGAGTTAGGCAAACCCCGGATAATTCCTCAAGAAGTCTAGCCTTCGAAGCTTTAAAAAATATTACGAAATCATTCGGAACTATAGAATCACAGGGTTAATGGCACTCGAAAAAGAAGAGATTAAATTACCTGACCCCACTGAAATTTCTCACAGGCAGGTGTGCCTCACCCATATTATCAACCTGGGATTTTACACTTAAAAAAACCTTTAAATCCATAATTACAGGCCTTTAGAATGAAAATTTATTCAATAAAACACACTAACCTTCCACACAGATCGGCATCCTCGAACTCAATCACCCTTAAGTATTTAGGTTATACATTTTCCCCCGCATCCAACTCAGAACAGTAAAAACCGATCGAGATTTCCATTCTGCGACCCCATAAAACCCTGGTTTCGTAAGGCTTAGCAGTCTTTCAGGACAGAATATTTCTCCGCTAGAGTCACATCATCACACTTTCCTCAGAAAATTGGTGAAGTACTTATAGACAGAAACAGGCAAAATTGATCGAAACCAATACTTTAAACCAATTGAGACGGAGAAGACTCCACGATAAATACTCAAAAAAAATAATCCAGAAAAATAAAATGGCCTTATCCAAAAACCATGAAAACTCAAATGCTTAACCTTAAAAGCCAGATCAGACCTATCTGTGAGAAAAATTTTATGCTTGTCATACCAGCTATTGACTGCCTGGAAGTCCTTCTTCAGTGAAAGCCTGCCAAAAACGTCACTATCATCCACGATAGTAAGCACATCCTCAAGCATTAAAAACTTCATACCCGAATTTTTTAGTCGAATCACATAATCAGTATCATCACCGTAACCTAAATTTACATCCCAAAGAACTTGAGATGCTAACGCTCGTGAAAAAACAATTCCTGGGGTAGAAAAAAAACCATCGTAGCAAAAAATATACTCTGAAAAATTAAAATCTGAAGAATACAAGTTTACTGGTGATACGGACTCAGAAAATGCGCGCCTAATCAAAACCCTAGAACAAACAACAAAACCAGAATCCATATGGCTGCGATAAAAGTCCAAAACATCAAACCTACCTACAACAAAAAAATCGTCCGAATCCAAATAACATATATAGCGACCCCTTGCTAATGATAAACCTTTATTTCTAGCCGCAGAGGCTCCTTGATTCTCCTGGAATATATAAATAAAATTATCCACGGTGATCGATTTTAAATATTCGGCGGTGCCATCCGAAGAACCATCATCAACAACTATGACTTCTAAATCTTCACGATTCTGATCCAAGCAAGACTGAATGGCCCGACCAATAGTACCAACCCTATTGAACGTAGGAATAATTATACTATAGCTATACACTTTTACGAAAACCTTCGACGGATTTTAAAATCCCATACCAATAATACAACAGACAATGGATAATATATTGAGTAACGGAACAGTAGTTTAGGCTCATCAAAAATACGGTATAGCCAGCGCAAGTCAAATTTATCGGCCCACTTAGGATAGTAGTTAACATTCGACCTTGACTGATGAAAAAAACCACCGCACGTAAATCCTGTCCCCCTCCATCCCGCATTCCTGAGCCCCAACAAGAATAACTCTTGCTTTGGCGACCCCATTCCGACAACTACTAGATCAGGTTTTTTTTTGCAGATATCATTAATGACAGCCGCTTGATCACTCTCGACCTCAAAAAAACCATGATGGAAACCAACCAACTCAAGATTAGGGAATACACTAAGGATACTATCTATAGCATCTGATATCGCCTCCTGAGTAGATCCAACAAAGTAAACTGCTTGCTTATTTTTCTCCGCATGTAAAAATACCTTAGGTGCAAGTGAGGTCATATCAAAACTCGACCTTTTAAAGCTTCCAACACCTATGATTCCCAAAAGAAAAACCAAGAGTTGACCGTCAATCAAAATTCGCCCCTCCACAAACCCCGACTTAAAAAACTCTCGCAACCTAAAGTATGAATACATATTGATAAATATATGGGTACAGCCCTCACTCCAAGTATCACCAATCTTACTGGAAATTTTCATATTGAACACCCAACAAAATAACACCTTCAAACAAGCAAGACCTCAACGCACAAAAAACAAAATCAATACGGATAAGTCAACTTAAAAACAACACGCTTGAAAAAAACTGATATTTTTCTTTTAATCTTTACAAAAGAAAACAACTTAAAATACATTCTGATCGAAATTGACCTCTGGCACATATATTTTATCATTAACAACTGGTGCCGTCTTTGATTTAAAGTCAACCTCTCTTTATGCTTTCTATAAAAGGCCAAATAACCAAACTTTTTCTCTGGATAAGCAGTAATTCTATCATCCCCACCTACATGTATATATTGCCCAGCACATTTAGCCTTCTCTGCTTGACCATACTTTTCAACCATCCTTAACCACATATCATAATCCTGGGCCGAGGTTAGGCTTTCATCGAAAAATCCAACATTCTTAAACTTCTCCAAAGAGGAGAACACCTGATTTCCTACATCATTCTGATATCTAATGCTAGACAGTGTTACAACTTCTGGCCTCGCCGTTGGCTTACGTGAACCATCTGAAAATATAAACACATCATCCGAATAAACAAAAGCAAGTTTTTCTGAGTAGGCCGAATGCAATCCAGATAACCGGCCGGGCAGCCACTCATCATCATCATCAACACCTGTAACATATTCACCCCAAGCCAGCTTTATAGCTAAATTCCTAGCAAAACAGGCTCCCATATTTTTACTCAATGCATAATATCGTAAATTTACATTTTTTCGAGAAAAACTCTCAAGTACACGCAAGCTATCATCTGAAGAACCATTATCCACAACAATAACTTCAAAACTTGGGTGACTTTGATTCAAAATAGAACTTAAGCAGCGAAAAAGTTTTCTTGCCCTATTACATGAGACCACATAAACAGAAACTTTATAATCTAAGGTTTTTACAAATGGCATAAAACTCACAACTAAAACCCAACCCCAATATAACCAATCAATATTTGACCAGTTAGACAATTAGAAAATGGAATATTTCACATTAGCTATAAAAACAAGACAGCCCCAACAAAAAGAAACTCTCCATAAATTACATACTTTAGACTCTTCAAAACCCCTAAAAAACCACTCGGCAGTAAAAAAAAACCCATAACAAAGTAGCATATAAAGAAATTAACTGAAAAACTACACAAAAGAGCCCAGCAAAGAGTTTCTATAGATCCAAACCAAATACCCACCCCCATAGACACACAATTTGTGAAACAGGAAAAAACACCAAGCTTGAAAAGCAAGTCGGGGCGGGCTGCCGCATGAAAAAATGAGCCACTTGAACTTAAAACAATCTGGACAGGCAACGAAAGTGCCAATATCTTTAGCACTGGAATAACCTCGCGCCACTGAGAACCCAGCACAACCGCCACCACAACATCAGCATATAGATAAACCCCAACTCCAACTATGATCGCCACCAAAGATAATTTTCTGACGTATAAATTATGAACATATTCAATTTTTTTTAAGTCATCCCTTGAGTTGGTGAGCACAGGTTGAATTGCGGGGTTCATTGCAAAGGTAATGAGCATTAAGGGGTAGCGCATTAACCCGTAAGCTCGCTCATACACCCCCAAGCCTGAAGCACCGAAGTACCTCCCCACTAAAAGGTTGTCCAGACTTCGAGAGAAAAAATTTGCAATATTAAACCCCATCTGATTACATGAAAACTTAAACAAAGATCTCACCAAATAAAACTCCCCCCCAAAGCGAGGCTCACCGACTTTTGACTTTAGGCAAGCCACCCAAAAAAAACAAAATTTCAAAACAGATAAAATAAAAAATCTAAATGCCAAAATTAAAATAGTATCAACAAATAAAAATAAGACAAAAACCAGCATTAAAGAAATTATTTCAGCCCAGAATTCACAATAAGCTATCGGCAAGAAAAAATGTTCCCTCTGCAAAATCGCCAATGGCACAACCGAAAGAGAACCAAAAAAAACAGATAGCGCTAATGGTATAGCCAATCGAGCATCAAAGCTCATCTCATACAGCAAGCCTACAAAAGGGTATATCAACCAAAAAACAACACCGACTGTTATGCCTGAAAAAAAAGTAAGCGTAAAAACCCCATCCCTAAGACCTAATGATATTTCCTTTTCATTAATTATAGCCGGTACAACACCCAATTCAGAAATTATTTGAAAGAAAAAAATAAAAACCTGCATTGCGGCAAAAACACCATACTCCTCTGGCGAAAACAATCTTGCCAGCGTCATTATCGATATCAATTGAGCGAGATAAACTAAATATCTTCCACCAATACTCTTGGGAAGAGCTTTAAGCAGAGCTCTCCAGGCATCATCTTTTTGCATTGCACCCCCAGTAAATTACACCTTGAAATATATCCCCAAGAGAAACTTCTCACGCACCCCTTAAAATTAACCGTTCTGATATATAGAATACAAAAGAGCTTCAGGTTAAAGCTGGAAAACACACCAGTATAATTAAATGAAAACCTAAAAAGCATTGCGCAAAAAACATCCCCCGATGAAACCAAAGGCTTCAGCTGTGTTTTATACACATATTTGAACCCTATTCAAAGCCTAATACAGAGGAATAGCCTAACTTCCCGACTGAAATCGCTTGAGCCTTACGGTAAATCTAGGGCCGTCCCTGGAGTAGAGCATATGCTGATTAGATAGTCGTCAGTATCCCTCGCGAGTTAGGTATCTGATCTTACCTACATTAGATGGCGTTGAAGCTCTCGATACCCTTGTAGAGCTTATCGGAGCAGTAATTTTCACTGGAGCATTTGTGTACAAAACTTAGGGCTTCAGTTACAAGCCGATCAAAACCGACGGCTTGCCCCCCATTTCTAATGGGGCAAAATAGCCACTCTCCCGGCAGAAAAGGCAATGGGATACCGCTGACAAATTTCCTCACCCCTCTAATAAAGCCTTTTTCTAGAATCTGGAGATACTGACTGCGTAGTCCCTTATGCTTTATTTTACAAGACTCAGACTGCTCGCTCGCCTCATGACAGCTGCTTTGCATATTCTACGGCAATTCATATGCCAGAATTGCTATGGGCTTGTCAAGTATTATTGGAGCACACGCACCTTCCTGTCAGGGCTAGGAGCCCCCTTTCGGACTAAAAATTAATTTTCATCTTAGCCTAACTTGGGAGGGGGCACTTTTCTACTTAGCTTAACCCTTTCGATAACCATCATTCTTATTCAACAACAAGTTGAACTGAAGCTTGAAGGGAAAAGGTGAGCGCTCCTGCTTGCCAATATATAGATGGCAAAATATATATAAAGATCATACCATATAACAGCTCTAGCCCGGAGGCCTGAAAAATTTATGCTATATGATATGAAACCCAGGTGGAGACCCCACCATCAGAGTAGCCTAGCTACATTATATCGAACAATCGATTTAGTAGTTATTTTAAGCTCTCTCTTTCTGTGTTGCGCATTACTTAATCATGAAGTAACAAAAAACTGGCTTTTTATTGGTTTTCTTAGCTCAACCTTATTTATTTTTTTTTCCGAATCGGTAAACTTATACCGATCCTGGAGAGTTGATACCTATACCCGCATGCTAGGGTTGACGCTTATTAGCTGGGGCCTTGTTTGCACATCTCTTCTTCTGATTACCTATTTCAGCAAAACAGGAGAAGCTTATTCTCGGCTGGTCATTGGGTTTTGGTTTCTAAGTACGGCCGCCTCCCTATCTCTATGGAGATACCTTTTAAGAGTTATACTTTTTCATATTCGCTCTCACAATCACAATACTCGCACAGGCGCCATTCTTGGCATTACCCAACCTGGCATACAATTAGCGGCTGACTTAGCAGAAGAATCTCACCATGGCATTCGAATCAAAGGGTTTTATAGCGCGCCTGAAGCAAGCTCATGTGACCAAAAATTAATTAGGAATAAAAATTTCAATGTCCTTGGGAGCGTTAATGATGCCGTTTCAGAGGCAAAGCTAGGGAAACTAGAATACATTTATATTGCTTTGTCCATGAAGGATGAAGATCAAATACAAAATATATTAAGATTATTTTCAGATACAACAGCAACTGTATACATCCTTCCAAACCTTTTTGTTCAAAGCTTTCTTCATTCGCGCTGGCATCAAGTAGGAGGCAGCAGTATACTAAGTATCTACGACACCCCAATCGAGGGTATCAACAGCTGGATTAAGCGCTCCGAAGATTTATTGCTAGGTTCTATTCTCCTAATTTTATTCTCACCTCTTATGGTGTTAATTGGACTAGCAATAAAAGCCACCTCAAATGGTCCGATTATCTTTAAACAGTTAAGGTACGGACTCGATGGCCGCCCCATAAGAGTATGGAAATTCCGCACAATGAGCACTCTAGAGAATGGGGCTCACGTTGTGCAAGCTCGCAAAAATGATCCTCGCGTAACCGCAATTGGACGCTTTTTGCGTAAAACTTCTCTTGATGAGCTACCGCAGCTCATTAACGTTATTCAGGGAAAAATGTCTATTGTCGGACCTCGACCACATGCAGTGGCTCATAATGAGCACTTCCGAAAGCTAATTGACGGCTATATGCTTCGACACAAAGTAAAACCGGGTATTACTGGTTGGGCACAAATCAATGGCTTTCGCGGTGAGACTGACACTACCGACAAGCTGCGCGCAAGAATTGAATGCGATCTTCATTATATTAACCACTGGTCAATCTGGCTAGACATCAGGGTATTGCTCTTAACTCTACCGACAGTTATAACAGCTAAAAATGCTTACTAGGGTGCTACAATTGGAGCCCCATTTAACCAGAATCTTGGTCCTCTGGAATCTATCGAGTTGTTTGACTGCTGACTCAGGTAATAGATAGACATAAAAATATATACAAATAGAATAATGAGAATTAACATACTGCTCAATATTCGTGTAAATACAGAAATTTTCAGCACTACTTCACCTTGGTGGCTAACGGGCGGTGTTAGCCACCATAGAATACCCATATACATAAGCATCAATGTTTGAGGGATAGGCATTACAATAATTCCACTGAGTAATGAATAGATCCCTGCACATATTGATGAAAGAAAAACCCCCTTTAACACCTGAGCTTTCTCTTCAGCTTCATGCTTAATAACTTTAAAGCATCGATGCAAAATTAGAGCAGCCAAATATATTAAACAGCAGGTTGCCACCCCCCCCCACTCATAGAGGAATTGAAGAATACTATTATGCGGGTGCCCTTCATATCTTATAAAATCTGTAAAGGCATAAGCTCCTGGCCCAGCCCCCAGTATTAAGTGAGCTGCCGACATATTCTCGA
The DNA here is from genome assembly GCF_052467605.1 of Microbulbifer regidiadema (SeqCode). NCBI lineage: Bacteria > Pseudomonadati > Pseudomonadota > Gammaproteobacteria > Cellvibrionales > Microbulbiferaceae > Microbulbifer > Microbulbifer regidiadema (SeqCode). The sequence continues at coordinate 4,464,099 of NZ_CP174316.1, read as the reverse complement.
CCAACTCCTGCCACATATAAATCCGACCGGAGCTATGTGTACGAAAAGGGGAATCCGCTCCTTGAACAAATTCGACATTCAAAATATATAGCAGCGCCCCGTAAAAAAAACACACAGCTAAAAAAACCAATAAAGCCCAAACTATATACCGCCTGCAGTTCCTTAAGAATAAAAAAGCAATGACGCCAGTAGCAAGCACAGATAACAGCAATCCACGCGCACCTCCCGAAAGAGCCAAAAATAAGTTTATGAAAAGCAGCACTACAGCAAGGCTTCCCCACCGGGGATGAAGTATAAACATCACTAAGCATGGGATAAAGAAAGCTTGGATTTGATTGAAAAACCTTATCGAGACCACAAATGGATAGAAAACACTTGGTCTAATAGAACCAGTCAAGTAAACGTCCAATACAAAGTAGATTGAAGACTTGAATATCAAACAGGAGTGAAGGAAGAGCAGTACAAATATAAGCTTTTCAACAAGAGCCGCCTTCTGGATATAATAGCCAGATAAAAAAATAGAAAATAAGAGCGCCCAGTGTAAACTTTCAAACAGTGACTGGGGAGTATTTTCCGAAAACAACGCTCCCATAAAGAGTAATATAAAGATTAGTATGAATATATTCTTACATGTCCGCGTATCGGAATTTTTAAACAGGTCACCCCAGGGATTTGTTACTGCAAGAATAAAGGAGAGCAGGGAAATGAGAACAATTTGCGATGATCGCTTAAAATCATATCCACTCATTTCAAGTGTTAAGGGTACTCCCAAGAGCCCTAACGAGAACAGAAACCAAAGAATAAAGCTAAAAAATAGAGTCCAAGAGATTATTTTATTTCTAGCTATAAAGTAATCAGCCCTAAAAGCTAAATGATTCATTCAAAAGGTTCGCTAAAAATGAAAAAACCGCTATATCTAGCGGTTTTTTCATTCAGATCAATTAAGTGTTGCGACACTCGGCAGGAACATATTTCATATTGTTGGTGCTAACACCCCCACATGCCCATGTAACTCCACTACCGGTCGAGGAGGATGTCGGGGTAATAGTAAATGAAACATCGTTGGCATTACTCGCCATAGTAACAGTAATAACTCCCGAGGCATCTGCACATGCCAGGCTAGCCACACTACCAACCGCAGATGTAAATGTATTTACACCAGTACAGTTACCAGAAGTAGCAATTGCACCACCATTATTGGCAATATTCTCAGAAATAGTCGCTTTCGCACCGGAGGCCAGGGTAAGGCCTTCAGAAACACGAGCACGAACTGTGTAATCTTGGTAAGCCGGAAGGGCAACTGCTGCCAAGATGCCGATAATCGCAACTACGATCATCAATTCAATAAGAGTAAAGCCCTGTTGCTTTTTCATTGTAACCGTCTCCATACAGACTATTGATAATAGTGAATCCCGTGAGGACATCGCTGAGTAATATACAAGCTTCATGCCAAAATTAACAAACATTTATTTCAGCTGCTTACCGCAACTATTTTATTAGTTACGCGACCACCTGCAGGGGTAGGCAAACAGCCTAAAACTGACATAACCTCCTCACACCTGACAAAAATTGTCACTCCCTGGCGTTTGACGGCCAGCTTGTAGACCTATCGCTAAGTGTTCAACTTGTTGGCTCATGTTCATTATTTCGCTATATTTCGCCTGATGCTCAAACATACATCTTAGGGGCTTCTGAATAATTTCATAACAGTTCTACGAGCTCTTGAAAGCTGCAGGTGTTGTGTGCAACTCGCCGCAAATGGCTGCAGCCTATACTGAAGTTGCAATCCGGCAGCAAGGCTTCCGAGTCATTCACATTCTAGAAGCTAGAAGCATCGAAGAGTTATACAATACCCCTAGATTTAAAGCTCAGCGCCTTAAGCAGAAGCACACAGTAACCTATATCCGGCAGTGTAACCAATGACAGTTTCTCCTCTTAGCGGCTTAGCCAAACGTTTGGTTGCCGATCAAATTTTCGACGAACCAACCGCTCTATCCGCAATTAAGGCGGCCCGCAGAGAGACTCAAAGCTTTGCCCAGCATATAGTGGAGGCCAAGCTAGTTAAAAGCTCAGAGCTTGCCCAAATTGCTTCGCAATCATTCGGCACGCCGCTATATGACCTTGGGAGCTATAATTTTGAGTTAATCCCCAAAGGCATTATCGACGAAAAGCTTATCAGTAAACACTTTGCTCTACCGCTGTATAAGAGGGGCAATAGGCTGTTTGTGGCGGTGGCAGATCCAACCAACCTTGCCGGCCTAGATGAGATAAACTTTAACACCGGACTAAGTACTGACCCCGTCATAGTAGAGGCCGATAAGCTGGCCAAGGCTATCGAAAGCTACCTGTCCCAAAGTGAAGATATGGGGGCAGGCCTTGATGGCATGGAAGACGAAGAACTCGACAGCCTTGATGTCGGCGAAAGCGATTCCGATCATCACAATGACGAAGAGCCCGGTGGAGATGAAGCACCTGTAGTCCGCTTTGTAAACAAGGTGCTTCTCGATGCGATACGCACTGGCGCTTCGGACATCCACTTCGAGCCTTATGAAAAATCCTACAGGGTGAGGTTTCGCACTGACGGGGTCCTACATGAGATCGCCAAACCCCCTATTCAGCTCGCCTCTCGACTTTCTGCGCGCCTCAAAGTGATGTCCAAGATGGATATCTCTGAGAAACGAGTGCCTCAGGATGGCCGCATCAAGATGAAGCTTTCCAAAACCAAGGCTATCGATTTTCGCGTTAATAGCCTGCCAACTCTGTGGGGGGAGAAAATTGTTCTACGTATTCTTGACCCCTCCTCCGCCAAGCTTGGAATCGATGCCCTGGGCTATGAGGATGAGCAAAAGCAAATCTATATGGACGCCCTGGCCCAGCCGCAGGGAATGATTCTGGTTACAGGTCCTACCGGGTCCGGGAAAACGGTCTCTCTGTATACCGGGCTCAATATTCTCAATACCCCGGAGCGCAATATCTCCACTGCTGAAGACCCGGTAGAAATCAATCTGGAGGGAATTAACCAGGTCAATGTTTCTGCGAAGGTCGGCCTCAACTTTGCCGAGGCCCTGCGCTCATTCCTTCGACAAGACCCGGATATTGTTATGGTGGGAGAAATCCGGGACCTAGAGACGGCCGAAATCGCCATTAAGGCGGCGCAAACCGGCCACTTGGTGCTATCAACCCTACATACAAACTCAGCACCGGAAACCCTGACCCGCCTAATGAATATGGGCGTTCCCACTTTTAATATTGCCACCTCTGTGAGTGTGATTATTGCACAGCGCCTAGCTCGAAGACTGTGCAATGAATGTAAAAAGCCGATTACACTCCCTCCTGAAGTATTAGAGGCCGAAGGTTTCTCAATGGTCACAATCCCCACAAGTGACTGGAGCATTTTTCAACCAGTGGGCTGCGAACACTGCTCTAAAGGCTATAAAGGGCGCGTAGGTGTGTATGAAGTGGTTCGCATTACTAACGGCATCTCCAGAATTATAATGGAGGGCGGCAACTCCATTCAAATTGCCGACCAAGCGCGAGAAGAGGGCTTTAATAACCTGAGAATATCCGCCCTACGCAAAGTCGTGATGGGGGTTACCAGCCTGGAAGAGGCCAACAGGGTGACCAAGGACTAACAGCTGGCTGAGAAACTAAAATTCAGGGGCTCGCTGAATTCGGCATATAGCGAAAAATATCAGGCTCAACCCAAGCCTGAAGAAATGAGCTGTATGCTCTAACATGTTAGCGACAACCAACGTGAAGAATAGAGTATTAACTCTTGTATTTTAGAGAACTATATGCAAGGGATAGAAAGCAGGAAGAGCAGATATGGCTAGTACCACAGCAGTTGAGTACATCTATAAGGGTGTGGATAGCAAAGGGGCTAAAGTTCAAGGCGAGATCAGCGGCACTAGCCCCGCCCTAGTTAAAGCCCAGCTGCGTAAGCAGGGCATTATTGCCAACCGTGTTCAAAAGAAGCCCAAACCCCTGTTTGGAGGCGGAAAGAAAAAAGTAAAGCCCGCTGATATTGCACTTTTCACTCGCCAAATGGCTACCATGATGAAAGCGGGTGTCCCCTTGGTGCAAAGTTTTGATATTGTTGCAGACGGCCTGGATAATCAGGGGGTTAAAGAATTAATCTTTAAAATTCGCGATGAAGTTTCCTCTGGCACTGCATTTGCTGATGCTTTACGCAAGCACCCGCTCTATTTTGATGATCTATTTTGTAACTTAGTTGCCTCAGGTGAGCAATCAGGCGCTCTTGAGACCATGCTGGATAGGATTGCCACTTATAAAGAAAAAACAGAATCTCTGAAGGCAAAAATTAAAAAAGCTATGACCTATCCCATTGCAGTGATTGTAGTGGCAATAGTCGTAACTTCAATTTTGCTGGTCAAGGTTGTTCCACAATTTGCAGAGACATTCTCCAGTTTTGGGGCTGATCTCCCTGCATTTACTCAGTTAGTAGTCGGCATGTCGGAGTGGATGCAAGCCAACTGGTTTATTGCGCTAATAACTGTAATCCTCGGTATCGGGGGCACTATTGAAGCAAAAAAACGCAACAAAAAAGTGGCTGAATTTTTTGACCGACTGATCCTAAAACTACCGATTTTGGGGCTCATTACCTACAACTCAATCTCAGCTAGGTTTGCACGAACGCTCTCCACTACATTTGCCGCAGGGGTCCCCCTTATCGATGCCCTGAAATCAGTGGCGGGCGCCACCGGTAATAGCCTTTACGAAGAGGCAACACTTAAAATCCGAGATTCAGTCGCTACCGGTATCCCCCTCAATGCTGCCCTGCGCTCTTCAGGACTTTACCCAACTATGCTGGTACAAATGGCAGCTATTGGTGAGGAGTCCGGCGCCCTAGATGAAATGCTTGGTAAGGCCGCTGATTATTATGAAGAAGCTGTAGACAACCTAGTTGACAATCTCACCACACTTATGGAACCACTGATTATGGCTGTACTGGGTATCCTGGTAGGCGGCCTAATGATCGCCATGTACCTACCGATCTTCCAGCTGGGTCAGGTTGTTTAAAAAATGCTAGAGATTTTCCTCCTATATCCAGCGCTACTCTCAGGTAGCGCTTTTATTTTAGGCCTAATCGTAGGCAGCTTCCTCAACGTAGTAATCCTGCGTCTCCCAGTTATGATGGAGCGGGAGTACAAGCGGGATTTCTATGACCACTTTGATGATATAGAACCCTCTGCCGCAGAACAGCAGGAGCTAAAAAAGCCCTTCAACCTGCTGCTACCCCACTCCCACTGTCCCAAATGCCAAACTGAGATCAAGGCCTGGCAAAATATCCCGGTTATTAGCTACTTACTACTTCGCGGCAAGTGCCGCTCTTGCGGGACCGGTATTCCCAAGCGCTACCCAGTGGTGGAGTTAATTACCGGCATCCTAACTGCTGTCGTCGTCTGGCAGCTGGGGGCCACCTGGCAGGCGTTGGCCGGATGCATCTTTACCTGGGCCCTTATCGCCCTGACAGGTATCGATTTTGATAAGCAACTACTCCCCGACAACATCACCCTACCCCTGCTCTGGGCCGGTTTACTGATCAATATTTGGGGGGTGTTTGCCCCGTTGCAGGACGCAGTTGTCGGTGCTATCGCCGGTTATCTGTCACTCTGGTTGGTGTTCCATATCTTTAAGATTGTTACCGGTAAAGATGGTATGGGTGCCGGGGACTTTAAAATCCTGGCGGCCATCGGCGCCTGGTTTGGCTGGCAGGTGCTGCCGCTGGTTATCTTGCTTTCCGCCGCCGTCGGCGCCGCTGCCGGTATCAGCTGGAGTATTGCGATGGGGCGGGATCGCAATTTACCCATCGCCTTTGGCCCCTACCTCGCCGGTGCCGGCTGGATCGCGATGCTCTGGGGGGATCAAATTATGGGGTGGTATCTCAATATCTCTGGACTTGCCAGCTAAAGCAAACGGCTCACTACTCCCCAGCCAATTGCATTACTATGACCCCAGCCAGCTATCTGACTGGGGTCTTTATTTTTATCGCGACCTTTTTTGAGGGGGCTAGCCAGTGCTTACAATAGGTTTAACCGGTGGAATCGGCAGTGGAAAATCAGCGGCGGCTGGATATTTCCGCGATCTAGGTATTCATGTGGTGGATGCCGACTGGGCTGCGAGGGTGGTAGTACAACCGGGAAAACCCGCCCTGGAACAGATCGCCCAGCACTTCGGTAGCGAAATACTACTTGAAAATGGGGAGCTAGACCGGAGCAAGCTGCGCACACAGATATTTGACGATCCGGGCGAACGCCAGTGGCTGGAGAGTCTATTACACCCTCTGATTAGACAAGAGATAATCTCCTCGCTAAACGAAAGCCAGGGCCTCTACGCGATTTTGGAGTCCCCCCTGCTGATTGAGTCGGGCCAATATAAACTCGTTGAGCGGATTTGTGTGGTCGACCTTGCCGAGGCTGTGCAGCTTGAGCGTGCCTGTGCACGAGATAACAGCCAGCGGGAGCAGATTCGCAAAATTATGGCTGCCCAACTGAGCAGGGAGCGGAGGCTAGAGAGAGCCGATGATGTGCTGGACAACGCTACAGACTTGGCCGCGCTTAAAACTCAGGTAGAACAGCTCCACCAAAAGTACCTACAGATTGCCCAGTCGAAAGAATCGGGCTAAGTTAATTAGAGTACAATTCCAATCCAGATTACTGTTAAGCCCAAACTATCTTATGCCTAAATCCAGCGTAACCCCGACACTCAACTGCCCCACCTGCAAAAAGCCCATTGAATGGAGTGATAAGTTTCCCTTCAAACCTTTTTGTAGTGAACGCTGTAAGCTGATTGACCTGGGGGAGTGGGCCAGTGAGGGACACAAGATTCCCGGGGAATCGGTATATGACGATGTACTGAGTGATGACCTGGACCCAAACAAACCCCGCCACTGAGAGCAAGTATCCAACCCCACCTGAACAGCTGCCGCTCAGCAGCTATTCAGAGTGAAGCCAAATTGATAAGGGCGCTAGGAAAAGTGCCCTTTGACTGCCGCAATAATCGCTTGATTGGCATCGGGAAAGTGGAACTTGTCCAGTTCGTCGACAGATACCCACTTGATCTCCTGTTGCTCCCGGCCGAGGGCTTCACCGGCAAACTGTGTCACTTGCCAGGTATCCAGCAACACGGTTTTCTCCGGGTAGTCGTGGCGAATTTCTACCAGCGGCCGCAGCTCCTGTAACTCAATCGCCACCTCTTCAAGCAACTCTCTGTAGAGCGCGTCCTGTACAGATTCGCCCTGCTCCACCTTGCCACCGGGAAACTCCCAGCGCCCCCCCATATGCAAATGGTCGGGGCGGCGGGCAATTAGGATTTTGCCATCCTCTCGGATCACTACACCAACAGCGACATGGACAACCTTACTCACACTACTACCTCAAGTCCGATATTCTGCGTTGATAGTGACATACTCGTGGGAGAAGTCACAGGTCCAGATATGCTCACTGCTCTCACCGCGCCCCAGCTCGATTCGGACGGTAAATTCAGGCTTGGAAAACACCTGCTCCCCAGCCTGCTCCCGATATTCTGCGGCGCGGCCACCGGCACTCACCACCTGTACGTCATCGAGGAAAATCTCCACCTTCCCGGTGTCCAACTCGCCTTTAATCGCGTTGCCGATCGCCATTACCAGGCGGCCCCAGTTGGGGTCTGAGGCGTAGAGTGCCGTTTTCACCAAGGGCGAGTCACCCACCTCAAAGGCAACCTCCAGGGCCTCTGCGCTACTGAGCGCACCATCCACTTGTACGGTAACAAACTTGGTTGCACCCTCACCATCTTTGACAATGGCCTGGGCGAGCTCTATATGCACTTCCGTAATTGCCCTGCACAGCTCCCGATAATTGATAGCCTCGCTATCATCGATCACCTTCCCCCGCGCAGCGGTTGCCATTAATACACAGGCGTCGTTCGTTGAGGTGTCCCCATCTACGCTAATGCGATTAAAGGAAGCTCCCACGGCCTCGCGCACCATTTGCTCCAACAGAGGTTGCGCAATACCGGCATCAGTGGCGACATAGGCGAGCATGGTCGCCATATTTGGCTGGATCATGCCGGAGCCCTTGGCAATCCCCACAACCGTGATTTCCTCACCGTTAATCTTGAGTTTACGACTCGCAATTTTGGGCCGGGTATCGGTAGTCATTATGGCTTCGGCCGCCCGCTCCCAGCCAGCGGGCTCCAGCTGTGCAGTAGAGCTTGGAATTGCGGCGAGCAATCTCTCTATGGGTAAGTGCTCACCAATCACTCCGGTACTGAAGGGCAATACCTGTTGTGCAGAAATTTTCAGTGCCTCCGCCACAGCTTCACAAGTAGCCCGAGCATCCGTCAACCCCCTTGCACCCGTAGCGGCATTGGCATTGCCCGCATTGATCACCAGAGCTCGCACATCGCCTCTGGCAATATGCTCTTTCGCAACCGTAACCGGGGCTGCACAAAATGTATTCTGAGTAAACGTGGCCGCAACTGAAGCTCCTTCAGCAAGTTCAATCAGCAGCAGGTCGTTGCGCTCCCAGTCTTTGATCCTGGCGGGCACACTAGCGAGGCGAACCCCTTCAACAAGGGGAATGGATGATTCAGACATAAAAATAACAACTTAGGGCTATACAGCGCTGGCAAACCCGAACCCCTGTTCACCGGAGCGAAATAGCGGAAACCAATGATTGATCAATATTATTGAAGCCTCACCCCGGCAAGGCAAGGCAAAAATAGATTTATCTGCGGAATAAATATTAATTTCCGCAGAAAGTTTTTTGATCGGACAAAAAAATACCCCGCTAAGCGGGGTATTTTCTCAATCTCGGCAGTGGAAAATTAGCTCTGGGCAGAGGAGGCCAATTTACCGTGGCACTGCTTGTACTTCTTGCCGGAGCCACAGGGGCAGGGATCGTTGCGGCCAACTTTAGGGCCGCGACGCTCCGGTGCCGGAGTGGCCGGCTGCCCGCTGGACTCGCCTTCTGGAAGCGCTGAAGCCTGAGCGTGCTGTAATTCGAGCTGCTGCTTGCGCTGCTCTTCCAGACGGCGCTGCTCCATCTCTTCTGCCTGCTCGCGAGTCATAGGCTCTACGTGGGCAAGGATACGCACCACCTCATGCTTGAGGTTCTCCAGCATGCTCTGGAACAGGTGGAAGGACTCGCGCTTAAACTCCTGCTTGGGGTTTTTGTTGGCATAGGCCCGCAGACCAATGCCCGCACGCAAGTGATCCATGCTGGAAAGGTGCTCCTTCCACAGCTGGTCCAATACCTGCAACATAATCTGACGCTCAATTGTCGGCATCAGATTGGTATCACCGGAGGACTCCGCAATACGGGAGACCTTGGCTGCATAGGCCTCCTGCGCAGCGGTGGTAATTTTCTCCCGCAGACTCTCCTCGTGCAGGGTGCGGTCTTCGTCGAGCCACTGCTGTACCGGGAGCTGAATCCCCAGTTCACCGGAGAGCTGCTGCTCCAGAGCTGGAATATCCCACTGCTCTTCCACGCTCTGCGGGGGAATAGAACCAGAGACAATGCCACTGACCACATCTTCACGGATAGCGGAGATGGTGTCACTGATGCTCTCGGCTTCCAGAAGCTCGTTACGCTGGCCGTAGATCACCTGGCGCTGATCGTTGGCTACATCATCGTACTCCAGCAGCTGCTTGCGGATATCGAAGTTGCGACCTTCCACGCGGCGCTGGGCTTTTTCGATAGCGTTGGACACCATGCGGTGCTCAATCGCCTCACCGCGCTCCATTCCCAGCATCTGCATAAAGTTCTTCACCCGATCGGAGGCGAAGATGCGCATCAGGTTATCTTCCAGGGAGAGATAGAAACGGGTAACCCCCGGGTCGCCCTGACGGCCCGCACGGCCGCGCAGCTGGTTATCGATACGGCGGGATTCATGGCGCTCAGTGCCGATAATATGCAGGCCGCCGGCCGCAATCACCTGCTCGTGACGCTTCTTCCAGTCCTCTTTGGCTTGTGCCAGTTCCGCTTCCGTCAGCTCGCGCCCCTTCTCCTGGGCAAACGCTGCCGCCTCCGCCTCCCAGTTACCACCCAGCACGATATCGGTACCGCGACCGGCCATATTGGTGGCGATTGTCACCGCGCCCGGGCGACCCGCCTGAGCGATAATCTGCGCCTCGCGCTCGTGGTACTTGGCGTTGAGAACCTGGTGCTTAATGCCCGCCTTTTGCAACTTGCGGGACATCTCTTCCGAGGTCTCGATAGAGGCGGTACCAACGAGAATCGGAGCCTGCTTTTCACGACAGTGCTTCACATCCTCAATAATCGCTTCCATCTTTTCTTCCTGGCTCAGGTAGACCAGGTCGTTGAGATCTTCGCGCTGAATTTCTTTATTGGTGGGAATTACCACCACATCCAGGCCGTAAATTTGCTGGAATTCAAACGCCTCGGTATCCGCCGTACCGGTCATACCGGCGAGCTTGGGATAGAAGCGGAACAGGTTCTGGAACGTTGTAGAGGCGAGAGTCTGGCTCTCACTCTGGATCTGAACGGTCTCTTTCGCTTCCAGCGCCTGGTGCAGGCCCTCGGAGAGGCGGCGGCCCGGCATGGTCCGGCCGGTGTGTTCATCAATTAACACCACCTGACCGTTTTGCACGATGTAGTCCACATCGCGGTTAAACAGCACATGAGCGCGTAAAGCGGCGTGCACATGGTGCAACAGGCCCAGGTTTCCAGGGGCGTAAAGAGACTGATCTTCCTTCATTAATCCACTGCGCGACAGCAGATCTTCGATCAATAGGTGGCCCTGTTCGGTCAGCTCAACCTGGCGGGTCTTCTCATCGACAGTGTAGTGCCCTTCCCCACCCTCTTCGGCGCGCTCCAGCTGGGGAACCAGTTTGTTCATCGCCATATAGAGGTGAGAGGAGTCTTCGGCGGCACCAGAGATAATAAGCGGGGTACGCGCTTCATCGATCAGGATCGAGTCCACCTCATCGACAATGGCGAAGTTTTGCGGACGCTGGGTGCGGTCCTCTTTGCGCAACACCATATTGTCGCGTAGGTAGTCAAAACCGAATTCGTTGTTGGTGCCGTAGGTGATATCAGCTTCATACGCCGCTTTCTTTTCTTCCGGCGGCTGCTGGGAGACAATAACGCCCACCGTCATACCCAGGAATTCGTATACCGGGCGCATCCAGTTGGCATCCCGCGAAGCCAGATAATCGTTCACCGTAACAATGTGAACGCCCTTGCCTTCAAGTGCATTCAAGTAGGCCGGCAGGGTTGCAACCAGGGTTTTACCTTCACCGGTGCGCATCTCTGCGATACGCCCTTCGTGCAGGGTCATACCGCCGATCAGCTGCACATCGAAGTGGCGCATACCCATGGTCCGGCGGCCCGCTTCGCGCACTGCCGCAAATGCCTCAGGTAGAATTTGATCGAGCTTTTCCCCGTCAGCGAGCCGCTGCCTAAACTCATCCGTTTTCGCCCGCAGGCCTGCATCGTCAAGCTTCTGGAAATCCTCTTCCAGAGCGTTGATCTTCCCCACGACCCGCCGCATGCGCTTCAGCTCGCGGTCATTTTTTGAACCAAAGACCGATTTAATCAGTTTGCCAATCATTATTTAGAAACCACTTATCTTATTTGCGCTGTCGGCGCTAATACCGGGCAGATCGATGCACCGACACTCCTTTATGCGAGAGGTGCAAGTAAACAGGAAGGCGCAAGCGCTGGCAACTCTTATGCCAAGCTACCAACAATTACGCGTAAAGGAAGGATAGTTCTTATCTGCCTGTGCGGCGGATGTAGCTGGCCGGGTCAACCGTGCGGTTATTTTTGTAAATCTCGAAATGGACATGGGGTCCAGTAGAGCGGCCACTGGAGCCCATCAGGGCAATAACCTGGCCTCTCTTGACCACGTCACCCAAGCCCACTTTAAGTTCACTGTTGTGCCCATAGCGGGTGGAGTAGCCATTGCCGTGATTGATCTCCACCAGCTGGCCGTAGCCGTGACGCTCATCGGCCCAGGTGACAACACCGGCGGCCACCGAGACAACGTCAGAGCCCATTTTGCCGGCAAAATCCACGCCCTTATGCCAGGTTCTGCGGCCGGAGAAAGGATCGGTGCGGTAGCCATAGCGGGAGGACATCCAGCCCTTGCTGATGGGGCGGCCCGCTAAAAACTGTTCATCCTCAAGCTTGAGGTTCGCCATCAAAGATTCGAGCGTATTCAGCTGCATCTGGCGATCTTCAATCTGGTGAGAGAGATCGCCGATAACTTCGAGAAACTCGGGGGGCTGATAGGGTAACTCAGAGGCACCGGCAAGGCCCGGGTCTTCCGGCCCGCCAATAGCCGGCGCACTGCCAAATTCAAACTCGCCTTCATCGAGGTTGGCGACAGAGGTTAAACGCTCACCGAGAGCATCCAGGCGGGTCAAGCGCGCCTGTAACTCGGCAAGTTTAACCGTAAGGGCCGCAAGCTGCTCCCGCGCCTCTCTGTCCGCCTCAGCAATTTCTGCCTGCTGCTTGCGCAGGGCGCGGTTCCAGGCCTTGGCGGTGCGGGAGTCAAACAGATCCGTTTCGGTAACCGGTAAATTCGCCCCCAGCAGAAACGCGCCCACAGGGAGGCTCAGCAGACACAAACCCAACAGGGCCTTGCTCAAGCTGCCAAAATTAAAACTGCGAGTCGCACCGCGATCGTTGACCAGGATTACTTTCATAGGGGCTGTGAGGAGTTCGACATTTTTTAATTTTCATTAGCCCCGATACATAAAGCCGAGGTGCCAAACCCGTAAGGGTACCAAAAATCTATAGACTTTCTGTGAAACAATCATACAAAAAAGCCGGCAGTATAATGCCGGCTTTTTGCGCAAGTATCAAACTGCCAGGATAGGCTTGATATAGGAGATCGGCGCCTCTTCCTGCTCGCCCTCAAAGGTGACCATTTCCCAGGCATCTTCCTGGGCCATCAGGTGGCGGAGGGATTTGTTGTTCAGAGCGTGGCCGGACTTAAAGGCTTTGAACTCACCAATCAGGCTGGTACCCAAGAGGTAGAGATCGCCAATTGCGTCCAGAATTTTATGCTTCACAAATTCGTCTTCATATCGCAATCCACCTTCGTTCAGAATACGGTATTGATCGATCACAATTGCGTTATCAACAGAACCGCCCTGCACCAGGCCCTTGGAGCGCAAGTATTCGATTTCATGCATAAAGCCGAAGGTACGGGCGCGGCTCACTTCCTTTACGAAGGAGGTGCTGGAAAAGTCCACAGACGAACTCAGATTGCGCCCCTGGAAAACCGGGTGGTCAAAGTCAATCGTGAAGGAGACCTTAAAGCCGTTAAAAGGCAGGAAGCTGGCAACTTTATCGCCATCCTCTACGGTCACCGGCTTCTTGATGCGCAGGAACTTCTTCGGAGCCGCTTGCTCCTGGATACCTGCGGACTGAATCAGGAATACAAATGGGCCGGCACTGCCATCCATAATGGGCACTTCTTGCGCGGACAGCTCGACAATCGCGTTATCAATGCCGAGACCCGCCATTGCTGAGAGCAAGTGCTCTACCGTAGCAATGCGAACGTCACCCTTTTCCAGGGTGGTTGAAAGGAGAGTATCGCCGACATTTTCCGCGCGAGCCTCGATTTCAACAACCGGGTCCAAATCGGTTCTGCGGAACACGATACCGGTGTCTACGGGCGCTGGTTTAAGGGTAAGTACAACTTTCTTGCCAGTGTGCAGACCTACGCCAGTGGCGCGAATAGCATTCTTAAGCGTGCGCTGTTTGATCATGAAACTATCTTTTCCCCGTCGGTGGACCACGCCCCTAAGGCGCAGTAAGCCATCGATATTAGCACAATTGCGACGCCAATACCAATTCTGGGCGAGTGGTCACTACAATAGAGCACCACCTACCTACTGAGGATAGATCAAGCAAAGATTGCAGCGCCAACGCATATCACTACGACAGCATTCTAAAGTCGTCAGCTCCGCAAGCGCTGTTAATAATTGTTAATTATTTTAGATAATTATTGCGATTTATTAGTTCCGGTTCAAAGTCTCTGTAAAACAGGGCAAGAGTCCACCCATTCGACGAGGTGGACTCGAGCAAAGGCCGCACCGCAGCGGCAATACCCAGCCGGAGCCGGGCAGACATGAGCGGTGTTCTACCACTGCGGTAGCGCTGCCCTAGTCTGCCTGACGGCGCAGGAACGCGGGAATATCCAAGTACTCCATATCCGCATCCGCCGGGTTCAGCGTAGAATTCGAGCGCTTGGGGCGCTCCGCATCACTGCGCGGACGCGGGTCAATAGCTTCGCGATTCACCAAACCTGCGGAACCGTGACCGGTGTGAGCGGCGTGGTTATCGCGGGTTTCGCGAGTTTCGCGAACCGGCTCGCGGGGCTCCGGGCGGCGAGAGCTATCCACCACCTTGACCGGACGCGCTGCCGGGGTGCCTTCGCCGAGGCCCGCCGCCACTACGGTCACTCGCATTTCATCGCCGAGCTTGTCATCCACTGCGGTGCCGATAACCACAGTCGCCTCATCGGAGGCGATTTCCTGGACAATCTCACCCACTTCAGAGTATTCACCCAGGGTCAATTCCTGGCAGCCCGCCTCTTCACTACCGGTGATGATATTCACCAGGATGCCGCGAGCGCCGGCCAAGTTAACATTATCCAGCAGCGGGCTGCGCACCGCTTTTTCAGCCGCTTCACGCGCACGGTTTTCACCGACCGCCGAACCGGAGCCCATCATCGCCATACCCATTTCAGACATCACCGTGCGCACATCGGCGAAGTCCACGTTCATGATGCCCGGGCGAATCATCAGATCGGCAATACCCTGTACTGCACCGAGCAAAACGTTATCCGCTTCTTTATATGCGGATTTCATCGTGATCTTACTGCCGAGCACTTCCAACAGGCGATCGTTGGGAATAGTAATCAGGGAGTCAACTTTATCGCGCAGCTCAAGGATACCCTCGTCAGCTACTACCGTGCGCTTGCGCCCTTCAATCTTAAATGGGCGGGTAACCACTGCAACGGTGAGAATGCCGAGTTCTTTGGCAATCTCAGCAACAATCGGTGTACCACCGGTACCCGTACCACCACCCATACCGGCAGTGATAAATACCATATCCGCACCGGTCAATACCTCAGCAATGCGATCGCGGTCTTCAAGCGCGGACTGGCGACCAATATCCGGGTTTGCCCCTGCGCCCAGACCGCGAGTGATTGTGTTACCCAGTTGCAGGATTGTGCGAGCCTCAATATCTTTGAGAGCCTGTGCATCTGTGTTTGCACAGATAAAGTCTACACCCTCAACATCATTGGCGATCATATGCTTAACTGCATTACCGCCGCCGCCGCCGACACCAATCACCTTGATGACAGGCTTATCCTGTACACTATCAACTAGTTCGAACATTGCTGTTCCCCTTTTTTGCTCATGTCGAATTTTACAGCCATGCCTAAAAAAAATCCCCCCGGGATGGCTTAATCTGGTTGCACTCTATTACAAATTTCCGCGAAACCAGTGTTTTACCTTATCCCACCACTGATTATCGTTGCGCACAGGCGGTATTTTGCCCTCTCGAGCCTCTTCCTGCTGCATCGCATACATCAATAATCCAACTCCAGTGGAATAAATTGGGTTGCTGACGATATCCGTCAGACCCGCAATACCCTGTGGCACTGCAAGGCGAACCGGCATATGGAATATCTCCTCAGCCAGCTCAACCGCGCCCTCCATTTTTGAAGAGCCTCCAGTCAGTACAACGCCCGCCGCACACAAATCTTCAAAACCACTGCGACGCAACTCAGCTTGCACTAATGTAAACAGCTCGTCGTAGCGCGGCTCAACAACTTCGGCCAGTGCCTGCCGAGATAAATCTCTGGGAGCACGATCACCAACGCTCGGCACCTTGATGGTTTCACCTTCGCGAGCGAGTTTTGCCAATGCGCACGCATATTTGATTTTCAAATCTTCAGCGTGCGGTGTCGGTGTGCGCAAAGCCATCGCAATATCGTTAGTGACCTGATCTCCGGCAATCGGTATTACACCGGTATGCCGAATAGAGCCACCAGTAAACACTGCAATATCGGTAGTCCCCCCACCAATATCTACCATGCACACCCCCAACTCTTTCTCGTCTTCAGTCAGGACGGCATAACTGGAGGCCAATTGCTCTAGGATGACATCTTCTACTTCGAGGCCACAGCGACGAATACACTTTTCAATATTTTGTGCAGCATTCACTGCACCACTTACCAGGTGGACTTTTGCCTCAAGGCGTACACCGGACATCCCCAGAGGCTCTTTTACCCCCTCCTGGTTATCAATCAGGTACTCCTGCGGAAGCGTGTGCAGAATTTTTTGATCCGCCGGAATTGCCACAGCCCTGGCTGCATCAATAACCCGATCGAGATCCTGCTGGGTTACCTCGCGGTCTTTGATGGCAACTATACCGTGAGAGTTCAAGCTGCGAATGTGACTTCCCGCAATCCCTGCGTACACAGAGTGAATTTCGCAACCCGCCATCAACTCAGCTTCTTCCACCGCGCGCTGAATAGATTGCACAGTTGATTCAATATTAACCACTACGCCTTTTTTCATTCCGGTGGAACGATGGGAGCCGATACCGACAATATTGAGTTCCCCATCACCGGATGCCTCACCGACGATAGCAACTACTTTAGAGGTGCCTATATCCAGTCCAACAATCATGCGCTGATCGGATACCTGTGTCATTTTTGTACCAACCTCGCTGAGCCGTATTCTGATTCAGGGCCTGCTATCGGACCAGAACACAGCGTTCGCTTTTAAACTTTTATCTGTAAAGCAGCCACCCGAGCTGCCTCTATATTTACTTTTCTTCGTCTTTCCACTCAACCGCCACGGCATTGCTGTAGCGTGTATCGACACTGACGACCTTTTGTAGATGCGGCGCCAGCACCCCGCGGCTCAAAAATAGAAAGCGGTGTACCCGCTCCAATAAAGCATCATGGCCGAGTTTTAATTCAATTCCCGACACCAACTCCAGATGCCAACCACTCAGGTCATCAAATGACAACCGTTTTACTTCCATATCTCGGGTGGTCAACAACCCGGCGAGCGCTCGGTACTGCAACATGATCCGCTCTACCAGTTCTTCATCCCCGGCCAATTCCGGTAATGCCTGGACACTCATGTGCGCCGGTCGCGGTAATAAGTCCCCGCTCGCTACCAGCAGCTTATCCTCACCCCAACTGGCGAGAGGCTGTGCCTCAGTAATATCTACTTCAACCCCCTTCGGCCAACGCCTGCTCACTGAAGCGGAAATAATCCAGGGGTTCGCGAGTAATGTCTGCCGCATTGCCTGAATATCTGCGGAAAAAAAACCGGCTCTCAGGTGAGGAAGGAGCGTGTCCCTTAATTCCTCTTCGCTTACCGCATTAAAAGCCCCGCGTACTTGCACCTGCTCCAGGGCATCAACATTACTGAGTTCAACCGATGGTGCCCAACGCCACAGCCAGACCCCACCATATAAAAGAGCTGAAAAGCTCGCGAATATCGCCAGCAAAAAAAAACACCGTCTCCAGTTCAGGCGAAGTTTCTCTGTATCTCTGGCCCCGAGAGGGCTCGCACCGCGAGCAGTCTTTTTTTTCCTCCCGGCTGATTTCGTTTCAGCGCTTTTCACTAACTACTCAGTCCTCACCGCCAGGCTCGCCCAGGCGCCACCCGGCCAACCTCTGCGAAAGCGCACCGACATTACCGGCGCCCTGAGTCAGAACAATATCACCGGGCTCCAACAAATCGGCCAATACCGGCGGCACTTGATCAATCGTCTCCATAAAGATCGGATCCACCTGTCCCCGGTTGCGTATGCTGCGGGCGAGGGTCCTGCCATCGGCACCGGCAATTGGCGTTTCGCCAGCACTGTACACGTCGAGCAAGATCAATTTATCGACCTCAGACAACACTTGAACGAAATCTTCGAACAGGTCCCGGGTTCGGGTATAGCGGTGGGGCTGGTAAATCATAACCAGTCTCCGATCCGGCCATCCATCCCGCACCGTTTTCACTGTGGCAGCGACTTCTCGTGGATGGTGCCCGTAATCGTCCACCAACATCACCTTGTTCGCTTGCCTATCATCACTTACCGCATATTCACCATAAATCTGGAAGCGGCGGCCAACACCCTGGAAGCCTTTTAGCCCGCTGCGAATCGCCTCATCGCTAACGCCTTCATCACAGGCAACGGCAATGGCTGCTGTCGCGTTGAGGACATTATGAATACCTGGCGTATTCACAGAAACCTGTAATAGGTCCCCCTTGGGTCTCTGCACGCTGAAATGACTGCGCAGCGGCTCCTGCTTTACTTCGACAATGCGGTAGTCATTGCCCTCATCAAATCCATAGGTCAGCACCGGGCGAGAGAATTTGGGAATAACCTCCTGAACATTGGCATCATCCCCACAAACCACGGCCAGACCGTAAAACGGCAGGTTGTGCACAAAATCAATAAAGATCTGCTTTACCTTCTCGAAGTCGCCCCCATAAGTTTCCATATGGTCCGCATCGATATTGGTAATCACTGTCACCATCGGCTGTAGGTGGATAAAAGATGCATCGCTCTCGTCCGCCTCCGCCACCAGATAGCGACTTTCACCCAGGGCCGCATTGGCACCCGCAGCATTGACCAGGCCTCCGATAACGAAAGTCGGGTCTTTTTTATCTGCGGCAAAAATTGCGGCGATCAAGCTGGTAGTCGTTGTCTTTCCGTGAGTTCCCGCCACAGCGATACCATAGCGGTAGCGCATCAACTCACCGAGCATTTCGGCGCGGCGCACAATGGGGATTCTCTTCTCCCTCGCCTCTACCAACTCCGGGTTATCGCCGTGTACCGCTGAGGAGTTAACTACAACATCAACGCCGCGAACATTTTCCTCACTGTGCCCGATTTGGACTTTAACACCCAATTCACGCAGCCGGTCGGTTACCACAGATTCACGCAGGTCAGAACCGGATACTTCGTAGCCCTGATTCTGCAATACCTCTGCGATACCGCTCATGCCGGCGCCGCCAATTCCAATAAAGTGAATTCGGCGGATACGACGCATAGCCGGTACCGCATAACTTTTATCTTCGCTCGTCCGCACTGAAGACATGACTTTAACCTTCACCCACTTATTCTTTATTACCTGGCCCGGGCCAGCTCTTCGCTGCAAGCATTCACCACCTGCTCAGTCGCATCAGTTTTTGCCACTCGCCGCGCGGCAGTCGCCATTTGTAATAGCTGCTGGCGATCCTCTAACAAGCCCTGTAGTAAGCCAGATAACTTCTGCTCATCCATTTCCCGCTGCTGCATAACAATCGCTCCGCCGGCATTTTGCAACCACTCGCCATTACGCGTCTGATGATCATCAATGGCATAGGGGAAAGGCACCATAATTGCGCCGACACCCGCAGCGGCAATTTCAGAAACCGTCAGCGCCCCGGAGCGACAGATAATCAGGTCCGCAGCGCGATAGGCCCCAGCCATATCCGCAATAAAAGGGACCACTTCAGCCTCTACCCCCGCCTCTCGATAGGCCGCTCTGGCAACCTCCAGATGACGCTCTCCGGCCTGGTGGACCACGGTGGGGCGCAGGGAGGGCTCCAGCAGCGCAATCGCCTTTGGGACCAACTCATTAATCGCCACAGCACCGAGACTGCCGCCCAAAATCAAAAGGCGCGGAGACGACTGACTGCCAATGCGCGTGTCAGGCTCCGGCAGCGCTGCAATTTCTTTGCGCACCGGATTGCCCACCTGCCTGGCACCGGGCAAACCACTGGGGAAGGCCTCAAGTACCTGACTGGAAATCCGTGCCAACAGGCGGTTGGTGGTTCCCGCCACCGCATTCTGTTCGTGGATAATCAGCGGTATGCCCCCGAGGCGGGCTGCAACACCGCCCGGCCCCGTCGCAAAGCCGCCAAAACCGAGCACCGCGTCCGGCTGCACCCGCTTAACCACCACCCTGGCCTGGGCAATTGCCCGCAAAATTTGCAGGGGCGCTTTGAGCAGGGCCAACTTCCCCTTGCCCCGGATACCCTCCACCTTGATACAGTGCAGCGTTATATTCGCCTCCGGTACCAAGCGGGATTCAATCCCGCGCGCGGTACCTAGCCACTCCACAGTGGCCCCTTGTTCCTGCAATGCCCTGGCCACCGCCAGCGCCGGAAATACATGGCCACCGGTACCACCGGCCATCAACAAAAATTTCTTGCCGGAAAAACGCTTATTTACTTCAGACATCAAACCGCCTCTCCGCTACCGCTCTTTATATTGGACTTGGGGGAATGAAATATTGGCAGCTGGCGCAAAAGCTCAAGCCCGCCACTACCATTTTCAGCAGGCTGCTTTAATTCAGCCTGAATCCGCATCGCCAAGCCGAGTAATGCACAACACACAATCAGGCTACTGCCACCAGAGCTGACAAATGGCAGGGTCAACCCCTTGGTTGGCAGCAGGCCAGAGGCAACGCCCATATTGACGAAGGCCTGCCCTGCCAATAGCACCGCCATACCAAAGGCCAACAGTGCCGCAAAGAACTTCTCCTGCACGAGAGACGCCCTGACCAAGCGGAGCAGCGAGTAGGTGAGCACAGCGAAAAGCCCAACCAGCACCACAC
Organism: Microbulbifer regidiadema (SeqCode); assembly: GCF_052467605.1. Lineage (NCBI taxonomy): Bacteria > Pseudomonadati > Pseudomonadota > Gammaproteobacteria > Cellvibrionales > Microbulbiferaceae > Microbulbifer > Microbulbifer regidiadema (SeqCode). Next base: position 4,443,489 of record NZ_CP174316.1, on the reverse strand, counting down.
CACCGAACATCCCCCACTCTTCCGCCAGGATCGCAAAAATAAAATCCGTATGGGCCTCGGGCAGATAAAACAGTTTCTGCACACTATTGCCCAAACCGACCCCAAACCACTCTCCGCGGCCAAAAGCGATCAGCGACTGGGTCAGCTGATAGCCACTGGCAAACTGATCCCCCCAGGGGTCCAGAAACGTCAGCAATCGCTGCAAGCGATAGGGACTCATCAACGCCATTAGCGCCAGACCACTGGCAGCGGCCGCCACCAATAAAAAAGTGTGAGGAAGGCGCGCGCCGGCCAAAAAAACCATCGCCAATACAGTGCCAGAAAGTACAACCACCGAACCGAAATCCGGCTGCAAAAGCAGCAACAGGGCAACCGTTGCGAGAATCACCACCGGCACCATAAAACTGCTCCAGTGACGCAACTGCTTATTTCTGCGGGTTAGAAAACTGGCAAAAAATACCAGCAGGCAGAACTTGGCTACTTCGGCAGGCTGCACCGTGATACCGGCAAATACCAGCCAGCGCCGGCTACCGTTCACCTCCCGACCAATCCCCGGCACCAGTACCGCAATCAGTAACAGGCAGGCAAACAACAGTAGCGGCCAGGACAATCGCGACCAAATCGCCAGGGGAATCTGACTGACGACAAATCCAGCCACGCCACCGACCAGTAAAAAAGCCAAGTGGCGCTTGAGGAAATACCAGGGGTCAGCATAAATATCTGTAGCGAAGGCAATGGAAGCCGATGCCACCATCACCACGCCGATACTAGCCAGGACCAGGACACTGAGTAACAGCAGTCCATCCTGCCATTCGCCGTGCCGATGCTCTATTGCCAGAGCGCTCACTGGACGCCTCCAGCGGTATCGCATAGCGCCAGAACTGCCCGGCGAAAATCATCGCCGCGCGCTTCAAAATTGCGATACATATCAAAGCTGGCACACGCCGGTGATAACAAAACGTAGTCACCGCTGTGTGCCAATTGCCTAGCTTCAGCGACCGCCTCCGCCATTGAGGTGGCCCTGCGAACTTCGCACTGGCCGTCAAAAACGTCGGCCAACTTGTCTCCATCCACACCGATACAGACCAGGGCCCGCAGTGCCCCGGCACTTTTTCGCAAGGGCGCAAAGTCAGCTCCCTTGCCGTCACCTCCGGCAATCAGCACTATTTTACTGGTTGCCGTCGACAGGCCATCCAGTGCCGCCTGGGTTGCCCCCACATTGGTGCCTTTTGAGTCGTTGACATAAACAACACCGTCAAAATCAGCTACGCGCTCACAGCGGTGCTGCAATCCGCGAAAGCTGCGTAAAACTTTCAGCATCGCCTCGCTCGGCAAGTCCAGTGCGTAGCCCATCGCCAGAGCAGCCAAACCGTTGGCAATATTATGCTTGCCGACCATGGCCAGATCGCTCACCGGCAATAAAACCTCGGTTCCCCGGGCCAACCACTTCTGCCCTTGATGTAAACGCAGACCAAACTGATTGAGATCCGGCTGATCGAGTCCAAAGCTCCACTCGCGCCGCTCGCGGGAGAGAGGCCCCTGGGATAAAGGGTCCGCGCGATTTATCACGAACTGATCCGCTCCGCGATAAATGCGCTGTTTGGCCCGGTGGTACTCCACCATACTGGGGTAGCGGTCCATATGGTCCGCACTCATATTTAAAACGGTGGCGACAGTGGGGGCCAGGGAGTACGTGGTTTCCAGCTGAAAACTGGAGAGTTCCAAAACAAAAATTTCTGGCAGCGGCTCCTCGAGTAAGTCCAGTACCGGCACACCGATATTGCCGCCGACACCAACGCTCAAACCAGCCTCTTCGACCATCTTCCCCAGCAGTGTGGTTACTGTACTTTTTCCGTTGGAGCCGGTGATTGCAGCGAGCTTTGCGCTCGCTTGCACTCGGCTCAGGGCCTGGGCAAACAGCTCGATATCGCCAATCACAGGGATGCCATCGGCGATCGCTTGCTGCAACACCGGTTCCGCAAGCGCCACCCCCGGACTGGCAATAATCAGGCTCGCGGCGAGTAAAGTGCCCGGGCGCAATGGGCCGGTTTCCACTGCCACCTGCGGGAACTCCTGACGAAAAGCTTCGAGTCCCGGCGGGTTATCGCGACTGTCTGCCACGACCGGCGTATGGCCGTGACGCAGCAGGTAGCGCACCACCGATTTCCCGGTAGCGCCAAGACCTATTACTACTTTCTGCTGTGAAGACGTCGCGATCAGGCTCATTTATCTATTTATCGAATTTTCAGTGTTGCCAGCCCGGCCAAAACCAGAATGACGGTAATAATCCAAAAGCGCACTATGACCCGGGGTTCCGGCCACCCCTTTAATTCAAAGTGGTGGTGCAGAGGCGCCATGCGGAAAATTCGCTTTCCCGTTAACTTAAATGATGCGACCTGCAAAATTACGGAAACCGTTTCCATTACAAAGACACCGCCCATAATGAACAGGACAATTTCATGGCGGGTAATCACCGCGATAATGCCCAGTGCCGCACCCAGTGCCAGGGCGCCTACGTCCCCCATAAATACTTGGGCCGGATAGGTGTTAAACCATAAAAATCCGAGCCCGGCACCGCCGAGGGCCGCACAGAACACCGCCAACTCTCCAGCGCCGGCAATGGCCGGGATATGCAGGTAGTTGGCAAACTCCATATGACCAGACAGATAAGCGATAACCCCAAGGGCACCACCCACCATCACGGTGGGCATAATCGCCAAGCCGTCGAGACCATCGGTCAGATTCACTGCATTACTGGAGCCAACGACCACAAAGTAGGTCAGCAATATAAAAGTTACCGGCCCCAGGTTTATCGCAACATCTTTAAAGAAGGGGACAAAGAACTGGGTTTCTGCCGGGCTTGAGGCACTCATGTACAGATAAATAGCCGCACCTAAGCCCGCGATGGACTGCCAAAAATACTTCCAGCGGGCGATAAGACCACGGGGGTTTTTGTAAACGACTTTTTTATAGTCATCCACAAAACCTACAGCACCGAACACAAAAGTCACCAGTAAAGTGACCCACACATAGCGGTTGCTGAGGTCGGACCAGAGCAGTGCCGAGGCGAAAATCGAGGCGAGAATCAGTGTGCCCCCCATCGTTGGGGTGCCAGATTTACTCAAATGGCTTTGCGGGCCATCATCCCGAATCGCCTGCCCTACCTGCAAATGGTTTAACCAGTGGATCATGCGCGGACCCACGAGCAGTGAAATACCCAGCGCCGTCAACGCGGCCATAATTGCGCGCACGGTCAGGTAGTTAAACAGCGAAAAACCGCTGACGTGTTGTTGTAATAGCTCCGCTAGCCAAAGCAGCATTACTTCTCCCCTCTGCTATTGCCAAGCAGTGCCTGCGCGACTAATTCCATACGGGCGCTGCGTGATCCTTTAACCAAAACTGTGGTTTGTTCATCCAGTTGTTGAGTGAGAGCAGTAACCAGGGGTTCCCTCTCTCGATAATTGCGCAGAGACTCTTGTCTCCCCGCAGAAAAGGCCATACTGGCGGCAGTGCCCAAGGGCCCCAGGGTAAACAGCGCATCCAAACCGCGCTCCCGCGCCAAAGCGCCAACACTTCGGTGCATTTCCTCGGCATCGGGACCCAACTCCGCCATGTCCCCCAATACCAAAATCTTTTTGCCCGAACGCTGTGACAGTAACTCAATAGCCGCGCCTACTGAGCCCGGGTTCGCGTTATAGCTGTCGTCGATAACTGTTGCGCCGGCAATACCGGCCTGCTCTTGCAGGCGCCCTGCGACGCCATTCACGGTGTTGAGTCCGCTGATAATTTCCAGTGCAGGTATTCCTGCGGCAAAAGCACAGCCCGCCGCAACCAAGGCATTGTGAACGTTGTGTTCACCGAGTAATTTCAGACTTACCGGGTGGGCAACACCTTCGATAACCAGGTCAAAAGAGGGGCAACCACTGGAGTTCAATACAATATTATCCGCGTGGATAGGGCACTCATTGGACAACCCAATAGCCAGGGTTTTTACTCCCTCGGGGATATTCTGCAACCAATAATTCGCGTAGTTATCATCGCTATTGATCACCGCCGTCGCCGATACGTCCAAGCGGGTATAAATCTGTCCTTTGGCTTTGGCGATCCCATCAACAGAGCCAAAACCTTCGACATGTGCCGGCATTACGTTGTTTACCGCAGTCACCTGCGGCTTGCCGATACTACACAGGTAACCGATATCATCGGGACCATTAGCCCCCATCTCGAGAATCAAGGCATCGTGCTGTGCTGTCAGCCCAAGCAAAGTCATCGGCAACCCAAACTGGTTGTTTAGATTTCCCTCGGTGACACAGGGCGTATGGCTCTGAGAAAAAATGGCTGACAACATCTCCTTGACGGTGGTCTTGCCACAGGAGCCGGTAATAGCCACAACCAATCCGTCAAATTGTTCGCGGCATTGTAAGCCAATTTGCCCCAGTGCGATCGTGGTATCTTCAACACGCCACTGTGGCAAACTGCAACTGGGCACTTCGCGATCGACAACCAAGCCCAGTACCTGGCCATCCAGCTCACCGACAAAGTCATGCGCATCAAAATTTTCACCAACCAATGCGACAAACAGAGACTTGGGGTCGAGCTTGCGGGTATCGGTGCAGACCTGTGCAAACTCCACAGAGCCATTGATCAGTTCGCCACCAAAACGGCGTTGCAGTTGCTCCAGAGTAAGGGGCTTAATCACCTTGGCTCTCCTCGCCTTCACTGAGCTGGCCCGTATTGTCCACGCGCGCTTTAAGAGCAGCCGCAGCCTGCTCGCGATCGCAGAAGTGAATTTTTTCACTGCCGATAATTTGGTAATTCTCGTGACCTTTACCGGCGATCAACACAATGTCTCCCGGCTGTGCGGCAGATACCGCTTGAGCAATAGCGGTTGCGCGATCAGCTTCCACTTCGATATTGCTGGCGGCGCCCTCGAGAATATCGTCGATAATTTTTTGCGGATCTTCGCTGCGGGGGTTATCGCTGGTCACAATGGCACGGTCTGCCATTTCCGAGGCAATACGCCCCATCGCCGCGCGCTTACCTGTATCCCGGTCACCGCCACAACCAAATACACAGCACAAATTGCCGCGACAATAAGGGCGCGCGGCCGCTAGAGCGGCCCTAAGGGCATCTGGGGTGTGGGCGTAATCTACCAGTACGCCCACCTCGCCGGCGCCCTCAACCAGGACTCGCTCCATACGCCCCGGCACCGCTTGGATAGTGGGAAAAGCGGCGAGAATATCTTCAAAAGGCATACCCTCTGCCGCCGCTGCGGCAACCACCGCCAGGGCATTGTGGATATTGAAATCACCGATTAGGGGGGCGTGTAACTCGCCAGAACCCCAGGGGGAATTGAGTTTTACAGAGAACCCCCGCTCGTGGCGGCGCAGATCGGCGACATGCAAGTCGCCCGCCTGCAAGCCATAAGTCAGAACACGCAGGCCGCGTAATTTACAGCGCTCCGCCAGCTGGGCACCAAACGGGTCATCCAGATTGATAATGCCGCGCTTTAGTTTCGGCAGCCCGAAAAGCTTCTCTTTGGCCGCGCCGTAAGCGGCCATATTGCCGTGATAATCCAGGTGGTCGCGGCTCAAATTGGTGAAAATTGCCGTATCAAAAGTCAGCCCGTGTACACGCCCCTGGGAGAGCGCATGTGAGGAAACCTCCATCGCCGCAGCGGCAACGCCCCTATCGCGGTAGCTGGCGAAATCCGCCTGCAAACTCACCGGATCAGGGGTCGTTAGGCCCGTCTCTCGCAATTCGATTTGGCTATCTTTCCAGATACCGTTGCCAATGGTGCCTATCAGTGCGGCACTGCCAAAGTGGCGGGCCAGCAATTGGGAGATCAAATAGGCGCAGGTGGTTTTACCGTTGGTACCGGTCACTCCAACCAGGTGCATTTCACCACTGGGATTGCCGTGGAAGCGCGCAGCAATTTCCCCTACCCGCTTGGCCAGACCGGGCACACTGACCACCTGGATGTCATTGCGACTTTTGCACTCCAGCTTGTCGCCGTCGGCGAGTACCACCGCAGCGCCGGCAGCAATTGCCGCATCGATATATTCACGCCCGTCGACGACAGAGCCGCGCAAAGCCATAAATGCGTCACCGGCTTTAATCTTGCGGCTGTCCAGGGCAATACCACTGACAGGAATATCGGGTATACCGGCGTAACCCGGCACCAATTCTTTGATGGAAACAGAATGTTGTTCGCGCTGACTCACGATTTTGAACCCCTCTCGCTTAACTGCGCGGCCAATTGTCCTTCCGCCGATTTAATTTTTTCCGGTGGAACCTGCAACAGGCGCATAGCACCAGTCATCACCGCACCGAATACCGGCGCGGCTACTTCACCGCCGTAATATTTGGCGTGACTGGGATCATCAATAACAACTACCGCGGCAAGGCGCGGATTATCAGCGGGAATAAAGCCCGCAAATACCGAGCGGTAGCGATTATCCGCATAACCACTACTGCCAACTTTGTGTACAGTGCCGGTCTTGCCGGCAACGCGATAACCCTCTACAGCGGCAAGGCGACCGGTGCCGCGGGAAATCACCGTTTCCAACATCGCTGTAACCTGCTGCGCCAAGGGCTCTTCGATAACCTGCTCAGGCGTTTCCTGCGCTTTGTCGGCGGATAAAACCAGAGAAACCGGGCGCTTAACCCCGGTATTCGCCAGCACACTGTAGGCTTGGGCCAATTGCACGGCGTTGACAGTTAAACCGTAGCCGAAGGCGAAATTGGCCCGCTCGATTGGGTGCCAGCGACTGCGAGTCGGCAGAATACCCGGTGCCTCACCGGGAAAGCCGCTCCCCACAGCTTCGCCCAGGCCCAAGCGATAAAAGAGTTCGCGCAGAGAATTTGGTTCCAAATCGAGGGCAATTTTTGTAATTCCCACCTGGCTCGACTTGGTAATAATTTTGGTGAGATCCATTTTCCCGTAATTAATCGGGTCTACCAGGGTTTTCCCCGGCACCCGAATATATCCCGGGCTGGTATTTATTTCTGTTTTTGGCGTGTAGCGCCCGGTCTCCAAAGCCGCCAGTACCGTCAAAGGCTTTACCGTAGAACCCGGCTCAAACTGATCGATCAGCGCGCGGTTGCGCATGGCTGCCGACTTAACGCCCTTGCGGTCATTGGGGTTAAACGAAGGTTGATTGGCCATCGCCAACACATCGCCGCTCTGTGTGTCGAGAATCACCATAAAGCCCGAAGCGGCACCGTTTTCCAACACCGCTCGCTTTAATTCCCGATAAGCCAAATACTGTAGGCGCATATCGATAGACAGGCGTAAATCCCTGCCCGGTTGCGCCTCCTGGCGAATGGCTAAATCCCTTACCGTGCGCCCTTTCAGGTCTTTAATTACCTGGCGAGATCCCGCCTGCCCCGACAGCCAGTCATCGTAGGCCAACTCCATCCCTTCCTGGCCGCGATCGTCGATATTGGTAAAACCGAGAAGCTGGGCCACCACTTCTCCTGCGGGATAAAAACGCCGATACTCTTTTCTACTGAAAACACCGGTAATTCCCAGCGCCAACACCTCTCCAGCTTCTTCCGGGGACAGGTGACGGCGCAGGTACATAAACTCTTTATTGCGGTATTTTTCCAGGCGCTCGCCCAGTTTGGAGGGTTGCAAATCCAGTGCACGGGCCAAGTGCGCTAAATTTTCATTATTTATTTCACGCAGTAATTTGGGGTTGGCCCACAGACTGTGGACCGGGGTACTGACGGCGAGCAGCTCACCGTTTCGGTCGACGATAGAGCCTCGATACGCGGCAATTTCCTCGGTGCGCAGAGTTCGCGCTCGCCCCTGATCCTGCAGGAAACGGTATCCGCGCTCAGCCGCTGGCACCACTTGCAGCCTGGCCAAATGAAATACCAGTGTCAGGGCGAGCAGGCACAGCGAAACCGCCACCAGCGCAAAGCGCCAGCGGGCAATACCCGGCTGAATATCCTTTTTCTTAACTGCGCCCATGTATTCCCAATTGGCCTTATCTATTTATTCTGCGCCCAGGCTGAGCATGTCACTCTCCAGGCCTGAGCTGCAAAGCTCAACTTGTGCAAACTCTTTTTAATTATCTAAAGGCCAAGGCCCCCCAAAAACGCAGAAACCCCACCGGGCAAACAGCAGGGTATTTACGTCTTAATCTGGAGGCAGCTAGAAGCTAATCCACTACCACCAGTACCTGCTCCGCAGGCGCAGGCATATGCATCTTCAATTTTTCTTGTGCGACCTGCTCGACCCGGCTATATGCCGACCAGGCACTTTTTTCTAAAAGGAGCCGCTCTTGTTCATAGCGCAGCTCATCGTGATTTTTTTGTGCCTTACCCAGCTCGGCGGTCAACTCTCGACTGTGCTGGGTGGTATGGATGACAGATAGGGATGACACTATTACCCCTATCCACATCACTCCCACTCCGAGCAAGGCCTTAGCGGACATCAGCTCAGTTTCCAGCCAACTTTTCTGCCACCCGCATTACGGCACTGCGGGAGCGCTGATTTTCGTCGACTTCTACGGTATTGGCCTTCACCGCCTTGCCCACTGAACGCAGCGTCTTGGTTATCTGGCTATCCATAACCGGAAGCCCCCGAGGCAACTGGGGACCGCGCTCTTTTTCCCGGATAAAACGTTTTACCATGCGGTCTTCCAGGGAGTGGAAACTGATAATCACCAGGCGCCCACCGGGTGCCAGTAACTGCAGGGATTTATCCAGCGCACTCTGCAGGTCATTCAGCTCACCATTGATATGGATACGAATGGCCTGGAATACACGAGTCGCGGGATGCTTGCCCTTCTCCCAAGCCGGGTTCGCTTCCTTCACAACTTCGGCAAAATCGAGGGTGCGTGCAAACGGCTCTTCCTGCCGACGCTTGACGATGGCAGCGGCCATCCGCCGGGCAAAACGCTCCTCTCCGTACTCCTTGAACACCCTGGCCATTTCGGCCTCGGCCTCAGTGTTGACCCATTCCGCAGCACTGATCCCCCGGCTGGTATCCATGCGCATATCCAGGGGGCCATCCTGCATAAAACTGAAACCGCGCTCCGCCTGATCCAATTGCGGCGAAGACACACCCAAATCGAGCAGTATCCCACTGACCTTACCGGCGGCTTGCCCGGCAGCCTTATCCATATCGGCAAAAGACCCGTGCCAAATGGAAAAGCGGGACTCACCGGCAAATCTCTGCTCGGCAAATTCAATAGCCTGAGGGTCTTTATCCACCCCCACCAACTGACCTTTGGGCCCTAGGCGTTCGAGAATTGAGGCACTGTGCCCTCCCCGGCCAAAAGTGCCATCGATATAAAACCCGTCCAGCTCGGTCACCAGAGCGTCTACGGCCTCGCGCAACAACACACTGCGATGCAATTCTTGAGACACCCCGTACTCCCCTTATAAAGAGAGGGATGCCATTTCCTCAGGCATACCCTCTTCGTTTTCACTATCGTCGAGCCAGGACATCCAGCGCTCCTCACTCCAGAGCTCCAGCTTTTTCCCCTGACCCACTAACATCAATTTCTTTTCCAGCCCCGCGTACTCTCGCAGCGTCGGGGGAATCAACACCCTGCCATTGCCATCTACCTGTAGCTCACAGGCATACCCGATCAGCAGGCGCTGAGCGCGCCGAGCCACTTTGTTAAAACTCGGCAAGGCTTCTATCTTCGGGAGAATTTGCTGCCACTGGGGCGATGGATATACCAGCAGACAGCGCTCCTCAGTGTGAGCTGTCACCACTAGACAACCCGCACACTCATCCAACAGCCTATCGCGCACGCGTGCCGGAATTGCCAGACGCCCCTTGGCGTCCATGTTGATTGCGTGGCTGCCCAAATACACGTTCAGTGGTACTCGCTTTGGAGATCGCCCTATCGCGATTTATGCCTGGGTGGCGGGCCCGAGGAGAAAACGGCTCGACTTCAGGTGGACGGTGTAAACACCCACTCACCTGTTGCGAATAAACCACAAATTTCCACAATTATCCACTTTTCCCCACGTTCGACACTATAAAACTGGTCGACACAAAGTCAAGGAATTCGACCGCAAAGCCCCTAACCGCCCCCTGTAAAATCGCGGCCTCCAGCGAGGCGGCGGAAACGGCTCCATTTGACACTGTCGTGCCCCCAACCCTAATCCGACCTCTCAAGCCCGCAAGAGGTGAGCTGCGGCTGCATATTGGAGGAGAGATATACACGGCGGGAGGGGCGTAGGACTCGCGGAATCGGCCCAACTTTAGCGGCAAACAAAAAAGCCCGGCGAGTGCCGGGCTTTCGAAATTGTTGAGCTGGCCTGTAAGCCGGGTTCTGTCGAGGACAATCATTCATCTGGGATGCCTGTCACCAGACACCTCAAGCGACCTACCCGCCCCCGGTGCGGGTCACACCTATAAGGGGGCCTATTTGGTCTTGCTCCAAACGGGGTTTACCGTGCCGCGGACTGTTACCAGCCGCGCGGTGCGCTCTTACCGCACCCTTTCACCCTTACCTGTGCTTCCCCAGACCGAAATCGAGGGAGGCCATCGGCGGTCTACTCTCTGCTGCACTTTCCGTAGGCTCACACCCCCCAGGCGTTACCTGGCGTTCCACCCTATGGAGCCCGGACTTTCCTCCATCGCACAAGGCGACAGCGATTGCCCGGCCAGCTCGGCGCGAAGATTAAAGAGGCGACAGGCGGATTGCAACAGGCAATTGCAGCAATCGACGCCTTATTTTTGTTCCAGGCTCCAGTTGTACAGAATTTTCTTCTTTACTCCGGTGATTTCGGCAGCAATCGCCGCTGCCTTTTTCGGCGGCAACTCCGCCAGCAACAGTGACATGACCCGCTGGGCCTCGCCGTCCAGTTCGCTGTCGCGGGAGCGCTGTGCGCCGCGCACCAACAAAACAATCTCTCCGCGCTGCTGATTGCTGTCAGCGCGAACCCACTCCACCAGCTCCGCCAGGGGCATCAACTGAAAAGTCTCGAAGGCCTTGCTGACCTCGCGGGCAATCACCGCCTCTCGATCGCCGCCAAACGCGCCTGCCATGGCCTCCAGGGTGTCGGCGACCCGGTGTGGGGCCTCGTAGAACACCAGGGTGCGGGTATCCCCCGCCAGCTCCTGTAGAGCCCGCTCACGGGCGCCGGACTTAGCCGGCAGAAACCCTTCAAAGCTGAATTTATCACTGGGGAGACCGGCGGCACTCAGTGCGGCGACAAACGCACAGGCTCCCGGTATCGGAGAGACCTTGATTCCGCGCTCCCTAGCTTCACGCACCAGGCGATAGCCGGGATCGGAGATCAGCGGCGTACCCGCATCGGAAATCAGGGCAATGGTCTGCCCCTGCTCCAGGCGTTGCAAAATCTGCTCGGTGCGCTTGTCATCCGAGTGATCGTGATACGCCATAAGGGGTGTATCGATATTAAAATGGGAAAATAATCTCTGACTGTGACGCGTGTCCTCCGCCGCAACCAGATCGGCACATTGTAGAACTTCGATCGCTCGCGGTACCATATCGGCCAAATTACCAATGGGCGTAGCGACAATGTAAAGCAGCGCCTGATCCGGCCCCATAGCTGTTCACTCCAAATATAAATATTGCGGGAGAAGATTATGTCCGCCTCTTCCCGGCGCACCTCTACTGTAATCACCAGAATGGCAGCTGCCTCACTGGCAGTAGCACTGGCGGCTTGCCAGACACCGGCCTCCCGGCCGAACGTTTACCAGCCGACCTATGCGGCCGGCCACACTGTCAGTCGCAGTGAGGCTGTACGCATGCTGCGCAGTGCCGACACCCTGCCGGCGCCGGCGCGGGATCAACAGCGTCTGCAAGCGGCCGCTATTCTATACGAGCTGGGGGATAAAGAGACGGCAAAAGAGGCGGTAATTCAAATTACCCCCGCGCAGCTGGACGACAACCTCTTTGCCAGCTATGCGCAAATCTACGGCAGTTTGCTCGCCGCAAACGACGATTTCTTTGAGGCCCTCGACCTGGCGACATCTCCGCGCCTGGAAAATGTATGGTCGCAGCTGCCACAGAAGACCGCCCTGCCCCTGCGCAGTCTGCGCGCCGATCTGTGGGGGCTGTTGGGCAACCTGGACAGCGCAATCGATGAGCGGCGTGAAATTGCCTATATCGCTCAGTCTGATGAGGCAATCAGCGAGAACAACAACGGCTTTTGGCATCTTCTGACCCAACTACCGTCCAGTGAACTGAAAAGTCGCGCCACGCAGAGCAATGACAGCCAGATGCGCGCCTGGTATCAGCTGGCCCTCCTCGGCCGCGACACCCAGACGGATATCAGCTCGCAGCTGACCGCCCTCAGCCGCTGGCGCGAGCGCTGGCCCGCCCACAGCGCCAACGCCCACCCGCCCCAGGCATTGCAGCTACTGGAGCGCCTGGCCACTCAGCGGGCCGACCGCGTGGCGCTCCTGCTACCGCTATCCGGCCCCCTGGGCAGCGCCGGCAGGGCAATCCGTGATGGCTTTATGGCGGCCCACTACACCGCCCTGAATGCCGGAGGTGCCACCCCGAAAATCATGGTTTACGACACCGGGACCGATCAACCCTTCGAGGAGATCTATCAGAGCGCCGTCGATGCCGGTGCGCAGATGATTGTCGGCCCCCTGGACAAGAGCAAAGTGGCCAACCTGCTCGCCACTGAGAAGCTGCCGGTGCCCACTCTCGCCCTGAACTACGGCGACCAGGGGCGTCTGACCACCGATCTGGTCCAGTTTGGCCTGGCGGTTGAAGATGAGGCGCGGCAGATCGCCCAGCACGCTTACCGGCAGGGCAAGCGGCAGGCGATGGTTCTCGCTGCGGACAGCAGCTGGGGGCAGCGCGGCGCCGAAGCATTCGAACAGGAGTGGCTGCGCCTGGGGGGATCGGTGAGTATTCGCCGGACCTTCAGGGACAACAGCAAATTCTCCGCCCTGGTCAGTGACGCCCTGCTGATTCCCGCCAGCAACGCGCGCAAGAAAGCCTTGCAGAGTCGTCTGGCGGCAAAACTGCAATTTACCCCCCGCCGCCGCGACGATGTGGATATGGTGTTCCTCGCCGCCCAACCCCAGCAGGCGCGCCAGCTCAACCCCATGCTGACTTACCACTACGCCAGTGACCTGCCGGTTTACGCCACCTCCCACGTCTTCGGTGGCAATATCAACCGCAACCGCGACAGGGATATGAATGGTATCCGCTTTACCGCCCTGCCCTGGCTGTTTGAAAGCAACCAAACCAAACAGGATATCGAGGAGCAGGCGTCACCGGCGCCGGCCTTTGCCCGCCTGTATGCCCTCGGTGCCGATGCCTTCCGCCTCTACCCACGCCTGCCCATGCTGCGCCAATTCCCCGAACAAAAAGTGCACGGCCTCACCGGCGCATTGAGCCTGAGTGCCGATGGTCGCATAGTGCGCGAGCAGATGTGGGCGCGAATCGACAAGGGGGTGCCGGTCCCCATCACGACAGTAGAGCCCCAACTACCGCAGCGGGAACCGATCGAATTAAGTGGGAACCGTGAAACTTTTTAAGGGCTCAAGCGGTGCTGTCGGCAACCAAATGGAGGCCGTCGCAGCCCGCTATTTGCAGCGCGCGGGGCTCACCTTACTGGAGCGCAATTATCGCAGTTCACACGGAGAGATAGACCTTATCGCTCGCGACAGCGATACTGTCGTGTTTGTGGAGGTGCGCTTCCGCCGCAAAAGTCAGTTCGGCGGGGCCGCAGCCAGCGTGGATTCACGCAAACAGGCGAAGCTATTGGCCACCGCCAGCCGCTATTTGCAACAACAAAAACTGGACTGTCCGTGCCGCTTCGATGTCCTTGCCATAGACGGCGATGCACAAAACATTCAGTGGATTAAAAGCGCTTTCGAAGCCTGAGGCGCAACCGAGATTTACCCCGTCAAGTTATGGTGAGCCAGAGCTCACCTGAATTAAGGACACAATGGAACAGCGAGTCGTAACCCTTTTTCACCACAGCCTTGAAGCCACAATGAACGCTGGCGAGATACTGGCCCCGCTGATTGCAGAAGCCAGCGAAATGGTGGTGCATACACTCTTGGCAGAGAGCAAAGTCCTGCTCTGTGGCAACGGTGTCAGCGGCGCCCTGGCGCAGAGTTTTAGCTCGCAACTAACCGGTGGCTTCCAGCGCGAACGCCCCGGCCTACCGGCGATGGCGCTCAACAGCGACGGCGTTTCCATGGGAACCGTCGCCCAAAATCACGGCAGCGCCGACACCTTCGCCCACCCGGTTCGCGCCCTGGGACAGCCCGGCGACCTGCTCGTGATCATCAGTAGCGACGGGCGCGACTCAAATCTGGTGCAGGCCATGCGCGCGGCCCGCGATCGGGATATGGGCATACTCGCACTGACCGGCGGTGACGGCGGCGACTGCGCCGCACTGCTCGACACCCACGATATTGAACTGCGCGTGCCATCTGATGTCGCAGCAGAGGTACACCAAGTACACCTTCTGACTATTTTTTGCCTGTGCGACCTGATCGACAGCAGCTTGTTCGGTGGCTACGAGGAATAAACAATGAACAACAGAAAGTTGACCCTGGGGAAATATCTATTGGCTGCCCTCACCGCAACCACCTTGTTAGCGGGATGCAGCACCGTACTGGAGGCCACCCATGACGGCCCGATACAACAGGACCCCGGCCAGCGCTCTTTCGGCACCTATATCGATGATCAACGTATCGAAACGGTGACCACCGTTAATATCAACAAGGCCCACCCGGACCTGAAAATCTCCAACATCAATGTCAACTCGTTTAACGGTGTCGTCCTCCTCACCGGCCAGGTGCCCAGCCAGGAGCTGCGCCTGTTGGCCGGACGCACGGCGGAACGAGTGCAGAATGTACGCCAGGTCTACAACGAGATCCAGGTGCGTGGCAAGGTCAGCCTACTGGCCAGCACCAGCGATACCTGGCTGACCACCAAAGTGAAAAGCAACCTGCTTGCCAATAAAGAAGTGGACAGTGGCCGTATCAAAATCGTAACCGAAAATGGCGTGGTCTATCTGATGGGACTACTGACCCCCGCCGAGGCCGAGCGTGCGGCCGAGGCAACCCGCTCAATAGGTGGGGTGCAAAAAGTCGTGAAAGCTGTGGAGTACATCAACTAGTCGCCCACAGACGGCATCCACAAAAAACGGAGGCCAAGGCCTCCGTTTTTTTATTGTGCTCAGGTAAGCAACTTATACCCGCTCAATAGCGACCGCTGTGGCCTCACCGCCGCCAATACAGAGGCTAGCGACCCCTTTCTTGGCATCGCGCTTTTCCATAGCCGCCAGCAGGGTGACCAGGATTCGAGCGCCACTGGCACCCAGCGGATGCCCCAGGGCACAGGCGCCGCCATTGACATTGACCTTCTCCCAGGGCAAGTCGAGCTCGCGCATTGCGGCCATAGCCACAACCGCAAATGCCTCGTTAATCTCGAACAGGTCCACATCTGCCGCAGACCAACCGGCATTTTCCAGCAATTTGCCCATAGCACCGACCGGAGCCGTAGTGAACCACTCCGGCTCACGGGCAAACTGGGACTGCCCCTTGAGCATCGCCAGAACTTTCACACCGCGCTTCTCGGCTTCACTTTTGCGCATCAACACCAGCGCCGCAGCGCCGTCGGAAATAGAACTGGAGTTTGCTGCGGTTACAGTGCCGTCTTTGCGGAACGCCGGTTTCAACTGGGGGATTTTGTCCGGGCGGGCATTGCCCGGCGCCTCGTCGACACTCACCTCAACCTCACCTTTACGCGAGGCAATGGTCACCGGAGCGATTTCCCGGGCAAAGTCCCCGCCCTCGATCGCCGCCTGGGCGCGGGCCAGGGATTCCAGCGCGAAGGCGTCCTGCTCTTCGCGGGTAAAGCCGTATTTGTCGGCAGTGGACTCGGCGAAGGTCCCCATCAGCTTGCCATCGGCGGCATTTTCGAGACCGTCAAGGAACATGGAGTCCTTGACCTCTCCGTGGCCCAGGCGCATGCCGGAACGGGCCTTGGCGAGCAGGTAGGGCGCATTGCTCATGCTCTCCATACCACCGGCCACGATAATCTTGCCCTCCCCCATCAGCAGGGCATCGCGGGCCATCATCACGGTCTTCATCCCGGAGCCGCACACCTTGTTGACGGTGGTGCAGGGGGTGCCCACAGGAATACCCGCACCCAGTGATGCCTGGCGCGCCGGGGCCTGGCCGACGCCGGCCGGGAGCACACAGCCCATCAGCACTTCATCGACATCGGCAGGTGCCACACCCGCATCCTCCAGGGCCGCACGAATCGCCGCAGCACCTAACTGCGGGGCAGTGAGGGCTGAAAGGCTGCCCTGCATAGCGCCCATCGGCGTACGCGACATTCCGACAATCACTACGGGGTCCGAAGTTACATCACTCATTCTGGCTGCTCCAAGTTCTGTGCCGCCATCCCTGTGGTGGCGGCAATTGTTTTAATGTCGCCGCATTATAGCCGAAGCCCTACCCCGCTTCGCCAGGGGCTGCGGCTAATGCACAGCAGTATCAGCCCAGCGTGTTACTATTTACGCCACCAACAGGGATAAATAGGGAAGTGCTATGGGGTCTACAGGATTTATTGTGCTGCTCGGCGTTGCCGCACTATTTTTTTATATAATCAGCATTTTCAACAAACTGGTTTCACTTAAGAACCGCAGCGAAAACGCTTTTGCGCAGATCGAGATACAGTTAAAGCGGCGCCACGAACTGATACCCAATCTGGTGGAGAGCGCCAGGGCGTATCTGAATCACGAGAGGGAGACTCTGGAGGCCGTGATCAGTGCCCGCAGTAGCGCAATTTCAGACCTCAAGAGCGCGGCCCAAAACCCCACTAATGCCGCTGCAATCGATAAGCTCGGCCGCACCGAGGGTCTTCTCAACGGCGCCCTCAGCCGTCTGAATATGGTGATTGAGGCCTATCCGGAACTGAAGGCCGACCAAACCCTCACCGAACTCAACGAGGAGCTCAACAGCACCGAAAACCGGGTGGCATTTGCCCGCCAGGCCTTTAACGACTGCGTCACCAGTTACAACATCTATAAGCAGAGCTTCCCTCCGGTATTCCTGGCCGGCCTCTTCGGGCACCGAGCCGACGCCAAGCTGCTTGAGTTTTCGGACTCGGAAACCTTGCAAGTCGCGCCACGTATCGAGTTTTAAGCTATGAACTTCTATGTTCAGCAGGATAAAGCCAAGCAGAGCAGCCTCTTGCTGGTCTGCCTATTCGCCTTGGCACTCATTACCCTAATCACCCTAACCACCCTGGCGACAGCGGCAATGGTGTCGCTGTCGCGCGGTCAGGCCTTGCTTCCCTCAGATATAGTGCAAGTCTTGGGCTGGGAAACCCTCATCTCAATAGCCTTTGTCATCACCGCCATCGTCGCCCTGGGCAGCCTGTACAAATTCCATCAACTCTCCTCCGGGGGAAAAGCTGTGGCCGAAGCCCTCGGAGGACACAAGCTCAATATTGCCGCGCGGAGTGAACGGGAAAAGCGCGCACTTAATATCGTGGAGGAGATCGCTATTGCAGCGGGTATTCCGGTGCCCGATGTCTACCTCCTTGAAGACACGGCCATCAATGCCTTTGCCGCCGGCCAAACTCCCACAGACGCCGTTATCGGCCTGACCCGAGGCGCATTAGAAAAGCTGACCCGGGAAGAACTCCAGGGCGTGGTCGCCCACGAATTCAGCCATATTCTCAACGGGGATATTCGCCTTAATAGCCAGATTGTCGGACTGTTGCACGGCATCTTAGTTATTGGCCTGTTGGGACAGCTTTTAGTCAGAAGCCCAGCCCCACATAGACGTGTAACCCCAGCAAGATACCCACTGCTGGGCCTGGGAATAACCCTGATCATTCTCGGCTATAGCGGCACACTGCTCGGCAACCTGATCAAGGCCGCCGTCAGCCGGCAGCGGGAGTTTCTTGCCGATGCCTCCGCAGTACAATTGACCCGCAACAATCTCGGTATTGCCAGCGCACTGAAAAAGATTGGCGGCTACAAATCGGGCTCACAACTCAGCAGCTCCAACACCGCAGAGTTCAACCATATGCTGTTCGCCGTTGGGGTGAAACACTCGCTACCCAACCTTTTTGCCAGCCACCCACCGCTAGCGGTGCGCATTAAAAGACTGGAGCCCGCCTGGAATGGCCTCTTCAGCAACGCGGAAAAACCGACAAATAGTGCACCGCAGCCGCCCTCCCCCGGCGAACTGCAAAGTGCGCAGCTCGCCATGGCCGCGCCTACAACACCTTTCCAGGCCGCACTGGATGCCGTCGATAACAGTATTGCCAAACCCGATACCCAGCAAATTGAACTGGGCCATCAACTGCTGGACTCCATTCCACCGTTGATTCAACAGGCTGCGCACGAGCCTTTTAGCGCCCGAGCACTGGTTTACCATCTTCTTTTACACAAAGATAAGGCCGAGCGAGACAAACAGTTGAAGCTCTTGCAGAAAATCGCCCACCCGGCGGTTATCCGGGAGATGCAAAAACTTAAGCCGCACATGGAGGCACTGCCGAGCAATGCCCGCCTCGCCTTGATCGACTTGTGTATTCCCGCCCTGCGCGCGCTGGTTCCACAGCAGTACCAGGTTTTTAAGCGAAACCTGATTAAGCTCTTGCACAGCAACGGGAAATTAGAGATTTGGGAGTGGGCCCTGTACCGGGTCTTGGTGCACGCACTCGACAACACCCCGGATCGACAGCGCCTCTCCCACAATAAACACGCCAACAAGGATGCCGCGCGATTTATCCTGGCCGCCGTCGCCCACGCGGGAAACAGCCAGTACCTACCGGCAAAGCGCGCCTACGAACAAGGACTTAGCGCCCTTAACCTTGAAATCACCCCGCTGCCCGGTAGCGCCGATATCACCCTGCCGCGAATGGATAAAGCCGTTGCCATTGCCGGCCTTATCCCGCCACTGGAAAAACCCAACCTACTGAAAGCTATAGTGATTACCTTGAACCACAACGGAGTTATCAAGGCGGAGGAGATCGAATTACTGAGGGCCGTCGCCGACAGCCTGGACTGCCCAATGCCGCCGATTATCAATACCTCCAATCAATAAAAAGCGCTTTAAATTTACTATTTGCAGCAGCGTCGATACTGATATCGGCGCTGCTGCACCCTAGTGTTGGTAAACCGGCCCAATGCCCACACTCCACAAAATGACTGAGCCAATAAGCACCGTAACCATCATAACCAACGCAACCGTCAATACCGCACAGGCGTATAGAAAGGCGCGCTCCTTATTCATATTCATCAGAATCGGAATACCGGCAAAGACCAGGTAAATAGAATAGACCCCGGCAATACCGACCGATGCCATCGTCAGCCAGGGGTGGGGATACAGCACCACAATACTCGCGAGGAAGATTGGCGTAGTAATAAACACCGCAAGGGCAGTGCCCTCATAGTGGCGTGTCGGCTCATCGCCCTCCACACCATATGAACGCGCCATCCAGTTGATAAACTCCCCCAGGCAATAGACCCCCAGTAGCAGTGCAAAATAAGTGACGACCGACAACACTGCTGCACTCTCAGGGGTCAGCTTTGCCAGGTGCCCCCCAACCTGAAAACCTACCCGGGTTACACCGAAGTAACCGGCCACAGTAGGTATCAGTGCCAAGAGCGGTATATGCGTTACAAATACCTCAAAAAATGAATGTCGATCGGCGCGAATCGCCTTCCACTCTTTTTCCGGATTGGTCAAAATACCGATAGTATGACTGAGTAACCGCACGCCAAATCTCCCTTCCAATGCCCTGCCTTGCAGTATCGGTGGCGCACAACAGATTAACCAATGCCGAAAGGGAATTAGACGTCACTTTTAAATTTACTTGATTTATATCAGCCGTGAATAGACAGGCAATTGCGCCCACTGCGCTTTGCCTTATAAAGCGCCTGGTCGGCAGCTTTGAGGATAGCCTCAGGTTTTCTTAGCTTTTTGCTGCGATGGGCGACACCGATACTCACAGTAATTTTTATTGGCTTCCCCCCGCCCCGCCCTCGGAAAGAAACCCCCGCTGAAAGACGCCCCGATGACCTTAGTCTCAGTGGGTAGTTTGCGATTTTTTCCCTGATCTCTTCCAACCGGGCCTCTTTCGCCTCGCGATTGCGCCCCGCAAGATAAATGGCAAACTCCTCTCCACCGTAGCGAAATACAGTACCGCTGGCGTGACGGGCGAGTTGTGCGGCGACCATTTGCAAGGCCTGATCCCCCACCTGGTGGCCATAGCGATCATTTAGCTTTTTAAAATAATCGATATCGACCATAGCGAGGCTGTAATTCCATGCCGGAGTTAGCATCTGATAGCGAAAAGCCCGCCTGGAGTGAAGCCCGGTCAGCTCATCGCGAAACGCCAACTCATAACTGGCTCCCAGTAGCGATGCAACCAGCAGGATTCCCGCTACAGAGCCAATAAACTCGAGGGGAAGACTCAACCAGACACTAAATAGCAGCAAAATAATGCAACTAAACAGACCCATTGCCGTGGGGCCTGGGTAGAGAAACAATAAAGCAAAGGCGCCGAATGCAGAGATACCGCCAATCAATTGCGGCAGAGTAAACCCGGACACCCCAGCGGGTAAACTTTCCAGTGGAAATACCAAGTTCAGGGGGGAACAGCAGTCGTAGAGCCAGGCAAAACCCACCCCCTCAATCAGTAACAGCAAGCTCCACAGCAATCCAAAAATACTGAGTACACTGCGATCACGGCTACAGGTAAACAGAACCAGATTTACCGCAACCAGTGAGAGATAGAGGGGAAGGTCCCGCTCTAGGCTCGGGAGCAATTGGGCTCTGGCGCCCATATATAGGGCCATAATAAGCAGCGCTGCAAGCACCACCCGGCTGGAACGAAACCCCAAACCGAGCAATCCCGCCATCCCCAACAGCACAACAGGCAGCTGCGAGCTGTATAAAGGGGTCAGGTCGATCCAGGGGAAATACTGCGCAGTGAGAAGCACCAGAAGCATCCCTGGCAGCCAGATAAAGCGCAGCCACTGAAGATACGGCGGCATGATATTTGCGGCAATAATAGTTAGCCGGCCATTATACGGACTTGGAGCAAGCCCACACCCGGAACCGCATCACAGAAAAGGGGGCGGGAAGCTGGCAGGGCCTTAGGAATTCACCCTGCCAGGGAAGAGGAGCGCTATTTAACGACTCGCAAGGCCGGCTTTTTCACCGATTTTTTACCCAAACTGGTGGGTGGAGTCGGCTCTGGCGGCTCTGGGGTTTCCTCGGCCTCAAATACCATTCCCTGCCCATTTTCCCGCGCATAGATGCCGACGACAGACCCTACTGGGACCTGAATATCCGTCGGTACACCACCAAAACGAGCATTAAACCTGATGGCGTAGTTGTCCATGGTCAGGCTGGCAACCGCTGATTCCGAGATGTTCAGAACTATCTGGCCATCATCGTTTACATGCTGCTGCGGCACCAGAACACCAGGGAGGTGTGTATCAACCAGAATATAAGGAGTGCACCGGTTATCGGTTATCCACTCGTAAAACGCCCGCAGGATATAGGGACGATTGGATGTCATAGCCGGCTTACTCACCAGTATCCCCTCAACGCATTTCCCGTTCGTATTCAGTCAGACTCTGCTGGAATGCTTCGCGAGCAAACAGGCGATCCATATAATCCAGCAGCGGTTTCACCTGCTTGGTTTTCGGAAGGCTGATTTCGAACTGCTCGAGACGCCACAACAGCGGGGCCATACAGCAATCTACCAGAGAGAACTCTTCGTTAAAGAAATATGGCAGATCGGTAAACATCGGCGCAATACCAACCAGGTTATCGCGCAGCTCTTTGCGGGCAGAGGCCGCATCCTTACCACCAGCCAGAATCTTGTCCACCAGAGGACACCAGTCGCGCTCGATACGGTGCATAATCTGGCGGCTCTGAGCACGGGCAACCGGGTACACCGGCAGCAGCGGTGGATGCGGGAAGCGCTCGTCCAGATACTCCATCATCACCTTGGTCTCGAACAGCACCAGGTCGCGATCTACCAGGGTTGGCAGGGAGTTGTAAGGATTGAGGTCAGCGAGTTCAGCTGGTTTATCATCGGCGTCCACATCGGTAATATCGACGGAAACCCCTTTCTCGGCAAGTACGATACGCACTCGATGGCTATAGTGGCTGCGACCATCGGAGAAGAAGGTCATCGAGGAGCGCTTGTTGGTAGGCACACCCATGTTCAAACTACCTCAAACTTTTAGCCGGCTGAAGCCGACCTTTTATTCAAAATATAAAAGGGCAGTGAGCAAGCTCACCACCCATTAGAGACAAACTATCGACGGCTTTAGTGGTGCACGTCCTTCCAGTATTCGCGGTTCAGCAACCAGGCGAAGATAAAGAACACAAAAATAAACGCCAGCACATAGAAGCCAATACGTTTGCGATCTTCGGCTATCGGCTCAGCGATGTACTCCATAAAGTTGACGAGGTCATACATGGCCCCATCAAACTCTTCCGGAGTCATGGAGCCTTTCACCTTACCGACCTCCAGGCTACCACAGGCGGCATCCATAATCGGGTTGCCCAGCTCATCGCGGACAACTTTACCGTGGTCGCGCTTGGGACCGGGGGCGCATTCCTGCAAACCCTGCAACTCCATCAGCACGTGGGGCATAGCCACACTCGGGAAGACCTTATTATTTACCCCAGTAGCACGACTGTCGTCCTTATAGAAGCTGCGGAGGTAAGTGTAGAGCCATTCCGGTGAGCGCGAACGGGCAACCAGCGTCAGGTCCGGCGGCGCGGCGCCGAACCATACCTTGGAATCATCCGGGCGCATGGAGATCGTCATCAGGTTACCGATCTTGTCGTCACCCAGAACCAGATTCTCCATCATCAACTCAAGCGGGATATCCAGATCAGTGGCCACACGCTCCCAGCGGGAGTAGTTGGCACTGTGACAACCCATGCAGTAGTTGACAAAGTACTTGGCGCCGCGCTGCAGAGACGGTTTGTCCTGCAAATCGATGCTGATATGGTCCAGCTCCACTTCGGATTCCGCACCCACCGCTTTAATCGGGATAAAGGTCAGCAGGCCGACAACAATAATACCGATAAATAGTGTTGCAAATGTTTTGCCTCCAGACGGGCTGGTTACACGCTCGGGCTCCGGGTATACGTCATCGCGGTTAGTGATCCATGGCAGAGCGGCAAAGAAGGCTGCCAACAGCAGGGTTACAACCCCCATGAACGTATTCACAGAGAAGTTAGCTACCGCCATCCACAGGAACAGCACAGCAAAGATGGCGCAAACAGCCCAGGAACCAATGCCTTTCTTACTCTTCGGATTCGTCCAAACCGGCATGGTCAGGAAGAAGGCGAAGTAGAACAGGGTTGCGACCTGAGACAGGAAGTTGCGGTCCGGAGTCGGGGATTTAACACCCAGGTAGCCGAGGATAATAAATACCGCAGCAAACAGAAGCAGCAAGCCCTTCGGCAACCAACCCTTGTAGCGGATCGAGCGAACCGGGCTCTTATCCAGCCAAGGCAGCACAAACAGCACCGCAATAGCCGCACCCATCGCTACCAAACCAAGGAACTTGGCGGTAAGCGGGCCGATATCCATAGTTACTGCACGCAGGATGGCGTAGAACGGCGTGAAGTACCAAACCGGAGCAATATGCGGCGGTGTCTTCAGCGGGTTCGCCTCTTCGAAGTTAGCATACTCCAGGAAGAAACCGCCCATTTCCGGGAAGAAGAACACAACGGTGGCGAAGATAAACAGGAATACTGCAATACCTACCAGATCGTGAACAGAGTAGTAAGGGTGGAAAGGCACGCCGTCTTTAGGGATACCGTTCTCGTCCTTGTTCTTCTTAATCTCGATACCGTCCGGGTTGTTGGAGCCCACTTCGTGCAATGCGAGGATATGCAGAACGACCAACAGCACCAGTACCAGCGGCAGTGCAATCACGTGCAGGGAGAAGAAGCGGGTCAGGGTAATGCCAGAAATCAGGTAGTCACCGCGAATCCACTCAACCAAGGTGTCGCCAACAGCAGGGATTGCTCCAAACAGAGAAACAATTACCTGGGCACCCCAGTAGGACATCTGGCCCCAGGGCAGTACGTAGCCCATAAAGGCCTCTGCCATCAGCACCAGGTAGATACACATACCGAAGATCCACACCAGCTCGCGGGGCGGCTTATAAGAGCCGTACATCAGACCGCGGAACATATGCAGATATACCACTACGAAGAAGGCGGACGCCCCCGTCGAGTGGAGATAGCGTATCAACCAACCCCACTCCACATCGCGCATGATGTACTCAACCGAGGCAAACGCCTCCTCGGCAGAGGGGTTGTAACTCATAACCAGCCAAATACCGGTCAACAGCTGGTTAACCAGAACCAACAGGGAGAAAACGCCGAAGAAATACCACAGGTTAAAGTTTTTGGGCGCGTAGTACTTGCCCATGTGCTTATCCCAGGCCTGGTAGATCGGCAGTCGCTGATCTACCCAATCACCGAAATCTGCGAGCCATTTCATGCGGTGCCCTCCTGGTCTACGCCAATCACGATTACATCGTCGTTCTCATAGGAATATGGCGGCACCTCCAGGTTGGTAGGCGCGGGAACACCGGTGTAAACGCGGCCAGCCATATCGTATTTGGAACCGTGACAGGGGCAGAAGAAGCCGCCCATCCACTCGTCGCCACCCAGATCGGCAGCGCCCACTTCCGGGCGGTACATCGGTGCGCAACCCAGGTGCGTACACAGGCCAACCAATACCAAAAGTTGCGGCTTGATGGAGCGGTTTTCCGGGTCTACATAAGCCGGCTGAATAGATTCCTCGGAGTTGGGGTCGCGCAGTTGCGGCTCCACTTTCTCCAGATCTTGCAATATTTCCTCGGTGCGGCGCACAACATAGACCGGCTTACCTCGCCACTCTACGGTGACCATCTGGCCCGGTTCAATTTTGCTAATGTTGTATTTAACCGGAGCACCAGCAGCTTTCGCCTTGGCACTCGGCTTCCAGGAAGCGACGAAGGGAACGGCAACCCCCACCGCACCTGCACCACCAACAACCGAGGTGGCCGCAGTTAGAAAGCGGCGCCGTCCTACATTTACACCGTCATCACTCATGACGTAGTTCTCCCATCACAGCGACCCCCGTTAGCCCGGAGATGCACTGGCCCAAACCCAAAAAGTCTTGAAAGAAGTCCCGCCCGGCAGATTGCCCGCGCGAATAAACCCCACAAATCAAGCGGATACAAATCGGCGCAATGTTAAAGAAAATGCCAATTTGATACAAGGCAATGCTATGGGGAACGTCGGGAATCACGCGGCGAAACCGCGATAAATCCAGCAAAGTCACAAGAGCGCTGGATAACCACAGATACGGGTATAAAAAAGCCCGGCAGAAGCCGGGCCAAAAAGAAAGCTTAACGCTTGGAGAATTGCGGCTTCTTACGCGCTTTGCGCAGACCCACTTTCTTACGCTCAACCTCACGGGCGTCGCGGGTAACATAACCAGCGGCACGCAGCGGTTGACGCAGCGCTTCGTCGTACTGCATCAGGGCACGGGTCAGGCCGTGACGGATAGCACCCGCCTGACCAAAGGAACCGCCACCTTTAACAGTAACAGTGATGTCGAATTTCTCGACCATTTCAACCTTTTCCAGCGGCTGACGCACGATCATGCGCGCCACTTCACGGCCAAAGTATTCGTCCAGGGTACGACCGTTTACGCTGATCTTACCTTCGCCTGCTGTGAGGAATACACGAGCAGTAGAGGTCTTGCGGCGGCCGGTACCGTAGTATTGAGTAGTTGCCATCAGATTTATTCCCGTTTAGATCGCCAGTTCAATCGGCTGTTGAGCCACATGAGGATGTTCACTGCCGCTGTATACTTTCAGCTTCTTGAACATGGCACGACCCAAAGGACCTTTCGGCAGCATGCCTTTAACGGCGCTTTGAACGGTGCGCTCGGGCGCTTTTTCGATCAGCTTTTCGAAGCTGATGGATTTGAGACCACCGGGGTAGCCAGAGTGGCTGTGGTAGATCTTGTCTTTGGCCTTGTTACCGGTCACGCGAACCTTTTCAGCATTAATTACAACGATGTAATCGCCAGTGTCCACGTGGGGCGTGTATTCAGGCTTGTGCTTGCCGCGCAGACGGGTTGCGATCTCGGCAGCGATACGGCCGAGGGTCTTGTCCGCAGCGTCAACAATGTACCAGTCGCGTTTTACCGCTTCTGGCTTGGCACTGTAAGTCTTCATGTTATAAACACCTGTAATATGACCCCCAGAATTAGGGGCCGTCCCACAAAAGAGCGCGGATAGTACAAAAGGAGTGTACGCTTTTCAAGCAGAAATTACCCGACTCGACAGACTCACTCTGGGCGGTGCGGCCGCTCCAAATATTCGCGGGACTGCATCTCCAGAAGCCGACTCACTGTGCGCTCAAATTCAAACTTGAGGTGGCGACCGACGTACAGTTCCTCCGCCGGAACTTCCGCTGAAATGACCAATTTAACGCTCCGGTCATAAAACTCATCTACCAGGTTGATAAAGCGGCGCGCCTGGGCGTCCATCCGCTCATCGAACTTTGCCACCGATCCGAGGAGCACCGTATGAAACTCCCGGGCCAGCTCGATATAGTCATTTTGCGATCGCGGCCCATCACACAGGTCCACAAAATCAAACCAGGCAACATCATCTGCTACCTTTAGGGCTCGGATCGGGCGCCCCTCTACCTGCAACTGAACTTCGCTGCGTACCTCGCAACCGCTGACACTCAACTGGGAAAAGCTCTGTTCGAGATTGCTGTCCGCCTCGCTACCCAGCGGGGAGTGATACAGCTGCAATATCTCCAGAGTGCGCAGCCGGTAATCGGTCCCCCCGTCCACATTGACAACTTTGGTATGCCTCTCCAGCAGATCGA
Organism: Microbulbifer regidiadema (SeqCode); assembly: GCF_052467605.1. NCBI lineage: Bacteria > Pseudomonadati > Pseudomonadota > Gammaproteobacteria > Cellvibrionales > Microbulbiferaceae > Microbulbifer > Microbulbifer regidiadema (SeqCode). The sequence goes on along the minus strand of NZ_CP174316.1, from coordinate 4,416,602 downwards.
TTGCCGGGAGAAACCTCGCCCTCTGCAATCCATCCCGATACAGGCCACTGGGCACAATATTTGAGGTTGCCACCAGGGCCACCCCCCGGCGAAACAGCGCATCCAGCAGGCCGGCCAATATCATGGCATCGGCGATGTCCGAGACAAAAAACTCATCAAAACAGAGCACCCGAGCGCGGCGCGCAATCTTGTCCGCCACCTTCTCCAGCGGGTTCTTCTCTCCAGCGTACTCCTTTAGATCCTGGTGGACCCGCCGCATAAAACGGTGGAAGTGAGTGCGCTGCTTTTCTGCAAATGGCAGGGACTCGAAAAATGCATCCATCAGATAGGTTTTGCCGCGCCCAACCCCGCCCCAAAAATAGAGCCCCTTCTCGGGCTCCGAGGCGCCGCCGCGCAAACGGGCGAGGAAATTAACGATTGCTCCGCGCTGGGACCTGGCCACAAGGCGCTGGTGAAGATCCTGCAACTCCTCAACCGCCCGGCGCTGGGATTGGTCTTCGAGAAAATCAGGGCGCTGCAGATCGCTCTCATAGCGCTCGAGCGGAGAAGAAAATAGTGGTTTGGCGGGCAACATAGAGGAAAATTTCTTCGACTACTGAATAACTGGCGCGCACTCTAACAAATTCAACCAATCGGCGCATAGGTCACAATATACGTACAGTCGACACTCCAGACTGCGGTGCAACCACCCGAAATAGCCAGCCCTCCCTGCAAACTGGCAGTGGACGCCGGCCATCCCACCGCAATTCGCCGACAACCTTAATTGTCAGTGTAATAATCGCGTATACTGGCCGCTCAATTATGGGGCCGTAGCAGAAGTGGCGCAAAGTGCAGGCAGGCGCACAGCCGGACTGAGGCCGCCCCCACGAGGTGACCGGTACAATAAAAGCAAGTTGAGGAGGTGCAAGTGCACTCTACATCGGTATTAATTTTAGTCGGCGTCCTCGGTATGACCCTGGGTGCATTCCTCGCTTTTCTTGCGGTGCGCGGGCGTACCAGCGTGGAGCGCTCGGAGGAGCTGGAACAAAAGCTGCGCGAGGCCAACAACAAGCTTGAAGACTTCCAGCTACAGGTCAACGACCACTTCGATCAAACCTCACAGCTGGTTCACAACCTCACCGAAAGCTATAAAGAGGTTCACGAATACCTATCAAACAGCGCCCTGCGCCTATCCAGCCAGGATATTGGCCGCCAGATGCTGAAGGCGGGTAGCGGTCAATTAAAAGACAATGACGAGCAACTGCAAGATATAGAGCCACCTCGCGATTGGGCCCCGAAAGAACCCGGCGCCAAAGGCACTCTGGCCGAGGACTACGGCCTCGAAAAAGAAACTCACGAGAGCAGCTAGTGCAGCACAATCGACACTGCACAAATCGCAGCTGATGCAGCTTTTACAGCAATAAAAAAGGCGGGTAATTACCCGCCTTTTTTATTGGGCAGTTACAGGCTCTGATAGTAGTCCATCAAAATCTGCGCCACTTCAGGGCGGGAAAACTCCGGGGGCGGTGCGATACCATCACCGAGCATTTCGCGCACTTTGGTGCCCGAAAGCAGGATAAAGTCCTCTTTGGTGTGATCCGGCACATCGCGCATCATCACTACCTTATTCAACTTCTTGGAATAAGCAGTGTGGTCGGCGCGGAAAATCTCAATTTCAAGAGCGCCTTCAGGCACCTTCTCATCAAAGATTGTCTGCGCGTCAAAAGCACCGTAATAGTCGCCAACACCGGCGTGGTCGCGCCCAACGATCAGATGGCTACAGCCACAGTTCTGGCGGAAGACAGCATGCAGCACCGCTTCGCGGGGACCGGCATACAGCATATCGAAGCCATAACCTGTCACCATCACCGTATTTGCCGGGAAGTACAGCTCTACCATTTTGCGAATAGAGGCATCGCGCACCGGGGCGGGGATATCGCCGGGCTTAAGCTGGCCAAGCAGCATATGGATCAACACACCGTCCGCTTCCACGCCATCCAGGGCCATCTTGCACAGCTCTTCGTGCGCGCGATGCATCGGGTTGCGAGTCTGGAATGCCACCACTTTGTTCCAGCCGCGCTCCTTAAACTCATTGCGAATTTCAACTGCGGTGCGGAAGGTATCCGGGAAGTCACTTTGGAAGTAGCTAAAGTTCAACACCTCAATCGGACCTGAAATCAGAGTTCGACCGGCAGATTTGAACGTTGCAACGCCGGGGTGTTTCTCATCCAGAGTGCCAAACACCTGTTCCGCCATGGTATCCATCTGCTCTTCAGAGACGGTTTCAATCGCCTCAACATCCATCACGGCGAGAACCGGGTTACCCTCTACATTGGGGTCACGCAGGGCAATACGGGAAGCGCCTGCGATCTCACTGGCATCTTTAACAACGTTAACAACCGGTACCGGCCAGAACAAACCGTCAACTGTGCGCAGGCTTTCAGCAACGCTCATCGCATCCGCCAGGTTCATATAACCGTGCAACGGATTAAAGTACCCCGCCCCGAGCATTACCGCATTAGCGGCGGCAGCAGAACTGACCACGATTGACGGCAGGGACTCCGCCTCTTGCATCAGCTGGTGGTGTCTTTCACTGTCGTATACAAAGCGCGGCTGAAGCTCAACACTGCCATGAGGGCGAACTAGGGACATTTAGGTCTCCAAATAAATAGTAGTTACCGGTTAGTCTTAAAATTTCGACTGGCCATTATACGCATCTAGCGCAAGTGACCAATGTCAACGGGATATAGCAGTCACATTATATCGTGCAAATACAACTCCCCGAGCAATCGCGCCAGCCCCCAACTCGCTATAAATCACTAGAACAAAAGTATACGGGAACATAAGAGCAGCTATACCAGGCGGTGAAAATATAAGCACCCACCCTGTAAGCCCACAAAATAACCAGCGCATCGGGGTCGGGCCACAGGGTATTTATAACTCAGCACAAGCGTACCGCGAAACAGGCTTGCAGCGGGGGCAGCAACAATTTCCTCTATCCGGCGTTATGCGCAGCGATTCCACCTGAGGACGTGTGTATAATCATCCCAAAGAGGAGTCACGAGTGTCACAGAACCGATTTCTACAAGATTGGGCCCTACCCGCCTTGATAGGCCTTGCCATGGCCGCCCTACTCTTGGTTATATTCCCACAGCTTCGCGGTGCCCCGCCCAAAGCCAGCGAAAACAATATTCAGAGTCCCACGTCTTATGCCCACGCTGTTAATATGGCGGGCCCCGCTGTAGTTAATATATATACTCGCATGGCTATGCCGCAGCGCCAGCACCCCCTGTTTAACGACCCCCTTTTTAGACGCTTATTCGACAATATGGACGTCCCGCAAAGGCAGAGGATGCAGTCCAACCTCGGTTCCGGAGTGATCGCCAGCGACAACGGTTATATCTTAACCAATCATCACGTGGTCGATCAGGCGGATGCCATCGTTATTCTGCTGGCCGACGGCAGAGAGGCGCAGGCAAGACTCGTCGGCAGCGATGCAGATTTTGATTTGGCCGTTCTCAAAATTGATCTGGACGGCCTGACGTCAATTTCTGTCGGAGAACCCGACAAAGCCCAGGTGGGCGATGTCGTCCTGGCTATTGGCAACCCTTTCGGGGTTGGGCAAACCGTGACTCAAGGTATTATCAGTGCAAAAGGCCGCCACCTTGAGAACTCCGGCACCGGCAGCTACTTGCAAAATTTCTTGCAGACAGATGCCGCCGTCAACCCGGGAAACTCCGGGGGAGCACTGGTTGACTCCCGCGGCCGCCTGCTGGGTATTAACACCTCAATCCTCAATCAATCCGGCTATTCTGGCGGTATCAGTTTTGCCATTCCCGCCAATATCGCCTTCAAGGTAATGCAGGATATTATTGCTTACGGCCGCGTCGTGCCCGGCTGGCTCGGTATCGAAGCCACCGGTATCAGCCCGCAAATGGCCAAGGAGTTCAATTTAAACTCTATCGGCGGTGTCATGGTGACAGCCATCTACAACGAAGGCCCCGCCTACACAGCGGGTCTCCAGCCTGGGGATGTCATTACCCATATCGATAACCTGCCCATCGGCGACGGCAAGCAGGGAGAGGCCACTATGGCCACCTTGCGCCCCGGTGACACCATCTCAATTACATTTATTCGAGATGGAATCTCCCACACGGTGAATGCCACGGTTTCAGAAGAGCCCCAGACAAAAACCACAATAGAATAAACCCTTAAGGGAGAGTCTCTATGCGTTCGCTAGTTTTAGCCCTGTTTTTTGCAGTTACTGCAACTTCTGCAGTAGCGGGAGATCGAGAGGATTTACATCAACTGCTGACTGACTTTATCAGCAAGGCTGCCACCGACGCCCAAGCCCATCAACGCTTCTGGGCCGAGGACTTGGTATACACCAGCTCCGCTGGAGAGCGCTTTGGGAAAAGTGAAATTCTGCAAGGGATGCAAACCCCGGCAACAGAGCCCGTAACAATGAGCTATGCCGCCGAGGAAATTGATATCCGGCTGCTGGGGGACGCGGCTGTTGTTGCATTTAAACTATCTGCAAATGACAGCGGCAAGGATGAACAGAGTTATTACTTCAATACAGGGACATTTATCAAGCGCGGCGGTGAGTGGCGCGCACTCGCCTGGCAGGCTACTCGCATCCCCCCGGCAGAGTAAGATTTTTATAGGCACCCCGGCAAAAGAAAGCTGCCGGGGCGCTTCACTCACAAATCTTTAACCCGAAAACCCGCAGAGCGGGCATGAGCTTCCAACCCCTCTCCGAGAGCGAGAGTGCGCGCTACGCGCCCCAAGGCATCCGCACCTTTTGCCGAACAGTGAATCACCGAGCTGCGCTTCTGGAAATCGTAAACTCCCAATGGAGAGGAGAAGCGGGCTGTGCCACTGGTGGGGAGAACGTGATTGGGACCGGCACAGTAATCACCCAGAGCCTCGGCCGTATAGCGCCCGAGGAAAATCGCCCCGGCATTGCGGATTTTTGGCAGGTAGGCCTCTGGAGTAGCAACAGAGACCTCCAGGTGCTCCGGGGCAATCCGGTTAGAGATTTCTATCGCCTCCTGTACGGACGCCACCTGGATCAAGGCCCCGCGATCAGCGAGAGAGCGAGCGGCGATATCGGCTCGGGGCAGTTCGGCCAGGAGCCGCTGTAGCGAAGCCTCAACCCGATCGAGATACTCCGCATCCGGGCACAGCAAAATAGACTGGGCCTGCTCATCGTGCTCAGCCTGAGAAAGCAGGTCCATCGCGATCCAGTCGGGCTCGGTTTGCCCATCGCAAATCACCAGGATCTCAGAGGGGCCCGCGATCATATCGATAGCGACATGGCCAAAAACAGCGCGCTTGGCGCTGGCGACAAAAATATTGCCCGGCCCCACAATTTTATCGACTGCGGGAATAGATTCGGTACCGTAGGCTAGCGCCGCTACCGCCTGGGCACCACCAATGGTAAAGACCCGGTCCACTCCGGCAATTGCCGCCGCCGCCAATACCAGGTCGCTCAGCGCCCCTTGCGGCGCTGGAACCACCATATTAACGGCATCCACTCCAGCCACCTTCGCTGGAATTGCATTCATAAGCACAGAAGAGGGGTAACTCGCCTTACCCCCGGGCACATAAATACCGACACTTTGCATCGGGGTAATTTGCTGCCCCAATACCGTTCCATCGGCCTCTGTATAATGCCAGGACTCCTGCCGCTGGTGCTCGTGGTAGCGCTTAACACGATCAGCGGCAACTTCCAGGGCCTCGCGCTCTTCAGCGCCAATGCGCTTCAGAGCCGCAGTCAGCTCAGTAGCCGGAAGAATAAAGTCATTCGCACTTGCAAGGTCTCGGTGGTCGAATCGATTGGTAAACTCGATAACAGCCTTATCGCCCTGGGTCCGCACCCGCTGCAATATCTCAGCAACGGTGCTTTCGACCTCCTGGTTCGCCACTGCTTCCCAAGCGAGTAACTGCTTCAACTGCCCATCGAAATCTATATCGACTGTATTTAGCCGGCGAATTATTTTGTTCGTCATAACACTTCAGAGGTCTACTTGGTTTGTGCGACGGCTGCGGCCAGCTTTTCAATCAGACTGTTGATTGGTGCATATTTCATCTTCATGGCTGCTTTATTGACGATCAGCCGACTACTAATTTGCGCAATGGTCTCGCGAGCTTCGAGGCCATTGGCTTTTAGCGTATTGCCGCTATCCACAATATCCACGATCTCATCGGCCAGATTCATTAGCGGCGCGAGTTCCATAGCCCCATACAGCTTAATAATATCGACCTGACGCCCGATCGAGGCGTAATGCTTCTTGGCACTTTGCACAAACTTGGTAGCGACCTTGATGCGGCCACCGGGCAACTGCCCGCCTTTGATACCCGCTGTCATCAGGCGACAGCGGGCAATACCCAAGTCGAGGGGCTCATAAATACCCTCGGAGCTGTGCTCGAGTAACGTGTCTTTACCCGCTACACCGATATCAGCAGCACCGTGCTGCACATAAGTTGGCACATCCACACCCCGCAGGAGAAGAAGATGCACCCCTTCGCAATTGGTTGGAAATATCAACTTGCGACTCTTGCTGAGATCCTCAGCAGGCTCCAATCCCGCCGCCTTGAGAAGCGGCAAAGTCTCCTGAAGAATCCGCCCTTTTGTCAGTGCGATTGTAATTTGTGCAGTCATTATGATTTACGCCAGTCCATCATTGGCTCTAAAGGTTATTTGGCCCCAATCAGCCTGGGACACGCCGAATATTCGCGCCGAGCTGTCGCAGCTTCTCTTCAATACACTCGTAACCGCGATCAATATGGTAAATACGATCTACCAGAGTCGTGCCCTCCGCCACCATACCGGCAATAACCAGGCTCGCTGATGCGCGCAGGTCGGAGGCCATTACTGGGGCGCCTTTGAGCTGTTCCACTCCGGTGACAATCGCGGTATTACCCTCCAGAATGATATCCGCTCCCATTCGATTCAGTTCATGCACCTGGATCAGGCGATTCTCAAAGATTGTCTCGACTACCGTCCCCTTGCCTTCAGCCACAGCATTCATTGCGGTGAACTGCGACTGCATATCTGTGGGGAAAGCGGGATAAGGCGCCGTGCGGAAGCTTACCGCTTTGGGGCGGTTGCCCTTCATATCCAGCTCAATCCAATTGTCGCCACAACTGATATGGGCGCCAGCCTCTTCAAACTTGAGCATCACCGCATCGAGGATATCGGCGCGGGTATTGAGCAGGCGTACCTTGCCCCTCGCCGCAGCGGCGGCGGCCAGGAAGGTGCCGGTTTCAATACGGTCCGGCATAACGGTGAATCTGCAGGGGGTGAGTTTGGGCACACCGTGAACACGCAGGGTATCGGTGCCGACCCCTTCGATCTGAGCCCCCATCGCAATCAGGAATTCAGCCAAATCGACGATTTCTGGCTCGCGAGCGGCGTTGTGCAGCGTTGTCGTTCCCTCGGCCAGTACTGCGGCCATCAGCAGGTTTTCAGTGCCGCCAACCGTCACTTTTTCCATGACAATATTGGCACCCTTGAGACGACCATTGGAGCGGGCCCGGATAAAACCGCCGTCGATGGTGATCTCAGCCCCCATAGCCTCCAGGCCTTTAAGGTGAATATCGACCGGTCGACTGCCAATTGCACAGCCACCGGGGAAGGAAACATTTGCCACACCATGCCTGGCCAACAGGGGCCCCAGGACCAGAATTGAGGCCCGCATGGTCTTAACCAGCTCGTAGGGGGCGGTCAGGTCATTGACTGAGCGGGGATCAATTTCAACACCCAGCTTTTCATCAATAGTGACTTCACACCCCATACACCGGAGCAGGGTAATCATGGTGGTAATATCATTGAGATGCGGCAAATTATCGATTTGCACAGGCCCATCAGCTAACAAAGCAGCAGCCAATATCGGCAGGGCTGAATTCTTCGCACCGGAAATCCGCAGAGTCCCGGAAATTGGGCTGCCACCCTCTATTATCAACTTATCCATTCGATCTCTTATCTAGATCGCCAACACCTCAGCGGCAATGGCAGGTTAACGACTGGCTTCTTCTGGAGTCAGAGTCTGCATTTGCACGGCATGCAAGGTGCCATCGGCGATCTTTTCACCGAGAGCGGCATAGACAAGCTGTTGTTTTTTTAAACGACTCAGACCTTCAAAGGTACTGCTCACCACAGTCACCATCAGGTGACTACCTTCGAAAGCCACTTCAACAGTGCTATCGGGGATTTGCCCTGTGATCAGGGACTTGATTTCGTCTGGTTGCATAGGAGGGAATTGCGATTAGTTAAAAACAGCTCGCAAGTGTACTTGAATCAAGCGGAGTGCGCAGCTGCGCACTCCAAAGTTCGCGGATCAGCTCACTTTATTCGCCGCATCGTCTGCCGCCGACCAATTGGAAATCACCTTGTCGATGTCTCCATAGGTCTGCATTGACTGCGAGAACTGGCTGCGGAAAGTCTTACCTAAGTTGACCCCATTCAGAATGACATTAATCAACTTCCACTGGCCCGCCCGATTGCGCACCAAGGTATAGGAAACTTTTGTTACCCCCTCTTTACTGCGAACCTCTTGCAGCACGTTGACACGATTACCCTGGGGCGTAGTACCGGGGTTAATCACATTCACGTCCAGGTCGCCAAAATTGACTACACCGCGCGCAAATGTTGCGACGAGATCCCGGCGGAAAGCGTGGGTAAAGCGAGAGCGCTGCTCAGCGGTTGCCTGCTTGGCATAGCGCCCCATCACGCCGCGAGCGATAAAATCGAAATCAACGACCGGGGTAAGTACCCCTTCAACAGCACTGTAGTATCTTTGCGGGTCTGAATTCGCATACTGGGCATTGGATCGAATCACCCCCAGCAGCTCATCGGACACCCCTTTAATCATAACGTATGGATTCTGGGCAGCATTGGCTGCAGGCACTACTGCAGATACAAAAACAACACAAAGCGCAAACCTAATCCATCGCGACAAACCGTACCGGCCAATCCAAAATGATACGTTCACAAATTATCTCCAGTTAGCAAATCATTCCTTGGACGCATATGGCGCAATTTAGTGCCATAGTTGTACCACATATCAATCCTCCCGCAGCCCAACCGAGACTGTGTCGATCATCCATTGAGTGACATAGCTGACAGCGGAGACGGCAAACTATACCATGACCGCATCGGGCAATGTGGCGGTGTACGAGTGTGTCATTTGGCACATTGGGAAGACATACTGACTTTTTCCACCGCTACCAGCCCGCTAATATAGATTAGCACGACAGCAAAAAGGCGGGCCCCTTTCAATTAATGGGCCCTTAAGACAGCAAATTATCCCCGCTGTCGCATAAGCTAACACTGAGATTGTCGCAGACTAGGCGAACCTTACTGTGACATATTAAAGAGCGCGAGAGTGATTCGAGGTAGTTGATGACACAAAATCTAATTTTGGAAGCCGGGCGCCGCACCGTCCGCATGGAAACTGAAGCGGTAGCAGCACTGGAAAACAGAATTAATGGCGAATTCCAGCGGGCCTGCGAAATGATTATGCAGTGTCGCGGCCGCACCATTGTTACCGGCATGGGTAAATCCGGGCATATTGGCCGCAAGATCGCTGCAACCCTTGCCAGCACGGGAACCCCGAGCTTCTTTGTTCACCCCGGTGAGGCCAGCCACGGCGATCTGGGCATGATCACCCGGGACGATGTTGTTATCGCTATATCCAACTCCGGCTCCTCCGCCGAAGTCCTCACCCTGCTCCCCCTGCTAAAACGCCTGGGCATCCCGCTGATTAGCATGGCGGGGAAAACTGACTCTCCCCTGGCACAAGCTGCGGAAGTCAACCTGGATATTTCCGTAGCCACAGAGGCCTGCCCACTCAACTTGGCACCCACCTCTTCAACAACCGTAACCCTCGTGATGGGTGACGCACTGGCAGTTGCCCTGCTTGAAGCCCGCGGCTTTACCGCCGAAGATTTTGCCTTTTCCCACCCCGGTGGCGCCCTCGGACGCAGACTCCTGCTGAAGGTCGAGGATGTGATGCACGCTGGTGACGAATTACCCCAGGTAAATCCAGAAACCCCACTAGCAAAAGCCCTGCTGGAAATGACGAGCAAAGGGTTCGGTATGACAACCATCGTCAACAGCGACGGTGAACTGCTCGGAGTCTTTACCGATGGAGATTTGCGCCGGGTCATCGACCAAAAAGTCGAACTCGATAAAGCAATTATGGAAGAAGTAATGAGCCGTCGTCCCAAAACGGTTTCCACTGACACCCTTGCCGCTGAATCTCTACGAATTATGGAAGATTACAAAATCACCGCATTAGTCGTGGAAGATAAGGCGCACCACCCAGTTGGCCTGCTCCATATGCACGATATTCTGCGCGCCGGCGTTATCTGAGATAATAGCGAGCAATTATTTATGATGAGCGGGCCATGCCCGCCCCCACAGGTAAAGAGAGATTACCCCGGTGATATCCGAACAAAAGATAAATGACTCCTTGAAAAATATCCGCTGGCTTGTTCTGGACGTAGACGGCGTCCTGACCGATGGCAAGCTCTATTTTGACAATAATGGCAATGAGCTTAAAACGTTTAACACCCTGGACGGGCACGGCATAAAAATGCTGCAAAACTCCGGAGTTCGCGTGGCAATTATTACCGGCCGGCGCAGCAATGTAGTAGAGCGCCGCGCACACGATCTGGGTATTAATAAGCTAATCCAGGGTCGCGAAGACAAGTTTGCCGCCCTACAGGAGCTGCTCGCTGAAGAGTCTTGCCGACTGGAAGATATTGCCTACGTCGGCGATGACTATCCCGACCTTCTGGTGATGACCAAAATCGGCTGCCCTATTGCGCCACCCAATGCGGCCCCACCGGTGCGCGAGCGAGCCCTGTGGATCACCGGTGCACGCGGCGGTGAAGGCGCCGTGCGCGAGGTCTGCGACCGCATTATGATTGCCCAGGGGACCTTTGACGCGGCACTCGCCCCCTATATCGGAGAAAAGTAATGCGCTCCTGGCTGCCTCTCGTACTGGTCACTCTACTTATCAGTGCCGGACTCTGGTTTTCCGAGAGTCCGCCAGAGCAACTCCTGGGCAAAAGGCCCACCCCGCAACAGCAAGACCGCGCTGCGGACTTGATTATCAAGGGGGCGGAGACCCGCCACTTTGACCAGACGGGCAATCTGGCTTACCGCGTGGACGCAGAAGAGATCACCTACTTTCAGTTCAAGCGCCGGGACCGGGCTAACCTGAAAGAACCGCGCATGCTGTTCTATACCGACGACACCGCCAAATGGGCAACCCGCTCCAAGCGCGGCACCGCCTTCAACCGCGGGAAGCGCATCGTGCTCAATGGCGATGTACAGATTGATGAACTCCCCACCCCGGATGGCGTCAAATTAGAGACATCGCGAATCACAATCTTCCCCAACAGGGAATTCGCCGAGACTGACAAAGTTGTTATTATTAGCTCCGGCCCCAATCGCACCGAAGGTAAGGGGCTGCGCGCCTACCTGAAAGAAAACCGGATGGAAATCCTGTCCGATGTAAAGAGCAGCTATGACACCCAATAACCGCCACTTTTCGCCCCTCAAGGCCCTTATCGCGATTGCACTGGCAGCAATTACTGCTGCTGCGCAGGCATTGCCCGATGACCGGACCCAGAAAATCTCTGTGGGCTCAGACTCCATGTCGGCCGACCGCGCCAACCACCTGGTGGTTTACAGTGACAATGTAGTCATCACCCAGGGCTCCCTGCAAATCAGGGCAGACCGCGTCGAAGTGCACTTTACCGAAAGTGATGAAATCAGCCGGGTGGTAGCCGTGGGCCGCCCAGCACACTTCCAGCAAAAGATTTTAGAGAGCCAGGAACCCGTCAAGGCCCGCGCTGATCGCATAGAATACGCCATCAGCTCCGAAGAGTTACAGCTTATCGGCGAAGCTTATATCGATCGGGATGGCAACACCCTGACTGCTGAAAAAATTGACTACGACCTCGCGACGGAACAAATGAGCGCCCGCAGCCAGCCGGGCCAGGGCAGAGTTGAGATGATCTGGAAGCCTGAAAGCAGCGAGACCAGCGAACCCGCCGACACCAACGCCAGCCAGTAATCCAGCCAGACTCCAATGCCGGTAACCAGCGCTATTTACAATGATGTAATCCGCAGCCATATAGCGCTGCGGTCAGATTTCAGGATTCACTATGCCAACGCTACAAGCGTTACACCTCGCTAAACAATATAAGAAAAGAAAAGTTGTTCAAGATGTCTCTGTCAGCGTATCCAGTGGGCAGGTTGTCGGCCTGCTGGGCCCCAATGGAGCCGGGAAGACAACCTGCTTTTATATGATTGCAGGGCTGGTGCAGGCTGACGCCGGGCAAGTCCTAATTGATAGCGAAGATATTACCCGCCTCTCCATGCACGGTCGCGCCCGCAAGGGTATCGGCTACCTGCCCCAGGAGGCCTCTGTTTTTCGACGTCTGTCGGTACGCGACAATATTCTCGCAATCCTTGAGACCCGCAAGGGGCTCAATCGGGCGGAGCGCGAAAAACAGGCCAGGGAGCTGCTCGAAGAGTTCAATATTACCCATATCGAAAACAGCCTCGGCATGGCCCTGTCTGGCGGAGAGCGGCGCCGGGTAGAAATTGCCCGCGCCCTGGCTACAGACCCGAGCTTTGTACTACTCGATGAACCTTTTGCCGGGGTCGACCCCATCTCGGTAAACGATATCAAATACATCATCCGCCACTTGCGGGACAGGGGTATCGGGGTATTAATCACAGACCACAATGTGAGGGAAACCCTGGATATCTGCGAAACCGCCTATATCGTCAGCGAGGGCCATATTATTGCCTCAGGCACACCGGATGACGTCCTGGCCAACCAGCAAGTCCGCGAGGTGTATTTGGGACACGAGTTCACCATTTAATGGCAAATGATGACAAGTATAACAAAATACCCCAAATGCCGAGAATTTCATCATAGTTTATGGGTGAATTAGCCCCTCCCCTAACGGCTATCGGCACGCTTATTGCTTGTAATAGTTAGGGGGCCGGGGTAGTCTGCGCCATCTCGGGTTAACTTTGATAGACCCATTGTCGCACTGGCCTGCAACTCTAAACTATGAAGCAGTCTCTCCAGCTCAAGCTCGGCACACAGCTAACCATGACCCCACAGTTGCAGCAGGCAATACGCCTCCTGCAACTCTCCACGTTGGATTTACAGCAGGAAGTCCAGGCAGCCCTCGACGGCAATCCCATGCTGGAAGTTGAGAGCGAAGATTTGACCCCAGCGGCAAATACGGAAAAAAACGCTCAGCAAGAACTACCATCCAGTACGGGAGAGGATTTAACCTCCACCGCGAGCGAGGAAAAAGAGCTTGGCGATGCCGACTGGAATCAGGATATTCCAGCAGAGCTGCCCGTTGATACCCAGTGGGACGATATTTACAGCAGCTACAGCGCCCCAACCGAGGGCGAAGACCCCAACTTTGAGCGCAACACCGCGATCGACACACTGCAAGACCACTTGCGCTGGCAATTAAACCTCACCACCCTGTCCAGCCACGACAAGCGAATTGGCGAGCATCTTATTGACGCCATCAGCCCCAACGGCCTGCTCAATACCACAGTTAACGATGTTGCCACCTCTCTGCAGATCGAAGAGGATGAGGTGGTTGCCGTCCTTAAAGCCGTGCAACAATTCGAGCCGGCCGGCTGCGGAGCCCGAAACCTGCAAGAGTGCCTGCTGCTACAACTACAGCAACTGCCTGTGGGGACCCCCTGGCTAAAAGAGGCGCAGACCATTATTGAGCGCCACCTGGAACTGCTCGGAAAACGGGACTTCAGGCAGCTCAGTCGGCGCACACGCCTCACTGAAGCCCAGCTCGGCGAGGTCATCCGCCTTATTCAGACGCTCACCCCCAACCCGGGGGAAGAGTTTAGCGGCGAGCAGCCCGCCTATGTTATTCCCGACATTATTGTGTCGCGCAAGGAACAGCGCTGGCTGGTCGAACTGAACCCCGAAATCACCCCCAAGATCCGTATCAATGGCCACTACGCCTCACTGGTAAAGCGAGCGGACAACTCGCGGGAGAACAACTTCTTGCGGGATCACCTACAAGAGGCCCGCTGGTTTCTGAAAAGCCTGCAGAGCCGCCACGACACCCTGCTGAAGGTCGCCACTTCGATTGTGGACAAGCAGCAGGGTTTTTTTGAGGAGGGCCCCGAGGCGATGAGACCCATGGTTCTGGCGGATATTGCTGAAACCATCGGCATGCACGAATCCACGATATCCCGGGTCACTACCCAGAAGTACATGCTGACCCCGCGCGGAGTCTTCGAACTCAAATACTTCTTCTCCAGCCACGTCAGCACCGACTCCGGCGAAGACGCCTCATCCACGGCGATTAGGGCCCTTATTCGCAAACTTATCGATACCGAAGTCCCCAGAAAGCCGCTGTCCGACAACAAAATCACCCAAGAATTGGATAAACAGGGGATTAAGGTTGCACGTCGAACGGTAGCGAAATACCGCGAATCCATGGGTATCCCCTCGTCAAGTGAGCGGAAACGGCTCGTTTAGCCTCCCCCCCCAGAACCGCCAACCACCCTGACCCCAAAACAGCGGCCAGTCACAAACCTCTGGCGCCCCTACCGCCCCGCCTGTAACCAAAACCCAAAATTTGAGTGTATCCTTCCATTCTGGCCCACTTCCTAGTAGGGTTGCGACCCGTTAGGGGGTGAGCGCCGACTTGTGATGCACCTTTAAGGAGAAATCCATGCAGATCAATATTAGTGGCCACCACGTCGACGTTACCTCACCTATGCGCAGCTACTGCGAAACCAAAATGGAGAAGCTGTCCAGGCACTACGACAATATCACCAATGCGCAAGTTATTTTATCTGTCGAAAAGCTGATCCAAAAAGCTGAGGCGACCGTACATATTAATGGTCACGATCTCTGCGCTGGATCTGAAGACAGGGATATGTACGCGGCAATTGATGCGCTCACCGATAAGCTGGACCGCCAACTGAAAAAACACAAAGAGAAGTTGCAGAACCATCGCTGAACTATGACACTGGAAGCATTACTCTCTCCCCGCCTCAGTCTTTGCCACCTGGCGGGGAGTAGCAAAAAAAAGCTCTTGCTCAATATTGCCCAGGCCATCGCCGAACAATATCCCCAACACGATTCCGATACAGTTTTTAACCAGCTGATCGCCCGTGAGCGCCTGGGCTCCACCGGAATTGGTGACGGCGTCGCCATTCCCCATTGCAGACTGCCCGGCTGTGAAAGCCCCATCGGGGTTCTCTGCACCACCGAACCCGCCATTGATTTTGACTCTGTGGATCGCCAGCCTGTCGACTTGCTGTTTACGCTTCTGGTCCCCGAAGATGCCGAACAGGAACACCTGGATACACTGGCAGAAATCGCCGCCCTGTTTTCCGACAGCCTGGTAAGGGATAAGCTGAGACAGGCACAGAGCAGTGATGAACTCTACGCCCTGGCAATTGATAGCACCGCAGCCGCCTGAGAGCGGTCCGGTAACTGGCACTCAACGCTGAAATTTGCCCCGGTGCCCAGGCAGTACAATAAGCGAAATAATAAAGACTTGAGTAAAGAGGAGGGGTCCCCATGCGCTTGGTGATTATTAGTGGCCGCTCCGGCTCGGGTAAAAGCTCTGCCCTACAGCTGTTGGAGGATGTCGGCTTCAACTGCATCGACAACCTGCCCACCAGCCTACTCCCAGAACTGGTTAAGCGGGTCAGGGCGCAGCCACCGAAAGAAAATACCCCGCTAGCCCTGGGGGTCGATGCCCGCAACCTCTGGCAGGACATCAGGCAAGCTCCCGGCGTTATTGAATCCCTGCGCCAAAGCGGGGTTCAGTGCGATGTGATTTACCTGGATGCGCGGGAACCCGTATTGGTACAGCGATTCAGCGAGACCCGGCGCAAACACCCCCTCAGCAACGATTGCACCCACCTGTTGGAGGCCCTCAACCAGGAAAAAGAGCTGCTCACCCCCATCTCCACCGTTGCGGATATGGTGATTGACACCAGCTCCCTGAGCCTGCACCAGCTGCGCGAACTGATAAAAAACCGCGTGGTGGGCGAACAATCCAGCAGTATGGCGATCCTATTCCAGTCCTTCGGGTTTAAGCACGGGGTGCCGGTGGATGCGGATCTGATTTTTGACCTGCGCTGCCTGCCCAACCCCTACTGGGAACCGAGCTTAAGGGAAAAAACCGGTAGGGATATCGAAGTCGCAACCTTCCTGCGCTCACACCCAGAGACGCTAAAGATGGAGGCCGATATCACCAGCTTCCTGGAAAACTGGCTGCCCTCTTACCAAAAAAGTAATCGCAGCTACACCTGTATCTCTATCGGTTGTACCGGAGGGCGGCACCGATCCGTCTATATGGTTGAGCAGCTGGTAAAAAAGTTTTCCAAAGAATTCGCCAACGTTCAGATTCGTCATCGGGAACAGCAAAAGTAGGCTTTTATCGATCAGCGCCATGCAGAAACAGCAACTGACCATCATCAATAAACTCGGCTTGCACGCCCGCGCCGCCAGTAAATTTGCGCAGACCGCCTCCCGCTTCTGCTCCACCATCAAAGTGCACTGTCAGGGCAAAGCCGTAGATGGCAAAAGCGTAATGGCACTGATGTTACTCGCCGCCGGCAAGGGCACAGAGCTGGGACTGGAGGTAGAGGGGGCCGATGAATCTGCCGCCCTGGAAGCCATCAGCTCACTCATCTCCAATCGTTTCGGCGAAGCGGAATAGAGGCCGGTATACTATTGCCAAACCGAGGCCCACTCACAAACACTAAATCGTTGAGCTTTTACACTACCTCCCATTTTCACCACTAGCAGTAAGGACTTTTTGTGCCCAGCTCTCCCCAAGCCGAAATCAAGTTCCGCGCACAGAATCAGCTGGGTGAGCTGTATGCCGCGCTAGATAGCGGCACGGGGCAAGAAGTCCGGCGCATGCTCAAAACCCTGACCCCACAGAGCATCGCCCAATTACTGGAGAGCTCCCCACCGCGTATTCGCCAGGTACTTTGGAACCTTGTCGATCGGCAAACAGAGGGTGAGGTTCTACAGGAGCTCACCGACGATGTGCGCAGCCAGATCCTCGCCACCATGGATACGGAGGAAATGGTGGCGGTGATGGAGGGCCTCGATGCCGACGACATCGCCGATATACTGCAACAACTGCCAGAGCGAGTCGTCGCCGAAGTACTCTCGTCGATGACGGAAACCGACCGCCTCCGGGTCGAAAGTGTCCTCGCCTACGATGAGAGCACGGCCGGCGGCTTGATGGATACCGACACCATCTCCGTCCGCCCCAACCTTACACTGGATGTGGTGCTTCGCTACTTGAGGCGCCATGAACAGTTGCCGGAGTCTACCGACAGCCTGTTTGTTGTTAACCGCAGAGGCCAATATATCGGCCTGTTACCGCTGTCCAAGATTCTCACCACAGATCCATCGGTAACTGTTCGCGAAGTGGTCAATACCGATGTGGAACCCATACCCGCAGATATGCCCGACACCGAAGTGGCGCGACTGTTTGAAAAATATGATTGGATTACCGCGCCGGTAGTCGATGAGGACAACCGCCTGCTGGGACGAATCACCATTGATGATGTGGTCGACGTCATCCGCGAAGATGCCGACCACTCCCTGATGAGCCTCGCAGGCCTCGACGAGGAAGAGGATACCTTCGCCCCAGTAGGGCGCACCGCGCGGCGGCGAGCCGTTTGGCTGGGTATTAACCTACTCACGGCACTTCTCGCCTCCTGGGTGATCAGTCTGTTCCAGAATACCCTCGACAAGGTGGTCGCCCTGGCAGTGCTAATGCCTATTGTCGCCAGTATGGGGGGCGTGGCTGGCAGTCAAACGCTCACCGTGGTCATTCGCGGCATGGCCCTCGGCCAGATTGGCCGCAGCAACTTGAGCTGGCTGCTCTCCCGTGAACTGGGCTCGGCGGCACTCAACGCCCTGCTGTGGGCTCTGGCGATGGGACTGATCACGGCCATGTGGTTTGACGATATATGGATCGCCGTCATTATCGTCGCCGCCATGGTCATCAACCTATTAACCGCTGCGCTCGCCGGGGCCATACTGCCCGTTGCGTTGCGCGCTATGAAAATTGATCCCGCCCTGGCCGGTGGTGTAGCACTGACTACAGTCACCGATGTAGTGGGCTTTATGTCTTTTCTGGGCTTGGCCACTTGGTACTTTAGCTGAGTAGCCTCTGAAGCAAACCCCCTTATTTACCGAAAGCGAACCGAAGATGTACGAATACGACGACTACGATGACGACCTGCCAAAAAGTAAAACTCAGGTCAAAAAGGAAATGCACGAACTCCAGGACCTGGGCAAGCAGCTGACCGAACTCTCCAAGGTCCAGCTGGCCCAAGTTCCTATCGACGAGGACCTACTGGAGGCCATCGAGACTCTGCACCGGATCAAATCCAACGAAGCGCGCCGGCGCCAGATGCAGTACATCGGCAAATTGATGCGCAGTGCCGACCAGGAGGCCATTGAAGCGGTACTAAACCGATTTAAAGAGCGAGACCAGCAACACCTGCGCTTCGATAAGATGGCCGAAGACTGGCGCAAACGCTTACTGGAAGAAGGCAATAGCGCCCAGGGTGAGTTTTTTAATCAGTACACCGGTATTGATCACCAACAGCTGCGCCAATTGATCAGAGATTCCCACCGGGAGATCAAAAATAATAAGCCGCCAACCAACCAGCGCAAACTCTTCCGCTATCTTCGCGACTTTTTTATTCAAGAAGCAGAATAAGATCTCGGGGGCGCTCAGTAGCAACCCGCTGCCAGCGCCCTAACCCTACTTAAACCTTGGGAGATTATGGTGTTTTCTTGTCTCCCGGTGCTGGGACAAAATCCAGGGCGAGGGAATTGAGACAATAGCGCAACCCGGTTGGCTCCGGACCATCTTTAAAGACATGCCCCAAGTGCTCCCCGCACCTTGACAACACCTCTGTGCGCTTCAGCCCCCAACTGTAGTCGTCCTTTAAAATAATATTTTGCGGGTAGGCCACGTCCCAGAAACTGGGCCAGCCAGTACCGGACTTATATTTTTGCTCAGAGCTAAAAACCGGTAACCGACAGCCCGCAGTGATATAAGTCCCTTTTTCTTTGTTGTACAGAAGCTGCCCGCTAAAGGCGCGCTCAGTCTCCTTTTCCCAAAGAATATTGTAGCGCTCCTGCGGCAGAATCTTCTTCCATACCGATTTGGGAATCCGCTCGAGATCAGTTCCCTCCGCAATATGCCTCTCGGCCTCGGCGACCGTCATAGTCTGATCGCGCTGCGGATCATCTGCCGCCGTACAGGCCGAAAGGGTAACGGCGGCGACAACTAGGGAAAGTGAATACCGTGCCATCTGCAATGCTCCTTTTACAGGGAATCAATGAGATGGCTTTTGCACTACGCCATTAAAGCTCAGGCCGCAGGTGGGCGCTGCTCGTCAGAACTCGCCTCAACCTGTGACTTGCTGTCCCCGTGCTCCAGGACCGCTCCCTGGCGTTTAGCGCCATCTCCATCAAACAGCTTCTCAAATCGCATTTGTGGGTCCGCCCAACCACCGCTGATACGGTAGCTCACGCTGGCAACCTTTTTAACCTGCTTTTTAAACGCCTTACTGATCAGGTAGACCCCCGCCGCTGCGGGCAAGCCCCCAGCCAGGGCGGCAACCAGAGCCAGATTGTTGCCTACCGGCAAGGTGGCTACTAAGGTCAAATCCAGATCTTCGCGGAGCAAGTTGACCCGCCCCGCCATTTGCAGCTCACTGGTAGGCCCCTCCACCTGGATTGGTACCGCAATAAGCAGCTGGCCATCGCCCTCAAAGACCACTTCACCGCGCACCCGATCAAAGGCCATACCGCTCTTGTAGAGATCGGAGAAATCAAGGCGCAGGCGCCGGGCCCAGGTATCAAAATTAAACAGTGACAACAGGCGCAATACGGTAGAGCCCGTGGCACCGGTTGAGCGCAGGAAGCGGCCATCGCGAATATCAATCTTAAGCTCCCCGGAGAGAAGGCTGCCCTTGGCCTGTGCCGGAGAACCCGCCCATCGAAAAGCGGTAGCAAAACTCGCGGACTTGCTCTCAATCAGCGGCTCATGCCCCATCTTGCGCTGGATATCTGCGAGGTCATCGGCCACCAGTCGGCCGCTAAATTGCGATGACTCCTGACCCTCGGCATCCCTCGCCCACACCAGCTCAGCGCCCAGTTCCTCACCCCGCTGACCCTGTCCTTCGAGGCGGAACCCCCTTACCGTACCGTGAATATCAGTCAGCACCAGGCGATCCGCCGATGATCTCACCTTAAATGACCAGGGGCCCAGTACCTCCTCACCGACTTGGAGGACTTCGGTGCTGAAGTCGATTTGCGGCACACTGGTAAAATCAAATCCGGCCAAGGGGTCTGAGACCACCTCTTCCACAAAGGGGTCCAGAGGAAATGCCTCAGTGTCAGGCTGCGGCTGTTTTTCAGGCATAGGGAGGCGCAGATGCGCGAGTTGCAAGCGCAGCGGTGCGCTGCCATCCAATACTCCCGTCAGATCCCCGGCCGCCATTTCACTATCAAATTTGAGGCTCCAGTCTGCCCCCACGCCCTCGCCGCTCACGTGGATATGCTCAATATCCACAGAGCCCAACTGCAACTGATCAGTACTGACATCCAGGCGTACCGGCAGCGGCGCGCCGGTAGTCTCGACATCCTCGGAGGGGGGAACTGCTGCGCCGGCAAGAGCTTTGTCAGTGTTCGGGAGCGCCGGCCCAGGGGATTGATAAATACCCAACAGCGACTTCCAGCGGGGGAGATCCACCGTGGAAATATCTCCGGTCACTGTCAGCGCCCGCTCGGAGGGCAGATTTGCCTCGGCATTCAAGCCGATTGCAGCGCGCTCCAAGGCTCCATCAATCAGCCAGAACTGGCCCTGCAAATGCTCGCCATAGTCCATATGGAACAAGCTGCCCTGCTCCCCAATCGGCACCCGCAATACGAAATGGGTTTCGGCCTCCGCCGCCTTGCCCAAAGGCTCAGGCAGGTTCACGGCCACACCGGTCAGGTTGGAGGTGAGTTCAAATACAGCCGCGTAGGGTACTTCCTCGGACTTGGCCGGAATGGTCACCAGGGCCTGGTAGTCCATTTCACCTTCCAGCCACTGCAACTCCGGCCGCGAGCTCCAGTCATACACCGATTCAACCCGTGCGCTGCCGTCGATAACCACCTGGGTATCCCGCGCATCCCCCTCGCCGAAATGGCGGATGCGCGCAGTCAGTGGCCGCCCCCACAGCTTGCCGGTCAGCCGGGTTCCCTCAAGGCCGGTGCTACTGTCGTACTTCACCCGGCCATTTAATGCCGTTGTATCCAGGCGCAGGCCTTCCAGTTGGAGACCACCGCGACTCAAATTCAGTTCGATCTGCTGCTTGGACATTACCGCTGCCCGCCCCAGAGGCAGTGTCAAAGAGACAGCGCCATCCAGCTGTCCGCTCAGGGCCCAATCATCAAAGGCGCTTCCCAGGTGATCCCTGAGCGGGGATTCACGCAACAGCCGCAGCCCATCGGCAGCGGGCCCAACCACATGGGTTTGCACATCCAGGCGCGAACCTCCGTTCGCCTGTGGGGTCACTGCAACCTGGATATCTCCCGCATCCATATTCCAAAGCTTGGCCTTATCGGCGTTGACCCGCACCCTGTCATCATCGAGCAATAAACGGCCATCCACATCCCTGACCCCGGGCCAACCACTGGCGTAATCCAGACTCGCACCAGAAAAGTCGAGCGCCAACTGGATAGTCCTGCGCTCGGGGTGACCCGCCAGGGCGCGGAAGGATTCATCCTCGCCATCCTGGCTATAACTGCTGCCGCGATAGATAAAGGCCGCACTCTCAACGCGCCCCCGATTATTGGCGCCCAGGCCGGTTTTCAGCCATTTGCGCAAATCATCACTGACTACAAAGGGCACCAGCTCTTCCTGGACAAGTACCTGCGTATCTTTCAATGACAGGGAAAGCACCAAATCCGCCGGTCGCGTCTGGGCGTGAAAAGGTAGCGACAGCATAAACTGGCCACCGACTCGACCGAGCTCCCCCTCCAACTTCAGTGGCCCCGACAGAACACTGACCTGGTTTTCCGCCTTATCGACATCCCAGGCGATGGTGCCGCCGGCCTGCTCAAACCCAAAGGCGTTTTTATACAGGTTGGGGAAGTGCGCACCGAGAGGAGTCCCATCGAGTTCAACCCAACCGCTGGCACCCTCTACTTGCAGGTATCCGCTCAACTGATTAATCGCCGGAGCTCCCCGAAACGCCTCCACGGCAATATCGTTCAAGTTGGCACTGATCTCTAACTGTCGCCCCGCACCCGCTCGCAGGCGTACACTGTACAGCTGGCCTCGGGGTTTTAGCGCACGCAACCACTCATCGGCAGCCCCCTCGAGCAGTGACAAGCGATTTAAAATACCGCTCCAACCAGCGAGGTCGACCACATCGGCCATCAGGGCCAGTCCCTCTCGATCGCTGTGAACCTGCAAATTGAGCGGTGGCATTTGCAGGCTCTGCCAATCGATTTCAATATCCTGCAGCGCTAAACGCCAGTACTCTCCCGGCAACCAGCGCCCCGACAAGTCTCCAGAGAAGGCGCGCAGCGGGGCTAGGATATGCCCCTCGATATCCCCGCTTTTCTGTATATCGGCCAGGCTCTCAACCTGGGCCAAGTCCACTTGTCCCACAATGCGATACCCGCTGGCGGCATCGCTGTGCAGCCACAGGCGGCCATCTGCCCACTTCCTGCCCCGCCAGTGAAAACGATCGGGCAGCGGTGTCAGCTCATGGAGCAAACTGACAATATCCTCATCGAGCAGCAGCTCATTGAGCTGCATATAGCCGCGCAGGGAAAAGTGCTCTTTATCTTTGGGGTTGCCGCGCCCCTCCAATACGAGCCGCAGGGTCTCCTCATCAACCTGACGGCTCTCCCCTTCACGGGAAATAAATGCCCTTGCGGTCAAGCGGTGGAGACTCCCACTATTTTCCAATTGAATTTCCGGCAGATTGATTTCAGCCAGCTGCTCATCGGGCAGGCGGACCGTAATAGCGGCATCGCTGATTTGGATTTTGGGGCTCAACTGAAACAGGCGGGCCGGATCTGCCGCTTTGGCATTGGGCGCCGTACTGCCTTCCAGTTTTAGCGGGACATCGGGAAAACCCTGTAGGTGCCAGAGGCCGTTTTCATCGCGACTGAGCCCGGCGGAAAACTTGTGCATTTGCAGGTCTTTCCACACCAGCTCCCGGTGCCAGAGGCTGGAAAGCAGATCCAGTTGGAATAGGCCGTGCCCCATACCCAACTCGCCATTCTCCCCCAAGCGCAGCCCATCCAGCTGTAGAGCTACCTCTAGGGCCTCCCAGCGCAGGGAGATGCGATCCATCTGCACCGGGACACCCAGCTGCCCGGACAGCCAGCGACTAATCTGCGGGCGATAATTCTCCACTTGTGGCGAAAGCAGTCGGCCCGTCTGCACGATAATGGCCAGTGCGATCACCAGGCTTACCGACAGCAGCCAGAATTTTCTTGCAATCCAGCGTATTACCGCCATCGCTATAGCCTCACCACCGTGCAGATATGGGCCCAGTGCCGACAACAGACACTCGGCCCCTGCGGGCGGGTGAATAGAGGATTACACAAGAACAATGTCATACTGCTCCTGGTTGTATATAGGCTCTACCTGGAACTGAATAGGCCGGTCGATAAACTCTTCGAGATCGGCGACATTGGCCGACTCTTCATCGAGCAAGAGATCTATCACCACCTGACTGGCCAGCACCATAATTTTTTCACTATCGTAAGAGCGCGCCTCGCGAATGATCTCGCGGAAAATCTCGAAGCAAACCGTCTCTGCACTTTTTAGGGTTCCCCGCCCGCAACAGACCGAGCAGGGTTCACATAAAATCTGCCCCAGGGACTCCCGGGTCCGCTTGCGGGTCATTTCCACCAAGCCCAGCTCGGAAACCCCGGTGATACTGGATTTGGCATGGTCCCGCTCCAGGGTCTTCTCCAGCGTGCGCAGGACTTGCCGCTGGTGTTCCGGATCTTTCATATCGATAAAATCAATAATGATAATCCCGCCTAAATTCCTCAAACGCAACTGGCGGGCAATGGCTGTCGCAGCCTCCAGGTTGGTCTTGAAGATAGTCTCTTCCAGGTTGCGATGGCCAACAAAAGCACCGGTGTTGACATCAATGGTGCTCATCGCCTCTGTCTGCTCTACGATCAGGTAGCCACCGGACTTCAGGGTTACTTTATTGTGCAGTGCCCGCCTTATTTCCTCTTCGACACCGTATAAGTCAAACAGCGGGCGCTCACCGGGATAGTGCTCCAGGCGTCCGGCTATTTCCGGTGCGTATTTACTGGCAAACTCCGCCGCGCGACCATGAGCCTCACGGGAGTCTATACGAATCTTTTCCGTATAAGGGCGCGCGAGATCACGCAGTGCACGCATAAATAGCGGCAGATCCTCATAAATCACCGAGGGCACAGGGCGCTCTCTGATACGCCCCTCCAGCTCGCCCCACAGTTTGTACAGGAATGGGATATCCCGCAGCAGTTCTTCCTCGCTCACTCCCTCGGCAACGGTGCGCAAAATAAAGCCCCCGTCGGCGGATAAACCGTCTTCGGCAAGGCGCAGAGAAGCCGCCTCAACCAACTGGCGCAAGCGCTCGCGCTCACTCTCGTCTTCGATGCGGTTGGAGATACCGATATGGCGGGTCTGCGGCATATACACTAAGTAGCGGGCGGAAACCGAGAGATGCGTAGTCAGGCGGGCCCCCTTGCTGCTGATCGGGTCTTTCACCACCTGCACAACCAGTGACTGCCCCTCCCGGACTAAAGCGCGGATGTCTGCCACTTCGGCATCCCGCGCCTCCATACCTTCGTCGTCGAGGGGGGCAATATCCGAGGCGTGGATAAAGCCCGCGCGCTCGAGACCAATATCGACAAAAGCTGCCTGCATGCCGGGCAGTACACGAATCACTTTTCCCTTATAGATATTACCTACAATCCCGCGCCGCGCGCTGCGCTCCAGGTAGACCTCCTGAAGTACGCCATTTTCTACCAGGGCCACCCGGGTTTCGGTCGGCGCGACATTAATTAACAGCTCTTCGCTCAAGATTGGCCCTCCTGCCAATAGGGAATTCCCGCATGATCCAACATGGGGACCAGAGCTTCCAGCGGGAGCCCTACAACATTGCTATAACTACCACTCACAGCCTCAACCAAAGCGGCACCAAAACCCTGAATACCGTAACCACCAGCTTTGTCGGTGGGCTCTCCGGTATTCCAGTAGGCCTCTATTTGGGATTTGGATAAATGGCGAAATTTGACCCGGGTTTCTACCACCCGGCTAAACTGGCGCTCCTGCGAATGCAGGCATACTGCGGTGAACACCGAGTGCTCCACTCCCGACAGAGTCCGCATCATCGACTCAAAGTCAGGAAAATCTACCGGCTTTTCCAGCAGCGTCTCCCCCGCCACAACCACAGTATCCGCCCCCAGAGACCAGAGACCCTCAGGGCCACCGACAGCCCGAAAGCCCGCTGTGGCCTTGTCGTGGGCCAGGCGTTCTATGTACTCAATAGGGCCTTCTGCGGGCTGCTGCTGTTCTATAACAGCGGGGGATAACCGGGAGAAAGACACCCCAATTTGAGCTAATAGCTCGGCGCGGCGCGGCGAACCCGAAGCCAAAAGAAGCCGATTGTCAGAAGCACTTTTTGTCACTCTAATACATATTCCCTGTGGACCAGCGGCTGATTATAGCGGCACTGTTCGAAAATTAATCAATTTTTTACACTGATTTACAGTGCCGACGAGACGGTCAACGAACGTGTAAACGCCTGGAAAGGCTTCCCAGCCACGGGGTTACCCAGGGCCAGAGCAGGGCTGTGGTCAGGGCTGGCCACAGGAAAGTCAGCCCGGGCACCGATTTGCCTTCGAGGCCGTGTACCCAATTGCCCACGACTTGGTGGATGCCCACCAACACAAATACCCACAGCAGTTGCTGGGCCGGGTTAAAAGCTCGGGTGCGCTGATAGGTGAGCAAGCTGAAATAGGCGAGAACCGATAGAGCCAATGCGTGGGTTCCGAGACTCGCCCCGGTGACTAAATCCTGCAAGATACCGATCATCCAGGCAAATCCCACCCCCAGGCTCTGGGGCATACGCGTAATCCAGAATATCACCAGTAGAGCCGGAAACGCCGGGCGAAACCAGAGCCACTCCTGTGGCAGGGGCATAATGGCGAGCAGCAGTGACAGCAGAATAGTGACCGCAATGAACCAGCGGTTATTCGCTTGCAACAGAGCGCCCTCCATCACCGATAACCGCCAGTACAAAGCGACTGCGATTCATCCGGCCTCTGGGCAGTACCTCCGCCTCGACAAAAGGCTTACCCGGATCTCTCTGCACCGAGACAACCTCACCGACCGGATAACCTGCGGGAAAGCGGCCGCCCAAACCAGAGCTGAGTAATAAATCGCCCTCGCGGATATCGCTGGTATTGGCCAGGTGGCGCAGTTTCAGGCGATAGAGGTCACCGGTGCCCTCGGCGACGGTGCGCATACTGTTGCGCAGGACCTGTACGGGAATGGCGTGGCTCGAGTCCGTAATCAGCAGGATGCGGCTATAGGAATCGCCCGCCTCAATTACCTGGCCCAGCAAACCGCTGGCATCCATTACCGGAGTGCCGATATCAACGCCGTCATCGCGGCCCTTGTCGATCAGCAGCACATGCTCCTGGGGGTCCGGGGTGACGCCGATCACCTGGGCCACCAGTACCCGGTCATCGACCATTTCTGCCGAATTCATCAGCTCTTTCAGGCGGGTATTCTCCGCTTTAACTGCGGCCAACAACTGGCTGCGCTGCTCCAGCAACAGAACCTGGCGCTTGAGGCGGCTATTCTCTTCTTGCAGCTCCTCGCGCGAGCGAAACTGCTCATCCGCCCAATCACCCACGCGCTCGGGAGTTCCTGTTACCCAGTAAAGTGGAGCAACAACCCCGGATAAGCGCTCGCGCACCGGCTGGAACCAGTTGGTGTAATGGTCGGAGACGATCAGTGCGATGGCGAGTATGACGAGAAAGCCCAGGCGGTATTCGGCAGAGGGACCGCGGGTAAATAGCGGCTTCACAGGCAACCCCCTCTTAGCAGGTCAAATCAAACATGGTGAGAACAGTACAAGCCCCGAAGACGGCTCGCACTGTTTTTATTACAGGGAACTTGCGGACACAGCCACAAGCTCCCCAGCAGGTTACGCAGTACTGTCTACTAGTTAGACATCAGGTAGAGGCGGTTGCTATCCAGCATATCCAGTGCCTTGCCGCCGCCGCGGGCCACACAGGTCAGCGGATCGTCGGCAACGATCACCGGCAGGCCCGACTCCTCCATCAACAGGCGATCGAGGTCGCGCAACAGGGCGCCACCGCCGGTCAGTACCATGCCGCGCTCAGCGATATCGGAGGCCAATTCGGGGGGAGATTGCTCCAACGCGCTTTTGACCGCCTGTACAATCCCGGTCAGCGGCTCTTGCAGGGCCTCGAGGATTTCATCGGAATTCAGGGTGAAACTGCGGGGGACACCTTCGGCCAGGTTGCGGCCGCGCACGTCGATTTCGCGAACCTCACTGCCCGCATAGGCGCAGCCAATTTCTTCTTTAATTCGCTCGGCGGTCGCATCACCGATCACACTGCCGTAGTTGCGACGCACATAGTTGACGATAGCCTCGTCAAAGCGGTCACCGCCGATGCGCACAGAGTCGGAATAAACCACACCATTCAAGGAGATAATGGCGATCTCAGTGGTGCCCCCACCGATATCCACCACCATGGAGCCGCTCGCCTCCTCGACATTCAGGCCGGCACCAATTGCAGCGGACATCGGCTCTACGATCAGTGACACTTCGCGGGCGCCGGCGCCCAGGGCCGACTCGCGAATTGCGCGGCGTTCCACCTCTGTGGATTGACAGGGAACACACACCAGCACTCTCGGGCTCGGGCGCATCCAGCTGTTTTCATGCACCTTCTTGATAAAGTGCTGCAACATTTTTTCGGTCACCTGGAAGTCGGCGATAACACCGTCCTTCAGGGGCCGAATAGCCGTAATATTGCCTGGGGTCCGGCCGAGCATGCGCTTAGCTTCGACTCCGACAGCCTCAACAATTTTCTGACCATTGTAGTGACGTATAGCAACGACAGAGGGCTCGTCGAGTACTACGCCGCGATCGCGAACGTAAATCAGCGTGTTGGCAGTTCCCAGGTCGATGGAGAGATCACTGGAAAACATACCCCGCAAACGTTTAAACATGGAATTCGATTACCTTGTACTAATTGTCAGCCCCCAGGTCGGGCACTGCGGGCGCGGCTTCTTTTATGGATATAAATCCTACTTAGTCCGCATAAATAATTCTGAGTTCCGAGCCGCATTTCGAATCGGATTCTACGCAAAATACCGGAGTCTCTCATCACTCGGCAGGATTCGGCAAACTCTAACAACCGCTAGGCATCAGAGCAAGGCTGAAGGGCGGTCATTTGAGGCCCGCGATTCATTACTGCCCGGGCCGGTGAGAATATTACCCCATTGTGCTAAATTTGCCGGTTCTGCCCGCTGAACTAATCCGGGCAGCTTTCGACTCGCAACTCAAGCTGGAGGAGTCCATCACCATGGCAGTGGATACGCAAACTGTAGAAAAACTCGCGGAGCTGGCCCGTATCGCCATATCCAAAGAAACCATCGAAGAAGTCAGCAGTCGCCTCGGAGAGGTTTTGCAACTGGTCGACCAGTTACAATCCACCAATACCGATGGCATAGCCCCGATGGCGCACCCGCTCGACGAAGTGCAGGAACTGCGCACCGACACAACAACAGAAGCGAATAAGCGCGAAGACTTCCTCGAGCTGGCTCCCCAGACTGAAGAAGGCCTCTACCTGGTTCCCAAAGTAATTGACTAACAGCCCAACACTGACAAAGTCCGCTTTAATACCCAGCCCTCAGCCCGCCTAGAGCCTTTAAGGGAATAACATGCATCAGCTTACTATCGCCGAGATCATCCGTGGATTGCGGAGTAAAGAGTTCTCAAGTACAGAGCTAACCCGCCATTTACTCGGCCGCATCCAGCAACTGGACAGTAACTACAACAGTTTTATTAGCGTCACCGAAGAGAGCGCCCTGGCGCAAGCCGCAGCCGCCGACCAGCGCTTGGCCAGCGGTGAGGCAGCGGCACTGTGCGGCGTGCCCATCGCCCACAAAGATATTATTTGCACCAGGGGCATACGCACCAGCTGCGCCTCCAAGATGCTGGATAATTTTATTCCCCCCTACGATGCCACCGTTGCTGAGAATCTCAACACCGCCGGCGCCGTTACCCTGGGCAAAACCAATATGGATGAGTTCGCCATGGGCTCCTCCAACGAAAGCAGTTTTTACGGCCCGGTAAAAAATCCCTGGAATACCCGCTGTGTTCCCGGCGGCTCCTCCGGCGGCTCGGCTGCGGCAGTTGCTGCACAACTGATACCCGGCGCCACGGCCACCGATACCGGCGGCTCTATTCGCCAACCGGCAGCGCTCACCAACACCACCGGCTTGAAGCCCACCTATGGGCGCATCTCCCGCTATGGCATCGTGGCCTACGCCTCCAGCCTCGATCAGGCCGGCCCCATCGCCCGCAGCGCCGAAGATGTGGCTTACCTGCTGTCCGCCATGGCCAGCCACGACCCGAAAGATTCCACCAGCCTGAAACAGCAGCCCACTGATTTTACCGCCGGGCTGAATAACCCGATTGCCGGACTCCGCATCGGAGTGCCCCGGGAATACTTTGGTGAGGGCCTAAACGCTGAAACCGCAAGCCGGGTTCAGGAGGCTTTGCAAGAGTTCGAGAAACTGGGTGCGCAACTGGTCGATATCAGCCTGCCACATACCCAGTTGGCGATACCCGCTTACTATGTGATTGCCCCCGCTGAAGCCTCTGCCAACCTGTCTCGGTTCGACGGGGTTCGCTATGGCCACCGCTGCGAGGAGCCCAAAGACCTGCGCGATCTCTATATGCGCTCCCGTGGCGAAGGCTTCGGCGAAGAGGTACAGCGCCGCATCCTGGTGGGCACCTACGCCCTGTCCGCCGGTTATTACGATGCCTACTACAACAAAGCCCAGCAGGCCCGGCGCCTGATCAAGCAGGACTTTGTCGAGGCATTCGAAAAGGTGGATGTGATTATGGGCCCCACCACCCCCTCCCCCGCTTTCGAACTGGGCGCCAAAAGCGCAGACCCGGTGGCGATGTACCTGGAGGATATCTACACCATCGCCACCAACCTCGCCGGACTACCTGGCATGTCTGTACCCTGTGGCCTGGTAAACAATATGCCGGTGGGCCTACAAATTACCGGCAATTACCTGGATGAGGCGCGCATGCTCAATATCGCCCACCAATACCAACAGGTAACCGACTGGCACAAAGCCAGCGCCGTATAAGGAGATAAATTGTGGAATGGGAAATCGTTATCGGGCTGGAAATACACGTCCAGCTCTCCACCCAGTCAAAACTCTTTTCCGGCGCCAGCACCCGCTTTGGTGCCGAGCCGAATACCCAGGCTTGCGCCGTAGACCTAGCCATGCCGGGTACACTGCCGGTACCCAATGAGGAAGCATTTCGCTATGCGGTAATGTTTGGCCTGGCGATGAACGCGGAAATCGGCAAGCGCTCGGTTTTCGAACGCAAAAACTATTTCTACCCAGACTTGCCCAAGGGCTACCAGACCACCCAATTGGAGCAACCGATAGTCGGCGCCGGCGAAGTGGAAATTCACCTGGAAGATGGCAGCAGTAAAAAAGTGCGCTTGCACCACGCCCACCTGGAGGAAGATGCCGGCAAATCCCTGCATGAGGATTTCCACGGCATGTCCGGTATCGATCTCAATCGCGCCGGTACGCCGCTGATTGAGATCGTATCTGAACCGGATATGCGCAGCGCTGCCGAAGCGGTGGCCTACCTGAAAAAAATTCACAGTATCGTAACCTACCTGGGCATTTCCGATGGCGACATGTCCCAGGGCTCACTGCGCTGTGATGCCAATGTATCCGTGCGTTTAAAAGGCGAGGAAAAACTCGGCACCCGCACAGAATTAAAAAACATCAATTCTTTCCGTTTTGTCGAGCGCGCAATTAAAGTCGAAGCTGAACGTCAGATCGACATCCTGGAAGACGGCGGTACCATTACCCAGGAAACCCGCCTCTACGACGCAGACAAAAATGAAACCCGCTCTATGCGCAGCAAAGAAGTGGCCAATGATTACCGCTACTTCCCCTGCCCTGACCTGCTGCCAGTTGCACTCACCGATGAATATGTCGAGCAACTGCGCAGCATTCTGCCAGAACTGCCTGATGCAAAAGCAGCCCGCTTCCAAACGGAATACCAGCTATCCGCTTATGATGCAGACCAGCTGACACAGGAGCGTGCCAGTGCAGACTATTTTGAGACTGTGAGTAAATCCTGTGGCGAATCCAAGCTTGCCGCCAACTGGATTAACGGTGAACTGGCAGCGCTGCTCAACCGTCGTGAACTTACTATTTCACAATCTCCGGTTTCTGCCGACCAGCTAGCTGGACTAATCGCACGGATCAAAGACAACACCATTTCCAGCAAGATCGCCAAACAGGTGTTCGAGGCTATTGCCGACGGCGAGGGCAGTGCCGATGAGGTGATCGAAAAACGCGGTCTGAAACAGGTTTCCGACAGCGGCGCTATCGAACAAATGGTGGATGAGGTGATCGCTGGAAGCGATGCTCAGGTAGAAAACTACCGCAAGGCCGATGAATCAAAGCGCCCCAAAATGATGGGGTATTTCGTCGGGCAAATTATGAAAGCGTCCAAGGGGCAGGCAAACCCGCAGATGATCAATAAAATCCTTAAACAAAAATTAGATGCACTGCTTTAACTCACAATATTTTAACACCTGGGGCGGGCCCTGCCCGCGCCTTATTTATCTAGCAAGGATATCGTTTTGAGCCAGAAAAAAGACAAACAGAAGGTCCTCGGAGAAGTGTTTGATGAGGAGCGCATTGCCGGCTTCCTGGTTGGCGAAGCCCCCACAGGCGTCAATCGGGATTACCACCTGCTCGAACGCGCCTACCGCAGTATGAAAGTAGAGAGCTTTGCCACTTTTGTAACACTGTTTCTCGCTGAGGGCCTCGACCTGAACAGCCCCGGCCCCGACGGCAAAACCCTACTGGCACGCATTGGCGAACACCGCCAGGGCGCTGAGTATCGCGAAATATTAAAAGCCGCTGGCGCCAACTAACAACCCCTGAAAATTCGGGCATTGCACCAGCGAGAGGTGAGTGTATGACTTCAAACCCCGTTCACGGTATCGACGCACTGGTGCGCGGTATCCACTTAATTAGCCGGCGCGAGTTGCGCCCCTTTATCCTGGTGCCACTGCTGATAAATCTGGTGCTGTTTATTCTTATCAGCGGCATTATGATTTCGCAGCTGGGTGGACTCAGCGATTATATCGGCAGCCTGCTCTCCCACACTCCGGTCAATACAGAAAATATGTCCTGGTGGGAAGCGATGATGGCCAAGGGTACCGCCTGGGCTGCCAGTGCTTTTCGCTGGCTGGCCTGGATTATTGCACTACTGGTGCTTTTCCTGTTCTTTCTTGCCTACGGCTATTTGTTCAGCGTTATCACCAATATCATCGCCGCCCCTTTTAACGGGCTGCTCGCCGAGAAAGTCGAGGAACTGCTCACCGGCAAAGCTCCCCCTGCCGAGCCGATAATGCAAATGGTGTCGCGCACCCTGGGCCGAGAGTTGCGCAAGCTCGGTTACTTCGTGTTTTGGGGGCTAATCGTATTTATTATTGCCATGCTCACTAGCTGGACCATTATTATCCCCATAGTGCTCACCGCCGCCTGGGGCGCCTGGTGCATGGCAATTCAATACGTCGACTATCCACTGGATAATAACCAGCGTCCCTTTGCTGAATTAACCTCAGTACTGCGTCGTCGCAAACTCACCACCCTGGCCTTTGGCGGCAGCGTGATGCTGGCCAAAATGGTGCCCATTTTAAATATCTTTATTATGCCTGCGGCCGTTGCCGGTGGTACCGCCTTGTGGATTGAGAGGCTGCGTATTGAAGGCAACCCAGATTCTCAAACTCCAGTGCTTCAGTAACCCCGCCTAAAAATACACAGCCCTCTCATGCAGAGGGCTGTGTATTTGACATCACCGACCTGAGGTTTTCTTTTTTTTCAGGGCCCGATACCAAGGCTGCTGTCCCCTGGCAATATAAGCCGTTGCCGACAGGCACTTGGCCAAATATTCAAGCTCCCGCGTCAACGCCTCCCCAGAAAGCCCCCTGCCGATCATCTGCTGGAGCTTGTCTGCCAACAGTGCATCGCGCAACCCCTCAGGCCTCTGAATACCCGCAGACAGAATTTCTGGAATCCACTCAGATAGCTCGCGCACGCTAATCCAGTCATTTCCCTCTTCGGGATAGCCAGAAAAATCCGTATCAAATGCCAGGCCTGAATCGTTACTCAAAAAGGTATCGTTCAGCTGTTGATTGGAATCTTTGAAGTGCATAAAGAATTGCCGGGCATCACTCCGCGATGGTATCAGCTGAGTGTCATCCTCTTGCATCATTGGCTTCAGCTTAATCAGCTCGGACTCCGCCACCCCCAATGCCAATAATTTATGGGTGAGTAAAAACTCCTTTCTTGCCACACCCTCATTCACCTGCCGAGCCGACAGTTCTACATCGCCCTCAAGTAAAGTGAGGAAGTCACTCACAATATCGCCACCGTGCAAGGCTTCCCGACTAAAAAGCCCAACCTTGAGGGCATCGGCTCCAAATACCGACGCCCACACCTTTAATTTGGCAAAATAGTCGTAGTAGATCTCAATATCCTTACTGAGGGAGGGAAATGCCCCTTCGTCGTGGCCAAGTAATTTACTTGAAGAGCTCCGCTTGGACGCGGCCCCTCTCGCCCCTTGTTTTTTAAAGGATATCGCCTGTAGATCTTGCCTACGCAGGTAAACAATCACCACAACCTTATCGAAATACTTGGCACATACTCGCTGAACGCGCTCAATATCATCGCGCTGATACAAGTAG
This sequence comes from Microbulbifer regidiadema (SeqCode), assembly GCF_052467605.1. Lineage (NCBI taxonomy): Bacteria > Pseudomonadati > Pseudomonadota > Gammaproteobacteria > Cellvibrionales > Microbulbiferaceae > Microbulbifer > Microbulbifer regidiadema (SeqCode). The sequence goes on along the minus strand of NZ_CP174316.1, from coordinate 4,382,448 downwards.
CAAAGATGCTCTGCCGACACTATAGTTCGGTCGCTGCGCCTAGTAGCAAGCAATTTATCGAAGCGTGAATTAACTTGAAAATGGAGCTGCTCTCTCTCCTCGACAACGTCAACACAGCTAGAGGAATTGCCCTTTTTTCCCAGGGAGAGGAATTCGAAGCCGGCCCTATTCAGGGCCTGCTCTTGCTCTTTCATCGCCAACTGAAGGGAGCTGGAGCCGGTTTTATGGAAGCCGATATGTAGATAGAGGGTGCGCATCGGAGTATTAACTGTAATTTTTATTGAGTGGGGGAGTCAGCATGCGAGCCACTCCAGAATTGCAGGAGCAACGCTAAACAGTGGGGCTTGGCCTTATTGCAACAGGCTAAAATACCTAACTTTAGGGCAGGATTGAGAACTCAAAATCCACCAAGGCCATTAATGCCGATGCTGCAAGGGTAACAAGCCCTTGCAGCAACAGGGAAAGTCAGTGCCGGCGTGGGCGGCGATGCCCACCAGAGCCACCGCGACGTCCATCGCGGTCACCGTGACTGCGTTGAACTTTTACTTTGGGAGGTTCCACCAAAAGCTCTTCCGGCGGTACTTCACACTTGAGCTTGCCACCGAGCAGCTGCTCAATAGGCTCCAAACGCATAGCATCATCTTCACAGGCAAAACTGATAGACGTGCCGGTTTTACCCGCTCGGCCAGTTCGACCGATGCGGTGTACGTAATCTTCAGGTTCTTCGGGCAGGGTAAAATTCACCACATGGCTAATGCCGTCGATATGGATACCGCGCCCGGCGACATCGGTAGCCACCAGCACCTTGGTTTTGCCGGACTTAAAGTCATCGAGGGTGCGAACCCGCTTGTTTTGCGCCACTTCACCGGAGAGCAGACCGGCGGAAATACCGTGGGCGAGAAGCTGCTCGTGCAAGCGGCGACACTGGTCGCGGCGGTTGGCAAACACGATCAGGCTATCCACCTCTTCCCGCTGCACAATGTTATAGAGCAAGGTGTACTTTTCTTCGCTGGCAGACAGATAGACATGCTGCTCCACCGAATCCGTGGCCACGCGCTCCGGCTCAATCTCCACAACTACCGGGTCATCGGTCCACTGCTCCACCAGATCATCAACCTCAGGGGTAAATGTGGCAGAGAAGAACATGGTTTGGCGGTGGGTTTTGCGCGGGGTCTGGCGCACAATGCGACGCACCTGGGGGATAAAGCCCATATCCAGCATGCGATCCGCTTCATCGATCACCAAAACTTCCACCTGATCCAGGTAGCAATCCCGGTTGCCGACAAAGTCCAGCAGACGACCTGGCGTAGCCACCAGGATATCCACCAGGCGCTCATTCAGGTTTCTCTGCTGCTTGTCGTAATCCATACCACCAACCAGAGTGTGAATCTCCAGGTCGGTATGTTTACACAGCGCCTTGGCGTCATCGGCAATCTGCATCACCAGTTCGCGGGTCGGAGCGATAATCAGGGAGCGGGCTTCACCGGCGTAACGCTCCCCATCAAAGGGATGCTTGAGCAGATCGTCAATCACAGTGATCAGGAAGGCGGCGGTCTTACCGGTACCGGTTTGCGCCTTGCCCACCAAATCGTGGCCATTGAGAGTGTGGGGAAGGGAACGGCCCTGGATAGGTGAGCAATACTGGAAACCCAGATCGTAAATAGCGTGCATCAACTCATCGGGCAGTCCCAGGTCGTGGAAGCGTACCTTGTCCTCCTGCTCCGCCACCTGGAATTCATCCAGGGACCAGGGTGCCGAAGCCTTCGGCGCCCTGCTGCGCTGGCGCCCTTTTTGAGCACCTCTGCTACTGCCCCTGCGCGACTTCCCCTCCGCCTGTGCGGATTTTGTACGCCCCTTGGCAGCCTTATCAGACGGCTTTTGCCCTTCTTTTCGGCGCTCGGAGCTGTCTTCTCCCCGGCGGGAGCCCTTATCCTCTTTGGAGGAGGAACGGCGGAACAACTTTCCTATCAAGTGAAATACTCGCTCAAATGTTCAAATAATCGGCGAGTATAACATCTCTAGGCACCTCCCTGCCCGCTATAGTGACGGCACAGCCAGTAATCCACACTGAAAAAGCGCCCAGCCCCACTACAAAATAGCGCCAACAGCATAATGAAATAGGTCGCTGCAAACTCAATACCGTTCTTTAGAATGGTTACGCCGCCAGTTTCCATTAGCCATTCGTAGTTACCGTGCTCTTTCAGTAGACCAACAATCTTCTCTTTGCGCACCGAGGCCCCTTCAATCAAATCCTTGCGCCACTCCCAGGGCACGCTCAGGGTTTTATCCGGCAGTGCCGACCAACCGTACTCCCAGTGGACCGTGGCCGCCGCCACCGCCATCACAAACATCAGCGGAATCACCGCCAGCCGGGTCGCGCCTCCCACCAGGATAGCGACACCGCCAACAAGCTCCACCAGTGCAGTCATCCAGGCCATCAACATGGGCGCCGGAAGGCCCAGGCCCCAGTCGGGGTTGCCAAACCAGGCGGCAATATCTTCGATATGGCTCACCTTATTCATACCCGCGAGGATAAAAATCGGCGCCAGATAAATCCGCAACAACAGCGGCCCCAGCCAGTCGATCTTGCGCGCATAGCGCACAAAGCCTGTGTACCCGCAGCTCAGGCGATTCATAACACCACCCATTTAGCTCACTCCATCATCAGCGTCTCTGTTCACTTTAGTCGAGTGATAGCGCCAATTCTTACACGGCACCCAGTTCAATCCGACGAAAAAGACCTATCGCTGCTCGCAGACCTCGAGTCGGACAGCAGCCACAGCGCGAAGTAGAGACCTCAAGAGATAACCAAAGAGAGTAAGCCCGAGCACAAGAGACTCAGTGGCGCGGGACCTCCGGCTGCAAATCCACTGCTGCCTCACCCTGGGGCTCCAAGGCCAACGCATCGATATTGGTAACCCCATCGCCCAGTTGTGCACAGGGGGCGGTTTTATCCCAGGCCACCCAGGCCAGGTCATCGAGGGTAATAGCCTCGCCCTCGGCAACAGCTGCCTGCAAGCGCAGGCGATAGCCTTTAACCGCCTGTTTGTCCAGCGGCGGGAAGTCGACTCGAAACGCCTGCCAGTCGTCCCCGCCGATTGCAACAGTGCCGAAACATTCCCGCTCCGCAGACGCCAACGATTGTGAGAAGGCGCGCTTGCGAGGGGCGTATTCCAAACAGACTTGTAGCGACTGTGGCTGCGTCGAGCGGGCGTAGCCGAGCAGCGAGTGAGATGCCTGTGGCGCCGCCTCCACCAACCGGTGAAAGCCACGGGTAACCGCCCCGGCAAGGCCGCCGCTATCTCCGCGCAGTACCATCGAGTGATCTCCCGAACGGGCAGTTCCCGCATCGATACTACTGGCGGGGGACAGGCGCCAGGTGGAAGGCTGCCCAGGCAGCAGCCGATCGGATTCAAAATCACCGGTCACCAACAGATCGCGGCCGCTGGTACAGCTCGCCTGTGGATCAATCCCCTCGAGCGCCGGCAATTGCTGTTGCCAAGTCAACGGCAGCTTGCCCGCCCACAGGCCCGGTGTAGGCGCCAGCGGAGCAGTGCCAGCGCTCAGCGCTTTGCGGGCTCGTTTACCACTATCCGGCAAAATAACCCCGTGTCCGCCACTGGCCGACAGAGACAGTCCATTTAGAAAGGATTGATGCTGTAGGCGGCGGAGAATATGCTGCCGCACAGCCCCAACCGCAGGTGTGGGCTGGTAGTGCTGAATATAGAGCGGCGCCACCTCAGCCCGCACAAACTGCTCGCCATCCATCCATACGTACAGCAGCGCAGATCGATGGGTCTCCTGAAAATACTGGTCAAATAAAAAATTGCCCAGGGAGTAAGCGATAAGCTTGCCCCGGTATAACTCAAAGCCGTGCAGCACATGAGGGTGATGGCCAATAACCAGATCGGCTCCCCGGTCAATGGCCAGCTTCATACGGCGCTGGCTGAGTTCAGTGGGCGCGTAACTGTACTCTTCACTGCCGTGATACTGCACCACCACCGGGCGCTGCTCGGCGGCTTCGCGGGCCACTGTACGGGCTATATTCACTTCACTGCCGAGGGCGGCCCCGGCTTTTTCTCCCTCGGCCACCTGATTGGGGGAGAAGTTACCGCGCCAGCCCACAAAGCCCAATAGGCTGTATTGCTGTGAGCCCCCTTGCAACAGAGCACTCTCAAGTGCCTGGGGCTCATTCAGCCCGCCCCCTGAAAATTTCAAGCCGCTCTCCCGCAGGGCGTCGAGCGTGCTTGTTACCCCGGCATCGCCAAAGTCATACAGGTGATTATTGCCCAAAGTGACGTAATCGATGCCCGCCCATTTTAATGCCGCCAGGGTGAGCGGACGGGAATAGAAAGTGACACTTTTCGGCGTTTCCGTGCCGGGCTTATCACCAGCCAGAACCGCTTCCAAATTGACTGAAGCGATATCCGCATCGACAAGATATGGTTTGATCGGGGCCAGTAGCTGTTTAAACTGTGCGGCATCACTGCCCTCACGCAGCAGGGGCTTGTCCCCCTTTAGCGGCTTGTAATAACGCCGCCCTGTCATTAAGTCACCCGCAAAAGCCAACATCACCCGGCCGGGTTTTCGGGCCACCAGGGTAACGTCGGGAATTTTTCCATCGCTGAGCGTTAATTCATGGGCGGAAAAAGTATGGGTTAGGGGGTAGTAGCCGGCCGCAGAAAATTTAAGCTGATAGATATTTTCGGCAGCCAGCGTCAGGCGGAAGTTGCCCTTGCGGGTAAAAACCACGCCATCATTATTATTGATCTCAACCCCGGTAATCGCTTTACCCTGCTCATCCACCACTCGCCCAGTAATAACCGTATTATGCGCTGCGGTTTTGGCAGACAGCCCGGTCGAGAAGATTATACCGGCCAGTAGCAGGCTAAAAACCTTGATTAATTGGTGGCCCTTTCGCCCTATCCCGTTCATCTTCCCCCCCCACAGCCGATGGCTTTTTAGCGTTATAAATTTACCCGCGCTGCGCTTATTGCACAGCTACTGTTCCAGCATCGGGACGGCGGGGATCAGAGGCACCATAAAACAATCCCTCTTTCCACATAATGGACTGCACACTGCCCATGGCCCGACCCTGTTTCACCTGCTGCCCTTTTTGCAGCAACAGTTTGATGGTATCCGGACTAAAGCCAGGCTCCAGTTCCAATTGGTCCGGCAGCCATTGATGGTGAATTCTGGGCGCGTGGACCGCATCGGCAATATTCATTTGGTGGTCCATAACATTGACCAATACCTGCAACACCGTAGTGATAATACGACTGCCTCCCGGGCTGCCAGTTACCACGTAGGGTTTGCCCTCGCGAAATATCATGGTCGGTGTCATTGAACTCAAAGGGCGCTTGCGCGCGGCAATGGCATTGGCCTCCCCTCCCACCAGGCCAAAGGCGTTGGGCACACCGGGCTTCGCGGAAAAATCATCCATCTCATTATTCATCAGAATACCGGTACCGGGGATCACGATTCCGGAACCGTAGGAAAAATTGAGGGTATAGGTATTGGACACCGCATTGCCCTGCGCATCCATAACAGAAAAATGGGTGGTGTCAGGGCTCTCATAGGGCGCGGGGTTGCCCGCGTGGATTTTTGCCGAGGGAGTCGCGCTTGTCAGCGAAATACCCTCGGCCAATTCCCGCGCATAGGCTTTACTGGTGATGCCGGCAATCGGCACGGCGAAGTGATCCGGATCACCCAGGTGTTCACTGCGATCCGCGTACGCGCGCTTCATGGCCTCCGCCAGTAGGTGGGTGGCATCGGCACTGCCCGCACCCATTTTGCCGATCGGAAACTGCTCCAGGATGTTGAGCATCTGAATAATATGGACACCGCCGGAGCTGGTGGGCGGCATTGATATCACCTGATAGCCACGGTAATCGGTGGAGACCGGCTCGCGCTCTTGCACCCGGTAGTTGACCAGGTCATCGCGGGTAATCAGACCACCCCCCGCTTGCATCGCCGCAACAATTTTATCGGCGATTGCGCCCTGGTAAAAAGCCTCCGGACCGTGTTTTGCCAGCTGTTTTAAGCTCCACGCCAGATCCTTTTGCACCAGTACCTCGCCGGGCTCGTAGGGAACACCGTCGCGCTTGTAATAGGCTTTGGCTGTGGCCGTATTGGCCGTGAGCCAGGCCTGGCGACTTTTCAGGTTCTCAGCCAGATCATAGGAGACCACAAAACCTTTTTCTGCCAGTTCTATCGAGGGGGCCACGACCTCTTGCCAGCTCATGGTGCCGTATTTTTTCAAGGCATAGGCCAGCCCTGCCACAGTGCCAGGCACCCCCGATGAGAGATAACTGAAGCGGGCTTTTTGGGTATCTACATCGCCCTCGGGGTTCAGGTACATATCCCGGTGAGCCGCCGCCGGTGCCATCTCGCGATAATCGAGCGCCAGTACCTTGTCTTCTTTGGCCAGGTAGACCAGCATAAAGCCACCACCGCCAAGGTTTCCGGCCCTGGGTAAAGTTACCGCCAGGGCAATGCCCGTAGCCACGGCCGCATCTACCGCGTTGCCGCCCCGGCGAAGAATATCCGCACCAATTTCACTGGCCAGCTGGCGTTGGCTTGACACCATGCCACCAGTGCCGATTACCGGGTGGTGAATACTGTCATAGCGGATAATCGCTGCGCTTTCATCCACATGACTTGCCGCCTCACTCGTCACAGATACGAGCAGCAGCGCTGTCAGCAGAAATGATGATATCAACTGTTTGCTTTTCTCAACCATCAACATAACTCTTCTCGCTCTTATTTTTAACCCACGACCTGCATCATCTCGCCAAGCGTTTGCGCTGCCCGATATTGTTCAAACTGTACCGAGCCTGCCGCGCTAATTCGATAACCGTAAACCGCCGGTGCCGGTAGGGAGTTATAATAAAATGGATTGGAAAAATAATACGCACCGGTATCGTGGAGCATGACATAATCGCCACTGTCGAGCTTTGGCATTACCCGCCGATTGGCGATGACATCTCCCGAGAAACAGCAGGGGCCGGCAATATCCTGCTCGATAAAATTCTGTGTCTTACTGGCACCGCGACTATCGAAAGAGGATAAGCGCAGAGGCCAGGCCTCCGGCATAAAAATAGTGCGCGCGGCAATCTGGGCACCGGCGTGAGTGGTGACAATATGCCGTCCACCACTGTTTTTGGCGTATTCCACCCGAGATAAAATACAGCCATTTTTCGCCATCACCGCACGGCCAAACTCGGTTTTCACTTTAAACTCGCCCGTGAATAGCGCGGGAACTTGCTCTTTCAGGAAGTCGGCGTACTGACGGTAGGTGGGTGTCACTTTATCACTGTAAAAATTCACCCGCAGACCTCCGCCAATGTCAATTGAACGGATACGCTGCTCTCCGGCGCGTTTGTTAATCTCCTTGGCCAGCGCCACTACCTTGGCGATCCCCTCCGCCATCAGATTAAAGGGGCAGCCCTGGGAGCCAACATGGGTATGGATCGTATTGAGCCAGGGGTACTTCAAATAGTCATTGATAATACGCTCACGATTACCGTAATCATCAAGGGCCACACCAAACTTGGAGTGTAGCCCTGCGGTACTCATCGCTTTAATCTGACCACTGCCCACTTGAGGGTTAATTCGATAGCCCAACTCGCCGCAAGTTGGGTCATTGCCCAGGATCTCTTGCACCCGTGCCATTTCATCGAAATTATCGATATGTAAAGTGGCGCCCAGGGATAATACCCGGCGAATCAACCCGAAGGTTTTTGCCGGCTCATCAAACACAATCTGATCGGCAGTAAAGCCCGCATTCAGCGCCTGTTCCAGCTCGCCGGGACTTGCCGTTTCGGCACTCATGCCGAGTTTTTTCAGCAGCTTTAATACCGCCGACATACCATTGGCCTTCACCGCAAAATGATGCGTAAAGTGTTTTGGAAAAGCCTGATGTAAAGACTGTACCGTGTGCTCCACCCCGGCAATATCCACAAAACCGACCAGCGGTTCCTCTGCACTCAACAGCCCCTGCTGAATTGCTGCTTTTGTCAGCAGCTCATTGGCGGGGTTTACGGCAACAGCATCGGTTGCATATTTATCAACAAATTCATAATCATTCATTGCAATCCGCTCCCCCTAATTAACGCTTTATAAAAAAGCAAAAATTATTATTCACTTGATATATTCCCGGGGCTCCACCCCAACAAACTGCTTTTATTTAATCCAACCCAACGGTTTTGGCATTGGGCCGGCGGGGGTCTGAAGCCCCAAAATAATAGCCATCGTGCACCATAATCGATTGGCTGCTGCCCATAGTGCGCGTCTCCTCAACCCTGTGCCCTTTGGCCCGCAACAGCGCCATACTGTCGCGGTTAAAACCCGGTTCAACCTCGAGAATATCCGGCAACCACTGGTGATGAATACGCCGCTCATTGGTGGCCTCGGCTATATTCATTTTATGGTCAATGACATTGCTGATTACCTGTGTCACCACATTGATAATGCGGCTGCCACCAGGACTGCCCACCAACAAAAAGGGCTTGCCCTCTTTCAGCACGATTGTCGGTGACTGTGAACTGACCGGACGCTTACCCGGCTCCAGCCGATTTGCCTTGCTTGCAGAAAAACCTGCCGCACCCTCAACATCCGCCTGCACAGAAAAGGTATACACCTGGTTATTCATCAATATCCCCGTTCCCTCGACCATATGGCCGGTACCAAACGAGTTAGCCAGGGTGTAGGTATTGGATACCGCATTACCTTCGGCATCGATCACCGAAAAGTGTGTGGTCGAGGGGCTTTCCTCTGGCAAGCTGTGTCCGCCGAGCTGCTCCGACGACGTTGCGCGGTCGAGTTTGATCGTTGTGGCAAGCTGGCCTGCGCGCTTTTTATCGATCAACCATTGCTGTGGAACCGGGTAAAAATCCGGGTCGGCCAGATGCTGACCGCGATCGGCAAAGCTGCGCTTCATCGCCTCGGCCATTACGTGGAAGGTCTGTGCGGATCGCCCCCATTGCGTCAGGGGGAATTGCTCGAGAATATTCAGTGTCTCAATAATCGCCACACCACCGGAACTGGGCGGCGGCATAGAAACAACCTGGTAGCCACGGTAATCACCCACCACCGGGGTTCTGTACTTCGCGGTATAGCCGGCTAAATCTTCGCGGTCAATATGGCCACCCTGCCGCTGCATAGCAGCAACAATTTTGTCAGCAATGGCCCCCTGATAAAAAGCCTTTGGGCCATGTTTGGCGATTTGCTCTAACGACCAAGCCAGATCAGCCTGAAGCAGGGTTTCTCCAGCCCGATAGCTGCTGCCATCGGCCTTAAAATACGCTTTCGCGGTAGCGGTATCCTGTCGCAGCCACTCGCTTTTGGCCTGCAACAGCTGAGCCAGGTCGTAATTGACCACAAAGCCCTTAACAGCCAGCGTAATCGCCGGCTGTAACAACTGCGACCAACTGAGCTTACCGCTACCGTGGTCCCGCCACGCCCGATGTAAACCGGCCACAGTGCCGGGAACACCTATAGCGTGCCAGCTGCGGCTGGTCGCTCTATTTTTGCTGCCATCACTGTTGAGAAAATCTGCGGCCGAAACACCACTTGGGGCCGTCTCGCGATAGTCGATTGCAACCGTTTTTTTACCGTCGGCGCGGTGGACCAACATAAAGCCACCGCCACCCAAATTACCCGCTCGCGGCAGTGTCACCGCTAGCGCAAATCCGATGGCAACCGCCGCGTCCACTGCGTTGCCACCGGCCTCTAAAATCTGCACACCGACATCGCTGGCCAGTGCATTTTGTGTGGCCACCATCGCGCTGCGCCCCACCACCGGATGAAAGACATCCTCATAGCGAACAATCCCATCCCGGCCCATATTGTAAGGACCACTGGCGGCAAAGTTGAGAGGAGACAACACGGCGAGCAGCATCGATATCAAGCTGGCAACTGTGTGCTTACGAATGGTCAAAACTACAACCTCTTCTTATGTTGTCGTCGTCACTGATTGTATTTAAGGAGTAGAAGGCTCTGCCGCGCTGATAATGCCGCCTCAGACAGAGCTTCAAGAAAAAAGGGGGAGTTACTCCCCCGTTAAAGTCCAACAACAAAGCGCATTAAAAGTTCTTTGCCACATCGAGATAGACATAGCGGCCGCGATTGGAATAGAGGCTGCCGAAATAGCCCATTTGCTCATCGGCAATATCTGGCTCTTCATCAAAGATATTATTCATACCCACACGAACCCTTAGGCCATCTCTCATTCCACCGGTAAAGCGGTAGTCCACATTTGTGTTAACCGTTGTATAGCTATCGATAGGCAGTGCGGTATCAGGTGCCGCAGTATCGCTGTCAGCCAGGGTACTGGTATCTGTCACAGCACTGGTGTACTGGGCAAAAACACCCGCGCCCCACTGACCCTGACGCCAGTTCATCGACATGGTGGAACGCCAACGGGGGCGGCCATCCTCGCCGATCAGACTGCCCGCATTGCTGGCCACCTCTCCGGCATCAATCAGGATTTGCATTTCCTCACTGGGGTCCTGATCAAATTTAATGAGATAAGCACCGTTCCATTTCAGATCAAAATTGCCGATGTCGGTATCGAAGGAATACATCGCACTAACGTCTACACCGCTGATATCGCGCGGGTCCAGATTGAGGTATTCATCCAGGAATAAAATGGGCTCACCCACGGAACCATCGCTGGTTTCTGCGCGAATAACATTGGGGTTGTAAGAACCCTGCTCACGCAGCACCGCATCCAGCGCCAGGCCATTGCTCGCACCGAGAATACCCACCACACCCTCTTGTCTGATATCCCAATAGTCAGCGGTAAAGGTGAAACCATCAAATGGTGTTAAGACAAAACCGTAAGTGTGACTCCAGTTTTCCTCCGGCTGTAGATCGGCATTGCCCAGACGCTGCTCTTCCAAGCCCACCGATTCTCCGGTCACCGGGTCGGTACGGGTATTCACCACCGATACGGCGCCCTGGTGCAACTGCATCAGGTTGGGGGCACGGAAGCCTTCGGAGTAGGCGCCGCGAATTTGAAACCAGTCGTTGACGTACCACGATAGGGCCAACTTAGGCTTGGTCACACTGCCCACATCCGAGAAGTTTTCATGGCGTAGCGCCAGCTGCATATCCAGGCTGTCTACCAGAGGTAGATCGCGCAAGAGCGGCACCAACATTTCGGCATACAGCGACATCACCCGACGCGAGCCGCTGGCATCCGGCGATGCACTGCTGCCCATAATGTCACTGACATTCACCAGCTCACCGGTCACCTCATCGGTAAACTGGATAGTGCCATCGGAACGGTCATCACGATTTTCATCAAAGCTCTCCTCGCGCCATTCGATACCGGCAGCCAGGCCCACATCCCCAGCCTGGAGACTGAACAGATTGGCATTAGAGACTTTGAAATCTGCCAGAGCCAGGGTGGTTTTACTCTGTCTTTTTACATTGATACGGAAGGTATCCAGTACCTCCTCGGAGTTGGGCGTGGGGTCGGTGAGACTGGTTGGGTCATCCACATCGAGACCGCTAAACAGGTTGTAGGCATCTTCGGTATCGAGCATCAGCGACTGCTGAAACAGACTGTGACTGACGCGGTTATCGGTACTGTCTATGGTCTCGGCCTCACTGTAAACCAAGCCGGTATCCCAATCCCAATCACCCCAGTTACCGCGCAAGCCACTCACAAAACGATAGCTGGTGTCGACCACATTAATCTTGCGCAACCCAACGTCGTAAGGGGTGAAGGTTGTCAGCGTAAAGCCGAGGCCCTCATCGGGTACATTCTCATCCCCGGCAGGCACAATTCGATTGGGGTTGAGGGTACCATCATCAAAATACACGGGACCAAAGGGGTTCCAGTAGTAATCTGCCGGCACTTCAAAGCGGCTGTTGGAGAGCAGACCGGCCGCTTCACGCACCCGATCGACCTCCGCTCGGTAATAGCCCAGCTCGTTATAAAATTCCGAGCCATTCGCCAGCTCATGGGTCAGGAAACTAAATAAATTGATCCGCTCAGAATCTGGTGACAGCATCCGCACAGAGTTTCGGTTGCCGCGCAGTGCGCGGTCGCCACCGCCATCATCCAGACAAATATCAGAATCACTCAGCGAGTAGGAGCAATCACTCGCGTCGACACTCGATCCGTCGTCCTGCACCAAATCGGTTGGGCGCACATGCAGCAGACCCAGATCATCAAAGTCAAAAGCGCCCCAACCGTGGGTGCTTGAGCGGTTATCAAGGCTGGTATCCCCCTCAAATAGAGAGTCGCCAGTAAAAAAGCCGCGCAGGTCGGAATTGGCCGAATAATCGCGCTCGCTCGCATAAAAACCGTTCTTGTTATAGTAGGTTCCAGTCAAGTTCAGCTTGGTGGCACCGTCATTAAACTCAAAACCGTTAGCGCCATTCACTGTGACTTCATCGAGTTCAGTGCCCACTGAAGAACCGTAGCGCACATTGAGCACAGCGCCGTCGTAGTCCTTCTTCATCACATAATTAACCACCCCGGCAACCGCATCCGCCCCGTACAGTGCGGCAGCGCCATCGCGCAATACCTCTACCCGTTCCAGGCCATTGACTGGCAGGGTATTGGAATTCACAGTCACCACTGGAATATAGTTTTCGGTCTGCGTGCCCGGGTGCAATACCATGCGACGGCCGTTTAACAGCACCAGAGTATTGCCGGTGCCGAGGCTGCGCAGGTTAATAGAATTAACATCGCCACGCGCCGCATTTACCCCGGTCGTCACCGACTCGTTAAAACCAACTTGTCCCATCTGCGGAATAGAGCGCAACAACTCATCCCCAGAAGCCGCCCCCATGAGTGCAATATCCTCCTCGCCAATAACCGATACCGGCAGAGTACCTTCGACATCGGCCCCCTTGATTTGGCTACCGACGACAGTAACCTCCTCAAGCGCACTAGACTCAGTATTTTCCTGCGCCACGGCCAAAGGTGCCATTAGCAGAAGTGAGCAACTGGATACTAAATTTTGCCTGAAAAGTGAGCTGAGTTTAGATCGTTTTAAAAATGCCATTTCAATCCCCTCTTATTTTGTCGCTGTTGTGGGAAAGTGTTTTATTCGGCCCTGAACCCGAACCGTAATTATGCTGAAAATATTTTTATCATCTATTGACTTTAATTAACCCACGTATAACCTGTGTCTATTACCCAAAGCTTTTATAACGATAATATGGGTCTGAAATGCGCCTCCGTCATATTGAAGTCTTCCATGCCGTATACAACACAGGCTCCATCTCCGATGCAGCCAAATTACTGAACGTATCTCAGCCATCGGTCAGTAAAGTATTGAGTCATGCAGAGATGCAGCTCGGGTTCAAATTATTCCTGCGGGTAAAGGGGAAACTGGTCTCCACTTCCGAAGCTCACTCGCTTATCGAAGAAGTTCGCAAGATTTACCAGCAAATCAACGCGATCAAGAAAACGGCGGAGAATTTAAAAGAGCACACCCACGGCCATATTCGCGTGGTTTGTATGCCTGCACTGGGCCTGAATCTTCTGCCGGATGCGATTAAGCACTACCACAAAAAATTTCCCAATGTGACCTTTGACGTTAAAACAAAACACTACGATCAAGCGATAGAGTCAATCTACGAATACGAAAATGACTTAGCCTTGGTATTTACTGACCGCAACCATCCCAGCATTGAAGCCATAGAAATTGGCACCGGGCAACTGGTGCATATTGCTCCGGCGGACTCGGCCAGCAGCGAGCGAGAGCAGATTAAACTCAGCGATATCGATAAAGAGGGGTTTATCTCAATCTCCAACACCGGGCCCCTGGGCGATCTATTGAGCCAGCGCTTTTCTGCTGAAAATATTATGCCCAAAACCTCCATTCAGGCACAGACTTACTACCTGGCCAAAAACTTGGTGGCGCGGGGGCTCGGTTTTTCTATTTTTGATGAGTTTACCGCTGCGGCAGATAATCGTGGCGAGGTGGTCAGCACGCCTTTTAGTCCGCCGATAGAATTTAAACTGAAGTGCTTCCATCACGCCAACCAACCCCTGTCAAAAACGGCCGCAGACTTTGTTGAACATATCAAAGAGGCCTTTATCGCTTTGCGCGCCAAGTAACCCCACAATCAAAAAATCACAATAGCTCCCGCATAATGTAACCCGCGAAGGGGCGCCGTCCAGGCGTTAGTCAGCTGCCGGTACTGGAGCAGCGCTCAGGGCCACTGCCGGGTCCGCCGGAACCGCAGACCAACCGTTGTCACCCTGCCGATAGAGCGCAAAACCGTGCACCGAAATACTATCCCCCGGCCGGTTGCCACTGGCCTCCAGCCCCTCAATTCCCCTCTCCGCCGCGTTTAACAACTGGTGCAGGGGGCTGCGCCCCTGGCCATTCCAAGCCGCAAAACGCCACTCGCGGCGCAAGCGCAATTCCGCGTGATAATAAACCACCCATTGATCGCGCTCGCCGGCAGTATTGCCCATCCACGGCTGGGTGCCGTAACGCTTAAAGTGCTGCACCTGCCACAGGCCATCGCCAAAGGCGCTGTCGAGCTGTACCTGCAAATTGTGCTGCAACTCTGACAGAGCCGGCCCTCTGGAGCAGCCGGACAGTAGCACTGGCAACAACAGGATAAATATCCGTGCGCTACAGCGTTTTTTCAAAAGACAAATCACTCGCAACCCCTCTAAAACATCCACGACAAGCCCATAAAGAGCTGAATAACCAGGGCGTTGGTAATATCGATAAAAAATGCTCCCACCAACGGCACGACCAAAAAGGCCTGTGGCGATGGCCCGTGGCGCGACACCAGAGCCTCCATATTGGCAACAGCGGTGGGAGTTGCCCCCATCGCAAAACCACAGTGTCCCCCGGCAATGATGGCGGCATCATAGGTTTTGCCCATCACCCGAAATGTCACAAAATAGCAAAACATCATCACCGCAATCACCTGAACACCGATAATCAGCAACATAGGCCCAGCCAGGCTAAACAGCTCCCACACCCGCAAAGACATCATCGCCATCGCTAGAAAAATCGACAGCGACATAGTGCCCCACAGATCAACACAGGCAGTGCTGACCCGATAGCGACCGCTAAAATCCAGCAAATTGGTAACCAGCACCGCCAGTAGCAGCGGTATTAGAAAAGCCGGAATAACCAGTCCGGCCGCTACCAGCAAACCGTGCAAGCCACTCCCGGCCAACATGCACCCGACGAGTAAAAACAGGGTCTCCATCATTCGCCGTGGAGTGACCGTATCTTTGTCGTCAACATCGTAGGTCACCATATTATCGCTATGGTCTTTGCCTTGACTGGGCTTAAGGTTGTGCTTGCGAATAAGCCGCTCGGTTACCGGTCCGCCGATCAAACCACCCAGCACCAGCCCAAAGGTCGCCGTTGCCATGGCGATTTCCAGCACCCCCTGTAGGTTGTAGATATTGCTGAATAAATCCGCATAGGTAGCGCCATTGCCATGGCCGCCCGACAGGGTGACCGAGCCCATCACCAGACCAAACAGCGGATGCATATCCGCCGACTTGACCATCAACACCCCAATAAGGTTCTGCACTATCAGCATCACTGTGGCCACAGCCAGAAACAGCACGACTTTGGGGCCGCCCTTAATCAATAGTTTGACACTTGCCGCCAGACCAACGGTGGTAAAGAACATCACCATCAGCGGGTTTTTCAGGCTCATATCAAAAGAGAAAGAAATATCAAACAGCGTGTAACCGAGGGCCGCGAGCAGTGAAAAGATCAGCCCGCCCACCACCGGTTCGGGAATACTGTTGCGGTTCAAAAATGGGATAGCGTGCGACAGGTAGTAGCCGACGATCAGGATCAGCATTGCGATCAGCAGGGTGCCGAGAAGAGATACCTCAATGACCATATTTTCATTATCTTTCTTTAATACGACCGAAGTAGTCGAAGTGGCAACAATGACACCATCTTACACAACCTCAATGCCCGGCGATCTTTCCAATTTCGCCCGCCCCATAGCGCCAGGTTATGCCTGCCCCAACCCCGCTTCACGACTCACCGGCCAGCCTCTCAACCCCATCCGCTTTTACCCCAGAGCCGCCAAGTCATAAAAAATTCCGCTATAAACACTGGGCGCCAGTGGGCTTTAGTCTTAGAATGCCCCTCCACCTGAAGTGACTGACCGTTTTGCGGTCACCCCAACAAACCGAAGGTGATCGGATCGGGCCAACCCGTGGCGCAACAACCACACAAACCTCCAGCGGCCCCGGCTGATGCAGCACAATCACATACATAACACCTGTAATTTGGCTTTAATTTGTTCAAACTGTATAAACGTGCCATTTCCACCGAGTTATCCCACCTGACCACCTTGGGAGGCCCCCTGGTGATCAGCAACCTGGCCGTCGTAAGTATGGGGGTTGTCGATACTCTGGTAGCTGGACGCGCCAGTGATGTGAGCCTTGCCGGACTCGCTTTAGGAGCCAGCATTTGGGCGGTTTGCGCAGTGACGTTGATTGGCCTGCTCGCCGCTATCTCCCCTGTCGTGGCACACCTGCGGGGAGGCCGCGACGAAGAGGGTTGCGCCAGGCAATTGCAGCAAGGGATGTGGATCGCACTGATTGGCGGCATCCTGGTTATATCTACCCTGCTCACTGTCCCCATTTGGAGCCACTGGATAGACATAGAAGAACCGGTGCGCCAGGTGCTGGAGGGCTATGTACTGGCGCTGACGGTTGGCACCCTGCCCTTTGCTGTGGGCACCGCCTTGCGCGGCTATTGTGAGGGCATGGGACAGGTACGCCCAGTTATGCGTATCTATATGGCCGCTGCCATCTTGAATATTCCCCTGGATATTATCCTGGTGTTTGGCGCCGGCCCCATACCGGCAATGGGGGGCGTGGGCTGCGGCTGGGCCACCGCTGCCGTCTGCTGCCTGATCGCTATTGCTCTTTACTGGCACGCCAATACCGACCCCGCTTACCGCACCCTCAAGTTGAAACTACTGCCGCCGCGCCCCCATGGCCCAACACTGCGCCACCTGTTCGCGATCGGCCTGCCCATCTGCATCGGGGCTACCAGCGAGGTGACTTTCTTTGCCAGCCTCACCTTTCTACTGGCCTCCTACGGCAAGGAAATTGTCTCTGCACATCAAATCAGTATGAATGTGGGCTCAATTTTTTACCTGGTAGCTCTGGCCCTGGCCCAGGCCCTGAGTATCCGCATTGCGCAACTGCTCGGACAGGGGCGGCCAAAGCGGGCACGCTTCTGCGGCAATGTAGGTATCAGCGCGGGACTGATCTATGCACTGGGTACCGGCGTGCTTCTGATCAGTCTGCGCATCCTGTTTGTTAAGGCCTATACCAGCAACGAGGAAATTATTGCGGTAGCCGCCAACCTGCTTTTGTTCTGCGCCGCATTCCAGTTGGTGGATGCCGGCCAGGCAATGACCTGGGGCGCCCTGCGCGGCTACAAAGACACCAGGGCCCCGATGATGATGCAACTCTTCTCCTACTGGCTGGTGGGGCTTGTTAGTGCCTATTGGCTCGGCGAGCTCTTCTGGGGTGTCTACGGCTACTGGGTCGGGATCTGTATTGGCTTGGGAACGGCTGCCATTCTCCTGGGAATTCGCTTCTGGCGAACCAGTCGCAGAGCGGTCGAACAAACCTACGGACACGCGTAATTTGGCGCATATCACATCCCTCGGGAACGTATTGACTATACTGGCGCTCCAAAGTCCCAATCAGTGCCGGACCTAAGGCTCTCCGGCACCCCCAGATATATGAAGTTGACCGGAGTGCCGAATGACCTCGTGCCTAACCCCCAGAATGGCCCGCCAGCTGTTAAGCCTGGCCCTTCTGCTGTCCTCCCCCCAGACCCTAAGTGCCAGTGACAGCAGCGGAACACAAGCCGAAGAGATACCCCAGGCCGCCAATTTACAACTGGATCAGCCGGTTATTACCGAACTGGGACCACCCAGCGAGGCCGATACCACAGCGGCAGATTCCGAACCTGCAGGCGATAACAGCGAAGAGACCTCTCTGCCAAAGGCGGAAAACCTGCAACTGGATCAACCGATACACGAACTGGAGCCCCAGCCCACGGCAGAAACAGCCGCAGATAACCAAACCGCAGAGCAAACTGCGGCGAGCGACACTGAGCTGCCGGAGCCCGGCACGATTTCCCTGGAGCCGGGAGAAGCTGCCAAGCCCCTGCGCCTGCTGGGCTCTGAAGTCCCCCCGGCAACCTCCACGCGCCTGGCCTGGTCCCCCAGCCAACACTTCGAAGGGGTCTATAGTCCCACAGCGGTACTGGTGGTTAATGGCGCCAAACCGGGGCCGGTACTCTGCCTGACCGCAGCGGTGCATGGCGATGAATTGAACGGTGTGGAGACAGTGCGGCGGGTTATGTACGACCTGGATGCCGAGCACTTAAGCGGTGCGGTAATCGGTGTACCTATCGTCAACTTGCAGGGCTTTCACCGCAGCTCCCGCTACCTGACCGACCGGCGCGACCTGAACCGGCACTTCCCCGGCGATCCGGACGGCTCCTCAGCCTCGCGAATTGCCCATTCATTTTTCCACGAGGTGATCAGCCACTGTAACGCCGTGGTGGATTTGCACACGGGTTCTTTTTATCGCACCAACTTGCCACAGTTGCGCGGCGATTTGACCAACCCCAAAGTGGTGAAAATGACCCAGGGCTTTGGCTCCACAGTGGTACTGCACAGCGCCGGAGCCAAGGGCACCCTGCGCCGCGCCGCCGTAGAGGCCGGCATCCCCACCGTCACCCTGGAGGCCGGGGCGCCGATGGTGCTCGATGAACTCTCGGTAAGCCACAGTGTGAAAGGCATCCGCACACTGCTCAATCAATTGGACATGGTGAGCAAATTCCGCCTCTGGGGCGATCCCGAGCCGGTTTACTACACCTCCACCTGGCAGCGGACTTCCACCGGCGGGGTTATCTTCAGTGAGGTGCAGCTGGGGGAGTTTGTGCGCGAGGGGGACCTGCTGGGAACGGTGACCAACCCAATTACCAATGTGCGCACGGAAATTCGCTCCGAGCACAACGGCCGCATTCTCGGCATGGCATTGAACCAAGTCGTACAGCCGGGATTTGCCGCCTACCATATCGGCCTCCAGGCGCCCCAGGAGCAAATCAGCCCACCCCAGGAAGTGGTCGCGGAAGAGTCGGTCGCTGAAAAATCGGAGAGTAAAGTGCCGGCCACACCAGAGAAACAGCAGTCGCCGACGGAAGGTGAGGAGTAACCCTTCAGCGGTCAATCGCAAGGCGCTTGCCCCGACTGATGGCAAGCGCTGCGCTACACCCGCGAGCCGGCCACCCGCTGCGCATTCAGCGGCCAACTTGCGCGCCCCACTATTTTTGTCCCAGAGTAATTCGCTCCCAACCGGCGTAATCCCTGCGGCTTGAAACCCGCTGCAATCCCACCGCAGAAAAAATTTCCCGCACGCTATCGGCCTGTTGCCAGCCGTGCTCCACCATTAGCCAGCCGCCGTTTTCGAGATAATCACTCGCTGTTGCAGCGATATGCTCAATATCTGCCAGGCCCTGCCGCTCCGCCACCAGCGCAGAGCGCGGCTCAAAGCGTACATCGCCCTGTACCAAGTGCGGGTCAGCGGCATCGATATAGGGGGGATTGCTGACGATCAGGGAAAACGGCTGTGGCGCCACATTGGAAAACCAATCACTCTGGATAATTTCTACATTGTGCAGCTTGAGCGAACGCCGGTTCTCCTCTGCCAAGCCGACCGCAGCGGGGGATTTTTCCGCTGCAATAATTTCCCAGCCCGGTCGCTCCGATGCCAGAGCCAGGGCAATCGCCCCCGTGCCCGTGCCCAAATCCAGCGCCCGCAACCTGCCCTGGGGGAAAAACTCCAGGGCGGTCTCTACCAGTAATTCAGTGTCCGGGCGGGGGATCAGGGTGGAGGCATCCACCTTCAGCGGCAGGGACCAAAATTCGCGCTCGCCGATAAGATGCGCCACCGGCTCCCCCGCCTGTCGGCGCTGGAGCAACTGCTCAAAGCGCGCCTGCTCAGCTTCATTTAATTCGTATTCCGGCCAGGTATAGAGCCAGGTGCGCTCGCGCCCCAGCACACTGCCGAGCAGAAGTTCTGCATCCAGGCGCGCGCTATCGCTATCAGTTAACTGGGCGCAGCGCGCAATATTTTCCTTGACGCTGGTCATGGAGAAAAACCTATAAAAACGCCGCTCGAGGCGGCGTAAAAAATCGGGAATTATTGGG
Organism: Microbulbifer regidiadema (SeqCode); assembly: GCF_052467605.1. Classification (NCBI taxonomy): domain Bacteria; kingdom Pseudomonadati; phylum Pseudomonadota; class Gammaproteobacteria; order Cellvibrionales; family Microbulbiferaceae; genus Microbulbifer; species Microbulbifer regidiadema (SeqCode). The sequence continues at coordinate 4,362,237 of NZ_CP174316.1, read as the reverse complement.
CCAAAGCCGCCAGCTGGTCGGCCTGGTACTCCGTGCGCAATGGCCCGATCACCTCCTCCAGAGCCCCCTGCATAATCTCGTCGAGTTTATAGAGGGTGAGGCCGATACGGTGATCGGTAACGCGGCCCTGGGGGTAGTTATAAGTGCGGATGCGCTCCGAGCGATCGCCGCTGCCCACCAGACTGCGGCGGGCATCGGAAATTTCCTGGGCCGCCGCTGTCTCCTGCGCAGTATTGAGCTTGGCTTGCAACAGTGCCATCGCCTTGGCTTTGTTCTTGTGCTGGGAGCGCTCGTCCTGACACTCCACCACAATCCCGGTGGGAATATGGGTTAGACGCACAGCGGAATCGGTTTTGTTAACGTGCTGACCACCGGCACCGGAAGCGCGGTAGGTATCCACACGCAAATCCGCTTTATTAATTTCAATCGCGTCGCGCTCATCCGGCTCCGGCATTACCGCCACCGTACAAGCCGAAGTGTGGATGCGCCCCTGGGATTCTGTTTCCGGCACTCGCTGCACCCGGTGCGCACCGGACTCGAATTTTAATTTTGCGTAGACATCTTCACCGGCTACGCGGGTGATAACTTCCTTGTAGCCACCGTGCTCGCCGAAATTTTCACTGACAATCTCTATGCGCCATCCCTGCTTCTCCGCGTAGCGGGAGTACATGCGGAACAGGTCACCGGAGAAAATAGCCGCTTCATCACCACCGGTGCCCGCGCGAATTTCCAGGAAGACATTTTTTCTATCGTTGGGGTCCCGGGGCAGCAGCAGAGTCTGCAACTCGCGCTCCAGCGGTTCCACCTGGCCTTCGGCCTCGCGCAGCTCCTCCTGAGCCATTTCGCGCATTTCCGGGTCGTCCTCCCCCAGCATCTCCCGAGCCGCGAGCATATCTTCCTGCAACTGCTTGTAGGCGCCGTAGCATTTCACCACTTCTTCCAGCTCAGAATACTCCCGGGACAGATCGCGGAATTGATCCTGATCGGCAATGACCTCGGCATCGCCCAGCAGCGCAGACACTTCCTCGTGACGCTCAAGCAGGGTTTCCAATTTATTCAGTAACGATTCTTTCATTGATGCTTTTTCTCTAAATCGATATCGGTGAGATCATCCAACCCAACGACCTCGCGAGCGATACGCAAACGCTCAATATCCCCCTCCGCCGTGGCTTTTTTCAGACTGACGGTGGGCGCATGAATTAGTTTATTGGTGAGGGAGCGGGCGAGCTGCTCCATCAGTCGACGGGGGTCCTCGCCTTTGTCCAGCTGCAACAGCACCCGCTCAAGTTCGGAAGCACTCACTTCCAGGGCCCGCTGCCGGTAGCTGCGAATACTGTCCACAGCCTCCAGGGAGCGGCTCTCCTTGGTAAACTCTGCCGCAGCCGCATCGACAATTTCCTGAGCCGCCTCCGCCGCTTTCTCGCGGGAGCGCTTGCCCTCGTCAATCACCCCGCGCAGATCGTCCACCGTATACAGATAGACATCATCCAGCTCGCCAACTTCTGACTCGATATCCCGGGGGACTGCGATATCCACCATAAACATGGGTCTGTGACGGCGCTTGCGCAGCGCCGATTCAACCGCGCCTTTACCCAGGATCGGCAGCTGACTGGCGGTGGAACTGATAACGATATCCGCGCGTGCCAGGTGCTCCGGAATATCCGCCAGCAGGATTGCCTCGGCCCCGAAACTCTCGGCGAGCAGCTGGGCCCGGCTCAGGGTGCGGTTGGCAACGATAACCTGCTTGATGCCCTGATCGAGCAGATGGCGGGCAACCAGCTCCACGGTCTCTCCCGCACCGATCAGCAGTGCGGTCTGCTTTTTCAGGTCGGTAAAAATACGCGAGGCCAAAGAGACAGCGGCATAGGCGACTGAGACCGGGTTTTCGCCAATCGCCGTTTCCGTGCGCACCTTCTTGGCGACGGTAAACACCCGCTGGAAAACCCGGTGCAGCTCGCTGCCAACGCTGCCGGATTCCCGCGCCACGGCATAGGCGGATTTGATCTGGCCGAGGATTTGCGGCTCGCCCAATACCAGGGAGTCGAGACCACAGGCGACGCGCATCATATGGCGAATCGCCTCCTCGCCGCTGTGCACATAGGCACAGCTCCTGAGCTGCTCCAGGGGCACCTGGTGGTATTCAGACAGCCACTGCAATAGGGCTTCCGCATCCAGGTTTCCATATATTTCGGTACGATTGCAGGTAGACAGGATGGCCAGCTCGCGGCACCCCAGTGCTTTTCGCGCATCTCCCAGTGCGCCGGGCATCACCTCGGGGGCAAAGGCCACCCGCTCGCGCACTTCGACCGACGCGCTGTCGTGGTTGATACCCAGGGTAAGAATTGGCATAGACTTCCGTTAGCATTAAATCTTAAAAGGCGGAAACCGCACTGGGAGCGCATTTTCATAGGCTGTCGCCTCCCTTGCAAGCACATGAGCCAGTAAAATTGCCCGCCGATTTGGCAAGAGCCCCAGCCCACGACCGTTCTAACCCCGATTCACGACTAGAATTATATGGCGATAATCGCTTAAAACACGCCAATTGCCAGTCTTTAGCGACAACGTATGGACACGATCTATGCTCCCTCCTCGCGCACTACAACGCCCCACCCATATTGACAACCACCTGCTCAAGCTCGCCGCCGTGTTTTTGTCCCTGGCGCTGACCGCCTGCACGCAGAGCCAGACCTCAGCGGCCCCCACCGAAGAGCCGGCGACAACAACGCAGGAACCGCAGAGTCTGAAAGAAAAGACAGCCCCGCAGCCAGCCGCAGCGGAGGTCAAAAGCTTTCCTATCGATACCTTCTACACGCTCTTGGTCGCCGAAGTTGCCGGCATCCGCGAGCACTACGATATCGCACTGGCCAACTACTACCGCCAGGCGGAGATCACTAAAGATGCCGGGGTTGCCGCCCGCGCAACGCGTATCGCCCGCTTCTTAAACGCCCGCCAGGCCGCTTTGGACTCCGCCCAGTTGTGGGTGGAGCTGGAACCGCAAAGTGCCGATGCACAACTGGCCCTCACCGTCGAGCTGGCCCTGGCAGGCAACTTACACCGAGCCCTAATTCACGCCGCCAAGACCCTGCAACTGGGCGGCGATCCGCCCATGCAATCCCTCGCCGCCACGGCCATTGGCCACGAACAGCTGACCGCGCAGGCCAAGCGGGAGTTTGCCCGACTGGCCGAGGACTACCCCCTCAATGACGAGGCCGTACTCGCCTACGCCATGGTGCTGCGCACCGAGCAAAAATTTACCCGCGCCCTCTCCCTGGTACACCGCGTGCAGGAGCGGCACCCGAACCAATTGGATGCCCCGCTGCTGGAGAGCCACCTGCTGGTTGATCTGGGCCGGCGCCAGGAAGCCATTGCCCTGCTCGAACGACTTGTCGGTATTCACCCCTCCGAGAGCCCGCTGCGCCTTCAGTATGCCCGTCTGCTTATTCGCGAGGACCTGGCCCTGGCTCGCCAGCAGTTTGCCGAGCTGGTGCGACAGAGCCCCGAGGATGGCAACCTGATTTTTTCGCTGGCCCTGATTCAATATGAAACCGATCAGGCCGACGAAGCCAAAATGCTCTTTACCCAACTGATCGAGCTACAACAGCACGAATCCGCTGCACATTTTTACCTGGGTGGCATCGCAGAAAAATCTGGAGACTTTTCCAGCGCAGTGAAACATTTCCGCCAAGTGGGCCCCGGCAGCGATTACGTGGAGGCCATTACCCGGGGGACAGAGTTGCTGGCGAGCCTGGGGCGGCACAACAGCAACCGGGAGTGGTTTGCCACACTGAGGAAAAAGCACCCCAGCCAAGAAGAACATTTTTATCTGATGGAGGTCGAATTACTGCGCAAAAGCGGTGAGGCCGACGCGGCGTTGCAGCGAATAGAAGAAGCGTTAAAAATTAACAGCGGCAACGGTCGCTTGATCTACACCCGCGCGCTGCTGCACGACGAGCTCGGCAATACACAACAATTCGAAGAGGACCTGAGAATCCTGCTGGAAAGGGACCCCAATAACGCCACGGCCCTCAACGCTCTCGGCTATAAACTGATTGATGACAAATCGCGCCACGCGGAAGCCTATCGATTGATCAGCCGCGCCCTGGAACTCGAACCGGAAGACCCGGCAATTATCGACAGCATGGGGTGGATAGAGTACCGTCTGGGTAATTACGCCGCTGCGGAAAAGTACCTGCGGCAGGCGATGGATAAACATCCCGATCACGAAATTGCCGCACACCTCGGCGAAGTACTTTGGGTTCAGGGAGACAGGGAAGCGGCACTGAGAATATGGAGACGAGGCCTTCTGCTCAATCCCCACAGCAAGCTTATTCCGGCCGCCATGCAGCGCCTACAAATCAAAGAGTCACTGGAACAACATGCATCAGATCACTGACCAAATAACCGCGCGAAAATTCTATTTATTCCTGCTGGCCTGCCTGGCAATAATAGTTTCTGCCTGTAGTGGACAAAAACCTCAGCCGGAACCCCAGCCAAACGAGCGCAGTGAAAAGCCAACACCAAAAACGGTAGTGGAATTTACCCAGTGGAATCTCAAAGGCAAACTGGGCGTGCGCTCCCCCAAAGAAAACGGCAGTGCCAACCTGGCCTGGCTCCAGGGCGGCGCTGAGAATTTTCGCCTGCACTTAAGCGGCCCTCTCGGTGCCGGCACCACGGTAATTACCGGCTCCGCCGGTGGCGTCAGTTTGGTGCGCGGCAGTGAAGCACCGGTTTATGCGCGCAACCCCGCGCAGTTGACCCAAGAAGCACTGGGCTGGCCCCTACCCGCCCGGGAAATGTTTTACTGGGTGCGGGGCCTGCCCGCCCCCGGCGCCAAAAGTGGTGAAAAACGCAATGCCGAGGGCCAGCTGCAAAGCCTGCAGCAATCCGGCTGGGCGCTCAGTTTTAGCGACTACCGCAAGGAGGGCACCTTTGTCCTGCCCACCCGGATAAAAGCGCAAACCAACAGCCCCGCAGGCCCGGTATCTGTCACCCTGGTGATTAAAGACTGGGGGTTATAAATGCCGAAAGCGCAGCATACGGGTATGATGGCGAGCCTGTAATTTACCGATCCACTGTGCCCCATGCTGCTAACCCTGCCCGCCCCTGCAAAACTCAACCTGATTCTGCGTATTCTCGGCCGTCGCCCAGACGGCTATCACGAGTTACAAACTTTATTCCAGCTTCTCGATTACGGCGATTCACTGGAATTCAGTGAGCGCAGCGACGGGATAATCAGCGTGGATGCCGGCACACTGGATGTGGCGGAAAAAGACAACCTGGTATTTCGCGCTGCGCAGCTATTGCGCCAGCACGCGGAGCCTGCGCGACAACATTCACTCGGTGCGCATATTCGCCTGATAAAAAAATTGCCACACGGCGGCGGCATCGGTGGCGGCAGCAGTGATGCGGCAACGGCGCTGCTCGGGCTCAACCATTTGTGGCAGTGCCAATTATCCATCGCTGCACTGGCAGAACTCGGGCGGCAGCTGGGTGCCGATGTCCCGGTTTTTGTGCGCGGGCACACCGCTTGGGCCGAGGGGGTTGGCGAAAAATTAACCCCAGTGGCCACCGAGCAACGCCACTATTTAGTGGTCTCAACTGGTTGCGAAGTGAGCACCGCGAAAATTTTTTGCAATTCAGGTTTGACAAGAGATTCAGTCGCAATTACATTAGCGGCCCTTCGCGAGGAGCAGGCCAACGAGATGCAACTCGACAGCGAAAAACTGGAACAACTTTCCGGTAACGACTGTCAGCAACTAGTTGAAAAGCTCTACCCTGAAATACGCGATGCCAGAGAGTGGCTCGAGCAATTTGCTCCGGCACAACTCACCGGCACCGGGGGTTGCATTTTTGCAGCATTCCCCACGGCAGAGGCAGCCCTTGCGGCACAGGCCAAACTGCCAAAAGCGTGGCAGGGTTTTACAGCGACAGGTGTCTTGGTCTCACCGACACACCGAGCGCTAGCGAAAATCTCCTCAACCTACTGAGGAAACATTACTGGGGCGTAGCCAAGCGGTAAGGCAGCGGGTTTTGATCCCGTCATGCGAAGGTTCGAATCCTTCCGCCCCAGCCACTTTCTTTATATGCAATGGCACATTCAAAAAACCGGTTCCGACATGATTCAGTCTACACTGATCCAACCGGCCCAGGCCATTCGCACAGGGCTTCAGCAAGCCACCCCCCAATTTTTACCGAATCCTGAAGGCCGACTTGAGCGCAAGCGCCCGATGGTTGTGCGAGCACGCACCCAGAGCAACCCGTTGAGCGAAGGAAAAAACCGTGGCCAAAACCCTGTTTTTATCCGCGCAGCAGTGCGCCGCCCAACACAAAAGTGTTGCCGCAAAAACTCTGTCTGCTAGCAAATATGCAGACATCTACACTTCAATTCACTTCAAGACAGAATTAAAGGAACTCGCAGTGGCTGACTTAATGGTCTTTACCGGCAACGCAAACCCGGAACTGGCGCAGAAGGTTGTCGACCATATGGCGATCCCCCTGGGTGAAGCCACGGTTAAGCGCTTCTCCGACGGCGAGATTGCAGTAGAAATTACCGATAACGTGCGCGGCCGCGACGTTTTCGTGGTGCAATCCACCTGCCAACCCACCAACCGCAACCTGATGGAGCTGATCCTGCTGGTAGACGCCCTGCGCCGCGCCTCCGCCGGCCGCGTGACCGCAGTAGTTCCCTACTTTGGCTACGCCCGCCAGGATCGCCGCGTAAGATCCCAGCGCGTGCCGATCTCCGCAAAAGTGGTAGCCGATATGATGGTGAGTGTGGGCATCGACCGCGTACTGACCGTCGACCTGCACGCCGAACAGATCCAGGGCTTCTTCGACGTTCCCGTGGATAACGTTTACGGCTCCTCTGTCCTGCTCGACGATATCGAGCGCCAGAAGTACCAGAACCTGGTGGTGGTATCCCCAGACATCGGTGGTGTTGTACGCGCCCGCGCCGTGGCCAAGAGCCTCGACTGCGACCTGGCCATCATCGACAAGCGCCGCCCGGCCGCCAACGTTGCCGAAGTGATGAACATTATCGGTGAAGTCAGCGGTCGCACCTGCCTGCTGGTAGACGATATGGTCGACACCGCCGGCACCCTGTGTAACGCCGCCAACGCCCTGAAAGAGCACGGCGCCGAGAAAGTTGTCGCCTACTGTACCCACCCGGTACTGTCCGGCAACGCCATCACCAACCTGAACAACTCCGTTCTGGATGAGCTGGTGGTTACCGACTCCATCCCCCTGGGTGACAAAATGGAGAAGGCACCGAAAATTCGCCAGCTGACCCTGTCTGCCATGCTGGCCGAATCCATGCGCCGTATCAGCAATGAGGAATCCCTGTCCGCCATGTTCCGCTAGGAGCTGGTCGAGCCAGGTATCCCTGCGCCCCGCACGCCGGGGCACTTTGCCTTTAGCGCTGATTCCCGTAGAATACGCGCCCGCCCGGCACCGCCGGGCAATTACTTTTGGGCCCAGTGCCCATTTAACATCCATGCCAGAGCGCTCCGGTCGCAGGTCACTCTGGACAGACAACCCGAGGTTTATCCCATGTCTGATATTAAATTGAACGCCATTGCCCGCAGCGATGAAGGGAAAGGTGCGAGCCGCCGCCTGCGTCGCCTGGAAGGCCGTGTACCCGGCATCATCTACGGCGGTGAAGCAGAGCCTGCTTCTATCTCCCTGCTGCACAAAGACCTGACCAAAGCTCTGGAAAACGAAGCTTTCTTCTCCTCCATGCTGACTGTTGACGTAGACGGTAAAGAAGAGAAAGTTATCCTGCGCGACCTGCAGCGTCACCCGGCCAAGGCCCTGCTGCTGCACATCGACTTCCAGCGCGTATCTGCCAACACCAAAGTACACGTTAAAGTACCCCTGCACTTCCTGAACGAAGACAGCAGCAAAGGTGTTAAGGCTGGCGGTATCGTTTCCCACACCCTGACCGAGCTGGAAGTTAACGCTCCTGCCGGCAAGCTGCCCGAGTTCATCGAAGTGGACCTGGCTGACCTGGAAATGGACGGCATACTGCACATCTCCGACCTGAAACTGCCAGAAGGTGTTGAGTCTGTGGACCTGAGCCACGGCGAAGACCACAACCTGGTTGTAGCTTCTATCCACAAGCCTCGTGGCGCTGTAGAAGCTGAAGCCGAAGCTGGCGAAGAGTAATCGCTTTGGCTGCGGCACCGGATACCCCGATTCAGTTAATTGTCGGCCTGGGAAACCCCGGGGCGGAATACGATCGGACGCGACACAACGCCGGTGCCGACTTTGTTGTCGAGCTGGCCCGCCAACACGGCGCCCAGCTCAGCCTCGACAGCAAGTATCACGGCCTCAGTGGCCGTGTGCGGGTCGGCAGCCAGGATATCCGGCTGCTGATTCCCACCACCTATATGAATCGCAGTGGCCAATCTGTCGGCCCACTGGCGAACTTCTTCAAGATTCCCCCGGAAGCCATTCTGGTCGCTCACGATGAGCTGGACCTGACCCCCGGTATCGCGCGCCTGAAAGCCGGCGGCGGTCACGGCGGACACAACGGCCTGCGGGATATCATCGCCGCACTGGGCAACAACCGAAACTTTATGCGCCTGCGACTCGGCATCGGCCACCCCGGCAGTTCGAGCGAAGTGGCCCGGTTTGTACTCCAGCGAGCCCCCAGGGCGGAACAGGAAACACTGGCTGACGCCATCGATCGCGCGATCGACGTACTGCCCACCGCCGCCTCTGGCGACTGGGGCGCAGCCATGAAAACGCTGCACACCAATAAGTAGATCCCACCCGGCTTGCCTTTTGTCGCGGAGATCTCGATAGTGTGCTGCGCTAAATTGCCGGTATTCTCCCGGCTGGCCCGGACCCTTTGGTGGCCGAGACACCCCGCCCACCCAAAATCCCGCCAGCACAACCACTACCGGACTTCAAACGCAATAAGCAGAGTGCGCGCTGTGCGCCTCGGGCAAACGGAAAAATATCACCATGGGTTTTACTTGCGGTATTGTCGGCCTGCCTAATGTGGGCAAATCCACCCTATTCAACGCATTGACCAAAGCGGGCATCGATGCGGAAAACTTCCCCTTCTGCACCATCGAGCCCAATGCCGGTGTGGTGCCGGTACCAGACCCCCGCATCGACAAGCTGGCTGAGATCGTCAAGCCGGAAAAGGTCATTCCCACCACCATGGAATTTACCGATATCGCCGGTCTGGTTGCGGGCGCCTCCAAAGGTGAAGGCCTGGGTAACAAGTTTCTCGCCAATATCCGCGAGACCGACGCTATCGCCCACGTTGTGCGCTGCTTCGAAGACGACAACGTTATCCACGTCGCCAACCAGGTACACCCGGTAGCGGATATCGAGGTGATCAACACCGAGCTGGCCCTGGCCGACCTGGACACCGTGGAAAAGGCCCTACAGCGCTTTACCCGCGCCGCCAAGGGACAGGACAAGCACGCGATCAAGATGAAAGCGCTGCTGGAAAAAATCCAGCCACACCTGGATGAAGCCAAGCCGCTGCGCTCTTTCGAGCTTTCAGAAGACGAGCTGGCAGACCTGCGCGAGCTGAGCCTGCTCACTATCAAGCCCACCATGTATATCGCCAACGTGGACGAAGATGGCTTCGAGAACAATCCGCATCTGGATGCTGTAGCTGCCATCGCCGCTGAAGAGAACGCAGTACTGGTACCTATCTGCAACAAGCTCGAAGCGGAAATTGCCGAGCTGGACGACGAGGAAAAGCAGGAGTTCCTGGAAGAGCTGGGTATGGAAGAGCCGGGCCTGAACCGCGTGATCCGCGCCGGCTACCAGCTGCTGGGCCTACACACCTACTTCACCGCTGGCGTGAAGGAAGTGCGCGCCTGGACCATCCCCCTGGGTGCCACCGCTCCCAACGCCGCAGGCAAGATTCACACCGACTTTGAGAAAGGCTTTATCCGCGCCGAAGTGATCAGCTACAGCGATTACATCGACAATAACGGTGAAGCCGGCGCCAAAGACGCCGGCAAATGGCGCCTGGAAGGCAAGGACTATATTGTTGCCGACGGCGACGTAATTCACTTCCGCTTCAACGTCTAAGCGCCTCGCCTTTTTTGCCTCCCCACCCCGGGGAGGCATGCCCACCAGTGTAAACACCATGGCTCAATCTAACTGGAAAGTCGGCCTGCCCCTGACGCTGATTACCGTATTTATGTGGGCCGCCCTGCCCATCGCCTTCAAAGGGCTGCTCGAGTATATCAGCCCCGGCACCGCCACCTGGTATCGCTTTGCCGGTGCGGCACTGCTGGCGGGCCTCTACTACGGCCAGGCACGCAAGTTACAGCTCAGGCCGCTATTCAGTCGCGATCTGCTGCCTTTTACCGCCCTCGCCGTTATCGGCCTTCTGGTGAACTACCTCACCTACGCCAGCGGACTCAAATACATCACCCCCGGCGCCGCCCAGGTTGTTATCCAATTGGCCCCGCTGCTCCTGCTGATCTCCAGCGTGCTGTGGCTAGGGGAGCGCTTCTCCCCGCGACGCTGGGGCGGCGTAGCACTGGTAGTCACGGGCCTATTGCTATTCTTTAACCAGCGCCTGGATGAACTGACCAGCGGTGCCGGCGGCGACTACCTACTGGGACTCGGCTATATCCTTGTCGCTGCCGCCGCCTGGGCGGTATACGGCTTTTTCCAAAAGAAAATATTGAGCCACGCCACACCTCAAGACCTGCTGGTAGTAATCTATATCGCCGGCACCCTGTGCTTCCTGCCGATGGCTGAACCACTGAAGGTTTCCCACCTCGGCTGGCTCGAATGGCTTCTCCTGGCATTTCTCACCGCCAACACGCTGATCGCTTACGGCAGCTTCAGCAAGGCGCTGGCGCACTGGGAGGCATCCAGCGTCAGCGCGACCCTGTCTCTGGTGCCAGTGGTCACCCTTTTGTTCAGCACCCTGATCAGCCGCATCTGGCCCGACTATATTGCAGTGGAGCCGCTCAACTGGATCAGCTGGACTGGTGCCGGCGCCGTTGTGCTCGGTTCCGCCCTCGCCGCAATCCGCTCCCGGCGCCGTTCTGAGCCCCTTTAGACACCAGATGATAAAAAACGCTAACTATCTGAAAAGAATACAAAAAAAGTGTTGACACCCCCGGCCCATCGTTTAATAATGCGCGCCCTCGGGACAGCCGAGACAACAAAAGAAATGGCAAGGTAGCTCAGCCGGTTAGAGCGCAGCACTCATAATGCTGAGGTCGGGAGTTCGAGTCTCCCCCTTGCTACCATTTCAAATCACAGAGACTATTCTTTGTGAACCTTGAAACTGGGGCGTAGCCAAGCGGTAAGGCAGCGGGTTTTGATCCCGTCATGCGAAGGTTCGAATCCTTCCGCCCCAGCCATCTTCCCGAATTATTCAGCCGGCCCGATTCAGGGCAGCAATCAAAAGCCAAATCGTTTATCTGCACAGCACCCGCCAGAAAACCTCTAGCGAACGCCACTATTGGCCAATTACTTCGGCAGCGCCACCCCGCTATTCGCAACAACCTCAACGCCATCCGCTTTTAGATCGGAAGTCGCAAGGCTGCGCCCTCGCTCCCTGCGCAACCCCAGGGCTCGCAGCCACTCAAATCCCGCCAGGCAGAGCAGCAGTGCCAGCAGCACCAGTGGGCCGCCATAGCCCCTCAGGGCCTCCCTCTCTGACACACAGGTCCACAGAAGCTGCACAACGCACAGAAAGGCCACTATAAGCAGTGTCGGCTTGCGACCCAGCAGGCTGACCGCAAAGACGCCCAGAGGCGCTCCCAGGGCCACTACCGGTGCCGCCGCCAACCAGTTCCCAAACACCCCCGGCTGCCAATCCCCGGCCAGCGACTTCACCAGCACCCCGAGCACCGAGCAAAACGCCATAATGACCACCGAGGTGGGGATTGCCACCTTGAGATCGACGCGACTCAGCAACACCAGCGCCGCATACACCATCATATCTACACCCACACCGGTCACCGCCACCACACAAAAGCCGGCAAAAGCTCCCAGCAGCAGGCCGACGCGAAAATCTGTCGGACACTGGGGATCACCGCCGTGCTCGCAGTCGGTAATTTCACTGAGTCGGTACAAATGGAATATCCCAAAGCTGCCCCACAGGACGGCAAAGGAAAGCTTTACCCAGAGCTCGGGGATTAGCGGGGCAAACAGCAGGATGCCGGCGGGAGTGGCCAGCAGGGAACCCAGCAGTGCCCCTCGCAACATCGACCAAGCCAACTGCTGGCGCCGACAGAGAATAAACAGGCTGGCGCTCACCATCCCTATCGACTGCACCGCAAAACTAAAATCCCGGCCGAGGCTCGCCGGCATATCAAATAGCAGCACCAGTACGGGAAAGCCAACGGTACCTCCCCCCATGGGCGTAGATCCCGCCGCATAGCTGCCGAGCGCCATCGCCAGGGCCATAGAGCCGTGCTCAAGCGCCAGGGCCAGGTTATCCCCCTGCGAGATCAGAAACAGCCACACAGCGTAAAACAGAGCCAGCCAGGCGAACCAATAGCGGAGGGAGAGTCGCACCACGTTTTTCATCTTGTTATTTGTGAGCTTAAGCGTCAGAGGAGGCTAATAGTGGTACGAGTGTAAGATGGGATCAAGACAAGATTTTACAGGCCGCCTCCCCGCTGGCTATTGCCCGCAGGGAGGGATTGCCCGACAGCTGCAACTATCGGGCGAAACGCGATTAGTTCAGGCGCTTCTTGCGAATCAGGTTTTGAACCTGCATGGACGACATCATGGAGGCGTAGATAGCCGGCAGAGCGCCGCGCTTGCGCAGCTCCAGGAAGTCCTCATCGGACAGCTTGTTCAGTTTCTCCTCATCGATCACAAAGAAACCGGTCAGATCGTAAGGCTTGTCGTCTTCGTTCACCCGCAGGGTCAACTTCTTCTGGGTCAGCAAGTCCTTGGATACCAGGAACTCGATAAAGGAATCTGTTACCGCAACACGCTGAGCAGTTTCAACCACCGCCTGGGCGCGATTCTTCAGGAAGTCAGTTTGCTCGCCCTTATCATCGAACAGTGCCTCGCCCTCAGAGTCACCCAACATTTTGGAATCCTCATCAATGCACAGCACCGCCTGATCCGTATTGTCTGGGTTCTTAACCAGGACGAAGGGATAGGTGCGAACCTGCAAAGGAATATAGCTGCCGTTCCAGCCGTCAGCGCCGGAGAACAGGTTTTCGCCGGGGCGCAGGCCGGTGAGCGCCACCACTTTAAACTGCTCGGTATTCTGGTCTTTAACGAACAGGATCGGGTAGCTCTGAGCCGCCTGTACGATTTCCTGAACCACCAGCGGCAGGATGTGATTGCCGCTTACATGGTCAAACGTAATGTCCTGGGTGAGTTTCAGGTTGGCATGTGCCTTTTTATCTAAAGCTTTGATCTGTGCCATAAGTACAACTCCTAGCTACTTTTATAGTTACTAAATTTTCAGAGATACCCTAACGTACCACTTTTTTACGCATCTACGATGACGAATGCCTCCCGGCAGTCACCGGAAACCAAAGCCCGCATTAAACAGGGAAGAAGCCCAACAGGCAAACAAAGTCCACCGCAACTAGCCTAAAGACAAATTTATTTGATAAAAATCACACTACTTGAGACCATCAAACCAAGTAGAGTCACCACCTGCGCCCCTCTCAGTCCCCCTAAAAACCTACAATTGAACACAATTCAACCAGCTTCAACAGGCAGTTCACCGATGCATCTCCGCTGCGCATCGGAAAATTGCTATCGCTATAAGGAGTGAACGTTTAAACGACCAGGGAAGGCTGGCTGTGGGACGGCGCGAACACCACAAAAATCGACGCTGCCGCTGTATTGCCCAGAACCTGGCTACCTGCATCGCAGCTATCGACACACCCCATCGGGCCACACTGAAGCACCGCAAGTTCGCAAGAAAAGAAAAGGGCTTCAGAGCACTATAGCGGAAGAAAATTCGAACGAAATACCACCAGCCGCCCACCGGGGACGCGGCATAAAAGCAGTACACAAAGGGGAATTGAAACTATGCGCAGCGCGGAGTTGTTGAAGGCTAACCACACAGCACCTAGGCAAAAAAAGTGGAGGCCAGGACCGGATTCGAACCGGTGAAAAACGGTGTTGCAGACCGTCGCATTTCCTCTCTGCCACCTGGCCATAAAAAAACCCGGGGTCTTCGCTCCGGGTTTCTTATACATTGCGGAAGCGAAAGCGCCTCCGGACAAATTTACATAAGCGCTCAAGTTGCTTGGCAGCAACTGAAACAAAGGCGTTTTAGCAAATTGTCTCGTCAAGTTGCGGCAAAGGATAATAGAACAAAGGTACTATTTCAACTGTTTCTATGCACCCGTGGTGTACTGCGCAACGCCAAGCTTATGGCCCAATAGGGTTTGGCTAGCGCCTTTCACGAGCCCCCTGATAAGTTCTTGCGTTAAGAGCTAATATCTCTTGGACAACTCTCTCGGGTTCATCATTTTGCGGGAAGTGATAACTTTTATCGGTCAAAACAATCCTCCCTTGAGGGAATTTGTTCGCCCAATTTGTATGCAACTCCCCCCATATCTCGCGCGCCTCGTCAACAAAGAAAAGAAGAGAGGGGTTCTCATACTTCTTAATCGAAGCTATCACAGTGACAGGGATATCTGGAATTTGCGGGTAATCCGGCAGAGGGCGTTTAGACCAGAAATCCAGATATTGATTTGACATGCCGTTTTTCAAGTCGTCCAGCTATACCTCGGCAATTTGCTCATTCGCCAGTTTCAAATCCAGAGCCCGTATAATATCTACATCGTGCTCCGAAGATGGTTCAATTAGCATCAGTGCAGCCACTTTATTGGGATATTGTGCCGCAAAGGTACGCGCGACATGAGCACCGTAGGAGTGCGCGATATAGGTAACCCTACCCTCAATCCCCAACACATCTAATAAAGCGCTCGCTCCCTGCGCGTAATCCTCAGAGCTAAAATGTCTTTTTATTGACGTAGAGTTACCATTGCCAACTCGGGAGTAGCGTATTACCCGCGCATATTTTGCCAACTCCGCATAGATCGGCTCCCAATCATCCATTCCCGCCGAGCCTCCTGCCTCAAGGAATAAGGTGACATCACCGGAACCCATCATCTCGTATTCAATGCGGTACTCACCAACATCAACCATTTCCGGCTTGGCGGCAGCACTGGAGGAAAGAGCAAAAATTATTAGCAGGAAAAATATGCGCATCACAAACCTCAGCTATAAATTGAAATTCTTATCGTACCCCAGAGGGCCGCTAAGTAGCGGCAAGCCTCGGCGTCAAGCGAGCTTCATTACCCGGCCCTGGCCGCTTCGGAACCAGCTGAGCCAACCCCAGTGAAATTAAAGCCATTAATGCCCCAGCAAAAAATACCATGGCTGGAGAGCTCAGCCAGAGCAGACCAAACAGTACGGGAATAACAACTGCGGCAATATGATTAATAGTAAAACTCACCCCGGCAGAAGCGGCGATATCCCGCTCATCAACAATTTTCTGGAAATACGTTTTGAGCGCAATAGCCATAGAGAAAAACAAGTGGTCAATAATGTAAAGTGCCGCCGCAATGGCAGCGCTCTCCGCCAAAGCATAGCCGGAAAAAACCAGTATTAACCCAATATATTCCAACGTGAGAATACGACGCTCACCAAATCGAACAATAAGTTGGCCAACTTTAGGTGCAACATATAAATTAAGAAGATGGTTCACCGTATAGAGTGCAGCTATCTCCCCCACGCTATAGCCAAACTTTTCCACCATCAGGAAGCTGGCAAATACTATAAAGATCTGCCTGCGTGCCCCACTCATCATAGTCAGTGCATAGTAGAGCCAGTAGCGTTTACGCAGGATCAGCTTTTTATGCTGACTGTGAGACTGGGGAAACTGCGGAAAGACAACCCAGGCGCCCAAAGCAATAACAACTGTTACACCACCGCCGATTAGATAAACCCACGAATAATCGAGCCCTGCAACATTCATCAGCCCCCACACTAAAGCATACGCCAGCAGTGCAGCAAAGGAGCCGGCCGCCGCCATACGCCCCATCCAAATCGCGGAAGTTTGCTTGGGAAACCATTGAAGAGCCAGTGAGGTCTGCAAGGTCTCATAAAAGTGAAATCCCACAGACATCAATAAAGTTGTGAGCAATAGTCCGGTAAGTGATGGGTAAAACCCTGTTAGCATCACCCCAAGCCCTGTCACTACCAGAGAGAGTACCGCCAGGCGCTGCTCCCTAATCAGCAATAGTACAAAGACTACCAGAAAGGCTAAAAATCCGGGGATTTCCCGCACACTCTGCAACAGACCAATATCCGCCCCAGTAAATGCGGCTTTTTCAATAACAAAGTTATTGAGCAATGTGTTCCAAACAGAGAACGAAATCGGTATCGAAGCAGCTAAAATTAATAGAAGCACTTCAGGCCGGCGAAGACGTTGTAGCATGAGTGAACCCCCGCAAAAGGAGATCGCAATATACGCCCTTATTACATAACTGTAAAACTGTGAAAACAATAACCTAAAAAGATTCAGGTCTGGAATATAGCAGGATAACCGATAGGGACTGTCAAAGTAATAATCAACAACACGCACCGGCTTCCACAATTAAGCGTCACAAAATAGGCGCGCTATTGATATCCCAAGGGAGCGGTTAACCGTCAAAACCAAAATTTAAACCGACTAAACTATAAGAACGCCCCGCCCAGGGCAAAGCATCAGAGACCGATAAAGTTGGCCCCAAGAGCCCTCAGCGTCTTCAGTAGCCTCGCCAAGTGATACGGCACTGAAAAGATGGTACGCCTGCTTTGGACTACAGCGATAGTAAATCCAGTCGACACCTTCCCAACTTGACCTATGCTTTACCTACCACAAGCCCTGACACCCAATAACATGAAAGCTAAGGAGAGAAATGCATATCGATACCAGGCGCCTTTACTATCTCACTTTCGCCCTGCTCTTTATTTCCTGGCACCCCTTATTGGCAAACGCAACTGCACAGGAGGATCACCTTCCCGATCAACTTAACCTCAACGAATGGAGAGTACCCTGGCAGGGACTTCCCAGGGACCCGCATGTAGATAGTAAAGGGGACGTTTGGTTTTGTGGCCAAGCAGGTAACTATATCGGCCAATTTATACCGATCTCAGAAAAATTTAAGCGATATGATATACCTGAAGGCACTTACCCACACAACCTGATTGTCGATGCCAATAATGTTGTCTGGTATGCCGGCAATCGCAACGCTTATATCGGTCGCCTCAACCCCAAAACTGGAGCCGTCAAGCGGTATCCAATGCCCGAGGGGATCGAGGACCCCCACACCCTAATCTTTAATCAAAATGGCAATATCTGGTTCACCGCCCAGCACAGCAACCGCATAGGTCTCTTAAATGTGGATAGCGGCAAAGTGCAAGCTGCCACACCGCCAACGGCCAATGCACGCCCCTACGGGATAAAAATTGATCCTCAAGGGTACCCCTGGGTAGCCTTATTTGGAACCAATAAACTGGCCCGGGTAGACCCGGAAACGATGGCCATTCGCGAGATTAGCCTGCCCCGCCCAGATGCCCGCCCCCGCAGGCTGGAAATAGATCCAAGCGGTAATATTTGGTACCTAGACTACCCCCAAGGCTACCTGGGCCGCTACACCCCAACGGAGAAAGTATTTAAGGAGTGGAAGCTACCAGGCGAAAGTCCCCGCCCCTACGGAACAGCACTGGACAATAGCAAGCAACTCTGGATCGCCGACACAGGCACCATACCAAACACCATCTTGGCATTTAATATAGAGACAGAAAAATTTACAAGTAGGACCCCTGTACCAAGCGGGGGCAGCATAAGATATATGTATTTTAACGATAGGGATGGCAGTTTTTGGTTTGGCGTTGATTCAGGATTTCTGGATCAGGCAATACCAAAATAAAGACCCGTATTCAACACTGAATTGCAGCAGCCTAAAGAGTGATACACTTCAAAGTTAAATTCAGACCCTAAAAAGTAAATCTTAATGGATACTAAGCAGACAGGGGAAGCGTATGACACAATCACTCACCTATGGGAACACAAAGAGTTCAACAGAGAAAACGGCATTATCCAACATAAACGAGCATTTAATTTCAGCAAGAATAGAGAGCTAGCACTGGATGTGGGTTGCGGCTGCACAGGAAGATTTATCAGTCTTTTACAAAATGAAGGCTTCACCCCGGAAGGGGTCGACATTTCAGAAAACATGATAAAAATTGCCAAAAACAAACACCCTAATATAAAGTTCTACCACCAAGATATATGCAAGTGGAAAGCCACAAAAAAATATGATTTTATCAGTGCCTGGGACAGTATTTGGCATATCCCAATTGAAAAACAACAGAAAGTTCTAATAAAATTAGTTTCTCTCCTTAACAAGGACGGCATTCTAATTTTCTCTTTTGGCGGAACCGACAAGGAAGATTGCCATACAAATAGTGCAATGGGTCCAGAGTTATACTACGCCACCCTGGGTACCAATAGATTGGTAGAGCTTATGATTGAACTGGGGTGTATTTGCAGGCACCTTGAATACGATCAACCCCCAGAGCTTCATGCCTACTTGATCGTACAGAAAATATAATCGCCCCTACAACATAAGCCTCCTCCGCTTACTACCGGGGGCAGAAGGAAAGAATACACTGCACTCACGACGCACCCTGTTGATAACGGTGTTAACTGAACGGGTAGCAGGGGCCGTCATAACTCCCATAAAGACTATTCTAGTGGTGGCTGCCAATCAATTACTGGTTTCACCCCTTCTGTATTACACAACCAAATAATAGCCTTAACCCCAGGCTTGATCTTTCCCGCAGTATCAAAGAGGCTCCCCCAATCAGCATCCCGAAAAGTGTTGCCCCGAAGACGGAACTGCCCAAGAGTCCCCTGCCAATCCGGCATGGCAAGCTTAAGAAACTCCCTTGTCCCATAGTCAGTAGAAATCCATATTTTAACTTCATCACCGGCTCTTTCAAGCCTCTCCACCGTCCCCTGCCAGGAAGTCAGTTGATTGCGATTACAAGTCACATATTCCGGAACAGCAAGTCTTTGAGCGAGTAGACCAGGGCTACTGAGAAATATTAAGAAAAACAATAAATATCGAGTGTTATTCATAAGTCACTATGGAAAATAGGGGGGAGATAGCCTCCCCCCGAGAAATGATTAGAGCCCCCGATAAGTTATGCTTTGCTCGTCTGCACGGGTAGCCTGTCCCTCAGTGAACTCATACATACAGCTATCATCCGTGTAATCCATAAAGTTTGTTACCGGATCTTCCCCGGCAGCATTTCGCCCTCTGGTGCAGGTATCGCGCCCGACCGGACAGCCATATGCGGCCGATCGCTCAGCAGGCGTATCTGAAACATAATCTCCCTGACCCGAACATCCCCCCTGGAAGGTGTGATATAGGCCCAACCAGTGGCCAACCTCATGGGTTAGGGTGTCGCCCTCATTGTAGGGCGATGCGTCTCCACCAGGCACCGAACCCGTTAAAATAATAACGCCATCATCCAGAGGATCGGAGGAATAGCTGCTTGGGAAGGTGGCCCAACCGAGTAAGCCACCTTCGAGCTCAGCGACATAAATATTAAGATCAGAAGCATCACCTTCGCGCAAAGAAGACTTCATCGAACGCTCAGCTGAAGAGTTATAACCAACATTGTACCAAGAGTTATTAGCCGTAACCGAAGTAGAAACCAGGTTGAATGTAAATGGCGTATTTGCATAAGCATCATTTAGCACGGCCATTTGAGCATTGATTTCTCTATTGGAAAGGGCGCCATTATTAGCGGTATCAGTAATCACGTGAAAGTATACATCAACAGTTACTGACCCATTAGGGCGTAAGGTGTGAGCCACACTGCTGTCACTCGAGATTTCACGCAGTGTAGCAAAGTGCTGCTCTTTCAATACAGCCTCCTGAATGGAAGGGTGATCTGTTCCACAGCGTTTTAGCCCACTATTATTAGCAGCCTCAACAGTGGAAACACTTTGAGCAAAACCAACAGCGGATGACGCAAACACACATAGGGACAAAGCAGCCTTTGCCGAGATACTGAAAATAGCCTTTCTCATAACTTGGACCTTAATTTTATTATTAAATTACACTCCCCATAAGAGCCCGCCAACTTTCCACGCTCAGACAAACATTTGTCAATAGAACTAATTCTTAAACTGATAATAATGTCACCAAACCCTTTAACTCGGCGGAACATTCAACAAAACAATTAAAAAAAACAATCTGCTCAGCAAAAATCTAAAAAACAAAATCATGGGCACCAAAAAAATAGTTACAAATGAAATTTATTTTCAGGACAAGCACAAGCGAACACTCACGCACACCAAAAGCAAAACACCAACCAAAAAAACATCTAAAAAATCAACCCAGAAAACTTAAAACCTTAACTCAAATCAATATCAATTATTATTTCAACAAGAGAAGTGCCTCACCCAGGGCTACCCCATATAAATCGGTGCAAAAACAAACAAAACAGACCTAAAATAGCTATCCCCCTTGACCGATAGAGTGTTTTTTTGAACAAAACCTAAAGCACCGAGGAAAGTCGGCCATTTCTAGGCTATTTAATCTGTCACTGGGATAGCTCTCCGAAATCCATTAAGAGCCAAGTAATTTAAGGGTAATTTCCAGTCACGGAAAGCAGTATCTGGTTTTTTTAAAATGTTCGCATAATAAAAGATACCGCATTGAAATATTACCCCCTTATAGTGTACTAACTTAATGCATGCATATAGCAGGCGGACCTTGATTTAAGGAGCAGCCACCAGCGCAGCATTTAATGGCTGCCGCCTTATCGAAACAACAGGAACCTTCAAGTATTTTCTAAAACCTCTGCGGTCATTTATCCTGCCGTATTTCTGCTTTGCAAGCTGGTTCACCATGGAGGTAAGACGACCTTGACAGATCTGTAAATAGCCTTCACTCAAGGGTGTATTCGTAGAACCCCTGGGCACGTAATCGCGCAATATTAAGCGCATACCCTCTACTATTTATCCATGTGTCGATCCATTCTGCACGCCGGTGCGCATCGGTAATATATTTAGAAAATTCTTCTAGCTTCTCCTGTATACAGTCGTCATCTGCATTAAAGTTATTGCTAGTCACTTCAGCAGCGGCAGTATTAATAAATGCGCCGATCAGTTCCGGGCTCTGCGCAAATGCCTCCACCAATTCAGAATGATAGCCCTCCACCA
Source organism: Microbulbifer regidiadema (SeqCode) (assembly GCF_052467605.1). Taxonomy (NCBI): domain Bacteria; kingdom Pseudomonadati; phylum Pseudomonadota; class Gammaproteobacteria; order Cellvibrionales; family Microbulbiferaceae; genus Microbulbifer; species Microbulbifer regidiadema (SeqCode). Next base: position 4,341,023 of record NZ_CP174316.1, on the reverse strand, counting down.
GATCCTCGCCGCACTGGCCATTGGCGGTGGTTGCTCGACAGGCCAATATCTTGAGGGTGTCTTTTGTAAAACCGTGCTGCTGAATAATTCTCTCTATCTGATAGGCTTGGTGCACCTCATGATCCAGGTCCGAAAGAAGTAGCAAGTCGGTATATAGAGGGATGTACCTGGCGTTGTGTAGGCATAGGATTGCAGCCCCAGCCTGGGCCAGATGATTTTCATAATCTTGCCATATAACAATGCCGTTATTTCTTGAATAACGAATGATATTCTCAATAAAGACAATGGCTTTTGCAGTCAAGCTCTCGTCCCTACAAAAGTGCTCAAATAGCTCTTCTTCGTCAATGATTTTTTCTGGTATACGAGTTTCCACCGCATAATATAGTTGATTATAACGAGTCAACTTATAATCAACGTTACTATCTATCGAATAGGAGTAATCAACCATTTTGTCGGCGATAAAGTGTAAGTTATCTAAAACATTAATATTGCAGACTTCGATTGTGAGACAGAGCCCATCATTCTTAGCAGATAAATCAGTACGCATAAGCTATTCTTAAGGCCTTTTAGGGTGGGAAACTTCAGAGTATTACATATTACAAGACTTCGGACAGTTTTGGGGAGAAAATTTGGGGTGCCGTGGTGGAGCCCATGGGCTGACACTGAGAGAATAAAATTTCCCAAAGCTAATTAATGCAGTAACCGCCGATGAAAGATACAATTAAAACAGTTTTTGCCCAAATCTCCAATATTGGTCTTACCCAGCAAAAATTTATACTGACTCTATTGACCTCATTAATGATCTTTCGGGGCAAGGCGACATATCTAAATATGGGCAGATTCAGATCCTCAAGTGAAGGGCGCTATCGACTCTGGTCGCACAGAGACTTTGACTTCACCCAGTTTAACACAAAACTATTATTAGTGAATTCCAGGCTGATCATGAGTGTATTACTGCTATCGATGCCAGTTTCATCAACAAATCTGGCAAAAAAGCTGATGGATTAGAATCGTTTTTACACCAACTTATATGGGACAGACCTGACTACTCATACCATTCGTTTTTTCACCCAGGAAAAACTGACGGGATAACCCTTCTGCCTTTATAAAATTCTTTATTTTGCTGAAATTCCAGCGCTAACTTAGCAGCTTCTTCTTGACCAATTGATACTCTAGTAATTTCTTCTTCCGTTAGCTTCACACAAATATCAACTTCAAATGCCCCTCCAGAAAAAAAAGTTAGGTACCAATCAGTATCATCCTGAACCAATAAGTATGAATAAGGCTCTTTAAAAACTATTTTCATCTTTTTTCTTCGCACTATCAGTTGCATCAGAAACACTCATTTTCTTACAGGCTCCCATCTATGGGTGTCTAGAACTTGCCTGCATTCATTTGTCTAAAAAATACTCTGCAAATCAAAAAAGATGTCTATTTTACTCGTTTTTACATATGGGACAGCCCTGGAGGGAATCGGAACTTAGCGACACGTGTTGCCTGCTCTTTCATTGCGTGAGCAACTACTAAATCATTTCTTACCTTAAGCCAAAACCTTTAAAGCTTGATCAGTAAGAGATACTCTATGACTATTTACATAGCTTAAAATTTCGGTTCTTTCATTATCAGAATATGAAGCAAATGTACTTTTAGGCCATATGTTAAATTTATTGAGACAGCTCTCTAAATATCTCTTTTTTTCCCATCAGATAATTTCTCTGAAAGCACTCTCGGCAACAGTTCATACAATTTGATATTGTATGAAGAGCTAAGCCAGAAAAAACCAGGCAATAATCTTTCATCAATAATCTTATAGACTTCATAAAATGCCTCTAGAACATCTTTAGTGCTTGAGACAATTACAAACCTCTCTTTAAAGTCATCGTACCCCTTAAATTCTTCAAGTTTTGTATTTTTGACATATTTATAATTCCCCTCTAAAAGGTCCTTTAGGTTTCTTGCAACATTATCCATAACCACTCCAGAATTGGTCTTACGGGTAGATTAAGTCGAGTGACTCCTTGTACCTTACCCCCTATAATCACCCAATCTTTCATTGTACGCTGCCGTGCGCCCCCGACAGCCCCAGGATCACTAATATCATTCAAATAAGAAGGGCCTTTCCCAAAAATCTGTAACATACCCTTACTATCAGAAATAGTCTATATCAATTCAATAGCTAGCCACTTTATACACCCTATAATCGTCTCAACCTAGTACAGAATATATTCCTGTAACTTTTCTATCCTCAACTATATTTACACCCTCAACATTTTCGTGGAATACCATATATTTACCAACTAATAGTGATCAATTCTTACTATTAACCCAGCGGACATCTAGTGATGATATAATACAGACATAAAAAAATAAGATGCACGGTATCTGTCAACGTAGTTGTCGCGTTTAAGGTATCAGCTCTTTAACAATTTACCGCCTTTTCCGGATTCAGAGTTACCGATTCCGGCAAGCTGATGTTTCTGGTTTCTCCTGACCAGCGGCGAGGGTTCTTGGCCTTCGCAGCTTCAAGCACCGCTTTGCGCTGGATCAGTATCTCGTGAGCTTCGCCATTATGGCGCTGCTCAGGTGTCACGTAGTTCAAGCCACTGTGGCGATGTTCGGTGTTGTACCACTGAACAAACGTCAGTACCCAGTTCCGAGCTTCATCGATTGTTTTGAAGCCAGTTACCGGGAAGCCCAGCCGGAACTTCAGCGTCTTGAACAATGACTCAGAGTAAGCATTGTCGTTACTCACCCGGGGACAGCTGTTCGAGGGCGTTATGCCAAGGTCGTACAGTTTCTCCAAGAAGGTCGCCGCCTTCATGGGGCTGCCATTATCGGAGTGCAGTACAAGAGGCTTCTTCTTGGCTGCCAGGTGCTCCCTCCCGCCAGTAGGCTTTCTCGATAAACTCACAAGCCAACTCTCCTATCTCACGCTCATACACTTCATGGCCGACGATTTTCCGGCTGTAAACATCCATGACCAGATACAGGTAGCACCAGGTTCCGCATGCTGGCCCCGGCAGCCACGAGATATCCCAAGACCACAGGTAATTTGGCTCTGAGGCTTTGTGTGTGGTCACTGCTCGCTTTTTCTCTGGTGCCTTCTGCCGGCCTCGGCAGTGAACCTGATCATGCTCTCGTAAAACTCGATAAAGTGTCGATTCAGAAGCGAGGTAATGGCCCTGATCCAGCTGGTCGGCAACAATAAATGCTGGCGGCAGCTTCGGTATTCAGGTTGGTTACACAGGGCTACCACGGCTTGATGCTCCTTGACGGTCAGCTTGTTCGATGGCTCCGGCCTGGGCACCACGGGCCTCTGATCTTCTCTGACAACCGCATCAGTGGTCCAGCGTTGATAGGTGCGTAAGCTCACGTTCAGCAAGGCACAAGCCTTAGCCAGCCGGGCTCCGCTGCGATTGGCTTCGGCAATCAGGGCAATGGTTTGCTGGCGATCTGGAAGGCTGGTCATTCGTCCTCGTCTTTGTGGCCCCAGATCGCCTCGGCTTTTTTTGACAGTGTGAGCAGCGCAGCGGTTTCTGCGAGCGCCTTCTCCTTGCGTTGTAGCTCTGCCTCAAGCTTTTTAATACGATTTTTCTCGGCCTTACTGGCTTTTTGGTTGCGCTTCGACTGCTCGTCAGATACAGCATTAGCTGACATGCAGGCTGCTTTCCAGGCCTCAATCTACTCGGCAAAAAGGCCGTTTTTGCGGCAGTATTCATTGAGTTCCGCCTCAGTCATCGGGGCGGTCTCAAGGACGATTCTGAATTTTTCTTCGCTACTCCAGTTTTCGGGAGTGGCAGAGTTGGACGGCAAAACAGCACCTCGTTGTCTAGCGGCTTTGCGCCAATTGTACAGGGTGGCGGTACAGAAAAATTCTGGACCCCCATCAAGTAGAAAATATAAACCGCCAATTCTATTGGCATGATCCCACGCAAGTACTCGACAGCACGATTACCGCCCTTTTATCCAAAAGCAGCGATTTCCAAAACCTAACCAGAAATTCCCAGAATTTCATCTCCTTTACCTGTAAACCAAAGAGAAAGAGCCGCCAGATGGTCAGCTAGCCCTATTGCCGGCACCACCCTTCAGTCTTTGGCTGTCCTAGATCTTCCTAGATCTTCATTTTTGGCTGTCCTAGATATTAAGATCTTGCTTGTCCTAGATCTTGTTGCCTAACTGGCTTCGCCGGACCTAACCCGTGCGGGACACGCACGAATCGCCTACAGGATCTACCGAGTTCCGCGCAAAAGACATCAATACATGCATCAGGTCAACAGACTCCGGAGACCGATGTAGATACTCACAAGAAACGTATCCACCTCTGTTGCCTTCCCCATCACCCAACAAGGTCAGCGATCTCAAATCTTGTTTTCGGAGCTCAATACTGAGCCTGTATCTTCCCCTGTCAACGCTTAACACTGGCCGTTACCGAACAGCGCCCATGACTCGGGGCCCCAGCGGTTTGCTAAACCTTACCGGGTAGAGGGCTTTCACCTCCAATCTTTTGCCGATTTATCTCGGCGCACTGGGTGTCCAGAACTGTTTATTTTAAATCCTTTTTAGACACAAAAATTTTTGTGATACATTCCTTTCCATCAATAATATTTGTTTCAACTTGAATATTCTTAAGGTTGGCTATCTGGTCGTAAACAAAAGGGTTCATACCATCAACTGAATGCTTTGCCTCACATAACAAATAGCGATTCCCATCATCATCGCAAAACACAAATGAAAAAATCTCACCACCTTGAGAGCCAGAAAAACTTACGCGCTTTCTCATAATTATTTAACCTTCTTCGGGTTTGAATAGGAAACTTTACCCGTATTTTCTGGCAACCAGAATTGCGTTAGAATCTGGGTTCCTCCTCCTTTATATAACTTTCCTGAACGCGATGATTGTGGACAAACTTCACCCAAGAGCACTTTGGAACCCTTGCCAATCTGAACATCAACTATATTGTCCATAGTGTTATAAACCGACTTACCATGCTCATCATAAAATGGACTTAACGGATCAGAGACTGGGCCACTGGCTTTGTTTAGACGTAACTTTTGCAGCCGCCCCTGAGGGTCGTAGTCCCGCTGACTCTCCAGGCCATTACCGTGCTGACGCTGACTCTCCCGACCCAGTTCATCGTGACTGATGCTGGTAATCAGCTGATCGGCATCACTACCCGCCGGGCGGCGGAGTTGAAGGCCTCAATCTATGGGTGTCCAGAAATGTTCCTCTCAATCTACCAGGTTTTTGAATCAGCAGATCATCAACTTGTCGACTCCGACACTTATCAACAAATTCCAAAGCATTATTCAAATCCATTTTATATAATTCATATGCATCTTTTGTAATTTCATAGTACTCCTCATAGTCTGCATACTCATTTCTCACCGGTATTGACACATAAAACCTCCTCGAGTCTTCCTCAATACCGATAGAAAATCGTTCTGCCCTATTAACCGCTACATCAGTAAATTTCATTGCTATTCCTAAAGTAACTATCCAGCACTAATTTCAAAAGCTTTGAATTTTTCCAGTAAAAATCCAGGCCACTCTCCATTAAATAGTTGTGTTAATGCTTCTCCAGGGGCAATGTCATTTTTCTGGCAAGTCAAAAGGTAAGAGCGGATAAGACAGAAGGCTCTTGCGCCTTCTTCAGAGCGAAAGCAACCCGAAATCTTTTGCTGTACCTTAGTCATTCGAAGATCTCGCTCCCCCTGATTATTAGTGAACGGTACTTCAGCACGCTCCATAAAACGAAGGACCCTTCAGTCTTCGGCTGTCCTAGATCTTCCTTTACCTACTTCTGCTTAATGTAGCGGCCCCTAAAGAACCTATTTATTTCTTTATTATTTGGAATCAGATTAAGTAGATTAATCATAAAAATCTTCGGATACACTTAGAAGTTGGAATGCGACCACCTGATTCACTTGTGTTATTATTGTGTGCAAACATTCTCTGCGCCCACAAACCAGTTTCACCTTTTGCTTTTCCTCCTGGGCTCCCGTCCCCCTTATATAGTCGGATTTTCAGTCTACGCCCCCAAATCGAACGAACCACAAGCGTTTTTTACCATAACTTCTGATACATGCATTTCATTAAGAAAATTTTGATTGTAATTTGAAGAACACTCTAGATAACTTCGTGCACAGTTAAGCAACGCCAACAGTTTCCGCCTCTGGCCCGAAGAACTACCATTTTTGACAACCGACTCCAGTGCTTCCTCATATTTCTGAAGATACTCTCGAACAGTATCTTCATCTGACTCAACAAGTTTAGCGCTAATAGCCTTGATTGTTTTTTCAAGCTGCTCAATAAGTTTTTTATCTTTAGCCAAAGAAACACCTTTGATAGCCACCTCCAAATAGAAAGCCCCCTAATACCTATATGCCATTTCTCCGACCAACCTTCTAGCATTAAGATTTGATCGCCCCACTGCAACATCGCAAAGCCAATTAGCCCTCCATAGAAGGTTTAGCATAGCTATATTTTTATTCGCTCTGATTTTATTTCTTAGCATTACTATTATTAGATACCTTAGACTGCTTATTTAAAGTCAAAAGCCCCCACTTTTTCAGAAACTATTAACATAGTGATCCCCACCGGAGTGCTTGCACATTAAATTTGGCACAAGAGTTCGACAGCAGCACTCAAACTTAAATTGGATTTGGTTATTTTTTCTATATAGCGAAAAAATGACACAAAACTCTGGATACTACAGCCTGGGGAGCCTTAACTTTTACAACTTGGACTTTACAGACAAAACTATCCACTCAAAAAACTCTAAAGAATCTTTATAATCCCCCAGATAAGGAGCTATAGCACAGCTATAATTAATACATAGCAGTAATTCTTCAATGCTAGAGCTAGATGCCTTACCTTCTTTAAACTCTGAGTTGATAAACTTCCACAAGCTTCTAGCCTTGCCAGCATATTCATCCCCCCATAGCTCTTGGAAAAGGCTAGTAGGATCAAAAGATCTGGCAAAGCAGTCATAATCAGCCACACCCGCATTCATCAAAGGTAACTCTTCAAGGGTTGGCCGCATTTTTAACTCATTATTCATAACAATTAAACCAAGTGTGTTAAAAAAAGAATAGACGCACCTCTAGCCTGATCTCTGCCAACTATCGGGACAACCATCAAAATCAGCTAAAATATCGCTTTCAGCAATCAAGCCATAAAGGTACTCGGCAGAAAAACTATCAATCCTGATGATATATTTTTCCTTTAAAATAGACTTCGTAGGAACACTCTGAATCTACAACTTTACCCCAAGCCATAAGATTATCAAACATATTCAATCTTCACCTCATATTTCCTATTTCAGCTTACATAAACCTGTCTTGATGACCCTATAATTTACCCGCATGTTCCCGCACCATCCAAATCGATGCTTTACCTTAGACACACTAACAAGCTGGCAACACTCAATACCACCGAATACACTTTAGATAAGCCGAAAGCGAATTGAGGTAAAAACTATTCAACAACCTGCATTCAAATATGTGCGGCCGCCTACATGGGGGCCGACAGGGCCTTCTCAATAAACGCTGGGTACACGGGCCTACACTTCCTCTCAGCCACTCCGAAGCACTCGATAGCACGATTGACGCTCTTTTACTTTTACAATAAAGAGGAAGAAAGGCCAGAAAGGAGATAACGCTACCCTCCCGCCTCTGGATGTCCCAGCTCCCAAACCTATGGACACCCAAAACAAGCGTTTACTATGAGTGTTTAGAACTGCTTACTTATATATTTCTTAGGTCAACGGGGCGCCAGGGAGTTGCTTCGACACTTCCCGAAAAACACCCAAAATTTTTTTCAAAAAAAATATAATATCTTCATCCTTTTGCCTAAGATTCGGCAGAATCTCTTCAAAATTTAAATTTGGCTCATTAAGAAGCCAAACCGCTGCCTTTTTGCAGCGCTCCATCTCACTGAAGTTATAGTTTTTGCAAATATACTTATTTAACGCTTCATATTTTTTCTCATCATGAACATCTGGTATATAATATAAGAAATATAGTACAGCACCGATGCCTTCTGGCTTCCTATTTTTCATTAAAAATCCACCCAATCTTCGGGTATGTCATCGCCCAGTTTCCACTCATCTGCATCTCTAAACCTTTTATGTGGTGTTGGCTCCAGAGCCGAGCCATCATCTTTCCAACCAGATCTCATGACCTGGTTCAAGTGATTATGATCAACACTCCTATCTTCTAGCTATTTGCCAGAGAGGGGATAGCGCTATCCTCCCATTTCTGGATGCCCTAGGCTCCCCAATCTATGGACGTCCAGAACCAGGGGTATGATCTATGGGTGTCCAGAAATGTTCTTTCCTGGGTACACGGCATAAGCGACTGCCGACGTCTCCTCTCAGCTACGCCCTGCTAATCTACTCCTGCCTCAAGTACTAAACAGCACGATTACCGCCCTTTTATCCAAAAGCGCGATTTCCAAAACCTAACCAGCAATCCCCAGCATTTCATCTCCTTTACCTGCAAACCAAAGAGAAAGAGCCGCCAGATGGTCAGCTAGCCCTATTACCGGAACCACCCTTCAGTCTTTGGCTGTCCTAGATCTTCACTGGTGGACAGGATTAAATACATAGGTAGATATTGTACCCAACGTGCTACCCCTTCTCAGCTCCTTCTAGAATTTTTTTTAAAATTTTGTTTCCTTTGCGATAGGCAAAATCAGCATGTGTGTTTAATTTATCCTTATACTGGCTCAAATCACCCGCTTTCTTAACCCCTAACAAGTAATCTTTTACAAGAGTAGACTCCAAAGAATCTAGTTCTAAAAATAAATTTGACCCTGGCAATTTATTGGCATTTTTCTGAGCCACATATGATGAAAAATTTGCAAGAAAGTGAAACAAATCTGATTCTGTAGGAGATAAGCCCTTTATAAAATCAATAAAAGCATCGTCGAACTTCTTACCATTCTCTGGGGATGCTTTCAAAAATGTATTCACATGACCACTTATATTCGCCCCATGTAAATGCCCTTCGTAATCAGGACTTGGGACAAAGTAGACGCCACGCCCCCTAAAGAAGCAATTTGTTTCTTTGTTATTTAGAGCCACTTCAAATAGATTAACCATAAAACTCACCGAATACGCTTAGAATTTGAAAAATGATTCATTAGTTCATCTACACTATTATCGTGTACGATATTCTCAGCCCCTATTAAAGCAGCCTCACTAGTCCCACCTTTAGTTTTTCCTCCAGGTATCCACTCTCCCTCATATGCACCGTCTTCACGACCATCAGCAATGTCATAATCAAACCTTGTATCCCCAGGCTCTACTACCACATAAACTATCTTCTCATCACTCAAATCCACATTACCTAAGCTCAGCTCATCCCTTAAAACAGTCCAATCACGACCAGATGACTCGTATTTTTCAATGACAGCATCCATTTCAGATCGCAAACCTACAAATTTACGTGGAGGAAGACTTGTAAATTCTGGGTTTTCCATCCAACCTTGAACAGCAATAAATCCAGCCCCTTCATTCTGAAAACTATCTAAATGAGCATTAATGTAGGACTGCGGCAAGTAAGTTGATGGATCTGGTCGTTTAAGCTTTTCAGTGCGGCTACCCATCGCAGCGACTTCTTTCATTTTTTGATATGACTTAGCCGCTTCTGAACTATTTGCAAAGTACCCTTTAGTGTTTCTCTGAAACTCATTCCAAGAATTCACTGGAGGACAATCTTTACTAGTTAGTCCGTAGGGATCTATCCAAGTTACTGGATTCGGTACATACCTATAATTATTCGCCCCACCCAGCAACCCAATCGGGTCCTGCTGAGTAAACTCCCCTACCTGCGGATCATAGTACCTAAACCGATTGTAGTGTAGCCCTGTCTCTTCATCGAAGTACTGTCCCTGGAAGCGAATCGGTTGCTCTATCCGATGTTCATGGGCTAAAGCAATATTGCCATAGCTCTTATAGACGACACTCCATACGACTTCACCTTCCTGATTGGTAAGGGTATCCGGCGTTCCCAGATGATCCAGGTGGTAGTGGTAAACCTGATCTTTCTCTTGTTTGCCTTCCTTTAACGCAACAGGCTTAAAAGTACCCGGTTCAAAATAGTAAGTCCGAGTATTCAGATTTTGCTGGGTGCGGATATCGAATTTGTTTTCACGAAGCAGGACACCCCCATCCCAGAGGAAGCTGGTTTGTTCACTATTAGTTGCCTTGCCAATACGACGGCCCAGCGGGTCGTACTGGTAGTGAACCTCTTGCTGAAGCTGCTCTACCCCTTCTTCTAGTTTGAGCTTTTCTACCCGCACCAACTGCTGCCGAGCATTGTAGTGATAGCGGGTTTGCAGCTTCTGTCCTTTGCCACGCAGTTCGGCAATGTGGTTGCCATGAATATCGTAGCGGTAGTGGGTATCACCACGGAAAGCTAAGCGATTGCCTTTGATCTGAGTGGCACTGGCCTGTTGTTTGGCTTCATCCTTTGAATTAGCGGCGGCGAGGATATTGTGTGCAGGATCATGCACAAAATACTCGGGGTTGGGGCCATCTACCTGAGTCAAGCGGTCTAGGGCATCGTAGTGGTAGCTACGCATGCCACGCAGGCTATCCTCGGTCTTGGCGATCTGACCAGCTTTGTTGTATTGATAGCCGCGCTCCAATATGGAATTTGTATTTTGGGTTGGATCAGAGACTGGGCCACTGGTTTTGTTTAGACGCAACTTTTGCAGCCGCCCCTGAGGGTCGTCCCGCTGACTCTCCCGACCCAGTTCATCGTGACTGATGCTGGTAATCAGTTGATCGGCATCACTACCCGCCGGGCGGCGGAGTTGAAGGCCTCAATCTATGGGTGTCCAGAAATGTTCCTAGGGTGATGGAAGGTTGCCAGGTACTCACCACTGAACAAACACCAAGCGCTTAACGTAAAAACCCAGCCCTATGCTGGGCTTTTAAAAATTAAAGAGGAGCCCCTCTCAATCTACCAGATTTTTGAATCAGCAGATCATCAACTTGTCGACTCCGACACTTATCAACAAATTCCAAAGCATTATTCAAATCCATTTTATATAATTCATATGCCTCTTTTGTAATTTCATAGCACTCCTCATAGTCTGCATACTCATTTCTCACCGGTATTGATACATAAAACCTCCTCGCCCCCTCCTCAACACCGATAGAAAATCGTTCTGCCCTATTAACCGCTACATCAGTAAATTTCATTGCTATTCCTAAAATGATAATGGTGTTTGCCTAAATTGACTTGGCAAAATATCACCAGCATCTATTACTGCCTCCAAAGCACCATCAGGAAGTCTCCCCCCAGGAATCCACAAATCATTAGCTCCCGCCTCATTACCAGACGGAATTCTTAGATTTAACTCTCTTGGTTTTGGAATATCTACCCTAACCAACGTATTAGCGTCAAAGAAGTCTTCTGGAAGACCTAACGCATTAGCCATTGCTCCAGAATTACCATTGGAAGATGACAACAATTTATCTGCCTCACTTCTCGTCATCACAAAAGAAGTTCCATCTCGCTGAGCAACAGGATAAAAAATCCCAACTCGATGGCTGGGCTTCCTATCTAATTTGGTATTTAAGTTAAGTTAAGCAATCCTTTCCCATAAACCTGGGTAGTTGCGCTCAGACTCAACCAAACACCACAACGAACCACAAGAAGCACACTTGTAATAACCTTCTGACCCCAGCTGACCGGGCTCTGGTTGGTACCATGATGGCTTCGATACGCGCTCCAAAATGTTTTTCTGAATAGCATCTCGAACCTGTCGTGTACAATTCTCATGATCAGATAAACCGCTGAAAACCCGCTCGCTAGGCAAAGATTTACACTGGGCACAAGGAGCAACAATGGTTTTACCCAAACCAAGCACCGTAGTAGCATCACCTCTTTTTAATTTAATTAGCGCCCCCGGCGACAAACTTCTTGAATGTTGGTCAGATGCTTTTTTCACATAAGATCTGAAATCATCAATACTTAGAGATTCAGACCTTAGTTGCTTTAACTTATCAATCAACTCTTCACTAATACTCACACTAACACCTTAATTTTTATTCAGCGGAATAATCCAACTTTCATCCCAAGAATTAGTTCTTCCCATAAACTGATTCATTCCACCAGAGCCAGCGGCAGGATAAAACTCTGTGCGAGGTTCCCAGCCCTTTGAGAATGAATTGCCTAAAGGCCTAGGAACTTTAGCAGTATCAAGTGCCGATGTAGGAATTCTCAAAAGAACATCAGGCTCCCCCCAATGAGAAAACACTTGTGCTCTGTCCATGATGACTTTCGAATCCAAACCGACATAATCCGTAGACATATAGGTTGGCACACCATCACGACCACTTATGAAGTTTGCTGCTCGATAGTTGTCAAGATCTCCAAGCTTGGCAGCTCGATATACGTAATCTTGCTTAGCAATAGCGGAATCGAGGTTAGCTTGTAGCTCAGCACCTCTATTACGATATTGTGACATGAGGGACTTGTATTGCCCCTGAGTAAGAGAGCGCTCGCCTACCCCAGGGTTTCTTACCCAAGAAGGCGTAGTACCTATATTTCGAATTGAGTTCAATTCTGCATCTAGGCTTGTTCCATGAGGAGTTAGTTTGTTTGGAAAAACACCCTTCTGTACTTGCGGCCCAGCAATTGCATTAACTTGCCTATACGGGTCTTCTTTCGCCGCAGTCAACCCTGACGGGTCCACCCATTCAACCGGATTAGGCACATACTGATAGCTATTCGACCCACCCAACAATCCAACCGGGTCCTGCTGCGTAAACTCCCCAACTTCTGGATCATAATACCTAAACCGATTGTAGTGCAGCCCGGTCTCTTCGTCGAAGTACTGCCCTTGGAAGCGGATAGGCTGCTCTATCTGGTTCTTGTGGGCCAGGGCAATATTGCCATAGCTCTTATAGGCAACACTCCATACCACTTCGCCCTCTTGATTGGTAAGGGTATCAGGCGTTCCCAGATGATCTAGGTGGTAGTGGTAAACCTGTTCTTTCTCTTGTTTGCCTTCCTTTAGTGCAACCGGCTTGAAGGTACCCGGTTCAAAGTAGTAGGTGCGGGTATTCAGATCCTGCCGGGTGTGGATATCAGCCTTGTTTTCCCGTAGCAGGAGATCCCCATCCCAGAGGAAGCTGGTTTGTTCACTGTTAGTTGCCTTGCCAACACGACGGCCCAGCGGGTCGTACTGGTAGTGGACCTCTTGCTGAAGCTGTTCTTCTCCTTCTTCCAGCTTAAGCTTTTCTACCCGCACCAACTGCTGCCGAGCATTGTAGTGATAGCGGGTTTGCAGCTTCTGCCCTTTACCGCGTAGCTCGGCAATGCGGTTGCCGTGAATATCGTAGCGGTAGTGGGTATCACCACGGAAGGCTAAACGATTGCCTTTGACTTGAGAGGCACTGGCTTGCTGTTTTGCTTCATCCTTTGAGTTGGCGGCGGCCAGAATATTGTGTGCAGGATCGTGTACAAAATACTCGGGGTTGGGGCCATCTACCTGGGTGAGGCGATCCAGGGCGTCGTAGTGGTAGCTGCGTGTGCCACGCAGGCTATCCTCAATTTTAGAAATCTGGCCAGCTTTGTTGTATTGATAGCCGCGCTCCAATATGGAGTTTGCACTTTGAGTTGGATCAGAGACTGGGCCGCTGGCTTTGTTTAGACGTAACTTTTGCAGCCGTCCCTGAGGATCATAATCTCGCTGGCTTTCCAGGCCATTGCCATGCTGGCGCTGGCTCTCCCGGCCCTGTTCATCGTGACTGATACGGGTAATTAGCTGATCAATATCGCTACCTACGGGGCGGCGGTGCAGGCTCTGGAATTGGCCGGCGGGGTTAAAGGCGAAGTTAAGCACTTCGCCATCGGGCAAGGTTGTGGCGATACGGTTGCCGGCGGCATCATAGTTATGGCTGAGTTTATCTTTGCCCTGCCAATCTGCAGTGACGCGGCCGTTGGCATCGTATTCCCAGCGCAGTTTGCGGTGGCTATTTTCTGCTTCGATTAGCTGGCCGCTGCGGTTGTAACGGAAGTTGGTAATCCCATCTGGAGTCACTTCTTCCAACATACGCCCGAAGGGGTCGCGCTCAAAGATCGTATCGATACCCTTGCCGGTATCAGGATCAGTTACCGCTCTTGAAGCGATCAGATGGCCGGCGCGGTTGTAGGCGTAGCGGGTTACGCGGCCGTCGAAGCCTACCTCTTCAATCAGACGTTCGTTGAGGTCGTATTTAAGCTGGTAGCGCTCGCCATTTTCATTGGTGAGGCCAACCAAGTTGCGCTCGCCGTCGTAGTGGTATTCCAGGCGGCTGCCATCTGGATTGGTGCGCGCCTTAACCTGGCTGAGGCCGTCGTAGGCGTAACAGGTACTGCGGCCTTCGGAATCCATCACCTCCGAGAGCAGCCCTTGGGCGTTGTAACTGTACTGGGTGCGGGCACCATCTGGAGTAATAACCGCATGGATACGATCCTGAGTGTCGTATTCGTAGCGGGTGATTTGGCCGGGGGCGTGTTGTACTTCTTGCAGGCGGCGAGCCATATCATAGCGATAGTGCTGGTTGCGCCCCATAGGGTCTTGGATTGCTGCGAGCCGACCTTCCGGGTTCCACAGGTAGCGGGTGGCATTGCCGAGGGGGTCGGTAACGCTGCCGATCAGACCGACCGGGTTATAGCTGTAGTGGGTGCTGTTGCCGAGGGCATCAGTGGTGGCGACGATTTGTCCGTTTTTGTTGTATTCGCGCTGCCAGGTGTTACCGGATGGGTCGGTGACTTTGCCTGGTAAGCCTTCGTTGTTGTATTCGATGCGGTGGCTATTGCCGGCGGCATCGGTCTTTTGGATCAGGCGACCCTGATCGTCGTATTGATAGATCTCTTCGCGCAGGCTGCCATCATCGCTGGGCAGCTGGACCTTGGTTACCTGACCCAGCTCGTTGTAGCTGTAGAGGGTCTCTGCGCCTTCGGGGTCGCGGTGATAAATCGGCAGGGCGCGCTCGTTAAAGCGGAATCGCTCCTCGCCACCACGGGTATCGGTCACAGTAACCCCGTGCCCATCCTCATCCCAGGCAAACGTGTAGTTGTAGGTGGCCTGCCCATCGATGGGGTCGCCCCACTGGCGTATACAGCGGGCCGAGGGGCCTTCTCTATCCCATTCAAAGTAAAAGCAGTAGCCGGTTTTTAAGGTGCGCTTAGAGATGATATGTTGCTGGTATTCATAGTGCTCGCTGTAGCCATCGGCATCGGTGGCTTTTATCAGGTCGCCTTCGTCACTGTATTTGTACTGAGCCAGTATTTTAATGTGGCCATCGCGGGTTTCTTTTTTTAGCTCACCCATGCGCAGGCTGTTGCGCTGTCCTTCCGGTGGACTGATATGCAGGGCTTCGCCGAGACTGCTCTCGATACAAATCAGGCGTTCGCCGATATAGTGGAATAGGTAGTAGTTACCGTAGCCATCGCGAATTTCAGAGAGTTTTAGAGTGCCACTCTCGCCTATCGCCTTGAAATGTTTTTGTACGCCATTTAAGGCGCCGTAGGGACTGATCACCCAGTGTTTATCACTGATACGGATGAGGGATAACTTTTCTGCTACATTGTGGCTTCGCCCGCTATTGCCCGGTGTTGGCAAACTAATTACCCGACCCTCGGCATCGTAAAATTTTACGGTTTTATCACCTAAAACCAGGCGCTCATTTAAGGTATGAGCCCAGCCGTGGCCCAGGCCAAAATCCTTGCTATTACTGCTGCGATAAGATCGGGTTAAGGTTAATGGCAGGGGGCCATCCAGTACCGCATCCACCAGAGAGAGATATTCTTCCCCTGTTTTTACATTAACGGGGTCGGATCGGTGATAGGAGTTCTCCGCGTTCTGTGCAACCTCACCTTCCGGCGTCTGTCCCACTGCATTAGTGCCATTGTCAGGCTCGTTAGCATTGTTCCCTTGACTATTCTGAGCACTATTTGAATTACTGCTGGCGCTACTGTCAGAATTGCTATTATTTTGATTGCTGCTGGAACTGCTAGAGCTGGAACTACTGGAAGACGGGCCGCTGGAACTCTCAGGTACCGCAGCCTCAGAGGAGCTAAAGTCGGAGAAACTGGCGCTGCCGCCCTTGGCACTGCTTTCCTTGGAGTCCAGCAGTCGCTGTTTTTTTAGCTTGGCCAATTCCAGCATTAGCTCGCCGACCTTTTCAAACGACTTCAGCAGGCGCGCATTTTTAACCATCGCCGCAGCCGCACCGACACCCCCGGTAACGGCAGCAAGAACAATAGTGAGAATAATCTCAAAGGCACCACCACCGGCCATTTCGGTCATTTCAAGGCTGTGCTGGGCTTTTATATAATCCTGGGCAAAGCGGAAAATAATATCGCGCAGAGCCGGGTCATCGTAAATAAGCTGGGTAACATCCAGAGCCAGTTCCAGCTGCTGCCGGGTGATTGAGGAGGGGTCAAAGCCGAGAACATCGACGATTTCCCGTTGCAAGGCAGTGACATTCTCCCGGTGAGACTCTTCAAAGCTCTTGTCATGTAGGAAGTAGTTCGCTGTGGCAACCCCCAGCTTATGGGATTGGCGGATGGAATTGAGCATCAGCGCTACTTCAAGCACA
Source organism: Microbulbifer regidiadema (SeqCode) (assembly GCF_052467605.1). NCBI lineage: Bacteria > Pseudomonadati > Pseudomonadota > Gammaproteobacteria > Cellvibrionales > Microbulbiferaceae > Microbulbifer > Microbulbifer regidiadema (SeqCode). The sequence continues at coordinate 4,324,416 of NZ_CP174316.1, read as the reverse complement.
TCTTTAGTCCACACCGCCAGGCCCCAGGCGGCATTGCCCAAACCTGTGGCCCCGCTTTCAATATAGGCGCCCACTTTTTCCAGAGTGGAGCGCTGTTCGTGTTGCCGCTGGATCTGGGCCGCTTCGGCGCGCTCTTGGGCGATAATTTGCTGTAACCCCAGACGGATTTTAACGATTAAGTCCGCCGGCTGGTTTTCCTGTGCCGCAATAGCAGCGGGCGCCTGTTCGATAATCAGGCGGCTCTGTACCAGGGCGCGATAAATTTCCCGCGCATGAATGGATAAATAGCTCGGGGGCTCGGATGCAGGCCCTGAAAAAGGCGTGCCGAAGGTGCTGGCTTGGAGGCCGTTATTGAGAGGGAAGAAGTGTGTGTAAATCTTCTCAATGGCGGCATCGTCGAACATAGAAAGTAAATGGCTGGCATCCACCTGCATCGGGAGTGCAACTGAATCCCCCCCCACTGTCCTGACTTCGTACTGGATACCCTGCTTATTTTCAACACGTAGCTGCATAATAATTCTTTAAATACTCACGTCTAGGAAAGAGTAAATTCAGTTCATAGTGACCTAAGGGCCAGCGAGGCACCCCTGGACGATGGAACAATCGAATTTATTCATTAGACTCAACTCCAGGAATTGGAGCCCAGCGGTCACAAATAGGTGACTACTTCAAACAAAGCCGGTGTCGATTAAATTCGAAACGTTAAGACCTGCCAACAACACACCATTACAAGAGGAGCCCACTGAAGAAAATATTCTTAGGAAAATAAGCACTATTAAGTACTATCGCCCTATAAAAATATTAACTATTAGATTTTTCATTCTCCCCTATTGGGGGCAAATGAAAAACCTTTGTGGCGCCAAATAAAACACGGGGCGGAGATCTATTTTGCGAGATTACCGCAAATTATATGAAGGTGGTAGATAAGAAAGCGGTAAGACAGGAGCAAGAATATCTTGGGGGAGGAGGGGTAAAACTCAACTATAAAATTAATCTAAGCTTATTTTCGATAATTTTTTACTATATAGAAACAAATAGCACCGCCGTATTAGAAAATCATCCTTTAAATCGACTTTGCAATGCAAGTATTATTCATTTACTGAATTGTTTTTTATTAGGAGAATTAACAGCCAAGGATCGATAAAAATATTTAATTGAAGAATATTGAAGGCGCAGCAGTATTGGGCTTTAAAATTTGTGATGGCTATCACAGTGGATTTTCCACGGCAAGATGAAGAACGGCGAGAAAAATAGCAAGCGACAGGTGATTAGTCGCAAATAATTGAGAGCCGGCTAACCGGAATAGGCCCATCGCACCCAACCAGCAGGTGCGTGGACCCTTAGTCGAAGCCCTATTCGATCTCTTTAATACGCATAGAGTTGGTGTGTCCACCCATATTCAGGCGTTCACCCTGGGTAATCAGTACCCGCTGGCCTTTTTGCAAATCGATACGTGAGTTTAAGACCTCGATAACGGCTTCAGTCAGGTGTCCGAGGGGAACAGAAGCCGGGTCAAAGCTCACCGTCTCTACACCGCGCAGCAATACCAATTGACGGGCAATACGGGGATGCCGGGTCAGCGCGTAGATAGGCAAACGGGTATTGGCCCGGGACATCATCCTAGGGGTGCGGCCGGACTCGGTGAGCGCCGCAACAGCACACAGGTTTTCAACCCTGGTTGCAACATCGATTGCCGCCTGGGCAATAACCGTATCAATAAGCGCAGAAGAGCCGTGATCGTCAGCGGTATAAGGAACGCTGCCCAGGTACTGTTCAGCACCAATAATTACGTCGCTCATGGATTCCACAGCAGCGACTGGATATTCACCCGCTGCGGTTTCCGCAGACAACATCACTGCGTCGGTACCATCCAGTACCGCATTGGCCACATCCATTACCTCGGCGCGAGTGGGAGTCGGGCTGGTAATCATCGACTCCATCATCTGGGTCGCGGTAATCACGCCGCGATTAAGGGCATTGGCACGGTTGATTAGCTTTTTCTGTACTCCCACCAGGGCCGGATCACCAATCTCTACTCCCAAGTCACCCCGGGCTACCATAATAGCGTCGGAGGCCAGGATCAGGCTGTCCATTTGCGCATCGTCGGCAACCGCTTCAGCCCGCTCAACCTTGGCGACAATGGCCGCTTGGCTACCGGCCTCTGCCATGGCTCTGCGCGCGGTTTCCAGGTCTTCTGCACAGCGGGGGAAGCTGACTGCGAGAAAGTCTACTTCGAGCTCTGCCGCCAGCTTAATATCCCGGTAGTCTTTTTCTGTCAGTGCCGGTGCGGACAAGCCGCCGCCCAACAGGTTGATGCCCTTGTTGTTTGACAACTTACCGCCCTGTAGTACACGGCAGTAAAGCTTGCTCGGCGTAGTACCCGTCACTTCCAGGCGAATCTTGCCATCATCCAGCAGCAGAATATTGCCAGACTGGCAGTCACTGATCAGACTGGGATAGTCCACACCGACACGGTGCTCATCCCCCCCTTCAACTGGGCAGTCCAGATCGAGGGTAAACTCATCATTGTTTTCCAGCTGCACACTGCCCTTGGCAAAACGGGCAATACGAATCTTCGGTCCCTGCAAATCCCCCAAAACCGCAACAATTTTTCCCTGCGCTTCGGCGGCATTGCGTACGTCTGTAACCCGGCGGCGGTGATCCTCGGCCGAGCCGTGGGAAAAATTCAGGCGCACAACGTTTACCCCCGCGCGAATCATTTCGTCGATTACGCGGGGTTTATCAGTACCGGGGCCCAGGGTTGCTACGATTTTTGTATGGCGAATCATAAGATCCCGTCATCTAGTCGATTTAAAAGAAGGTTTAGAGAGCTATCAAACAGAAATCTTATCTCCATCTAATAGCCCTCAGTAGTGAAATTACCGCTATCTGATGCACTGAGAGGATCAGGCAGACTCGGCAATCGGCTGGTTCAGTTGCAGTGTCTCGGCCATCGCCAGACTGGTGTCGAGCATGCGGTGAGAGAAGCCCCACTCATTGTCATACCAGGCCATTACTTTCACCAGGTTACCATTCACGCGGGTATGGTTGGCATCAAAGTGACTGGACGCACTGGTATGGTTAAAGTCGACCGATACCAGGGGCTGATCGCAGTAGGTCAACACACCGCCACTGGCCTCGGCAGCTTCCTGCATAATTTGGTTTACTTCCTCAGCGGTAGTATCGCGGCTGGCGATAAACTGGCAGTCCACCAGGGAGACATTACTTACCGGCACTCGAACCGCCATACCATCGAGACGACCTTTCAATTCAGGCAATACCAAACCTACCGCCGCAGCCGCACCCGTTTTGGTGGGGATCATATTGTCCGCCGCCGCACGGGCCCGATAAATATCTGCGTGTACCGCATCCTGGGTGTTCTGATCGTTGGTATAAGCGTGCACGGTGGTCATAAAGCCCCGCTCAATACCCAATTCGCGGTGCAGTGCTTGAGCTACTGGCGCCAGACAGTTAGTGGTGCAGGACGCATTGGAAACCACGCGGTGCTCAGCGCTGAGGTTGCTGTCATTCACACCGTAAACAACCGTGAGGTCCGCATCTTTTGACGGCGCAGAAATCAGTACCGCAGCGGCACCGGCTTCAATATGAGCCGAGGCAGACGCGCGATCGGTAAAGCGGCCGGTACACTCGAGAACTAAATCTACACCCAATTGCTTCCAGGGCAGCTTGGATGGGTCGCGCTCCTGACAAACTTTAACTCGATCACCGCCAATAACCAGTGTTTCGCCATCGACTTTAACCTCTGTGGCAAAGCGACCGTGGATAGTATCGAAGCGGGTCAGGTGAGCATTAGATGCTACCGGAGCGAGATCATTAATTGCGACTAGCTGAATCTGATCACTGTAGCCGGATTCATAAATAGCCCGGGTGACATTCCTGCCGATACGACCGTAACCATTAATGGCAATTTTAATTTTCATCTCGCTTTACCCTCTTTATATACTTGTGCTTATTCAGATGCACCCACTCTGGGTGCAGCATACCGAGTGTGTCAGTTGTTATGGGGATTTAGGTTTCAGTGCCGCAGCCTGTTGTGCCTGTCGAGTAATCTCTGCCCAATTTTGTTCGCGAACCAGCGCGCTGCTGGCCATCCAGGAACCGCCCACACAAACCACATTGTCCAGCGCCAGAAAATCCGAGGCATTTTTTGGGCCTATGCCGCCAGTGGGGCAAAAGCGAACCTCCTGTAGCGGGCCGCCAATGGATTTCAGCATTGGCACTCCACCGGCTGCCTGCGCGGGGAAAAATTTTTGGTAGCGATAACCGCGCTCATACAAGCGCATAACCTCTGAAACACTGGCGGCACCGGGCAATAGTGGTACTTCGCTGCCTTCAGCGGCCTCCAGTAATTGATCGGTTGCACCGGGGCTCACCATGAAGCGAGCACCGGCGTCGATAGAGCGACGCAGATCATCACCATTGAGCACAGTGCCGGTGCCCACATGGGCTTCTGGCAGGTGTTTTGCAATTTGCTCAACCACTTCCAGGGCAGCTTCAGTGCGCAGGGTTACCTCAAGTACTTTCAGGCCACCTTCAATTAAGGCGCCAGCGAGAGGGAGGGCATCCTCGGCTTTATCAACAACCAGTACTGGGACAACGCCAGCTACCTGCAAAATCTCGGCGATATTTTTCTGCATCAGTTAATTCCAAATCGTTCGTTAAGGCGCCCAGTAAACAGTGACGGGTTTTAGTCCCTGCTTGAGAATACTGCGCACCGGCATTTCCATCTCGTCGCTGCCGAGCAATGCCTCTCGATAAACTTTTAGTTTCTCTTCGCCAGTGATCAACAACTTGATATTGCGCGCCTGTAAAATTGCACTCAACGTTAAAGTCATACGCTCAGTATTGGAGCCGGTAACTTCACTTTGATTGGCAATAATGGCACTGCACAATTTTTCCGATTCAGGATTTAGCGCACCCTGTAATCCCTGCGCATAGGGGAACAGTGATGCAGTGTGGCCATCACTCCCCATACCCAACAGGCAGACGTCAAACGGTTTTTGCAACTCGCTGTAAGCCTGCTCACACTCGTTTTCGCCTTCAGCAGCCGTTGGCTGTGTATTTTTCATGCCCAAAAAATTGGCTTCAGCACCAAAGTTCTGTAACAGCGACTTTTCGATAAAGGCAGCATTACTACCGCTTTCATGTTTTTCCACCCAGCGTTCATCGACAAGAGCCGCTGTAATTTTCGACCAGGGCAGTGGGCGCCGGGATAATTCACGATAAACCGGTTCCGGCGTGCTGCCGCCAGACACTAGAAAGCTGGCGTGACCGCTTTCTTTGATACCTTTTTGCAGTTCGCTGGCGCAGTCGTGGGCTAGAGCCTGTACCAGGCGCTCGCGATCTTGAAAAAATTTTTCTTCAGCCATGGATTCTTCCATTTATCTTTGTAGAGGCGGGCATTACATCAAGAATATCGGCGCCCGCCTCCCAGGTTATTACTGCGCGTTAAACCAGTGGCGGTCACTGCGTGACAACAGGTCGTGCGCCCCTTCTGGGCCCCAGCTGCCTGCTGGATAGGCCTGCGGCTGGCTGTCAGTTTCGCGCCAGTGCTCAATAATCGGGTCCACCCATGCCCAAGCAGCGGCAACTTCATCGCGATGGATAAAAAGCGCGGGGTTATTTGCTGCGGCATCCAGCATCAGACGCTTATAGGCGTCGCTGCGGAAGCTGTCATAAGTATCCGAGAGGGTTAAATTCAATTCAGCCGGTTGCAGCTCAGTGGTGAGGCTGTCCATTTTTTTCGCCATCAATACCAGCTTGATACTCTCCTCAGGCTGTAGGCGAATAACCAGGCGATTGGGGACAATCTTTCCGGCAGACTCGTCGTAGACACGGTGAGAAACGCTTTTGTACTGCACCACAATTTCGGCACAACGCTTTTCCATACGCTTGCCGGTACGCAGGTAAAATGGCACTCCGGCCCAGCGCCAGCTATCAATATGCGCGCGAATAGCGACAAAGGTTTCGGTCGCGCTGGTTCCACCGTCGAGTTCATCGAGGTAACCGGGCACATCACTGCCATTAATCTCGCCGGCCACGTATTGACCGCGCACAACGTTTTCATCGACCAAATTGCCGGTGAGCGGGCGTAACGCCTCCAACACCTTAATTTTTTCCGCCCGGATATTCTTCGCCGACATACTGTTGGGCGATTCCATGGCGATAAGGCAGAGCAGTTGCAGCAGATGGTTTTGCACCATATCCCGCATAGCACCAGTTTCATCATAAAACCCGGCACGCCCTTCCAGGCCTACGGTTTCTGAAATACTGATCTGGATATGATCAATGGTTTTTGCATCCCAAAGATGCTCAAACAATACATTGCTAAAACGCAGGGCGAGAAGGTTTTGTACCGTTTCTTTACCGAGGTAATGATCGATACGGAAAATACTATCTTCCGCAAAGTAGCTGGCAATTTTACTGTTAATTTCATCCGAGGTTTGAGCGTTATAGCCCAGTGGCTTTTCCACCACAACTCTGGAATTTTCAGTAATCAGGCCTTTTAACGAGAGGTTTTCACAACAGGGACCAAATACTGCCGGCGGAATCGCCAGATAAAAGATGCGAACCCGCTCCGGGTCGGTACCGAGGATTTCTGTCAGGTGATCCCACTGGGCATCGGGTACCGCAATATCCAATGCAAGTGGAGACAGTAATTGGCTAAACTGCTCCCAGCTCGAAGCACAGTATTCACCTTCGCGAAGATACCTTTGCAGTGCTTGATGGGCTGTTTCAATATACTGATCAACATCTGATTGACGGCGGCACACCGGAAGGATGCGGCAACCCTCAGTCAAGCTGCCCTCTCTAAATGCTCGGTAAAGTGCCGGCAACAACTTGCGCAGTGCAAGGTCTCCGCCTCCACCAAATAACACCATATCAAAAGGGTTAATCATAAATTTTGCTCTGAGATCGTTCTTGTCCCGGAGCCTTTGGGGCTCCGCAATAGTCAATAAAGTATGCTTGCCCCGGTCTCTGCACCGCTGGCAAGGCCGCGCATATTAGCGAATAGTTCACGGCCGGTACCACGGGCATTTTCAGAGAGGTCGCACTGGGCCGGTTCGCGAGCATCGAATTCAGCCTGATCGACCAGCACGCGCAGAACACCGACCTCAGAGTCAAGTTCAATCATGTCGCCCTCTTGCACCTTGGCAATCGCACCGCCTTCCACGGCTTCCGGCGACATGTGAATAGCTGCCGGGACTTTTCCGGAGGCACCGGACATACGCCCATCGGTAACCAGCGCCACTTTAAAACCGCGATCCTGTAGCACCCCCAAAGTTGGGGTCAGCTTGTGTAGCTCTGGCATACCATTGGCACGGGGGCCCTGGAACCTCACCACTGCCACAAAGTCGCGCTCCAGCTCGCCCGCTTTAAAGCGCTTCAACAGATCATCCTGGTTATCCAGAACAATAGCGGGCGCCTTCACTTTGAGGTGCTCGGATTTCACCGCAGAAACTTTGATCACACTGCGACCGAGATTGCCTTCGAGGAGCTGTAAACCACCGTGCTGGGAGAAGGGGTCAGTGGCCGGACGAATTACCGTCGTATCACCACTCTCCTCTGGGATTGGCTTCCAAACCACGCCGCTAGCATCGCTGTTCAGGAAGGGATCTTCACAGTAGGGCTCAAGGCCGGAATTGCCGAGCACCGTATGCACATCATCGTGTAACAGTCCGGCGGAGCGGAGTTCGCGAATCAGAAACTGCATCCCGCCGGCTGCGGCAAAATGGTTGATATCCGCAGTGCCGTTCGGGTACACATGGCACAGCAGCGGCACCACCTCAGAGAGGTCGGCCATATCCTGCCAGGTCAGCTGGATACCTGCCGCACGGGCCATCGCGATTAGATGCAGCGTGTGGTTGGTCGACCCACCGGTAGCCAGCAGCCCTACAACCCCATTGACGAACGCCTTTTCGCTGAGAATTTTAGCTACCGAGGTATGCTGGCTGGGCTCAGTAATTTTCACCAGCTGGGCCACTGCCGCCTCGTTTAATGCCGCACGCAAATCGGTACCGGGATTGACAAAGGAGCTGCCGGGCAGTTGCAGTCCCATAATTTCTACCAGCATCTGGTTGCTGTTGGCCGTGCCGTAAAAAGTGCAGGTGCCGGCACTGTGGTAGGAAGCGCTTTCCGCTTCCAATAGTTCGGCGCGCCCGACTTTGCCCTCAGCGTACAGCTGGCGAACGCGAACTTTTTCCGCATTGGACAAGCCTGTGGGCATTGGCCCTGCGGGTACAAAAATTGAGGGCAGATGACCAAAGGATAGGGCGCCGATCACCAGACCGGGAACAATTTTGTCGCAGATCCCCAGGAATATGGCCCCTTCAAAAACATCGTGGGAGAGGGCGATGGCGGTAGACATGGCGATCACATCCCGCGAAAACAGGCTGAGCTCCATACCGGCGCGCCCCTGAGTCACCCCGTCACACATCGCCGGTACACCACCGGCAACCTGGGCCGTAGCGCCATTGCGCACAGCCGCCGCCTTCAATTGAGCCGGGTAGGCACCGTAGGGCTGGTGCGCGGATAACATATCGTTATAGGCGTTGACGATTCCCAGGTTTGGCCCTCGGCCGGAGGCTATCAACTGTTTTTCGCTTTCCGGGGACGCGGCTATCGCGTGGGCCAGGTTGCCACAGGACACGTGAGCCGTTGCCCGATCTTCAATATGCGCTTTCTTTACCTGCGCCAGATACTCTGCACGAGTCTCTTCGCTGCGCTTAATGATGCGTTCGGTAACGGCCTGAACCTTGCTGTGAACCATGACTATCCCGTATTAACTCTGTTGAGGTGGTCTCGCGAACCAAAACCACCGAGGTCACCTATCAGTGGCTCGGGCCACCTGTGATTATCTTTCCGTGAAGGGCCTCGCGGCCGCAGAGCTCCCATTGCAACTCTTTGGTTGTAGTGCCACTGGTGGCCTATTACCCAATAGAAAATTTGAAACCTGGGGAACAAACTTGCTTTAACAAGCTATTGGCAGCCAGGAGCCTTTGAACCTGCGGCTACAGTGCCTCTGCTACCTGATAGAGAATTCTGGGGTCGAGCAAAATCCATATTCCGGACTTCCCCTCGCCATAGAGGCGCATGTTAGTGCCCCTCCAACACCGCAACCTCCTCCCCTCTAAGGTGGTAGAGGCTTCCGACGCCCAACTTGGGTCCTCACCCCATTTGTAGTCCCCGATCTTATTGACGCGCATTATGTAGTAAAACTACAAAAACTTTCAAGGGCCCCTGGGCGAACAACACGGGCAGCCTGTAGGGCAAAACAAAATATTGGGGTTATTTGGCGTAAAAATTGTCTTCTAGACCGATAAATAGGACTAAAAGCCAGCAGGCAGTCATCGCCAGGAGATTTTAGTAACTCTTCAATGTAGAATTTTTACAGCTGGATGACAGGACCCGCGCTTGCGCAAGAGCATAAGATCAAAAACTACAAAACAGGCCCGAAAGAGGAATTGAAATACCCGCAATAGCGCCTATTGCGGGTCCATAACTGTTAAAATCCCAGCGCCCGGCGATACTCTTTTGTGGACACCCTCTCGCCCCCGAGTCACGGCTCACGTAAAACTGATAGATATATGAAAGTCACAATTAACGATGTTGCGGAGCGCGCGGGCGTATCTATCAAAACCGTGTCCAGGGTGATCAATAATGAGCCCTCTGTGCGCGCAGCCACCCGGCAAAAAGTGCTCGACGCGGTAAAAGGCCTGAACTACACCCCCAACCTCGCCGCACGCAACCTGGCCGGGACACACGCCTACTCCATCGCATTTATTTATGACAACCCTAACGCCTATTACATTATCGATATGCAAAACGGCCTACTGGAGGCCTGTAGAGCGCAAGGGTATGAATTACTTATCCACCCCTGTCACGCACAGGCCCCCACCACTCCCAGCGATCTGCATAAATTGGTCGAACACGGCAAGGTCGCAGGGCTGGTCTTAACCCCGCCCTTTTCTGAGTCGCCCGCCTTTATTGCGGGGCTTCGGTCCATGGATGTGGAGTTTGTGCGGATTGTTTCCTCTTCCTGCAAAGAAGATGGCGAAGAGCGCGCTATACAGATTGACGATCGCCAGGCCGCTTACAATATCACCCGGCACCTGCTCTCTCTCGGCCACAAGCGCATTGCTTATTTGAGCGGGGGGACAGAGCACCTCTCCACTCTGGGGCGCCAACAGGGGTACTGCCGGGCTATCGAAGAGGCCGGGTTAGCCGTAGAGCAACCATTGATTATTCAGGGCGAGTATTCATTTGAATCCGGAGAAATTAACGCGGCCAAAATTTTGGGGGGCGACAACCCGCCCACGGCAATATTTGCCGCAAACGATGAAATTGCAGCGGGGGCATTATTTGCTGCGCGCATGTTGGATATTGATGTGCCCGGGCAGGTCTCTATCGCCGGCTTTGAAGACAGCCCCTTTTCCCGGCAAACCTGGCCCAAATTGACCACCGCCTACCAACCCAACCGGGAAATCGCGCGCTCAGCGGCTGAGCTAATACTTGCGCAAATTCAAAATAAAGGGGCAAGAGAAGATAGCGACGCGGAGACAGAAGCGGAGCCCCCACGCCGCTTCACCCCCGAATTAATTGTTCGGCAATCCACCGGCCCCGCACCCGAGTAATCGCTTGAAGTGGGATTAAGGCTAAGCCCTTCGATAAGTCTCGCGGCCCCGGCACCAGGTCCTGCTCACCCGCAGGGTCTCATCCAGTAACACCATATCCGCCCGGGCGCCCTCGGTAATAACACCTCCTCCCAGGCCGAGAAATTGTGCGGGGTACAAGCTCGCCATACGCAATGCCTCCGGCAATTCAACCCCGCACCAATCGCGGATATTTCGCACCGCACCGATCATATTCAGGTGCGAGCCCGCCAGCTCCCCGGTGCTGGAAGTCAGCTTGTCCCCCTCTCGTGTAACCACCCGGTCAAACAAGGGGAAATGGGTTGCCTCGCTCCCCACCAGTGACATCGCATCGGTAACCAAAAGCAACTTGCCCTGTGGCTTCGCCTTCAAAGCCAGTGTGATAGCCCCGGGGCTAACGTGGTGGCCATCGGCAATTAATCCACACCAGGCGTCGTCCCGAATCAGTGCCGTGCCCACCATACCGGGCTCGCGGGAATGCAGTGGAGACATTGCGTTGTACAAATGGGTAAACCCCGTTGCCCCCGCATCCAGCGCCGCCTCAACCAGGTCGGCACTCGCATTGGAGTGACCGAGGCAGACATGAACCCCGAGAGCCACCAACTTGCGGATATCGGATACAGCAACACACTCCGGTGCCAAAGTCAGCAAGCGAATCCCCAGATCCTCCCTGGCGTAGAGAGAGAGCTCCTCATCACTCAAAGAGCGGATAAATCCCTGCTCGTGAGTCCCCTTTTTGGCCTCACTTAAATGCGGCCCCTCAAAGTGCACGCCGATCACCCCCGGAACACCCGCAGACAGCGCCTCGCTCACCGCATCGGCAGCTTGCTGCATCACCGGCAACTTATCGGTAATCAGCGTTGGCAGGAACGCACTGGTACCAAACTGGCTGTGGGCCTCGCCAATTTTCTCAAGCGCAGCAACCGTGGGATCTTGATTAAACAGCACGCCGCCACCGCCATTGACCTGAATATCAATAAGGCCCGGCACCAATAAACCCGGCAGGCATTCCACGGTGGAACTCACACCACCGCCCACCGTAGAAATGGTGCCATCCTCCCCGATAGTGACAGCAACATCCGCCAGGATGCGCTCACCATCAAAAAGCTTTTCTGCAATTAGGGTAACCCCCACTGTCCCCTCCAAATCTTATTTTCTCTAGGCGGCCTCTGAATAATTCTGTGGTATCTCTTTAGCGAATTATTCAGCGGCCCCTTAGATTGTCTGAGTGATTTTTTTTAAGCCCGCCGGCTTGTCGGGATCAATTCCCCGGCTAACCGCTACATGGGCCACATCGATATAAAAGCGCTGTAACAGTGCCAGCGGTGCCACTCTGGGGTGTACGCCTTTACTGGGCACATGCAAATTAATCAGTGTCGCCCCACGCCGCCGGATTTCATCAATCTGTTGGCTGTGGGCGGGAAATGACTCATCCTCAATGGAAACATTCACCACTGTCAACTGCCCCTCCACCAGGGTGACAGGGCCGTGTAAAAATTCGGCACTGGAATAAGATTCCGCGTGGATATTGCACACCTCTTTTAACTTGAGGGCCAACTCCCGCGCAATGGCATAGCCCGGCCCCCGCCCCAAAACCACCAGGTTTTTCACCAGCGCCAGACTTTCCGGGCGCAGCTGAATCTCTGCCCGCACCGCAGCCCTGAGAGCCTGCGGCAAGTTTTGCAAGGCATTGTTCAGAGCGGCACCCTGAGTCCAGCTCGCCACCACCTGCAATATGGCGGACAGGGTGGCCAGGTAACTCTTGGTCGCCGCGACCGCTTTCTCCGGGTTTGCCTTTAAGGGAATAACCAAGTCGACCAAATCCGTGATCGGAGCCTGCTCATCGTTCAATAAAGCGATGGTATAGGCCCCCTCCTCCCGCGCCATGCGCGCCTGGGCCAGAATATCCGGGCTTCTGCCAGACTGGGAAATAACCATAACCAGGGCGCCGTCGAGCTTTAACCTGCGCCCATAGACGCTGGAGACAGACAGCGCGGCAGCACAGGTTGGCGTGCCGGTTTCAATTTCTATCAGGTACTTGGCAAAGACGCCTGCGTGATCGGAAGAACCCCGCCCGATCATCATGACAAAACGGGGGGGCACTTGACGCAAGCGCTCTCCCAGGCGAGACATTATTGTGGCATTGGAGCGCAGTTGCTCAGCAATCCTTTCCGGCGCCTCGCGAGCTTCAGCTTCCATAATCGTACTAATCATATAATACGCCCCGCTTGATTTACTCAAAAAGGGCCCACCCCCAATCAACACTGGGCTCCACTTTTCAGTCTACGCCTTAGCGCTATCGCACCTCCGCTTTTTGGGTCCCAATAACTGCCATTACCTGAGGATATTTTATGCGGCGCCAACGCTATCGACACCTCTATTTCTGCGGGAAATGGATATTCACTATTCCTTTTTCATCTATGCTTAAGGCATCCTTATCAGCCGCCGCCAGCGCAACCCACAGGACAAATCAATGCCCCAACCCCAGGGCAAGTACACAGTACAAAAACGTTATTTTGTTGTACTGCTTTTAGCCGCCTGTCTACTCAGCAGCTGCTCCAGCATTCAATTTGCCTATAACAATATCGACTACTGGATACGCTGGAAACTGAGTGACTATATCGACTTAAATTCCCAGCAGACACTGGAGTTTCAGGGGGCCCTCAATAGTTTTTTTCAGTGGCACCGACAAACACAATTGCCAAAATATGCCGATTTTCTACTCCAGCTGGCCGATAAAGTGGATCAAGGCCAGTTGGAAAACCCGCAATTGGCCCCCGTTGAACAGGAGGTCTACCACTTTATCAACAGCGCCAGTCGCAATGCCTACGACTTGATACTGCCTATTGCAGCACAGCTGACACCGCAGCAAGTTGACCAGCTGCAATACAACCTGACAAAGAAACAGCAAAAAGTACTAGAAAAATGGCAGCGCTCCCCGGAGAAAATCAAACGTCACCGCGACCGGCAAATTCGCCGGGAGAGCAAGCGCTGGCTCGGCAGTTTGACCGAGCAGCAAAAACAGCTAATTGCAGCTTGGGTAGAGCGAATAGGATACAACCCGGTTTTGCGCAATGAGCAGCAGCTGATTTGGCAAACTAATGCCATCGACTTACTCCGTCAGAAACCTGAAGGCTATCTGGAAAAATTGCGCGACCTACTGGAAAACCCAGAACAACTTTGGTCTGAGCAATATCGCGAGGCGCAGAAACAGCGCAAAACCCAGGCGCGTGAATTGGGAGAACAGATTTTATCCAGCACCAGCCCCGCCCAGCGCCGCCATTTGAGCAAAACTCTACGCGACTACGCCCAGGATTTTCGCGTACTGGCCAGTGAATAGTCACTCCAATCGACGCCCCACTGTGAACTGCCTCTCAAAGAGTACCCTATAACTCCGTTAAAAAAGATTCAACAGAAACCAATTATCATATGTGATTTCCTACTGACGAAACCGACCTTAGACTGATAAGCTCGCCCTCTCAATTTACCAGCTAGGGGAATTCAAGTGCATATCGAATCCGCCACACAAGAACAATTGATCGAGTGGGAAAAAGAATTGAGTGCCCACTACGACAAGATCTGTCGACACGAGCTAAGCCTGGATATCACTCGTGGCAAACCCTCGGCGGAACAATTGAAACTTTCCGATAAACTGGACGGCATCCTCTCTGCGGATTACCGCACAGCGGACGGCACTGACACCCGCAACTATGGCGGGCTGATCGGTCTGAGCTGTGCGAGAGAGCTTGGCGCCGAAATGCTCCAGGTGCCGGTCAATGAAGTGATTGCCGGGGGCAACAGCTCCCTCACCTTGATGTATCACGCAGTTGTCACCGGATACCTGTTTGGCTTTGCCGGCAACAAGCCCTGGCGTGAATTAACCGCGCCTAAATTTCTCTGCCCGGTTCCCGGTTATGATCGCCACTTTAGCATCTGCGAGCAGCTGGGCATCGAAATGATCAACGTGCCCATGGGCGAAGACGGCCCCGATATGGACCTTGTCGAAAAGCTGCTTGGCCAAGACCCGGAAATTGTCGGGATCTGGTGCGTTCCCAAATTCTCAAACCCCACAGGGGTAACCTACAGCCGGGAAACCGTAGAGAGATTGGCACAACTGGGGCAAATTGCCGGTGCGGGTTTCCGCATATTCTGGGACAACGCCTACTCTATTCACGACCTTGGCAACCGTGTAAGCCTGGCGAATATCCGCTCTGCAACCCTGGAAAATGGCACTGTAGACTCCGTTTTACAGTTTGCCTCAACCTCAAAAGTCACCCATGCGGGCGCAGGTGTCGCGTTTGTCAGCGCCAGCCAGGCAAACCTGGATTCCCTCAAGGCCCAAATGCAGGCAATGACTATTGGCCCGGACAAGGTCAACCAACTACGGCACTCGCGTTTTTTCACTGAGCACACCAGCCTGGCAGAACACATGCACAAGCATGCCGATATTCTTCGCCCCAAGTTCGAGTGTGTTCTGGAGCATTTGCACAATGCCTTTTCCGATGCGGATATGGGCAGCTGGGAAAAACCCGAGGGCGGCTATTTTGTGTCTTTTAATACACTTCCCGGCTGCGCCAAAGCTGTGGTAAAAATGGCGGCGGATGCCGGGGTAAAATTAACCCCCGCCGGCGCCACCTTCCCCTATGGACAAGATCCCGAGGACTGCAATATTCGTATTGCACCGAGTTTCCCACCACTGGAAGAGCTGGATACGGCAATGTCTATTTTTGTCCTCTGTGTAAAACTGGTGAGCTTGCGTAAAAAACTTGCAACCATTTCGTAGAAAAATAAACCTCAAATAAACTTCTCTACACCACCGAAAAAGGCAGCTTAACGCTGCCTTTTTTATAATAAGCCTCTCCCCCCTCAGGCGTGCAAATAGCGTTTGGCAAACTTTTTATCCACTTTGAACAAATCGACAACCACCAGGCCATCCACGGCATCACAAAAATCCGGGTCAATATTAAAGGCGTGAAAACTGGTCCCACCGGGCACGGTAACAGAGGCATACTTTTTAAATAGAGGGGGCAGCTTTACCCCCTCCTCGCCCAGAACTTGCTTTAATTGACGCATATCGGATAGCGCATCCCCGAGTAATTCAGGCAGCCCTGATTGCGCCTGTATAAATGGCAGGCGGGCATCGCCGAGGGGATTTTCAGGGGAAAAGTAGTGGGAAAAATAGCGCACAATGGCCGACTTGGCCCTCACCGAGAAGGTCCCGGGCATTGAGACCGGGCCAAATAGATAGCGCACCCGTCGCCGCAGGACCCACTGCCCAATAGCGCACCAGAGCAAGTCCAGGCCGCGTCCTCCCCAATAGTCCGGCAAGAGAAAACTGCGCCCCAATTCCGCAGAATCCGGCAGGCATTGGCGCGGCGGCTGCGGGTAGTTAAACAGAGTACTGCTGTATATCTCATCTGCTGCGAGAGCCCCGGTCGCCGCTATGCGATAGGCCCCGGCTATCTGGTGACTATCCGCATCCCACAACAGCAGATGGTCATAGTGTGCATCAAACGCATCCCAGTCCCGACTCTGCCCACTCCCCTCACCGACCGCGCGAAAAGCGATCTCCCGCACCCGGGCCAACTCCCGCATAACCGGACAATCTGCTTTCTGCCGATACAGGCGCACAGAGAGGGCGCCCGCCGCAGAGAGCGATGCACAGGACTCCACCACCTGCGCCACCTCAGTCTTCGGCTCGGCTTCGGCAATTAACTCCGGCCCCAGGGCGGCAGGCGCTCGATGTAAACGGTAGACATGCTCGCGCCACAACGCGGCTTTGGCCCGAGAAGTCAGGGGCCAGCGGCGAAAGTGCTCCGCCTCCAGAGGGCGGCCAATGCGAATATCGATACTGCGGCTGGCCTGTTTAAACATCTCCCGGATCAGCCATAAAGTAGAGAGGGGCTTATTCAGCATGGAGAGAGCATAAAACCAGCAGGAGTTCCGCCCAAGTACTTGCACCGGCAGAATGGGTGCAGCTTTTTTTTCCGCAAAACGGACAAAACCCGAATTCCAGCGCCCGTCCCGCACGCCCTTAGGGGTGAGCCTGGAGACCTCCCCGGCCGGAAAAATAATAGTGACTCCCCCCGCCCCCAGGTGATTGTAGATCCGCTCAATATCTCCCCTGCGCGTGCGGCCATTAAAATTATCTACCGGCAATAAATACGAGCGCAGCGGGGTGATATTCCACAGCAACTGGCTGGCTAGCGCGCGCACATCTTTGCGCACACGGGCAACCATATCAATCAGCGCCAGGCCATCGAGGCTTCCCAGCGGGTGATTGGAGACAATGACCAGTGGCCCACGGCGGGGTATTCGCTCCAGTTCGGAGGGGTTGAGTTCATAGCGAAAATTTAGATCGGCAAAAACCTGGCGAATAAAATCCAGGCCACCGAGGTGGGGATAGCGGCGAGTAAACTGTTGCAACTGCTCTTCGCAACAAATTTTTTTTAGCGTAGCCGAGGCCAGTTTGCGCGTGGTTTTTTGCGGGGCTGCGCTGTACCAGGCATTTTTTTGCAAAAGACTCTCAAGCTGAATCATGCCGCAACCACCTCCTTCATAATGCTGGCGATCTTTGGGCTGCGATGCCAGTTTAAGAGTTTCAAACTGCCGTTTTGCTGCTCGACCACCGCACTCATAGAGTCGACCCAATCACCGCAATTTGCATAGATCACCGCACTGCCAGACACGCTTTTATGCCTCAGTGCCGGCCGGTGAATATGGCCACAGATAACGCCGTCAAATCCCCGCGAGATCGCCTCGCGGGTGGCCACCGCCTCAAAGTCGCTCATCATCTGCCGGGCGGCGCTCACCCGATTTTTTATCTGGCTGGCCAGGGACCACCAGGGTTTATTAAAACGATTGCGCCAGTAATTAATCCAGCGATTAAAGCGCAGCATCAGGTAATAACTGCGGTCACCAATGTGATAGCTGATCGGGTTAATTTTGATGCGGTGTTCAAATTGATCGCCGTGGGTCACCCAGAGGCGGCGCCCCGCTGAGGTTGTGTGAATACAGTCTTTTTCGATGCGGATATTACCGAGGCGCTTGCCCACCCAGCTGCGCATAGGAGCGTCGTGATTTCCGGGGATATAAATCACCTCGGGGGTCAAACTGCTCAATTCAGACAGCATTCCCAGCAGCAGTGAAGAGGCCTGGCACCACGCACCCCGCCCCTGAGCGAGCGCCTGCATATCAAAAATATCCCCCACCAGATAGACCGTATCCGCGCGATTCTGAACCAGAAAATCTGCGAGCCGGTGAGGTTCACTGTCCCTGCTGCCCAAATGGACATCGGAAATCCACAGTGCGCGATAGCGATTGCTCATAGCAAGGTTCCCGTCTATAGCGATTATCGGCCCACAGATACCGAGGCGGATACGCGGCAAAAATATCGGTCGTCGCTTGAGCTAAGGCGCCTCTGAATAATTCCGTATCTGCTCTGTTGTTAGCACATGGAGGTCAGCTTAACGGACCGCGCTGATCTTCAGCCCAACCACTTTGCAGCGATTTGATGACAGACGGGAGGATTTTTATAGAAGGTTCTATTACAGGGGGGAAGGGTACAGCGGGGGCTTGGGAATTAAAAACCGGGCCTAAAGCCCGGTCTCGCAGCGAGTAAAAGGGAAATCCTACTCGGTGTCTTGGGGATGGCGGATCGGCGGGGCAAAGGGGAATTTAGCCACCTTGTCACCCTTAACCTCAACGATCTTGCCGGTGCCCTCTTTTTCAACCTCATCGATGCGTACAATACTGTGCATCGGTATGTATGAACGGGTTACCGAGGCAAATTCATTTTTCAGCTTTTCTTCACTGGGATCGACCACCAACTGAGCCTTTTCCCCAAAAACAAACTCCTCCACCTCGATAAAGCCGTACATATCGCTCTGGTAGATGGCCCGGGCGTAGAGTTCATACACTTGGTTTTGGTTGTGAAAAATCACTTTATAAATCGGGTTGGCCATAAGTCTCTCAGGATGGGGTAGACCCCGAATTTGATCAAAGGACGGGCAAAGGGAGCCTCTAAGCCCGAAAAAGCGCGCAAGAATAGCACAGGTTCGCAACAGCTAATATAGCCATCTATGCAGTGCCGGGTCGTATCGCTATAATGCCCAACCCCAATTGTTGACCAGTTTTTAACCAGGCGCGATATGTCCGAAACATCGGTGAAAAAGCTATACATTAAGACCCACGGCTGCCAAATGAATGAGTACGATTCCGCGAGGATGCGCGATCTACTCGGCGAGTCCCACGACATGGTACCTACCGACGACCCCAATGAGGCCGATGTCCTATTGGTCAACACCTGCTCTATCCGCGAGAAGGCCCAGGAAAAGCTGTTCCACCAGCTGGGCCGCTGGAAGAACCTCAAGGAGAAGAACCCCGAGCTGGTGATTGGTGTTGGCGGCTGCGTAGCCAGTCAGGAAGGCGAGGCGATTGCCAAGCGCGCGCCCCATGTAGACCTGATCTTTGGCCCCCAAACCCTGCATCGCCTGCCGGAGATGATGGAGACCAAAGAGCAGAAAAGCGGCGCTGTCATCGTCGACGTGAGCTTCCCGGAAATCGAGAAGTTCGATCGCCTGCCACAGCCTGAGGCCGACGGTGCGACTGCATTTGTCTCCATTATGGAAGGCTGTTCCAAGTACTGCACTTTCTGCGTCGTCCCCTACACCCGTGGCGAGGAAGTCAGCCGCCCAGTGGCCGATGTACTCGAAGAGGTCGCCCACCTGGCCGACCAGGGCGTGCGCGAAGTCAATCTGCTGGGACAGAATGTGAACGCCTACCGGGCCACCGGCGAAGACGGCCACGAAGTGGATTTTGCCGAACTGATCACCTACGTGGCGGCGATCGATGGTATCGACCGCATTCGCTACACCACCTCGCACCCGGTCGAGTTTTCCGATGCGCTGATCGATGTCTACGCCCAGGTGCCGGAACTGGTTAGCCACCTGCACCTGCCGGTACAGAGCGGCTCCGACCGCATACTGATGGCGATGAAGCGCGGCCACACCGCGTTAGAGTACAAGTCCAAAATCCGCCGTCTGAAGAAAATCCGCCCGGATATCTGCCTGTCTTCGGACTTTATTATCGGCTTCCCCGGCGAGACCGACAGGGACTTTGAGGCCACCATGAACCTGATTCAGGATGTGGGCTTCGACATCTCCTTCAGCTTTATCTACTCCCCTCGCCCGGGCACTCCCGCTGCCGACCTGGCAGATGACACCCCGGAAGAGGTGAAGAAACAGCGCTTGCAACTTCTGCAAGCCCGTATCAACCAGCAGGCCGCAGCGATTGCTCGCTGCATGGTGGGGAATACTGAGCGGGTTCTGGTGACCGGGGTATCGAAAAAAGACCCGGGGCAACTACAGGGCCGCACCGAGAATAACCGCGTAGTCAACTTCCGCGCTGACGACCTTGCCCTGATCGGCAAGTTTGCCGATGTTGTGATCGAGGAGGCGCTGCCAAACTCCCTGCGCGGCACCCTAATTACATCCGAGCTGGAAGAAGACCTGTTCTAACGGCAATTACCCCAAATGCCGGCAGGATATACCGCTAAAGTACATCCTGCCGCCAAAATAAGCTCAATTGCCCCCTTAAATTACAAGCAGTAATTAGAATTAAGTAGAGTTAGAACCTATTTGTAGGAATCACCTCTTTCCTCCAAAGGGAAAATGGGTATACCCTAGGAATATAACCCTTGGACTAAAGGTGCCGGAAACCAATTTGGAAACACAAACCCTCGCTCACAGCATCACACTCGAGCCCAATGACGCACGCCGTCTTGCCAATCTCTGCGGTCAATTCGACCAACACCTACGCCAAATAGAACAGCGCCTGGATATCGAAATTCGAAATCGCGGCAACCAGTTTTCATTTTATGGTGACGCCAAATCCGCACGCGCCGCTGGCGAACTACTCAGTCAGCTCTATCGGGAAACCGACGGCAAGGACTACCTCACACCGGATGAAATTCATTTGGCCCTGCAACAGGCGGGAGTTGAGGAACTGGCCAATAAAGCGGGTGACGGCGGCACCAGTGAAACCGACCAAGTGGTACTAATTCGTACCAAAAAATGCTCGGTGCGGCCTCGGGGACTCAACCAGCGCAAATACGTTCGCGCGGTGCAAACTAACGATATCAATTTTGGCATCGGCCCTGCGGGCACGGGCAAAACCTACCTGGCGGTAGCCTGTGCGGTCGAGGCACTGCTCAAAGATGAGGTTGAGCGAATTCTTCTGGTGCGCCCCGCCGTTGAGGCCGGCGAGAAGCTGGGGTTTCTCCCCGGTGACCTGAGCCAGAAAGTAGACCCCTATCTTCGCCCCCTCTACGACGCGCTCTACGAGATGCTCGGTTTTGAGACGGTCGGCAAGTTGATCGAGCGCAACGTTATCGAAGTGGCGCCACTGGCTTATATGCGCGGGCGCACACTGAACAACGCCTTCGTTATCCTCGATGAGAGCCAAAATACCACCCGCGAGCAGATGAAAATGTTCCTCACGCGGATTGGCTTTGGCTCCACCGCCGTTATTACCGGGGACCCCAGCCAGGTCGACCTGCCGCGCGGGCAAGCTTCCGGGCTGCGCCATGCCGTGGGTGTACTGGAGCGGGTCAATGGCATCAGCTTTACCCACTTTAGGGCCAAGGATGTGGTGCGCCACCCCTTAGTACAGCGCATTGTGGAAGCTTACGATATTCATGAGGGCGAGCAGGAGAGAAGCACGCTCGATCGGGTTGCCAATAAAGCCGATGAGAATGCCGCATAGAGTCCACAGCTGAGTTATGACTGATTTAACACTCGATGTGCAGCGGGCCAGCCGCTGCGACCAACTCCCCACCGATGAGGCTATCAGCACCTGGGTGTCCAAAGCTTTGGCCGGTCACCGCAATGAAGCGGAACTGTCGGTACGAATCGTGGACGAAGATGAAAGCCAGGCACTCAATCACCAGTACCGGGGCAAGGATAAACCCACGAATGTTTTGTCCTTCCCCACGGATTTCCCCGCAGAGCTGGACCTCCCGATGCTGGGAGATCTTGTGATCTGTGCCCCGGTAGTGGAGCGGGAAGCGCAACAGCAGAACAAATCCCTATCGGCGCACTGGGCACATATGGTGGTCCATGGCACACTGCACCTTCTAGGTTACGACCATATCGAAGATGCAGATGCTCAAATTATGGAAAGTCTGGAAACCGGGTTGCTCGCCAACCTCGGTATTGCAGACCCCTATGCCCCGCTGGATGCAGCGGGATAATAGCTGCTGTACCAGCGAGTAAATGGCAAGCCGCTACTGAATTTATTTACAAACGAGAGAGCCCCGGAGCATGGCCACTTCCATGACCACAGACGAACCCCCAAGTAGTCACTCAGCGAGTAAATCCCGCGCGAGTGAAAAAAGCTGGCTGGAAAAACTATTCAGTGCCTTTTCAGCCGAACCCAAGTCTCGCGACGAATTGTTGGACATCATTAAGGACGCTGCGGAAAACCAGCTGGTAGATGCTGAAGCCCTCTCTATTATCGAGGGTGCCCTGGACGTTTCCAGTCAGCAAGTCCGCGAAATTATGATTCCGCGCTCGCAAATGGTTGTGGTGGGTCTGCACGATAAACCGGAAGAATTCCTGCCCAAAATTATTGATTCGGGCCACTCCCGATTCCCTGTCGTCGGCGAAAGTGTCGATGATATTCGCGGGATATTGCTCGCCAAAGACCTGCTCCCACTCCTGTTGAAAGGTTTCGACGGCTTCCAGCTTGAAGACCTGATTCGCCCCGCCAATATTATCCCCGAGAGCAAGCGCCTGAATATTCTGCTGCGTGAGTTCCGCGAAAATCGCTACCATATGGCGGTGGTCATCGACGAGTACGGCGGTGTATCCGGCGTTGTGACGATCGAAGATATCCTCGAAGAAATTGTCGGCGAAATTGAAGACGAGACCGATGAGGAAGAGGCGGATAGCTATATCCGCAAAGTGGGGGAAAACGATTTTATCGTAAAAGCCCTCACCCCCATCGAGGAGTTCAACGAATTTTTCGAGAGCGCCTTTAGTGACGAGGAGTTCGACACTGTCGGCGGCCTGATTATGCAGTCATTTGGCCACTTGCCCGGCCGCGACGAAGCCACCCAACTGGGCGACTTTATGTTCCGGGTACTCTACGCAGACAGCCGCCAGATACACCTTTTGCGGGTTGCCCATATGCGCAAGCCGCCGGAGGAAGGCAGCTGAGCCACGCCCAACACTGCACGCTTTAACACACCGATACCCCGCCCCAGGCGGGGTATTCTGACAACGATTTTATGCGCAGATTTTTTTCTCCTCTCGCCAATGCTGCCGCTGGCGGGTTGATGACACTTTCTCTGGCCCCGTTTAACTACTGGGTTTGCGGCCTGCTGTCTCTGGCCATCTTTGCCTGGGTTATGCTCTCTGCGGGCAGAGGGCGCACACTGCCGGGGCGCAAAACCTTTGCCCTGGCCTTCTGCTACGGCCTGGGCCTCTTCGCCAGCGGCGCATCCTGGGTCTATGTTTCAATTACCAATTTTGGCAACTCATCGGTTCCATTAGGGCTGGCCCTGACCGGGAGCTTTGTCGCCATTATGGCGTTGCTACTGGCCGCCCCCTTCTATTTTCTCGGCCGCTTTACCGATAACAGGTTCAGCTTTGCCCTGGCCTTTGCCGCACTCTGGTTTATCAGCGAGTGGTTGCGCAGCTGGGCCTTCACCGGCTTCCCGTGGCTCTTCGCCGGCTATGGCCACACCGAGACCTGGCTGGCGGGCTGGGCGCCGGTACTGAGTGTCTACGGCATAGGCCTGCTACTGGCATTCACCGGTGCCGTACTGGCCCTGGCCGTCAGCGGCCGCCTGTCACCGCTTAAACGGCGCGGCCCTATTGTTCTGCTCGCAGCGGCACTGGCCCCCTGGCCAATAGGCGCCG
Source organism: Microbulbifer regidiadema (SeqCode) (assembly GCF_052467605.1). Lineage (NCBI taxonomy): Bacteria > Pseudomonadati > Pseudomonadota > Gammaproteobacteria > Cellvibrionales > Microbulbiferaceae > Microbulbifer > Microbulbifer regidiadema (SeqCode). The sequence goes on along the minus strand of NZ_CP174316.1, from coordinate 4,300,820 downwards.
CGCTCTCCCGGGTGGAGTGGACCACAGCCCAGGGCCCACTGATCAGCGTTGGACTTGTTCAGGCCAATATTCCGCAGGAAAAAAAGTGGTTGCCGGAGTTTCGCGGAGAAACGATCAGCCGCTATCAGGAGGGCACTCGCGCCCTTAGCGATCGAGATGTCGACGTGATTATCTGGCCCGAGGCCGCCCTGCCAATGCTCTACAGACAGGCCCCCAACCTGATGCAGGCACTGCAACGCAATGCCGAGAGTACCGAAATCGACCTGATCACCGGCATCCTCTATGACACGCGAGATCCAGCGCGGGGGAGCGTCAGCATTCACAACTCTGCAGCGGTGTTTGGCCAGAGCCCCAGCGTTTACCACAAGCGCCACCTGGTGCCCTTCGGTGAGTATGTGCCGCTGGAGGATTTTATTCGCGGCACTATCGAATTTTTTAACCTCCCCACCTCTTTTATCCGCTCGGGCCCCGACGAACAATCCCCACTGCGCGCTGCCGGCGCCAGCTGGGCACCGCTTATCTGCTATGAAATCGTCTACCCGCAACTGGTTGCCGACTCGGCGCAGTCATCGCAGATACTCCTGACCATTAGCAACGATGCCTGGTTCGGAGCCTCTATCGGCCCGCTGCAACATATGCAGATGGCGCAAATGCGCGCGCTGGAAACCGGCCGCTATCTGGTGAGAGGAACCAATACCGGGGTAACCGCTATCGTGGACCCCAAAGGACATATTGTTAAACAGCTGCCTCAATTTGAGCGCGCCACTATGAGCGGCGATATCAGAGCCATGCGCGGCGCAACGCCGTTTATGCTCGGTGGTATTTCCCTGGTATTTGCCCTGGCCCTGCCCATGTTGGCCCTGGCCCTGTTTTTACGCCGCAGGGTGGAACCCCAACCCAACGCCCCGGTAAACGGCGAACTATCCGATTAAGACTCCCCAGCGGCCACCCTCCCATTTAATCCCGGCGGGTGGCCCGGACAAACCACCACCGCTTTATATCACTGCTATGCTGCATTCAATTTTGTAGCGAAGATAAGGCAGGGCAATTCCCCATGCATTGCTTGATTAGCGGTGGTACCGGGCTTATCGGCAGGCTCTTTTGCCAGCGCTGGCTGGATCGGGGCAATACCATTACCGTATTGAGCCGACACCCGGAGCGGGTGCGAAGCCTGTGCGGAGAGTCCGCCAGTGCCTGTCGCGACCCCGCCGAGGTGAGCCAGCCCGTAGACATAGTGGTGAATCTTGCCGGAGCCCCCATCTCCCGTCGCTGGACAGAAAAATACCGCTCTACGATTCGCAGTTCACGCCTGGGGACAACAGAGCAGCTGGTGCGCTGGACTCTGCGGCAGAGACAGAAACCGAGTTACTTTTTATCCGGTTCCGCAATCGGCTATTACGGCAATCGCGGTGGGGAGCTATTAAAAGAGGGCAGCGCCCCGGGAGGCGGTTTTGCCGCGCAACTGTGCCGGGACTGGGAAGCGGCCACCGCCCCCCTACAGCAGTGCGGCGTCAAGGTGGGCATTATCCGCACCGCCATAGTACTGTCGATGCGCGGTGGCGCCCTGCCGCAAATGCTGCCCGCCTTTCGTCTCGGGCTTGGGGGGCCGATGGGTTCCGGCGAACACTGGATGAGCTGGATTCACGAGGAGGACCAAGTCGGCCTGATGTTACACGCCATCGACAACCACCTGTGCCAGCCCTTTAACGGAAGTGCACCGGAGCCTGTGACCAATAACAGCTTTGCCCGGATTCTGGCCAAAGAGTTACATCGACCGGCGATTTTTCGCACACCCGCCTGGGTGCTAAAAATGATTTTTGGAGAGATGGCCGATGAGTTGTTACTGACCAGCGATCGGGTTGAGCCCTGTACCGCAGTGGAAACCGGCTATAGCTTTCAATTTCCAACACTTGAGCAGGCACTTGCAGACCTGCTCAAAGGGGACGGCGCTATCACTAAGGCCAGCGCCTGACGGGGGATTTGTTAGGCGGCGACCATATCACTCGCGAGCGCCTGGGCCAGATAACGGCGGCTGGATTCACTGGTCACCAGATCGGCGTGGCAGTCCATTGGCGCCGAGCCCACCCACTGAGCGTGCCAGCGATACCAATTGGACTCCTCGGCTTTTACCCGGAGTTCGATAAACTCCACCTCCGCCGGTGACAAGTCGAACTCGCGGACTATCTGCCCGGCAAAGGTTTCAAAATTCTTGCTGAGTTGAGCGCCGCTATCATCGCCGGCACACAGAAACACCAGTGTGCGGCCATCTTGCTCAACCCGTTTGAAGCCGATCCAAACAGCCCGATTCAAGCGGTTGTGTAGCTGTATCGGAGAGAAAGAAAGTGGGATGCCCTTTATCATAAGGTTATCTCAATTATTGTTATGCTTCTTACCCACAAAAGCCAATTCCCACAAAAAGAGTATCACCAGGGAGGCCTTGTGGCGCCAGTCATCCTAATCCCGGTACAACTAGCAATCAAGGAAGTTTATAAAGAATTGTCAGGTCTTCCAGCGTGAAACCCCATCTCTCTATCCTTCCTCAAGCCTATGAGATTACATTTTTCAAAAAGTTCCTTGGGGAGTCTCTAAATCACTCCCCCCTATCGCTGCGGGCCTTGGGTGCCCACTTTTCGAGGCGCTCAGTGCTCTGACAGCCTCAACAATCTCTAACCGGCGGCAGGGGTCTCCAGCGGTACCAAACCCGCGCCAGTATCTCCCGCCAATAGACCTGAGTTCTCAACAGGGAAACCGCACTGGGCAACCAGCGCCCCAGACCGTTTTGTACGCGAGGCATCAGCTCAGCGGCACTCCCCACCGGCAGGGGCTGCACCCTCAGGCCCGCGCGGGTAAAGGTCTCCGCTGCGCGGGGCATATGCCACCAGTGCGTCGCCAGTAAAATCGACTTCACCTGAGCGCGATGCAAAATATCCGCGCTATTGACCGCATTCTCCGCTGTCGTACGGCTGCAATTATCCTGCCAGGTAACCGGCAGCGAGAATTCCGCCACTAGCCTCGCCATCAACTCGGACTCCGCCAGTTGCTCCCCCGCATGCACCCTACCACCGGATGCCAATATCGGTATTCCCGCCGGGGCTCCCTCCAGAGCCCCGATCACTCGCTCAAGGCTCGCCGCAGAGAGTCTTTCTCTCTGCGAAAAACGCTCCCGGTAGCGCCCAGCACCCAGTATCACGAGCGCCTCGGGGCGGAAGTTGGATTGCTCTGGCACCTTGCCCAGCCGGTTTCCCAGCCAGGAGGTAAAGGCCGGGGTTGCGCTCACCCAGAGCACACTAAAAGAAATAACAGCCAGTGGCAGGGAGGACTTCTCCAACAGCGAGCCGGAAGGGGAGAAGCGCAGCATAAAGGCCAGTAACAACCCCAGCAGTGGCAGCAGCGGCGGCATTAGTAGACTCGCTACCACTGGGTAGGCCCCCATCAATCTTCCAAACCACCCTCAATCTGTCGGAAGCAGCCGTAGCCGCACCGGTGGCAGGGCGTAATCTGGGTATTCAGTGGGGGCATTGCCCGATAGCCACAACCGAGACACTGCAACTCCTCATCGGCGCCAACGAATTCACCCGCCAGGGCCCAGGGTTTGCCCTCTTTGATACAGCGCATTAAGTTTGGCCAGGCGGTTTCGGTCGGGTCCGCCGCATTCAACAGCCACTCTCCACTGCGCTCCTCCAAAGTTTTTAGCTCCCCGCCCAACCCGCGGATATAACCCGCCGCGCGGTGCAGATCATCTTTTAGCCAAGCGCGCAAAAATGTCATTTTATTGGCGGTGAGATTCTCGATAGCCAGCTCACCCTCGACCAAATCCTCAAAGTCTTCGCGAAACTCGTTGATCAGATCATCCTTCGGCGGCAACTTTGGTTCCTTCGTCACGGCATCCCTCCTATAATCTCGCGTTTAGGCATCGTAAAAGATGCACCGGGAGCGGAACTTGATCGCGATCAATCTCTAACTATTGTCACGCGCTCACCGCCCCAATAAACACTGAATAGTTTCCCGCAAATTTTGATCACAGAGTATAGGTCCCGAATCGATGGAAGAGCAGTACACCCCCTCCGCAGTCGAAGCTTCCGCCCAGGAGTTCTGGGAGGCCGAGAAGAGCTTTGAAGTAAAGGAAGACGCCGGCAGGGAAAAATTCTACTGCCTATCCATGTTCCCCTACCCCAGCGGCAAGCTGCATATGGGGCATGTGCGCAACTACACCATTACCGATGTAATTACTCGCTATCAGCGCATGCAGGGTAAAAACGTATTGCACCCCATGGGCTGGGACGCGTTCGGTCTGCCCGCAGAGAACGCCGCGATCCAAAATAAGACCGCGCCAGCCAAGTGGACCTATGCCAATATCGAGTATATGAAGGGCCAGTTGAAGGCCCTCGGCTTTGGTTTTGACTGGTCCCGCGAACTGGCCACCTGCCAACCCTCCTACTATCGCTGGGAGCAGTGGTTCTTCACCCGCCTCTACGAAAAAGGCCTGGTCTACAAGAAGAACTCTGCGGTGAACTGGTGCCCCCACGACCAGACCGTACTGGCCAATGAACAGGTAGAAGATGGCGCCTGCTGGCGCTGTGGCACCACCGTTGAGCGCCGCGAGCTGGCCCAGTGGTTTATCAAGATCACCGATTATGCCGAAGAGCTGCTCGAAGACCTGGACAAACTGCCCGAGTGGCCCGAGCAGGTGCGCACCATGCAGCGCAACTGGATCGGCAAGAGCCGGGGAGTAGAGCTGAGCTTTGCCCTGCCCAAATCTATTGCGGGCATGGACCACTTCGATGTGTACACCACCCGCCCGGATACGCTGATGGGTGTCACCTATGTCTCCCTGGCTGCCGAGCACCCTATCGCCCTGGAGCTTGCCGAGTCCAACCCCGAACTCAAAGCCTTTATCGCCGAGTGCAAAAAGCAGTCCCTGTCCGAAGCCGATATGGCCACGATGGACAAGAAAGGCATGGATACCGGGCTCAAGGCAATTCACCCCATCAGCGGTGAAGAGGTCTCCGTATGGGTGGCCAACTATGTACTGATGGATTACGGCTCCGGTGCGGTGATGGCAGTACCGGCCCACGACCAGCGCGACTGGGAATTTGCGCAAAAATACCAGCTGCCGGTGATACAGGTTATCGCGGCTGCCGAAGGCGAGTCTGTCGACCTGGAGCAAGAGGCCTATACCGAGAAAGGCAAACTGGTAAATTCCGGCAATTTTGACGGCCTGGATTTTGATGGCGCCTTTACGGCGATCTCCGAAGCACTGATTGCCGCAGGTAAGGGCCGGGTTAAGACCAACTACCGCCTGCGCGACTGGGGTGTCTCCCGCCAGCGCTACTGGGGTGCGCCCATCCCCATGTTCAACCTGGCCGACGGCGGCGAGATCCCAGTACCCGCAGACAAACTGCCGATCCTGTTGCCGGAAGATGTCGAACTCGACGGCGTTCAATCGCCCATCAAAGCCGATTCCGAATGGCGCAAGGACGAACTCAACGGTACACCCGTAGAGCGTGAAACCGATACCTTTGACACCTTTATGGAGTCGAGCTGGTACTACGCCCGCTACACCTGCCCCGATTTTGAAGAGGGCATGCTGGACCCGGACCGCGCCAACTACTGGCTGCCGGTCGACCAGTATGTCGGCGGTATTGAGCACGCCATTTTGCACCTTCTCTACGCGCGCTTCTTCCACAAGCTGATGCGCGACGAGGGCCTGGTCAACAGTGATGAACCCTTCAAGAAGCTGCTGTGTCAGGGCATGGTGTTAGCCGAATCCTTCTACAAAGAAGAGCACGGCCACAAGACCTGGATCAACCCCGCCGATGTGGATGTTGAGCGCGATGACAAGGGCAAGCCCACCAAAGCGATTGAGCGAGCCAGCGGCGAACAGATCACTGCCGGCGGCGTGGTGAAGATGTCCAAGTCCAAAAACAACGGCATAGACCCCCACGCTGCGGTTGAGGAGTACGGTGCCGATACCGTGCGCCTGTTCACCATGTTTGCCGCGCCCCCGGAGCAGACTCTGGAGTGGCACGATGCCGGTGTGGAAGGTGCCAGCCGCTTCCTGCGCAAACTCTGGAAAACCGTTCACGCGCATATCGCTGCGGGTTCCAGTGCAGCGCAGATCGACCAGCAGTCCCTCAATGACAAGCAACAGCAGCTGCGCCGCAAAACTCACGAGACCATCCAAAAAGTGGGCGACGACTACGGCCGCCGCCAAACCTTTAATACCGCTATCGCTGCGGTTATGGAACTGCTCAATGAGGTTGGCAAGCTGGCGGATCGCAGTAGCGAACAGGGGCTGGCCGTAGAGAGAGAAGCCCTGCAAGCAGCGGTCCTGCTGCTGGCTCCGGTAACGCCGCATATCTGCCACCAGCTGTGGCAGGTGCTCGGCAATAGCAACGCCCTGATCGATGCCCCCTGGCCGCTAGTCGACGAACAAGCTCTGGTGCGCACCTCGATTACCTTGATCGTTCAGGTCAATGGCAAGGTGCGTGCAAAACTGGACGCGCCGGCTGATGCGGACAAAGAGAGTCTGGAAAAGCTCGCCCTTGCCGATGAAAACGTCCAGAAATTTATCGGTGAAGCTACGGTGCGCAAAGTGATCGTGGTACCCGGCAAACTGGTAAATATTGTCGCCAAATAAAGATCCGCAACAAGATCGCCGGGAGTCTCACTCCCGGCCCGCTTTAGTCTGCTTCCTATAGCCGACAAGACCAAGGCAAGTCGTTATGAAAACCATCGCAAGTCGAGCCGCCACTCTCCTTCTCGCTATCACTATTGCCGGTTGCGGGTGGCATCTAAGAGGCGCACCTAAAAATTTCCCGCCCGGAAGCACACTCTATATCTCCACAGAAAATCCGCGCAGTGATACCGCAGAGCAATTAACCCGGCTGTTAAGAAATGCGGGAGTATCCATGGCAGAGTCTCCTGCGGACTCCGACTATTCACTGGTAATTCACCAGGAAACGGACAGGAAACTGACCGTCGCCGTAGACTCTGAAGGGCGAGCATCGGAATACGAACTGATCAGCAGTGCTATTTATAGCGTGCGCACCGGTACCGGCCAGGTTCTCCTCAGTAAAGCCAAGGCCGATGTTTACCGCACCTTAGAGTGGGATGTCGATGAAATTGTCAGTAAGAGTGAAGAGGAAAATACCCTGCGTGCAGAGATGCAGCGGGAGCTTATTGGACGAATTATTGACCGCTTGCGACGCATTGATGTCAACGCACCTCTAGAAGATAAAAGTTACTAGGTTAGTCCTGCCAATGCGCATCAATCCCCAGCAACTACAGCAAAACCTAAAAAAAGGTCTCGCGCCAATTTATATTATCTCTGGTGACGAGCCCTTAATAGTCCAGGAGTGCTGTGATTTAGTCCGCTCTACGGCCAGGAAACACAACGTCACCGAGCGCGAACTGATTCATGCAGAGCACAACTTCGACTGGGGCACGCTGCTTGCCTCAGCCGGCAATATGTCTCTATTCGCCGAAAAAAAGCTGATAGAAGTGCGTGTACCCGGGGGAAAACCCGGCGATAAGGGCAGTAAAGCCCTGCAGGAATTTGCCGCCCTGGCCAATCAGGATCTGCTCTTGTTACTGGTACTGCCCAAACTGGACAGGTCACAGCTCAACAGCAAGTGGGTAAAAGTCCTGGAGCAATCTGGAGTACTGGTCCAGGTATGGCCGGTAACCGCCCAGGAAATGCCCCGCTGGATAAACCAGCGCCTTGCGGCAGCCAAGCTTTCCGCAGAGCCCGAGGCAGTGCAAATACTGGCCGAGCGGGTCGAGGGAAATCTACTTGCGGCCAGTCAGGAAGTCGAAAAACTCAAGCTCGCAAACCCCGGCGAACAAATTACCGTAGAAATGATGGAGCACAGTGTTACCAGCTCCGCGCGATACAGTGTTTTTGATCTGATTGATACCATACTCTCGGGAAATGCTGCCAAGGCCGTTAAGACATTAGATGGACTGCGTGTTGAAGGTATTGAGCCCCCGATCGTCCTCTGGGCTATTACCCGGGAAATTCGCACACTGCTCGATATTATGGAAAAGCTCGACCAGGGCCAGCCCCTGGCCCGCTTAGTGAGATTGCAAAAAAGACAACCACTGGTGCAAGAGGCCTTACAGCGGCTCAAGCAGAAGCAACTTGAAAGCCTACTCGTTCGCGCACGCGCTATAGATACGGCAATTAAGGGCGGCAGCGGGCAACAGTCCCCCTGGACCGGCCTATTGGCACTAACCCTTAATTTTTGCGGCCAGCGAATACTCTGAGTAACTTCCCAATAACTCAGCTTACCAGGCCTCTACCCGCTTAAAAAAGATAATGCCAGTCAGCTTAACTGACTGGCATTATTCAACAAGCTAGCTTTCTGCACCCCTACTAGCTTCTCAGAATCAGTTCTGAGTGATACTGGCAAAGTTACCCGTGCCACCTAAGAAGGTATGCCCCCCCTGAATAATATTGGCCGTGTTCAATGTGCTGGTCTGATTTATGGTTGCAATATTATCGCGGCCTTCCTGACTAACATAAGCAGAGAGCTCAAGGCCCGACTGAACGACAGTAACCAGGCTATCAAAAGTAACCCCCTGCTCAATTTCCGCCAGGTTTAAGTCGCCAAACTGATCAATATCAGTAATATCGGAACTACCAGCAGATTCACCAAAAGCCTGATTGCCGATACCAATTTGGTCGACATCCAGCAGATTGGAAGATCCAATCTGCGTAAAGCCTATAGTATTGTTATTGCCAGTCTGTACCAGATTCACGATACCGCTTGCACCGCCTTGACTTACATTAGCCAGATTATTCGCTCCATTCTGGTTAATATTAGTAATAAGAGGACTGCCCCCCCTCTGATAACCAAGAGCAACGTTTGAATAACCCAACTGCAAGACAGTAAACGTATTGCCAGAACCATATTGTGCAAGATCAAGCGAGTTAAAATCACCACTCTGCAATAGATTTAGGGTGTGTTCATCCCCCTCCTGATAAACCGTCGCCGAGTTAGAGTTGCCCACTTGGCCACCGACAAAACCATCGGGCGAAGACGGCCAAGTACTGGCCCAAATAGCATTGCCATTACCCAACTGCGCGCTGGAAAAATAGTTACCATACACCTCCTGCCGCAGGCCCACGATATTGTCACTCCCCTCTTGGTACATTTCTGCGCTATTGTGGCTAGAATCGTTAATCGCAGTGCCCTGGGTTAAGTAGATCATATTCTCACTGCCAAACTGCGCAGTATAAGCCGCATTACTGGAACCGACCATTTGCTGAACCGTTGCGAAATGCCCTTCCCCCTCCTGATAAGTCTGCGCTGTACTATCTATTTGTAGCGTCTGCTCAACGGAGGTCAGGTTTCGATCACCAACCTGAGTTTGATCGGTATGATTACTGTCATCTGAATTCTGCTCGGCAAAAGCCCGGTTATTATTACCGTCCTGCCATTGAAGAATCACATTATTAGTTGCAGCAACCCCTTGAAAAGCTTCTGCATAGTTATCCTCACCAAACTGCACCTGTTCACTGTGATTACCATCGGCCTGAGCCTGACCTACACCAACGAGCAAAGCAATAGTCGCAACAAGTTTAATCCTCTTCATTTATCAATCTCCCCCAAGTTAAAATTTTAAATACGGGCAAAAAGTGTAATACCTTAACCACACCGACCAGATCACTTGGCCATCGCCGAATTGCGCGACAAACCAAAACTTCACCATCAAACTCGATAATTTTTCCAGGAAATATTTAGCCAACCCAGCCAATCAATATCATACACAGTAGACATTTATTTCATTTTTGAGGAGAGGCGAAGGATTGGCGTTATTACAGGCAGCATATCTTAAAAAGATTACCACCCCAATAAAAAACAAACTAAAAGGACGCCAACCTCTGCACTACTATTGTGATGATATCACAATAAAGAAACCGACCGACAACCCCATAACCCCCCTAGCTTACAGAGAAATCACGCAGTTATTCAGAAGTGCTTTAACTAAAAGTTATAAAAATGAAAGCCTTGCGCCATATTACTATAAAGCCAATATCAGACCGCTTGTCTGCCTGGTACTAGCCCAGCAAAAAACATCCCTGAAAGCACTGATCGCATTCAATATACTGGACTAACTTATAGTTACAATATTATTCCAACTCTATTGGACAATATAAACAGATTGCTCAACACCAAACTGGAGCACAGCAGCCAGGCTGAAGAATTCTTGCCCGGTTTAAATTTTCAATGCCCTGAACAGCTTTACACATAAAAACCAAGTCCCGTATAAGTCGGCGCTAATGGATAAGTTTAAATTCTCCTAATATCTACGGACATTCCCCAGGAAAGACTGAGAAGCAAAAGGCTTATAACAACTCTGCGGATAGATTGTGAGATAAACTAAAAAGCAGCGATAGAAGTCACAGACAGCGAGTAAGACAATAAGATTTGCGCTATTTTTAGTAAAGCGGGCTTTAAGTATCACCATTAAAAACCAGTGCCAGTTAGCTTAACTGCCTGGCACTGGTTAAGGAAACTACTTAGAAAGCTGCAGATGTCCCACTACCGCCTTGTGAGACGGTGGCGTAATTGCTGTTGCCAGTCTGCATGATACTGGCCGTGTTTAGTGCGCTAAACTGACTAACCATAGCAATATTATCGGAACCGGTCTGAGCAACATAAGCCGAGTGCTCAGAGCCATTCTGATACACGGTGATCATATTGCCAGCACCAACCTGATAGGCCTCGGCCAAATTTAACTCACCGACCTGATCAATATCTACATTATTGGCAGTACCATCACTGTAACCAAAGCTATAGTTACTATCGCCGTTTTGATCAATATTTACCAGATTAGCATCTCCATACTGAGCAAATTCAGTAGCATTATCCGCTCCAGATTGCTCCAAATAAGCGGTATGGTTAGTCTCATTCTGGCTAATATTGGCAATATTATTATTTCCTGACTGATACCCCCAAGAAGTGTTTGAAGAACCCAACTGTATGATGGTAGATATATTGTCGGCACCATACTGTGTGAGATTTAAAAAATTAGCATCACCTTCCTGCAATAGCTTAGCGCCATTCTCAAAACCATCCTGGTAACTATAGGCAGCATTATAATTACCTAATTGACCACCCGTAAAAGGGATAGGTTTGTACCAGGGGCTACTCCAAATGGTGTTGTTTTCACCATACTGAGTGCTAACAAAGTCATTATTTTCGCCTTTTTGTTGATGCAGAAAAGCTCTGTTACCACTACCTTCTTGGTACCCCTCTACATGGTTGAAATCAGAACCATAGTGTTGAGCTAAACGGAGGATATTCTCACTGCCGAATTGCACAGCATAAGCGCTGTTGTAGGAGCCAAAACTGTTTTTAATCTCGCTTTCGTTGCCCTCCCCTTCCTGGTAACTCCCACCTTCACTATCTACCTGATAATGCTGATTAGCATAGGAAAAATTACGATCGCCGATCTGGGTTTGGTTAATATAACTATTATTTCCTGACTGCAGGACTGCATCAGCATAATTGTTATTACCTTCCTGCCACTGATGGACATCGTTATTAGCTGAACCCTCATTCTGAATAACCTCTGCGTAGTTAGCCTCTCCGAGCTGCGAGACGGTGGCGTAATTACTACTTCCAGACTGCATAATATTAGCCGCATTCAGTGTGCTAAACTGACTGGCAAGTGCAATATTATCGGAACCACTCTGATCAACATAAGCCGAATGCTCAGAGCCATTCTGGGTAACATTGGCAGTGTTATTATTACTTGTCGAATATTCCGATTGTATGATGGTAGCTATATTGCTAACACCATACTGTGTAAGTTCCACAAAATTATTATCACCTTGCTGCAATAGGTTCGCGATATTCTCAAAACCCTCCTGGTAAATATAAGCAGTATTAAAATCACCTGATTGAGCACCCTTAAAAGCATCGGGGTAGGGTATCCAGGTGCTACTCAAGATAGCATTACCATCACCATATTGAGTGCCAACAAAGTGGTTACCGTCCCCCAACTGTCGCAGACCAGCCACGTTGCCATTACCCTCTTGGTGCATCCTTGCGTAGTTAAAGTCGGTTCCAAAGAAATGATTTAAATAAAGTATATTCTCACTGCCAAACTGTGTGGCATAAGCAATGTTGTAGGAGTTTCCCCACTGAGAGATAAAGCTTGTATTATCCTCCCCCTCCTGATAACTTATCAATTCACTGCCTACATCATCATCTTGAGTGGCCTCTACCAAATTTGATGTTCCAACCTGATCGATATTTGCCAGATTAGCATTTTCGGACTGTTCAAATTCTATAGCGTTATAATTACCAGTTTGCACTAGTCTTGCAATATTATCAGCTCCCAATTGGTCAACATCAATATCATTACCAACCCCATTCTGGGTAACATTAGTAACAAGATTATCACCTGACAGATAAACCCTAGACAAGTTTTCAGAACCCAACTGTAAGACAGTAGATATATTACCAACACCATCGAAATGTCTGAGATACAGATAATGACCATAACCGCTTTGCAATAGATTTACGGTGCTCTCAAAACCAGTTACCCAAATATAGCTAGTATGTTCATCGCCTATTTGGCCACCCAAAAAACCATCGGGAGAGGAGTACCAGGTGCTACTCCAAATAGCGTTGTTATCACCCACTTGAAGGCTCCAAAAGCGATTACGGTTCCCCTGCTGGTGCCAAACAGTCGTGTTGCCATTACCCAATTGCCCCACCGATCCGCTGTTAAAGTCGGAATCAGAATCTTGAACCAAATGGCCTATATTCTCACTACCCGTCTGTCCGATCCTAGCCTCGTTATAAGAGCCTGCCCTCTGAAGGAGGGTGCCTAAATTATCATCTCCCGTCTGAGCGATCTCCGCTTCACTACCTACCTGGTCGTCTTGCCAGAGATCGGCCACATTACGATCGCCGATCTGAGTTTGCTCAATATAGTTACTATCTGCGTAACTCTGGATTGCATAAGCCTGATTGTTATTGCCTTCCTGCCACTGATAGGCAGCATTATTAATTGCCTCTGTTATCTGAGTAACCTCTGCGTAGTTAGCTTCTCCGATCTGTGTTTGATCGGCAAAGTTATTGTCGGCCAAAGACTGACTTGAATCAACAAGCAGAGCAATAGCAGCCGCGAGCTTAATTTTCTTCATCTATTAACTCCCCTAAAAATAAACTTTAAATAACAGCAGAGTAGTGCAATACGTTAATCATACTGCACCCGTTACATCTCATAATCGCCAAGTAAACTGCGCGACACAACTAAACACCCACAACCACTTTGAATAATATTTGCCGGACTTCCGGGACTAACTATACGTACTTTCCCGATAAAATCTGCGGGCTTGTTTTTAAATCAGCACCAATTAGCTTAACTAACCGACATTTATTTAAGGGAATTACTTAGAAAACTGTAGATGGCCCACTACCACCCTGCGAGACGGTGGCGTAATTACTGTTTCCAGTCTGCATAATATTGGCCGCATTTAGTGCGCCAGCCTGACTGACGAGCGCAATATTATCGAAACCGGTCTGAGAAATATAAGCCGAGTGCTCAGAGCCATTCTGATACACGGTGATCATATTGCCAGTACCAACTTGATAGGCCTCTGCCAAATTTAACTCACCAACTTGATCAACATCTACATTATTGGCAGTACCATCACTGTAACCAAGGCTGTAGTTACTATAGCCTTCCTGGTTGATATCTACCAAGTTAGCATTTAAAATCTGAGAAAATTCCGCAGTATTAGCTTCGCCCATTTGCACCAGATTTGCAATGTTATCAACTTCAAACTGCTCCAAATAAGCAACATGCTCAGTCCCATTCTGGGTAACATTGGCAGTGTTATTATCACCTGACCATAAATCAAACTCCAACTGTAGGATGGTAGCTATATTACCAACACCGTACTGTGCAAGATCCACAGAATTATTATCACCGTCTTGCAATAGATTTGCGATATTCTCAAAACCCTCCTGGTAAATATAAGCAGTAGTAAAATCACCTTCTTGCCTACCGCTAAAACCATCGGAATCCCCACTGGCCCTGATAGCATTCCTGTCACCATATTGAGCACCTACAAAGTAGCTATTCTTATCCGACTGCTCCAGATCAGCCACGTTTTCATTACCCTCTTGGTAAATCTCTGCGTAGTTGTAGGAATAGTTGAAACCATATTCTTGGTTTAAATTGAGTAAGTTATTATTACCAAGCTGTGTAGCATAAGCACTGGCCTGAGAGGTGGCCGACTGTTCGCTAAAGATTATATTACCCTCCCCCATTTGCACTAGATTTACAATGTTGTCATCGAAATAATCATCAGGTTGGTAACTATGAATATAATTATCAATCCCGCTCTGGGAAAAATTAGCAATCATATTATCTCCTGCTTGATAACTTCTAATATAATTATCAATCCCGTTCTGGGAAGCATTAGCAATATGATTATTACCTGACTGCGAAACCCTTGAGTTATTTTCAGAACCCAACTGCAAGATAGTCGATATACTGCCAGCACCATAGTGCTGGTAGACGGTCAGAGAATGATCATAACCAGTTTGCAATAGGTTTACGGTAGCCTCAAAACCACTATGCGAGATATAAGCATAGTGGTCATCGCCGAATTGGCCACCCAAAAAACCATCCGGAGAAGGGTGCCAGGCGCTGCCCCAAACAGCGCCGTTATCGCCATCTTGATAGATCATAAACCCATTATTATCCCCCTGCTGGTACATAGCAATCGTGTTGCTTCTACCCGTTTGATGCATACTCCCCGAGCTAAAGTCAGAATTAGAATCTTGAACTACATGGGCTATATTGTTACTGCCATACTGAGCGAGATAAGCATAGTTATAGGAGCCTGACTTCTGAAGGAGGATACCTGAATTGCCTTCTATCCACTGATTGCTTCTCGCTGTACTGCCTATCTGCTCGTATTGCCAGATCTCACTCTCATTACGATCGCCGGTCTGATCTTGCTCAATAGAGTTACCATCCGCGTAACTCTGCTCTGCATAAGCCTGATTGTTATCGCCCTCCTGCGACTGATAGGCAGTGTTATTAATTGCCTCCGTTACCTGAGTAACCTCTGCGTAGTTAGTCTCTCCGGTCTGCACTTGATCAGAAAAATTGTTATCCGCCAAAGCCTGACTTGAACCAGCGAGCAAAGTAATAGCGGTAGCGAGCTTAATCTTCATCATCTATCGATCTCCCTAGAAATAAAATTTTTAAAAACAGCAGAGTAGTGCAATACTTTAATCGTACTGCATTCGTTGTACCTTATGGTCGCCAAGCAAACTGCGCGACATAATCCAATAATCCAATAATCCAATAATCCAATAATCCAATAATCCAATAATCCAATAATCCAATAGCACTTTGGATATTTACAAAATTTTCGCAACTGTATATCGCACAGTGTGACTGTAAGTCATGAAACTTCCGGGACTCTTAAACTATACACACCTTTCCAAAAAAGTTGGCGAGCTCCCTTTTGAATTAGAGTCAGTCAGCTTATCTGACTGACTCTGATTTAAGAGGACTGCTTAGAAAGCAGCAGATGACCCATCACCGCCGCCCTGAGAGACGGTGGCGTAATTACTGCTGCCAGTCTGCATAATATTGGCCGTATTCAGTGCGCTAGCCTGGCTGACAATAGCAATATTTTCGGAACCGTTCTGGGCAACATAAGCTGAATGCTCATAGCCAGACTGGTCCACGGTCATCATATTGCCAACACCAACTTGAGAGGCCTCCGCTAAATTTAATTCTCCAACCTGATCAATATCTACATTATTGGCAGTGCCATCACTGTAGCCAAGGCTATAGTTACTATCGCCATCCTGATTGATATCTACCAGATTAATATCTCCAAACTGAGCAAAGTCCGCAGTATTATTGTCACCCGTTTGCACTAGATTTGTAATATTGCCAGATCCAGATTGCGCTAGATATGCGAAATGATTAGTCTCATTCTGGGTAACATTAGTGACATTATTATCACCTGACTGATAACCAAAAGAATAACTGGAAGAACCCAACTGTAAGATGGTAGATATATTGCCAACACCATACTGCGAGAGTTCCAGAAAGTGAGTGTCACCGCTTTGCAAGAGATTGGCGGTATTCTCAAAACCATCTTGGTAAATAGAAGCAGTGTTATAATAGCCTACTTGGCCACCCACAAAGCCATCGGGAGAGGAGTACCAGGTGCTGTTCCAAATAGCATTGCTATCGCCATGTTGAGTACTGAAAAATTCGTTACCTTCCCCCTGCTGCTGTAGAACACCCATATTGTCACTACCATTTTGGTACATCTCTGCATAGTTGAGATCGGAATAATAGTATTGATCTAAATGCAGCATATTCTCACTGCCAGACTGCGCGGTATAAGCACTGTTGTAGAACCCTGTCCACTGATGGATAGTACTTAAATTACCCTCTCCCTCCTGATAGCTACTCGCCTCACTGCCTATCTGGTTGTCTTGCCAGGTGTAGGTCCAATTGCGGTCGCCGATCTGAGTTTGAGCAATATAATTGTTATCCGCATAACTCTGGTCTGCATAAGCCTGATTGTTATCACCCTCCTGCCACTGATAGGCAGCGTTATTAGTTGCATCTGTTACCTGAGTAACTTCTGCGTAATTGGCCTCTCCGATCTGCGTTTGATCGGCAGTGTTATTATCCGCCAAAGCCTGAGTTGAACCAGCGAGCAAAGCAATAGCAGCAGCGAGCTTAATCTTCGTCATCTATCGATCTCCCTAGAGATAAAATTTTAAATAACAGCAGAGTAGTGCAATACTTTAATGGTACTGCACCCGTTGCACCTCATGGTCGCCAAGCAAACTACGCGACACAACCAAACAATCCACCAGCACTTTGAATACTATTGACAGAATTTCCGCAACCAACCTGACTAATTAATGCCACATTATTTACGCCACTGCATATCGCTATAGCATGGTTATAGATCCAGCCTGAGATATCACCACACAATAGGAATCGATGAGCCACGGTATCCAAATCCTATTATTACCGCCTTCCTGTATCAGATTGAACTGATCGTAAAAGATCGAATTGGGAAGCTTTAGTAGACTGTAATTACCCAGCGGTGAAATCCGAACCAAGCTACCCATAACTGAATCTTTCCTCAATAAAGGAAGATCCCGACCCCCTTACCCTGCAGACAAGTAATCGATTTCACCTAAACCAGAAGCCCCACATGCCGAAAGTGGAAAACAGCGAAAAGAAATAAAATCACCGCCCTCTACTTAGCTGCATCGCCGCAAATAAAAATTAGCAACAACATAGAGAAAATATAGACAACTATAGATAACGATCAACAAACCTTAAATCAGAAGAAAGAATATATTTAGAAAAAAACAAACAAGAAAGCGTAGAACTTTTGCATGAAACACGAGAACCAAAACCCAAAAACATAAAGCACGACAAATCAAACAACCCCACAAAGAAAAAACTTATACTACCCCCACAACCCAACAAATAAAGATAAAATTCTAAACTACTGTCAACACAGCCTTGCGTGGCATTACAGGCCAAACAAAACACCTCAAAATAAAACTTAATTAAAATAAAAACTGCGACACTCACAACTTAAAAACCGCTTCAAACAGCATCAATGGCGCAGCTATCATTGCCAACTTAGCCGGCACTTATTGAACTGGTATTTTATGTTTAGCCAGCGCAGGTATTATCGACCAGAATTTGTCATACCCACGCTACCAAAATGATAAAGCAGTGGATTTAGCTTTTTCATGATCAAACATCCTAAACTTATAAATAGTAGAAAAAGTGTGGGGAATCTCAATAAGTCTACACCAATAGAGCTTGGCAGAAAATTTTTAACTGAGGAGTTACAACCGGGTTAAAGACGCCTACCTTCTGCACTGAGGATTCTGACTCAGCTACAAAAGAATAAAAAACGCTCTACTATCAGCCTGCGTAAGGCCAATCGTATTCAATGGGCTGACGAGGTATTGAGCGGAGAAAAAACATGCTTCTATTAGCCACAACCCCCTAGAAAAGCCCCTATAAAGCAAAGGAGTCAACTGGGGTCAAAAGGATGATACACTTCAGAGTTGAATGCAGGAGGGAATATATAGAGGTGACTGTTACAATAGCAATTAAAGAACTAATGCCAGCCAGCTTAACTGACTGACATTAGCTAAGATAGAGCTAGCTAAAAATTAGTTTTGAGAGATAGTAGCAAGGTTATTGCTGCCAACCTGCTCAACACTCGCCATATTTAATGCGCTAGTCTGATTGATATAGGCAGCATTATCGTAACCACCCTGTCCAACGTGAGCAGAATGCTCAAAACCAGACTGGGCTATGGTGATCAGGTTTCCACTGCCATAATCTTGATGTACTTCGGCCAAGTTCAGTTCGCCAGACTGATCAATATCCACAGTGTTGGCAACACCATCACTATAGCCAAAGGTATAGTTACTGCTGCCGTTTTGGTCGATATTTACCAGATTAGCCTCTCCATACTGAGCAAAGTCAGTAGTATTGAAGTCACCAGTTTGCACTAGATTTGTGAGGTTATCAGTACCATCCTGGTACATATCTGCATAATTAAAGTTGGAGCCAGAGTACTGATCTATATGGAGCATATTCTCACTGCCAAACTGTACGGCATAAGCACTGTTGTAGGAGCCAGAATTCCACTGATGAATAGTGCTTGAGTTACCTTCCCCATCCTGGTAACTCATAGCTTCACTGCCCACCTGGGTACTTTGTGAGGTTTCAGAGCGATTGCGATCACCCAGCTGGGTTTGATCTATATAATTGCCATCGGCGTAACTCTGGTCCGCATAAGCCTGATTGTTATCACCCTCCTGCCATTGATAGGCATCGTTATTAGTTGCCTCTGTTACCTGAGTAACCTCTGCATAGTTGGCCTCTCCGATCTGCATTTGATCCGCAGTGTTATTGTCCGCCAAAGCCTGAGTTGAACCAGCGAGCAAAGCAATAGCGGCAGCGAGCTTAATCTTCGTCATCTATCGATCTCCCTAGAGATAAAATTTTAAATAACAGCAGAGTAGTGCAACACTTTAATGGTACTGCACCCGTTGCGCCTCATGGTCGCCAAGCAAACTACGCGACACAACCAAACAATCCACCAGCACTTTGAATACTATTGACAGAATTTCCGCAACCAACCTGACTAATTAATGCCACATTATTTACGCCACTGCATATCGCTATAGCATGGTTATAGACCCAGCCTGAGATATCACCACACAATAGGAATCGATGAGCCACGGTATCCAAATCCTATTATTACCGCCTTCCTATATCAGGTTGAACTGATCGTAAAAGATCGAATTGGGAAGCTTTAGTAGACTGTAATTACCCAGCGGTGAAATCCGAACCAAGCTATCCATAACTGAATCTTTCCTCAATAAAGGAAGATCCCGATCCCCTTACCCTGCAGACAAGTAATCGATTTCACCTAAACCAGAAGCCCCACATGCCGAAAGCGGAAAACAGCGAAAAGAAATAAAATCACCGCCCTCTACTTAGCTGCATCGCCGCAAATAAAAATTAGCAACAACATAGAGAAAATATAGACAACTATAGATAACGATCAACAAACCTTAAATCAGAAGAAAGAATACATTTAGCAAAAAATAAACTAGAAATCGTAGAACTTTTGTATGAAACACGAGAACCAAAATACAAAAACATAAAGCACGACAAATCAAACAACCCCACAAAGAAAAAACTTATACTACCCCCACAACCCAACAAATAAAGATAAAATTCTAAACTACTGTCAACACAGCCTTGCGTGGCATTACAGGCCAAACAAAACACCTCAAAATAAAACTTAATTAAAATAAAAACTGCGACACTCACAACTTAAAAACCGCTTCAAACAGCATCAATGGCGAAGCTATCATTGCCAACTTAGCCGGCACTTATTGAACTGGTATTTTATGTTTAGCCAGCGCAGGTATTATCGACCAGAATTTGTCATATCCACGCTACCAAAATGATAAAGCAGTGGATTTAGCTTTTTCATGATCAAACATCCTAAACTTATAAATAGTAGAAAAAGTGTGGGGAATCTCAATAAGTCTACACCAATAGAGCTTGGCAGAAAATTTTTAACTGAGGAGTTACAACCGGGTTAAAGACGCCTACCTTCTGCACTGAGGATTCTGACTCAGCTACAAAAGAATAAAAAACGCTCTACTATCAGCCTGCGTAAGGCCAATCGTATTCAATGGGCTGACGAGGTATTGAGCGGAGAAAAAACATGCTTCTATTAGCCACAACCCCCTAGAAAAGCCCCTATAAAGCAAAGGAGTCAACTGGGGTCAAAAGGATGATACACTTCAGAGTTGAATGCAGGAGGGAATATATAGAGGTGACTGTTACAATAGCAATTAAAGAACTAATGCCAGCCAGCTTAACTGACTGACATTAGCTAAGATAGAGCTAGCTAAAAATTAGTTTTGAGAGATAGTAGCAAGGTTATTGCTGCCAACCTGCTCAACACTCGCCATATTTAATGCGCTAGTCTGATTGATATAGGCAGCATTATCGTAACCACCCTGTCCAACGTGAGCAGAATGCTCAAAACCAGACTGGGCTATGGTGATCAGGTTTCCACTGCCATAATCTTGATGTACTTCGGCCAAGTTCAGTTCGCCAGACTGATCAATATCCACAGTGTTGGCAACACCATCACTATAGCCAAAGGTATAGTTACTGCTGCCAGTTTGGTCGATATTTACCAGATTAGCCTCTCCATACTGAGCAAAGTCAGTAGTATTGAAGTCACCCGTTTGCACTAGATTTGTGAGGTTATCAGTTCCAACTTGCGCTATAGAAGCGAAATTATTAGTCTCATTTTGGGTAACATTGGTAACGTTATTATCACCTGACTGATAACCAAAAGAAGCATTGGAAGAACCTAGCTGTAGGACAGTAGTGGTATTGGCAATACCGTACTGTACGAGATCCAACAAGTTAGAATCACCGCTTTGCAATAGGTTAGCTGTATTTTCAGCGCCGTCCTGATAGGTATAAGCAACGTTAAAATCACCTACTTGGCCGCCCAGAAAACCATCAGGAGAGGGGTACCAGGTGCTGTTCCAGATACCATTGTTATCACCATACTGAGTGCTGTAGAAGTAGTTACCCTCACCCTCTTGCTGAAGGACACCCATGTTATCAGTACCATCCTGGTACATATCTGCATAATTAAAGTTGGAGCCAGAGTACTGATCTATATGGAGCATATTCTCACTGCCAAACTGTACGGCATAAGCACTGTTGTAGGAGCCAGAATTCCACTGATGAATAGTGCTTGAGTTACCTTCCCCATCCTGGTAGCTCATAGCTTCACTGCCCACCTGGGTACTTTGTGAGGTATCAGAGAAATTGCGATCACCCAGCTGGGTTTGATCTATATAATTGCCATCGGCGTAACTCTGACTTGCATAAGCATAATTGTTATTACCTTCCTGCCACTGGTAGGAAGCATTATTAGTTGCCTCGGTCACCTGGGAAACCGTTGCATAGTTAGCCTCCCCGAGCTGCACTTGATCAGCGAAGTTATTATCGGCCAAAGCCTGACCGGAACCAGCGAGCAAAGCAATAACAGCAGCAAGTTTAATCTTTTTCATTTACCAATCCCCTTAAAACTAAAATTTCAAATAACAGTAAAATAGTGCAATTCATTAATCGTACTGCACCAGTTGCACCGTATGGTCATCGCCAAACTGCGCGACAAAACCAAACAATCCATCGCCATTTTGAATAATGTTTGCAGAATTTCCGTAACCAATCTGACTAATTAATGCCACATTATTTATCCCACCCTGTATTGCTGTAGCTTGGTTGTAGGCTCCAGACTGGGATATCGCAGCATAATTAGAATCGCCAAGTTGTTGCACTAAAGCTGTATTGGCATTGCCCTCCTGCATCAGGATGGCCTGATTGTAAAGCCCGGACTGAGTAACTTCTGCCTGATTGAAATCA
This sequence comes from Microbulbifer regidiadema (SeqCode), assembly GCF_052467605.1. NCBI lineage: Bacteria > Pseudomonadati > Pseudomonadota > Gammaproteobacteria > Cellvibrionales > Microbulbiferaceae > Microbulbifer > Microbulbifer regidiadema (SeqCode). Next base: position 4,278,785 of record NZ_CP174316.1, on the reverse strand, counting down.
CCCACCTGTGAGACCCGAGCCAAATTACCTAACACTGAATCCTCTCTCAACAAAAGAAGATCCAAGGCTCCCTGCCCCACAGACAACTCATCAAGACCGTCTAAATCAGAAGCTCCACACACCGAAAGCGGCAAAACCAGAAACAGAAATAAAATTACCGTTACTCGCTTAGCTGTATTTATCACTAACCACCTCGCTGTAAAGAACGATTAACAACTATAAGAAACAACATGAACAACTATAAATAAAAAACAATAAATCTTAAATCAGAAGAAAGGATACATTTAACAACAAATAACCGGAGGAACTTAAAACTTTTGTATGACGACAATAATTAAATATGGAAAACACAAAACCCGCAAAAAATCTATCACAACAAATTACACAAAAATACAAAAAAATGGGGCCGCCTCACTCTGCAACTCCAGAACTCTAAGGCAACCCCAGCGTATTGAATCAAGATTTTTAGACTTAAAAACTACAAGCGCAGCAAAGGCAAATATAAAAAATTATTATAATATTTTTACTGGCGCCGCCGCATATTCACTAAGCACGGACACAGGGTACTGACTATTATCTTTCAGGGCCCACAAATTAGAATTAACACCTTGAGAGATAAGATGAATTACCGCCGATTCTATTGCCGACAGAACGCACAATTGTGCGGGATCATTAGTTGTTGAGCCCGCCTCAATCTCAAGTAGACGCTTATACTCAACAAAATTGTAAACATCCCCCTGAACCTGCTTGGATAAAATTTTCTTACTGGTTAAAACACTACTGAGCACTCGCCCACTACGCACATCTATAGCACGTAAATTAACGGTAACCTCATCGACACGATACTGTTCAGAAATACCAATACCAAAATAGCGAGCACCAGCTCCACCTGTTTCAATATTGGTATCATATCCAACAATACCACCTTCAAGCATAATATTGGCCGACATTAGCGAAGGTAATTCAAATGCGGGGCTTGTAGAGTTATCCTGCTCCTTCAATGCTGCCCTGATGATCTTCCTCTCAGTTAGCAGATTTTGCAGCCCCTCCCGCTCAAGGGTTACAAACCAGCCTGATTCGTTCAGCACCTGAACCAGCATAGCGGCAGCGCCCTGAGTCACTGCGGTCGAAAATGAACTGGAGGGTGAGGGCTTATATTGGCCAGTTTGATCACTAAAACCATACACTGCGGTTACGATTTTTCCTCTGGGAGCCGGCAAACTCACCAAGTCCGTATAGGTACTCATTCGATCGGTCAAGGTTGCTTTTTGTTGGCCGGAACCAAACAGTGACTCCTTAAGCGAATTAACCGAACTACAGCCACCAACAGCAAGAAAAAAAGTAAGAACAAATATTCTTGATAACATTTCACCCCTCCCCACGAAAATCTAAGATCACCAATGCTATTTAACTAGTTGCTCGGGTTTAGACCCACTACGACAATTTCAGATATCTCACCTGTTACAACATCAGTAATCGTGATTGTCAGTTCACCATCAATATCAAGAATGTTGACAATATAGTCATCAGTTACCAAGGTACCATCATTGCCATTCCCTACATCTGTCAGCAACTGTGAGAGCAGACGGGACTCCAGTGTGTCAGTAAAGCGATCCAGAGAGGAGGTCTCAGAATATGGAGAACTTGCAGAATCCGGGTCCTTTTTATCATTCTGCGCGCTGGCATTATTTAATAAATAGGTACCATTGAGAGGGTTACCCCCAAATGATGGGTTAACCGGTGTATACACCAGCTCAGTTGCACTCACCACCCCAGAAAAAGACAACAAAAAAATAACTGCTACAATCTGCTTTTTCATTATATTTCATCTCCCGCTAAATCAACATTTTGAGACAAAAGACTCTGTAATCTTTGCTGCCGAACATTATTATTTATCTGTGCCGCAGCTTGCCCAACGATTTCATCAAACTTCCTGCGCCCGGGATAAATCACTGTTTTGAAAACTTGTTTACTTTCAAAAGTCACCCAGACAACACTTCCCCACCTCGCCGACGGTCTCTCGTGTACAGTAAGGTTATAATCAAAACCCACCATATTAGTCGAAATATAAATAGAAAGAGATCTGGCAAACTCATGCCCAATACCACTTACGGTATTATCGATGATCAACCCTGTTAACAGGGACTCCTCGGCGCTTTGATCTTCTGTATCCTGGGCGAAGCTAGTGCAAACAATACATGAAAACACGATAGCAGATGCAAGTGAACGTAAAAAAATTAATTTCATAGTATTACAAATTTTGACTGGCCCAACTGCTTGCTTCCAGGCGATTCCTACAGCCTATTTTTCTATAAATTTTATACAGATGGCTCTTAACGGTATGTTCACTGACGCATAGAGCTTCAGCGATATTGGCATTGGTATTACAGTCACAGATTAACTGTAAGATTTGCCGCTCTCTCTGCGTCAAGTTAGAAGCTTTGTCACACCACTTTTTAGGCTTTCTATGCTGCCTGAGGAAGTTATGGAGTACATTTCTCGGGAACCAGTATTCCCCTGAGAATATCCTGCCTAACCTCTCCATGATGACTTTTGCATCGCACTCGGCGGGCATCAACCCCAAAACTTTCTCCCAGTGCAGGACAAAATCAATATCGGCATTTTCATCAACATTGATTAGTACAAGATTAGGGGGGCTCGCTAAAGCGTGTATCTCCCTCAGTAGCAGTTCAAGATCAGACTGGGAAATATCGGCACAATCAAGCAGAAGATATTCAGCCTTAATATCACTTAGAGATGAAAGTGTCGAACGCTGTAGAATAGCGCAACTGGTTTTAAATTCATCTTCAATCCGCCCAGCAAATATCGACGACTGGAGATTGACGCATGCGGTCAAGAAAGCAACCGCAACCCCCGTTTTTTCTGACTTAGGGCTAACGACCTTTAGTGGTGCATATTCCTTATGCAAATTCATCTGGGTTCCCCCAATGTGGAGTCCTTTTATATTTCAGCCTGTTTCCAACTTAACTATTTTTAATCAGCTTCCACGATCACCTTACGCTGTGAGCTAAATCTATTCGATCAACCCCCTCACTGCAACCAATAGTGATCTAGATAGCAAAAATTCAATCTTAAGTGTGCCAAGCGTACTCTTTTACGACGTTTGGTAATACAAAAGTATCATATAGAGGCAAATAAAAATGTAATTTAACATGCTTTGGTATAGATTTTTTGGCCAAATCAAAACCTGCGAAATATCATTTTTTTTGTACTGGTCCACACTATTATCAGATTAAAATCGACCAATAAACAGCTTTTTAAAACAACCCTCGGCAACAAGGCGACAAACATAAGGCATTCGAGCTTTAGTAGAGATATACCCGCAAATGGTATTCGATAGCAATAAAATATAAATTTCAGCAAATTACTTTTAAACCATATTTGATCGAATAATTATTGCGCTAGCTGCATAAAATCGGGCTTTGAGAATAAAAGCAGCAAAGTTCCTGCTCACAAGCCAGCAGATTAAATAGTGATCAAAAAGTGCCTGATTTGCGCTTATATACAGCGGTTTTCTGGAGGATTTCCCTGGATAAACCACTGGGATCGTACCAGTTAAAGAGCCATATGAAATATGCTTGTATAATTTCCTAATCTCTCTATAGATGCAGGGAATTTCTGCATAAGAGACTTTCAGAACGATACGAACGTTTTAAAAAAAATAGACATTCCTGTAAGGCAGCGCCTTAATTATGAATTGTTCTACATGCCGGTATCAAAAAATGCTTGAGAAGTTCTCCCAATCAAATAGCCCCACACTCTTAGGGTAAATCTATGAACAGTAAAACTGCCGGATCGGATTACAAATCCATATACCCAGTTGTCAATCAAGTTCCTCCCCTATCTGGTCACAACCTTTATATGGGCGACTGCGCATTACAGGAGGCCATACATCTCAATGGGGCACATTGGGCCGAGGCCGAACTGGAGCGCTATGGGGAGGTCTGTGGCAGGCCAGAAATGATAGAGAGAGGGTATATTGCCAATGAATTTACCCCCATCTTTGAAAGTCACGATCGCTCAGGCCAGCGTATCGACCTGGTTCGATACCACCCCGCATACCATCAATTAATGCAACTGGCACTCTCCGAGGGTTTACACAGCGCCCCCTGGACCGATCCCGGTCCTGGCGCCAATGTAGCCAGGGCGGCGAAAAACTATCTGCACTCCCAACTCGAAGCCGGCCACGGTTGTCCGGTTACTATGACCTTCGCTTCAATCCCCTCTCTTGAGTTAAACCCTGAAATTGCCCGGGAGTGGATACCCAAGATCACCAACCGCACCTATGACGGCAGTAACCGCCCCTATTTTGAGAAAAGTTCACTGACGATTGGCATGGGCATGACAGAAAAACAAGGAGGGTCAGACGTCAGGGCAAATACGACCACCGCAATCCCTCTCGACGATGGCACCTACGAATTACTGGGGCATAAGTGGTTTATGTCTGCCCCCATGTGCGACGCTTTTCTAATTCTCGCCCAGACGCCCGCTGGCCTATCCTGCTTTCTGGTCCCCCGCTGGCGCCCAGATGGCACGAAAAACCCCTTAGAAATTCAACGCCTGAAAACAAAGTGTGGCAATGTCTCCAACGCTTCGTCAGAAGTTGAGATACGCGGCGCACTGGGCTGGTTGATTGGCGAGGAAGGACGCGGGGTCAGCGCCATCATCAAGATGGTGGCACTTACCCGATTTGACTGTATGGTGGGCTCATCTGCGGGGCAGCGGCAAGCCGTTATCCAGGCAATATACAACGCCAGTAAGCGCAAGGCTTTTGGAAAGAAGCTGATTGAGCAACCTCTGATGCAGAATGTGCTGGCCGATCTTCATTTGGAAGTTGAGGGCTCCCTTGCCCTTACCATGCGTATGGCCAGAGCTATGGACCAGGAGGACAAGGAGCACGAAAAAATGCTCCTCAGACTTGGCGCCGCAGTGGGAAAATACTGGATATGTAAACGCAGTCCCCACCACGCCTATGAGGCAATGGAGTGCCTGGGGGGCAATGGCGCCATCGAGAACTTTATAACCGCACGGCTGTACCGAGATGCGCCAATTAATGCCATTTGGGAGGGTTCAGGCAATATCCAGGCACTGGATGTTTTGCGCGCGATTACTAAAACACCGGCCGTTATTAGCCACTGGTTTGATGAGCTGGATATTAGCCGGGGGGTAAATACACTCTTTGATACTGCGGTTGATAAGTTGCGCAGAGAGCTTTTCGACCTAAACCAGTTTGAATATCGCGCCCGCCATATTGTTGATCAAATGGCCCTCACCATGCAGGCGCACCTGCTGTTACAGGGGAACAGTGCCTGTGTTACTGACGCCTTTATTAAATCCAGGCTTGGGGCCAGTGGTACACACAATACTGGGAGCCTGCCGACCGGTATCGATATCGCCACAATTCTGGAGCGCGGCAACCCTCTGGTGAGCTAACCCCTCCAATATAAAAGGAAAGAATACCCTGCGCGGTGATATACCCCTGTAAGCTCACAAGCGGCACCCATGCCTTATGCGGTCCGAGTGCAGGGTGTTCTTTCCCGCCGTCTTTTAAATCTGTCAGCGCAAGCGCTACCAGGATATCTCACTGCCATCCCAGGATAGGAATTTTCCGCTATCTGATGCGACCAACTGGCCGAGGATATTCACAATACGGTTGGCGCTCACTGCCGGGCTATAGAGTTTATCTGGCGGTACATTAGCCTGAAAAGGCTTAGACAGTGAGGTGTCTGTGGTGCCCGGATGAATCGCAACGACACAGCTCTCCTCCAGCTTGCGCGCCCACTCAATAGACAGATTCTTAATCAGCATATTTAATGCCGCCTTGCTGGCGCGGTAGCTATACCAGCCACCGAGCTGGTTATCCGCAATACTTCCCACCTTTGCCGATAGCGAGGCCCACAGCAGAGACGACCTGCGCGGTAAGATTCCGTCCACAGCTTGGGCCAAATGCAAATGCGAAAGCACATTGACCCGCATAGACTGCAATAACCAGCGATCCTCACACTGCGACAGAGACTTCTCCGGCCGCTGAAATTCATCGTGCAAAATACCGCAGCAACTGATAATCCAGTGCGGGGGGGATGGCTGCTCAGCCAAAAAACTTCCAACGGCATCAACCGACTCAGGCCCATCCAGAGCAACGGATAGATGGTGGCGCTCGCCGGCGTGGCCGGGAATCCTGTCAACGCTCGTTCGGCTTAGAGTCAGCAGCCGGGTCTGGGGATAGCGCCGAATAATTTCGGCGCCAATAGCCTGTGCAATACCGCCGGAAGCACCGGCAATAAGTACAGAGTGTGGGCTTTCAAGCATACCGGCCTCCATGCCGGATTCCAGGATTTTACGATTTCCCTGCCTTTTTCGCGACAGAGGATCGCGCTTTGCCGGACTTGGCTTGGGAAGATTCCTTAACGACCCTCAGCATCGGCTCATCAGAGCGGAAAATCAGGCCGTGGATTTCCGTTGTATTCTGCCCCTGAAGCAGTTGCTGTAAAAACTGTACTATTTGCGCCGAGATTTCCTGGCCAGGTACAAGAACGGGGATACCTGGAGGATAGGGAACAATTTCATCGGCACTGGTGCGGCCAACCAGATTCTCGATGGCCTCTGTGCCATTATCCATTAGCGGCAGTTCTTCCGCTGCCGAAAAGTAGGCATCCGCCGGCAAACAGGTGAAACGGGTAAATTCCGGCAGACGTCTCGGCGATCCAATATGAATACGCTTGTGAGTATTGCCAGCCAATTGCTTAAGCGCATGAATCAAGCGAAGCAGCTTGCTCTCAGTGCTGCCGAGGGTTACAAGCACAGTGATGGTATTGTAGGTGGTCTTTTCCACCTGGATACCATACTGGTCGAATAGTTTAATCTGCATTTCATTGCCAGAATAACCACTCTTGGAAATATCAATCGTCACCTTGGTGGGATCGAGGCGAATATTATCAGCGGCAAGGGGGGCAGCAATCAGATCATCGCGGGTGAGCGCGCGGAATACACCGGTCTCATTGACGGCGTTGCGCAAGGTTTCCACCATTTGTAGACACTGCTTCAAACGGCCGTATCCCTCCATGGCCATTTGCTTGCGGGCCACATCGAGACTGGCAATCATCGCGTACTGGGGGCTGGTGGAGGCGTGCATATTCAGGTTTTCGCGAAAGCGGAATTCATCGAAGTCCGGGTCCTGCACATGGATCATACTGGCCTGGGAGAAGGCGGACAGCATCTTGTGGGTACTCTGGGTTACATAATCTGCGCCACACTCCAGCGCCGTGGGGCGCAGCTCCGGGTGGAAGAAACCGTGAGCAAACCAGGCTTCGTCCACCAGTACTTTCACTCCGCGCTCATGGGCATAATCAATAATTGGCTTGAGATCATAGCGCAAGCCATCATAGGTACAGGAGGTGATCACCAGTAAGCGCGCATCACTGTGCTGATCCAGGGCCGCCTCAATATCTGAGCGCTTAACCGGCCCGTAAATACCAAACTCGGGGTGCAGTACAGACTTCAGGTAAACCGGCTCACAGCGATTCATAACAATCGCGTGGTGAACCGATTTATGACAGGCCTGGTCAACAATAATTTTTCCGCCACCGCCTAGGATTTGCTGGATAACCACTTTATTTGCGGTAGAGGTGCCATTGGTCAGAAAGAAAGTGTGGCGGGCCCCAAAAGCCTGAGCTGCCAGATCCTGAGCCTCCTGAATCACCGAGTGGGGCTCGAGTAAACTATCCAAGACCTGGACGGATACGGACAGGTCCGTATTGAAGATATGCTCGCCCATAAAGCGATAGAAGTCCCCCACCCAGGGGCTGTTGCGCAAGCTATCGCCACCGGAATGGCCGGGGGTGTGCCAGGCATCCCGGGCCGAGAAAACGTATTCTTTTAGTGTGTCGGCAAAAGGCGTCGATGCTCTTCGAGCAATAAATGCCTGCACCAAGCGGAACATATGATTGAAGTTGCCTTCGCGGCGGTCGAACAGCTCATCAAAGCGGCGGCGCAAGTTGGCTAGAGATTTGGAACCGGTTTTGCCCGGCTTGGAAGTGGTACCGGCAAAGCCGCTGTGGGCAACCAAAAAGATATTGAGTTGGGAACGCAATGCGTGTATCCGGTCAGCAAGCTCATCGGCACTATCCAGCCCCTGGCCATCACTGCCTCCGTCAATAATAACCGCCTGTAGGCAGTCCTCTTCCCTTGCCAGCCTTTCAGCTTCAGCCGGCGCTACGGCGGTAAAGTGGAGACCAAAAGGATTGTCGTGTACCGCAGCTGTATTGTTGAGCGCCGTAATCCAGTCATTGGCTAATTTGCTATCAGAGCTGACCAAAGCGACCCGGCACTCCAACTTAAAACTGCTTTCACTGAGATTGCCCAATTCAGGCATATTCAATTCCAAACCCATAATTCTTATCCATCAGCATAGCCTGCCACTGTGTGCCGCTTACTGTATCTATTATTTAACTATTTGATTTTATTTACTTTTATAAAGCCCCGCCGATGGCGACGGCTCTGGAATTCCAGGGCAATAAACACCAGAGGGCAAATACTAATGTAGGCGGGAGGGGAATTCTGCGACTGTTATACATTTGGCGATTTTCGCCAAATGTCTGCAGGCAAACCAGAACTATTGCCAAGGAAGATAATAAAGTTAGAACTTTGCGCTACGCACAATCCCATCAAAGGTCAGGCAATCTTCAACCCTGTGGCGCTGCACAGCAGAGAGTTTATGCAGGGGAAAGTAGGCCCACTGGGAGTGTTCATCGGAGAGGATACAGTCACCCTCATTAATAAAATGAGTTCGAAAAATAAAAACGTGGGAATTGTAAAAATTGTGGTAATAAACGCCACTGAGGTACTCAATTCGCACCTCGCGACCAAGCTCTTCATGACACTCCCGTACCAAAGCCTCATGGGCAGTTTCACCCGGATCCAGTGCGCCGCCGGGCAAACCCCAGCGGCGCTCGGCGTAAGTGGCTTTCAGCTGTAATACTTCTCCAGCACTATTGGTAATGACTGCGTGAGCACTGAGGCGGTAACTATCATCAAAGGCCATGAACAAACCCTTGTAATGAGTCAGCTTAACAGGAAAAAAGCGAGAGCCTATTGATCAAAAATACACTCTCGCCATTGATTAAAACCCCTGGGCTAAAATAAATCCGAAGCCCAAAGTCTGCACCGATTCATCGTAATCGAGGAGGCTCTCACCATAGCCATTGAAATAGCGAACATAACCATCGACGCGCTTGCCGAGGGGGAAGCCCCAGGTGAGTTCTACAGCACCGCGATTATCTGAGCGCAAATTATTGCGCAGCATCAGTGAAACGGTGTGGTCTCCATCCCGGTAGCGCCCACCCAGTTCGAAATGTCCCAGGTAGTGCTCGATATCCGGGTTGTCATCGTCATCCTTATCTTCTGGAACTCGATACCAAGGTTTGAAGCTAAGGGAATAGTTATCCCGCTCAAAAATAAAGTTTGCATATATCCTATTCCAACTGCGCGAATAGGGCTCACTGCGCCCGTTGGACTGGTGATTGATCGCCACCTGATTGGCAACATTGTGCCAACCAAACACACTCCAGTCATTGAGCCAGCTTAAAATCAATTCCGGTTCGTGATTCGTCTCGCGGAACGGAGATGAGTCATCGGAATTATACGCCTGCCAAAAACTGCGATTGGTATAGGCTACACTCAGTACAGAAGCCTGTCCCAAAAACCCCCGCCAAACAGGCACCTGGACAGAGAGCTGAAACTGCACTTCGACATTGTCCAGCTCCTCGGCCTCAGCGATACCTTCAATATCCGCCAGTCCCCCCTCTTCCGGGGCCGGGTTGTAGGTTAAAGGCAACACATAGTTGGCTTTATGGGATGCCAAAGTAAACGGGTTATTGGCCGCATCCCTGATCGCCTGGGCCCGGCCGCCTAACAAGATCTTGTCGGTAGGCAGTTCCTCTTCATACTCATCGACAATAACATCCGCTATCACCGGGCCCTCTTCCAGGGTGAGCTCGGCTCTGACCCTTTCTGCACAGATATTCCGAATCTCTCTTATTGTGACATCGGCATCTGAAATCAGAATTTGCTCGTTCAGGCAGCGCTCATGCAGAGTTTGCGGGCTGTCCTCAACACCGAGAGAGAAAGTTGATTCAGGCGCCTCTTCGGCATAAGCAGGTGGCAATGGTGCTGCTAGTACAGCGGAAGAAAGTAATGCGAGCCCGACATAAACTCCCCTTCGATAGTAGGACAAAACGCTTCCCCCTAGTCATTTCTTGCAAATAGGGTGCAAGCTTACACTGGAGAGGGTGATAAGTCCCATTACGCAATATTGCGATTATAGTGACAGTATGACCAATAGAACTAAAAGGGCTGCTATTGCCCCCCAAAACAGCACAAAAAAACTGAAAAGCCTACCCGGGCAATAAGATTGGCCCCATATCGACATATCCTTATGACCAATAGCGGATATTTAGTCTATTTTGGCGACTAAAATAGGCCTCCCAGGCTCGACGACCACTCCAAATCTCTAAGCCGAACCTGCCACAGGCGCCCGGTACTAGACGGCCAGTCATAGCCCACCAGCAAGCTGCGGCTATCGACATAGCAGTGGGCATCTCTCTCAGCTTCATCGCCCTGATAAATATATGCGCAGATATCGGCACCCAATTCCTGGGCCTTCTGCCCCGAAACATCCCCAACCATAGGTTTTGCGGTGCGATGGCTGACCCTGGGGGAGAGCAACTTGCCCCGCTGGGATGGATCGACAATATCAGGGGAAACGACTTCCAACCCTCTTTCGTGCTGTACCAGCCTCGATAGTACCGGCCCCATAAATACCCGCATCAATGGAAACAAAAGCCGCTGTTCGCCCTCCAGATTGAGGTGCTGAGGACCATTGGGGCCCGTCCAACAGACTTCAATATCATCCCCCAATGCCGGCCTCTTGCCGTCCTCAGGTATCAATTTATAGTGGGCGCTCACTTCGTCAACTTCATCCCGCCAGTACACCTCGCATTCACTCACCAGGCCACCATCTAGAGAGGCGAACACTTCGATACCAAACCCCTGCTCTCCCACTAAACGCCGACTGATCAATGAGCGCCGCCCCTGCTCATCATCCCCCAGCTGCCAACTATCCTGTACGGGCATTTCCCTGCCATCACAACTGTAGTGATACCGTCCCTGTGCCAAAGTTGAATTTAAACGCATCGCAGGCTCCCTCCTTGCTCACCGCACACCAGACCGGCGGTCCAGTACCCAAAAAGTATTGCACATGGAGGGAAACTAACCCCGCATTTTGCGCCACCTTTAAACCAAAATTTTATCCGGGGAAGTCATGGTTAACCCCTCTGCGGGAAAGTACATGGGTGTAATGAAATCAATAAAATGCTTCCGGAGAACCCCCTGAAGAGTTTTTTAAGTGAAAGTAGCCCTGTATGAAAACCTCACCTATTCGTTAGGCAAAAACAGTTTAGGGCTACTACAAAATAAGCTCGCACAAAAATAGGCAGATTCAAGTCAGTGTTCGATAACTGGAAAATCTATATCTATGCAAGTGTTTATAACTTTCCATTTTATGTTTATTTATCTAAATTTAGGTTCCCCTAGAAAGCTTCCAGAGCAGTGGCACTCAACACCCAACTCAAGGGAGCGATTCTTAGGTTCCGACTTCCGCCTGCCAACCTATTAACTTTAACGCTGGCAGCAATTGCAGAATTGACCAGTCCATATTTGCCCCGTATAGCGATTACCTTCAAGCGGAATCACTGGCGCTCAGTTATACCTGCCGCAGATAGATAAAATCCCAAGTTACACTCCACTATTCAATCCAACCAGTAACCCTGGCATCTCTGGGGCTTATTAGTAAAGATCAGCACCGCAATACCCATTTCTGAATATGCTTGAGGGGAAGACTCGCCCAAGTACCTCAACTACTCGCTTGGCCGAACTTGCAATTTATAAGTAGACCGCAAAATACCGGGGAGTGATCAACGGAGAGTGTATAAAGATAATGGCCGTATCGATTTTGTGGAATGCAAGGTCCACTGGAGAAATGCTCGCGTTACCGCCGGCATATAAAATTTTATTAGGCGTCACCGAGTAGTGATTACTTTTGCCGGACTGCCAAAAGGATAGAAAGATCAGTGATCGAATTAAGCATTCGACCACTGATTAGCATAAATTAGGCTACCGCAGCCTCTTTAGCCTTTTTAGGGCTAATCCAGTTCATATAATGGTTTGGCTGTTGGTTGTTGTACACCGTTTCACGGTGTAAATCATTAACCACCCGTGCAGCTCTCCAGGCGGAAAGGCTGAGTTGTGGCTCGGCAATACCGTGGCTAAATCGTCCAGTTCCCAGGAAATAAAGCCGGCGATCACTGTCATCATCTTTTAATTGGGCGGAAAACGCATCATTCAGGAGTAGGCGTCCCTCCTCATCCCGAACGATACGGTCCTGTAGCGGTGCAATACAAGGCGGCAGCGCTTCACTAAGCCCCGTACATAAAATAACAATATCCGCATCCAGCCACTCTTGCCCATCAGCGCCACCGAGCAGATGGTTTTGCAACTGGATTCGATAAGCACCGTAATTAGAAAGATCCACCATCTCACGATTAGGCATCAGCACCATCCGATCCCTATCGCCCTCCAGGTGTACCAATCGATAAAACAGCTGGTACAATTCTTTTAGGGTATCCGGTGAAATACCATCCGAGGCCAGCTTTTGCTCTGCCACAACCTGCTCCTTGCGCGGCTGCGACAGCTGACGGAATACATCGACATATGCCGGTGTAAACCAGTCATTGGTAAATGGTGTTTCATCCAAGGGGAGATAATTACTGCGACGGGAAACCCAGGTAACCTGCTCCGGTTTTCCCCACTGCTTATTCAGTAAATTAATAACTACCTCAGCCCCGGTTTGGCCGCCGCCTATAACAGCAACCCGCTTACCATGAACATCGGGATTGCGCAGCGCAATCTCCAACGCATGGAAACAAGATCCAGATAATTGAGGGCGGCAAAACTCCGGGATATGGGGCTTCTTACCACCGGCAACACAGATATTTTTAGCCTTGACCAGCTCCTGCCCCTTGGGGCCATGGATATCCAGCTCAAAATAGCTGCCTTTATCTACAACGCTTTGTACCCGGCTCCCCATCTCTACAGCGTCCAGGCGCTTGGCAGCCCAGCCCAAATAATCCGCAAACTCGCGACGGCTAACTGTGCGCTGCTCAGCGTTCAGAAAGTCGTAAAAGCGTTGTTTCTCAACCAAATAAGCAAGAAAACTGCATGGATTGGTCGGGTCGACAGGTGTGACTAGGTCCTTTAAATAGGAGGTCTGCATCATAGCGCCAGGCAACATCAACCCCGGATGCCAGGAGAACTCTGCTTTCGCCTCAAAAAATCGGTGTGTTAGAGATTTATCCCACATTAGGGCAGCGACAGCCAGGTTAAAGGGACCGGCGCCGATACCAGCTAAATCTAATATATTGCTCATAATTATACCTCTGTGGGAGAAACTGTATTAATTTTAGATGTTTCGTTCTCTGGCTTCTGCTCTGATAGCCAAAGGGGATTTTCCAAGTCGCCTCCAACTATAGGTACCGGTCTTTCCGCACTATCATCATAACCTTGCGATAAACGCACCCGGTTAATACAAACCCGCTCTATATGGGCACGAAAAACATCAAAACACTGGAACCGCTCAGCCATTAGCGGATTTTTTGCTACTGCCATTTTTTGATAAGCACGCAGTACTTGAGCCAATACGCTATAAAACTTAAGCTCGGGAAAATTCAGTTCTAGCATCAACTGGGAGGAAAGATAACGCAAGACCGTAACAAAGTGCCCGGTAAAAAGGTCATGGATAATATAATTTGGAGGCAGCTGATCCAGAACCTGTAAAGCTGATGATGGAATATCACTCCGCTCTGGAAAATCTCCTTGGGCAAGGCGTAGATCTCCCTGAAAATCTTTTAACAGAACCCGCGCTACGCGATCTTCCGTTAATACCAAGGTCAAATTTTGCGAGTGTGCAACTAAACCGATCCCGTAGCGGCTGAGCAAGTGATACAGCGGCACAACAGTGGCATCAAAGAGATATTCCAACCACTTTTCCACAGAGAGCCCTGAGCGCTCAATAAGTGTTGCCACAATAGATTTCCCGCTGGAATCCTTTTGCAACAGTGCTGCCATCAACAAGTGGCGCTCCCCCGCCGCACAATGGCTCGCTGGACTTTGACGCCAAGTTGCTCCCAACATCTCTCGATAGCGGTAAGGCGTTCCCTGCACTTGCTCATGATAGGGGTTGGGAACATGCAAACCGGCAACTTCCTGCAAAATACCAGTACCACGTGTAGACAAATCTTCATCTCTATCGCAGAGATTTTGCACCCACTGTGATAACGCCGGCCCACACTGCATATATTTTCCGGGAATACCGCGATAGCACGAAGTATTTAGCACCGTCAAAGGCAATTTAACATGCAGTGCTTGCGGGCGAGATAGGTTAGAGAATGTGCGCAACGAAACCTGCGGCAGATACTCATCACCAAACTCGCCCAGAAGAACGATATCCCCACGAGTTAATTGCAAGGCGTAATGCTGACAAATATGATGCTGCCACTGCCACGGATGTACCGGGAGGGGAATAAAATCCTGCCAGCTTATCTCTTTTTCCCGACAGACCTCTTCCATCAACTGTACTTGCTCAGCAGTGAGGCTCTCCTCTAATAGCTGCTGCCAGGGCCAGTGCTCGCTATGCCCATTAACGGTCAGCTCGCGCCGCACGGCCAACCATAAAAAGCGAACACTTGCCGCAGACTCTGTGCCATAGGCGCGAAATTCTTGCGCGCCCCAACCAATACGCCCCTTATTGACCATCGCCTTTGGGTGCCCATCCAAGAAGCACTGTAACTGCTCATCGGCAAACTTGGCCATATCGTCTGCCGTACAACCTTCACGCTTCTCAAGCAAGGCCATATCGGCAGCTAAGGTATTCGACAGTTCGTGTAATAAATTGCCCAGTGTGCTGGCAGTTATTTTCAGATCCTCAGCAGCATCAATAAAAAACTGAGACGCATCATCCGCAGTGCGCTTCTCGCCATCCTGATGCCTCTGAATAGTCTCCTCATCAATCAGGAGCCAATCCCAGATAGTTAGGACAGCGTTAAACTGATAGCTCACCCCAGACTTGAGTCTAACCCTATAGGATTGATCAGACTCTTGCTGAGCACTTAAAGCTTGCTCGTAGCAGAGCTCTGCTAAAGATTTAGCCAGGACTTTTTGATTGACCTGTTTCCAGTAACTGTGTTGTTTCATATCTCCCCCATACTCTCAAAGAACTCAGCTCTATCGCAGGTAACTAGTGCGGCTCGCTTGTGGGGAAAATCAAACTCTTTTACTTTTTTCCAGCCAAAAGTGCCATTGATATACTTTAATAGGGGACCGTTATCAGCTCTCGGCTCACCAACCAGTGTCTGAGTTCGGCAATCATCCAGGAACATAAAATGCGAGACCGCGTTAAACCAGGCTAGTGCATAGCGCCGTCCCAGAAAACGATTGTTGCCCACCAACATGTGAGCGCCGCGGTCAAATGGCTGGCAGTCGTAGTAAGGTGCTATGCGGTCCTCGAATGCCCAATAAATCTCAAAATAAGCAAAGGGCACATCATCAAAGCAGGCAATTAACGGGTACTTATGCGGATCCTGAATAACCTCCTGGATAAACTTTCGCTGTTTGTCTATTCCTCCTTCCTCTTCCCAAAATTTGGCCACACGATCCATGTTCATCCAGCTAGTGAAGAGTTCAAGATCACTATCCAGATCCAAATGACGAAAACTGAAATCCATTCCGAGAGAATAAAAATGACGGCGATATACCTCGCCCTTTACAGGCTCCGCTCTGAGCGGATGCTTTGTACCCTGGGCATTTTCAACCCATCGCAGGGGAAAGGTTCCTGCATTATTGCCGCGATACCAAATGTCGGTGCGCTGGTAGAAATCAGATTTAAAAACTTCTTTGAGTTTTTCCCCGCTTAAAGATAAAAGTTCAATCCGCTTAATAGTGCTGTGAACACCAAACAGCCAATCCAGCCAGGCATCCAGTTCTGATGACTCAGCCTTATCCGGGGAAATATGTATCTGCGCCCGATTACTATTCTCTGCGTGCAGTACTGTAAACAAACTACTCGCATCTAATTGACATTGATAACCCTCACCCTCCACTGTCCAGTATCTTCCATCGGGTAGTGTGCCGGTCCTGAGATCCTGCTTTGCAGTGCCAGCCGTTACATCGTTCATCATACAATCCTTATTGCTCTGCAAGGTCTGTACTACCAGGCTCTGTGGCAGATACACTTTCAGTTGCTTTCAACGGGTTATCCATGGAATGGTAGATCGAGAGAGGGTTTTCACTCGTAGTTTCGTTCATACCAATCACCGCACACTGGAAATTCCCCTTTGCCCAAATTTGCGCGGATTGAAGCAAATAGGCGAGGCAGCTGCGATCGCGTCGCTGGCCGTCATACAGAAATTGCAGACGATCGCGAAATTGATTTAATAGGACCCTTTCGCTTACAAGTCCGGCAGCGGCGATCGCTGAAATTACTCCAAAACAACTATTAACGATGAGATAGTAAACGAACAGACGATTAGCCATTTCCTCATCAAATACGTTTACACTATTTTCGGCGAGATTTGGTAAATAGGGCTTCAACAATTCTTCACCGAGGCGGCTGTAACCGCTACCTTGGCAATCGCGGAAATAACCCGCCACTGGCAGGGCCCCCTCAAAACGCATAATTAAGTTCTGCTGATGAGCGCCAAACAAAATCCCAAAATCTGCCTGGGCTATTAACAGGGGTTCTATCACTGCATCGAGAAAAGCATCAAACCAGCGTTTGCTCGCCGCGATAGAAGATATATTTTGCTCTTGTGCCAGCTGGCCGATAAGTTGAGCCGCGCGGCAATCATCTGTCCCCGGGTGATCTTGGGTCAAAGTGGCCAGCAGGCAGGTATTCTCTGCCGCCTCGCCAACAAACGGGTTTTCACGGAACATCACCAGACTTTCGATCATCGGGCTTCCGCTTTCATCCGTTAACATCAGATAGGCGGGTTCGGCCAAAACTTGGAAATTGGGATAACGGCGCGCAAATTCCTGGCCGACGGGCGTATCTCGCACCTTTAAGACTTCCAGCCCCCTGACCATTTCCTTCGGTTGCAGAGTGCGCACCGAATTCGTCAGGCGCAGGCTGAGAGAGAACTTCAACATATAGGGGCTGTCAGCGCTGTAAACTGCGCGGAGTGATGAAGTCGCCCGCCAGTCCCCCGAGCCCGCACCCAGTTCAACGATTCTGCCGCTCTCCAATAACTGGACGATTCGCTGGTCGCTCTGCAATTGCTGCCACTGCCAGGGGTGAGCGGGCACTGCGACAAAGCCCTCCGGCGGCTGTGGCGCACCATCAGTTTCACCAAGCAAAGCCGCCAACTGCTCCTCCGACACTTGGGCTCCGCTAGCACCGGATAAAAACTGAGGATCGACCCCCAACCACATCAGTGCAAAGCTATTGCCGAATTCCGGCGCAAAGCGCTCGGCGTCTCGATCGGTGAAGGGCTCCCTGCTCTTCGGGGTCGGGTGGATAGAATGGCCGCAGAGCAGGGCTTGCTCAGACTCAGCAAAAGACAGCACACCCTCAAACAAGTGGGCCATCTCTTCATCGCGCGCCTGCAAGGCTTGGGTCATATTGCGCACACTCGCCTGCACACGCTCGACAAACACCTTGCGCGACTGCTCACTTGCACCGGGGAAAAATGCCGGTTCAGCGGCGATCAACTGAGCACAATCCGCCATTGAGACCGTTTGACTCTGTGCAGGGTTTTGTTGCCAAACTATCGGCAAATCGAACTGATGCCTGCCACATTCGCTGCGGTAGGTCACATTGAGCCACAGCTCAGAATTCGTTGCCGGCAGGGGCACAGAAACTGCGGGAAGCCTGACCCCCTGAGGGAGCAAGGCGCCGCTCTGCTCGTGCCATTGGCCACAATCGGTTTCACGCAGTAGCGCATTAAAGAAACAGTTAGCCGACAATTTTTCACCAGCAAATTTGACCTTTCGGTCTTCCGCAGTCATATTGGCCCGCTGCTCAGAAGTAGTCGAGCTCATTTTTTGAGCATTAGAAGCCCCTACAGCGACGCCCGGCGTGGCCTCGTTGAGATCTGGATTGTTCATGAGTAAGGTTCTTTTACAGAATTGTAATGCGAATGATTTGTATTTTTATTATCATCTCGCTAAATTTGGTACACATCAAGCCTTTTGATAGGGAAATTATTCGGCTAAGCACTTTTGTGTAGGACAAATTTGATGTCTGGTTAAAATTTATCCTCTGGAGCCCGAATGAAACGCCCCCTCCACCTTCAACAAATAAACTGGATTGTTGCCAGTCAGGGTGCAGCCCAGGTCATCCTGCTGACCCAGATCCCACTGATCATCGAGTACTGCGGACTGGATTTGGCCACGCTCGGCGCACTGGTTGCGGTTAGCACTTTCTGCCTGATGATTGCAGGCCCAGTTTGGGGGGAGTTGGGGGATAAAATTGGGCGAAAGCCGATACTGTTATTCGGCCTCAGTGGGGCACTGCTGGCGCAGGTGTTATTCGTAGCCCTATTGGTTGCCCTGGCCCAAGGGTACCTGGACACTGACACCGCACTGGTGGCCCTGGTTGCCAGCAGGATTCTGTACGGGTTGAACGCTGCCGCAATTTTCCCCTGCTGTCAGGCCTGGGCTATTGAGCTGGGAGAGGAGCAGCAGCGGCTGTCTATTCTATCGAAAATCAGTGCTGCCGCTAACTTAGGCCGTGGCTTGGGCCCATTACTTGCACTGCCAGCCCTTGTTGCAGGCAGCTTATGGCCGCTGTTATGGCTGGTACTCTTGCCCCTTTCCGCTCTGGCCCTGGCACTGTTTTTACCCCAGGCCTCCAGTAAAAAAACGGCGAAGCAGAAAGCTGAAACCACTCACTGGCCCACTGCAACCATGGGCTTTTTCGCAATAGCACTGCTGGGCACGGTGAGTATCGGGCAACTGCAAGTTGTTATGGGACCGGTGCTGCAAGATTTATACGGTTTAAGTGCACTGGGAGCATCATCGACAACGGCTATTCTGCTTGCCGCTGTCGCAATTTGCGGATTTCTTGTCCAGGTGGGATTAGTAAGAAAAATAAAGCACCCGCAAATCAGCCTGATGATAGGCGTGCTGTGCATGGGCCTGGGCACCGCGACTCTGTCACTCGCCCTGGGCAGCGCTTTTGCCGCGCCAGGCTTACTACTATTTGTTATCGGTATTGCCTTTCTGGTTCCCGGCTACAGCGCCCTGTTAAGTCGAGGGCAACAGCGCAACGGCCGCTTGTTTGGCCTTTTATCACTGATGCATACCGGGGGCTACACCATAGGCTTTGCAGTGGGGGGCTGGCTCTATGAACAAAACCCTGTGCAACCCCTAACAGGAATGCTATTTAGTGTCAGCTTAATTGGTATTCTCACGGTGATCAGCCTCGCCAGTTTCTGGAAAAAAGCGCCCGAGGCACCGGAAACATCCGAGGCAAAGGCGATATAGCGCCGGCAAAACTACCCCAGCAGTTACCAACAACAGTAAGTCATTGCTGGGGGAAGCACTAAAAGCCCCGCCGAGATATTGCGGGGTTATGCCGAGGCCTCTAAAGATAGCGCTGCCAAAACTCCGCTTGACCAAACTCCTCATCCAAAGCGTAGGGCTTAAACCCCGTCTTGCGATAGGCCGCCTGTGCCGTGTAATTTTTTTGTAAAACTTCCAGGGTAAGTTTACAGCAACCCTTGGCTTTCGCTTCTTTGGCCAAAAAATCTAACATAGCCGTACACACCCCCAACCCCCGAGCAGACTCACTGACAATCACGTCGTGGATATTAATCAGCGGCTTACATAAAAAGGTGGAAAATCCGCTAAAACAATTGACGAGACCAACAGCGCGCTCTCCCCGATAGGCAAGGATACTAAAAGCCCCGGGAAACGCTCTTAATGTGGGCACCAATTCCGACCGACAGCGGTCCGCAAGAGGCTCGCCCCCGCCAAATGGATGGAGCGCATACTCCTCCATTAAAGCGATGATCGCTTTCCCATGCTCTAACTCATCATAATTAGCCAGGCAAATTTTTAAATCCGTAGCGATATCACAACCCGATAACATCATACAGCGCTCTGCTCTACTCCTTGAGTAAAATTCAGGGGCTTATTGAGCCCCACCAGTAGTTTAACGACGATAATAAAAAATCCTGCAAAATACGTTATCGGTATTACTCCACAATCTCCGAGTCTATCTTCTCCGCTATTTTTTCGCCCTCCGACTTATCATCTGCCAAAAAATACTGCAAATAACTGCGCAGGCGTATCCGTCTCGCCAACAACTGGCGCACCCTCAGACGGCGCCGCCCCACAGGATTTGCGTGTCTGGAAACCCTGTGCCTCCTCCCTGAGATGGCGCTTTTCTTTCTTCCCATGATCTGTCATTCCTTTTTAGACCAGGTATTAATCAATAGTCACTTTTTCAGATTAGACCAGATACACTTGGCCTGCACAAACAAAGCCGCTATCCTGCTGCGTAAATGTCCCAGTGGTCACTTCAGGATAAATTCATTGCACCCGCTTAATCATTTATTAAAAAATAACCAGCACTGGTCTGAGGCAACCCGCGAAGACGAGCCCGACTTTTTCCTTAAATTATCTGAACAGCAAAGCCCAGAATATCTCTGGATTGGTTGCGCCGATAGCCGCGTGCCCGCCAATGAAATTGTCGGCCTATTGCCCGGTGAACTTTTTGTTCACCGGAATGTTGCCAATGTCGTCGTTCACACAGACCTGAACTGCCTGTCTGTGCTCCAATACGCTGTAGAAATCCTAAAGGTAAAACATATTATCGTCTGTGGTCATTACGGCTGTGGCGGTGTTCAGGCGGCACTGCATAATGAGCAGTTGGGCCTGATCGATAACTGGCTGCGACATATCCAGGACGTGAGAGACAAACACCACACCTTGATCGACCTGTTTCAACAGCAGCAGCGCACAGACCTACTGTGTGAGCTCAATGTTCTGGAGCAGGTGATACACGTCTGCCAGACCACCATCGTTCGCGATGCCTGGCGCGCGGGCCAGGCACTCACCGTCAATGGCTGGGTATACGGTCTCAAGGATGGCCTGGTACACGATTTAGGTATTTCAATTAATCACCCCGGGGAAATTGCAAATATTTATCAAAGTGCCCTAAGCAAAATTGCCCAGCGCGGCGCGGAATAACACAACCCTCCCGCAACTCCCCACCCTTTTACCACTATAAATGGGAAGACCCCGGTTACCTTGGCTACCGGGGCCAACCCGCTTGGTGGAAAAATATGTCGATATACAAACAGTGGCAGTGCCAGAACTGCGGTTGGATATACGATGAGGCCAAAGGTTGGCCGGAGGATGGTATCGTCCCCGGTACTCGCTGGGAGGACATTCCCGACGACTGGTGTTGCCCGGAGTGCGGCGCGGCCAAGTGCGAATTCTCTATGTTGCAGATCGGCACAAGTCCCCCCGCAGAGCCGCACAACTGGGAGTGTATGGTTTGCAACTGGATATACCGTGAGGCCGAGGGAGATCCGCAAAATGGCATTGCCCCCGCTACCCGCTGGGAGGATCTTCCCGCCAACTGGAGCTGTCCCCAGTGCGGTGTCAGCAAGCGGGAATTCAATCGGGCTCCCGCCGGTAAAACCACCCCCACAGAGCCCGAGCAACCCAACAGCGCCATCACAACAACAGTGGTCATCATTGGAACGGGGCTGGCCGGATATAATTTGGCACGAGAATTCCGCAAACGGGCTCCCCTATCCCCGCTCCTGTTGATAACTGCCGATGACGGCGCCTTTTACTCCAAACCCCTGCTATCGGCCTCTTTCTCCCTGGGCAAAACAGCACAACAGCTCAGTTCTGCCAGCGCCGAGGAAATGGCTCGGAAACTCGATGCAGAGATTTTCGTGCACACACGGGTAATACAGATAGATCGCGCCAATAAAGTGCTGACCCTCCAGCAGGAGGGGGCAGAGCGAGTCTGCAGGGTTCACTACGGGAAACTGGTCCTGGCCACTGGCGCCAACTGCCGCAAATTGCCTCACTACCAAGGGGATACCCTGGCGCCTATCTTCCGCATTAACAGCCTCAGAGACTATCACCGCTTTCGCACCGCTGCGGTCGGGCGCAAGCGCATATTACTCTTGGGGGCCGGGTTGATCGGCTGCGAATTTGCCAATGACCTGATACAGGCCGGCTTCGAGGTGGATCTGGTCGACCTCGAACAGTGGCCACTGGCTGCATTGACCCCCAGAGCGGTTGGCCTCGATCTACAGAATTCACTGGAAAGTCATGGTGTGCGCTTTCACGGGGGCACATCACTGTCTCGAATCGAGGACTCCGGCGCCGGTATACGGGCGCACCTGGACAGCGGAGAGGTGCTTGAAGCAGATATTGTTCTCGCCGCATTAGGGCTCGAAGCCAATACCCATCTAGCCAGTATGGCCGGCCTATCAATCCAAAGGGGGATCGCCGTTAACAGGTATCTACAATCGAGCGACCCCTGTATCTATGCCCTCGGGGATTGCGCAGAAATCGATAAGCAGCAGCGGTTCTTTGTTGCGCCACTTATCGCCGAGGCAAAGTGTCTGGCACAAACCCTATCTGGCCACCCCAGCCCAGTCTGTTTCGGTGTAATCCCTATCGCCGTGAAAACCACCCTGCACCCCACTGTCATCTTCCCTCCCCACCCCGGCGCCCAGGGCACCTGGCAAATCCAGCGGGAAAACGGTGGAGTTTGTGCCGAATTTCGCAATAGCAGCGGAGAACTGCTCGGCTTCGCCCTGACAGGCAGCGCTGTTGCCCACCGCAGCAGGCTCAGCCAGGAGTGTCAGGCCATAGTGAACTAGCAGTCAAAAAAGACCAGTAACCATTTTTATTTTGATATGGGTTCGGGGTAAAGCGCGCAAATCATTTACTTTTGCCTTAAAATGGCCGCCCTTCACAGTTTCGGTACAAGTAGCCTTAGTATGACGACAGAGAAAAGCGGTACGACTCCCCCATCACCCGAGCAAAGCCGGCTGTTGCGGGACACCCTCGGCCACTTTGCTACAGGTGTCACTGTCATAACCACTCAGGATACCAGCGGCCAACCAGCCGGCATGACAGCCAACAGTTTTAACTCCGTCTCCCTGGATCCCGCCCTGATTTTATGGAGTATTGATAAGCAATCTATGGGCTACAAGGCGTTTACTACGCAAGAGCACTTTGCTGTTCATATTCTGCGGGCAGACCAGCAGCATGTTTCCAACCTGTTTGCCGGTCGGGGCGCAGACAAGTTTGGCCAGGTCAATTGGCATGAAGGCCCCAATGGCATACCCCGCCTTGAGGAGTGCGCCGCCTATTTCCACTGCCGTCGCGCCCAGTGTATCGACGGTGGTGATCACACGATACTTTTAGGCGAAGTCCTGGAATTTGCAGCCTTTGGCGGCGAACCTTTGATTTTCCATCAGGGTTGTTACCGCGCCCTGGCCGGAGACTAGCCGCGCGCCCCACTGTTCTACTCCCACAGGCTATAAAAAATAACTTTTTATAGCCTATTAGCCCACAACTGGCAGAAACTTTGGTGCTGCCTTAGCAATCCCGTAATACTTCAAAGGCAGTCTGCAACAGACCACGAAAATGGACTGATAAACCATGACTTCAGCTACGCTCTTCTGTTTCGCCCACCGGGGCTATCAGCAGCGAGCCAGTGAAAATACGCTCGAGGCCATCCAACACGCGCTGGAACTGAACGCGGAGGGGATCGAAATTGACGTGTGGAATATCGGCGGGCAACTTCTGGTCAAGCACGACCGGCGACTGGGGCGCCTGCTTGCGGGCTCAGAGCTAATCACGGAAGTACACCCGGAAATCCTGAAAGAAAGGCCTCTCCCCTGTGGCAATAAAGTGCCCACATTGCGACAGGTGCTGGAACTTGTGGGGAGCCGTGCCCAGCTCAATATCGAGCTTAAAGGGCCTGACTGTGCCGACCTGTTCGCAGAGGAGATTCGCGCTTTTACACAGGATACCGGCGCGAGCTGCGAACAGTACATCGTCTCCTCTTTTGATCACCGCCAGCTTTATCGGTGTCTGCAATTGATCCCCGAAGTCCGCCGGGGAGTACTGATTGTCGGTGTACCTCTCGACCTTGCCGCCTGCTCAGTCCCGCTTAAAGCCTACTCTCTTCACACCTGTGTCGATTTTGTCAATGCGGATCTGATCGGCGATGCCAAAATGCGCGGGCTTAAAAATTATGTCTTTACTGTCAACGACCCCAACGACCTGATCCTACTGGCGGCCCAGGGCGTCGATGGCGTATTCACCGATGAGCCCCAGATCGTGTTGGATTTTAATGCCCGCGCCGGGCTGACAAAAACCACCCGATAAAAAACCTGACAATATTCAGAGGCCCCTCAACCAGGGAGCCTCTGCCCTATAGGCAAGCCGCTAAAAATCTGCACTCGCGCGCAGATACCAATAGCCGCCATTAAACCCAAACGGCGATGTCAGGGCATGGCGCACACCGAGAAATCGCAGTGTCGGGTCCTGCTCATCATCGGGCATTTCATCAAAAATATTTTCGCCCCCCAGGGATAGTTTGTAATTTTCATAAAGCGTAAAAGTCGCTTCGATATCTACCAGAATTTCACTGCCATAGCTGTAAGTATCGCTGGCATTTCCGTCACCAAACAAACCACTGGTGGACTCCCAGCCGGCATATCGGTTAAAGCGCAAATAGCCCTCGAAGAAGCTACCGGTATCGAGATCAAAAGTTAACGTCGTCCGGTTGTTGGGGACCTGGTTTTCAAGATCAAACACCCGCGAGGCATTAATCGTATTTTCCGTGACATTGGTGACTTCCTGGCGGTTGTAATTGTGGCGTAGATCCACCACCAACAGGCTATCAAGTACGGCAAAATCGCTGGTAATCGCCAGGTCCACCCCGGACACTTCCGAGTCATAAGCATTGACGAAATAATTGGCATTACTGCCATTGAGCAGTGCCGCATTTTCTATACCGGCATTTTGCAGCAGGATAACTTCATCCTCTCCAATAGCGTTGTTGCGCAGAGCCAGGCGATCCTCGATATCGATACTGTAATAATCGATTGTCACACTGGTATTATCCATTGGGTTAAACACCGCACCCAGAGTAAAACTGCTGGACTCTTCCGGCTCCAACTCAGCAGCCCCCAGCGCTATCGCTACCGGGTGACTAACCGGGTAGGTACCATTGGGGATCAGGTTGCCGCTGGAATCCGATGTCGTGGTGACATTTAAGGTATTAACCTGACCCGGGGTGGGCGCCCGGAAGCCGGTATTTACCGTGGCCCGCAAGGCCAGCCGTTCATTGACATCGTAGCGGGCTGACAACTTCCAGTCCGAGGTTGAGCCAAATTCATCATACTCCTCCAGGCGCAGAGCCGCCCCCAAGGTCAGAGCGTCTGTCACATCCGCTTCGAGATCAATATAAGCCGCGATACTCTCGCTGCTGAAACTGCCAACCGCCTCGACCGGAAAACCCTGAAAACCATCGGAGCCCACGCCAAAGTAGGCCGCCGTCGGCCCCACCGCGATAGACGCTGTATCGCCCCGGCCAATTGAGTAGGTTTCTTCGCGCCACTCAGCACCAAATGCCAGGTTCAGCGGGGAGGCGAAGGCCATAACCTCAATGGGGTAGACAAAATCTGCATTGAAGCTGGACTCTTCCTGTGTGAGCGTGCCCGGCTTGAACGACGTGGGAGACAAAATCCCCAAACTTGGGTTAATAGAATTTTTAAGGACATAGTCCACTTCATTTTCTGCCAAGCGCCCGCGTATATCCCAGGACAGGCCATTAACCAACTCCCCACGGGCACCCACTACTGCGGCAATATCGTAAATGTCTGCCCCAAACTGCGGGTTATAGCCCCCGGGAAACTGGGTATAAATCGGGTTGCGCAAGACGTAGCCACTGGGGCTCGATGAGTCAGCCACCAGGTAATTCGATGGGTCCAGCCCCTGCGCCAACAGAGCGGATATTAACGACTGGGGCGCGGGATCGGGCATGTAATCGATACTGCTCGGGTCCAGCGGATCATTCGGGCTATCGACTTGCAGAGTCCCCCTGGCGGTGAATTGGTATTCCGGGTCCAGTACCGGGCCGCGATAGAAGAAGTCTGACATCGTCTCATTCTCGGAGTATCCCAGATTTCCATATAATTCAACCGAGTCAGAAATTTCCAAGCCACTATTAATAAACAACTTCATAGACTCAATATCGGGGTCCCCCCACCTCTGCCCCAGGCCATCCAGGGGCACCAGGTTGCTACCGACAACGGTCCCCACCAGCTGCGCGTCCGGGCGCGCCTCACTGCGCCAGGTTTTGTCTGCACGGGAAAATTCGACAGTGCCATTTACAAACCCAGACTCCGTCAATGCAAAACCCGCATTTGCCGCAAGGCTCATCCGGGTGCCATCCCCCTCATAATATTCCCCGGTCTGCGCAGACAGGCTAAAACCCTCTGCGTCATCCTTCAGGATAATATTAACCACCCCGGCAATCGCATCGGAACCGTACTGCGCCGATGCCCCATCCCGCAAAACCTCAACCCGCTCGATAGCCATAGCCGGCAGTGCGGCAAAGTCCACGGCTTGAGCGCCTTGATTCACAGTACCCAGGGGAGCGAGCTGTAAGTTGACCAGTGCGGAGCGGTGGCGACGGGTTCCATTGACCAGCACCAGAGTTTGGTCTGGAGATAAGTTTCGCAGCGTCACCGGACGAATAAAAGCGGTACCATCGGCAATGGGAAATCTCTGCGTGTTAAATGAGGGGGCAATTTTTGCCAGGGATTCCGTCAGATCAAAGCTGGCCTGATTGGCAACATCCGCTCCAGCAACCACATCGACCGGCGAGAGGGTTTCAGTGGGGGATACCCCCTCTTTGCGTGTACCCGTGGTTATCACTTCCTCCATTGCCCGGTCAGCAGAATTGGAGGCCTCCTCTTCCCTCTCTTCAGCGACAACATAGCCACCAATATTTAAAACCGTAACAGCCACTGCAAGAGACAAAGGCTTTAACACATAACGCTTCATATTCACCACCCTCTTTTCTCATTATTAATTTCAAGAAGAATAGCACCGGATAAAATTCGGGAGCCGCTGAGCAATACACACGGGTGTTAGGCTTGATTCAGGATTTAATCCATAAAAACCAACAAAACCAAATTCAATTAATTAGTGAGCACACCCAAAGTGAGCGCTGGTTAGGTTTTTACGCGAATAAATGCCAACTTCCAACCAATCAAAAAATTAATGACGTGCTTTTTCTTAAAAAAGAGGTAAGTTCACGTTCAGCAAAAACTCAAAACTGCCAAACGTGACTTTCTGGAGAGGTGAAAAATAACTAACTACAATAAATCAGAAAGAAATACCGCAGCTACATGCAATATTGGCTATTCAGGCGTATAGGTAACATCCACCTCATAATCTGATCCCAGGCGACTATAGCCCCGCACCATAAAGTAGGCTTCGCTCTCACCACTTGGCACGGTTAAAGAACAAGTCTCATCGCTATCCCCCTCATAGGGGCGGCAATCGTATTGGCGCAAAGTCGGTGCCGCACCAAAACGCACATACAAGTCCGCATCATTAGTACCGCTCATCTCTGCAGTAAAATCAGTACCGGGTGTCACACTGAGGGGGCCATAGTCATCCTCCGAGCTGCGGCCGACATAGCCACTGAAGGTTTCTGTTTGTTCCTCACCTGGGTCCGGATCGGGATCGGGGTCTGGATCGGGACCTGGATCATCCCCGATATAGCCCTTGGCCAACTCGGCGACATAAGCCGCTGCGAGCTTGCCAAATTTCACAGCATGACTGGCATCCCCACCACTGTTAGCGAGGGTATCACTTGAGGTGTGGATATATGGGTTTGAACCATTAAAAGTCGCCTCAAAAGGGAAGGAAACCGGGTAGCCCTCGTTGTACCAGGAGGCGTGATCGGAGCAGGCGTAACCACAGTAAGCGGTTGCAACCGTGAGATCGCTCAGGTAGGTATCAGCCAGGTCCTCAAGGAAGCTATTCTGAGCACTATTGGTGTAATCTCCTATAAGGTAGATATCACTATTTGAGCCATAGTAATTTGTCATATCCAGCTGTAAAGCACCGATCACATTCTTGTTCTGTGAGCGGTAATCTTCCGCAATATCACCGGAGCCCCGCAGCCCCACTTCCTCAGCAGCGTAGCCCATAAAAGCCAGGGTTTTATCCGGCTTGTAGTCGGTGGCAACAATTGCATTAATAACATCTGTCAGTGTTGCGATACCCGAGGCATCATCATCGGCCCCCGGTGCCCGCGTACCCTCACCGGTACCAAAACCCACGGTAGAATCCAGATGAGCCCCCAGCACAATAATTTCATCAGGATCTGTTTGCCCCTGAATCGTCAAAATAACAGAGGGCTGTGCCCAGCTATGGCTATAGAGCTCCACAGAGGCATCACTGCGTGAACTCGTCAGCGCCTGCCATTTATCCCTTATCCACTCGGCACCATCCACGCCGGTAGAAGTACTGTAATAGCGATTGGTAAAGTTCGACAAAGTTTGAATAGTTGATCGTATATTGGACTCTGAAATCTCTGCCTGCAGGGCATTCACCGCATCGGCATTGTCAATAGAGTAGGCGAGTAAGTTATTAAAAGTTGTCGTCAGTGATGAGACCTGTGCGGCCTCGGCCTCCTCCAGTGAGTCATGCACCATAAAACCGCCGCAGCGATTATGGTTAATATGCATTAATGTCGATATATCGGAGAGATTCTCCTCATCAACCTTTAAAATAGTAACGCCATTACGCTCCTCACCCTGGATTGTGAGTGACTGTTTGGCAACCAGGCTATTATTTTTCTTTAACGTTTGATAGCCGTCATTACCGATCGTTATCCACAGCTCTTGAGCCATAACAACACTGGGGATTGCAAGCACCCCCAGCAAAGACCTTCTAATCATTTTTTTCATTATCTTCTCCACATTGAATTAACCCCCTGCGCACTCCTTACACATCCAAAACACAGGCGGGCAATAAACACACATGCAAGAAGCCTGCACAAACAGCAATTTTGAATTTCAACAGCATTCAAATAGCGGAAAAATATCAAGAGTGGAACTACAGACCTTACCAACAAACAATCACGGACAATCCAAGCCATTTATTATTATTTATTTTTTGAAAAACGCAGAGGGAACAAACAAAAACAGGTTGACCAACCTGACCTGGAAAAGCTAGCACAGCACAAAAAAATACTAAAACCACTTGGCGCCATTCAACCTAGGAGCCACAATAAACTATAAGTGGATCACAAATAGGCAAAAAAACATAGAATATAAAAAAACTATTAATAACAAATAGAACTAGAAACAGTTCAAAAACCCAAGGGCTTTCTTCCCCTTTACTTTAATTAGATCTACAACTGCCCCATCACAGGAAAGGTCCACACCATCCCACCCATCCCACCCAAACCCCCTTAATCCCTGCTTGCCCTGTAATATCCCAATCGGCAAAATCGCGGATATCTACAGGTCATACTGCAAAATTGACACGCGCCCAATAGCGTTATAGCCCCACCTCAGTGCAGCGAAGCCCCGGTAAAGCTATTTGGCTTACCCGCCCGGCAGGGCTGCAAAGGCTAACTGGAACCCACTGCCATCGGCTCCCACGGCCAAGGGGCACCTCTACACCTCATAGTTTGATAAAATAATGTCCAACTAAGAAGCCTCTTCAGCTTCCAGTCAGGATCGACTGGGTAAGCTGCAATAAAACCAATGATATGGAAAGCCGTCGTGAAATTTGCTCCCGGAATCACCCTCCTCTTTCTTTTTGCGCTATTAATCTCAGGCTGTGCCACCATGAGTGAAGATGAGTGCTATGTCGCTGACTGGCAGGCAATCGGCTATGAAGATGGCGCAGCGGGTCGAGACCTGTCCTACTTGGGCGGGCGCCGCGAGGCCTGTGCAAAGTATGGAGTATCGCTCAATACCAAGGCTTATCGCAGTGGGCGCAGTGAAGGGCTGGAGTTATTTTGTACCGAACTGCGCGGATTTGACCAGGGGCGCTCCGGCAACAACTACAACGGCGTCTGCCCCGCCGACCTCGAGGGCCTGTTTCTGCGGGGATACCATTCCGGGCAAGATATTTTTCATGCCAAAACAGTTGTAGACGCACTGGTAACGACCATTCACGATCTCGAACTGGAGAGGGAGCAGACCCTCGATAATATGACAGAGATCGGTGCTCTATTAGTGGATGAAACCGTCAGCAACTCTGAGCGGGTGACGTTCATCGCTGATATCGCCCGCCTGAAGGTTCGCCATTCAGAGCTGGGGATGGAGATCGAAAATTTACAATTCGAATTGGTACAACGCGAGGCCGAGTACCAGGAAATCCTCGCCCGCTCTCCCTACCTCTAGCGACTCCTCTCTGGTCAACAAGCGTCAAGGAACCTCTGTGGAGATTAGAATCTGCGGAGGTTCAAGGGAAAATCTACCCAATCCAGCTTGGCACCACATGACAAATGGCAAAGCCGTTTATCAATAGCGAAATTGCACGGATGGCCACATCCTGGCAACAGCCCAAATTGGCACCAAGGGACCAAGTAAAGCCTCGAAAAATAAACACCCCTGCCCCCGGATCAGTGCTGATCTTTAACTCGCCCCCTCATTGCCTTTACCTGGGAGCGACGATTTTTTGTTTGCAGGCGGCGCTCCTTCGCACCGCGACTGGGCTTGGTTGCCACGCGAAACTTCGGCTTAAAAGCGGCTTTATCGACCAGCTCCTGCAGGCGCTCCAGGGCATCTATACGGTTTTTTTCCTGGGTGCGAAACCGCTGAGCCTTGATCACCACCACGCCATCAGAGGAGATGCGCCGATCTTTTAATTTCAACAGGCCGTCCTTAATCGGTGCTGGAAGTGAGGAGGCCCGGACATCGAAACGCAGATGAATCGCGCTGGAGACTTTATTTACATTTTGGCCGCCGGCGCCTTGCGCGCGTATCGCACTCATTTCGATCTCATCTTGAGAAATCGACACCTTACCTTTTCCATAAACCATAAAATCCAAAACCCGAGCTACATCGTTTTACTAAAAATACAAAACCCAGTGACTATTCTGCCCAAATAGCCCAGCGGCTAGCCAGTCCTGTCACACAGATACAATTCGCCATTGACAGAGATCAAATGATAAAAAAATGCTTTCTATAAAGTGGCAGTATTGAGGGATAAACATCATTTACCGAGCAACCCTCATTAAGTAATATTGCGCCAGCCCAATAAAAGCTATTAAAGCGGCCTCACAGGCCGACAAAATACCCGAAATGATTTGTGACTTATTTTAAAGTTATAGTCAAATTTGATAATATCGCCCAGCTACCTTGAGGTACTGGAGCAAAGAACAATAAAGACTCGCGCCCTGTAGTTTCCTCTGGACTGCTCCCGATGTCTCCGCGGGTGTGAGATTACCGCGACAAGGAGAAAACCATGCACAACGCCAAGCGTAGCCTCGCTGCGGCCATTGCACTCGCAACAATGACAAGCCCTGCGGCCTTTGCCAAAGATACCGCTTTTTCCCAAGTTATCGCCTTTGGTGACAGCCTGACCGATGTCGGCAACTACGATGTATTCACCAATGGTGGCGACGACCGCGAAGTTGCAATCAGCATCCTGTCACAAAATTTAGGCCTGGGAGCCGTTACTCCCTCCTGCGCAGATCTAACACTGTGCCTGCCGGATGTCGACCTGTCTGATACCAGCATGACTACAGAGGAGCTGCTGGCGGAAGCTCAAGCTCAAGTATCGGAAGCCTTTACCAACTCCGGCAATGGCTGGGCTGTTGGCGGCCACAAGGCAGCGGATGTCCTGGTCAATATTATCGGTAGCGAAAACTACTACGCGTACCTGGAAGCCAGTGGCATCACCTATGACTCCAGCATGCACAGCTTTGCCAGCGCACTCCTGCCCGACCGTACACGGGACACAGAAACAGGTCTTTACCCCGACCTGACTCAACTCGCCTACGTACTGGCAGCGCAAGAGGACCCGACCCTATCCTCTCAAATGCGTGCAGCTGGCGACCTGTATACCGCAGCAGGCGACACTGATACCGCAAGCTACTACTACAGCCTGGCAGATGCGATTGATGAGGCCCCGGCCACTATCATTGCTGACAGTGGCACGACTGGCAGTCCGTTCCCTCTCGGCATGGGCTACCTGGAAACCACTCTCGGTAGCGTTGACCACAATGCCCTTTACTGGGTCAATGGCGGCGGCAACGATCTCCTCAGCGGTTTCTCCAGTGTCGCCGCTGGCACTGCCACCACCGAAGAAGTCACTGCGGATCTGGAAATTGCATCGACAATGCTGGCGAGCGCTGCCGGCGCGCTGTCCGATGCCGGAGCCAATTACATCCTGCTGTCCAACGTACCGGATATCAGCAAGACCCCCGGTGTTTACGCCGCAGCCTATGAGGCGGTCTACTCCAGTGATGACGCCGCCACTCTACAGGCAGCCGTTGACGCCGGCCTAATAACCCAGGACGAGGCTGACGCCGAGCTGGCCGACGCCATTGACGGAGTGCTGTCAGAGGCCAGCGCGGCTGCTGCAAGCTTCAACGCCGACCTGCTCAGCAAAGCCAAAGATATCGACGGCGTGTTGATGGTCGACCAATCGGGGATTCTTCAGGTCGCCCTCAATAACCCCAGCCTGCTGGGACTACCCTCCGACCTTGATCAGAGCCAGTACTGCTACGACGATAGCGGTAATGACTGCATTGAGCATCCAGTTTACGGTATCGACGGCAGCGATCCCGATGCGGACCAGCTGATCTTTAACGACAGCGTACACCCCACCCAAATTGGCCAGGAAATTCTGGCTGACTACTACACCGCCGTCGTCAATGCCGCTCAGGTGGCCGGCCAGTTGCCGGATATCGCTATCCAGGCTGCCCGCACCCACACCAACAGCCTCGACGAGAGCCTGGCAAGTGTGCGCTACCGCCCCGCGCAAACCGGCGTATTCGCCGGCAGCTCCCTGGGTAATATTGACTACGATACCGACTACACCGCAAACGTCAGAGGGGACGGTTACTCCAACGTTCTCGGCCTGACCTACGCCCTGCGCGACAACGCTGAAATCGGTTTTGCGGTAAGCCGCTCCAATATCGATGTGGACAACTCCCAGCTCGCTATCGACTCCACTTCAACCAACTACAGCTTCTTTGGCCGCATGCACTACGACATTTTCTTTGTCGAAAGTAACGCAACCCTGACCGATGTAGATTATGACGAAGTTAGCCGGGCCGTCTCCCTCGCCGATTCTTATAGCGGCGACCTGACCGGTAACACCTCCGGCCAAAACCTGTCTCTGGGCATTACTGCCGGTGCCAATCTGCTCGACAGCGGCACCTTCCAGTTCGGTCCCTTTGTCAGCTTCACCAGGGTCACTACCGATGTAGATGGCTATACCGAAGATGCGATTGAAGGCTTCACCTACACCGATGCCAATGGCAATGAGCAAGATCCCCTGGGTATGAACTACGGGGATCAAGAGCGCCGCCTGAGAAATATGCGTTTCGGTGCTTTTGCCAGCAAGAGCTGGGAGACCGTTAACACCTATGCGGAAATCTGGTATGAAGACACCAATGGCACCGAGGAAGACACCATTGAGGTCGGTGTTAAGTCCATGGAAGGCAATATGAATGCTATGCCGAGCTACGCCAGTGTTGACGAAGGCATCTTCAACGGCGGCATGGGTATGATTGCCGGCATTCGCTGGCAGGCCGCTGACGCTATCGCAGTGAATGCCACTGTCGCGTCCCGCCCGACCACTGAATCGGCTTCCGTCAATGTAACCTACCGCTTCTAAGTGGTAACTGTGCCCCCAGCCGGGGGCACAGCCCCTCCCTTTTATTACCCCTCTTTCCCTCACTCAAACACCTAAGCCCCCAATAGAAATTGAAGGGTATCGGGCTCATAAAGTACTTGAGACAGATACTGGCGGCTAGGTGAAGCTGGGCCCCTAAAAGGTCTATAAACGATTCACTGAAAAACTTTTTGCGATAAAAAAATAAACCTATACAACAAAAATAAAAATTCCCCCACGGACTCTATGGTTTTTTATTGATTTGCCTCCAGGCTGAACTAGTCTCCAACTGACGATTAAGGAGAGGCCTGCCATGATTATCGCAACCGATATGCCCGAAGTCAGTCGCTGTGCCGCCAGCCAGTGCGCATATAACGCCAATGATGCCTGCCACGCCAGAGCGATTACGATTGGCGATGGTGCAGATCCCGACTGTGACACCTTTTTCACCAATTCCCGCCACACAAGCAGCTCCCGCACCGCCGGCGTCGGCGCCTGCAAGATGGAAAACTGCAAATTTAATGATGACTTTGAGTGCTCAGCGGAAAGCATTCAAATTGAATTGAGGGGAAGATCCCAGCACTGTCAAAGCTACACTCACTGATTGAGCAGGTAAAAAAGCCCGGCGCAATAGGCCGGGCTTTTTTATTATGGCTGGGTAGTTTTAACTCGCCACCTCCAACGAAGCCTCCCGGGAAACCTCGGCAACTGGAGCGCGGGGCTCCCAAACAATCCCTTTAGCATCCGAATACTGCTTAAATAACGGCTGATAGTGGGCTTCCAATACCTTGCGCTTGATCTTCAAGGTCGGCGTCAGGAACTCATTGAGGGGGGTCCACTCTTCTCTGGTAATAAAGATGGTGTTAATCCGCTCATATGGCGGTAACTTCTCATTCACAGATGCCAGCAACTTCTGCAACTGCCCATCGACCTCCTCTCGCGCCAGCTTTTCAGCAGACTCGGAGAGTGTTACCAGCATCACCGGCTGATCCATTCCATGCCCGAGCACACAGAGCTGGGCCAGTAATGTCTCATTGCCAAAATAACTTTCCAGGCGGCTGGGCTGAATAAACTTGCCTTTACTGGTCTTAAAGGTCTCAGAAATACGCCCGGTAATATGCACAAGGCCATCTTTATCAATAAAACCGGAATCGCCGGTATAATAGTAACCGTCCCGTAACACCTCCGCCGTTTTTGCCGGCTCCAGGTAGTAGCCCTTCATCAGGGAGCCGCTTTTAAATAGTATCTCCCCCTCCTTGGAAATCTTAACTTCACAGCCATGGTAAGGCTTACCCACGGTTCCAGGAACAGGGTCTTCCCCCGGCGGGGCAAAGCAGCCATAAATAAAGTTCTCGGTCATACCGTAACCATCGGCCACCTTCATACCCATACGCTCATACCAGCGAAGCAGCTCAATGGAAATGGGCGAGGCGCCACTGATCAATACCTCGGCCTCATCCAACCCCAGCCCATAGCGAACTTTTTTTCTCAGCCAAGTATTGATTCCGGGAATACGCAGCAACACCTGTTGTAGTGACGGCGGAATTTTTTCATCAATTCCCTCTTTGAACTTGGTCCAGAGCCGGGGAACTGAGAAAAACATCGTCGGGCGCGTGCGCTTTAAATCTTCCAGGAAAGTGTCCAGGGACTCGGGGAAGTGAATTCGGGTACCCGAATACAGACAGTGGAATTCAACCAATATCCGCTCTGCGGCATGAGCCAGGGGGAGATAGGAGAGCACCCGGTCGTTTTCATCCATGCCGTAACCGCGAATCATATTTGGCGAGACAAAGACCACCGAAGACCAGCTGTGCATAACCCCTTTTGGATTGCCGGTAGTTCCAGAGGTATACATAATCGTGAAAATATCATCCAAATCGAAGACCGGCTTCCCTTCAAAGCGCTCACAGCCTTTGATTAGGGACTCCAGGTCCTGATCACAGCGGATCTCACAGCGCTGGATAGCGACGGAGGGCAACATATCGGCAACCTCCTGAAGCGCCGCATTATCATCTGTGGCACCGCAAAAAAGCATCTTCGATTCAGAGTGCTTCAATACATAGGTCATGGAGGAGACCGACTGACCCGGGTAGAGTGGCACGCTAATCATACCCGCCAGCATGATACCCACGTCTACAATAATCCAGTCCGCACAGTTCTTGCCGTGAATAGCGATGCGATCACCGGGCTCAAATCGACTGCGTAAATAGCCCGCGATCCTGCGCGCCCGATCCATCACCTCGCCCCAGGTGTAGTCTCTCCACTGCCGCTGCTGCATCTGGCGAAGAAAAATGGCATCGGCCTGCTGCACTTCTCTCTGGTACAGAAGTTCCAGAGGCTGTAGGTCCTTCACCTTTTCGTACTTTTCTTCTGGGGTCATCGCTAGTCCTCTCTCATTATTGTGCTTTTTAATTATGGATAACGTCGATCGCCTGGGCAGATTGCACCAATATGCGGCATATCAAGACAAAGTTACCGGAATCACTTAGTACTAAGAAGCCTGTAAATAACTCCGTCATACTTCTACGGGGTTTTCAGAGTGACTCAGAGGCTCCATAAAGTAATTAAATAACGACTTTTGCCCAGTTTGATTAGATCCGTCTTTTGAATATGGCAGATGAGACACCCGGGTAGGGTAGTATCTCTGACAGTTATTGTTTTCTGTAAAGTTACTGAAGATCTGCTATTAGTGCAATTCCTGTTATCCCCCGGCAGAAAGCGGCTGAATAGTCACATAGGGGCAACCCCCTAAATAAGCCTTCAGGGGACAAGCCTAGACTACGCTCGTTAAGTTGAAATCAGCGACATTCAGGCATAACTTAAAGCAATGCCGCAGAGAGGTTGTACTGTAAGTACGCTATTCGAAGATATTCAAAACTGGGGATCAGCCAGCCAGCTCTCCAGCAAAAACCAATTGCCCTCCATTTTACGGCCACTCTCACTAAGCAACCTCTATTAGAGCGCCGAAATTTTCGATTATCTTATTCAGATCAGAATTGAGAGAGACAGAATATTTAATTAATACTGAACAAACAGATACTATTATTTCAACTTATAGTGATAACCTGCACAACTGTAGAAAAACAACTCGTTGAACTCTGCGCTGCCCCCCCGCTAAAAAACCCAGCGCTAATAAAAAACTGAAGATTAGTAATCCAAAAATAAAAAAGGGTGCATAAAAGCACCCTT
Source organism: Microbulbifer regidiadema (SeqCode) (assembly GCF_052467605.1). Lineage (NCBI taxonomy): Bacteria > Pseudomonadati > Pseudomonadota > Gammaproteobacteria > Cellvibrionales > Microbulbiferaceae > Microbulbifer > Microbulbifer regidiadema (SeqCode). Next base: position 4,241,594 of record NZ_CP174316.1, on the reverse strand, counting down.
AAAAAAATCAAATTAAAAGCCCGAATCAGCCCACCTTCTCTCCGTGGGCCTGCTTGTCAGCGTGGTAAGAAGAGCGTACCAATGGGCCGCAAGCCGCGTGTTTAAAGCCGATTTTCTCGGCGTAACGGCGATACTCTTCAAACTCATCCGGGTGAACGTAGCGCTGCACCGGCAAGTGCTCCTTACTGGGCTGCAAGTACTGGCCGATAGTGAGCATATCGATATCGTGCTCGCGCATATCGTCCATTACCTGGAAAATTTCCTCTTTCTCTTCACCCAGGCCAACCATCAAGCCAGACTTGGTCAGCACATCAGGGCGGCGCTTCTTAAATTCCTGCAACAGCTTTAAAGACCACTTGTAATTGGCGCCGGGGCGGGACTCTTTATACAGGCGAGGTACCGTTTCCAAATTGTGGTTAAACACATCCGGAGCTTCCTTCTCCAGGATATCCAGGGCCACATCCATACGACCGCGAAAATCCGGGGTAAGAATTTCCACCTGTAAATTGGGCGACTGCGCTCTGGATTCACGAATACAGTGGGCAAAGTGCTCGGCACCGCCATCGCGCAAGTCATCGCGATCCACTGAGGTAATCACCACATAGCGCAAGCTCATCGCCGCAATGGCATCCGCCAGGTTCTTTGGCTCTTCCGGGTCCAGCGGGTTGGGCTTACCGTGGCCCACATCGCAGAAGGGGCAACGACGGGTACAAATTTCCCCCATGATCATAAAGGTCGCGGTGCCGTTACTAAAACACTCGCCCAAGTTGGGGCAGCTCGCCTCTTCACAAACCGTGGAGAGCTTCTGTGAGCGGAGGATACTCTTGATGCGATCCACTTCTTTTGACGCCGGCACCTTTACGCGAATCCAGTCGGGTTTGCGCAGCAGGTTATCACTGGCGATTACTTTCACCGGGATACGCTCTACCTTATCGCCATCGCGGAGTTTCTCCCCCTGCTGGAGGCGGCGAGTGCGCTTTACAGGCACCAGATCGGGTTTATCAGCCATTAATTTATTCCTGCGGTTCTGCGCTCAGTTGCGCAAATTCTTTTTCATCGATGGGTTGCCACTGGGCGTCAGACAACCGAAGCGCGCGGAGTAACTCGCGCACAAAAATCTCAGCAACCTGTCCCCACTCGGGGGTAGGCTCCAATATCTCCGCCATCTGCACCATCTGCATTCCGGCATAACCACAGGGGTTAATCCGCAGGAAGGGGGCCAGATCCATATCGATATTGATCGCAATACCGTGGAAGCTACACCCCCGCCTTACGCGCAGACCGATAGAGGCAATTTTATTGCCCGCGCGGGGCCCTTCGGTGAGATAAACGCCCGGTGCATCGGCCCTGGGGGCTGCGGCGATCGCAAAATTTGCCAGCATCGCCACAGTGGCGGTTTCCAGTGCCGAGACCAGCTCGCGCACACCAATTTTGGCCCTGCGCAAATCCAGCAGTGGATACACCACCAGCTGGCCGGGGCCGTGATATGTCACCTGCCCGCCCCGGTCCACCTGGACCACGGGAATATCACCGGTATTCAACAGGTGCTCAGCCTTGCCGGCCTGGCCCTGAGTGAAAACCGGCTCGTGTTCTACGCACCAGATCTCGTCGGCACTCTCACTATCGCGACTATCGGTATAGTGCGACATGGCCTGCCAGACGCTCTTGTAATCTCGCCGCGCCAGATTGCGAACAATGGTCATCAGAGCACCATATGTACAGCGGGGTGCTGCTTCAACTCTTCAAACAATGCTTTGAGTTGCTCCTCACCGGTGGCGAGGATAAAGAAGGTCATAGAGGTAAATTTACCGGTGCTGCTATCGCGCAGGGTAATACGCTCTTCATCCAAGCCGGGGGCATGGCGGCGCATCACTTCCAGTACAAACTCGTGCGCGTCGTTATTGGCATCGCGCACCACCTTGATCATATAGTCTTCACAAGGGAATTCGATTTTTGGGGCTTTTTGATTGGGATCTTGACTCATACCACTCTCCGGGAACGGGCTGCTAGATATTGAGAAAAGCTTGAGCACAGCCGGGCGGCGATTATACAGCGGCTAAACAGCAGTGGACAGTAAGCAGAAGGGGAAGTGGACAGAGGTGTAGGGAGGGATGGACAGGGATGGGAATCATTCCCATCCCCGAGGCCGAAATCAGCTGAAAAAGCCCATCATAAAGCGCTTGATGGAGTCCCACATACGCTTAAAGAAACCGGCGCGCTCCACATCTTCGGCGGCAACCGCCTTAACGTCGGCAACGGTTTCGCCGTCCAGGGTCACAACCACTTTACCTACCGGCTGACCCTTCTGCACAGGCGCTTCCAGCTCACCGGCCACAATCAGGTCCGCTTTAATGCTGTCCTCACCACCACGGGGGATAGTGACAAACACGTCTTTGGCTACGGCAATGCCCACGCTGGGCTCTTCCCCGCCCCAGACACGCTCGGTTTGCAGCTCTTCACCCTGGCCGTAGACCTTGTGGGTCTGGTAGTAGCGGAAGCCGTAAGCCAGCAGTTTTTGGGTCTCGGAAGCGCGTTTTTCATCGCTATCGGTGCCCACCACGATCGCGATCAGGCGCATACCGCGCTTCATCGCCGAAGCTACCAGGCAGTAGCCGGCCTCTTCTGTATGACCGGTCTTGATACCGTCGACAGAGGAGTCGCGCCACAACAGGCGGTTGCGGTTGGGCTGGTTAATACCGGAATAGCTGAAGTATTTCTCGGAGTAAATGTCGTAGTGTTCCGGGTGATCCATCACCAGTGCGCGGGCCAAAATGCCCAGGTCGCGGGCAGTAGTTAAATGCCCCTCAGCTGGCCAGCCGGTCGCATTGACGAAGTGGGTATGCTCCATGCCCAGCAGTTCGGCCTGCTGGTTCATCACCTCGGCGAAGACTTCTTCGCTACCGGACACATGCTCGGCCAGGGCGATACTGGCATCATTGCCGGACTGGATAATGACACCGCGCATCAAGTCGATCACCGGCACCTGGTCACCCACTTTGACGAACATCTTCGAGCCGCCCTTGCGCCAGGCCTTCTCGGAAATGCGCACCATATCGTTCTCTTTGATACTCCCTTTCAGGATTTCCTCAGAGACGATATAAGCCGTCATCATTTTGGTAAGGCTCGCCGGGGGGAGCTGGGTATCCGCCTCGTGCTCAACCAATACTTGGCCGGTATTGGCATCCAGCAGCAGGTAAGACTTGGCCGCCAGCTGGGGCGGTGCCGGGATAAGAGATTGCGCCTGGGCCAGGCCCGCACAGAACAACAGGAAAGAACAGGCGATAATCCGTGTCATCATAGGTATATGTCTCGTCATTCCTCGTTTTCGTTGGCTATGGACTAACCTGCAACGAAGACTACAGGGTTAATCAGCGGCGCTACAGCTTGTCACCAAACGCCGCCCATCATTACAAGATTACAAAATACAAGAAAAAAGGCGCCAGTGCGCAGTATTTTGTGAATGGGTATTCAAATGACTATCGCCCGCCGGAATAGTCATAGAGCATCTGGGGAGATTTACCCCACCGCATTGATGCCCATAAGCCCAAAAACATTATTCATAAACAACCTGTGGCTGGCCAAGCTGTTTTTGCTCAACCGTTTCCCGCGCAGTTGCCAGGGCTCGCTGTTGGGTTAGCGGGCCTATTCGCACCCGATAAAAAGTCTTGCCGCCGCGCTGAACGGAACTAACCGCAACAGGATAGTCAATGGCAACGGCCAACTGGGCGCGAATCTCCCGGGCCTGTGTTGCGTTGCTATAGGCGCCGACCTGCAAATAGGTATTATCGGGCAGTTTAATAGTCGTATCTTCTGCCAAGCCCGCAGTGCCATCGCTGTTGGCCAGCACTTCATTGGCAGCGGGCAGTGAGGCCGGGTCCAGCGCTTCCACCTCAACCCGGGCAACGCCTTGATCCAGATAGCCGAGCTTCTGTGCAGCGGTATAACTCAGGTCGATAATTCGCCCGTGCACAAAGGGGCCCCGATCGTTTACCCGCACAATAATACTGCGGCCATTGTCGAGATTGGTCACCTTGGCGTAACTGGGCAGCGGCAGCGTTTTGTGGGCGGCAGACATGGCGTACATATTGTAGATCTCGCCATTTGCGGTGCGCCGGCCGTGGAATTTTGTCCCGTACCAGGAGGCGTGCCCCACCTCTTTGTAACCTTTGACATCATTGCGCACACGATAGGTGACGCCGTTGACCTTGTAGGGGGATTTATTGCCCGCATCACCGATAGGCTCGCGCACAGGGATAGGCTCTGGGGCGGCTTGCATATTCACCGGTGTGGAAGGGCCGCTATCTTTAAGACTATTAAAATCCGGCGTGGTATTTTGGCTTTTCTGCGGTTTTGGCTGCGGGCTACTACAGGCCGCCAATATCAGGACCGCCAGGGCCACTCCCCAACGCGCTTTGCACTGAAACATAATCCCCCCGGCGCGCGATTGCTGCCGTCTCCAAACCGTTATTATCTGGTACTGCGAAATAAGATAGAAAGAGTCAGAACGTCAAAAGTCCAAATGGTTCCCTCCATTTGGACCGAATTTAGCAGCGCAGCTAAGGCCGCCTTAAGACTTGCCACCTCTCGCTTTGACGATCTCCTGAGCCAGGTCGTTGACGGCCATGGCATAGAGACGACTGCGATTATAGCGGGTGATAGTGGCAAAGTTGTTGAGGCCCAGCCAGTACTGTTTGCCCTGCTCCGTTTGCAGAGAAAATACATTGGCGGGCATTTCCGGGGCCACCTGGCTGGTGGCGCTAAAGCCTTTATCCGCCAGCTCGCCCACCGTCCACTGCGGCCGCAGGGTATCGTTGACGATGGTCATATCCGCATTGGGGCGCGGGCTCGCCAGTACGGCAACCGGCTCGCCGGGCTTCCACCCGTGCTTTACAAAATAGTTGGCCACACTGCCGATGGCATCGGTGGGATCGTTCCAGATATCCGCCTTGCCGTCTTCGCTAAAGTCCACCGCATAAGAGCGATAGCTGGAAGGCATAAACTGGCCGTAGCCCATAGCGCCGGCATAGGAGCCCTTGAGGGCCAGCGGGTCCATATCCTGCTCGCGGGTCAGCAGCAGGTAATTCTCCAGCTCTTTGGTAAAAAACGCCGAGCGGCGGGGGTAGTTGAACGCCAGGGTGGAGAGCGCATCCAGCACCCGGTAGCCGCCCATATTGCCACCGTAGCGGGTCTCAATACCGATAATGGCAACGATCATCTCGGCGGGTACGCCATATTTTTTTTCAGCCTCAGCCAGGGCCTCGGCATTCTGATCCCAAAAGTCCACGCCACCGGCAATACTCCTCGGGGTGATGAACATTTTGCGGTATTCATACCAGGGCTTGGCCTTCTCGGCGGGGCGTTTGATCGCCTTGAGAATGGCATCCTTGCGCTTTGCCTCGCGCATCAGCTGCTGCATTTCTTCGCGGTTAAAATCGTGCTCCTGCACCATATAATCGACGAATTCCTGCGCCTGCTGGTTGTTACCGTGACCAGGCTCCTTTGCACAGGCGGCGAGGGCCAGGCCCATCCCGATCAATAATCCCGAGGTCCACTTCAAAACGACCACTCCTGTCTTCATCTCGCGTCTCTAAAATCCGATTAATTTCCTTAAAGCGCCTATTAAAAATGTACTCGGCGCCGCTCAGTCGCAACAGCCATCAGCAGGCCAAACCCGGCCATCAACGTAATTAGGGATGTCCCGCCATAACTGATCACGGGCAAAGGTACACCGACCACCGGCAATAATCCTGTAACCATACCAATGTTTACAAAGACATAGACAAAAAAAGTGAGAGTTATACTCCCAGCCAGCAGCCGGCCAAATACGTGTTGGGCCATAAAGCTAATATAAATACCACGGGAGATAATTAGTACATATAGCAAAAGCAGTAACAAGGCGCCGCGCATCCCCCACTCCTCCGACAGTACCGCGATAATAAAATCGGTGTGGCTCTCCGGCAGGAAATCCAGCTGCGACTGGGTGCCCTGAAGGTAGCCCTTGCCGTAGACACCACCTGAGCCGATAGCCGCCTTGGAGTTAAATATATTCCAACCCGCGCCAAAACGATCATCGTCTGGATTGAGCAGAGTCAAAATTCGCTGTCGCTGGTAATCGTGGAGCCCCCAGTGCCAGATAGGATAGGCGGCAACCAACAAAGTCATTGCCGCTGCTCCGATCATCGCCCAGCTCAACCCCGCCAGGTACAGGGCAAAAAGCCCAGACGCGGCAATCAGGATTGAAGTGCCCAAATCCGGCTGGCGCACAATCAGCGCTGCCGGAATCGCTACAATCGCCAGTGCGCCCATCACTGTCGGCAGCGAGGGCGGCAGGCGGCGCTGATGCAGGTAAGCCGCCACCGCCATAGGCACACCGAGCTTCATCACCTCCGATGGCTGAAAGCGAAACCCACCGATTTCCAGCCAGCGCTGTGCGCCCATCGCCTTGGTGCCAATAAACAACACCCCGACCAGGAGCACACAGCCGCCCAAATAGGCCCAGGGAGACCAGCGCCTGTAGAAGTCGAGGGGAATTTGCGCCACGATAAACATGCCGACAAAAGCCGCGCACATAAAGATCGACTGGCGGCGCACATAGTTCATATCGCCGCCGGAGGCGCTGTACAGCACCCCGAGCCCCACCGCAGCCAGCACCAACAACAGCACCAGCAGCGGTATATCAATGTGCAGGCGACGGGAGAGACTGACCGGTTTGCGCAGACTACCGTGGACCTCTGATAAACGGTGGGAAAAGTCGCGACTAGCCATTATTGCCCGCCCCCTCACTCAAACTCATCGTATCTGCCGTTTTCTGCGACTCTTGTTGCTGCCGTGGCACCCACTCGGCAAATAGCTCCCGCGCTATAGGTGCCGCCACCTTTCCCCCGCCCTCACCGTTTTCAACCAGCACAGAGACGGCAATACGGGGATTATCCAGCGGGGCAAAGGCCACAAACAGAGCGTGATCGCGGTGGCGTTCCTGTAGGGCTTCTGAGTCATAACGCGCCCCCTGGGCAATACCGACCACCTGGGCAGTACCGGATTTACCCGCCACGCGGAAATCCAAGTCTCTGCCGGCCCGCTTGCCGGTGCCGGTGCGATGGTTGACCACGGCCTCCATCCCCTCAAACACCAGGTCCCAGTGATCCGGGCGGGCCTCAAAGTTGTGCAGTATCTCTGCGGGCTGTGCCACCCCATTGATCGACTTGACCATCTGCGGGCGGTAGTGGGTACCGCGATTGGCAATCGTTGCCGTCATCACTGCCAATTGCAGTGGTGTCGCCAAGACAAAGCCCTGCCCCAGTACCGCATTTAAACTGTCGCCGGGAAACCAGGGCATACCCCGGGCACCGCGCTTCCAATCCCGCGACGGAAACAACCCTGAACTCTCTATCGGCAGATCGATCCCGGTCTTGGCGCCCAGGCCAAAATGAGTGGCAATGCTGTGCATCTCATCGATATCCCAGCGGTGCGCCATATCCCAGAAGTAGACATCACAGCTCTGCGCCGTGGCCTGTATCAGATCTACCTTGTCGCCGTGGCCCCAACGCACGTGGTCGCGGTAGATGCGGGGATCGTTGGGCAGCTTGTAGAAGCCAGGGTCCTTGACGGTAGTTTCCCGAGTGATAATACCCGCCTGAAGCCCCCCCAATCCCATCAGTGGCTTTATCGTAGAACCGGGCGGATAGCGCCCCTGCACCGCGCGATTAAACAGGGGGACATCGAGGGAATCACTGAGGGCGCGGTAGTCGGCAAAGCTGATACCGGTCACAAATAAGTTGGGGTCGAAGGACGGCTTACTGACAAACGCCAGCACGCCACCGCTGTTCACATCGATCGCGACCACCGCACCGCGACGGTCACCGAGGGCATCCGAGGCCACCTGTTGCAGGCGCGCATCCAAGTTGAGGACCAGGTCCGCACCGGGCTTGGGGTCCTCGCGCTCAAGTACCCGCAATACCCGCTCATGGGCATTGACCTCAACATTCTCATAACCGACCTCCCCCAGTAGCAGGTCCTCGTAGGAGCGCTCCAGCCCGACCTTGCCAATGCTGCGAGTACCGCTATAGCGGCGCACATCACCCTCAGTAAAATTACTCAGATCGCGGTCACTGATTCGCCCCATATAGCCCACACTGTGGGCAAAGAGGTCTCCAAGGGGGTAGTAGCGCACCAACTCCGCCCCCACCGACACCCCCGGCATACGGAATTGATTGACACTGATACGGGCTATTTCATCGTCGGTCAGTCGAAAACGGAGGGGGACTGGCGCATATGAGGCGCGCGGGCGTTTGAGGCGCTTGCGGAATTTGGCGATATCGTTTTCATCGAGCCGCACCAGATTGCCGATCAGCTCCAGGGTGGCGTCCATCTCGCGAACCCGCTCGCTCACAATCAACAAGCTGTAACTGGGGCGGTTATCCGCCAATAAGAGGCCATTGCGGTCGTAGATCAAGCCCCGGGTCGGCGCGACCGGGCGTACCTGAATGCGGTTAATATCAGAGGCGGTGCGGTAGTCTTCGTAATTCACTACCTGCAAGTTGTAAAAGCGCGCAACTAAAACCCCCAGCAGAGCGATCACCCCCACAAGCGCCACCAGCATTCGGTTGCGAAACAGCCGCTGTTCGGTAAGGGGATCCTTGAGCGGGTCCTTGGGCGAAGGCTGAAAAGAGGCCTTGAAGGGGACCTTGAAGCGGTAATCGTGCGGCATCAGAATCTAGTCGATGGTTTTTGACTGGCGTGCAAAAAATCTAAATCCTACATTAACACAGGGCGAGCCGGGAGAGAGAACCGAGTCGGCAAATCTCTCCACGACTTATCGCAAACCCATTATTTGTGATAGGGGTGCCCGGCCAATAGAGTCCAGGCGCGATAAATTTGTTCCGCCAAAACCACCCTCACCAGCGGGTGGGGCAAGGTGAGTGGGGACAGGGACCAGCGCTGGCGCGCGCGGGCGAGGCAGTCTTCAGATAAGCCGTCGGGCCCACCGATAAACAGACTGACATTTTCCCCCAGTAGCTGCCAATCCCTCAGCTGGGTCGACAGCTGCTCGGTGCTCCAGGGCTTGCCTTTCACATCGAGCGCCACCACGTGATCCCGAGGGCCCACAGCGGCGAGCATTGCCTCACCCTCTTTTTTACGCGCTTTTTCAATCAGGGCCGCAGAGCTTTTTTGGCCCCGCTGCCCCAGGGGGATTTCCACCATTTCCAGGGCGATTTCCCGGGGCAGGCGCTTGGCGTACTCGGCGTAGCCCTCCTGCACCCAAGCCGGCATTTTTCCACCGGCGGCCAGAATGCGGATTTTCACAGCGATTAATCCCGGTGTGGATCGCTGCCATCGGCATCGTCGCGGGTGTTCGGCGTCATGGACCAGAGTTTCTCCAGGTCGTAGAAGCCGCGAACATCGGCGAGCATGACATGAACGACTAGATCGCCATAGTCAACTAACACCCACTCGCCCTGCTCGACGCCTTCAACGCCAATAGGGCGGATACCTTCTTTCTTCAGGTCGTCCACAACGTTCTCTGCCAGAGATTTTACCTGGCGGCTGGAAGTACCGGTGCAGATCAGCAGGCTATCCATTACATCTGAAAGTCCGGAGACATCCAGATCAACGATATCCTTACCTTTCAAATCCTCCAGCGCGTTGAGAGCGATATCTTTAATATTTGTCATAACACCTTGATTCATTGCGGGTCGCCGGAGGCGACCTCTGTATAAAGTCGATGGTTTTCTATGTACTGCAACACTGTGGCCGGCAATAAATAGCGTGGCGATTGACCACTTTTAATTAATTCACGAATTTGTGTCGCGGAAATTGGCAGCAGGCTCTGTTCCCGCAACAGTAGGCAGCCATAGGCCCGGGTATGCAAGTCTGTAGCAGTGCCCCGGTGGCGCTCCAACAACTCGACAAGGGGCCCCTGCCCTTCACTATCCCGATCCGGCAAATGCCAACCGGGCCGGGTCACCACTACTAAGTGCGCCAGTTCCAAGAGGCGCTCCCAGCGGTGCCAGCGATGCAAACTCAACAGGGAATCCAGTCCCATACAGAAACTGATGGAGACTTCGTCTCCCAGCTCACTGCGCAGCTCCTCCAGAGTATCCACCGTATAGGTTGAGCCGCCGCGAACAAGTTCCCGCTCATCCAGAGTTAATTCCTCACAACCCTCCAGCGCCAGGGCCAGCATTTCGCTGCGCTGGCGGGAGGAGACCCCGGGGCTCTGCCGGTGGGCCGGCTGGTGACTCGGCAGCAGGCGCATCTCATCAAATTCGAGCAGCTGGCGCAGCTCCAGCGCCATGCGCAGATGACCGAAATGGATCGGATCAAAGGTGCCGCCAAACAGGGCCAGTGTATGCCTTTTGCTCGCCACTATTACCTCTCGTGCTCGCAGCGCCTGCGGGAAAATATCTATTGGCGGATATGGCCATCCCCGAACACAATCCATTTCTGCGAGGTCAGTCCCTCCAGACCAACCGGGCCACGGGCATGGATTTTATCAGTACTGATACCAATTTCCGCCCCCAGTCCGTATTCGAAACCATCCGCAAAGCGGGTGGAAGCGTTAATCATCACCGAACTGGCATCCACAGCACTCATAAAGCGACGGCTGCGACTGTAGTCCTGGGTGACAATGGCCTCGGTATGACCGGAACCGTAACGGGCGATATGCGCCATGGCCGCCGCCATATCCGCGACAACCCGCACGGCGAGAACCGGGGCCAGGTACTCCTCGCTCCAATCCTCCTCTGTCGCCGCAACACAGTGGGGAAGGATTTCACGGGTGCGGTCACAACCGCGCAGCTCCACCCCTTTCTCCCCGTAGGCACTGGCCAAGCGCGGCAGTATATCCGCCGCAACCGTCTCGGCAACTAAAAGTGTCTCCATGGCGTTGCAAACACCGTAGCGGTGAGTCTTGGCATTGAGGGCGATATCAAATGCCTTTTGCAGATCGGCACGGTCATCAATATAGACGTGGCAGACACCGTGCAGGTGTTTGATCACCGGTACCCGCGCCTCGCGGCTGATCCTTTCAATCAGGCCCGTACCGCCGCGGGGAACAATCACATCCACATATTCCGGCATGGTAATCAGGGCACCCACCGCCGCGCGATCGGTGGTATCTACAACCTGCACCGTCGTTTCCGGCAAACCCGCTTCGCGCAGGCCGGCCACAATACAGCTGGCAATTGCCTTGTTGGAGTGCAGCGCTTCACTGCCCCCACGCAAAATGGTGGCATTGCCGGATTTCAGGCACAGGCTGGCCGCATCGATGGTCACATTGGGTCTGGACTCATAAATAATGCCCACCACCCCCAGGGGCACACGCATTTTGCCCACTTGGATACCGCTGGGGCGGTAGCGCAAGTCTGCAACTTCCCCCACCGGGTCGGGCAGTTCTGCAACCTGGGTCAGCCCCTCGATCATAGCGTCGATACGGGCATCGTTAAGTTCCAGGCGGTCGAGCAGAGCCGCGTCCAAGCCGCGCTCGCGCCCCGCCTGCATATCCAGTGCATTGGCCTCTAATAAAGACGGTCGCTGGGCCTCCAGTTGGGCGGCGATGGCTTTGAGGGCGCGATTTTTGGTAGCGGTATCGGCGCCAGCTATCTGTCTGGCTGCGGCGCGGGCGGCACGCCCCATATGTTCGAGCTTGGCGCGGGTGGATTGCTGATCAGCGGTGTCTGTGGCGGTCACTTGGCTCTCCGTGCAAAATCCGGTCGGCCGCGCAGTATAACCCAGCGCGATCCGCTTGAAAGTGCCGATTGCCGCGCCCCAGGGTTTTATAGCGGTCTATTCCCGGGCCCAGCGGTCCAGGTTCTCCGCGATGGTCGCAAGCCGCATAAGCGGATCTCGCACCGCCAACAGGTCTGTGCGCACCTTGTCTTCCAGCGGCAAAAGTTGTGCCAGCTGCCAGGAGAGCGCGTCGGCCGAATCCACCGGCTCAAATTTGAGCGACAGTGTGTGCGCCCGCTCCTTGAGCTCCTCCAACACCGACAGGAGGCCGTCGCAATCCACCGGAACCGGTTTTTCCTCGTCCTCGGGCAGCCACTCCACCTCCCCCAGAAGCAAGTCATCTTCTGCGCGACTGGTTCTGACGATGCGAAAGCGGCGCCGGCCTTTCACCTCTACGTTCAGCAGGCCCCCCTCGCCCTGCCCCCAGTCGACAATCTCGACATACACGCCGAGAGGCCATACAGAGGCCCGCCCCACTTCGCCCCCGGAGCGAATCAATACAATGCCAAAACCGCTATTGGTTTTCATGGACTCACTGACAAGGTGAATATAGCGCTGCTCAAAAATCCGCAGGGGCAAAGTTACGCCGGGATACAGGGGGACACTGAGGGGAAAAAGGGGAATCTGTTGCAAGGTGGTCACTCATTATTTTGCTGTGCCCTAAAGATACCACCGCCCGGGGATAGCCTGTGGCGGGGCACCAGACTTTTTACCGCCAATCCGCCGAATTGGGGTAAGTTTTTCCAATTTGGGACAATTGTCTCTGGCAAGCCCAACACCCAGCCTTTAAGCTGCTGCGGTAAATTGACCAAACGGAGATTTTTCATGCCTACAGCAACCGCTCGTCACATCCTGGTTGAAAGTGAGCAGCAGTGCCAGGACCTGAAACAGCAAATTGAGAACGGCGCTGACTTCGGCAAAATTGCCGAGCAGTACTCCCAGTGCCCCTCTAGCCGTTCCGGCGGTGACCTGGGCTCCTTCAGCAAGGGAATGATGGTTCCCGAATTCGACAAGGTCGTATTTTCCGAGGAGCTGCACAAGGTGCACGGCCCGGTCAAAACCCAGTTTGGCTACCACCTGCTGGAAATCACCAGCCGCCAGGACTGAGTCCGCGCTGTTTAGCAGACACAAAAAAGCCGGGATTATCCCGGCTTTTTTGTACTCCAAATTCCTTCTCTTCAGGCGCTCGGCGCCTCCTGTAGCGACACCTCGGGCTCGACCTCATCGGCCTGTCTCTGGCGACCGAGGGGCTTGAACATCACCAGCAACAGCGGCAGCAGGGTCAGGGAACCCAGCAGTGCGGCAGACATCGCCAGCGCGGTGAGCAGGCCGAAGTAAATCGACGGCACAAACTTCGACAGCGCCAGAATTGAGAAACCGGCAATAATCGTAATCGCGGTGTAGAACATGGCGCGGCCGATAGTGGCATGGCTGCGGTGCATGGTCGCCAGGTAATTGCCGTCTTTGGCAAACTCGGCGCGGAAGCGATACAGGTAGTGAATCGCGTGATCCACACCGATGCCCACGGTAATCGCGGCGATAGTAATCGTCATCATATCCAGCGGAATACCCGCGAGCCCCATACCACCGAGTACCACGCAGGCAGCCAACATATTCGGCACCAGCGCGATCAGCGCTATCCACAGGGAGCGGAACAGCACCAGGAACATCAGCAGGATGCCGACAAAGACCGCACCCAAAGTCAGAATCTGGGACTTGAACAGACTCTGCAACATATTGTTATACAGAACCAGCAGGCCGGTCTGGTGGATATTTTCCGGGGCTACACCCATCTCATTGTGGGCGTAGTTGTAGATACGCTGGATCAATTCATCCCGGCGCAGCGTCGGGTCTGTCTCCATCACCCGCAGGGTAATGCGGGCCTGGTTGTTCTCCGCCGACAGGTAGGGATTTACCAGCACCGAGCGGATTTCTGCCGGCAGGCTGGTATTGGCCACTGCCAGCTCAAAGTCATTGAGGGGGCCGCCTTTCAGATCTTTGGCGACCTTGTACAGGGTTGCCAGTGATTGCACCTTGCCAATCTCCGGCTGCTGCTCCAGGTAATCGTGCAACTGCTCCAGTTTGCTCAAGCCGGCCACGGTAAACCAGTAGCTCTGCTCCGGGGATGCCTCTTCACTGCCGAAAGGATCATCGCTGGCAAAAGGGTCCTCCTCCACGGCGAAGGGGTCTTCCTCGGCTTCCATCGCGAAGGGGTCCTCCTCGCCCTCGAAGGCCGCGTCCTGCTCCTCGGGCTGATCCAGAATAATATCCAGGGTCACGGTGCCGCCCAGGCGGCGGTCGATCACCAGCATGCCCTGGTAAATCTCAGTGGAATCGTCGAAGTAATCGATAAAACGGTTTTCCACTTTCAACTGCGCAATCCCCACCACGCTCACCACCGCTGCGACCAGGGAGATACCCAGCACTACAAACTTGTGGCGCTCGGCAAAGCGGGAAAATTGCAGGGTAAATGCGTGGGAGTTATCCGCACTCACACTGCCCACGCGCTTCGGCAGCAGCATCAGGAAGCTGGGAATAATCAGGAACGACAGCAGCAGGGCCACGGTCACCCCCATTGTCATCATCCAGCCAAAGTCGATTACCGGGCGGATGCCGCTCACCACCAGAGAGGCAAAAGCCACAATGGTGGTCAGCGCGGTATACAGACAGGGCTTGGCCATAAAGCGCACCGTCTGCAACACCAGCGTTTCAAGATCCCAGTCCGGGTTCTGGGCGATATATTCCCGGTAGCGCACGGCCAGATGAATCGTGATCGCCAGGGTGATAATCAGCAGCAGCGCGACAAAGTTGGCCGAGATCACCGTGAGTCGCCAGTCCAGCCAGCTGAGCAGCCCCAGCATCACAATCGCAGTGGTGACACAGGTCAGCAGCGGCAGCAGTACCCAGCGCGGCTGGCGGAAAATCAGCAGCAGGGTGATCACGATAAAAGCGAGAATACCGATACCGAAAACCAGCAGGTCGCTTTTAATAAACGAAATCATATCGGCGGTAATCATGGTTACACCACCGAGGAACAGCTCCGCCTCACCGCTGTAGCCGGCCAGGATAGCGCGCACCGTATCGACCCGCTGGTGAGCCACTTTCTCCTGTTCAGTGCGGTGGGCCAGGTAGACCGCGCTTATCTCTTCCAGGCGAGCGGCCTCTTGCGGGGTCAGGCCCTCGCTATTGCGCTTGCTGCGCAGGGCATCCCGCTCGCGCACCATCTCAATACCCCGGCTATCCAGGGTTAAGTTCGCCAGCAGTGCGGTTGTCTGCCCGTCCGGGCTCAGGATCAGCTCCCGATAAATTGGGCTGGAGAGGAACTCTTGCCGGGCCATATCCCGGTCCACATCGGGCCTGGAGAGGGTGCGCACCTCATCGCTGATATCGGTGAGCGCCAGTTTGGGGCTGTACAACAGGGGCACATCGAGAATGCTCTGCACACTGGACACACCGTCGACCTTGGCCAGTTGATCCCGCAACTTGCCCAGGGTGTGCAGGGACTCATCGCTGAACAGGTCCCCGGTCTTGGAGCGGTAGGTAACGACGAGGAAGTCGCCACTGGCATAGCGCTCGGAAATCTCGCGGAAGTAATCCAGGGATTGATCGGCCTCCAATGTCAGGGAATCGGCGGAGGCGTCGATCTTCAGCCGGGGCAGGCCCAGGGCCGCCAGCAGGGTTAACAAGCCGATCACCACCAACACCGCAGCGGGTCGCTTGGTCACCAGGTATTCATAGGACTTCTGTAAAGCTGGTAGCATAAAATTCCGCTTCTTATCCAAACTAAAAACTGACCGCATTGCGGCACAAACATTGTTCGCCCCGGCAATGATTTCGCAAACCTGAATTTGCCATAGCGCTGTTTTATTGAAACTTTTTTCAGGGTTTATCGATATGTCCCAGGTCACGACCGGGAAACAGGGTGTCCCTGACCCGCCGCTTAAGCTCCTTGGCTTCGGGGAAACCGCCGTCGCGCTTGCGCTCCCAGATTAAATTTTCACCAATCCGAATTTCGAATACTCCCCCACTACCGGGCTGCAACGCAACCTGATTTAAATCACTGGCAAATGTGTACAGCAACTCCTGGGCCATCCAGGTAGCGCGCAACATCCAGTTGCACTGCACACAAAAGTGAATGGTGATACTCGGCTTTACCGTCTCAACCATTTTGATCCCCCCAACTGGGCAGGAGTTTCTGCTCTATACCCAATTGGTCGAGCAGCCGCGCCACCACGAAGTCCACAATATCTTCGACCGAGCCGGGCTTCTGGTAAAAACCCGGGCTGGCCGGCAGAATCATCGCTCCCATACGGGTGAGCTTGAGCATATTTTCCAGGTGAATCTCGGAGTAAGGCGCCTCGCGGGGGACCAGGATTAACTGGCGGCGCTCTTTCAGGGCCACATCGGCGGCCCGCTCAATCAGGTTGTTCGAGGCCCCGCAGGCCACCGCCGACAGGGTGCCGCCACTGGCCGGGCAGATCACCATACTGGCGGGGGCTCCGGTTCCCGAGGCCACCGGGGAAAACCAGTCCCGCTTGCTAAACAGAGTCAGCTGTCCCGCCTGCGCGGCAAAGCGCTCGGCGAGAAACGCCTGTAACTCGCGCTCATCGCCCTCGGGCAGCTGCATATCGGTTTCGGTGTTGATCACCACCTGGGCCGCCTCGGACAGCAGTAGCCATACGCGAACGTTCGCCGCCAACAGGCATTGCAGCAGGCGCAAACCGTACTGGGCACCGGAAGCCCCGGTCATGGCCAGGGTCACGGTTTTTTCGAAAGAGGATTGGTGCAAGGTCGATCCCTTATTCGGCCCCGCGCACACTGGGTGGCGCAAGGGCAGTGATTGTCTGACTTACAGATCGTATTTCTGTTCCAGGGCGCCGATCAAGCGCTGGTGGATACCGCCAAAGCCGCCGTTGCTCATCACCACGATATGGCTGCCCTCAGCGGCGAGTTCCACCGCCAGTGCCACCCCACTTTCAACGGAGTCAAACACTTTTGCCGGTACCGGGCTGTCGTGGATAACTTGATCCAGCGACCAGTTCATCCCCTGGGGCTGATACCACAGCACCATATCGGCCCCGGAGCAGGCCTGGGCCAGGGCCTCCCGGTGTATCCCCATGCGCATGGTGTTGGAGCGCGGCTCAATCAGGGCAATAATTTTGTCCTGCCCCACTTTTGCGCGCAGGCCGTTCAGAGTGGATTCTATCGCCGTGGGGTGGTGGGCAAAATCATCGTAGACACGGATGCCGGCAACCTCACCCAGGCACTCCATACGGCGCTTAACCCCCTGGAAGCGCCCCAGGGCCGCCGCACTCAATTCCGGGGTAACCCCCACATGGCGCGCCGCCGCTATCGCGGCGAGGCCATTTTGTACATTGTGTTGCCCGGTCAGGTCCCACTCGACCCGCGCCACGGTCTCACCGGCAAACTGGACGCTAAAACGGCTGCCATCGGCGGCGACATCCACCGCGCACCAATCATCGCCGACCCGCTGCACTTCACTCCAGCAGCCTTTCTCCAGCACCTGCTCTACATTCTGCTCCGCAGAGGCCACAATCAGGCCGCTGGCGGGCACCGTGCGCACCAGGTGGTGGAACTGTTTCTGGATCGCCGCCAGATCTTCAAAGATATCCGCGTGGTCAAATTCGAGATTGTTGATAATCACGGTGCGCGGGCGATAGTGTACAAATTTGGAGCGCTTGTCGAAAAAGGCGGTGTCATATTCATCCGCTTCGACAATAAAGAAGGGGGACTCTCCCAGGCGGGCGGAAACGCCAAAATTACCCGGCACCCCGCCGATCAGGAAGCCCGGCTGCATATCTGCCGCTTCCAGAATCCAGGCCAGCATACTGGCGGTGGTGGTTTTACCGTGGGTACCGGACACCGCCAATACCCAGCGATTGCCCAAGAAGTGATCGCACAACCACTGGGCGCCGGAGGTATAGGGCAGCCCCTTCTCCAGTACCGCCTCCACCGCCGGATTCCCCCGGGACATAGCGTTGCCGATAATCACCAGGTCCGGGGCCGGCTCCAGCTGCGCGGCATCATAGCCCTCGGTAATCTGGATACCCGCCAGTTGCAACTGGGTGCTCATGGGCGGATAGACATTGGCATCACTGCCGGTAACGCGGTGGCCTTCCGCCACTGCCAACTGGGCCAAGCTGCCCATAAATGTGCCGCAAATACCTAATATATGAATATGCATAGCGGAAAAGTGTACTCCTACGGGTTGCGGCGCAAGCTTAACATGGCAAATCGGGGCAGTAATTGCCAAATACCGCAGTTACCATGCAATTTTATCGCTATTCCATTAGACTCCACCCCCGCACTGGCTGGCCTCATCCCCTCAGCGGGAGTAGGATTTTCCCAGTAGTGCCAACCCCGATACGAGCTCCCGGTTATCCCCACTGGCACAGGCCTTAAAACGAGATGCGAGGCGGATTACCGGATCGGAACACTTTCCTATATCTCTAAAACACAGGATAACCATGTCGAAAAAGAACGCCTTCTATGCGCAGTCCGGTGGTGTGACCGCCGTGATCAACGCATCCGCCTGCGGCGTAATCGAAGCTGCGCGTGAAAACCAGGACAAAATTGGCAATGTCTATGCGGGCCTCAACGGTATTCTCGGCGCACTGCGCGAGGAACTGATCGACGTGAGCCAGGAGAGTCCAGAAGATATCGCCGCACTGCGCCACACCCCCTCCGGCGCCTTTGGTTCCTGCCGCTATAAACTGAAGAGCCTGGAAGAGAATCGCGCCGAGTACGAGCGACTGATCGAAGTTTTCAAGGCGCACAATATTGGCTACTTTTTTTACAACGGTGGCGGCGACTCCGCAGATACCTGCCTGAAAGTATCCCAGCTGTCCGAGACCATGGGCTACCCCATTCAGGCCATCCATATCCCCAAAACTGTGGATAACGACCTGCCGCTGACCGACAACTGTCCGGGCTTTGGCTCCGTTGCCAAATATGTTGCCGTCTCCACCCGCGAAGCGGCGATGGATGTCGCCTCTATGTGCGCCACCTCCACCAAGGTATTTATCCTCGAAGTGATGGGTCGCCACGCGGGCTGGATCGCCGCCGCCGGCGCCCTGGCCCAGGAGCAGGAGGGCGATGCGCCCCATATCATCCTGTTCCCGGAAATCGCTTTCGATAAAGAGAAATTCCTCGCCAAAGTTCAGAAGACTGTGGACGAGAAAGGTTACTGCGTGATTGTCGCCTCCGAGGGCGCCCAGTACGCAGACGGCACCTTCCTCGCCGACGCCGGCACCACCGACGCCTTTGGCCACAAGCAGCTGGGTGGTGTTGCCCCGACCCTGGCCAATATGGTCAAAAGCGAACTCGGCCTGAAGTACCACTGGGCCCTGGCAGATTACCTCCAGCGCGCCGCGCGCCATATCGCCTCCGCCACCGATGTCGAGCAGGCCTACGCCGTGGGCCGCGCCGCTGTAGAAATGGCAGCAGCAGGCAAAAACGCCATTATGCCGGCTATTATTCGCGCAGAAGGTGAAGAGTACAGCTGGTCCATCGCAGAGGCACCGCTGTCTGAAGTTGCCAACGTGGAAAAGTTTATGCCGCGCGACTACATCAGCGAAGATGGCTTCGGCATTACTGAAGCGGGACGCAACTACCTGCTGCCCTTAATCCAGGGCGAGGACTACCCTCCCTATAAAAACGGTATTCCCCAGTACACCACTCTGAAGAAGCAACTGGTAGATAAAAAGCTGGATACCGATTTCGAAGCTTAATCGAAGCGGCAAGCGCTAATAAAAAGCCCCCGGGTAACAGCGGGGGCTTTTTATATTAATCTGGCCGCGCAGCCTCCATATCCGACCAAACCGCAAACTCATTGCCGCAGGGCTCCCTAAAATGAAAGCGCCTGCCACCGGGAAAGGAAAAAATCGGCTTGGCAATTTCAGCGCCATAGCGCACAACTTTTTCCAGGGTACCCTCCAGGTCGCGACTGTATAGCACCACCAGCGCAGATCCACTTTCTGGTGTACTTTTCCGCTCCGACTTAAAAAAGCCGCCATCCAATCCCGCATTGGAAAAAGTACTATACTCCGCACCGTAATCGGTAAAGGTCCAGGCAAAAGCTTCGCGGAAAAATGCCTTGGTTTTATTCAAATCTGTGGAGGGTAATTCAATATAATTTATTTTTTCACACTCTCGCATAAGCTCGTCACTTAATCCTTTTTTCACCGCTTAAACTGTCGGGCGCACCGGGGAGTTCAGCCGCTGAAAACTGATATTTGCCACTGCCAGTGGTGCCTCCGGCAGAGAGTAATGGGGGGCGCTTTCATAGGTTAGCGTGCGGGTAGAGAGGCTCTCTTTTAAAGAGTGGGTGCCGGTCCATTCCAGGCTCAAGTCTTTCAATATCTCAACTACCTGCACACCTTTCTCCCCCGCAGCGCTGTAACAAGGCCGCCAACTATCCCTAAATAATTCACTCAACCGATAAACTGCGTCGCTTTGGCCCCATAGGTATAACCGAAATCCCGGCTTTCCGTACCTTCGGCCTGATCCCTCGCCTGCCCTTCATCGCGGCGATTCCAGGGATAATTAAAATGGCTTAACCTGACCATAGATTCAAATTGGTCCGGCTCCCGCAGGGGAATACAGGTAAAGAACAGCCCGTCTAACGGGAAGCGCAATGCCTTTGGGATCTGGTTCTGCTTGGCCTCCAAGTCAGGCAAGTAGTTGTTATAGAAGTTTTTAATCGATTGGCTGGCCTTCGATCCCCTTCTATTCCTTCCGACAGAATTGGTACCGATAAAGTGCTCTCCCAGGCGCTTTCGCAGGGAACGCCTGTGCTTGCCAACATACATTGGGTAAAAACCCGTCGGATAACCAACCGCATGCAAGCCAAAAGCCGTATTTTGCAAGGCCATATACTTATCCTTTCTAAAACCGATCTCGTAGACACCGGCAGTGTCTGGAGCATCCAGATAGTGGCTCAACGGGCGCAATGGTTCCCACGAAGGCAGATCTTTCCAATATACCTCTATCATTTTTCAAATCCCTTTGGCTAATGGCGCTTAAAATCCCCAGATATTACCCAGCGGACACTTCACAAGCCAAACGGAATCAACCCGCCCAGCAACAAAACTCTAGCCGCTGCCAGGCAATTAAACGGGATATTCACCTGCAACGCTATAGGTCGATAGTTTAATCGCAGCCAATAAAACAACAGAAGAAACAATAAGGCGCCAACAATAGAGAGAGGAGAAAGCGGCCGGCCACCTCCCCCGCCAATCCAGGCTATAAAGGCACTTAATATACCGCGTCATTTATTTTGAAAAACCACCAGACCTAAACACCAATAAAACAACCCCTAATCTATGGAGACATCATTTTTCTCACCCATTGCGCACCCTTAGCTTTTCAAAATTCACCCATCAAAAAATTTTTGATACGAAAATTTCACCAGAGAATCATCACCTCTAAACAATTCAGTTGGCCGCAAGCCAAAAGATTTAAACCTGAAATCAAGCATAGGCTTATAAGAACCCTCATGATAAACCCCTCCATCGCCCCCGAAGCCAGTCAACTCTATGGTCACTATACCCTCGGGCTTCAACAATCTGGCGAGATTACTAAACGCATTATTACTATTCAGAAAGCATTCACCCGCAGCACTATAAACATCTATGGTCTCAAAGTGTTCCTCCGTCAAATCGTGACTACTCCACTCTGAACAAATGTCATATTCCAGATCAGGTCGCACATCAAGACTCTCTCGGCTGTCCACTATCAAATAGGGTTTAACCTCATCAAAATAGTATTTAAGAAGCCGAAAATTTCTAACCACCTCAAACTTCCATCTATGCAAAATAAGCCCGTATGTCTTCCCGGGCATTAACCACATGGGTAAAAAAGGCATCTATAGACTCCACTGATAATTATCTACAATTAAAAATTCCGCAAATATAAATATCGAGACACATGTCAGACTGCAACTCTTGAGATATATAAGGATTTCCGCAAAGTAGTAAATAGATCATCTGCCAGCTTAAAAGTCAGCGCTATCACAGGGTAGTGTAGCGACTCCCCAAGCATCTCTATAGAGCATTTTTCCTTAACCCAAAGGTAGATCACAGGGATATTGAGTTAAATTGAAATTCGTAATTTACTGGAGCAGCCTGCGCCCCCTCTAAATATAAGCGAACCTTACCAGAGCGTTTTCTCTCCACAACTTTCATATTATTTTTTGGTTAACTCTGGTTTCGACCTCATTTTAGCCATTTTATTTTTTTGAATAGTTAATCTTGACCCCGCTCTCATTTTGGCCATTTCGACTCTTGGCACCGTTGATTTTGGCTCCGCCCTAATTTTGGCCACCTCGACCTTTGCTGCACTTAACTTCACTCCGGCTCTCATTTTGGCTACTTTGTCTCTTGGACTAACTACTTTTTGCCGCACTCCCATTTTGGCACCAAACCCTTCTAATTCAGCCTTAAACTGATTCACTTGTGATACCAAGCTGGCAACTGCCCCGGATATAAGTTCGGCAGTTATAGGTGCACCCGTCAAATAACTTCCAGTGAGCCGGGGTGGTGCAGATACACCACCATGGTTTTCTCCAAAAAAATTGACAGGGAGCTCAGAAGGACAACGATTAGGATATAGCATCCACGTATCCCCTTGATAAACCTCCTTAACGGTGGAGAAAAAATCTTCACTTCCATTCAAATCCTCCGCCATCAAAGCCTCCCTCCTAACCCTTTGCTCGTCAAAATCATTCCAGGGATAATAGAACATCCCCAATCTCTTTAGAGCCTCAAAGTGTGCTGGATTTTTCAGAGGAATATAAGTAAAGTACAGGCCATATTTTAAAAAACCATACCCTGCTAACCCAAAATAACCACCAGCAATATCCCTATACACCTCCAGGTAATCTCTAATATTTTCATTACAATTGCTATTCGCTGGGTAATAACAATCTGCTATACCGCAACACCCTCTACCTTGATCCTTCCCGACAAACATTGGGATAAACGCTTTTGGGTACTCACGGCCATGTATCTCCTCCGGAGCAAAACTTTGCTGAACCACAGCCCCGCTCACGATAAAACCTATCTCGTAGACATAAAACTTATCCTTTAGACCTAAAAAATTCTCAGGTTCCAGCCTGCGCGGAACACTCCATTTAGGGGTTTTAAGCTTATTTATATTATCATTCCAGTCCTTAGCTTTTCCTAAGTTTACTCTCGCCATTTCTCCATCTCTTTAATTAACAGAATTTAATCCATCAATATCATCCGAATCCCCAACCCAAACATTCACACACAGTGCCACATCCCCAACCCCAGCCACAAGCCATTCCCTCTCTAAAAAACAGCAAGCCGCCAAAACGGCTGACGAGCCTCAATTTGACCGAGAGAAGCTTTCTTAGGTAGCCATCAAAGTCGTAGCTATAAACGCCATCCATATTGACACGACAGAATTCAAAGAATTAAATACTGTATATAAACACAGATAACAGAGACCGATGCCCTTACCCCGCAGCGCCCAGATTTCCCTAGAGGCAACCCCCTACTACCACTGCGTATCTCGATGTGTACGCCGAGCATTTCTGTGCGGCAGGGATAGGCAATCCGGCATTGACTATGAGCATCGCCGTGAGTGGATTGAGTCAAGAATGCACAAGTTGGCTGGAGTATTTGCGCTAGATATCGCAGCCTATGCCGTGATGAGCAATCACTACCATATCGTGCTCTATATTGACAAAGAAGCCGCGCAGGACTGGTCGGATACTGAAGTGATTCTCCGCTGGCAAGAGCTATTCAAAGTTTCCCACCTGGCCCAGCGCTTCATACGAGGGGCCTCGCTAGATCGCGGCGAAAAGGGAAAACTCAAAGAGTTGATAGATCTATGGCGGGAACGCTTAATGGATATTAGCTGGTTTATGCGCTGCTTAAATGAATCCATCGCCCGCCAGGCTAACGCAGAAGACAATTGTACCGGCCGCTTTTGGGAGGGTCGTTTTAAATCTCAGGCCCTGCTCGATGAAAAAGCCCTTGCCGCCTGCATGGCCTATGTCGACCTTAATCCTATCCGTGCCAACATCGCTAAAACGCCAGAGGATTCTAATCACACTTCGATACAGCAACGTATTCGTGCAGCAACCTCAGGGGACCAACCCAAAGATCTGCTACCCCTTGTGGGCGGCGAGCGTCTGAATATGCCCAAGGGGCTGCCCTTTCAGCTAGATCACTATTTGGAACTGGTAGACTGGAGTGGCCGACACTTAGACCCCAAAAAGCGTGGCGCGATTTCTGAAGACACGCCCCCAATTCTCAATCGGCTGGGTATCTCAGCAAAACATTGGCTCTATCTCAATCGAAACTTTGAAAGCCGCTTTAAAGGCCTGGTGGGATCGGTAGAGGCTGTACGACAAGCCTGTATTCAACTCGATAAACGCTGGGCACACGGAGTCAGTGACTGCCAGCGCTTCCTATCTGCTCCATCAAGCTAACCCCTATAAATCCCCAACATCACTCTTACTGACTTTTTATCCAAACCCACTATTTCACCCTCAAAACAGAACCCCAATCTACTTGCTCTATTTCATAGGGTTTAATTCAAAATTAGAAAGAAATACCTGCCAGAGCCGACTTCTAAAGGAGATTTCAGCACAGCCCTCCAATCTATGGGTGTCTTATTTTGTTGTTGGCTAACGCAGAAGACAATTGTACCGGCCGCTTTTGGGAGGGTCGTTTTAAATCTCAGGCCCTGCTCGATGAAAAAGCCCTTGCCGCCTGTATGGCCTATGTCGACCTTAATCCTATTCGCGCCAATATCGCTAAAACTTCAGAGGATTCTGATCATACTTCGATACAGCAACGTATTCGTGCAGCAACCTCAGGGGGCCAACCCAAAGATCTGCTACCCCTTGTGGGCGGCGAGCGTCTGAATATGCCCAAGGGGCTGCCCTTTCAGCTAGATCACTATTTGGAACTGGTAGACTGGAGTGGCCGACACTTAGACCCCAAAAAGCGTGGCGCTATCTCAGAAGACACGCCCCCAATTCTCAATCGGCTGGGTATCTCAGCAAAACACTGGCTCTATCTCAATCGAAACTTTGAAAGCCGCTTTAAAGGCCTGGTGGGATCGGTAGAGGCTGTGCGACAAGCCTGTATTCAACTCGATAAACGCTGGGCACACGGAGTCAGTGACTGCCGGCGCTTCCTATCTGCTCCATCAAGCTAACCCCTATAAATCCCCAACATCACTCTTACTGACTTTTTATCCAAACCCACTATTTCACCCTCAAAACAGAACCCCAATCTACTTGCTCTATTTCATAGGGTTTAATTCAAAACTAAAAAGAAATAGCCGGCATAACTGGCACCCAAAGACACTGCCAGCGCCATTCTCCAATCTATGGGTGTCTTATTTTGTTTTTCTTCTTTCATCTATCCCTTTATAAACCTTCTCCCTCCTGAATTTACCTGCCAGCATACGTATCACCACATTCCGCGACACCTTCTTACCTCCACCAATCCTTACATTATCCGTTCTATCCTCCGTATCAACAATGGACGGCAAAATCTTTTCCGTATTAAAATCCCCCTTCGAATACCTCTCCGCATTCTCCTTAACTCTTCTTGCATTTTCCTCACGTCGAACTTTTGAGATATCAGCAATCAGTGTGTTAAAATCATCAGACATCTCGAAAGGGTCCACCATCACCTTCGCACTATAAATCCTATCCACACAATTATAACAATGTGTCATCCCATCTTCAGGGATTTGAGCTTCACTTAAAATCCTTAAATCTAGACTCCCCTCAGTCAGCATCCGTTCTCTATTTTTAGGTTGATCGTAGTCATTCCAAGGATATTCATAAAGCCCCAATCTGAGACCTTCAAATTTATCCGGCTCTTGCAAAGGGATACAAGTAAAATACAATTCCGAAAATAGATAGGTGTAATCCCTCAAGACCCCACCATTTACTCCTGCCAAAGCTTTCCAAATATAAGTGCACCCAGCCGTCCTAACAAATTTCAACATATTATAGTATGTTGCTATACATCTATTAACTCTCTCTCTAACCTTCTTTTTGTTAGAATAGGATGATTCCAAATGTTCCCTCAAACGTTGTCGCATAGAATTCTCATGCTTACCAACATACATTGGTATAAACGAATGCATTGGATAGCCATAGCCAGATATCAGCGGGAGGCCTGTGTTCTGTTCAGCGTAACGCTCTGGTAGACGAAAGCCTATTTCATAGACACCCCCGGTATTGGGAGCCTCATGAAAATCTAGTAGACTATGAACCTTAGTCCATCGAGGCACAGGCCTTCCATTAGCGTCAGAGATTTTTTCTTCGTTTGATTTCAAAGTTAGCGTCACCGTTTAGCGCCTCTTCAATTAATAGAATTTATCCCATCACCCACCAATAAAAACCCCACCCAAATCACCAAACAGAATATACACCCACACTGCCACACCCAACCCCCACCCACAAGCCACTCCCCCTCCCAAAAAAACAATAACCCGCCAAAAATAAAAACAGACAAAAGAAAACGGCCGGACACCTCCAAAAGGTATCCGGCCGCCCAATAAAAAATCGAATTATTTATGCTTAGCGACGCTCAATCCACGCTAAAACAGCGGGCGAATCTCAATTTGGCGATAGGCTTTATCTTCACTGCCCAAATCGTCTTTCACCGTCAGGGCTATTTCATAACTGCCAGCGCTGGTATAGCGATGCAGGGCCCAGGGGCCGGTGTGGCTGTTGCCATCGCCGAAATCCCACTCGTAGCTCAGCTTGCCAGCGCCGGCGTAACTGCTGCGATCTTCCACCCATACCCAGCGCAGGAAATTATGTACTTTAAAATCCGCCTGGATATCAGCAAGCGCTGCCACCCGCACAGTTTGTTCAGCCGTAGAGACCGCACCGCGATCGTCTTCGACTTGCAAAGTAACTACATAGGTCCCCGCAGCGGCGTAACTGTGGCTGGGGTTTTGCTCAGTGCTGCCGCTGCCATCGCCAAAATCCCAGGCCCAGCGCACGATATTGCCATCGCTGTCGATACTGCTGTCGGAGTAGCTCACGGTAAAACCCTCAACACCCCAAGCAAATCCGGCCTGCGGCTGCAGATTGTCGGCGCGCAAATCCAGCTCAAGCACCAGCGGATCATGGTCTGATGCGCGGAATGCATCGGCAGAGTAAAGCGTTTGCACCTGCTCATCGGTTTTATTTTCGGTGTTGTAATCCAGCACGCGGGGCTCGTCGGCATTGATATGCCAGTCGACCGCGCCGGTTACCAAAGGCGCCAGGGCGGCACTGGCGAGGGCGTGATCCAGATAGCCGGACTCACCGCTATAAACATAGGAATAGGCCTCAGCCCCGCCAAACTCCGCCAGCAAGTCGGTATAACCCGCATCCTTTAATGTGGTGATGGGATTTTCCCGCGCGTAGCTATTGAGGTCGCCGAGTATCAGCACGCGCTCGGTGCCGCTGTTGCTGGGATCGGTATCGATCCAGCTAAGCAGGGCGTCCGCCGCTGCCGTGCGCAGGGTATTCCAGCAGCCCTGGCCATCGCCCTGGTCATCGTTCAGACTGCCGTCACCGGGGCAGCTGCCTTTCGATTTAAAGTGATTGACCACCACCGCCAGCATCTCACCGCTGGACAGCTCGCTAAAGGTCTGCAACAGGGGCTGGCGGTTGGCATCATCGAAGGGGTAGCTATCGGTTGTCGCGGCGGCCCCTACGGGCACCACCCGGTCGCTGCGATAAATCAGTCCCACCGCAATTTCATCGCTGCCCAGTTGCGCAAGGTCCGGATGAATAAATTGATAGTGCTCGCTGCCTATGGCGGCGTTGAGACCGTCAATCAAATCCCGGATTGCACTGTCGGAACCGTAGCCGTCGTTTTCAATTTCCATTAGGCCGATTACGTCGGCATTCAGGCCGAGAATAGCGGAGATAATTTTATCTCTCTGGCGCAGGAATTCCGCTTCGCTGTCGGCGCCCCGGGCAGTCGGGAAGCCCGCGCCGTTGCCGTCGCCATTGAAATAATTCAGCACATTGAAGCTGGCAACTTTCAAACTGCCCACACCGGGTAGTTGCGGAGCACTTTCGCGCGGGTTGGCCGCAACAAAATCCGGTGCTGTTACCGGGTGGATACGGTAATTCCCGTAGCTATACCCGATAACACCGCGCAGCCCCGCGACGGTATCGCCATTGCGCAAGGTATTGCTGGCACTGAGACCGGATACCGGGTAGGGCACCCGCTCTGGGTTTTGCACATTGGAGCCGTCATCCAGTATGAGCTTGTTCAGTTCGTTGGCGCTGTCTTGGGCTGCGGCCGCCGCGCCGGGCTCATTGTTGTGAGTGGGGATATAGCGGCGGCCATTGGCCAGGGTCACTTCGCCGTAGCGGCCCAGGTTGTAGTGATCGTTCACCGTCAGCGCCTGCGGGAACTCCACCAGCATGCCCTCGTATTGCTCCGGCACTTCGGCAGCGCTAAACGGCAGGGACAGCTGCTCGGCCGTCACTTGGTAACCACTGCCACACACGGCAACAGCATCGACCTCATCCAATTCGGTAAAGTCGTAGTACTCGGTGACCACTCCGGCAACCCGTACCAGATCGCCCACTTGCACCGCTACGCCAAAGCCTTCATCGTGTACAAACAGGCCCTCAGACGTATTGAGCTGGCCATCCTGATCGCCGTCTTCCTCTTGCAAAAAGAAGCCGCCGAGGCCGCTATTGGTATCTTGAAAAGCGCCGACAACCACCGCTTCAATTTCGTGGCGCTCGCCTTGCAAGGCGCTGGCAAAACCGCTCCCCTGCACCTGGCTGATCAGCGTGGAGGTGTCGCCACATTCGCCGAATAGAACATCGCCATCGTCGTCACCACCGTCCTCTTCGCCGTGCCAGCCGAGGTGGGAAAAATCGTCCAGGCCCGCACTGGACCACTGCGCTGCGGGATCGAAAGCCGCGCTGCCATTGGTGCGTCCCACAGTCACACTGAGGTCGCGAATCAATGTTTGATTCTGGGTGCCCAGGCTGCTGTCGCCCCACTGGCTGCCGGGATCAAAGCCGATTTGGCCGATAATATCCACAGCCCCGCCTGGGCCATGCAGGGCCACCGCATCGTCGCCGTTAAACAGGCCACTGGTATAAATTTGATCGGCGAGCGACAGGATTGAAGGGTCGGCACTGCCGTGGGCCAATACGTACACATCGCCATCGGCCAAGCTGCCACTCAGGGCAATTGCCGCAGATGCGCTGGTGGCACCATTAAAATAAATTTCAATACTGTAATCACTCAGGTCCACCGCCGCACCGGTGCCATTGTAAATTTCCAGGGCCTTATTGTTGCTGCTGCCCTCGATATATTCAGAAATAATGAGGTCGCTGGCTTGGACCTCTTCAGCCAAAAGTGGTAACGCCAAAGCCGCAATGGCAGCCAAGCCAAATTCTTTCATAATTTTTCCTTTAGGTTGTACCCGGTACTGATCGAGTGGCGCAAAGAGTGGCGATTAATTTCTAAAATTCGATGAATGAAATATGAAATTTAAATTTCAGATCTGTGACAGAAAATCTATATCGCCACGGGTGCAGTGGGCTCAAGGCAAAAAGAAAAAGGCATCACATTATTCTCACCCAGAGAAAAATCGCCGGGCCGGCAGTTGCAATGCACAGATAAAATAATACACTGATTTATATAAGCGCTTATGGATAGGCCGCCGATGAAATACAGCCAACTGGGAACCCAGCTGCGCCATTTAGTCGAATTGCTGGATGGCGATGTTGCGGAAAGTTATAGCGCCTGCGGTTTGGCAAACTACAAACCGCGCTACACCCCGGTGATGCGCGCGCTGATGCAGCAACAGGCGGTCACAATTGGCGAACTGGTAGCGGCTAGCCATATCTCCCAGCCGGCGGTGAGCCAGACTGTCAAAGCGATGCTGCAACAGGGCTTGGTAAAAGTATCCGCCGGGGCAGACGCCCGCGAGCGCAACATCAGCCTGACCCGCCAGGGCCGCGCTTTAATCCCCAAACTAAAACAGCAGTGGCTGGCGACCCTGGGGGCCGAGCACAGCCTCAATGGCGAACTGTCGGCGCCGCTAACCAAATTGCTCGACGAGGCAATTGCAGCCCTGGAGAAGCAGTCCTATTTAGCGCGTATACAAAAAAATCTCGCTGCGGAGCATTGAAGCCATGAAACGTCAACTCAAGCTGAGTTTAGCGGTATTTATCGGTTTTTTTACCCCCCCACTCAGCGCCAGTGACAGCGCCACGGCCTGCCAATTTGAGCGCGCGGCCGTTATTCGAGCGGCCGCAGCGGCAATTCGACAACACTATGTGCTGAAGGAAAAAGGCTACACGCTCTCCGCCCAGCTGCAGCAACTGGCCGCATCTGAGCCCTTATCGCAACAGTGTCGCGATCAGGCGTTATTCGCCGACAGCCTCAGCGAAAAAATTCACTCCCTGTCCGGGGATCAACATTTCTATGTAACCTATATCGACCCACAGCGCGATGCCACTGACTGGATTGCCCAGTGGCGCGCCGAGGCCCCGCGCAATAATTACGGGGTTCAAAAAATTGAAATTCTGCCGGGCAATACCGCCTACCTTTCCCTCTCCGCCTTTCACACCCTGGAAAATGCCCAGCCGACGCTCGCCGCCGCTTTCACCCTGCTTCGACACAGCGAGGGGTTAATTCTGGATTTACGCAGCAATGGCGGCGGGGATGAGGACACCGCCAATGCGATTATGCAGTCGTTTATTGATCCCCAGGCCCCCCTGCCGTTTGTGATTGAAAGCCGCACGGCGCGCGAAATACCCCAGCGGATTTCTCCTCTGCCCTGGCCCGCCTACGGCACCGAGAGGCCCCTGGTTGTGCTGATCGATGGCAGATCCTTTTCCGCCGCAGAGAGCACCGCCTTTGCACTACAGCAACTGGGGCGGGCCACCGTGATCGGCACGGCCAGTGCCGGCGGCGCACATATGCTGGGGGAGCCGCAGCCGCTGCCCTACGGCTTTACCATCGGCATCCCCCACAAGCGTCCGCTGAGCACAATTGCCGGCGCTCGCCGCAACTGGGAGGGACAGGGCGTAATTCCCGATATCCAGGCCGGCGCCGGAGAGATTATTCCGCTCGCGTTAAAAGTCATAGCGCAGCAACGCTGAACTCTTAATAACTTATTCCCGCTTAAGCCAGCGGGCACAGCGGTTTGACACCGCTCCACACAGGCAGGGCCGAATCCGCAGAATTATCGACTGGCGCGCCGCTGCGGCGCTTGAATGCGCCCTCCTCTATGGTCAGGCGCATCAGCGCGGTGCCCTTGCGCTCCTGCAAGCTGGGCGGGCGCACCTGATCCCAGCGGCCCGGCTCGATATCGTTAATTATCGCCTTAAACACCGCGTCAAACTCCTGCGGGTCCTGCACCCGCTGCCCCCGGCAAAACACTACCGCAGAGCGATAATTAGCGCTGTGGCGAAAGGCCGACTTGGCCAGCACCCACTCATCGCAGCGGGCAAAAGAAATACACACCTGTTCGCCGGCCTCCAACAGTTTGTGCAGGCGGCTTTTATTCGCCAGGTGAAAGTATAAAAACTCTCCCAGGCGCCAAATGGTTAAGGGGATAATGATAACTTCGCCGCCCTCCACAAAGCCCACATGGCCGAGTTTTAATTCATCCACAAGCTGAAAAACATCCTCGCGGCGATAACTGGCGCGCTGTGGGGCGCGGCGCACACGACTTTTTGCCGACCTGGGCAACTCGGTGGAAATGGCTGTATCTCGCTCCATGGGACCTCTCTCAGATGCACTCGCAATAAAATGAATATCGCCAATGTAGGGGCTTGCTGGTACGCTGATAAGAGCCAGTTTTAACTATTTTATGGTGCCAGTTTTGAGTGCCCCCGAGTTTGCAGATCTCACCCTCGACCCACATCAGCCCCTACAGGGGCAGCTGTACCGGCAGCTGGTGCGCTGGATCTGCGCCGGCCGGCTGCCGGCGGGCACCCAGCTGCCCTCGTCGCGCCGCCTGGCAGAATCCCTCGCCATTAGCCGCAACACCGTCACCCAGGTTCTGGACCAACTGAAGGCGGAAGGTTTCCTCAGCAGCCACCCGGGCAAAGGTGTATTCGTATCCAGAGAAGTCCCAGCCCAGCTGCAAAAACCGCAGGGGCGAAATTGGCGGGAGCCGGCCAATCGACCGCTGCCGCCACTGTCGAGCTACGGTAATCTGCTCCAGACTTTGCCGGCGGGCAGGGGCAGCGCGGATCTGGGGCTGCCCTTCAGCCCCGGTTTACCGGATCTCAAAGCCTTTCCGCATTCAATTTGGAACAAGCTGTACCGCCGCCACCAATCGAGAGTGGCCCTGGCCGGCTACGGCCAGGCGCAGGGCTACCTGCCCCTGCGCCTGGCACTGAGCGACTACCTGCGCAACTCCCGCGGCGTGCGCTGCACTGCCGAACAAATTATTATCACCAACGGCGCCCAGGAGGCGCTGAATTTGTGTGCGCTGACGGCGCTAAACCCGGGAGACCGGGTATACAGTGAAAACCCCGGCTATCGCCGCGCGCGCTCCGCCTTTCAGGCGGTCGGGGCGGAACTCCTGCCGGCGCAGCTGAACAACAAGCACCTGGATGTGGAGCGGCTGATAAAAAGCGCAACGGGGGCCAAATTACTTTTTACCACACCAACCCACCAATACCCGATGGGCGGAGTTATGCCTGCCAGTGCGCGGATTAAACTGCTGGACTGGGCCACGCGGGCAAACTGCTGGATTATTGAAGATGATTACGACAGCGAATTTGCCTTTCAACACAAGCCCGTCGCCGCACTTCAGGGAATGGGAGAAAATACCCCCGTGCTCTATATGGGCAGTTTTAGCAAAACACTGTTACCCAGCCTGAGACTCGGTTACCTGGTGGTTCCCAGAGCTAGCGCAGCCGCATTTATTCACGCCAAGGAAATGCTCTCCGGCCACTCGCCACTTATCACCCAGGCGGTGGCGGCAGACTTTCTCAGTGAGGGACACTTTGTGCGGCATCTGCGCAAAATGCGCGTTCTCTATCGGGAAAAGTGGCAGCATTTTTGCCAGCTTATTCGGCAAAATATACCGGCACCGGCAAAATTAATCGCCACTAGCGCCGGCATGCACCTGGTTATCTCAACACCACAGCGCGATGATATCACCCTGAGCAAAAAACTCCGTGAGCACGGCTTTGGCAGCACGCCACTATCGCTGTTTTACCCACCGCAAAAAGCGGAAAATAGCGGGTTGGTACTGGGTTTTGCCAACACCGATGCCGAGCAGCGGGCAGCCTGTGTAAATATTCTGAGCACGCTATTACAAACCTAACCCACAAGCCAATAAATAGCCGTTAGCGCCAAAATAACAGCGCGCAGCTTTGCCGGAATAGCCAGACCTTGCCAAAAGTCACAGCGCGGAGTGTAAATTGCTTTAAACGACGTGCAGCGATATTACAAAATTATTCAGGCGCACCTTAATAGGCAATCCCACCTATCGATAGAGATATCGCCCTCATTTTCCATACACAAAATACTCAATATCAGTGCTTTTCCGGCACTTCAAAGCAAGTATTCTGTATACCTGTGACAATATTACCTGGAAACTTGACTCTGCCAACCCCTCATATACTTTCCTAATAGCAATCGCCAACCTGTGAGAACCCCTACTCTTTCCCCCGCGCCAAAAATCGGCAGGGAGAGAATAATCCTATTGGGCACGAATGCCGATTAGCAGCTTAGCGGGGTGTGTTCACAGCGCATATCGAGTGCAGTGCATTCTTTCTCTCTGACCCAGTAGTAACTGAACAGCTCAATCCCAACGCCCCAACCAGCAGAGGTGCTGGCTTACCCAGGTATTACTTAACATTATTGCGGGTGTGCACACCTCTTTTTTAATGATGTAAATACTCAGGGAAATGCTATATGAAAAATGAAAATCTAAAGCCGACAAAAGTATTAATACTCACTGCTGTCGGCACCGCCAGTCTATTGCTATCCGCCGTGTCCCCAGCGGTGAGCTGCGGCGATGTTATTAGAGACGCCCAAGTACTCGCCAGCGATATTCTTAACTGCTCCTCTCATCCGGCCATCACACTGGATGATAACGGCTCACTTGATCTGAATGGCTATTCCGTGAGCTGTACTGGAGGTGACACAGGCATCGGTATTCTCTTACAGGGTAGCAATAACATCCTGGAAGACAGCGCCGGGGGAAGTTTGATCAGCAACTGTAGCACGGGAGTATCCATCGAGGGAGATGGCTTCCACCATGTTAGCGGTATCTCTGCCAGCGCAAACTCAACGGCGGGAATCAGCTTTACGAGCTTGTATAACGTTGTAGAAAACTCCTATGCCAATAATAACACGGCCATCGGTATTCGCATCCTATCTGACGCCGATCACAATAGCGTATTTTTCTCCGAGGCGAACGGCAATGGTGCCGTGGGATTTAGAATTATAGGGGAAAGCACTTTCGTGAGCTTAAGTGAGGCCAATGACAATTCAGGCAGCGGTATTTTTATTGCAACAAAGGCCAATTATTCTCTGCTCATTCGCAATACTGCCAACAATAACGGTGGAAATGGTATTTTAAGACAATCGGGATATTCCTATGACACGGTTGTTGTTGGCAATACCGCAATGGGCAATTCACAACCTGATCTCGTCGACCAGCAGAATGACTGCGATGGCGATGCCATCTGGGCAGAAAATATTTTTATCGAGAGAAACCAAGACTGTATCCAATAAAGCAGCTATCCCCGCCGATTACGCGATGCTGTGACAGGCTAGCAGCCCTCCAGTTAAATCGCACAAATAATTAGGAAACTTGACATGAAAATTGAATATAGAACTTCAATGAAAATATTACTATGCGGCCTTGCCGGCTCTGCCAGCCTGTCGCTACCTATTGCGGCCGCAGCGGTAAGCTGCGGCGATGCGATCAGGGACGAGCAAAGACTCAACCAGGATCTCACCTGCTCCTCCTATCCAGCCCTCAAAATTGAGGATCAAGGTTCACTGGATTTAAATGGCCACACAATAAGTTGTTCTAACTCGGCATATGGCGTACAACTACTTGGCAGCCACAATGTTATTCAAGATACGGTCGGTGACGGCGGCATCGAAAATTGCAGGGTTGGAATATCGGCCGAAGGTAATGGCTTCCACCATATTGTGGATATAAATATCACCTCAACCTCAGAAAAAGGCATTTCTTTAAAGAGCTCGTATAACGTTATAGAAACCTCCAGCGTCAGCAACAATACGGGTTACGGTATTTACATAAACAGCAACAGTAGCTACAACCGGGTATTAAACACAGAGGTCATAGGC
This sequence comes from Microbulbifer regidiadema (SeqCode), assembly GCF_052467605.1. Taxonomy (NCBI): domain Bacteria; kingdom Pseudomonadati; phylum Pseudomonadota; class Gammaproteobacteria; order Cellvibrionales; family Microbulbiferaceae; genus Microbulbifer; species Microbulbifer regidiadema (SeqCode). The sequence continues at coordinate 4,206,522 of NZ_CP174316.1, read as the reverse complement.
AACGGCGAGCAGGGAATTAAAATTAACGGAGAAAGCAATTTGGTTAGATTCAGTGAGGTCAGCTCCGGAGAGACCATCGGAATTGCCATTAACTACCACGGGGATTATTCAGTTGTCGCGCAAAATATAGCGAACGACAATGGTATTAATGGTATTTCCCGCAAAGGAAGCGCTTACTACAATGTGATTGTCGGCAATACGGCACGGTACAATACAGGTAACGATCTGACCGACCACACCAACAACTGCAATTATGATGCGATATGGACCAATAATCGTTTCACCGATAGAAACCAGGACTGTATTGACTAAAGATATTCACCCGTACAGGCATCGCACTCAAAAGCACAAATCCTCGGCCTTTTAAGCCACGGGGACAAAATTCGCCGCTCGCCCCCAGAAATGGGGGCTGTCCCTTCCCGCAAGCGATAGTTTGTGCGTCCCGGCAAAATGCGCGCTGTATCTGTGGCGAAGTGGCAGTATTTTTATCCGTTTATTCGGCACTCAAACGATTCGCCAACAACACAGGAGCGCCACCAGTGAAAACTTACAGCGCCCCATTTGAGGACACGGACTGCTACAGGGGTTTTTCTACACCGATGGCCCATAGGCCCCATAAAAAATCTTCACCCGAGCAGCACAAAAATAGCTAGCCTCCCCCCCAGTAGCGCCCTGCCATTTAATCACACTATACTGCCCGCCAAAGCTAAAGCCGTTAACCGAGCGCAAAGCGGCCACACTTTTAAAAATACGCCGCTCTTAAAGCAGTGACGCGGTTAAAACCACTGCTTTAAGAGTAATTTCCCATACCCCTTCCTCACAACTTAATTAAAATAATTTTGTTATTGGATATTTACCCCCCGTTTCAATCCTTCAGACAATGAGGTAAATTTGACATGAAGAATGGAAATATAAATCCGATAAAAGCATCTCTGCTGACTCTCGCGGGTACCGCCTGCTTATCACTATCCACTACTGCGATCTCAGCCGTTGTATGCGGCCAGGTTATTAGAGATATTCAAACTATGGATAGCGACCTCTACTGCACTCAAAGTCCGGCGATTATTATTGGCCACGGTGGCGTTCTCAACATGGACAACCACACACTGGAGTGTGATGGAGACGGCGTCGGCATTCAATTAGTAGAAAGCCACGCCATGGTGGTCGGCGAATACATTAGCCAGGGTGGCGGCATCGGCACCATCCAAAATTGCAATATTGGCGTCGCTATGACAGAGGTGGGGCACCACCAGGCCTCAGACCTCATATTGACCGGACACAATACTGTCGGATTAAGTTTTGAAGCTGCGTTCAGCAGTGCGTATGACATCGTATCCGAAAATAATCCCGGCATGGGGGTTCGCTTTATCACGGGCCACTATTATTACCCTGAAGGGCACTACAATATATTGGCCAACGCTGAGGTAAATAATAATAACCTACAGGGGGTTAGAATGATTTCGAGCTACAATATGGTGAGAAACATCGTAGTCAATAACAATCTCGGGATAGGAATCTCTATTGAAGATGGCGGTGATGGCAATATGATCCTTAACTCCTCTCTCGACAGCAATGGCGCCAATGGCATTTCGAGAAGGCGTGAGGATCAGGTGGACAATGTCATCGCGTTCAATAGTGTATCTAACAGTGAGGGACCTGATATAACCGATTTCACCGCCTATTGCGCTGGCGCCCTCTATGGTGCTAACAGTTTTTTAAATTCCAATCAGTATTGGTGCATCCATTAAAGCAGATTTTGGCGAATGCCCGCTAAAAATTGGCTGCCCCCCTCTTTTACCCCCCGCTGCATAGAGCAAAGGGGATTTATATCAGCGCAGGTCTATACAGCGATTCTCAAGTGGGGGAATACAGCTGAATAGGCCTGCTTTTAACGCTGACTAAAAAGGAGGTCAGGCATACACTGCACCCGGCCATTAAGCTCTTAGCAGGCTCTTCAGCACGCCTTGAGTGCGGGGGCGCTGGCGAGCACAAAGAAGATATCCGCATCTCAGCGGCAGCCGCTGTGCAACCCCGCAGTCCACTCTAATTCAGCCCGGGTTATTAATTAAGAAAACTTTCCTATGGTCCTTTCGCAAAGCTCAGTCAAAATCTCTTTAGTCTTGGGGGTTCTCTTTTGTTTAACCACTCAGATTCTTAGGGAAACTTGACATGAAAAATGGAAATATGAATCCACTCAAAATACTACTTATCACTGCTGCGGGCACTACCGGTCTTTCTTTGGCCGCCGCTGCCTCAGCTGTCAGTTGTGGCGATGTCATTACGACTGCGGAAACCCTGACTGGCGATATCCTGCACTGCGATATTCACCCGGCACTGTTAATAAAGGACAACGGCTCACTCGACTTGAATGGCCATACCGTCAGCTGCGATGGCGACAGCACCGGCATCCGATTATCGGGTTTCAATAGAGTTCTACACGACAGTACAGGGCTGGGCAGTGTTGAAAACTGCAACAATGGTGTATCTGCCGAAGGCGAGGGCGGCCACCAAATTGTGGATATCAATACCACCGGAAACTTTATTTCCGGCATTACCCTTTCGAGTTCCAACAACAGCCTGAAAACCTCCATCGCTAACGCCAACCTTGGTATCGGTATACGGGTTATCGGCGACGGCAATCACGTCAGGAGTTCGGAGGCGACAGGCAACAGCTTACAGGGGATAAAAGTTACGGGGGCCAGTAACTATATTCGCCTGAATACCGCCAGCAACAATACACAGAGCGGCATTGCCATTAGTGGCGGCACTGGAAGCCTTATTTCTGAAAATCTGGCGGAAGACAATCATACTCACGGTATTATTTTGCTGGGAGACGGCGAAGTCGGCAATATGGTGGCCGACAATGTCGCCAGCAACAATACCTATACGGACCTGAGCGATCGCAGTACCCTGCCCTGCTTTGAAAATATATGGAGCAACAACGATTACACTACGTCAAATGAAACTTGTATCGAATAGTGCAGACGGCTATCGCCAGCACAGGCCTACGGGAGTTTTCCCATAGGCCTGTGAACTGACAACAAAAGAGGGAGCAAGCACGCCGATAAACAGCACCTCAGCAGCGCCGACCGCGCATAAAAAAACCCCACAAACTTGCCGCCGTCTGAGCCTTTATTTCCGAGCAAAAAACCGCACAATCCCGGCAAAACAAACCCAATACACTGCGCAGGCGCTATAACTAAATTGAGATTTCAGTTTGCCCCACCCCGCGATCTCTCGACTGGCCTTGCCGAAGCTCTCCAGACAACCCTAGCAGCGGCCAAATCAGGCACTGGCACTGCGGTGATTTAACTATCGATAACGGTTAATGATTAAACTCGACAAATATAAAGGCTGTTTTAGCGGTCTCGCCATCGGCGATTCATTTGGCGCACCTTATGAGGGCGGCCTTTTGGAGAGGCAACTGTGGAAACTTATCGGCAAAACCCGCCAGGGCAAGCGGCGCTACACCGATGATACCCAGATGTCGATGGATATCGCCACATCCTTTCTCGAACACAATGGCTTTGACCAGGACCATATGGCAAAACAATTTGCACAGAGCTATCAGTGGAGCAGAAGTTATGGCCCCAGTGCGGCACAGCTACTCAAAGGGGTTAAAAAGGGCAAGCACTGGCAGGATTTAAACCGAAAAAAATTTAAGCAGGGCTTCGCTGGCAACGGCGCCGCCATGCGCGCGCCTATTATCGCTCTCTGCTACCCGCAAAATGATCCGCAACTGAAACAGTACGTACAGGGAGTATCCGAAATCACCCACGCCCACCCCGCTGCGATTGAGGGGGCCTACCTGATCGCCATCACCATCTGTGAGGCCCTGCAAGAACGCTCGAACAGGCAGATAGTGGACAAACTGCTGGCGAGCTGCACAGTGGACATATACCGCAGAAAACTTAAAAAGTGCTCCACGCTACTGTTCCACCGGCACCTCCCCCACCCACAACAGATCAGGCAGTGGCTGGGGAATGGGATTACCGCGCCGGAGTCCTGTATTACCGCTATCTACTTTGGCCTGAAGTATCGCAGCTCGCCGTTAAACTCCCTGCTGGCCGCTATATTTTACCTGGGCGGTGATACCGACACCCTGGCGGCCATGGCCGCCAGTATTTGGGGAACACTCAACGGTGCAGAGTCGATGAAAAACCTGGCCGCTGAAGTTGAAAATATCGATTTTATTAGCCGGCTCTCCGAGAAATTATATATCCATCAGCAAGCCCAAGAACGGCTGCTCCAGCAGGCATAATAAACCCGGCGCTGACTGCGGAGCAAAGCGCCGATTAATCCGCAGCCTTGCCCCACACTTCAGCCAGCCGTTGATCGCGACCACAGCGATAGCGATAGTATTTATAGCGCAGGGGATTGCGCTGGTAATAGTCCTGGTGGTAGGCCTCCGCAGGGTAGAAAGTTGCGGCGGGCTCTATCTGTACCGCGACCTTTTTGTCCAGTTTGGCCTGAATTTTTTCCCGGCTCTCCTGTGCCAATTTCTTTTGTTGGTCATCGGCATAGAATATTTCAGGGCGATATTGGTCGCCGCGATCGCAAAACTGGCCGCCGCCGTCAAAGGGGTCGACATTGTGCCAAAAAATCGTCAGCAGCTCGGAATAGCTGACTTTGTCCGCATCGTACTTGACCTGCACCACCTCAGCGTGGCCGGTATTGCCAGCAGATACCTGCCCATAACTCGGGTTTTTAACCCGGCCACCACTGTAGCCGGAAGTGGTGGAGATAACGCCATCAACCCGGTCAAATGGCGGTTCCATACACCAAAAACAGCCGCCGGCAAAAATCGCCGTGCGAATATTCGCTGAGTCCTGCGCCAGTGCAGTGCTGGCGAGCAACAGCAGTAACAGGGTCATAGTATTGCGCATCATTCAGCCCTCTAGTGATGATCGCTGGAGTCTATAGGTGTCTGTCGTTTGTCGCTGGCAATTTATTACCGCTCAATTTATTTTTGAGTCATTTATTGCTGAGTTATCGCGCCCTCGCACGCGCGCAGGAAAATATCCCGATACTCAATGGCGTTAAAGTGCATGGGGTTGGTGCCGGCGGAGGCCTCCAGCGAAGCCATTGTCCCAATTCGATCGGCGTCGCTATCGTCGATGCCAATATCCGCCAGACGCGGGGGAATTCCGAGCTGCCTGCGCAAGCCGAGCACCCAATCCAGCACCCGGGCAAATCCACTGTCGCCGCTATCACTAGCTGGCAACTGCAAGTAGAGCGCCAGGTGTTCCATCGACGGTTGAACCGCCGGGCGATTGGCCGCGAGGACATAGGGCATCAAAATAGCGTTTAACAAACCGTGGTGTTTGTCATACAGGGCTCCGAGTGGGTGCGCCAGAGCGTGCATAGCCCCCAGGCCGCGCTGAAACGCGGTCGCCCCCATGCAGGATGCAACCAGCATCTGCTGGCGCGCCTCAAGCTCTGCACCCGCAGCGTAGGCGCGGGGCAAATACGCCTTAATCAGGCGCATCCCTTCAACGGCAATACCCTCGGCCATGGGGTGGTATTGGGGGGAGCAAAAAGACTCCAGGTTGTGCGACAGCGCATCCATGCCCGTCGCGGCGGTGAGAGCCGGCGGCAGCCCCAGCGTCAGCTGGGCATCCAGAATAACAATGTCCGGCATCATGCGCGGGTGGAAAATCAGCCGCTTAATCTGGGCGACCTCGTCGGTGATCACCGCGACCCGCCCCACCTCAGAGCCGGTACCGGCAGTGGTGGGGATGGCAACCAGCGGCAATATCGCCGCCGCGTCCACACGCCTGTAGTTATCGCCAATATCTTCAAAATCCCAAATGCGGCGACGCTGTCCCGCCATCAGGGCGATAGCTTTGCCCGCATCCAGGGCCGAGCCCCCTCCCAGGGCAATCACCCCATCGCACTGCTGTTCGCGCAGCTCGGCCACCCCAGCGCTAATATTGGCCTCGTTGGGGTTGCCTTTAATACGGTAAAAAATACGCACATCCAGCCCCGCTTGCCGGCACGGGTTGGCCGCGCTCTGCAGCAGTGGCAGCGCCGCGATGGCGGGGTCGGTAACCAACAGGGGTTTGCGTATATTCAGCGTCCGGCAAGCTTCAGCCAGCTCGGCAACGCGGCCGGGCCCCACCCAAACCGTTGTGGGATAATTCCAATTGACAGGGTATTTATCCACATTGTCCTCTCTGACGCTCTGTCATTTTTATCGATTCAAAGTGGACCGCAGCCTCTCCGCACACAGACAGATAATTGCACTCTCTGCGCCCGCGAAAAATATCCGCTAAGCACCGCACTTAAAGTGAAAAGATTTGGGGCGGGTTAAATACTCAAAGCCGAGTTTAGATAGCGTGCAGCCGCGCCCGGATTGCTTGACCCCGGTCCAGGCCAGTTCCGGGTCCAGATAATCACAGCGATTTAAAAAAACCGTGCCCACCTCCAGGCTGTCACCAATTTCCAGTGCCGCGTCTTCATCCCGGGAAAAAATAGCCGCGCTCAGGCCAAATACGCTGTTGTTCATCAAGTTCAGCGCTTCGCAATCGTCATAGACTTTTTGCACCCCCAATACGGGTCCAAAAGTTTCTTCGCGCATCACCTGCATATGATCGCGCACCCGGGTTAACAGCTGCGGCGCCATATATTGGGTGCCGCGCTTATCCTGCGGAAACTCGCTCACATCCAAATGCACTCTGGCGCCCTCTGCGACCGCTTCGTCCACTTGCGCGCGAACCCGGTCGGCAGCTTCGGCGCACACCAGCGGCCCCAGGGTGGTCTCCATTTGATCCGGGCGCCCGAGTCGGTAGTCGCGCAGTAAGTCGACGGCGCGGGCGACAAATTCGCTAAAAATATCCGCATGCACATAAGCCCGCTCAATAGCGCAACAGGACTGCCCGGAGTTAAAATAAGCGCCGTCGACAACCGCCGCTACCGCCTGGGTAAGATCCGCATCGGCGCGAACATAGGCCGGGTCCTTGCCGCCCAGCTCCAGGCCCAGCGGAATAAATCGGCCGGCCACCGTGCGCTCCAAATTTACCCCCGCGCCAACCGAACCGGTAAAGGCGACCTGCTGCACCTCGCCGGCACACGCCAAGCGCTGGGTATACGCATGGTTTAAGTGGAGGAACTGAAATACACCGCCGGGCAGCCCCGCCTCATGAAATACTTCGACCATGCGCTCGGCGCACAGCGGCGTTTGCGCCGAGTGCTTTAAAATAACCGCATTGCCCGCCAGCAGTGACGGCACCACCGCATTAACTGCCGTCAAATAGGGATAATTCCACGGGGCAATAACCAGGGAAACTCCCAGGGGCTCGTGGCGTATAAAGCGCTTAAACCCCGGCTTCTGCGCCAGGTGAATATCGGCCAGGGCTTCTGGGGCGAGCTGCGCCATGGTTTGCGCGCGCTCGATCAACCCGCTGATCTCCCCACCCGCGTAGCGAATCGGGCGGCCCATCATCCAGCAGAGTTCAGCGGCCAAACACGCTTTTTTCTTTGAAAATATTTCTACCGCCCGCTCGACAATGGCAATTCGCTCGCCGAGTGGCGTTCGCCGCCAGACTTGCTGTGCCGCGCTGGCCCGATCCAGCACCTCGCGGATTTCTATCTCCCCGGCCAGGGCGCGCTCTATATAGATACTGTTATCGATAGGGGAGATGCACTGTAGATGGTGCATGATTTTTGTGGTCTCCATCGGCGTCGATACTCCCGATTAAATAATTTCGAAGTACCGCTCCAACTCCCAGTCGCTCACATGGCGGCGATATTCCCGCTCCTCCCACTCGCGCCCCGCAGCAAAATGCGCTACAAAATCGCTGCCAAATAATTCCCGCGCCGCATCGGACTGTTTAAATTGCTGTGTGGATTCCCACAGGGTCCCCGGCAGAGTCTGCCCCTGATCCAGTTTCAGCGCGTAGGCATTACCGCTAATCGGCTCGCTGGGCGACCACTGCTGGGTGATTCCGTAGAGCCCCGACCCCAGGGCCGCCGCCAGGGCCAAATAGGGGTTGGCATCTGCGGCCCCCAGGCGGTATTCGATGCGCTGGGACTGATCTCCGCCGGGAATCGCGCGCAGCGCAGTGGTGCGATTTTCCACCCCCCAGTTGGCCCCGGTGGGCGCCCAAAAACCCGGCACCAAACGGCGATAGCTATTGACCGTGGGGGCTATCAAGGCCAGAAATTGCGGCATCAAGCGCTGCTGCCCGGCGATAAACTGGCGCATGGTGCGGCTGATGCCATCGGGCTGCTCGGCATCGAAAAATGCCGAATCGCCGCTGTCGCGATTGCGCAGTGACAAATGGATATGTCCACTCTGCCCCGGGTATTCGCCGGACCAGCGCGACATAAATGTCGCCATCAGGCCCATGCGCTGGGCCAGCACTTTGATAAAGGTTTTAAACAGCGCGGCCTTATCCCCGGCGGCCTCGGCGTCGTCCACCGCAATAGCCGCCTCCAGTACGCCCGGGCCCGTTTCCGTGTGCAGCCCCTCCAGGGGGAAATCCATGCCCTCGCCCAGATCCAGTATCTCCCGGTACAGCTCGCCGTGTACTGAGTTGCGCAGCATCGAATAGCCAAACACATCCGGGGTAAAGGGCTTTAAATGGCGAAACCCCTTTTTGCGCACGGATTCGGGGGATTCATCAAACAGAAAGAACTCATATTCCAGTGCCGCATAGGGGTCAAAACCCAGGGCGCTACAGCGCTCTACCACCCGCCGCAGCACTGCGCGCGGGCACAGGGCCTGGGCGCGTCCAGCGAACTCCGCGATAAACAGCAGCATGTCATCTTCAAAAGGAATATCCCGGCAGCTCTGCGGAACAATACGCACCGGGGCATCTGGGTATCCCGTATGCCACCCGGTGTAGCGGCTATTGTCATAGAGCTGATCTTTGACATCCCAGCCCAGGACCACATCGCAAAAGGAGAAGCCTTTCTCCAGAGATGACAGAAATTTGGCGCGGCTCATATATTTGCCGCGCATAACCCCATCGATATCGAATAGCCCCACTTTGACATGACTGAGGCCTCGCTCCTCGACAATTGCGCGGGCCTCCCGAGCGCTGGTTACCTCCCGTGCCTTTACCATGACTGCTCCTGCCCCATTATTGTTGTCTGCGAGTTACAGGATAGACCCGCCAGCCCCTCTGCGACGCGATTTACCCAGCGCGGGCGTGTAACCCGGCGCAGGCGTGACTTTCAGCCGGGCCCCGCAACCTATATAATTCGCCCTCCAAATTTTCAGTTAACCATTCATTTCATTCAGGACCCGCAATGAGCTTCGAAAAGATCCCCGCAGGTAAAGAGCTGCCCAACGATATCAATGTAATCATCGAGATCCCTGCCAACCACGACCCGATCAAATACGAAGTAGACAAGGACTCCGACGCAGTATTTGTGGATCGCTTCGTTGCCACTCCGATGTTCTACCCGGCCAACTACGGCTACGTACCCCAGACTCTGTCCGAAGACGGTGACCCCCTGGACGTGCTGGTTGTAGCGCCCTACCCGGTAATGGTGGGTTCTGTGATCCGCTCTCGCGTTGTCGGCGTTCTGAACATGACCGACGAATCCGGTGTTGACGCCAAGCTGCTGGCGGTACCGCACACCAAGCTGACCAAGCTGTACGATCACGTTGAAGAAATCGGCGATCTGCCCGAGCTGCTGATCAAGCAGATCGAACACTACTTCGAAAACTACAAAGCTCTGGAAGCGGGCAAGTGGGTAAAAGTAGAAGGCTGGGCTGACGCCGAAGCGGCGCGCAAAGAAGTGATGGCTTCCCGCGAGCGCTACCTGAAAGAAGAAGGTTAATTCCCCCTTCTTCAGCGCATAAAAAAACCGGCCAAATGCCGGTTTTTTTATGCCTGCGCGGGAGAAGTCCCGTCAGTTGAGTTCCCAGTTGGGAACAGAGACGGGAGCGGGCTCCTCCCCCTTGCGCTCACTCTCATCCAGAAGTTGGCCTTCCGCTGCACGCAGACTGAGGTGCTCTACCTCAACGCTGACCGCTTCCACGGACTTGCGTTCATGCGCCTTGACGAGGTTCCCCTCCATCGGCGCCAGGGTCCACTGCGCGCCAGCTGCGGTTTCCGTCTTGGGCTCAGCCCGCTCAGTGGCGGCGGCTCCACCGCTCTCATCCCTGATACTGACCTGGGCGCCTATTTTGGCCAAACTCGCCCGGAACTGCTGCGCCTGGGGCAGAGACACGCCCTTCTTTAATACCAGCGGGCGCCCGCTGAACAGCTTCTCTATCGCCTGGGGATTGCTCTTAAATAAGCGCGCCATACTGGCTTTCACATCAGCGGCGGTAAATCCCGCCACCAGGTCACCGCGAAAAACCAAGCTGTAGGTGGATTGCGACATAGCTACTATTTCCCCGCGTTACTCTGGCGAATCCAGGGTCTGATCCATGGTATAGGCCGGCGCGCTGTCGACCCGCCCCCCCACTTGGCGGGCGGGAACACCAGCCACCGTCGTGTGATCGGGCACATCCTGCAACACCAGGCTACCGGCAGCAATTTTCACATCCGCCCCCACCCTGACCGGCCCCAACACTTTAGCCCCGGCACCGATCATAACCCCGTGACCAATTTTGGGGTGGCGATCGCCACTGCCGCAGCCACTGCCCCCCAGGGTCACCGAGTGGAGAATAGACACATTGTCCTCTACCACACAGGTCTCCCCCACCACCAGTCCGGTGGCGTGATCGATCATAATACCGCAGCCAAATCGCGCGGCCGGGTGGATGTCCACAGAGAACTGCTCCGACACCTGGCTCTGAAAGTAGAGCGCCAGGGTGTGGCGCCCCTGGTTCCACAGCCAGTGCGCTATCCGGTGGGATTGCAAGGCGTGAAAACCCTTAAAATAAAGGAAAGGCATCAGGTACTGATCACAGGCCGGGTCCCGGTCATACCAAGCGCAAATATCCTCGCTCATACAGCGGGAAATACTCGGGTCACTGGCCAGGGCCGTGGCAATCACCTCCTGAAGCGCGGTAGCCGTAAGGGCGTTGTGCTCCAGCACCGAGGCCAAGTGATCCGCGATGGCATTGTCCAGAGACTGGTGGCGCAAAATAGTATTGTGGAAATAGCTTGCCAGAATAGGCTCACCGGCTGCGGCCTCAGCGGCTTCCGCGCGCATCGCCTGCCAGATATCCCGCTGGCCGCCGACGGCCACGTCCTCACCCATAATTGATCTCCCTCATATTACCCCGGGCACACTCTGCCGCGCAGCTTGGCAGGATCAACCGCCCCTTTCAAGGAAAAAGCCCGCGAACAGCGCCTATCTGGCCGCTATTGTGCCGCCTTATAGCGGTGCAAAAATGCACCCTTCTAACCCCAATTAAAGGCGCCTAAAAAGGCGGATAACAGTGATCCGGCACCCAAATAAAGCGCGTATATATTTCCTGAAGGTGCTCGCACACAGTCTCCCCCAGGGATAGCTCGGTTGCCTGCAGCCGCTCCGACAGCCGCTCCACACTGAGGAGTTCCTGAAGCTCGCGGGCTCTGGGGGCATAGCTCAGGTGCCAGCGCTCCGGTGCAACGCCGCCGCGATCCTCGGCATAGGGCCGGAACAGGCCATAGCTGTTACCGGCGCTAATTTGCCGGTCCAGCCAGAGGTGGAAGGCGCCGAATACACCGTCATCGGCCACCTCCTGCGGGGTCAACTGAACCGAGTAATCGTCGGGTAGCGCCGCCGCGTCAATAATGTCGAAGTCCGTACCCCAGTGGTGGCGCGAGGCCCCCGGCAGCGCAGACCAGCGCAGAATGGCAAATACCCGTTCCGCAGCGCTGAGCCGGGCGATATCCAGCGGCTTGCCAGCGCTATCGAGCACTGGGCGCGCACCGCCGGCCTTGGCATTCCAGATCAGGCACTGGCGCTCAAAGGCGCGAAACCCGGAGACAATTTTGGGGGCGAAGCCCTCTTCGCGGGCATCCCGGCACAACTGCTGAAAAGCGACCAGCGCCTCGGGGTGCAAAAGTTGGTTGGAAGCCGGGTCGACGATGACATGCTCATCGCCGAGCCCAAACAGCATCCGTTGCAGCGGTATCGATAACATGGGCCTCTCATTATTGGGCAAATTTCGAACGGTTTTAAAATGCGGTGGCTACTTTAACAGAGGGGCTACAGCGACGGCTTGCCCCTGTGAATTGATAGCACCAAAAGTAGGCGCCGCGCACAATAATCTGGCGGTAATGTTTGTTAGCGCACTGTTAATTTATGTTAAGTTCAAATTTGCAATCGGAGACTGATTGCGTGAATGGACGCTCAAACTGGCGGGGGAACACCGAATGCACCCGAGTCAATCAGAACTACTAAAACTAAAAAACCTGGGCCTGGCCTCGGTCAATATTCTCCACTCTATTGGCATTCGCTCTCTGGAAGATCTGCGCAGGGTGGGACCGGTGGAGGCCTTTATCAGTATTCGCAACCGGGGCATCAACGCCTCCAAAGTGATGCTCTACGCACTGCAAGGCGCACTGATGGACGTGCACTGGAACGACCTGGACCCGGAGCTAAAGCAGCAGTTGACCAACGAGGTCGAACGCCTGCTCGCCACACAGAATTCTGACTAGCCGCTGTGGCGCAGTGCGGGTGGAGACCCGAGACGTTATCTTCCCCATCTCGGCACAGCCATAGCGCTGGGCCCGAACTCGCCGTGCCGGCTCCCAGTAATACCCGTTACGCCATCCGTATCTAAACTTACCCTGACCCTTAAATAACTCTGTTAAATATTCACGAGAAGGAGAGATCCGATGTTGCGCATTGGGCTATTCCTGCTGACCAACTTGGCGGTCCTGATTTTGGTTGGCATTATTTTTAACCTCTTGGGGATAGGGGGCATTCTTCAGAGTAACGGCGTTGATCTCAACCTCGGCGCCCTGTTATTGATGTGTGCCATTTTTGGTTTTGGCGGCTCTTTTATTTCCCTGCTATTGTCGAAGACTATTGCCCGGGTCAGTACCCGCACACAAATTATCCAACAGCCGCGCAGCGCCGATGAGCAGTGGCTGGTGGAAACTGTGCGGGACTTATCGCGCAAAGCGGGCATCGGTATGCCGGAGGTGGGGATATTTCCCATGCCCCAGGCCAATGCCTTCGCCACCGGCTGGAATCGCAACAATGCCCTGGTCTCTGTCAGTGCCGGCCTGTTGCAGCGCTTTAGTCGGGAGGAAGCCCGCGCCGTTATCGGCCACGAAATAGGCCATGTGGCCAATGGCGATATGGTGACGCTGACTCTAATTCAGGGCGTGGTAAATACCTTTGTGATGTTCTTCGCCCGCCTGGTGGGGTTCTTTGTGGACCGGGTTATCCTGCGCAATGAAGAGGGATTGGGCATCGGCTACTTTATTACCTCCATTGTTATGGATATCGTATTTGGCATCTTCGCCATGATGATTGTCGCCTGGTTCAGCCGCCGCCGCGAATACCGGGCCGACCACGCCGGCGCCACTCTGGCCAGCCCCCAGTCCATGATTGCCGCACTGCAACGGCTCAAGGTGGAGTCCGATCGCGGCCACGAGGAACCCCTGCCCGGCAATATGAAAGCCTTTGGTATTTTTGGCAATATGGGCGCTCTTATGGCCACGCACCCACCACTGGACGATCGAATCCTCGCCCTGCAAAATTTTCGCAATTAGGGTCTAATTAAACTGGTGCGGGGCAAAGTGGTATTTTAATTACTTACAACGCCATCGCTGCCCCCATCGGGATACGGATAAATAACAGATGCCGTCAAATACTTCTCAGCAGTCATCGCCGTATTATTAATTGGCCGCTCTCCCTTATGGAGTGAAAACCCACAATATATCAATGCCAACAAGCTATTTATTTCAAACTATACCTGCACGAAAAATAACCTTGTCAAATTACAACAAAAGCTGCGATTAGCAAAACTGGAGTAACGATAAAATATGCGAACAGCATCAAGATTTATGCTTAAATACAAGCCCGAAAGGGCCAGTAAATTTACATCATTTACTTTCCTGACCGCAGTTTTAGCTCTCTTTATTTACCAGCCAATCTATTTTTTAGTTTTAGCTGGCTTAGGATTGTTGACCATAATTTGCGGCTACATCGAACAACCGAAAATTGACAGGCACTTCCAACAACTATGTGAAAAGCGCAAAGGTTTATCTATTTGTGAATTTGCCCGGGAGTTTGATTGTAAAATTGTAGATACATGGATTATTCGAGCGGTATATGAGCAACTACAAGCGGCACTTCCCACTAAACAACAGGTCCCAATTCAGGCATCAGATGAACTCTTTAATACTCTAAAACTGGATGAAGATGACCTCGATCTGGACTTAATTGAGCAAATCGCACAAAGAACTGGGCGAAGCCTTGCGGGCTGTGGAAATAACCCCTATTACGGCAAGGTAACCACGGTACGCAATCTGGTGCTGTTTTTTAATCGGCAACCCCGCACCGGGGCAATCTGAACCTGTTTATCACCAGCGCGATTGGTCAAAACGAGTTCCCGCTTTAAATCTCGCCAACAGGCCCCAATAAGCAGCCAGTACCGCACCAATATTGCGAACAAGGTACACTTTTCAACACAGTGAGCAAAAGACGGAAGACGACAGCGACACTCGGCTTCCGGCCCCGAGTTCATAGGGAGGATAGTATTAATGACTCTGCTTAAGACGCAGCTCTGCCGCTTTATTGCCGTATTTTTACTGCTCGCCCCTGTGCTGTCTGCACAGGCGGAAATCTTCGCCACCGACGACGAGCGCAACACCATGCAGGTGTTCAACTTTGCCAGCCCCTCGGTGGTCTACGTCACCAATGAAACCCTGGTGCGGGATCGCAGAACCCTGCGCCTGCACTCGGTGCCCAAAGGGGCCGGCAGTGGCTTTATCTGGGATAGCGAGGGCCATATTGTCACGAACTTTCACGTTATTGAGGGGGCGCGCCAGGTCACTATCACTTTGCAGGACCGCAGTGAGTGGCCGGCCGAGCTGGTGGGATCGGCGCCGGAAAAGGATCTGGCCGTATTGAGAATTGACGCGCCGCCAGAGCTGTTAAAACCGCTGGTGGTCGGCACCTCCAGCAATCTCGCGGTGGGCCGCAAGGTACTGGCTATCGGCAACCCGTTCGGCCTGGATACCACTCTCACCACCGGGGTGGTCAGCGCCCTGGGGCGGGAAATTGAAGCCGCCAACAATCGCACCATTCGCAATGTTATCCAAACCGATGCGGCCATTAACCCGGGCAATTCCGGCGGCCCACTGCTGGACTCCCGGGCCCGCTTAATCGGGGTCAACACCGCAATTTACAGTCCCAGTGGCGCCAGTGTCGGTATTGGCTTTGCGATTCCGGTAGATACGGTCAAGAAAATTGTACCGGAATTGATTGTGCATGGCCGCCTGGTGCGGCCGATTATCGGTATCGAATCCGCCCCGGACCAGTGGAGCAGCCGCTACGGTTTTGAGGGGGTGGCCGTGTTGCGCACGGCACCCGGACTCCCCGCCGAGAGAGCCGGTCTGCGCGGTATCCACCGCAGCCGAAGTGGCGGCTGGCAGCTGGGCGATGTGATTGTCGAAGTGGAACAGCAGCCGATTCGCAGCTATGACGACCTGCTCAACGCCCTGGAAAAACACCGTGCCGGCGATGAAATCACCCTCGGTATACTGCGCGACGGGACAATCCGCTATACGTCTATTAGACTCGCGGCACCCGAATAAAGCGGCGCTTGCGCCCTGAACACCCACTAGGCCGGGAGCCGATAATCTATGCAGAAGTACTTCCTGTGTCGCTATGACGAATTGAGCGAAGGACAATCCAAGGGGTTTTCCCTCGGCGACACTGCCGCCGGCACTGACAATGTGTTTGCAGTGATGAAAGACGGCGAGGTCTACGCCTACAAGAACACCTGTCCGCACCGGGGCATCAATCTGGATTGGCAGGAAGATCAGTTCCTCGATCCCGATGGCGCACTGATCCAGTGCGCCTCTCACGGCGCGCTATTTCTTATCGAATCCGGGGAGTGTATTGCCGGGCCCTGCACCGGCGATGCCCTGACGCCGGTACCGGTGGAATATGCCCAGGATGGTCTCTACGCACTGCTGGCCGACTGACAACTCCGCACCGCTTCTCCCTCACGGGAGAAAAGGCAGGGCCTCGGTTAACTCGACACCGGTGGCAGCGAGCTGCGCGCGGTAGGCGAGCACTTGCACACCGGCAGCGACAGCGGCGTCGAGGGCCTCGGCATAAGCGGGGTCAATTTCCCGCGCCGCCTGCACCGTCTCGATAGCGCTGTGTTGCACACAGTAAAACAGCACCGCGCGCACGCCGCTCTCGGCCAGCTTTTGCAATTCGCGCAGGTGCTTGGCGCCCCGGGTGCTGACCGCATCGGGGAAGTAACCCCGGGCTCCGTCTGCCAGGGTGACATTTTTTACCTCTACGTAGCAGTCCCCCGCAGCGCCGGACAGGAGCAGGTCGATACGGCTGTTCTCCTCGCCATAGCGCACCTCCCTGCGCAGGGAGGTATAGCCCTGTAACTCGCTGACCACGCTGGACAAAATCGCCTCTTCCACCAGGGCGTTGGCGCGGCCGGTATTGACCCCCGCCAGGGCGCCCTCCGGGGTGGTGCAGATTTCCAGGCTGTGACGGTATTTGCGTTTTGGATTGCCGGAATCGGAGTACCAGCAATCGCCCCCTTCCACCCAGCAATTTTTCATAGAGCCCGTGTTCGGGCAGTGAATGGTAAACTCCTCGCCACTGGCTGATTTCACATCGGCGAGAAAGCGCTTGTAACGGCGTAAAAGCGTTGCTTTTTGCAACGGAGGGGTAAATTTCACGGGCTGAACCACTTGGCTGTAATTTCAGGCGCCACAAAATAGCAGACAACTATTGGTAGCGCGAATCGCACAGATTTGATAGCTTCCTCGCTCTCGGTCACCGGGGGTATTGGTACCGAGAACAGGATTAGCCTGCCAGCGCAGCGAGTCACATAGGTGAAAAAAAATGCATCACTTAGAAAGATTCCAGGCTAGGCTAGATTGAATTTGGTGGTATCGCCCCCATAAAGGGGGGCCCGTATAGAAAGAGAGGCAACGACTATGCCCAAAACTGCTGCGAGCACCGAATCTCTGCACGGCTTTGAGCCCTACAAGGAGACCCAGGGCGAAGAGTACATGAATGAGAAGCAGCAGGAGCATTTCCGCAACTTGCTGTTGGCCTGGAAGGCCGAGCTAATGGCGGAAGTGGACCGCACCGTTTCCCACATGAAAGACGAGGCCGCAAACTTCCCCGATCCCGCAGATCGCGCCAGCCAGGAAGAAGAGTTTAGCCTGGAACTGCGCACTCGCGATCGCGAGCGCAAGCTGATCAAGAAGATCGACTCCACCCTGGAGCTTATCGACCAGGATGACTACGGTTTCTGTGAAGCCTGTGGCGTGGATATTGGCATTCGCCGCCTGGAAGCCCGTCCCACCGCCACTCTGTGCGTGGACTGCAAAACCCTCGCGGAAATTAAGGAACGGCAGATCTCCGGCTGATCCGCGATCGCCCAATCCATAACCAAAGTGGCACGGCGTTCGCTTGTGATCGCCCTGCTTTAAAAGGGGCGATCATCGTATCGCCCTTTTTTATTTTGAACAGTACGATTTCCTATATTGGCCGCTTCGCACCCTCCCCCAGTGGACCGCTCCACTTCGGCTCCCTGGTGTGCGCCGTCGGCAGCTACCTCGACGCCCTC
Organism: Microbulbifer regidiadema (SeqCode); assembly: GCF_052467605.1. Classification (NCBI taxonomy): domain Bacteria; kingdom Pseudomonadati; phylum Pseudomonadota; class Gammaproteobacteria; order Cellvibrionales; family Microbulbiferaceae; genus Microbulbifer; species Microbulbifer regidiadema (SeqCode). The sequence continues at coordinate 4,188,839 of NZ_CP174316.1, read as the reverse complement.
GCCCACGGCGGGCACTGGCTTGTGCGCATGGAAGACCTCGACCCGCCCCGCGAGGAGCCCGGCGCGGCAACCCGTATTCTCAAATCCCTGGAAGCCCACGGCCTGCACTGGCACGGCCCCATCCAGTGGCAGAGCAAGCGCTATGCACTCTACGAGGACACCCTGTCCACACTGCGCCAACAGGGACTGCTCTACCCCTGTGACTGCTCCCGCAGCCAGATTAAAAAAAATGGCGGCCACGCCAACGACTTCTGCCGCCTTAAATCCGAGGTGAGCGAACCCTCGGCACTGCGACTAGAGTGCGCCGGCGGCGAGGAGCGCTTTGTGGATATTTGGCACGGTGAACAGCGCCAGCAGATACGCGAGGACACTATCCTCAAGCGCCGCGACGGCTTCTACGCCTACCAGCTGGCCGTGGTGGTCGACGATATCGATCAACGCATCAACCAGGTGGTGCGCGGCTCAGACCTGCTGGAGACCACCGGCGTACAACAGCGCCTATTTAAAATCCTCGGCGCCACTGCGCCCCAGTTCGGCCACCTGCCGCTGGTGATGGGTCCCGACGACAAGCAAAAACTCAGCAAACAAAATCACGCGCCGGCTATCGACGAGCGTACGCCCGCCGAGAACCTGTGCGAAGCTTTGCACTTCCTCGGCTTCAAATTGCCGAGCAGCGCCGCAGCGGAATCCCCCGAGGCGATTCTCAAGTGGGCCACCGCCCACTGGCGCCGTCACCAGGTAGATAGGCGCAACCGCCAATTGCACTGACCCCGAGCTGCACTTACCATTTCCGCGCCAGCTGCCCCTGCGGGGCCGGCTGATAACCCGCGCCATCGATTGCTCAGGGATGACTTCTCACCGGCACAGGGCGCGGGCAACACACTTTCTCTAGCGGGTTTTCAAGGCGATCTATGAGTAACCGCACACTATTAATTTTGCTGGTGCTGGTGGGCTATGTATTCTCCCCCACGATTTTCACCTGGATGATCAATCCCGTCGGCGCCTGGTATCGGCCCTTTATCCTCTGGTTCGTGCTGATCCTACTGGCGATTTTTATCCAGTGGAGGCGCAAATCAAATGAGCTTTGATATCGCCCATATTGCCCTGGTGGGAGTGGCCTATATCGCCACCCTGTTTTTTGTCGCCTTCGCCACTTCGAAGGGCTGGCTGCCCTCCCGCTGGGTGCGCCACCCGCTGGTGTATGTGCTCTCCCTCGGCGTTTCGCTATCGGCCTGGACCTTCTACGGTATTGTCGACCTGGCCTGGCAGTACGGCTACGGGGTGCTCGCCTACTATTTGGGCACCGGCGCCATGTTCCTGTTTGCACCGGTGGCCCTGGAGCCGCTGGCGCGGCTGGCGCAGCGCTACCAACTTTACTCCCCGGCGGATCTGCTGGTGTTCCGCTATCACAGCCGCCAGGCGGGGACTCTCGCCACCCTGTTTATGCTGCTGGCGCTGCTGCCGCTGATCGCCCTGCAAATCCAGGCGGTATCCGAGACCCTGGCGCTGCTGTCGCGGGATAGTGTGGCCGCCCTGGCACTGCCGGACAGCGGCGTGTCGAGCAAAAATTTAATCGCATTTTTCTACTGTGTGCTGCTGGCCGTATTTACCAGTATGTACGGCGCCACCCGCGAGCGCGGCGAGGGCCTGGCCAGTGCCATGGCGCTGGAGTCCCTGGTAAAACTGGTGGCACTGACCGCAGTGGGCGGCTATGCCATCTACGGTGTCTTCGGCGGTTTCTCCGGCCTGGATGAGTGGCTGCGGGACAATCCCGATATGCACCAGCTACTCTACACCCCCATCAAGCAGGGCTCATCCCACACCCTGCTGCTGGTGTTTATCGCCACGGCCGTGGCCATGCCGCATATTTTTTACCTGAGTGTGGCCGAGCGCCCCACCGGGCAGGCAATGCGCACCGCCAGCTGGGGCTTCCCCCTGTTCCTGCTGCTGATGGCCCTGCCGATCTTTCCCATTATGTGGGCGGGCTTTGCCCTGGATGTGGCCGGCCCGGTGCAGTACTTCTCCCTGGCGGTGCCCCGCGCCAGCGGCTCGGCCCTGCTCACCACCCTGGCCTTTATCGGCGGCCTGTCGGCGGCGACCGGCGCACTGATTATGATCACCCTGGCCCTCGCCACTATGGTGATGAACCACTGGTTGCTGCCCGGCACCCGCTGGCACTCCGAGGACAATATGTACCGGCAGCTGGTGTGGCTGCGCCGCGCCCTGATCGCCACTCTGTTTATCGCCGGCTTTGCCTTTTACCTGCTGCTCAACAACCGCCTCTCCCTGTCGGACCTGGCCCTGCTGGCATTTATCGGCTCACTGCAATTCCTGCCGGGGATTTTTGCCGTTATCCACTGGCCCCGGGGCAATCGGCGCGGCTTTGTCGGCGGCCTGCTGGCGGGCATGCTGCTGTGGGGCTGCGGCCTGTTAATCCCGTCAATCTTTGGGATTACCGGCATCACCCTGCCCGGCACCGCCCTCGAAATTCCCCTGGGCATGTCGATCTGGACTCAGATCACCACCCTGTCACTGGGGCTCAACGTCCTGTTATTTGTCGGGCTGTCGCTTCTCACCCGCGCCAGCAACCTGGAGCAGTACGCCGCTGACCTGTGCAGCGACGACACCATCGCCCAGGCTCTGCGCCTGGGACTGGATGTGGAATCCGCAGCGGATTTTCGCCTGCGCCTGGCTGAGAGCCTCGGCACCGCCACCGCTCACAAAGAAGTTCAGCGCGCCCTCGCCGCCCTCAACCTGCCGGATGACGAGCGCCGCCCCTACGCCCTGCGCCAGCTGCGCAACAAGCTGGAGTCCAACCTGTCCGGCCTGTTGGGGCGGGTGCTGGCGGTGCAGATTATCGACCGCCACTTCCCGTTCCAAAACAGCGACCAACCGGCCAACAAAGATATCCACCTGATCGAGACCCGCTTGGGCCGCTACAAGCACCAGCTCACCGGCCTGGCCGCAGAACTCAACAACCTGCGCCTGTACCACCGCCAAATGCTGGAGGAACTGCCGATGGCCGCCTGCTCTCTGGGGCGCGATGGCGAAATCCTGCTGTGGAACTACGCCATGCAGGACCTCACCGGCATCAGTGCCGGCGAGGTCATCGGCTCGAAACTGGAGTACCTGGCCGAGCCCTGGCGCAGCCTGTTGGGAGAGTTTGCCCTGTCCACCGACGCCAGCCGCTTTAAGCAGCAGGTGAGTCTCGATGGCAACAGCCACTGGCTCAACCTGCACAAGGCGCGGCAAAAGCGCAGCCGCAGCGACCGCTCCCGCAACGAGCGCGGCGATGCACAGATGCTGCTGCTGGAGGACATCACCGAAACCCAGGTACTGGAGCAGGAACTTATCCACAGCGAGCGCCTGGCCTCTGTGGGCCGCCTCGCCGCCGGTGTCGCCCACGAGGTGGGCAACCCGGTAACGGGAATCGCCTGCCTGGCGCAAAACCTCCAGTACGACTGCGACAACCCCGAAGTCCTGGAAACCGCCGACCAGATCCTGAGCCAGACCCAGCGCATCAGCCGTATTGTCCACTCACTGGTCAACTTCTCCCACAGCGGCAACCAGGACGACAGCGAGCGGGCGCCGGTGGACCTCTACGCCTGTGTGCAGGAGGCGGTCAATCTGCTGTCCCTACAGCGGGACAAGACCGAGGTCCAGTTTGAAAATCAGGTGCCGGCAGACCTGATCGCCCCGGGGGACAACCAGCGCCTGATCCAGGTGTTTATCAACCTGCTCAGCAACGCCCGCGACGCCAGCCCCGATGGCGGCCAGATCGCAATCGAGGGCTATCGCAAGCGCGGCAGCGCCTGTGTTTCGGTAACCGATAGCGGACCGGGGATTTCTGCGCAGCACCGGGAGCGAATTCTGGAGCCCTTTTTCACCACCAAGGAGCCCGGCGAAGGCACGGGGCTGGGGCTGGCGATGGTTTACAGCATTGTGGAGGAACACGGCGGCCAGCTGGAGCTGGTGAGCCCAGCCAACCGGGAAAGCGGAACTGGCGCCCGCTTTATTGTGCAGCTGCCCCTGGATCTCTGAGCTGACTGAACATTCTAATAGATCATTATTTGAGCAAAAACAACTCGATTAACGGTTTTTGAGTTGCATCGAAACGGCGCCCGGGTAAAACTAGGCGCTTACTGAGTATTTTGTAACCAGGCGTAACATATGAGCCACATCCTCATCGTCGAAGATGAAGCCATTATCCGAACGGCGCTGCGCAAGCTGTTAGAGCGGCACCGCTACAAAATCAGTGAAGCGGGGTCGGTAAAGGAGGCGCTCAGCAAGTATCGCCTCAATGAAGTTGACCTGGTTATCTCCGACCTGCGCCTGCCCGGCGCACCGGGTACCGACCTGCTCAAGCACGCCGGCGATGTACCGGTGCTGATTATGACCAGTTACGCCAGCCTCCGCTCTGCGGTGGATTCCATGCGTATGGGTGCCGCAGACTATATCGCCAAACCCTTTGATCACGACGAAATGCTCGCCACCGTGCGCCGGGTTATTGGCAAGGCCGAGCAGAATCGCGCCCAGCCCATCGCCGAAAAGGAAAACACCGGCACCATCGCCGGTATGATCGGCAGCAGCCCGGTGATGCGGGAACTCTACGCCCGTATCCACAAGGTGGCGCCCACCGATGCCACCGTCCTGGTACACGGTGAAACCGGTACCGGTAAAGAACTGGTGGCCCGCGCTATCCACGAGGAGAGCCGCCGGGCCAGCAAGCCCCTGATCTCAGTTAACTGCGCCGCGATTCCCGACACCCTGATCGAATCGGAGCTGTTCGGCTACGAGAAGGGCGCGTTTACCGGCGCCCAGAGTTCCCGCGAGGGACTGGTCGCGGCCGCCGATGGCGGCACTCTGTTCCTCGATGAGATCGGCGAGCTGCCCCTGGAGGCCCAGGCCCGCCTGCTGCGCGTTCTACAGGAAGGCGAGGTGCGGCCGATCGGCTCGATCGAATCCCACAAAGTGGATGTGCGCCTGGTAACGGCGACCCACCGCAACCTGCGCCAGCTATCGGCGGAGCGCAAATTCCGCGAAGACCTCTACTACCGCATCAATGTGGTGCAAATGACGCTTGCGCCCCTGCGAGAGCGCGGCAGGGACGTCCTCGCACTGGCAGAGCACCTATTGGAGAAGTTCTGCACCAAAATTGAGCGCCCTTTATTGCGCCTGTCCCCGGAAGCCGTCCAGGCGGTGACCACCTATACCTGGCCCGGTAACGTGCGCGAACTCGAAAACGCCATTCAGCGTGCGGTTATCCTGACAGACAGCAACAGCCGCGAGATCGACCACAAAACCCTGGATATCGACCTGGACCTGGTGCCGATCGAAGAGGCCGACGGTATCCCGCGCCCGCGCAGCCTGCACACAGACCCCCGCGAGGACCTGTCCCTGGAGGACTACTTCGCCCGCTTCGTGATCGAGCACCAGGACACCATGAGCGAGACCGACCTGGCCAAGAAGCTCGGCGTCAGCCGCAAGTGCCTGTGGGAGCGCCGCCAAAAGCTCGGCATCCCGCGCAAGAAGAGCCGCCGCAGCGCCACCGCAGAGGCATAAAACACGCCTTTCCCCAGGGGGCTCCAGCCCCCTGTTTCCCCCTTTGTCCTCCAATACCACACGACCCCCAGCGCTCTGTTACCCCACCCCCACAGGGGTTACCGCAGAGAGTGTTACCCACCCCCACCCAGAAGTAACAACTACCGCTCCTTCCGTAACGCAATGGCGCTAAGAAAAGTTCCGTCAAATTTCGTAAAGATCGTAACTTATTGATTTATAAGGATTTTTAAAAGTTGGCATACTAAGTGCTTTACTCTTAGTACAAAAATTGAAAACAGCCAACAATAAAAATAAATGACTGTTACAAGCCCTAGAACAACTCACAATAAGCGGGGCGAAACATAATAAAAATAATGGGGCGGCCGACAATAAAAGCAATGAGAGGCCAAAACCAGCAGAACAACAATAAACAATAACAATAAATCTCAAGAAGAATAAGAATAACAACAAGCGCGTTGCAAACTGACTGAACTATACCTGGGAGAGGGTGTTTGCTTGACAGCAAATTGAGAGCGCAAGGAAGCCGCTGCCTTCATACTGGTAATAATAATTCCCATATTTCTTTTCCCCGAACTTACCGGCACCCGCATATTGCGGGCGCATTCCTTTGCGTGTGTTAGAATCGCGCCCGCGAGTCCCGATCTCTGAGGATAGATAGCCGCTGAGGCTCCCTTTCCGGGCTCGCTCCTGGGGCAGCCCAGGTACAGAGGCCCAGCAGTGCCACCGCGAACCTCCCCCTGAGGGACCGCCACTTTTAGCGGCCGCCAGTCGATGTGCGGCCGTGCACAGCGGGGCTTTCCCGGCCATCCCTAAATGGCAGCAGTCAACATAGACAGCCGTATGCTCAACAACCTGATTAGTAGTATCAAACGCTGGCGCAAGCCGGCCAGTAAAGGCCCCAGGGTTATCGCCCGCAACGACCACAACATCTCGCGCCGGGAGATCAGCCGCGCGGCCTTGACGGTTATGAAACGCCTACAGGATGCCGGCTACCAGGCGTATATCGTCGGCGGGGGCGTACGCGACCTGATGCTCGGCGGCCACCCCAAGGATTTTGATGTCGCTACCGATGCCACCCCGGAGCAGGCCAAGGTGCTGTTTCGCGGCGCCCGCATCGTCGGCCGTCGCTTTCGCATCCTGCACGCCCGCATCGGCCGCGAAGTTATTGAGGTAACGACCTTCCGCGGCCACCACAGCGACGGCGAGGCCCACGAGGCCAAGCAGTCCGAACACGGCATGCTGCTGCGCGACAACGTCTACGGCGATCTGGAGAGTGATGCCGTGCGCCGGGATTTCACCGTGAACGCGCTCTACTACACTACCAAAGGGTTTGAAATCCACGACTACACCGGCGGTGTCGAGGATATCGAGAAGCGCCTGATTCGCATGATCGGCTGCCCCGAGGTCCGCTATAAAGAAGACCCGGTGCGCATGTTGCGCGCGGTGCGCTTCGCCGCCAAACTGGACTTCACCATCGAGGGCGAGACCGAGGCGCCCCTGCACGAACTGGCGCCCCTGCTGCGCAATATTGCCCCGGCGCGCCTGTTCGATGAGATTCTCAAGCTGCTGATGAGCGGCCACGGCGAGCGCACCTTTGAACTGCTGCGCCAGTACCAGCTCTGGCAGCACCTGTTCCCGGACAATGCGGCCTATATTGAGCGCGACAGCGCGGCACTGGCCCTGTCCCAACAGGCCCTGCGCAATACCGACCAGCGTATTCGCGCCGATATGCGCGTGACCCCGGCCTTCCTCTACGCCGCCCTACTGTGGCCTGCGGTCAACGCCGAGCAGCAGAAGCTGATCGGCAAGGGCACCCCAGCGGCACCGGCGCTGGCCCAGGCGGCACAAAAAATCACCAGTTCACAGCTGGCCCACACCGCGATCCCCAAGCGCTTCTCAATTCCCATGCGCGAAATCTGGGATCTACAGCAGCGCCTGCCCCAACGCGGTGGCAGCCGCGCCCAGCGCCTGTTGGAACACCCCCGTTTCCGCGCCGCCTACGACTTTCTGCTGCTGCGGGAGGAGAGCGGTGAAATTGAAGCGGGTCTGGGCCAGTGGTGGACCGACTTCCAGCAAGCTGACGACGAACAGCGCCAGCAGATGGTGCGCAAGCTACAGCGCAGCGGCAGCAGCAGCGGTGGCCGTCGCAACCGCAACTCTCGCGGCCGCCGCCGCAAACCGAGAGCAGAGCAGTAATGGAAACGGTCTATATCGGCCTCGGCAGCAATCTGGCGGAGCCCGGCAAACAACTGCGCAGCGCGCTGTCCGCGATGGAGCAAATCCCCAGTACAGAGCTATTGGGGTGTTCGAGCTTTTACCGCAGCGCCCCCATCGGCCCCGGCGAGCAACCGGACTACATCAATGCCGTCGCCGCCTTGAAAACGGCACTGGCCCCTCTGGCGCTACTGGAGCAGCTCCAGTCTATCGAGCAATCCCACGGGCGCGAGCGCTCCATCCGCTGGGGCGCCCGCACCCTGGACCTGGATATCCTGCTGTTTGGGCAAACTCAAATTGACGAGCCGCGCCTGCAAGTCCCGCACCCACGCATGGCCGAGCGCAATTTTGTATTGCTGCCCCTGGCGGAGCTGGCTCCCGAGGTGACACTGCCCGGCGCTGACACACTGCCCGCGCTGCTACAACGCTGCCCGGAAAACCGCCTGGAAAAGGTTGGCTCGACTGAGGCCTAGAGGGCCCCTGAATAACTTCGCAATGCCCCTGGCTATCAGGGCGCGGCTGCGCAGTAGACCTCGCGCGGCGGCCTGCGCCCAATATCTGTAGCCCTCAAGGCCCGCAGAGAGGTAACGGAATTATTCAGAGGCTCCCCAGTTACTCGACGGGCGGCTCTCTCAATAGTACTTTTGCGTTTGCAACTCACCAGGGAAGCCCCCAACGAAAAGGAGTCGCTCAAGTGGTTATCGAAAAATCCGAGACCAGCACGACTGAGTTCAACCTGCCCGAGCAAACACCGCCCAAATTTATTGCGGTGGAAGGCAATATTGGTGTGGGCAAAACCACACTGGCAAAAAAGCTGGCCGCCACCTTCAATTACGACACCCTGCTGGAATTACCCGAGGAGAACCCTTTTTTAGAGCGCTTCTACCGGGACCCCAACAATGCCGCGCTATCCACCCAGCTGCACTTCCTCCTACAGCGATCACAGCAGATCCAGGCGCTGCGGCAGGACGATATTTTTAAGCCGGTGCGGGTGTCGGACTTTTTGATCGAAAAGGACCAGCTGTTTGCCGAGGTCACCCTGGATAAGGACGAGCTGCACCTGTACCAGCAGGTCTACAAGCACCTCACCCTGGAGGCCCCCAAGCCGGACCTGGTGATCTATTTGCAGGCACCGCTGAATGTACTGCAAGCCCGAATCCGCAGTCGCGGCGTCAGCGCAGAACAGAGCATAAGCGATGAGTATCTGGCCAGCCTCAATAACGCCTACGCCCGCTTTTTCCATTTTTACGATGAGGCGCCTCTACTCATCGTCAATACCGAGGAGATCGACATTGTCGATAGCCCAGAGGACTACCAACAGCTGGTCGAATATCTGTTCACGATTTCCAGCGGCCGGCATTATTACAACCCAGGAAGTTAATCGTTATGTATGCACCCTCTAAATTAGAAAAGCTCGTAACTGTGCAAACCCTGCGAAAAATGAAAGCCAGCGGTGAGAAGTTTATTACCGTTGCTCTCTACGATGCCCCAATGGCTGCGATGGCGCAAAAGTCCGGGGTTGAGACACTGCTCGTCGGAGATTCCCTGGGCATGACTGTGCTGGGTTACGACAGCACCGTGCCAGTGACCATGGAGCAGATGATCTACCACGTCGAGGCAGTCGCGCGCGGCAATAAAAAGTCCCTGATTATGGGGGATATGCCGTTTATGACTTACGCCACCCCAGAGCAGGCACTGACCAATGCCACCCGGATCATGCAGGCCGGCGCCCATATGGTGAAGATCGAAGGCGGCGCCTGGCTCGCTGACACGGTAAAAATCCTTACCGATCGCGGTATTCCCGTCTGTGCCCACCTGGGCCTCACCCCTCAATCCGTGCACAAGCTGGGGGGCTATCGGGTCCAGGGGCGCGATGAGGAGCACGCCAAGCAAATCCTCGAAGACGCCCTGCTACTCGACGAAGCCGGAGCCGATCTGCTGGTACTGGAATGTGTGCCCGCCGACCTGGCAAAGCGGATTACCGAATCCGTATCCATGCCCACCATCGGCATCGGCGCGGGCCGCGACTGCGATGCCCAGGTACTGGTAATCAATGACATTCTGGGCCTCACCGAACAGCCGCCCAAGTTTTCCAAAAACTTCCTGGTGGAGGCCGAAGATATTCCCGGAGCCCTGCGCAAGTACGCCGAGGACGTCAAGCAAGGCGTTTTCCCCGGCGAGGAACACATCTTTAAATAATACCCCTCTCACCCGGTATTTTTCTGCGGCAGGTCCCACCTGCCGCTCTCAAGCGGTAACTCTATGACTTTCGATCAATTACTTCGGGATTGGCAATCCGCACAAGGTGCCACCTCTGTGCCCGAGGGCTGGACCCAGGGGCGCGCGACATTTGGCGGCTTGGTAGCCGCAATGCTGTACGAGCAGATGGCTTCAAAACTGCCCGCCGACAGCAGCTTGCGCTCTTTTACCACCTCATTCGTAGGCCCGGTTGCCCCGGGCGCGATCGGCACCCGCGCCGAAGTACTGCGCGCCGGGCGCTCTGTCACCCAGGTGCAGGGACACCTCGACCAGGAGGGTGCGGTTATGCTGGCGGGTCTCGCCAGTTTTGGCCGGGGCAGAGAGTCATCGGTTCTCGCCGAAGGCCCCTCAGCACCGGAGTACCCCTCCCCGGAAAAATGCCTAACCCTGCCCTATATCGAAGGCCTGGTGCCGGAGTTCACGCAGAAGTTTGACTACCGCATCGCTTGCGGGGGCCTGCCTTTTAGCGCCGCGAAAGAGCGGGTTTTGGGGGGTTGGGTGCGCTTTAAGGACGGCAGTGAGGGCCGCACCGGTATCGGCCACCTGCTCGCACTGATCGATGCCTGGCCACCGGCGACACTCCCAATGATGAAAGAGCCGGCGCCCGCCAGCTCATTAACCTGGACCGTGGAGTTTATGGAGCCACTGCCAGAGCGCAGCGCTTCTGACTGGTGGCAATACCAGGCCGAAGTGGAGCAGGCTGAGGATGGCTACGCCGTAATCCAGGCGCGCCTGTGGGATGCCGATGGGCGTTTAACCGCCCTCTCCCGCCAAATGGTCACTATCTTTGGCTAATCCGCACTCGTCGAGCAAAGCGCCATTGACCGCCCCCCAATAAATACCCCGGTTCCACGGATGGAACCCTTTAAGCGGCCCTAAAGAATTTGGCAATTTTGCTGCGCTCTTTAGGCCACGCTGAGTAATATTTCCCCAGCCCACTTAACCCGACTAAAAAACCATTTATTGCTCACCGGGAAATATACAATTTTTGTGTTTTTTATTATGTTTTGGTGAAGAAAAATAATCTGCGGCTTTTTTACAAATAAATAAAATAAAATAAACCTGCCTTACTCCGATTTGTAACCTACGCTATCCATCATCCCCACCGGCGAAACAAAGAGGTCCCGCGAATAAAAAATCGTTTTTCGCCCACCACAAAATAATCAGCGATAACAAGTCTGGAGAATAACAGTGATAAAAAGACTATTAATTTCCCTCACCCTACTATTTAGCCACTCTGCTGCCGCAGTAGATTTTGAGGACATATGGGATGCTATAACCTCGTGTAACTGGTTTGAATTTATTGGCGACGTCGATGACACCGGCTCAAAGGATCTCGATGGCTACGACTACGGTGACAGCGAATTTCCCGATGCCAACTCCGGCAACTTTGACATGATCGTCTACAACATGGATGGCTTTTTAGAGTGTATTGGCGGCAATAGCACATCTGATTTTAAACAGATCATTGACACATTTGACAACAACCCCAAAGACCTCTGGCTGATGCAGGAGGTGTGGAATAAAACCAAAGCCAATTATTTGGACGACGACGACAAGCTCGATAACGATACCGTTCCCTATCGCTCCAAGCACTGGAAGGGCGGCAGCACCAGTTTTGGTAACGGCCTGCTGACTTTCTCCAAGTTTCCATTCGACCGGGAAGACCGCGACAACAACGATTACTCCTTTGCCACCTATGAGGAGGAAACTTTTAATAATTGTGCCGGCAACGATTGCGATACGGAAAAAGGCTTTACCGTGGCAAAAATCGAAGTCACGAAAAACTTCCACGTGCATGTCTATAACACCCATATGGATGCGGGGCGCGAGGACGATGACCTGAATGCCAAGGCCAAACAGTTGGATCAAATAGCCGATATGATTGCCGCCCACTCGAACGATGCCACCGTTATTTTGGCCGGCGATTTCAATATGGCATTTGACGAAAGTGACAATGACTGGCGCGGTGCCAATTACCAGGCCTGGAAAGCCTTTTTTGCCCGGGTCGGCGGCCAGCACGCCTGCCAGTATATGCTGTCTGGCAGCGATACCAGCCTGGAGGCCTGCGCCGATGAACTTCAGGACACTACCGATCATGTCGTTGTTATTAACAACAACCCCAATTACACACTGGATGTCAGCAATTACTATATCAGCTCTTCAGCCTACAGCGGGTTGAGCGACCACGATCCAGTATTTGTAGACTTCTCCTGGGTTAAGCACTAAGCGAGCGACGCCGCCTCTTTCGCCGGGGATCGAAAGGGGCAGCTTACTTGCTCAGATGGGCCAGCTCGGCGGCATTCTGCTCCCAGTTTTGACCGTCGAAAGGTTCTACCTGTAAGTCCCCCGGTCTCTCGTCAAAACAGCGCGCATTCAGACTGTAGCCATCCGGGTTGGAGCGCGGCACATAAAATGATTTCACCCCGCAGTGGCGACAAAACAAGTGCTTGGCCACCCCGCTATTAAAGGTGTAACACTCCAGCTCGCCCTCCCCCGACTCCAGCGTAAAGTTAGCTGCGGGAGTAATAACGTGCAGGAAACCCACTTTCTCACACATGGAGCAGTTGCACGCGTGGGCGATCAGTTTCTGCCCCGCTTTGCGCTCGTGCCGCGCCCGGTAGCGAACGGCACCGCAGTGGCAGCCCCCGCGCAGTTCAGTAATTACGTTACTCATGTAAACACTTATCCCGTTCGAACAGTGGCCGGGCCGCTAACAGCGAAAATAGCGAAAGTCCCAGCAGCAGGTGAAACCAATTTGTGCGCGCCAACCCCAAGACCCGGGGAGCGCCGGTACCCACAAACAAACCATCCATCGCAATAACAACAGCGCCGGCCCCCAGCAACAGGGGCCCCGGTGGCGACAGGCGTCGCGGCGACATCAGCTCCATCATGGCGACCCCCAGCCACAGCAGAAGCCCCAGGGCAGAAAATACCTCTATCACCTCTTGCGGCGACAAGCTGCCACTTTCCGAAATACCAATAGACGAAGCCAATACCAGCACCAGTACTGCATAGGCGGGTCCCCGGGTACCCTGTCCAAGACCTATCCCGAAACGCGCCCAAACCAATCCGATTCCAATTAGCAGCAGCGAGCTAAACCCGGACAATTGCAGCAGGGCTCGGTGCAGCTGGGTTACGCCGGGATCGATACCGTAGCGATAGGCGCCGACCAACGCACAGACAGCGATCAATAAAAGCCCCGCCATCACCAGTAGTGCGGCAGATAAGTAGCGGGTATTGCCAAGGCGCCAGTACTGATTGGCAATCAGCAGTGCGGCGAGGGAGAGGAGAATATCGATCGGCCACAAACTATCCACTGTTTTGTCCCTTTTTTTGCAGAATTCTAATCGAAAACTGGCAACAAGCGACCATGCCATAGTGGTGCGGGCATAAAAAAACCCGGCTTAAAAGCCGGGTTTTTTCAGTTCGGCGACTTAAGCTTCGCCGGAACCTTGCTTGGCTTCTTCCGCAGCAGCGGCATCGGCCTTGGCTTCCTTGATAGAAAGCTTGATACGTCCACGCTGGTCAACGTCGAGCACCTTGACCTTAACCTTCTCACCTTCGCTCAGGTAGTCGGTTACCGCATTGACGCGCTCTTCAGCGATCTGCGAGATATGCACCAGACCGTCTTTGCCTGGCAGGAAGTTAACAAACGCACCGAAGTCCACGATACGCACCACGGTGCCCTCGTAGATAGCGCCGATCTCAGCTTCCGCAGTGATCTCCTCGATGCGGGTTACCGCCGCTTCCAGGCTCTCACCGTCTTCACCGAAGACTTTGATGCTGCCGTCATCTTCGATATCGATGGAAGCACCGGTCTCTTCAGTGATAGAACGAATAGTCGCGCCACCCTTGCCGATCACATCGCGAATCTTGTCCGGATGGATCTTCAGGGTTGCGAAACGCGGTGCGTTTTCATTCACGCTGGTACGCGATTCACCGATCAGCTTGTTCATTTCCACGAGGATATGAAGACGCGCTTGCAGAGCCTGCTCCAGAGCAGTTTCCATGATCTCTTCGGTAATACCTTCGATCTTGATGTCCATCTGCAGCGCGGTCACACCGGAGGCGGTACCCGCTACTTTGAAGTCCATATCGCCGAGATGGTCTTCGTCGCCGAGGATATCGGTCAGAACCGCATAGCCTTCGTCTTCCTTCACCAGGCCCATAGCAATACCAGCTACCGGTGCCTTCAGCGGAACACCCGCATCCATCAGCGCCAGGCTGGAACCACACACGGAGGCCATGGAGCTGGAACCGTTGGATTCAGTAATCTCGGAAACCACACGCACGGTGTAGGGGAAGCTCTCGGGGTCTGGCAGAACGGCAGCAATACCGCGACGGGCGAGGCGGCCATGGCCAATTTCACGACGACCGGTAGCACCGACACGACCTGCTTCACCTACAGAGTAGGGAGGGAAGTTGTAGTGCAGCATAAAGTAGTCTTTACGTTCACCTTCCAGGGCATCAATGATCTGTGCATCACGGGTAGCACCCAGAGTAGCAACGACCAGAGCCTGGGTTTCACCACGGGTGAACAGCGCAGAACCGTGGCCTTTTGGCAAGACACCAGCTTCTACGTTGATCGGGCGCACAGTCTTGGTATCGCGACCATCGATGCGCGGCTCGCCACGCACTACGGCGCCGCGAACGGTTTTCTTTTCCAGCTTACCGAAATAGCTATTTACATCGCCAGCTTCAACTTCCTCAGAAGCCAGGGCTTCGACCGCTTCGCTGCGCAGCTCGCTCAGGCGAGCAGTACGCTGCTGCTTGTCGGTGATGCGGTATGCTTCGGCAACCTTGCCACCAAACTGGCCTTCCAGCGCAGATTTTAGCTCGGTCTTTTCGGCTTCCGGCTGCCAGTCCCAAGTGGGCTTACCAGCTTCTGCTTTCAGTTCTTCACAGACTTTAACAACAGCCTGCATTTCCTGGTGGGCAAACAGTACCGCACCCAACATGATATCTTCCGGCAGCTCTTTCGCTTCGGATTCAACCATCAGCACCGCATCTTTAGTACCCGCAACCACCATGTCCAGCTCTGAGCCGGCCAGCACGCTGTAGTTCGGGTTCAACAGGTAGCCGTCCTGCTGGGTATAGCCCACACGAGCAGCGCCGATCGGGCCACCAAATGGGATACCGGATACAGACAATGCTGCGGAAGTACCGATCATACCGGCAATATCCGGATCCACGTCCTTCTCTGCGGACAGCACCGTAATCATTACCTGAACTTCATTCATGAAGCCTTTAGGGAACAATGGACGGATCGGGCGATCGATCAGACGGGAAGTCAGGGTTTCTTTTTCAGACGGGCGGCCTTCGCGCTTGAAGAAGCCACCGGGAATTTTGCCAGCCGCGTAGGCTTTTTCTTGATAGTGCACGGACAGCGGGAAGAAGTCCTGATCTGGCTTGGCTTCTTTGGCGCCGACAACAGTACACAGAACAACGGTCTCACCCATGGTAACCAGGGCGGCACCAGTGGCTTGACGCGCGATGCGGCCAGTCTCGATGGTGACTTGGTGTTGTCCGTATTGGAAAGTTTTGCTTACTGGATTCACTAGTTTTTTTCCTATTTCCTTACGGTTACTGGCCCATTCCAGTAACCCCTACAGTGGTTGCCTGGGCAGAGGTTCCAAACCTTCAACCCAGAGCGATACGGGGATGTACCGCTACCGACCCGGGTGGCCGGTGCAGACGCAACACAGTCGCCGGGTGTTTGCCCTGGGCTGTGCTGCGAAACTGCGGAAAAGTGACAACAGCGCCACTTTTCCACAAGCATTAAAAAAGAATGCCCGCCAGAGGCGGGCATTCCAGGGTCTTAGCGACGCAGGCCGAGCTTAGCGATCAGCTGTGCGTAACGGTTCAGATCCTTGCGCTTCAGGTAGTCCAGCAGCTTGCGACGCTGGTTTACCATGCGGATCAGACCACGGCGAGAGTGGTGATCCTGCTTGTGCGCAGAGAAGTGACCCTGCAGTTTGTTGATGTTGGCGGTCAGCAGGGCTACCTGGACTTCCGGGGAACCGGTGTCGCCTTCAGATTGGCCGTGCTCTTTCAGGATTGCTGCTTTTTCTACTGCAGACAGTGCCATAACGAATAACCTCGTCGTAATATGCTTTAAAAGATTCGGCTGGCCCGTGCATATTTACAGACCAGCTACTCACTATTGCGATACTCTCACATCAAGCGCCAGCGGCTCTCACCAATATAGCGTTTTCTGCTTAAGTACCACTTACCAGACGCCGAGGTGCTACGCACCCGTCGTCAGTAATTTCTCCTACGCCCAGAAAATCGCCATTTTCCAGGAAGAGGCGCACCATATCACCTTCTGCACCGATACGGTAGACCTGCAAATCCATTACCGGCTGCCCCTGGCGCACATAGTAACCGGAGTCATCCGGGAGGGTGAGCTTGGGCAGTGAGGACGCGGGGGAGTCCACCGACAGCAGGTGGTGGTCCAGCGCTTCCGCCATTCCCTCACCGCGCTCTTCGGTAAGCTCGTCCAGGGTCACTGAGTCGGCCTCGTTGTAGGGGCCGGCGGCGCTGCGATGCAGCTCTTCCACATAGGCGCCGACACCCAGGGCCTGGCCCAGGTCTTCGGCAATGCTGCGGATATAAGTGCCCTTGGAGCAGTGAACCTCAACTTCCGCACGGGGCTGGGCGCCCGGGGTAAAGCTCAGCAGCTCGAATTCAAAAATCTCTACTTCCCGCGCCTCGCGCTCCACTTCCAAGCCCTGGCGCGCCAGCTTATACAGCGGCTGCCCCTTGTGCTTGAGGGCCGAGTACATGGACGGCACCTGTTTGATGCGACCGCGAAAGGCTTCCATCGCTTTCAGCACGGCCTCTTCGCTCAAAGCGGAAGCGTCTTTGGTTTCCAGCACATCGCCGTCGGCGTCGCCGCTGGCGGTGGTCATGCCGAAAACAAAAGTACTGCGGTAGCGCTTGTCCGCATCGAGCAGGTACTGGGAGAACTTGGTCGCCTCACCGAAACAGATCGGTAGTACACCGGTTGCCAGGGGGTCCAGCGCTCCGGTATGACCGGCGCGATTGGCGAAAAAGAGTCGTTTGGCTTTTTGCAGGGCGTCGTTGGCGGTAATCCCGGCGGGCTTGTTCAATAACAGCACGCCGTGAACCGGCCGGCCCCATTTTGGTCTGCGGCCCATGGATTAATCTTCGTTGGAGTCGCTATCGTCGTCCTGGTGCTTACGATCAGAACTTATCGCCTTATCAATCAGCGCGGAAAGTGCCTGTCCGCGTACGGAGGTTTCATCGTAGCGAAAGTGTAAGCGCGGAATACTGCGCATTTGTATGGAGCGTGCCAACTGGGTACGCAGGAAGCCTGCGGCCTTATTCAGCACAGACATAGAAGCATCAATTTTTTCGCGGTCGTCTTCACCGACCAGGGTGACAAACACCTTGGCGGTGGCCAGATCACGACTGACCTCTACATCATTGACATTAATCATGCCCAGACGAGGGTCGCGTACTTCTTTCTGAATAAGCTGGGCCAACTCGCGGCGCATGGCGTCGGCGACGCGGTCTGCGCGGTGGAATTCTCTTGCCATTGTTTACCTATTGAGAATGGCGGTTTAAAGACAGGAAAACCCGCACGGCGATCGCCGCGCGGGTTTGTCCCTGGCTCCGCTGCAAAACTCCTTAGAGTTCGCGAGCAACCTTAACGATATCGTAAACTTCGATCTGGTCGCCGGACTTGACGTCGTTGTAGTCCTTAACCCCGATACCACACTCCATGCCGTTGCGCACATCCTGCACATCGTCTTTGAAGCGGCGCAGGGATTCCAGTTCACCCTGGTAGATTACAACGTTGTCGCGCAGTACGCGGATCGGCTTGTTGCGGTAGACGGTACCTTCGGTAACCATACAACCGGCAATGGCGCCAAACTTCGGTGAACGGAACACATCGCGAACCTGGGCAATACCCACGATTTCTTCGCGTATTTCCGGATCAAGCATACCGGACAGCGCCTGCTTCACTTCGTCGAGCAGGTTGTAGATAACGCTGTAGTAGCGAACTTCTACACTTTCCGTCTCGGCCACTTTGCGCGCTGCGACATCGGCACGGGTGTTAAAGCCCAGTACGATAGCGCCGGAGGTCAGGGCCAGGTTGATATCGTTTTCGGCGATACCACCCACACCGCTGGACACAACGTTGACAGAAACTTCGTCGTTGCCGATCTCCGCCAGTGCACTCAGGATAGCTTCCAGGGAACCGCGCACGTCCGCTTTGATCACAACCGGCAGTACTTTGCGCTCGCCGGCTTCCATGTTGGCAAACATGTTTTCCAGCTTGGCCGCCTGCTGGCGCTGCATGCGCTCGCGACGCTCTTTGTCACCGCGCTGCTCAGCCACTTCACGGGCTCTGCGCTCGTCCGCAACCACCATGAACTCGTCACCGGCGTTGGGGGTAGTGTCCAGACCCAGCAGCTCAACCGGGGTTGAGGGGCCGGCTTCTTTTACCTGCTTGCCCAGCTCGTTGGTCATGGCGCGCACACGGCCATAGCTCTGACCCGCCAGTACGATATCGCCGCGCTTCAGCTCGCCGTTTTGTACCAACAGGGTAGCCACAACACCGCGACCTTTTTCCAGGCGGGATTCGATCACAACACCCGTTGCCGGTACCTTGATCTTGGCCTTCAGCTCCAGCATCTCTGCTTGCAGGGAAACAGCTTCCAGCAGTTCGTCGATACCTTCACCGGTGTGTGCAGACACATTGATAAACTGGGTATCACCGCCCCAGTCTTCCGGGATAACGTCCTTCGCTGCCAGCTCGTTTTTAACGCGATCGGGATCGGCAGCTTCTTTGTCGCACTTGTTGATGGCGACAACCAGCGGTACACCGGCGGCGCGAGCGTGGTTCACCGCTTCTTCCGTCTGCGGCATCACACCGTCGTCGGCGGCCACTACCAGGATAACCACGTCAGTTGCCTGGGCGCCACGGGCGCGCATCGCGGTAAAGGCGGCGTGTCCGGGGGTGTCCAGGAAGGCGATCTCGCCCTGGCTGGTTTTTACGCGGTAGGCACCGATGTGCTGGGTAATACCACCGGCTTCACCGGAAGCCACCTTAGTCTTACGGATGTAGTCCAGCAGGGAGGTTTTACCGTGGTCGACGTGACCCATTACGGTAACGACCGGTGCGCGGGAAACCTCAGCGCCTTCACTGGCCTGAGTCTCGGCAACCAGTGCTTCCTCCAGCTCGCTCTCGGAGCGGAATACCACCTTGTGGCCCATCTCTTCGATGATCAGCTGAGCGGTCTCACGGTCCAGGCTCTGGTTGATGGTAGCCATCTCGCCCATTTTCATCAGGCGTTTGATCAGGTCGCCGGCTTTCACATTCATCTGTTTGGCCAGCTCGCCAACAGTGATGGTTTCGCCCAACTGTACTTCGTACACCTGCTTCTCCGTGGGCCTTTTAAAGCCGTGGGTGGGTTTAACCCTCAGAGTCGGACTAGACAGGGAGCGCGTGCTGCGCTTGGATGCTTCGTCTTCCTCAAATACTTCCAGCGCCTGCTCGTACAGAGCGGTCTTGCTGGATTTTTTCGGGCCGGACTTGGAGCGGCGACCGCGACGCTTGCGCGGCTCGTCCTCGGAGCGATCAGTTTCAGCGGGAGCAGTGGTCGCTGCCTCCAGCTTGCGACGCAGAGCCGGCTTGACCTCATTGGTCTTCTCAGCACTTTTCGCCGGTGCTGGTTTAGCCTTGGCTGCCTGAGCAGCTTTCTCTTTCTTTTCCTGGGCTGCGCGTCGATCGGCTTCTACTTTAGCCTTTTTCTCTTCAAGTTCACGCTTTTCCTGCTCAGCTTGCTGCTTGCGACGCTCCATCGCGGCAATACGCATTGCCTCGATATCGTCGGAGTAGCTGGAGCGGATTGGTGCGGCGGGTTCTGCCTTTTTCACTACGTTTTCCGCGGTCTTATCCTCAGATTTAGCCGGCTTTTGCTCGGCCTTCACTTCAGTTGTTGCTTTCACTTTGGCCTTGGCTTCAGCTTCGGCCTTGGCTTTCGCCTCGGCTTCGGCTTTGGCTTTTGCCTCGGCTTCGGCCTGGGCTTTCGCCTCGGCTTCGGCTTTGGCTTTGGCCGCTTCTTCCGCCGCTAGGCGTGCAGCTTCCGCCTCGGCCTCAGCGCGTGCGCGCTCGGCTTCGGCTGCCAGTCTTTCCTGCTCGTTTTGCAGGGCTTCAACTGCCGCGTCCTGTGCGGGGTTGCTGGATTCGTCACCTGCCGCTGTTTCAAGCTCAGCTTGAGGGCGCTTCACATAAGTGCGCTTCTTGCGCACTTCCACATTCACAGTCTTGCGGCCGGTGCCAGAGCCGGTCTTCAGCGTGGTTGTGGTTTTGCGCTTCAAGGTGATCTTGCGCGGCGCAGCGCCCTGCTCCCCGTGACTGCTTTTCAGGAAGCTGAGCAAGACCTGCTTTTCCTCGTCTGACACCGCTGCATCGGCAGAGGTGTGAGGCAAACCCGCTTCTTTCATCTGCTTGAGCAGACGGTCCTCGGTGGCACCAACCGATTTGGCGAGTTCACTAACTGTTACTTCGGCCATTCTCTCTCCTAAAAGTCACTTGGTCGGAGGGGGTTACTTATACGTAAGTTATCTTTCGCTGCGCTTAAGCTTATTCGCCGCTGTCATCGGCAAACCAGGGCTCACGCGCTTTCATAATCAGCGCGGCAGCGCGCTCCTGGTCGAGACCATCGATATCCAACAGATCATCAACAGCCTGCTCCGCCAGGTCTTCCATAGTAGCGATCCCTCGACTGGCCAGTTGGAAGGCCAGTTGGCGCTCCATACCGTCCATATTCAAGAGATCTTCCTGGGGCTCAGATTCATCCAGCTTCTCTTCGGAAGCCAGCGCCTGAGTCAACAGGGTATCCTTGGCGCGGGCGCGCAACTCCTCAGCGATATCCTCATCGAAGCCCTCAATTGCGAGCATTTCCTCGATGGGAACATAAGCTACCTCTTCCAGGGAGGCAAAGCCCTCTTCCACCAGTACACTGGCAACGTCTTCCTCAATATCCAGGCGATCCATAAACACCTGCATAATGGAGCTGGACTCAGCTTCCTGCTTACTCTGCCACTCGGCACTGCTCATGACATTGATCTGCCACTGAGTCAGTTCGGAGGCCAGGCGCACGTTCTGGCCGCTGCGGCCGATCGCCATAGCGAGGTTTTCCTCGGCTACGGCTACATCCATAGAACCGGTGTCTTCGTCCACGACGATGGACTCAATTTCCGCCGGCGCCATGGCATTGATAACGAACTGAGCGGGGTTTTCGTCCCACAGCACGATATCCACGCGCTCACCGGACAGCTCGTTGGACACCGCCTGAACACGCGCACCGCGCATGCCCACACAGGCACCCACCGGGTCGATGCGACCGTCGTTGGTGTTTACCGCAATTTTTGCACGCAGACCGGGATCGCGGGCTGCGCCTTTAATTTCAATAACCTGCTCGGAGATTTCCGGCACTTCAATGCGGAACAGCTCGATAAGCATTTCCGGGCAGGAGCGGCTCAGCATCAGCTGAGGGCCGCGGGCTTCCGGCTGAATTTCCAACAGGATTGCGCGCACGCGATCGCCGAGTCGGAAAATTTCACGACCAACCAGTTGATCGCGGGGCAGGCGCGCTTCGGCGTTATTGCCCAGATCCACTGCGATAAAGTCGCGGGTTACTTTTTTCACCGTGCCGCTGACCATCTCGCCTACGCGATCGCGGTACTCATCCACAACCTTGGCGCGCTCGGCTTCACGTACCTTCTGTACGATAACCTGCTTGGCGGTCTGTGCGGCGATACGGCCGAACTCCACATTTTCCACCTGCTCGCGGAAAATATCACCGGCTTTTAGCTCCGCATCTTTCTCGTGAGCTTCTTCCAGAGTGAACTGGGTACCCAATTCCGCCAGGACTTCATCGCCGACCACTTCCCAGCTGCGGAAAGTCTCGTAATCACCGGTGCGGCGATCAATGATAACCTCAATGGTTGAATCTTCGTCGTAGCGTTTCTTCGTGGCCGTTGCCAATGCCGCTTCGATGGCCTGGAAAATAATCTCCTGGTCAACGCCCTTCTCGTTGGATACCGCCTCGGCTACCAGCAAGATCTCTTTGTTCATGCAACTGTGCCTCAAAATCGCCTGAGCTCAGGCTCCTACAGGTTATTTGGTAAATTGGGGAATGATATTTGCTTTTTCGATACTGTCGATCGGCAAAAGGTATTCGTTTTCACTATCCACACGCAGAACCACTTCATCACCCTCTACACCGGCCAGCAGTCCGCGCCACTTGCGCTGCCCATCCAGAGGCATACGCAGGCGAACTTCAATCTGGGCGCCGATAAAGCGCTCGTACTGAGCCAGTTTATAGAGAGGGCGGTCGAGGCCTGGGGAAGAGACTTCAAGTGTGTACTTGCTACTGATGGGGTCTTCCACATCCAGCACAGCACTGGACTGGCGGCTCACTTTCTCGCAGTCCTCTACGGCAATACCGTTTTCGGAATCGATATAAATGCGCAGCAGTGCGTTGCGACCGTGTGTTTGGTACTCAATACCCCACAGTTCACAACCCAGCGATGCCACCACCGGCGCCAGAAGCTCTTCCAGCAATTCGCGTTTGCTCGCCATTCTCGTCACCACATACAAAAAATGGGCCTGCGGCCCACTTCGAAAAATATCTGCAACTTTTCTTGCAGATACGAAAAAGCCCCTGACGGGGCTTTGACCGCACATCCGCACAGTCAGTGTGCACGGATGCAAATTTGGTAGCGGGGGCAGATATAATCTGGAACCTTCGCCCGGCCATGCCGGCCAGAGGTGAAAAGGGAGCCCGAACTGTCAGGCATCGACCTAAGCGCCACTGGCACCTGAATTTGGTAGCGAGGATAGGGTTTAACCTATGACCTTCGCTCGGCTATGCCGCCAGAGGTAAAAGGAGAGCCCGAACCGTCGGACATCGACCTAAGTACCACTGGTACCGGAATTTGCTAGCGAAGACAGAGTTTAACCTATGACCTTCGCCGGCTATGCCGCCAGAGGTAAAAGGGGAGTCCGAATCGTCGGGCATCGACCTAAATACCACTGGCACCTGAATCTGGTAGCGGGGGCAGGATTTGAACCTACGACCTTCGGGTTATGAGCCCGACGAGCTACCAAGCTGCTCCACCCCGCAACAACGAAAGCGCAATCAAAGTTTTGCCCTAAAGGCAAGTTGGTAGCGGGGGCAGGATTTGAACCTACGACCTTCGGGTTATGAGCCCGACGAGCTACCAGGCTGCTCCACCCCGCAACAACAAAAGCGCAATCAAATTTTCCCTCGGGAAATTGGTAGCGGGGGCAGGATTTGAACCTACGACCTTCGGGTTATGAGCCCGACGAGCTACCAGGCTGCTCCACCCCGCAACAACTCCAAGAAACAAAGCCTGGTTGATCTTTGCTTCCTGCGGCGGGACCAGCCCAACCACTCAAGAGGCTGCGCATTCTATTGGGGCTGACTCGGCGAGTCAAGCCATAATTGGCATTTGTTTTCACCTGGCGGGAAAAAGCCGGCGCTACCATCTCGCAGATCAGTATAGAAAAAGAAGAAAATCCCGCAAGCCGAGCGCCTCTGGCCGAGCGTCTCTATATACCTTCTTCTTTCCTGCACATACCCCTTTATAAAAAGAACGAAGAACAGCCCCGTCTAAATAAGCTAGCGGGTCAGCTGATGCACTATCGCCTTGCGGATCGGCGCAAAGCGATCGCTGGCCCGCAACACCACCTTGCGCAGCAACTTAGCCGGCAGGCGATCGTCGGTAAACAAATCCACCACCCGGTTGGTACCGGAGTAAATCGGCTTGGACTCCAGCCGGTGCAGCAGCTGGTAGCGGCTTAAGGCGCGGGCCAGTTTGGCCGGCTGATGTAAGCGGCCAGTATCCCCCAACTGGCGCGCCAGAGTGTCCGCACCGGCCAAACCCAAATTGAACCCATGTGCCGTAACCGGGTGCATACCCACAGCGGCATCTCCCACCAGGGCAAAGCGCTCGGCGAAAAAGCACTGCGCATAGGTCGCCACCAGTGGGTAGCAGTGGCGCTCGCCAAAAGCCTCGACACTGCCGAGCTGGGAGCCACTCTCGCGCAACACATGCGCGGCGAAGTCACGGTTATCCATCGCCATAATCTGCGCGGTAAGACTGGCGGGGACAGTGACAACCGCCGATGATACATTGGGCTGAGGCAGCGGCAGCAGCGCCAGGGTCGAACCGTAGCGGAAACACTCGCGGGCAATGCCGCCGTGGGCCAGCGCAGTGCGCACCGGGCCGACAATCGCCACACGGCCAAAATCGCGCATATCGGCGCCAATGCCCGCCATGCGCCGCACCTCAGAAAAACGGCTATCCGCTGCAACCACCAGGGAAGCGCGCACACCCTCCCCCTCTGCCAACTCAAGGTGACGCACAGCACCGTTCAATGTCATCCCGGTAACGGTCGAGTTATCGAGCAGCGTTATATTCTCGCTCTCCAATACTGTCTCATATAAGATTCGCCGGATCGCAGCGTTGCAGACAATAAAACCCAGAGGCCCCCGTTCTTCCCGACCAAAGTGGAGCGTCGAAGGGGAGTTGCCGTCGACCACCTCGGCAGCATTTAGCGGACTGATCTCTTGCGGGGATAATCTCTGCCAGGCCCCCAGTTCTTGCAACAGCTTGTAGGATTTGTGTGTCAGGGCAATCTCGCGGCCGTCGTTGACCGGCGCAGACAGCGCCGACTTATCCTGGCGCTCAACAATGGCCACCCGGCAACCCCTGCGGGCCAGCATCACCGCCAGGGACAACCCAGCGGGACCGCCCCCCACAATAGCGACATCAGACTCCATCACTCACCCCCGGTTTGCATACACCAAATATCGGCCACTGTAGAGATTTGCACTGGCGAGCAAGTGATTCAGATCAGGTTAACGTCAATCTCGGCCCGCGCTATAGCGGTGTAAAGCGAGGTTTTTTAGCGGTATAAATACGGGCTTAGCGCCAACTACCCCAGGAGCCTGCCGTGGAACTTAAAATTCATTTTATTAACGCCTTTACCGACCGGGTCTTTCACGGAAATTCGGCCGGGGTAGTAATTACCCAGGAGTGGCTGGACGCCGAACTAATGCAGTCTATCGCCACAGAAAACAATCTGTCTGAGACCGCCTTTCTGGTAAAGCACCCAGACGGCGACTATAAGATTCGCTGGTTCTCGCCGCTAACCGAGATCGATTTTTGCGGCCATGCCACCCTGGCCTCAGCCCATGTTCTTTTTTCTCAAAACCCTCAGTGCGAGCAACTCCAGCTCCATGCGAGCGCTGTGGGCAAAATGACAATCAACCGAGGAGAAAATGGAATTATTTCCATGGACTTCCCGCGCAGGGAGCCGCAAGCCGTAGATCGCATACCAGCGGAATTACTGGAGGGGCTCTCAATAACACCGGCCAAAATACTGCTGAACGACCAGGCCTACTTTGCCATCTACGATAGCGAACAAGAGGTACTGGATGTACAGCAGAATGCGGATAATCTAAAGAAACTCGCCCCCTACGATGTGGTCGTTACGGCAAAATCTGATAAGTACGATTTTATCTCCCGCTATTTCTGGCCAGCCAATGGCGGCGCCGAAGACCCGGTAACCGGTTCAATTCATACCGGGCTCGCCCCCTACTGGTCACAAATTCTGGATAAGAAAGAGTTGCTTGCCTATCAAGCCTCCACGCGCGGCGGCCTGCTAAATTGCACTATCGCCGGAGACAGGGTCATTATCTCAGGTAAAGCGGTGCCCTACCTCGAAGGCACAATACAGCTATAAGCAATAAAACCCATATCTACGGAAAGGAATCCAGGACTGATGAACAAAACAGGATCTTGCCTCTGTGGCACCGTTCGCTACGAGATCGACGGAGACTTTGAGGGCTTCTTTCTCTGCCACTGCGGCTACTGTCGCAAAGACACCGGCTCTGCTCACGCCGCCACGTTATTTTCCTCGACCGCTAAGCTCAAGTGGCTGGCCGGTAGTGAGGCCAGCAAAATTTTCAAGCTGGCCGGCACCCGTCACAGCAAGGGTTTTTGCAGGGAGTGCGGCTCCGCTCTGCCGCTGGAGGATAAAGAGCTTGGACACCTGGCGGTGCCTGCCGGCAGCCTGGACAGCCCCATAGCGATAAAGCCCAATGCCCATATTTTTATGGCCAGCAAAGCCGAGTGGGATCAGGACCTCAACGAGATTCCACAAGTCACCACCTTCCCGCAAGCGGACAAACCCGACACCCTTTAAAGCCGATCGGGAACTTAAAGATGAGTAGAAAACACCTATCCGAACCTACAGATACGCAAATCAAAGAGCGCCTGAAAGAATTTAGCCGCAAGCACCGCGAAAAATATCCCACTCCGCCATTCGATGAAAATGAGCCCACAGGGCTTCTTGCCGGCAACCCCGATAAGATCAATGCGCGTATCGAAGGAAGGGCTGCCAATGCGCGTCAGGGTCAGGCGCAGGGGGAGAAGCCGAAATTAAAACCCACCAGCAAGGAAGACACTAACAGCTAAAAGACAGGGAAAATACCGCTCAGTTCAACGCCATTGCGCGAGGAGCTGAAATTAACTCACTTTTTAAATTAGCGCACCCCAGTTGCTGCGGATAAAAACCACCGCAGCAACCAACGGCCTACAGCGTATTAGCCGGGGTGGCCATCAACGCGCGGTTGGAACAACACCGGGGTGTAATACAGCAGGAAAAGCGTGTAACCGACTACCCAGGCAATAATTGCCGCGAGAAAACCGCTCGGCGCCGGCGCCCAAAAAACGCGCGCGAGCGCCGATAGCGCCAAGGCCACAAACGCCAGGGGCATCCAGCGCGGCGCTTGCAGTACTCGACCGGTATGGCCGAGGCTGACCCGGCTGGTCATAGACAAAATCAACCCACCGATACCGCCAACCGCAAACGCGTGCAGGGCTGGGCTCTGCCAGGAGGGGGCAATATGACTCCAGGCCAAAGCCGCGAGGAAACAGCCCAAAATAACCAGCCAGTAACTCACGTGCAGAGACCACACCATCGGTTCTGCCCATATTTTAGTGGGGTGCCAGCGCAGTACGCGAATCACCTGTAAAACCCCCAGGGAAAATACAAAAAAGGCCCACACTATTTTCGGCAAGCCAATCGCCACCGACAGCAATAAACCCAGCACCGCAATATGGGTACCCCACTCCACAGCGGGCAACTTATCCCTTGGGCTCATATGGAAACGACGCGCAGTAAAGAACGGGATAACCCGCCCGCCGATCACCAAAATAATGGCCGTCACCAGCAGCAGCGCCAACAGGGCAATCCGACTCTGCGCAGCGGGCAACAGCCAATGACTGGCCGATAGCGCGGCAAACATCAGCATCGCCGGCAACACAAACATATTCCGCCACTGTTTGGTTCTCAACACCCTGGCGCCGAGCAGAAAAGCCGAAAACAGGAAAAAGGACACTTCGGCAATCACCGGCACCCAGATAGGCACCGCTGCCAGCAGGTAGCCCAGGCGGGCCAAAAGCCACAGACCGACCAGCCCCATAAGCTGGCCACCCTTGGGCGAGGGAATACCGGTCCAGGTCTGCATGGCGGTGCCGAGAAAGCCCACCACCACCGTAGCGGCGAAGCCGAACAGCATCTCATGGGAGTGCCAGACCACCCCCGCGCGCAGCGCCGGCATCTGCCAGCCCAGCAGCTGCCCCTGCCAGATCAACAGGGCAAGCATACTCCACAGCGCCGCCCCCCAAAAAAACGGGCGGAATGGCATACGCCAAATAGGTGCAATAGATTCCGCGCGCGCGCGGTCAACGATAGGTATCAAAATCCGTTCTCCTTACCAACTACAGGAACCCCAGGCTCCCTATACACATAATTCGCAGCACAAAACCATCCCGGCAGACCCGCCTATTGGGGTGGCAAAGGCGCCCCAACAGGCGGGGCGCAGAGAGATTTATCTGTTCAGCGGCGCCAGCTCAGTAGCCGCGCCGACTTTTTAGTCACCCGCATCGTTGCGGAATATCCCGCGAGAGTCCATTTCCGGGGAGCGGGAAAGCGTCCTATTCTTACTCAATTAAGCAAAATAGTTAACAAAAAAATAAGTGCCGGGTAAATTAATTTGTGCGGTGTGAGAAAAATCTTACACTGTCGGCGGTAATGCAAAAACCCTATGTTTTATAGGGTTATTTCTTTTTTAGAAAAGAAAAAAGTGAGGATAAAGTGCACTTTAAAGTGCATTTAAAGTATCGCACAACTTTATGACTTCTGGGAAGCACCGGCCTTAACAAAAAATAAACTCAGCAATAATGCCACAGCGGCCAAACCCGCATTCAGCGTAAAGGCCCGGTCAATACCCGCAGACAACTCCGGGGCCATTGCCACAACCGTGGTATTTATCGCCAGGCCGATGGCCCCACCAATAATTTGAAACATATAAATTAAGGCCGCCGCCAGACTTGCCTTAGCGGGACCCAGCACGGTGACACCGGTGGTTGTTATGGTGGGAAAATACAAACCCAGGCCCACCCCGAGGGCGAGCATCCCCGGCACCAGGTGCAGGTAGCGCTCGTGCAGCATTAACCCGGAGAGTAAAAGCATTCCCAAGCCCAAAAAGAAAGCCGCAGCCGCCAGAATCAAGCGGGCTCCCAAGACCTCATAGAGGCGCCCCGCAATATAGGAGACCAGCGCAAAAGTTACCATCACCGGCAATAAACCGACACCGGACCAAACGGCGGAAAAGTCCAATATTCGAATCAAAAATTGGGGGATATACAGCAGCATGGAAACGAAGGTGACCGATAACAGCAGTGTTACCAAACCGACGGCAAAAAAACGCCAATTGGCCGCGACATCCGAGGGGATCAGCGGGTCCGCGCGGGTATGGGGCTCGACCCAGGCAAAGATAACAAAAAATAGCAGCGACGCGCTAATAAGCCCAATAACCGGCGGGCTGGTAAACCCCACATCAATCGCAAAATCCAACGACAGCATCAATGCCAACAGGCAGATTGACAGGGTCAGCATACCCCAGTAATCGACTTTTTCATTATTGTTATCCGGCTTATCCGCTTCAATAACTTTCCAGCCCACCAGCATTGCCGTCAAGGCAATGGGAAAGTTAATAAAAAATATCCAGCGCCAACTGACAAACTCGGTAAAAAACCCTCCCAGCAGCGGCCCTATCGCATTGGCAAAGCCGCACACCGTCATAATCAAGCCGCCCGCCTGCCCGGCTCTATCCTCGGGCATAATCTGGTAGGTCATACCGAGGACCGCAGGCCACATCAGGGCACCGCCAACCCCCATCAATGCCCGGCTCCCCAGCAGCATCCACTCGTTGACGGCCAGGCCGCCGACAACGGAAAAGCCGGCAAAAATTGCAGTCCCGATAAAGAAAAGACGGCGGCGGCCAAACATATCCGCCAAACGACCACCGGTAACAATCACAATCCCGAACACCAGCGCATAACCATTGATCACCCACTGGAGCGTGGAAATATCGGCGTGGAAGTGTTTTTCCATTGCCGGAATGGCAACAGAAAAGGCCGTAAAATCATTGGCCACTAAAAAAAGGGCCAGCGACAAAGCCACCAGGCCAATAATCTGTGATCGTGTTAGCGGGGTCTTTGCGGCTGCCATAAATGCCACACTTCACTCTGTGCAAGTTATGCAACGGATATTAAAGCTTGGACCAAGCGGGGCGCAGTTGCAGCGCCAATTAGTGGACAACACCCAATACCTGCGCTCCAGTAAGAGAATGCGCATAAACTTTATTACTAATATCTCAGTGCTTTTATCCCATTCTCAGCACAACTTTCATTAACAATACTTGTGCTATTACTAAACCCACTCCACTTGGCAAGCCTATCGAACGCTCTATAGAGGAGGATTATGGAATCACTTTTAAAACCATCAAATGTGAATGCGCCAGCATAGCCGAGTATTTATGCTAACAATAATGGCTTGAAGCCAGTGCAAGTCAGCAGTCTCACTACTTCTCTCACCATTTTGGGCCGATCATCCCCCCCGAGTGCCAGGGGCGAATCGAGTAGCTGCTCGTTTGTACCGGGATGGGATATAGATTTCACCTGTGTAATACAGGAAGCCCTATGGACGCCATCAATGCGCCATAGAGAGCCGAAGTAAAGGGGTTACTTATGAGAATCTTACCTGTAGTCGCTACCGCATTATCTCTTGCCATTAGCGGCCTAGTTTATGCTGACGACAATGAGTCTATCCTCAACCAGGAGGGTACCGATAATACCGCCACCGGGGACCAGAGCGACGCCACCATCAGCGACAATCTTATAGATCAAACTCAAATCGGAACGAGCAATTCTGTGGATGCGACTCAATCTAATAGCAATATCGGCGGGACAATTACCCAGTATCAGGAGGACAGCAATAATTACTCCCTCAGCACCCAAGACGGCAACACTAACTCAACGGTAGAAACCAGTGCTATCGGTGACAACAATGATTTACAAACCACCCAAACTTCCAACTCCACCAGCTTTATCGGCGTTTATGTAACAGGAAACGGCAATGAAATAGAAAATATGCAAACAGGAAATTCAGATACAACGGTGATCTATGCCATTGAAGGAAATAATAACGACGCGGAATCATTTCAAGTGAATAACAGCAATGTCAGTGCTAGTTTTACCGTTGTTGGTGAGGGTAACCGCCCCGATTTAAATCAGCAGAATTCGGATTCCTCAACAGCAATTTCGGAAACTTATGGCGATAGCAACGATCCCACTCCAATCCAAACTGATGTTTCAAATTCTACCATTACGATTTTTCAAACGGGCAACACCCATGTTGGCACTGTGCAAGATCGCACTGGCGGCGCCAACAATATCAGCACCCTTACCCAGACTGGAAATTCCCACCTTACCAACTCCACCATTGCCTCGAGCTTTAATCAGACCAACAACTTTGTACAAAATGGGAATGGCAACTCTATCAATGCAGAAATAAGCAGTGCAAACAATAGTACAGCGGTTGCCCTTCAGGGTGGGCGCGCCCATAATCTTACAATCTTTCAAACTAACGTTTCAGATAGTTATGTATCGGTTACCCAAAGCGATATTATAAATGTTGCCGTAGTTAATCAATCGGGTTCCGGCCATATGGCGGAAGTTATCCAAATGGATGACTCCAGTAACATAGATGTCGATCAAGACAACGCCGACAACAGCCTGTACGCACTACAAAACGGTGAAGACAATCTGATTGATGCGATGCAGAATGGCGCCAGTGAAATAGCCATGTTAACTCAGGTCGGCACGATCAACGAGATAGACCTTAGCCAAAGCGGCCAGCAGAATGCCGCTATCCTCACCCAGGACGGCAATAATAATACGTTGACGATTACTCAAACTGGCAGCAGTGATACAATCACCGCAACCCAGCTGGGTGACAACAACAGCGCTACCTTTACTCAGTAATCTGAGGAGTCTCTGAAAACGCCGCAATACCGCTATGGGAATTACAGGCTATAGATATTAGGCACAGTCTGTGGCCTGGCCCATCCGCGGGGTTTTCTGGCGTGTTGCGGCGGAGTCCCCATCGATACGCTAAAGCAGCCATTGGGCTTTTATGGCGGCTATAAATGCCAAGCTTTACACGGTACAAATCCCACCGTGCAGATAAAATTTTGCACTCACAAAATGCAAAATGTAAAGTCAATTAGCCCGCCCCCAATTGATCGCAGCGGCAATAAACACCGGGTAGACTTTACTCCCAATATATCAGTACTTTTATCCCATTCCCCTCCCCCGCCCGATTGGCAATACTTGCCCCAAGGTTTAAAAATTCAAATACGCTAGATTTTTATTGATATGCAACTCTAGTGAGCAAGCGACGAACGCTAAACAATGAATAGCCGCCGCAAGGCTAGAATTATTGAGTTTTGTGCTTCAGGGCAACAATGATCAACCTTCGGGCATAGCCAAGCATTTATGCCAATCGCAATGGCGCAGAGTCAGCCCAGGCCGCAGCGTGCCGGCTCTGCAATCATTTAACGGGCTCAAGGCGCGGCGGGAGATATCGCTGTTTGCGACGACCGCGATTGAATATAAGTTTCAGCGGAAACATACCGAAAATTCTATGGCCGTAATCCCCACGCCATAGCCAGTTGACGTTAAGGAGTTATTTGTGAAGGCCTCCCCCATTGCCGCAACCCTACTCTCTCTTGCCATTAGCAGCTTGGTACAGGCAGATAATAATACCTATATCCTGCAACAGGATGGTAGTGACAATAGCGCTACAGTGGATCAGAGCGATGCCACTATCGCTGACAATTTTATTGAGCAAACTCAAATTGGTGACAACAACGATACCTATGCAAGCCAGGTTGACAGCAATAGCAGTGGCTCAATCTTTCAGTACCAAGAGGGGAGTACTAATTCCTCACTTGGTGTGCAAACTACGACGACGGATTCAATAGCGGAGAGCTATGTTATTGGCGATAACAACAATGTATCAAGCATTCAAACCTCGACCAGCGATAGCACAAAGGAAGTCAGCATTACCGGTAGCAGTAATACCACAGTAGGCAGCCAAACGAATGTTTCTGACACCCAGATGAGAGAGACCCTGATTGGGGATAACAATACAGGATCATCCACCCAGCAAGACTCCACCTATAGCTTAATAAACACCACCCTTATCGGTAACAATAATAACACCACCCCCACCCAAGCTAACGCCCTCGAGGCGGTATTAATCTCGGTGACCTACGGTGATAGCAATACGATTTCTGTCACCCAAACTGACAGTTCGTATATAGAGGTATTAATTTATCAAACCGGCGATAACAATCAGGCGACTACCACAGACCAATCGAGCAGTGGCTATAATATCGGCCTAATTAATCAAGTAGGCGATACAAATACTGGAACTTTTATCAATACGGGAAGTGCTTACCAGGTTAACGTTATCAAACAATATGGCGATAACAACTTTAGCTCTGCGGTTGCCTCGAATTCCACCGGCAGTTTTGGATTCACCCTGCAAAACGGGGACAACAATACCACTACTAGCGTCTTTTCGATGGTTTCCAATAACGAATTTTCCATCACCCAAACCGGCGACAGCAATACGGCAACTCTGTTGCAATCCGACAGCGATCACTGGGTAGAATCTATTCAAATGGGCGACTCAAATACCATAAATATCAATCAGAGTAACTCTGAGAATGACTTATACACCCTACAAAATGGTAACAGCAACCAGATTACATCCCTTCAGAATGGGCTGACTGAGACGGCAAGACTCACCCAATTGGGCGATACCAACGGGGTAGTTCTAACGCAGAGCGGCCAGCAGGAAACCGCCACCATCACCCAGGACGGCAATAACAACTTCCTGCTGCTAACTCAAACCGGCATGGATGCGACGATGACCGTCACCCAGATTGGTGATAATAATCATGCGATTTATATGGAGTAACACAAGAGGGGGGGGGGGCTGGCAGACAAGGGGGCGGGCCAGCCCGCTCGGCGATTACGTGCGCAAAAATTTGTAAAAATTATTGGTAAATAACCCCAAGAAATCACACTTATCCCCTGGGCTAATATCCACATTCGATATAACTGGATAAACTGAGATAGAAATATCCACAGACAGAAAAAATAGGCGCTGTGGATAGATCACCCGGTCAGCTCAGGGGTATTCAC
This sequence comes from Microbulbifer regidiadema (SeqCode), assembly GCF_052467605.1. Lineage (NCBI taxonomy): Bacteria > Pseudomonadati > Pseudomonadota > Gammaproteobacteria > Cellvibrionales > Microbulbiferaceae > Microbulbifer > Microbulbifer regidiadema (SeqCode). The sequence continues at coordinate 4,155,104 of NZ_CP174316.1, read as the reverse complement.
TACAGCCGTAACCAACACACTTAGCCCACTGACCTTAAGGAGTTACCTGTGAAGTCCTCACCCATTGCCGCAACCCTACTCGCCCTTGCCATTAGCGGTCTGGTATATGCAGACGACAATGAATATATTGTACAACAGGACGGTAGCGGCAATAGTGCCACTGGCGATCAAAGCGATGCCACGATCAGCGGCAACTTGATTGAGCAGGTCCAAATCGGCGACAACAACACCGCCACTGCCACCCATATTAACGGCAATACCAGTGGCACAATTATCCAGCAGCAGGAAGGAAATACTAATTCCACATTCAGCCAGCAAGATGCGACAACTGGCTCCACAATGAAGAGCTATATCACTGGTGACGATAATGATGTATCAATCAGTCAGGCGTCTACCAGCGACACCATTATGGAAGTCAACATTGACGGGAGCAATAATTCCGCTGGGGGCAGCCAAATCAGCACTTCTGACACCCAGCTGCAAAACACTCTGATCGGGGAGAACAATACGGGTTCACCCACTCAGCAAAACACCACCTCCAGTTCAATCAACGCCACCCTTATCGGTGACAACAATACAGTCTCCATCACTCAAACTGACGCCGTCTCGGCCGCACTTATCTCGGTGACCTCGGGTAATGACAATACTATTTCCGTCACTCAAAATAATAGCGCAGATATTGAGGTATTTATTTTTCAAACCGGGGACAATAATATCGCCACTACCCAGGATATATCTGGCAGCGCCAACAATAGCGCTATTATTACCCAGTTAGGCGATTCCAATACTGCCACCTTTACCAATAATGACAGTGCACAACAGACTAATGCCATTGCACAATACGGTAATAGTAATGTTAGTACCTCGACGGCCGAAGACACTGACAGCAGCACCGGCTCCACCTACCAATACGGCGACAGCAATAGCAGCACTGTCGACTTTTCAGGGGCGGACAATAACAGCTTTTCCATCAGCCAAATGGGCAATAGTAATACGGTGGATTTGAGTTACGTCAGCTATGATCACACCACAGAAATTATCCAAATAGGCAGTTCAAATACGATCACTAGCGATCTGAGCCTCGTTGAGAACGATCTGTACGCCCTACAAAATGGTAGTAACAATCAGATTACCACTCTACAGGATGGTACTACTGAGGCGGCCAGGCTCACTCAATTGGGCAACACTAACCAGATAGATCTGCTCCAGAGTGGCCAGCAGGAAACCGCTATCCTCACCCAGGACGGCAACAACAACTTCCTGATGGTGACTCAAACCGGCATGGATGCGACGATGATTGTCACCCAAATTGGCGATAATAATAGCGCGACCTATATGGAATAAGAGTGGAATAAGAGTGGGGTAAGAGTGAAATAAAAAAGGCGGCCAGGCTGTGGGTAGATGCCGGGCCACCAAAAGAGTGGAATTGAGGCGCTAGCGCGCCTCAGTGGTTAATGCCTAGTCTTGGTAATCGATCGTCATATCAAAGTTACCTTCAACACACTTGGCATAGTCGCCCTCGTTCAACGCCGAGTAAGCGGTCTGGTAATTTACCAGCTGGCACGCGTAACTCTCGTTGTCGGGGGTATCCGCAGACCAGCCCCAATCCTTGTCCCAGTAGATATCCAGGGAGGCGGCACCGCCGGTCTGGAACTGCCCCATATTGGCACAGCCGAGCTCTTCATCTGCCGGGATTTCTACACCGAAGTAAGCTGCCGTATTCTCGTAGTAGCCGATGCGGTACTGGGAGCGGTAATCCTCGCTACCGGAACTACATTCGATCGCCCCGTTAATAATATTGGTGGTAACACCAAACCCTGCGGTTAGATTATTTGCCAGGTCCACACTGTTCGGCTCCCAGGTACCATCAATAACGTGCAGAATGCTCGGCTTGGGTGGCTGTGGGTAAACAAAGAAGAAGATGGAGCTGGCCAGGTTCAGCCAGGTATCCGCCACCAATTCCGGCGCTTCCAGCAGCGTGTAAATATCGCTGTACATGGCCTGAGAGAAGGGACCGTAGTTATAGTTCCAGCTCAACTGCTTGGCACCGCGGCCAAAGTAGCTCTTGTAACCGCCGTCCGCATTAATCGCACAGGGCCACGCCTCAGCTGCCCAGCTGCTGCTGGCATCACAGGCGCCGTAACCGCCGGAGGTATCTTCGGTCCAGCCGATTTCGCGCAACCAATACAGGCCCTGGCGCCACTCCGGCACTTCCCAGCCGGTTGCGTGAGCACCGGTTTCCTGGGCGTAGTGCGCAAACATAACCGCCAGGGATTTGCGGCAGATCGCTTCGGCATCGCGGCCATCGGTATAGTCGCCGCAGAATGCGGGGAACTTGGCTACCGCGCGCAGGAAATTGGTGTAGGTGTACTCGTCCGCTCTGAGGGCAAAGAGGTAATCCCAGTCCTCTTCAGACAGAATACTCTCAACGCGGAGGACATTTTCAGGGTTGGCACTGCGGCCCGGTTGTACCGCCTCAACGACGGCGTTATCCCGAGTTTCAACCGTGTCTTTGACTTCCTGGAGCAGGGCGTCGCTGCTGGTGATCGACTCTTCCGTTGCTTCCAGCTCGCTGATACCCATCACGTATCCATCGGCTGCGGCACAGCCATCCTGACTGATGGACACTTCATCCACATCACTGGCCTGGGTGGAATCAGAGGCTGTCAGCTGGAAGGTGTAGGTTACATCGCTGTAAGTCTCGGACAGGGTCACTGAGGTGGCGCTGTCGGTATAGCTGCTCATCTTCACAACCGGGCCACTGGTTTGGCTCCAAATATAAGAGATATCGCTGCCACCGCTGCTGCCAGAACCGTCCAGGGTAACCGTTCCGCTACAGCCGACATCAATACTGGAGGCTGAGATATTGGCCGTTACCGAGCTTGCGGAACCCTCGCTATTATCGCTGTCGTCTTCATCGGCATCCTCCACTGCGAGGTTTTGCACCGTTACCTGCGCCTCTCCGCTCGTCTCGCCATCGCTGACAATCAGACTGAAGACATAGCTCACATCCTCACTACTGGAAGGCAGGGTAACTCTGGTCGATGCACTGGTCGCAGAGGCAATATCCGCTTCCGGTGAGGCCGGAGACAGCTGGGCCCAGCTGTACGATAAGTTGCCGTCGCCACCGGAGGCGCTCGCATTCAGCGTTACGCTACCGCCACCGCTGATCTGTGCCTGCGATGCAGAAACACTGACCGTAATGGGAGTGCTATCGGAGTTATCGCCACTATTATCGCTATTGTCGTTATCGCTGTTATCACTGCCGCTATTATCACTATCGTCGTTATCGCTGCCGCTATCGCCACCGCCGCTGTCATTATCGGAAGTGCCGTCACTGGCGCAGGCATCCGCGTCCTTCAGCAGCCACGGGGAGCCCCAGGTATTTTCCGCCGTTAATGCATCGGTGGGGTGATCGTCGCCATTGACCCACCACTGGGCCACAAATAAATCGCCGTCGTAGCAAACCTCTTCGCCTTTGCGATAATTTTGCCCGGAGATATAGGTGTCGGAATCACCGGAGCTACCACTGTCACCGCCAGAGTTGCCACTGTCACCGCTGTCGGAATCCGCACCGCCGCTATTGCCGCTATCCGTATTCCCACCTGAATCTGAATCTGAATCTGAATCTGAATTATTGTTGCCGGAGTCTTCATCGGTGCCGCCACTGCTCTCGCAGGCACCGGACGTCTCCAAAATCCAGGGGGAGTCCCAGCGATTTTCTGCCGTTAGGGCATCTGCGGGCGTTTGAGCAGCCGTTGCCCACCACTGGGTTTTATAGAGGTCTCCCTCATAGCAAACCTGGCTACCTCCGGCGTAACTCTGCCCGCTAACATAATCATCGGCCGGTTGTGCGGCGCCTGCACCCTGGGCGCCGAGCATCAGTGCCGATGCGATGGCTGTGCGAATAAAAATAGGTTTCATAGAAACTCCAGTTATCATTTTTAGGGTTCTATTTAAAAATAATTTTATGCGATGGGGTAATACTGGGTAGCCCGGCATTATTTCCCAAAATAGAAATCAAGGATTTGTATAAACAATCGGTCACGGGGATCACTGTTCAAGCGAGAATCTGCTAGCGGTATCACTGTTTTTACAGCAGAAGAACTCTCTGAACGGAAGAGAACCAAGTCCCCTGCCCCGTTTTTTAGTCGGATGCAGCTGCCCCTGCACCTCCTATCCTAATAATTATCACAAATACTCAATTTATTTTTGCACGCTGCTTATAAAGCCCCATACGTACACAGCAATTTCGATAAACAAGCGGGGGAATGGTTCCAGATTGGGGTGGAAAATTTCTCGATCACCTCCACAGCGGCAGCAGGCAAAATCCAGATAAAATATAAAAATTAAAACTTTATTTTACCGTTTAATGGTAAAAAGGAATAAAAAAGCACAAAAAGGTCGTCTCAAGGTACAAAACATAAACCCAGATGCCGCCTGTAGCACTCGCCATCGCGGCCTAAAGGGCATTTTCTTGTATAGAGGGAGGGCCCCTGAGGGCCACCAAGAGATTGCGGAATTATTCAGGAGTTCCCCAAATAGAGGCGGTCTCAGGAAAAAACTTTCAAGCGCCCAGCGCGCTTTTCTTCACTGAAATCACAGCTGGTTAGACGAAACATCAAACTGTATTCAGAGCGGCAGCGTGTATCGTGAATATCTCCGGGGAGAAAGGCACTGCAATCACCGGGCTTCATTGAATAACCGCCTCGACTCACCAATTGCTCTCGCCCACCCTGCCGGAATACCCTATAGGTGGACATCTCCACCTCACCAAATTGCAGTGCGTAAAATACCCAGCCAGCGCCATGATTATGCGGCTGGCGATAGAGCCCTCTGGGCTCCACATGCGCCAGCAGAATAAAGCCCTTATCATTACTGCGATACAGCTCCACACTCGGTTCTTTGCGCCCGTGGAGATCGGCCAGCCAGGCTTCGGCAGAGTTGGATATGGCCAATTTCCCCAGAGCCTCTCGGCATCTCACAATCGATAAAGTATCCAGCCCCTGCCAATTGGCTTTAAGTGCCGCAATACACTGTTTTAAAGAATCATTTGCCACGACTCGGGCCCTCCCCATTATCTGTAGAAAATTATTGCGAGTTCGCACTCTCAAGATACAACTTAAAGCCCGCTTTAAGTCAAGCGGGGCTAGCACTGAAACGCTCTAGGGAGACGCTAAGCGGTAGGGGAACGCAGATAGATATCAACAATATTGATAGCGCAAGCATTAAACCCGCGTCAAAGCGGGTATTGCGCAGCCTATGGGGCCCTGAAAGAGGTTTTACAGAATTATTCAGAGGCTCCTGCGCTCTGCACTTTAGCTGTGAATCTGCTGGTAACAATAGATAGTACCTGGATAATCAAGGCCATAAACAACAGCAGCGATGCCAGGCAATAAACGGCATTGAGGCCATCCGCTATCTGCGGCGGGCTCATAGCCTGTATGGGTAAATTGCCAACAAAAATAACACTCATCAGCGCGGCCCCGCTCAAGAGCCCCAAACTTCTCGACAAGCTGAGCAGCCCGGAAATACGCCCGCGCACCTCGGCCCGGGCACTATTTATTGTCAAAGTGTTCACCGTCGACAGGTAGGTCCCATAGCCCACCGCCACCGTAATTGAAAATAGCAGATAGCCCATCAAGCCCTGCTCTACCCGCAATAGCCCCATACCCAAGGCTCCGCTCAGCATAATAAGCAGCCCCAATAAAACGATGCCCCGACTCTTAAACCGATCTACCGCACGACCGGCAAAATTCGAACAGATCGCCACCGTAAATGATCCGCTGGTCATTACCAAGCCCGCGACAAACAAATCGAGTTGCAGGGCCAGGGTCAGATAAAAGGGCCCCACAATCAAACTGCTCATAACCGACGAGGCCACCAGAAAGTGGCCCGCCACATTGGCCAGGAATATCTGCTTTCCCACAGGCCCAATAAACCCTTGGCGCAGGGGCTGTACTCGCTGTCTAAAACAGGACAGTGCTATAGCGCATATCACCGCCAAAGCAACCGCTATACCATTAATAGCGGAATACCCCTCCCCCAGGGGTTTGATCGCCAGGGTGTAAAAAACAATACTAAAAAACAGCGCGGCTGCGGCCAGGTAGCGCCGGGATCGACTCCCCCTATCGAGCACTTCGCCGGCCGCACTTTCCGGCAGAGTGCGATAAGCCAGCAAAAACACCCCCAGTCCCACCGGAACCATTAAGTAAAAAATGCCCTGCCAGCTGAGGTTTTCTACAATCAGGCCACCGACAATAGGCCCCATGCCGGTACCGATCGCCGACAGGCTGCCCAGTAAGCCGATCACTTTTCCGGTTTCACTTTTATCGAAAACATCACCGGCTATAGCCATAGACACCACTACAAACATAGCGGCGCCCGCCCCCTGTATCGCGCGGAAAAATACCAATATCCATACATTTAAAGACAGCGCGCAAAAAATTGTCGAAACGGTAAAGATCAATCCTCCGGCGAGGAACAGTTTTCGCCGGCCCCACTGGTCGCTGAGACTGCCGGCTATGGGCAGGGTGGCGGTCATGCACATCATATAGGCCACAGTAATCCACTGGGCATGGCTAAATGAAGTTGCGAAGCTATCGATCAATACGGGCAGGGCCATATTGATCGCACTGACCCCCAGGGCCGCCAGTAACGTCGCCAGGCACAGGGTGAGCAGGATCTTCCTTTTCGCAATCCGGGTCAGTGGCTGTGTCATTGAGTCTTCGCAATAACTTTTCGCAGTGTGCATAAGCTGAAGTTTAACTTGCCAGTAATAAGGCGGGAAACTAGCATATAACTTCAAGTGAGCTTGAGGTCAAGTGGCGATGCATAATAATAGGGAAACACTGGATATTCGCGCAGTTTCCAAACTGTCGGGGCTGCCCTCTTCGACACTGCGCTACTATGAAGAAAAAGGCCTGATAAAATCCTGTGGTCGCCGGGGGATTACCCGAATATTCAAAGCCACTGTTGTGGAGCAATTGTCACTGATCTCCCTGGGCCGCTACGCCGGTTTTTCCCTGAATGAGATCGGCAAGATGTTTGCCAGCAATGGCAATCCCTCTATCGATAGAGAGCAGCTTCTCAATAGGGCCGATGATTTGGACAAAAACATCCGCCGGCTTGAAGCCATGCGCGATGGACTCCGCCATGTGGCCCACTGTCCCGAGGACAACCAGCTGGAGTGCCCCAACTTCCAAAACCTGATCAAAAAGGCGAGTAAATTACAGCACCAAGAGGATAGGAAAGCAAAGCGACGCTGAGCGATTAGCGGCACAGCCAATCAGGAAACACTAAACTCCGTCATCATCCCCGAATCCTCATGCTCCAGTACATGGCAGTGCGCCATATAAGGCATATCCGCCATAGCCGCTAGCGGAAAACGGACATAAATCTCTGCTTTACCGCCAGCAGATATGGGAATTGTATCTTTCCAGCCGCGCATATAGAGTGGCGGTTCCGCCTCGTTGTATTGTATTACCCGAAACTGACAGCCGTGAATATGCACCGGGTGCAGCATGCTGTCCTGCCCTTCAGAAATTTCCCAGCGCAAATCCTGATTTCTCGCAACTTTAAATCCCGGCTCGGTCAACGCAAAGGAAACCCCATTAATCCCATTGGCGATTAGCTGCTGTTTTAAAGACAGTGCCGGCCCTTCAGTAATCAGCTTAACGACCTTGGCTACTACATCGGGGTCTGTCGCACCTGTGGCAAGCATCGGCATTAACCCCGTTGCATTAATCGCCGCCTGCGCCTGCTGCTGCCGGTTCATTTGCATTACCAACCTCTGGCTGATTGGTGGCAGATTTTTGGGAATGGGAGGTAGGGAGACGAGGCGCTCCGGCAACTGCCCTTTTCCCTCAGAGGTTGCGGGTAGCACACTGAGAAAACTGTGAGCCCGATCAAAGGGCGGCAGGCGCATTATTGGCTGAGGTACTGGCAGTGTCTGCAGATCGAATGGCTTGCCATCGCGGGTGTCTATCATTACTTCGTAGCGCTCTCCTGCGGCAATCGGCAGCACCTCCACTTTCACCGGTTCTGACAACAGGCCACCATCGCTAGCAATCACATAGAGCGGGCGTTTATCACTGGTGGCCAAGCGGTAGTTGCGCCCATTGGAACCATCCAAAATACGAAAGCGCACCCACCCTCTAGGTGGCCTGACCACAGGGTTGATGACCCCATTGACCAGTAACCGATCACCGCAGTAGCCCGCCGCAATTGTCACTTCATTAAAACGATGAAAAAACTGGCCATCATCGGTAAAGCGGCGATCCTGAAGTATCAGGGGAATATCATCCACCCCCCAGTGCGAGGGCAATGGCAGTGCATCGCTTTCGTCATCATCGATAATAATAAGCCCCGCCAACCCTTTCAGCACCAATTCTGCGGTTGTCGGATAGAGGTGTGGATGAAACCACAGGGTGGCCGCAGGCTGGATTATGTTCCAGTCGAGACGCCAGGTTTCGCCGGGCTTTAGTGGCATATAGGGGCCACCATCGGCGCTACCGGGGATAATTAACCCGTGCCAGTGTGCTGTCACATTTTGCGTCAACTGGTTAACCACACTGACGGTTACCTTCTCGCCCTTGCGTACCCTTATCGCCGGTCCTAAAAACGGGCCATTAAATCCACAGGTGTGCGTAGCCCATCCCGCCAGGAAAGACTGCCTGCCCGGGCGCGTCGCCAATTTAATCTGGCCCTGTTCATCTGCGCGCAACTGCGGGGGAATAGGCAGGGCGTGGCGGCGGTTTGTCTCTGTCTGCGTAGCTTTTGCACTCGACACCCCAGTAAATAGCGCCGCCCCCATTACCCCCGTGGCAAAGCAAAATTCCCGTCGCGATAATTGAGCCATGGACCCACCTCCCTATGCGCCAGCGGGCCAAGTGTTTGAGACACGGCCCCTTTTACCCCTGGAATCTTAGACTTCTCTCTCCATACCCCAGTCGTAGTCTGCGACAACTGCACCCCCAGTGCTAAGTGGTACGCAGAGGCATAACACCACAATCCCCAGCGCTTGTGTTCTAAGCCGGCTCAGTTAACCTTGCGATTGCGTTGTTCACACTGTTAAAGCCGGGCCGACAGGGCCAATACCTTATTCGGCGAAACCCTGCCCTGGATAGGCACAATAAGGCGACTCGCAAACGGCGCTTACAGCGGGTCCAACTGGAAGTCCCCGCAGAAAACGGTGCGGATCGAAGCAATAAGAAAGAGGTTGCCATTATGATTTTGGCGGTAGATGTAGATTATCGGGAGCCCGGTGCCCTAGTGGCCGGGGTCGCTTTTGAGCACTGGTCAGACCCAGAGCCGCAACAGCAGTATCGCAGTCATATAGACAGCACCTTGGAGTATGAGCCTGGTGCTTTCTACAAGCGGGAACTCCCCTGTATCCTCACCTTAATTGAAGAGCACCAGATCAAAGCGCAGCTTATTATCATTGATGGTTATGTCAATTTGGGCAAAGAGCAAAGACCCGGGTTGGGCGCTCACCTCTATTCCGCCTTGCGCGGGGAAATCCCCATTATTGGCGTTGCCAAAAAACCGTTTAAGGACACTCCCGCAGAGGCGCAACTGTTGCGAGGCAACAGCATAAAACCGCTGTATATCAGCAGTCTCGGCCTGCCCCTGACAGAGGCCAAACAGCGGGTACTGAAGATGCACGGCAAGCACCGTATCCCCACCTTATTAAAATGGGTAGACCGCGAGTGCCGAAGAACCGCGCTATAGAGGCCTGCCGCAAGCAATTATCGCCAGTATTTATATAAGCGGGAAAGGGAGACGGGGCGATGGTAGCCCCGCGAGTGCGGGGAACGGCTAAACTACCCTTCGACAACTTCTCCATCGTCGGTTTATCCCCGAGCATTCAGGGAACATCTTGCACAGGGCACTGGGGCCATGCCTTATCCGGTTTAACCCTGCACACACAGGGAACAGCTGCGCAAAAGCAGCGCGATAATAGCACAACCCCACAAAATCCCCCGAGTTTTCGGGGAAGCCTTGACTGAGCCAATGCCTGGTCGCTATCGGCTACGGTCCAACCCCGCTGGGCGGGGAAACAAACTCAGGTGTCGGCACAATCCCGTCCCACACTCGGTTTACCCCCGCAGCAACGGGGAATACCCAAATCAAAACCCGGTGCTTTGACGGTTTTCCACGGTTTAACCCCGCCCTGCGGGGAACAACCACAGTTAGAATCGCCCTATTGCGCAATTACCGGTGCAACTCCGACCGAGCGGAGAACCTGTTCGGCAAGAAAAGTCTCACAGGATACCCTCCGGTTTAACCCCGCAGATGCGGGGAGCAGGCTGATCATAAAACGATTAAACACCGAGGCCATGGTTTATCCCCGCACATGCGGGGAACCTATACTGTTCTCACCCCCTCGCGATGAAGTGGGCGTTTTATCCCCGCTCATGCGGGGAACATTCCAACAATAGGCACGGGCCTGCACAGCCAACCTAAAAATAGTCTCTGCCGCTCAAATACGGCGAATCAACATCAAGCCGCAGCCAAACGCTTTGGCTGGCCCCATACCGGCAAAAATATTTTGCACAAATAATTCCGGTTCGGTTACCAGCAATTCCCCCCGGTAATCCACCGAGCTAAAACCGGCACCGCGCTGTTTTTTATGCAATAGATTCCAGCGGTAACCATTGCAGTGCAGCTTGGGTGGATAGATATCGAAACCGAGGCGGAGGCCCCGGTGTATCAGCCAGCTGCGCGCAGCATTTTGACTGATATCCTGCAATTGGGATTCAATCTGCCCCAGGGCAAACTGCTGCGGTTTTGCCTGTATCAAACTCTGCTTGAGCTGCCCCTTGCCGCCCTCAACGGGCAGACCATGAGATTCGCAATGCTCCCGCAGCCAGTGTAACTGGGCATCCATCAGTACATCGTGCCGCTTGCCGCGCTTTTGCCCTTCGCGCTTGCGCGCCACGGTGGGATTGGCGCGCAGGCGAAATGCCAAGCGATCGCCGGGGTTTAAGCGCGGCGCAAAGGTTTTAGTCTCTACGGAAAAAACCGGGTTATCCTGCGCCGGCCGGACTTTTGACAGCAGGTAAAATACCGGCAGGTTGCGCTTGCTGAGCAGCTGTTCCCGCGAGGACTCCTCGCGAAATAAAAAGCGCTCCCCACCATCAAACAGGTCCCACAGAATTTGGTGAATACCGTAACTGTTCTCACTGAGCAGCCGAGCCAGCTGCTTTTGCACCGCCAGCGAGGGAGATAGTTGAACTCTGGATAAATACATAGCCGCCCCCTTATGGCTGCCAGAGGTTTTCGATGCGCGGTTGGAATTGCCAGCGCTTGCGAGATAAGGGCTGATCGAGACGACTGAGCCGCTGTACTGATTCGGCTGAAAAGGCATTATCTTCCGCAGAGAAATCATCTAAGCTGCCCTCCCAGTAGTAGCGACAATGCTCATCCCTGGGCAGCCAGCGCTCCTGCCGGGCCCAGTCCGGCTGGTAGCCCAGCAGTTCCGGGGGAATATAGTGATCCAGCGCACTGCGAAAATTATCCGCACCAATCACCCGCGCAGCGGTGGGCGCCGACAGCGGAAATGCTTTACGCCCCAGATAGAGGTGGTACTTTGGCCGGGCCAGGGCTTCGCTCAGCTCCGCCAGCGACCAGTTGGCCCCCGCACAGGACCTCAGCGCGACGACGGCCTGCGCATCCACCAGATATTCCCGGCGAGACAACAGGGTACCGAGGCGCGCCTTACCCACAACCAGCTCATCGCGGCGGGTGTGGTAGCGGCGCTTGCCGGCGGAATCCGGCACCTGCACCGTGTGGAAGTCTTTTAGCAGGGTGCCCCCATGTAGAACCTTTACCGCCTGGCGATATTGCTGTGCCAGATTCTGCTGTAGGTCCTCCTGCTCCCGGGGTATGCCCAGTGCCGCACCGAGTAATCCGGCAATGGCCGATTTGCCCGGGTAGTGTGCGCTGTGACGGGATTCGCCCACCGCCACTTCCCCCCAGGAAGCCATGGCGCCGTATAAGCGAAATACGAGGTATTCCATAGCGCCACCTATTCGCTGACAAAGGCTAGAAGTTCCTCGATATTACCTTCACCGGTTACAGCATTGAGCACATAGCGACCATCGGCACAGTCCCCGTACACCCGATCAAAACTCTGCAATTGTTTTTGCAGCGCATCGATCGCATCGTGGGCATAGTCTTCACTGTAGCGGTCTACCGGCTTCAGGTAGGCCGCCGAGAGAGAGCGCGGTTGCTGATCGCCGGCCTCGGCGACTACGTAAGAGGCGTAGGCGCGGCTGGCATAGCTATTCTGTTTACCGCTGGGGGAAACCTTGAGAATAGTCTCTGTCAGTGCCGCTACGGCGCGATCGGCCAGCGCTTTATCCCCGCCCAGATTTTCAATCAGCAGCTCTTTATTAATACAGATATAGGAATAAAATAATCCGGCCGCAAAACCCGCCTCCCCCAGGTGGGCCGCACCCGCATCTTCGCTGCGATCGTTGAGATCATCTACTGCGGTAAAGTAATCGTCCTCAATCACTACTGAGTGCGCCGACAGCGCATGGGCCACCTGACACGCAGCTTCGACGTTATAGGCGGGCTTGGAGGCAAGCATACGGCCAAACAGGGCGATATCCACCGCCATATTCTCTCTGCGCAGTAAATCCAACTCCGCTTTCTCCGGCTCGCGCCCCTCTTCAGCCAGTATTTTCAGCAGTGCATTAATCGCATTTTGCTCGGCACTACTGAGGTGGACCAACTGCTCAATTTCCAGGTCGGCCAGCGGGTTGTCTTTCTCCGGTTTTTTTAACTTGCCAAACTGCTCGGCGATTTTCTGTGCCCACAGTTTGGCTTTTTTCTCAGAGACCCCCAGTTCCAGTAAGGCATTGTAGGCCAGTAAGCCCTGGCGCTTGGTCCTGGTGCCAATAAGGCTGTCCCCCTGCTCCGAGGCCAGCGCCTGTTGGAACAACTCCGACGTTCGCCAGTGACGCTTTAAACTCTGGGAGGAGATTCGCAGACGATCACAGCCCCCCATCTTGGCTGTTTTTGGCCGCCCCAGATCATCCCGGTTCAGGTTCGCAGGGGGATAGGCGGTCAATACATGCAATTGAATAAAGCGGCTCATAAATCTCTCCTTGTGGCGACCGTCAGGCCATTTCATTATTTTGGTCCATTGCGCGGATATCCGGATTAACAACTGTGCCGATCGGCCTGGCTTCGCTGTGCGCCCAGTGTTGCAGCGGGATACACCTTAAAAATTCTCAAACAGCTCAAAAATCCCACTCAGTCTGGCAAAACTGCGTAGTAATCTGTCGCCCAGCGCACGGCCAAACGCTCCTGTGGATAGCGTGCGGGCATTGTGCGCATCTCCTTTTGCCAGTGCAGTAAATCGTTAGCGAGAGAGGCGATACTGGCTTTGCCATCGAGCAGGGCCAGAGCGCGCACTATGCGCCGGTAAAATTCGGCCGTATCGCGGCTTTTTTGCAACTGGAAAAAACGCAGCTCACTCAAAGGCGGCCGCCCTCCCCGCTCCCGGGGGGTAGCCAGGGAGCGGGCAAAACTGAAATCCCTGGATTTACTGCTATCGCCGTCAATCATTTTTGCGGGATTATCGGTTTTCACATGGGCAATCACCGTAGCGACCAGAGCGGCGTCTTCGATGCGAATCTGTTCGTCTTGCTGCCAGCGCTCGGGCATATCCTTTAAAAAACGGATAAAAGCGGGCGTCGGCATAACATCCACAGGATCAACCGCTCGCCTTAAACGCGCCCGGTCGGCCCGGCCAGCGTTATCATTGAGCCAGCGGTGCCACGCACGCAGTCGGTTTACATCTGTATCGCTGAGATATTGATATCCGGCCATCACAACTCCTCCTGTTGTTGCTCAACTTTAGCTGCATCATCCAGAGTTTTTAAACTTGCCAAGCTGGAGAGCTTGCTCTTTAAAAAACGCCTCGCCCGAGTCACCCGCTGCAATTTTAGGCCGTCCAAAGCCTCTTCCAGTGACCAGTGGTCAAACTGCACCAAGGCTGTTTTTTTCAGTATCTGAGCCCAGGCAGAGGCCACTGGTGCAGATATAAATTGAGCCTGTTTGGACTCCCGCGCGAGCGGCTTCAGCAGGCGATAAAACTGGCTCTCCGTCGCCTGCCAAAATGCCTGATCAATAAATGAAAAATCCCCCTTGGCCTCTTTGGGGTTGTTAAACCAAGTGGCCTTGACCCTAAAGCGCAGCTCTTTCAAAACATCCTGTGCCGCCGCTAATAGCTCCCCGACCAGCGAGATAAACTGCGGCCGATACTCGGAGGAGACCGTCAGCACCGGCATTTCCTGCTCATACCAGCAACGCGCCTTCATATTGTCCATGTCATAGCCAAACCCCCACAGGCGCACACCGATATTTGCGTCTGGCTCCTCAAGGATTTCCCCATAGCCCTCGTGGAATAGGCGCACTGCTCGACTGGCTTCATAACCATTGGCGGGGTCGTGCCACAAGAGCCCCAACCAGTGTCGATAACCGAGCCCACCCTGCTGCCCCTTCAAGCTCAGGGGCGGGGACTTTTTCTTGAGATCCTGCCGATAGGGCGTCAAGGGGTGAACCCAGGGGCCCTCGTAATTAATGCCATAATTCTTGCTGGTATATTCGCGAATTAACTGATCGGTCTGTTCCCCACACAGATCACAGTAGCCCCGCCCATCCCTGGGGGTATGCAAACGTATTCTACGCGGCATCCCCCAGTACACTTGCAGGGGGTGGGCGTCGTCGGGGAAAGTAGAGGAGCCCTGTTTATCGGACAGGCGGGAGGGGGCGAGCCAGGGAAAGATACTGCGGGCGGAATTTGTAGACCCCACCCCGAGCCGCTCTTGCGGCAGAATATTGAGCCACAGTTTATGCCAGAGGGTGGCACTTTCTGCCGATGGCATCAGTAGTGTGGTCAGCGGGCCACCACCGCGCAAGCTGGTCCTGTGCCCCACGCCACCGGAAGGGGCGTTTATTTGTAAGGTAAACAGAGCGCTGGCGGCACAACTGGGGCACACCCCTTGCACCCTGCCCCCCTTAATAAAAAGGTCCTGGTTATCCCGGCAGGTTTTACTGCCGGGAGCCTCGATCAATAGGCTGGCGATCGATTTTGACTCCCCCTCCAGCAGCTCTAAATCCTGCATAAATGCCGGCCCGGAATCCCGCAGCAGGGCAAAATTGGGGGCATAGATTTGCAGTTGTGATTTTAGAGTCTCCTCAGTGGGCGCTTTTTTCCAGTGGGCTCTCCAGTCATCTATATCTTTGGGGGCAGAGGCGGTCTGCAAAAGGCCAATTAAAAACTGAAAAAGCGCCCCGCGAAAATCCGGTCGCACCGTGCAGATATCCACAACCGGGTTTTCCCTCTCGGCAATTTGCCAGGGGGCTATTTTTTCCCGCATACCACATCGTCGGACAATCGGCAGCCAGGAGTCTTCAACCAAATTCACTACGACCCTCCCTGATCCGGTCTCCACTCGCTTTTTTTGTTGTAATAATGTCGACTCTCACCCGCGAGAGGAAACAGCTCTACCCCATACAGCGCAGAATCTCTTTTCGAATCCATTCAATTTCAATCTGCGATGGCATGGACACTAACCTCTTTACCTTATGCCACTCTGAGATAGGAAAACTGATCTGGCTCAAGAGCCGGGCATCTTTCTCGCTTCCAGCACCAGGAATCAGCGTCCTCTATCTGGCACAAAGTGTGCGGTTACCGCATAAACCACACGGGATATAGGGATATTGATCCTGCTATAGCCAAGCAGCAGAGCGCCTTTCTGTGCGGACAAGCTTCCCGGCTTTTGGCCTGCGCCAGCCACGGCTCTCAACTGTCAATCAACAGACATAAAAAAGCCCCTTAACGGGGCTTAAAACGAGTAACAGCGTCTATTGTGGGGTGAACTTAATTCATCGACATCCGGCTCAAGAGTAAACCCACCACTGTTAGCCGCTTCAGACTCCAGCACAGGTGGCGGCACCATTACGCTTAGATATACAGAGATCCAATACTTTCGAACGCAGGGTGATATGGGATTGGGCTTCGAGTGCAAAAGTGCCGGCAATAGTTGCCGACACTTGCCGCCTATCAACTAGAAGCGTTCATAGGTGAAAACTTTTAAATTCACATCGTTAATGGCCTCTAGATCACCCTGAATATCAACAATCAAGGTTTCGCACTGATCAGCGGCAATTGAACCATTATCTATCGTTAAGACCACATCATTGCGAAAATCTGTAATAGGCACATTGGTATAAATATTCTTGTTATCCCTATCAGCGTCTATTGCAGTTCTGCTACCGTCTCTGCCAACACAACTTGCCGTGAGTGCAACATCATACACAAAGTCAAAAATCCTGGGGTGATTTCTAGTGTAGCAATGCTCTCCCCCGTATGAGTCGCGACAAACAACATCGGGCTTTAATCGTCCCAAACCAGATACAACCGCAGTAATATCAAAACTGATTTCTTGCGCACCATCACCTAAAACTTCAATCTCGGCAATGCGCCGGGTATCCGAACTATAAGAGTACTCCGTAACACTATGCTTAACGCCACTAATAAAAACCGTCTCCGCAAACGACTGGCTCGCCAACACAAAACTCAACAGCGGAAATATGCACTTTAAATATTTCATTTTTCATCCTTAAAAAATATTTACGCGAGCAGTATAAATGCCCAACCATTAACTAACAAGAAAATTAAACTGAAAGATTAAAATTTTAAACTTAAGTCTTACACCCCAAATAACAAAGCAAAAAAACAAAAATATTTAGCAAAACCTCCTGCAAATCCCAGTATTTTCAGGCTGCATTCATGTTTGGTGTGCCTTACAAATACCCCACATAAAAACAACGCAAATAAAATTTTTTTACCCTCGCAAATCATAAAAACACAACTCCCCCACCGACAAGAACCCACCCCGAAGCACTCAACTTTTATTTTTGACCTTACTCTATAACTGGCAAGCAACAAATAACGGAGCAAAGGGAATATCCATGCACACCGTATGCACCAACTATATATACGGGCACATTGACACCTGATGACTGTTAACGAAAGCAAACAGCATAACAATTATTCCGCTCAACTTGTTCTTGGCTTATATTGCAGCTCTATCCACGCTTCTTTCGCATCCAAACCTTACATCACTTAACTCCTTGATGGATAAGAAACGACAGATATCGCCGCCATCCAGCCATTATTTTCCAGGCGATTAACTGATATACTTCAGAATTGAATTCGGGCACACTATTACCACCGATAACGGTAAAGAGTTTTCTCTATACGAGAATATTAGTGAGGCTCTTTATGCAAAGGTCTATTTTTTATATCCTCATTAATTTTTAGAGAGGAACCTAAATAAGGATACCAATAGCCTACTGCGCCAGCACTCTCAGAAAACGACTTCTAATTTGTGAATTAAGTGGATGTCAAAGTGACAATGAATTGCCCTAGAAAAATTTTGACCTATAAAACTCCATGAAGAATAAAATCAGAATAATAAGCACCCAAAGGGTTTATTCAGCAATGCTTAACCGCCTTTTCGCCTCCCGTCGCCGCCCCTATATCCCCCACCGCAATAAACGGGAAGCAATCTCCATTGATTTTTCTGGCAACCGCCTAGAGCTTAGCCTCCCGCCCCACTCTTGCTACGACAGTTTTGCCGATCTCGACCCAACCAGCTACCCAGAAAGGGTCAATATTTTTGATCCTAGTGATTATATCGCTGATAGCGGGTACGAAGACTGGGAACGTGAAGGGGTTTCCAGGCAATGCTTTATAGAAAGGAGCTGGGAGCTATTTGGCCCCATCTGGCACAGCCGTCCTATTGGCACGATTGATTTTAGGCTTATTTTGAATCGCCACGATAAACTTCCCAGTGATATGAGCTGTTTAAATCCTCAGCATTTGGAGCAGGTGGTTATGCGCCGCTTATATTATTCAGGCCCTTGTCGCCCTGATTATTATGTGCAATTAGCCCCGGTTAACTGGAAGCTCTATGAGTTAAGCGGAGTTACAGCAATATTTTTTGAAGAGCATAGAGTCAACCCCCCGGAAGAATTGAAGCACAACCCCCATCACGACACCTACTTTTCCAGCAGCTTATTTATACCGTTAAGCAGCGAGCATTATCTGAGCATTGTTTTTAGATATCTGGGTTATGCCCCGGTTAAACCCTGCTTAACCGCAATGAACAGTATTCGCGACTCTGTATGCAACAGCATTAAATTTCAGCCGGGTATCGATACACAAAAACAACTGGCAGAAGCCCAATATAAATGGCCCAATGCCAAGGCAAGCACCACACGTGAAATTGAGCGCTGGATTTATCCTGAGTGGCGTCGAGATGGAGAATTTAATAGCGATTTGATCATC
Source organism: Microbulbifer regidiadema (SeqCode) (assembly GCF_052467605.1). Taxonomy (NCBI): domain Bacteria; kingdom Pseudomonadati; phylum Pseudomonadota; class Gammaproteobacteria; order Cellvibrionales; family Microbulbiferaceae; genus Microbulbifer; species Microbulbifer regidiadema (SeqCode). The sequence goes on along the minus strand of NZ_CP174316.1, from coordinate 4,136,728 downwards.
ACCAAACCCGGCAGCCCGCCCCCAGCCTGGCAAAGCTAATTCCTACTAATTCTATCTCTTAACTTACAGCAAGGATAAGCTATGAAAAAGCATTCTTCCCACTGGGTTGCCGTTATGAATAGAGGGGAAAACCCGAATATTAATCGCAATGTCTATGTATCTTCAGCTAAGTGCAATGCTGAAATTTAAGCTCGGCTTCACCTATTTCAAACCGACAAAGGGTCGATCAAGTACAGAGCCCCAAACCGCAGAAGCGGCAGTTTGATAGTCAGCTCAAAATCACATAGGCCACTGGGGCGGCACAATTCAGCTATGCAGATGCGCGCCTGTAAAAATCTTCATTCATCCTCACCATACATTCCAGAGTAAAGCCACATCGAGAAACCGACGAACATTGCACCAACGACAAGAAAGCCCACCACCCACAGCCATGAAAGGGCAAGAAACCAGTGCCCCACTCGGCCAAAGTTAAGATTTAAAGCTGAATCCTAGGCTCAAGTTATATTGGCTAGAATTGAACACTGGGGCGGAAGTGTCAGATACAGAGCTACCAGATAGCCCCCATTTATCCACAAGCCAATCGCTGGTGCTAGCAGTCCCTAAATTGAACCAGATAGCAGAAAATGCAGCAGCAGAGAGCGCTGGATGACAGCGAACAAGAAGGAAGGCTGCATACCTTGCAGATAGCAAAAAGCCCGGATCTACCGGGCTTTTTGGATGATTCCGAAGTTTTTCGGATCTTGATGTGGTGCCCAGGGCGGGACTTGAACCCGCACGAGCATAGCTCACTACCCCCTCAAGATAGCGTGTCTACCAATTCCACCACCTGGGCAAAAATCTGTTACTACTGTTTCTCACTTTCCGACAGGTTATCACTGTCGATAACCGGCAGCTATCGGCAAAATCAAAGCACCATTGCGGAAGAGCAGAGTCTTCACTGTGAGACGCATGACAAGCCTATAGCGCTTAAATAAAAAAACCCTGCTTAGCAGGGCTTTTTGCTTCAGTTTAACGAAGCTTTGTGTGGTGCCCAGGGCGGGACTTGAACCCGCACGAGCATAGCTCACTACCCCCTCAAGATAGCGTGTCTACCAATTCCACCACCTGGGCAAAAATCTGTTACTGCTGTTCCTCACCTTCCTGGTTAGCAGCGGGCTCTTCTGAGCTGTTGCTGTCTACAGGAATCTGTGGGATATCGCCAGTTTCCAAATCTGTTTCGAGCTGCGGGATATCGCTATCGATAGCCGGCAGTTCTTCGGCTGGGCCAATCTGCTCTACCGCCGCTGGAATTTGCGGAAGGTCCGCATCAACGTTGGTATCTGAGCTTTGCTTTGCCAGAATGGCCAGACCAAAACTGGTGACGAAGAATACCGTCGCAAAAATTGCTGTCAAGCGGGAAAAGAAGTTTCCGCTACCTTGACTGCCAAAAACTGTCTGAGATGCGCCGGCACCAAAGGATGCACCAGCTTCGGCACCTTTGCCCTGTTGCATCAGGATCAGGCCGATAATGCCCAGTGCAGTCAATACGTGTACAACTAATACCAATTTTTCCATCTTCTGGAAACTCTCTACCGGGGTCTCAACAACCCGTTATTCAGTATTCGCTAATCCGCGTGCTATTCCTTCAAACAGCAGCGCGACAAATCTCGGCAAACTCGCTGGCATCCAACGAGGCTCCGCCCACCAGGGCACCATCAATATCTGCCTGAGCAAAAAGCTCGCTGGCATTTGCGGATTTTACACTACCGCCATACAAAATCTGCACTTCAGCGCCCAAATCTCCTAACTGTGAGCGAATAAACGCATGTACAGTCTGGGCCTCATCAGGGCTAGCCGTTTTTCCGGTGCCAATGGCCCATACCGGCTCATAGGCAATTACGGACTGCTTCCAGTCAGCTGAATCGATGATATCGGCGACGGCTTGAAGCTGTTCAGCAACCACGCTCAGAGTGCGTTCCTGCTCGCGCTCCGCAAGGGTTTCCCCGACGCAGAGTATTGGAGTCAGTCCCGCCTTTTGGGCTGCGACAAATTTTTTCGCTACCAACCCACTGGTTTCACCGTAGAGACTACGGCGCTCGGAGTGCCCGACGATCACGTAACGGGTATTCCAATCCAGCAGCATGCTAGCGGAAACCTCACCAGTAAATGCCCCTTTGGGCTCCTGGCTGAGGTCCTGGGCACCCAGGCTAAAACCTCCGCTCTTTTCCGCCGCATCAGCCACCAGGCCTAGGTACGGGAAAGATGGACAGACAACAACACCAGACGTCACACCTTCGAGGTTGAGGTCGGTGAAAAAACGCTCGGCAAACTCGCGGCTGCCGTTCATTTTCCAGTTTGCTGCTACTAGCGGTGTTCGCATGTGTGCTCCTTCAAGGGGCGCAAATCTTAGCGACATTGGCGCCAACATACAACCAAAATTATACGAGTTTGCCCTGCGCCCCGGTAGGACCGATTTACTACGGGTTAAATCGCAGCAGATCAGTTGTTTCCAATTCGCTCTACCACGGAGGAAATATCTTTGGCCAGCTGCTCCACCAGGGCGCTGTCGCGGCCTTCGACCATTACCCGGATCAGCGGCTCCGTGCCCGATGGCCGCAATAGTACACGCCCGCTGTCCGCCAGCTGGCGCTCGGCATCGGCAACGGCGGCCTTGACCTCTGCATGATCGAGCACGCCGTCGCGATGGGCCAGCCGCACATTAATCATATGCTGGGGGAACATTGTCATGTGGGATTTAAGCTGGTGCAGGGGCTCGGCAAAGTCGCACAGACCTCGCAGCACCTGTAGCGCGGCAATAATGCCGTCACCGGTGGTAGACGCATCGGCGCAGATAATATGGCCGGAAGACTCGCCCCCCAGTTTCCACTGGTTGGCAGACATCTTCTCAAGTACATGGCGGTCGCCAACCTTGGCCCGCTCAAATGGGATCTTGTTATCGCGCAGGGCCAACTCAAAGCCGTAGTTGCTCATCAAGGTGCCGACAACACCGCCACAGCCGCCGAGGATTTTATGCTGGTGCATGGCGATGATATACAACAGCTGATCGCCGTCGACCAACTCCCCGTTGGCGTCGACAAACAGTACCCGGTCGCCGTCGCCATCAAAGGCGATGCCCAGGTCCGCACCCTGCTTCACCACGGCTCGCTGTAACTGCTGCGGGTTGGTGGAGCCGCAATCCAGGTTGATGTTGAGCCCATCGGGGCCCGCGCCAATTACGCTAACATCCGCCCCCAGCTCACGAAATACCATCGGCGCTACGTGATAAGTTGCACCGTTGGCGCAGTCGAGGACTATTTTCAAACCCTCCAGGGAGAAGCCCCAGGGAGTGGACGCTTTACAAAATTCGATATAACGCGCCGCCGCATCGTCGATGCGATAGGCACGGCCGAGATCGGCCGAGGTCTCCATCGGCAATTCGAGAGCAGCTTCAATCTCCTGCTCAATCTCGTCTGGCAGCTTGGTGCCTTCCGCACTGAAAAACTTGATGCCGTTGTCGTGGTAGGGGTTGTGCGAGGCACTGATTACGATACCCGCGCCCGCGTGGAAAGTCCTGGTCAGGTAGGCAATCGCCGGGGTCGGCATTGGCCCCAGCAGGGCGACATCGACACCGGCATTAATCAGGCCCGCTTCCAGGGCCGCCTCAAACATATAGCCGGAGACCCGGGTATCCTTACCAATAAGGATGCGGGGGCGGCGGTGGTGTTTAGCCTTGAACGTTCTCCCCAGTACCTTGCCCGCTGCATATCCCAGGCGCAGCATAAAGTCGGGAGTGATCGCCCCCTCGCCGACGCGACCGCGAATACCATCAGTGCCAAAATACTTTCTTTCCATAACGCTTCTCAATAGTGTACTTCGCCGCTTTTCTTTTGTGCCGGAAAACTACAACAGGGCCCTGCGGCTTAGGGCCTCTGTAAGACATCTCTGATTAGGGGGCGCGGTCAACCAACTGCTGCATACGCAGCACATCGACAGTTTCCGCAACATCGTGGACACGCAATATTTTTGCCCCCCTTTGCGCAGCCAGCATCGCCAGAGCCAGACTGCCGGGGAGGCGACCATCTACATCCCGATCGAGCAGACGACCGATCATCGATTTGCGCGACAAGCCCGCCAGTATGGGCATATCCGCCGGCGCCAGCTGCGACAAATTGCGCAACAATGCCAAATTGTGCGCGTCGGTTTTACCAAAACCGAAGCCCGGATCGACAATAAGCCTATCCCGAGCAACCCCCAGCCCAATACAGCGCTCGACCCTGGCTTGCAGGTATCTGGCGACATCCCCGACAACATCAGTGTAAGACGGATCATCCTGCATAGTGCCGGGCTGCCCCTGCATATGCATCAAGCAGATCGCCAAGTCAGTCTCTACGGCGGCTTCCAGGGCACCGGGGCGCTCCAGGGCACGAACATCATTGATCAGCCCCGCCCCGGCGGCGGCCGACTCGCGCATCACCGCTGGGGTGCTGGTATCGACAGAGATAATCGCATCAAAGTTCGCTTTGATCGCCTCAACCACCGGCACCACCCGGTCCAGCTCCTGCTGCTCGGATACCGGAGTGGCGCCAGGACGTGTCGACTCCCCGCCGATATCGAGAATTGTCGCGCCCTCAGAGAGCATCTGCTCCGCTCTCTGCAAAGCCAGGGACAGATCCAGGCTGCCGGAGGCGTAGTAGTGGCCCCCATCGGAAAAGGAATCCGGCGTTGTGTTGAGAACGCCCATCACTACAGGCTGGGTGAGATCTAAGGTGTGCTTAGCGCAAATAATTTTCATTGTCTGCAATAAAAAATGCCGGATCGGGGCAGGCTATCGCCCTATCCCCAACCCGGCATTTGGTTTTGTCCAGTTAGTCGCTTCGGAGAATCAGTGGCCGTTGAGCGGGCCGCCGACCGTACTGCTCTTGTCCGCCTCAGTTGAGGACTCTGTGGTTTCAGTATCCTGGGTCGGACTGTTGCCACCGGAACCGAAGTTGTTGTCGTCCCAATCCCTCGGCGCGCGAACCTTGCGGCGAGCCATCAGGTCGTCCACCTGTTCCGCATCCAGGGTTTCGTACTCCATCAGCGCATCTTTCATCGCTTCGAGGATATCGCGGTTGTCTTCCAGCAGTGTCTGCGCCCGGTCGTAGCAGCCATCGATAATGCGGCGCACTTCAGCTTCGATCTCATAGGAGGTCTTACCGGAAACCGGGTTGCCCTGGCCGGGCTGACCGCTTTCGTCTTCGCCGTAATGCAATGGGCCGAGCTTCTCGGACAGCCCCCACTTGGTCACCATATTGCGCGCCAAATCAGTGGCTCGCTCAATATCGTTGGAGGCGCCGGTGGTAACACCATCGATGCCCAGGGTCATCTCCTCGGCAATACGGCCACCGAACAGGGAGCACAGCTGCGATTCGATCGCGCGTTTGGACAGGCTGTACTTGTCTTCCTCTGGGAGGAACTGGGTGACACCCAGGGCGCGACCGCGGGGAATAATGGTTACCTTGTGTACCGGGTCGTGCTCGGGTACCAGGCGACCAATAATCGCGTGACCGGCCTCGTGGTAGGCGGTGTTCACCTTTTCCTTCTCGTTCATCACCATGGACTTGCGCTCGGCACCCATCATGATCTTGTCACGGGCGCGCTCAAACTCTTCCATAGTCACAGTGCGTCTATTGGCACGGGCGGCAAACAGGGCGGCTTCGTTGACCAAGTTGGCCAGGTCGGCACCAGAGAAACCGGGTGTGCCGCGGGCAATTGTCTGCGCATCGACCTTGTCGTCCATCGGCACTTTGCGCATATGGACCTTGAGAATCTGCTCGCGACCGCGAATGTCCGGCAGCCCGACAAATACCTGGCGGTCGAAACGGCCCGGGCGCAGCAGGGCGTGGTCGAGGACATCCGGGCGGTTGGTGGCGGCAATCACGATCACGCCCTCATTGCCTTCGAAACCGTCCATCTCAACCAGCAGCTGGTTCAGGGTCTGTTCGCGCTCGTCGTGACCACCGCCAACGCCGGCGCCGCGGTGGCGGCCAACAGCGTCGATCTCATCGATAAAGATGATACAGGGGGCCTGCTTCTTGGCCTGCTCGAACATATCCCGCACTCGGGAGGCGCCCACACCCACAAACATCTCGACAAAGTCAGAGCCGGAAATGGAGAAGAAAGGCACTTTGGCTTCACCGGCAATCGCTTTGGCCAGCAGGGTCTTACCGGTACCGGGAGGGCCACACATCAGCACACCACGGGGAATATTGCCTCCCAGGCGCTGGAACTTGGTAGGGTCTCGCAGGAACTCTACCAGCTCCTGTACCTCTTCTTTCGCTTCGTCGACACCGGCGACATCGGCAAAAGTCGTCTTGATCTGGTCTTCACCCAGCAGGCGCGCCTTGCTCTTACCAAACGCCATGGGCCCGGAGCGACCGCCGGCGCCGCCCTGCATCTGGCGCATAAAGAACATAAACACGGCGATAATAATCAGGATCGGGAAGCTGGCTACCAGGAGCTGCTGCCAGATACTCGGGGACTCGGGCTCGCGGCCAATAAACTGCACATTACTGCGCACCAGCTCATTGGTGAGTTCATCGTCAATAATCTGCGGCTGAACGGTCTTGAAGCGGCTGCCATCGGCTTTCTCACCGGTGATCACCAGGCCATCCACGACCACGTTCTTAACTTGGCCCGACTGCACATCCTGAACAAAGTCGGAGTAGCTGAGGGCCTCATCCCGGGACTGCGGTTTAAAGTTTTGAAAAACCATCAGCAGTACCGCTGCGATGATCAACCACAGTACTAGGTTCTTTGCCATATCATTCAAAGGGATAGCCCTCTCGCAATCAAAATCCGTCCATTCCGGCAGCGCCGGCCACATCGATACCGGATAAACCCAGTATAGGTGCGGGGGTAAACAGCCTTTGCCCCCAGTACAGGTATCGCTTATACCATATAGGGGCCCAGACTAGAAATACGCCGATATTGTCAGTCGCCGTCAGCCCTTAAATCCTCGCGCCACCACATACACTTCACGCGAGCGGGGACGGGAGGCTCCAGGTTTACGGGTGACGACACTGTTGTAGCTACCGCGCAGGTCGCGTATCAACTCGTCGAAACCCTCTCCCTGGAATACTTTGGCAACAAATGCACCGCCGGGTTTTAACACCTGCCGGGCCATATCGACTGCCAGCTCGACCAAATACATGGAAGCGGGCTGATCAACATCGCGTATCCCACTCATATTGGGGGCCATATCGGAAATCACAAGGTCTGCCAGCTCATCGCCCATGCGCTGTAACAGCTCACCGAGCACCGACTCCTCGGTAAAATCCCCCTGGACAAAGTCCACGCCGGCCAGCGGGTCCATCGGCAGTATATCTGACGCCAACACCCGGCCTTTGTGTCCAACCAGTTCCATAGCCACCTGGGACCAGCCCCCCGGGGCTGCGCCCAGGTCGACAACTGTCATGCCCGGTTTGAACAGGCGGTCCTTGTTTTGCAGCTCCTGCAGCTTGTAGCTGGCACGGGAGCGGTAGCCCTCTTTCTGCGACTGTTTGACGTAATGGTCATTAAAATGTTCACGCAGCCAACGGTGGCTGCTCTTAGATCGGCCCATCGGGTACAATGCCTACAATCACTACAACTTAATTGTAAGAGCGGCCACTAACCGCAATCGAGTCAGCCGAACAAACGCTGGCGACGATCGCGGCCTGTGGCCGTTCCCACATCGAATTCCACAAAGTGGTAATGGAGTATTGTATGCCTTTAACCGCCGACCGCAAAAAAGCTCTTCGCTCTCTGGGTCACAATCTGAAACCTGTCGTGACCGTAGCCGGCAATGGGCTGAGCGAGGGGGTGATGGAAGAACTGAACCGCGCGCTCGAAGACCACGAGCTGATCAAGGTCAAACTGATGATTGCCGACCGGGAAGTTCGCCATCAGATCGTCGGCGAACTCTGCGAGAAATCCTCATCCGAATTGGTGCAGGAAATCGGCAAAATCGCCCTAATTTTCCGTGCGGCGCAAAAGCCGGATATTCGCAAGTCTAATTTGCTGCGTTAAATAAAAAAGGGAGCTAGCGCTCCCTTTTTTATTTCTCAACCCCTGGAAACAGGTTTACACAACACCGGCACTTCCCACGAATCTCCACTGGAAAGCCGCGTCAGCCAGCACTTTTCACCATTACCCACCAGTTGGAACTTAATCGGCCGCCCCATACCCCGGCCAATCAAAGCCATCTGCTTTGGGGTTTTCTCGACCACCAAAACACTATCTTCCACAAACGCCTTCGGGCCCAGAGTTACTTTAACCCCTCCCAGCGCTTGCGAAACCGCCGCTTGTAACACGCTCCGAATTTCGGGACTCGTTTCTTGTAGCAGTGCCGCTTGAGCCGTTTCAGCATTTTGCTGGGAGGAGCAGCCGAGACACATCATTGCAAAACCACAAATCTTAGCCAGAGCTGCCAATTTCATTTTATTTCACCATTATACGATTACTGCGGGAGACTTCTTTGGTGACTCGCGCATCGAAAACCGGAGCACTCTGGCTTTCACCCGAGATAGAGAATGCGCTGACTGCAATATCCCCACACTCTCCTGTCTCGATGTAATTTAGCGCAGTGGCAAAGCGCGCTTCATCTTCATCACCCAAGAGGTTATCAAAGTCGTCACCAATCACACAGCCGGGTAAATCGGCGTCAGTGCCGTAGCTACCATTGGGCATAAAGCCGTCAGAGTAATCGCCAAAACCTTTTGCATTCACTCCGGAGAACTGAATGGTGAAGTAAGTAGTGCCACAATTATCCAGCGGGTAAAAACCATAGGGCTTACCGCAGGTGGTCTCACCGATCTGAATAACCTCAATATCGATTCCACGCAGACCATTGATAATGGCCTCACTGGCAGAACAGGTATTTCCGCTGGTCAGAACAAATAGGCGTGACAGATTTAAAGTCGGTAGTTCTCGCCCATATAAAGAGTCGTCAATAAAACCCAGACCGGTTGAATGAAAAGGAGTTCCATCCAGCGGCTCTCCAGTAATAGGGTTGGTTTCCGGGTGCTGATCATTGAACTGGGCGGTTTCAAATGTTCGCCCTACCGTAACATCACCGGCAATCATATAGGCGAGCTGAGCAGCTAGATCGAGATAGCCACCGCCGTTATAGCGAAGGTCCAGAACTAACTCATCAACAGATTCAGATTCGAGCTGGGTAACCGCATCAATCAGTTCCGCTTCTGCGGTCCCAATATGCTCATTGAACAACATATAACCAACTTTGTGGCCCGACTCCGTCACCTGGGTTTTAACATATTGCACAGGGTCAGATTGCACCGGCGCTGCAACCAAAGTAACAGTTTCAATCGTTGAGGAACCCAGGGGTCTGATTTCAAATTTGTGAGATTCCCCCTCGGCTGCCGGCCACATACCGTAATTTAAGGTATCGACATCATCACCGTAAGCCAGGTCAACACCGTCCACACTGATAATTTCAGCACCCCGGGTTATAGTATCCGGCAGATCGCCGCCGTTTTCCTCATCCAGATACGCCACTACCGCCTTGCGTGGTGGTGTGCTGGAAAGTAGCGCCCACTGAACCCCATAACCGACGTAAACCCCGGATTCGGTTTCCGATATCCATTCATCAGTTGGAACCGTGTAATGGAAGCGATCTTTTTCCTGGCCGGAGGCCGTCAGGGCAAACGTTCTCAGCTCGTCGAAATAAGCCAGGGAATCGTCAAAATCAGCGGGGTTCTGATCTTCAATTTCGTCGTACCACAAGTAGAGCTCATTGCTCATTGAGCGCAGCCAGTTATTCTCATTCTCACGAGTGCCCGCTACATCTGCGTACGCAGAATCCGTTACCGGGTTGATGCCGCTGCGGGGAGAGACGCACCGGTTTACATAGGTTGAGGAGGGCAAAAAGTTACCCTCTTCCCAGGTGCCGTCAACAACGGTCGGTGAATCCGGCACATCCCCGGAATCAGAGCCGCCGCCTCCGCAGGCAGCCAAACCCAAGGCTCCCAGAGTAACAACCCCGGTTAAAGCGATCTTACGCAGACGGATTTCCATCCCAAACTCCTTTTAACCCTTCTATTTGTAAAGATACGTAAAGATGCGAAGCCTATCACTATTTGCTCAGGGTTCAATAGCCAAATTTTTCATCAAAAAAAATAATCAAAGCTAAATGCAAAAGGGCCTGGGGAAGTGCCTTCTAATGCGCACCACTCCAAGCCCTTCACTGCAAAACAGGTTAATTGCTTTTAATCACCCCGGTCAATAATTAACCGCTGAATTTACCCAGCACCCCCTGCAAGCTATCTTTCGCATCACCGAAAAGCATACGTGTGTTTTCTTTGTAAAACAGTGGGTTGGCAACCCCTGCGTAACCGGAGGCCATGGAGCGCTTGAGCACAACGGTTCTTGCAGCCTTCCACACTTCCAGCACCGGCATACCCGCAATAGGGGAACCGGGCTTTTCCACTGCATCCGGGTTTACCGTGTCGTTAGCACCGATCACCAGAACCAAATCCGTACTGGGAAAATCCGCATTAATTTCATCCATTTCCAGAACGATATCATAGGGCACATTAGCCTCGGCCAGGAGCACATTCATATGTCCGGGAAGCCGGCCCGCCACCGGGTGAATGCCAAAGCGCACGGTTTTACCTTTTTTTCTCAAGCGATCGGTCAAATCGCTCACCGCTTGCTGGGCATGGGCCACCGCCATACCAAATCCCGGCACAATAATGATACTGTCCGCCGCATCCAGGTCATCCGCCAGCTCCTGCTGCTCGATGGCAATCGCTTCGCCGTCGACCTCTTCATCGGAGACTTCGCCCCCATCAGAACCAAATCCACCGAGAATCACGCTGATAAACGAGCGATTCATGCCCCGGCACATAATGTAGCTGAGGATGGCACCTGAAGAGCCAACCAGAGCGCCCACCACAATCAACAGATCATTGCCCAGCATAAATCCGGTAGCGGCTGCGGCCCAACCGGAATAGCTGTTCAACATAGAAATAACCACCGGCATATCCGCTCCGCCAATGGCGGCTACCAGGTGAATGCCCAGCAGCAGTGCGATTGCGGTCATTAGCAGTAAATTGATCACCGTGCTCGCATTGACATCTGCCGGCACAAACAGCCCACCAAGGACAACACAGGCCAAAATGGCAATCAGGTTGAGCCAGTGGCGGGCGGGTAGCATCAGCGGCTTTCCGGATACCAGTCCCTGTAATTTACAGAAAGCTACCAGAGATCCGGTCAGGGTAATTGCTCCAATAAATACCCCCAGGTAGATCTCAGTGCTGTGGACAACATGAGCGGCCCCGTGCAATTCCACAACCGGATCGAGGAAACCACCCCAGCCAATCAACACCGCAGCGAGACCGACAAAACTGTGCAGCAGCGCCACCATCTGCGGCATTTGGGTCATAGCCACACGCTTGGCCAGTGCCAATCCGATCACCGCTCCGACAATCATGGCGGTAGCCACCATCCAGTAAGCCCCAGCGGCCACACCGGCAATAGTGGCGATAATGGCAACCGCCATTCCCACCATGCCGTAAGTATTTCCCCTGCGAGCCGTTTCGTGGCTGGACAAGCCTCCGAGACTTAAAATAAACATCACTGCGGAGAAGAGATAAGCCATTGCAATCATACCGTTCATCACTCTCTCCCCTCCTTAGCGGCGAAACATTTTCAGCATGCGGTAAGTCACAAAGAAACCACCGAATATATTAATACTGGCCACCAGCACGCCAATAAATGCGAGCAGACTGACCAAACCCGAACTGGTAACACCCAGCTGTACCAACGCTCCGACAATGACAATGCCGGAAATAGCATTGGTAACACTCATCAATGGTGTGTGCAGCGCGTGAGTGACATTCCAAATCACCTGCCAACCGACAAAAATGGACAGGACAAATACGGTAAAGTGAGAGACAAAGTCCGCCGGTGCCACGCGCCCCAGCCACAACAATAAACCCGCAGCCACCGCCCAAAATGCAAAAATCGATAGGGAGGAATTTTGCTTCTCAGCTTTCTCCTCAACAACTTTTACCTCCTCAGCGGGTTTTGCCGATGGCTTCGGCTGCGCGGAAATTTTTGGTGCGGGCGGCGGCCAGGTAATCTCACCGGACTTAACGACTGTGGCACCGCGAATAACTTCATCATCAAAGTTAAGATCTATCTCGCCATCCTTTTGCGGGGTTAACTCCCCGAGCAGGTGTGCGAGATTGGTTGAGAACAGACGCGAAGATTGAGCCGCTGCGCGGCTGGGCAAGTTGGTATAACCGAGAATAGTGACGCCATTGTGCTCCACTTTTTCATCGGCAACGGTATAGTCACAGTTACCGCCCATTTCCGCCGCTAAGTCCACCACCACAGAGCCCTTGGGCATACTGTCGACCATATCTGCGAGCCACAGCTTGGGGGCGGGTCTCCCCGGAATCAGGGCAGTGGTAATTACAATATCCACTTCTTTGGCCTGCTCGCGGAACAGCGCCATTTCAGCATCGATAAATTCCTTGGACATCTCCTTGGCATAGCCACCGGAGCCCGAGCCCTCCTCCTCAATTTCTACGGTAAGGAATTCGGCCCCCATGGATTCCACTTGCTCGCGCACTTCAGCGCGGGTATCGAAGGCCCGCACAATGGCCCCCATACTTTTTGCTGTGCCTATTGCAGAGAGCCCCGCAACACCGGCGCCAATAACCAGTACTTTTGCTGGAGGAATTTTTCCTGCGGCGGTGATCTGTCCGGTAAAAAATCGGCCAAAATTATGCGCCGCTTCCACAACTGCGCGATAACCGGCGATATTTGCCATAGAGCTGAGCGCATCCATTTTTTGCGCACGGGAAATTCTTGGAATCGATTCAACTGCTAAGGCATTGATATCGCGCTCGGCAAGCTTTTGCAGAAATTCGGCATTCTGTGCCGGCTTTATAAAAGCGATCAGTGTAGCCCCTTTGGGAATCAGAGCTAACTCTGGATCAGTGGGCGCCTGTACTTTTAATACTATCCCCGCATCGGCCAAACACTGCTGTATATCCTCACGGATTTCAGCACCGGCTTCAGCATAAGCGTCATCGGTAAAACTGGCTCTGGTACCAGCCCCCCTCTCCACCGCTACGGAAAAACCCAAATCGCGTAAGCGTTTTACGCTATCAGGAGTTGCTGCAACACGCGCCTCTCCCTCTGCGGTCTCTCTAGGTATGGCTATAATCACCGCCGTGCCCCTCTTAGTTGATTTTATGAACTTACCGCTACATCTACCTCAAAAAGTATTGGATTGCCCAATTTATAAACAGATCGAGTGTAAACGTCGCTACAGGGGATGAAAAGAGGAATAATCTGATAGCCGTAATTGGTGAAATTTATAAGGCTAGAATTCCAGCGAGTGCTGTAGCCATAAATAGACAAGTCAAAAGTTGTCTCACCCATAACCTTTTCTCGGCAAAAGGAAATATCAAACGCTCTCGACCACACCCGCCCGAAAAAGCCCGGCTGCATCGGATGGCCTCGACATGATTCACAGCAAATTTCTCTCCTGAAACCCGTGCCTCAACAGGGCTGACAGTCACGAAAAAACAAAAAATTACAAAGAGCGGGCATTTATTCCGATTTTTTTTGTAAATGTAAATCTCAGCAAAAATAGCGCATTACTCGAATTTAATCGAAAAACTACATCTAAGCATCAATTTGTAATAAAAAAATAACGTGTGAAATGATATTTAACTCAAACTATCGTCCCAGATTAAGACAGTTTTGCTTCCCTGGAACTGAATCACATTTTTCACGACAAAAATAACCCTAAGCCCCCCACTTGTGCAGAAAAAGTAATATCCGCAGAATGTCGCACTATAAAAAGTCGTAACTACCAGATGTATCTCATGGAATTAGAGAAATATATTTGTCTTCCCGCCTCAGCGCACTTGGCACAACTATTGATTAACAATTGGGGAAACCTCAGTAAAGCTGTTAGATAAGTGCCGCGATAAACTGTGACTAATCCAAGCCCTGGAATCATGCTGGTCGATGACAATCCCGAGCGATCCCGCCTGGTTTGTGAGCGATTACGTGCAGCTGGCTATACCATTCTCGCCCAAGTGAGCAGTGCCGAGGGACTGCTCTTTCAGGTGGAGAAATACCGCCCAGATATTGTGTTGATTGATATCGAATCCCCCGATCGGGATATTCTGGAAAGTCTGGCCGTAGTCAATCGTGAAGCACCCACCCCGGTAGCGATGTTTTCCAGCAGCGGCAACGCAGACTTTATCAGCCGCGCTGTCGATTCCGGTGTGAGTGCTTATATGGCAGAGGGCATTACCCCCGAGCGCGTGGCACCGGCGATAGAAATCGCCATGGCACAATTTAAGCAGTTCCAGCAATTGCGCCTGTCCCTTGAGCGCACTCAGCAACAGCTATCGGAGCGGAAGGCGATCGAGCGGGCTAAAGGACTGCTCATGGCCAGAAAAAATCTCAGTGAAGAGGAGGCCCATAAAACCTTGCGCAACCTCGCCATGAACAGCAACTCAACGATGCATAAAGTTGCGGAGCAAGTTGTCCACCACTTCCAGAGTGAGCATTAGAGTACCGATGTCAGCCCTTCTGTGTCCGGAAAAAAAGACCCTCAAACTGCTTTACTTGCGCCTGACCGACAGCGCGCCGCTGATTGTCGCCAAGGAGCAGGGCTACTTCCACGAGTTTGGTTTGGAGGTAGAATTACAGCGAGAGACCAGCTGGGCCACCCTGCGCGATAAATTAATTGGCTGCAAAGCGGATGCTGCCGCGATGCTCGCCCCCATGCCTCTCACACTGGAACAGGCACTGCCCAACTGCCGCGAACGCTTGCTGAGTGGATTAATTCTCAGCTGCAACGGCAATGGCATTACCCTATCGGCAGAGCTATTCCAGCGCCTGCAAAATTACTGCGAAGGCGATTCACACCGCGATATTGCCTCGGCACTGAAACGTTACCTGCACGATAATAAATTCCCCCCCACGGTCAGGCTCGCTACGGTTTATCCATTTTCCAGCCACAGCCTACAATTGCGCTACTGGCTGCGCTCTGCCGATATCGACCCCGACCGGGATATCAAACTGGTGGTCTTACCCCCCGAGCAAATGCTGGAAAATCTCAACAGCGGTATTATCGATGGCTACTGCGTAGGAGAGCCGTGGAATTCCCTTGCCGCCCACAAGGGCAGCGGTGTCATTATCGCAGCCTGCAATACCCTACTGCCGGCAATGCCGGAAAAAGTACTGACCGTTACCGACAGCTGGCACCAGGCCAATCCAGCGACCCACTTGGCGCTTAGGGCCGCGCTGCTTAAAGCCTGTACCTGGCTCGCCTCGCGGGCACACAGGGCAAGCGCAGCCAAACTGTTAGCGCAGAGAGAATATCTCAATCTCCCTGAGGAACTGATTCATCGCTCCCTCAATGACCAGATTCTCTACCGGCGGGACCGCGAGATCCTCGCCAACCCCGGCTGGCACCTGTTCGCCCACCAAGACAACGATTGCGGGCGTCCAAGCCAGGAAAAAGCCCGCCAACTTCTAGAGATGTATTCAGAGTTGGACGAGTCTGCGCTTCGTGCAGCAGAAGCTTTTCGCCCAGACCTCTACCGTCAGACAGTGGAATTCCTAGCCGCACAAAAATAATGGCACATTAATTGAATGGAAGTAATTTGATGATGCAATGGCTTTATCTCGGACGCATCAGCACGGTGAAGGGGTTATTCGCCGAACATAACGGGCAACGAAGTCCATTACCTGCAACCAGGCGGCTGCGGTTTTGGGCTTTTTTTGTGTCTGCGGAATTAGTAAACAAAGGAAATATGTATGTCCAGTGACTCTCTCAATCTATTCTCGTTCCGCGGGAAGATTAAGGTGCTCCACCTAACCTGGGTGGCCTTCTTTATCACTTTCTTTGCCTGGTTTAACCATGCTCCCCTGTTGATGGCAATCTCAAAAAGTCTGTCGCTAACACCGGACCAGGTAAAAACCCTGCTGATTTTAAATGTCGCCCTGACCATCCCCGCCCGTATTGTGATCGGGATGCTCACCGATAAATACGGCCCCAGACTCACCTATTCACTACTACTGGCCATCGGTAGTGTGCCCTGCTTTATTTTTGCCCTGGCAGATAATTTTGCTCAAGCGGCAATCGGTCGCTTCCTGCTCGGCTTTATCGGTGCCGGATTCGTCGTGGGTATTCGCATGGTGTCAGAGTGGTTCCCCGCTCGACAGCTGGGTACGGCCGAAGGTATCTACGGCGGCTGGGGTAATTTTGGTTCCGCAGCCGCAGCCATGTCCCTGCCCACCATTGCCCTGTTTTTTGGTGGTGACGACGGCTGGCGCTACGCCATTGGACTCACCGGGGCTATCGCGCTGGTTTACAGTGTTATTTACTACTTCTCAGTAACCGATACCCCCAAGGGCTCAACCTACTTCAAACCCAAAAAAATCGGCGCTATGGAAGTCACCAGCACCGGGGATTTTATCCTGTTACTGGTGATGAAGGTGCCCATGTATGCAGCCCTGGCCCTGCTCACCTGGAAATTATCCAGTGGCGTAGCACTGATATCCAACCTGGCCGCCAACCTGATTTATGCGGGCCTGGCACTGCTCTATCTACTGGATGCGCGCAAAACTTATAGTATTAACCGCGAAATATTCAGCAATCCTCCCGCGCCGGTACACCGCTATAAGTTCAAGCAGGTCGCCGTATTGAACCTGCTTTATTTCGCGACTTTTGGCTCGGAACTGGCCGTCGTATCCATGCTGCCCCTGTTCTTCTCCGAGACCTTTACCCTGGACCCGGTAAAAGCGGGCTTGCTGGCCTCCGCCTATGCCTTTATGAACCTGATGTCGCGCCCTGCCGGTGGGTTGATCAGCGATCGCTGGGGACGCAAATCCACCCTGCTGGTGCTGACTGCTGGCCTGGCACTGGGCTACTTCACTATGAGCCTGATCGACGCCGAGTGGCCTTTGTACCTGGCGGTCGCTGCGGCAATGGCCTGCTCTTTCTTTGTGCAAGCTGGTGAGGGAGCGGTATTCGCCGTAGTCCCCCTGATCAAGCGTCGCCTTACCGGGCAGATTGCCGGTATGACCGGTGCCTACGGCAATGTGGGCGCGGTATTCTATCTCACCGTTCTCAGCATGGTGTCTTACCAGACCTTTTTCCTGGTAATCTGCGCTACCGCACTGCTCGGCTTTGCCGCCCTGCTTCTACTGGAAGAACCGGAGGGACAAATGGCAGAAGTACACCCTGATGGCAGCGTCTCCATGATCGATGTCGCCTAACACCGACCTGTCCACAGCAGCGAGCAGCGACGACGCCAAGCTCGCTGCGACCAACGGTTCGCAGGGCCATAAAACCAATGCCCTGCAACTGTTCAGCGCCTCCTGCGCCGGTCTTCGCCCACACAATGACGATGCCTGCGCAGTGCGGCTTGCCGAGGGCGCTGAGTTACAGTGCCACGGCAGCCTCGCCGCCGTGGCCGACGGTGTTGCCACCGCCGACGCCGGCGGTGAAGCGGCCCGCGCCGCCATCAACGGATTCTTTGCCGATTATTACAGCACGCCCCAAACCTGGTCGACAAAACACGCCGCTGCCAGAGTTCTCCACTCACTTAACAGCTGGCTGTTTCGACAAAGCGGCGGCAGTAGTGAAATTAAACGGGGCTGGCTGACCACCTTTTCCGCCATTATTTTTAAAGGGACCAGCGCCCACTTGGTGCATATCGGCGATTCCCGTATCTACCGGCTGCGCGGCGAAAAATTAGAGTGCTTGAGCCGCGACCACAGCCACGCCCTGGGACCGGGGCGCACATTTTTGAGCCGCGCCCTGGGTATGGATGCCCATATTGATGTGGACTATCGCTGTGAAGCATTACAGCCTGGGGATATTTTCCTGATCAGCAGCGATGGTATTCACGACTTCCTGTCAGAGGCGGAGGTGACTGAGCTGCTGCTCAATTTTTCCGAGTCGACCCCGCAGCAACTGATTAATAGCGCTCTGCGAGCGGGCTCCATCGATAACCTGAGCGCTGTCACCTGCCGGATAGATGCTATTGGGCTGCCCCTGTGCGATGAATTGGCCATGCGCAATCGCGAGCTGCCATTCGCACCAGATCTTCGTCCCGGGCAGCAACTCGATCACTTCCTGGTTTTACAGGAGTTGCATGCCAGCAGCCGCAGCCAGCTGTATCTGGCTCGCGATCTCAATAGCCAAGCATTGCGAGTCATAAAAACGCCCTCGGTAAATTTCTGCGATGACGCCCACTATATCGAGCGGTTTATCGCCGAGGAGTGGAGCGGGCGGCGAATTTGCCACCCGGGCATTATCAAAATTTTCCCCCCACCTCCCGACCGACGCTGCCTCTACCATATTCTCGAGTATATCGAGGGGCAGACCCTGCGACAGTGGATGCAATTAAACCCCCAAGCACAAATTTCCCAGGTGCGGGAGTTGATGGCGCAACTGGTTAGTGCGCTGCGCAGCTTGCAGCGCTTGGAGATCGTACACGGCGATCTCAAACCGGAAAATATTATGATGCGCAATGACGGGCGCCTGGTGATCATCGATCTCGGCGGCGCCGATGGGCCGGGGCTCAGGGAGCAGTTACACCTGTGTGCGGAATCCGTTCCCGGCAGTAAAAATTATGCAGCGCCAGAATTCTTTTTTGGCGATAGCCCCAGCCACCGATCGGATATCTTTTCTCTGGGAGTGATTGCCTACGAATTGCTCACCGGTAAATACCCCTATCCAGAGCGCTTCGGCAGTTACCACTACCACTTAAAGAGCTACGCGCAAATGCGCTTTACCCGCGCCGCCCTACACCGCGACGATATTCCCCACTGGATAGACGGTGCCCTGCACAAAGCCTGTGCCGCTGACCCCAAAAAACGCTACAACGCCCTATCAGAATTTATCCAGGACCTGCAATCCCCCAACCCTGAATTTAAAGCGCCGCAGAACCGTCCTTTACTGGAGAGAAACCCCGTTCTTATCTGGCAACTATTGGCTTTAGCGCTACTGCTCTCACATCTGCTCTATCTCTTTTAAGCTAATACATAAAATTTGAACAAGCACTTTTGCAGCGCAAAAACTTTGTTAAATGCACCACATTGTCGCAAAAATTGTGGACAATCAGGCCAACTGCGCTTTATTACTAGAAATAAAACTGGCATAGAGATTGAATGTATTTAAGCACCAACAATTTATTCCCCCATTACGAGGCAACGGCGCCTGTACTCTTCGGCAGAAGAGGAGGCGCCCCTGCCATACCAACGGGGCCCACCCCCTGCCGAATAAAACGAATCGAGACGGCAGGATTGTAAATGACGGACAATGTTAAACAGCAAAAGTTGATTGTGATTGGCAACGGTATGGTCGGGCACCATTTCCTCGAACAGCTCGCCAATCATCAGCGGGCTAACTCGTTTGCTATCACCATATTCTGTGCAGAGCCCCGCCCCGCCTACGACCGGGTTCACCTCTCCGAATACTTTGCCGGACGCACAGCGCAAGATTTGTCCATGGGCAATCTCGCTCAGTATCAGCAGTGGGGATTTAATCTCCTGCTCAACGACAAAGTAGTGCAAATTGATCGGGACAAGAAAACCGTTATTTCCGCAAGTGGCGCCAGTCACGCTTACGATCAATTAATACTCGCCACCGGCTCCTACCCATTTGTGCCACCAATTCCCGGGCACCAGCACCAGCGCTGCTTTGTCTATCGCACCCTGGAAGACCTCGACGCAATCCGCTCAGCTGCCGCCAGCGCAAACAGTGGCGTTGTTGTCGGCGGTGGCCTGCTCGGCCTGGAGGCCGCCAATGCCCTGAAAGCCCTCGGGCTCGAAGCCCACGTTGTCGAGTTCGCACCAGGTCTGATGGCCACCCAGCTGGATGAAGGTGGCTCCGCTTTATTGAGAAAAAAAATTGAAGCACTCGGTGTTCAGGTACACACCAGTGCCGCCACCGAACGGATTGAAGAGATCGACGGCCGCCTGCGTATGCAGTTTAGCGGCGGTCAAACGCTATTCACCGATATGATCGTTTTCTCTGCGGGAATTCGCCCTCAGGATGAGCTGGCAAAGTCCTGCGGGCTGGAGCTGGGGGAACGCGGTGGCATCGTTATTGACAGCCACTGTCGCACTTCCGATACGAATATTTTTGCAATCGGCGAATGCGCGCTCTACGACCAGAAAATTTTTGGCCTGGTCGCTCCCGGCTACAGTATGGCGCGCACCGCTGTCGCGCAACTGACTGGAGGAGAAGAAAGTTTTAACGGTGCGGATATGAGCACCAAGCTCAAACTGCTGGGTGTGCAAGTTGGCTCTATTGGCGATGCCCACGGCCGCAGCGAGGGCGCCGCTGCAATTACCTTTGTGGACGAGCAGAGCGGCGTTTACAAACGTATGATCACCGACAGCGAAGGGAAAAAACTGCTGGGCGCGGTGATGGTGGGAGACACCGATGACTATGACACCCTGCTGCAATACCACCTCAATAGTATCGACCTCCCCGAACATCCGGAACAATTAATTTTACCGGCAACCGATGGCGTCGCTCCCGGGTTGGGTGCCGCCGCACTACCCGCCTCTGCCACCGTATGTTCCTGTCATAATGTGAGCAAAGGCCAAATTATCGACGCGGTTGCCGCTGGCTGCCACTCTCTCGCCGAGGTTAAGGATGCCACCAAAGCATCCACAGGTTGTGGCGGTTGTGCGGGACTGCTGAAGAATATCGTCGACGAAGAGTTGGCGGCGCTGGGCATGGAAGTGAGCAATCACCTATGCGCTCACTTTTCCTTCTCCCGCCAGGAGTTATTTCACATTATCCAAGTGGAGGAAATCAAAACCTTCAGTGAATTATTGAGCAAACACGGCTCCGGGCGCGGCTGTGAAATTTGTAAACCCGCCGCAGCCTCCATATTTGCCTCCCTGTGGAATGAACACATTCTGGAGCAGACCCACGTCGGCCTACAGGATACCAACGATACCTTTATGGCGAATATGCAGAAAAACGGCAGCTACTCTGTCGTTCCGCGTATTCCCGGCGGCGAGATCACACCGGATAAGTTAATCGTGATCGGTGAAGTGGCCAAACGCTACAACCTCTACACCAAAATTACCGGCGGCCAGCGTATCGACTTGTTTGGCGCACGGCTGGAACAGCTGCCGGAAATTTGGCGAGAACTCATTGATGCCGGTTTCGAAACCGGACATGCCTACGGGAAATCGCTGCGCACAGTGAAATCCTGTGTCGGCAGCACCTGGTGCCGCTTTGGGGTTCAGGATAGTGTCGCTATGGCCCTGCAAGTGGAAAACCGTTACAAGGGACTGCGCGCTCCACACAAAATAAAAATGGCCGTGTCCGGCTGCACCCGTGAGTGTGCCGAAGCACAGAGCAAAGATATCGGAGTTATCGCCACGGAAAAAGGTTGGAATCTATTTGTGTGTGGCAACGGCGGCATGCGCCCCCGCCACGCCGATCTGTTTGCCACCGACCTGGATGACGAAACACTTATCCGCTATATCGACCGCTTGCTAATGTTCTACGTACGCACCGCAGATAAATTACAGCGCACCTCGGTGTGGTTGGAAAATCTCGATGGGGGCCTGGATTACCTGCGCGAAGTCATTATCGATGACAAGCTGGGCATTTGCGCGGAGCTGGAAACCCAGATGGCCCGCGTTGTCGGCAGCTATCAATGCGAGTGGAAAACGGCCATCAACGATCCGGAAAAGCTCAAGCGCTTTCGCCAATTTGTCAATAGTAACGAAACCGATGAAAACATTGTTTTCGTTAACGAACGCGGACAGCCGCGTCCTGCTGCCACTGACGAGCTAGTGGAAACCAGCGAATCCCTCTGAAGTTGTACCCGGCGGCGCAAGCCGCCGGTTTTACTGCAATAAATCAATCGCCTTTATATCCTTTCCATCCACTGTGAGGAAACTATGATGAGCTCGCCAGCCCCAAAAGAAATCTGCGTAAATTCACTGACCACACGCCCCTCCCAATGGTCACCCATCTGCCAGCGCTCGGATCTGGTTAGCAACTCTGGAGTATGCGCGCTTTGGGACGATACCTGCCGATACCCAAACGCAGCTTTACAGACACTGGCTAAAACTGTCGAGCAAAGCGCTATTGCCCTATTTTTTTTACCCGATCAGGAACAGCAGCTCTACGCCGTTGACAACTGGGACCCAATCGCACAAGCTGGAGTAATTGCACGAGGAATTATTGCGGAACTGGAGGGGGAGCTAACAATCGCCTCCCCACTGTATAAAAACCACTTTCGCCTTAGCGATGGAGTCTGCATGGAAGATAGCAGTATCAGGCTTGCCACCTACCCACTGGCATTGAATGGGGACACGGTTTACATCGGCAAGAATAAGTTACAGTAATGGCAGCACAGGATTTTTTGAGCGCACAGCGCACCTGCACTACCTGCCCTTATTGTGGTGTCGGTTGTGGTGTTTCGGTTCAACGGGAAGAGCGCACCGGCAGCAGTTCAATTAGCGTCAGTGGCGACGCCCAACACCCGTCAAATTTTGGCAAGCTGTGTGTTAAAGGTTCTGCGCTCGGTGAAACCTTCGGTGAGCACGGCCGCCTCTTGCGCCCGCGCCTACACGGACAAGACTGTGATTGGGATAGCGCCCTGTCTTATATGGCCGATGCCTTTAAGCAGACAATTCGCGATCACGGTCCCGACTCAGTCGCTTTCTATCTGTCCGGACAGCTCCTCACCGAAGACTACTATGTCGCCAACAAGTTGATGAAGGGGTTTATTGGCTCTGCCAATATCGACACCAATTCACGGCTTTGTATGGCCTCTGCCGTGGTGGGGTATAAGCGCGCATTTGGTGCCGACGCAGTACCCTGCTCCTATGAAGACCTGGAGCAAGCTGAGCTGATTGTACTGATCGGCTCCAATGCCGCCTGGACACATCCGATTTTATTCCAGCGCATGCAGGCCGGCAGTGCAAAGCTGATCGTCATCGATCCCCGTGGCAGCGCCACCAGTGAGATGGCCGACCTGCACCTGGCGATTAAACCCGGCACTGATGCAGCCCTGTTCAATGGGCTGCTGCGCTTCCTCAGTCGGCACTATTACCTCGATACCGACTACATTAAAAATCATACTCAGGGATTTGCCGACACCTTAGCAGCGGCGCAAGACTGGTCCCCAGAATTAACCGCAGCCACCTGTGGTATCTCCATTGAAGAATTACTGGAGTTTTTTCAGGCTTTTGCCGCAACGGAAAAAACCATCAGCTTTTATTCCATGGGAGTCAATCAGTCCAGCAGTGGCACTGATAAAAATAACTCGATCATTAACTGCCACCTGGCTACTGGGCGCGTGGGCAAAGTGGGCGCGGGCCCCTTTTCCATTACCGGCCAACCCAATGCAATGGGTGGGCGCGAGGTGGGCGGACTCGCCAATACCCTCGCCGCACATATGGAGTTTAATGAGCCGGATATCGAGCGGGTCTCACGCTTCTGGAATTCAGAACGTGTAGCGACAAAGCCGGGGATGAAGGCTGTGGATATGTTCCGCGCGGTGGAGAGCGGAAAAATTAAAGCCATCTGGATTATGGCCACCAATCCTGCCGTCAGTATGCCCGAGGCCGATCGAGTCACCGCCGCACTAGAGAAATGTCCGCTGGTGGTGGTCTCCGACTGTGTTGCCAATACCGATACCGCGCGCTGTGCCGACCTGCTCCTGCCCGCAAGTGGCTGGGGAGAAAAAAATGGCACCGTGACCAATGCAGAGCGCCGCATATCCCGACAGCGCGGCTTTTTACCCCCGCCCGGCGAGGCCCGCCACGACTGGCAGGCCCTGTGCGGACTGGCCCAACACTTGGGCTATGCCGAGCAGTTTAACTACTCCCACCCCGCCGATATTTTTCGCGAGCACGCCGCGCTGTCCGGCTTTGAAAACCAGGGCTCCAGGGCTTTCGATATTTCCGCATTCGCCAATATCAATCGCAGTGAATACGATGCACTGGCCCCGGTGCAGTGGCCAGTCAACCAGGAGCACCCGGGCGGATGTAAACGTCTATTTAGCGATGGACAGTTTTTTACCCCGGACAAGCGCGCGCGCTTTATCCCCATAGCGCCGCAGCCCCCCGAGCAGCAGATCAGCAGCGACTATCCAATATGGCTCAATAGCGGCCGTATGCGCGACCAGTGGCACACCATGACCCGAACCGGACGGGTGCGCAAATTACTCGACCACAGCGAGCTGCCAGAAATTCAAATCAATCCCCAGGATGCCGCCCGCTACCAGGTGAGCGATGAGCAACTCATCTACTTAAACAGCGCTTCAGCGACAATGATCGGTCGCGCCGCTCTCAACGGAGGGCAAAAAGCCGGGCAGGTCTTTGCCCCTATCCACTGGAGTGAAACCTTCTCGCAAAATTCCAAACCCAGTGCCCTGGCAGATTCCTGTGTCGACCCCTATTCCGGTCAACCGGAATTTAAACAGGTTCCCGTCAATATCCGTCCACTGGACGCCAGCTACTTTGCCACCCTGATCTGCACAGAGGAAACTGCGGGCAAATTCTGGGACTGGTTACAGCGCGCGGGCGACAGCAGTATCCTGCACTGGTATCGAGTGCCCCTGGCCAATGGTTTCCGCTATGAGATTACCGCGAGCCACCCTATCCACGGGCGGGAGTTGACCTCCAAGGTACTGGGCGAAGACATCCAGTTATTCTGGCAGGAGTTGCTGACCCCCAAAAGTCAGCGCTGGATTGCCTACGACAACCGCTTAAAACTGCTGGTTTTCTCTGGCCGCGACTGGCATCAACTCCCCAGCCGACAGCACCTGGAAAATTACCTGGCTGTGCCGCTACCGGAATTACCTGGACAACTGCTGCACCCGGTCAAACCCGGTGTGAAGATGGTTTGTACCTGTCTCCAGGTTTCCCGACCTCAGATAGAGGAGGCTATTGCCCAGGGCGTCAACACTGTCGAGGCACTGGGGGAAACCCTTGGCTGCGGTACCAACTGCGGTTCCTGTAAACCGGAAATTGCCAGTATTATCCGCACGGTTAATGCCTCTTCTATGGAGTCAACTCCGGTAAAGCAAGACCCAGCTGAGACAGGCAGAAATATCCAAAGAAATATAGTTCAGGAATTTATTCCGCAGTAAGTTTTAAATTCCCTCTTGAATAAAGGAACCTCTGCCCGCAAATGGCCAACCTTAAGGGCAGGGGCCTCTATCGAACTATTGAGAGCTTTCCAGGAAAATCAATCAAGCACTTCTGCGGGTAGCTTTTGCGCTAAATCGCGAGGATGGCAGGCGGCCAGCTGGGTATCACTAGCGGCCAAATAATCAATCAATTTCTGTATAGGACCTTCAGCGTTCCCATTTGAAGGTCTAACGGCATAGGCGGGTAAATTCGGAAGCTGCCAGTCTGGCAGCAATTTTTGTACATCATCCTGTGCGCTTATTAAAAATCGTGGTGGCGCCGATAGTCCCAGGCCACAGCTCGTCAGTCGATAAGCGGCTTCAACGCTGTCGACAGTCGCGACCGGGGTGTAGCTAACTTCATATTCGCCCTGCTGCCGATGCAGAAATTGCCGGTGATTGGGCCGCATTGTCAGCCCAATCCAAGGCCAGACTGCAAGGTCGCGAGGATGACTCGGAAAACCATAGCGATCCAGCATATCGCCGCTGGCAATTAACACCCGCTCTAATTCAAATATCTTACGCGCTTTCAAATTGCTGTCAGGCATATTACCCAGGCGAATTGCCAAGTCAAAACCACCGCCGATTACATCCTCGTGCTGATCGCTGCATTGAAGTTGTAAATGAATACCCAACTCCCGCCGAACAAAGCCCACTATTTTGCTCAGCAAGCGGCTGTGGATCAAAACGGCGGGGATTGCAACTTTAAGCCGACTGATACTGCGTTCCTCTCGCGCTTTGTATTCTCCGAGACCATCGGCGTACAAATCCAATATATTCTGTGCCGTTTTATAAACCTTTCCCCCATCTTCGGTCAGGGACAATTTGCGGGTATTGCGATACAAGAGCGCAACGCCAAGACTTTCCTCCAACCTCGCCACATAGGAACTAACACTGGCGACAGAGATATCCAGTTCCGAAGAAGCGCCTCTGAAAGAGCCACTTTCCACAACCTTGGCAAACACCAGTAAATAGCGAATATCCTTTAGCACAATAACAGCTCCCTATGAATTCTCTAAAGGTACTTCTGGGTCAGAAGGAAAGGATACACCGCTCTCGCGAAGACCTGTGAATATATTAGTGTTAGCGCCTAATCGGTATCCATGTTTCATGCGGCACACTCGTTCATACCTACTCAAGTAAATTTTTATAAACAATATATTTCAGTTTTAGGTATCTAATCATTTTCCTACCAGGCCATTAAAGTCTCCAAACAATTGATAACTGCCAGGAGCAGCGAATGTCACTACTTCTTGCTATGTTTGGGTTTTCCCTGGCTATGTCCATTACACCGGGGCCGGTGAATATGGTTATCATTTCCTCCGGGGTGAATTATGGATTTATCCGCACTTTGCCCTTTGTATCAGGAGCCACAATAGGCTTTACACTGCTACTTGCGGCTATAGGCTTTGGGCTCTATCAGGTAATAGAAATTTATCCCCAGTTACTACGATATGTTGCGATACCAGGATCAATTTATGTGGCTTATACCGGCTACCAAATAGCGGCTGCACCTACGAATCATGCGGATATTGAGCGGTTACAGGAGCCACGCTTCTACCAGGGGGTTTTATTGCAATGGCTTAACCCGAAGGCCTGGATCGCCTGCCTTTCTGGAGTGGCTATTTTTTCCAGCAGCGATAGCCACAGCAGTTTACTCACATTTATCCTGATTTACTTTCTGATCTGCTACATGTCATTAAGTATTTGGGCACTTGCCGGGGATCGGGCTCAATTATTGCTGACAAACCAATATCGACGCAAAGTATTTAATCACGCGATGGGTAGCCTGCTGATTATTTGCGCTGTATACCTTCTCTACAGTCAGGTTTTTATCCCCCAATCCATTTAAACAAGCCGCGCCCAACAATTAACGCTTTTGCCCACAGAGGCAGTTAAAGCTTTGCGCTTTGCTGCCAGAGGCTGCCTAGAGCCTGCCCACTGGCAACCAGCGGAGTTTGTGCCACGCTTGCGGAGTAACCGAACTCCTTACCCACTTTCTCTATCAGCAGGTGACTCACTATGGAAACGGAAGCGATTAATTACACCGTTAATGGCGACTCCTTTTGCGGCTATCTCGCGTGGGATGCAAATATCAGTGACAAACGCCCCGGAGTTTTACTGGTACACGAGTGGTGGGGCCACAATGCGTTTGTGCGGCAACAGGCGGAAAAACTCGCCAACTGCGGCTATCGCGCCCTTGCGGTGGATATGTTTGGCGCAGGTAAACATACCGACGATCCACAGGAGGCCCAGCAGTTCAGGGATGAAGCACTGAAAAGCCCGGTGGCCCTGGAGGCGCGCTTTCGCACCGCCCTATCTCTGCTTCAGCAACATGCCAGCGTAGACCCAGCGCGTATCGCCGCGCAGGGCTATTGTTTTGGCGGCGGCGTAGTGCTCACCATGGCCCGCCTGGGCCTGGACTTGCGCGGTGTGGTCAGCTACCACGGTGCCCTGGCCAGAAGCACTCCCGCGCATAAAGAGCCGATTAAAGCGGAAATACAGGTCTATACTGGCGGCGCCGATGCCCTGGTTCCACCGGAGCAGGTGGGCGACTTTGTCACAGAGATGCAGGAGGCCGGGGCTAAATTTACCCTGGTGAGCTACCCGGAAGTCCTGCACGGATTTACCAACCCCTGTGCCACTGAGCGGGGGGAGAAATTCGGCCTGCCCCTGGCCTATAACCAGCAGGCGGCCGAAGATGCCTGGCGGGGAACCCTGGCATTTTACGAAAAAATATTTTCGTGACTAAAAATACACTCCCTCCATAAAAGGGGATCAACAACCGCCTTCCCCCAAATCCAGGTAATGGGCTCCGCCGCCCTGCTGCCCCGCCTTGTCACCGGGATTGCGCAAAGGGCATTTCTGCATAGACAGACACCCGCAGCCAATGCAGCCCTCCAGGTCATCGCGCAATTTGGTCAACTGCTGAATGCGCTGATCCAGCTCTTCACGCCAGTGGGAAGACAGCGATGACCAATCCCCCCCAGTGGGCGTGCGCCCATTGGGCAGCTCCCCAAAGGCCTCGCGTATTTCCGACAGGGGAATGCCCGTGCTCTGCGCCACCTTGATAATGGCCACTCGGCGCAGTACATCCCGCGAGTAGCGCCGCTGGTTCCCCGAGGTGCGCCAGCTGCTGATCAGGCCCTTGCTCTCATAGAAATGCAGAGCACTGACCGCTACGCCACTGCGCTCCGCCACCTCGCCAACGGTCAGCTCTCGCTTGATGGACTTTGACTTCGCCGCGCTTTTTCCAGCCGGTTTTACCGTTGCCATAAAAGTGCCTCCCTCTATTGACCTCAATATTAGTTGAGGTTCTACACTGCTGCGCAACCTAATGCAAGCGAGGGAGAAGAGTGATGGAGAGGTATCCGGCAAGCAGAGTTGCACAACCAGGCGAACAGGCCCACCCCCAGCTGTTTTTACCGCTGGTGGTGGCGAGCCAAAACCCCAAATTTGCCGGTGAAATAGGCCGGCGGGAAGATTCTGCCAAGAAGCCCCAGGGCACGCCAAGCCGCAGGCAAGTATTATGAGAGCGCTGGAGAGCAAAATATCCGCTCGGGGTCGTATCACCTTACTGTGCCTGGCCGCACTCACTATTATGTCGGGGGCCACTGTAGCCCCGTCACTGCCGGCGCTACAGCAGTACTTTGCCAGCACATCGAACAGTGACTTGTACAGCCGATTGGTGCTAACCCTGCCCGCGTTAAGTATCGCCCTCTGCGCTCCGCTGGCCGGCTGGATTTCCGATCGCTACGGCCGCCTGCGCCTGCTGCAAGCGGCCCTGGCACTCTATGGGCTCTCCGGTTTCCTCGCCCTGCTTCAGAACAGTCTCGCAGGTATCCTGGCTAGCCGCCTGCTACTGGGTGTTGCCGTGGCCGGCACTATGACCTCTGTAACCGCCTTGGTCGGAGACTATTTTACGCAGCAGCAGCGCTTAACCTATTTGAGCCAGCAGAGTACTTTTATCAGTATCGGCGGCATCGTCTTTCTGACGCTGGGCGGACTGCTGGCAAGCCTGCACTGGCGCGCGCCCTTCGCTATATATCTCGCGGCGCTACTGCTGCTTCCAGCCGTGCGGACTTTCCTGTGGGAGCCCGCGCGAGTAAAGCCTGCCCAGCGCGGCGCCCCGCGACAAGAGAGCCCCGCCGGCCGTCGCGCATTTTATGCCCTGCTGGCAGCGGCGACGTTAAACAGCCTGGCTTTTACCCTGATACCCACGCAGATCCCGTTTTATTTGCGCGAGATAGACGTTTCCTCTCCCAGTGTTATTGCGCTGACGATTGCATCGAGCAATATTATGGGAGCCATTGCCTCACTGCTGGTTTACCGGCGGGCCCGCATCCGGCTGGGAACGCTCGGCGTCTTTGCCCTAAGCTTTACCGCTATGGCCGCCAGCTTTGCCCTGCTTGCCAAGGCGCAAAACCTGATAGAGATAACCACTTGCCTCGCGCTCTACGGCCTGGGAATGGGTACCCTGATACCCCATATCTTTGCCACCGCCTTAGCGTCTGCCTCGGGATCAAAACGGGGGCGCACGGCAGGATTTTTGACCACCGGAATTTTTCTTGGGCAATTTATTTCGCCGTTCATCAGCCAGCCCTGGATTGATCAAATGGGCTATGCCAGTGCATTTTCCTCCACCGCCTTAGCCTTGCTACTCGCCGCTGCTTGTGCGGCGTTAATAGGCGGCATTAAAATAAAAAAGAACGCTCAATCGCATATACTTTCGGGCTGGGGTCAAAGAAACTGATTCCACAGGAAAGGTTTTCTGCCTTTCTGCCCGATAAATCCACCTGATAATACACCGCCAAAGCCGTACGAGTAATTTTGGCAAGGAGAAAAAGTGGAATCGATTATTTCGATCAAAGGCCTGGGAAAAACCTATGCCGATGGGTTTTCCGCCCTAAAAAATATCGATCTGGAAATTCAACGGGGAGAACTGTTTGCACTGCTCGGTCCCAACGGCGCGGGCAAGACAACCATGATCAGTATTATCTGTGGCATCGTCAATCCGAGCTGCGGTGAAGTCACGGTCAATGGTTACAATATCCAGCGGGACTATCGCAAAGCCCGCAACGAAATCGGCCTGGTGCCCCAGGAAATCTCCACCGATGCGTTTGAAACCGTATGGAATGCGGTAAAATTCAGTCGCGGCCTGTTCGGCAAAGCCCCCAATCCCGCCTACCTGGAAAAGATCCTGAAGCAGCTATCCCTGTGGGAGAAAAAAGATAACCGGATTGTGACGCTGTCAGGGGGAATGAAGCGCCGCCTGATGATCGCCAAAGCCCTGTCTCACGAGCCCAATGTGCTCTTCCTCGATGAACCCACAGCCGGAGTCGATGTGGAGTTGCGCCAGGACATGTGGAAGATGGTGCGCGAACTAAAGGAATCCGGGGTAACCGTTATTCTCACCACCCACTATATCGAAGAGGCCGAGGAAATGGCCGATCGCGTCGGCGTTATCAATCGCGGCCAGCTGGTTCTGGTTGAGGAAAAAAGTGCGCTGATGAAAAAAATGGGCGAGAAAGAACTCAGCCTACAACTGCCCACACCACTGCAACAAATTCCCGAGAGCCTTGCCGATCTGCCGCTGAGTCTCAGCAGCGATGGCAACCAGCTGATCTATCGCTTCGATATCAAAAGCGAAGACAGCGGTCTGGCCGAGTTTTTGCGCCGTTTAAATGCCGCCAATATTGAATTCCGCGATTTGCACACCCGCGAAAGCTCCCTGGAGGAGATTTTTGTCAATTTGGTTCACGGTGCCCAGCAGGAACAGGAAGCACTGCCGCACAAGGAGGCACAGGCATGAATTGGTATGGAATCAAGGCAATCTACAAGTTTGAGATGTCGCGCACCTGGCGCACACTGATGCAGAGTATCGCCTCACCGGTGCTCTCCACCTCGCTCTATTTTATTGTATTTGGCGCGGCGATCGGTTCGCGTATGGGAGATATCGACGGGGTCAGCTATGGGGCCTTTATTATTCCCGGATTGGTGATGCTGGCACTGCTGAGTGAGAGTATTTCCAACGCCTCATTCGGAATATTTTTCCCAAAATTTTCCGGCACTATTTATGAAGTGCTCTCCGCCCCGGTATCACCGTTTGAAATCGTGACCGGCTATGTGGGGGCCGCAGCCACAAAATCTATTTTACTGGGGCTGTTAATACTGCTGACCGCACGCTTTTTTGTCGACTACGAAATTGTACACCCCTGGTGGATGCTCGCTTTCCTCGCACTCACTGCGCTCACCTTTAGCCTGTTCGGCTTTATTATCGGCATTTGGGCCGATGATTTTCAGAAGCTGCAAGTAATTCCACTGATGGTCATTACACCGCTCACCTTTCTCGGTGGCGCCTTCTATTCCATCAGTATGCTGCCGGAAGTGTGGCAGAAAATCACCCTGTTCAACCCGGTGGTTTATCTGATCAGCGGCTTCCGTTGGGCCTTTTACGGCGTGGCCGATGTCAATCTGGGACTGAGTGTCGGCATGACGCTACTCTTCCTGCTGTTGTGCCTGACCGCCGTCTGGTGGATTTTCCGCACCGGCTACCGCATCAAAACCTGATAGCGCCCCGCGCTGGAATTTATCCAGCGCGGGCACGTATGCAACTAAAAATGCGCGCGACAACGCAGTAAGCGGCGCTAGTGGTGGGCACACATAAAGGTTCGCACCGCTTTTTGCACGCGCTCGCGGCGCTCTTGCGGCGTCGACATCTGCCGGCAGCCGATCAGTACGCGCATATGATGGCAGCCGAGCAACAGGCCGATAAAATCCTCCGCCGCCACAGCGGGGTCCTCCACCATCAACATTTGCAACTGGTTGGCCCTGCGCAACAGCTGCTCTATCTCCCCCAAAACCCGCTGTGGGCCGGCATCAAAAAACAGCTGGGACATTTCCGACTCCTGCGATGCCAGGGCGCACAACAGCCGTAACAGACGCACGCTATCCTCGCTCTCCACCATGCCCAGGAAGGCATCGCCGATACGCTCCAGTACCTGCTCCACCGCATCCCCCTCTTCCAGGGCAAAGATCGGCAGGGGCATCATCATTTCACAGCGAGAGGCAATCGCCGCACTAAAAAGTGTCTCCTTGTCGGAGAAGTGGCTGTAGACCGTGAGCTTGGAAACTCCCGCAGCCGACGCCACCGCATCCACGCTGGTGGCGGCGAAACCGCCGGATAAAAACAGATCCTTGGCGGCATCCAGGATGGCCTGGCGTTTCACCGGGTCCTTGGGGCGACCGCGCGGGGCGGCCGTCTGGGTCTGCTCAGACATGGCTCTCCATATACTAGACTCTGTAGTTCATTAAATATACTATACTCGCGAGTATAACATTAATGGCCGCCAGGCCATGCTTGACCCAGTCACGGATCTACCTCGCCGCGCCAGCGCCGGGGAAGGAAGCCAATATGTACCGAATACTAACCCTCGCTGCGCTTTCACTCAGCTGTTTACTGAGCGCCTGTGCCCCCTCTGAATCCCAGGAAACAGAAACCAAGCCGCGCCCCGCCGTTATGGTGCACCCCACCCCCGCCAGCGCCCAAACCGATGTCTATCCCGGTGAAATCCGCGCCCGCTTCGAGCCGGCCCTGGCCTTCCGCATCGGTGGAAAAATCCAGCGGCGCCTGGTGAATGTGGGCGACCGCGTAGAACAGGGCCAGCCCCTGGCGGAGCTGGATACCGAAGACTTGCTGCTGCAATTGGACTCCGCCCGCGCCCGTCTCACCTCCGCCGAGGCGGACCAGCGCCTGGCGAGCAGCGAGCTGGCGCGCCACCGCAAGTTGCTGGAAAAGCAACTGGTGAGCCTCTCCCAGTTCGATACGGTAGAGACCCAGTTTGAAGCCAGCGAAGCGCGCCTACAACAGGCCAAAGCGCAGCTGGATGTGGCCCGCAACCAGGCCGCCTACGCCGTACTCAAAGCGCCGGAGAGTGGCGTCATCGCCCGTCGTATGGCCGAGGCCGGACAAGTGGTCGCCGCCGGACAGGGCATTTTCGCACTGGCGGCCGACGGTGAGCGCGAAGTGCGTATCGACCTGCCGGAGCAGTCCATCGGCCGCTTTAAAGTGGGCCAACCGCTCACGGTCGAATTGTGGTCCCAGCCGGGCGAGTCTTTCCCCGCCCGTATCCGCGAACTGTCACCGGCTGCCGATCCCGTATCCCGCACGTTTGAAGCCAGAGTCGCATTCGAGCATAAGGTCAGCGGTGCTGAAATCGGCCAGAGCGCGCGGGCATTTGTGCCCAGGGCGGAACAAACCGAGGTGCTGCAAGTCCCCATGTCGGCGGTCAGTGCCGACGATGGCGCCGCATTTGTATGGGTGCTGAACCCACAGACAAAAACACTGCACAAAACCCCGGTTAGCCTGGGCCCCTACGGTGAAGAGTTTGTCGCGGTATTTTCCGGGCTGAAGCGCAGCGATTGGATCGTGGCCGCAGGTACCCATCTGTTACAGGAAAATATGCTGGTGCGCCCGGTGGATCGCATGAACCGCCCCATTGGCCAGGCACTCTCCCTCGCGCAGCAGAAATAAATAGCCGGCGCGGGAAACTTCCCCCCTTCCCGCGCACAATTATCCCGATAAAGCCTCAATAACAATTTCCAAAGTGTGGCCGCGATCAGCAGAGCCACCCTTGAAACAGAGAAACTGCCATGGGTTTTAACCTTTCCGAGTGGGCCTTAAAAAATCGCCCGCTGGTGCTCTACGCCATGATCGTCCTGGGACTGCTGGGAGCTTTCTCCTACACCCAGCTGGGACAAAGTGAAGATCCCCCCTTTACCTTTAAGGTAATGGTGATCAATACCGTCTGGCCCGGTGCCAGTGCCGAGGATGTGTCCCGCCAGATTACCGAGCGGGTGGAAAAGAAATTACTGGAGACCGGTGATTACCAGCGTATCTCCTCCTTTTCCCGCCCGGGGCAATCCCAGGTATTGTTTGTTGCCCGCGACGATATGCACTCGCGGGATATTCCCGATCTCTGGTATCAGGTGCGCAAAAAGGTGGGGGATATTCGCCACACCCTGCCGCCAGATATTCAGGGTCCCTTTTTTAACGACGAATTTGGCACCACCTTCGGCAATATTTATGCCCTCAGCGGCAGTGGCTTCGATTACGCCCTAATGAAGGACTACGCCGAACGCCTGCAACTGGCCCTCCAGCGGGTTAAGGATGTGGGCAAGGTCGAGCTGCTGGGCTTGCAGGACGAAAAAATCTGGGTGGAGATTTCCAATACCAAATTGGCCTCCATGGGCATCCCCCTGTCGGCGATACAAAACGCCCTGCAAGCCCAGAACCAGGTGACCGATGGCGGCTTTGTGGATACCGTCAGCGACCGCGTGCGCATCCGTGTGAGCGGCCAGTTCACCTCGGTCAGTGAAATCCGCCAGTTCCCCATCAGCGCCGATGGCCGCACCCAGCGCCTCGGTGATATCGCACAGATACACCGCGGCTTTAGCGACCCGGCCCAGCCGCGTATGCGCTTTATGGGGGAGGATGCCATCGGCCTCGCCGTGTCGATGAAAGAGGGCGGGGATATTTTAAAGCTGGGCAAGGCCCTCGATGAAACCTTCGCCCAACTACAGCAGGACCTGCCCATTGGTATGGAGCTGCACAAGGTCTCCGACCAGCCGGCGGCGGTAAAACGCGGCGTTGGCGAATTCCTGCAAGTGCTGGCCGAGGCCCTCGGTATCGTGCTGCTGGTGAGCTTTTTCTCCCTCGGCAGCCGCCCGGGATTAATTGTGGCGCTGTCGATTCCGCTGGTATTGGCGATGACCTTCGCGCTGATGCACTACTTTAATATCGGCCTGCACAAGATTTCCCTGGGAGCACTGGTACTCGCCTTGGGCCTGATGGTGGACGACGCCATTATCGCGGTGGAGATGATGGCGATAAAAATGGAGCAGGGGCTCAGCCGGCTAAAAGCCGCCGGCTTCGCCTGGACCAGCACCGCCTTTCCCATGCTCACCGGTACCCTGATTACCGCCGCCGGATTTTTGCCTATCGCCACCGCCCAGTCCGGCACCGGTGAATACACCCGCTCGATTTTCCAGGTGGTCACCCTGTCGCTGATCGTGTCGTGGATTGCCGCTGTGGTCTTTGTGCCCTACCTGGGCCACTACCTGTTGCCGAACCTGGCGCGACACGGCCACGGCGGTAAAGTGGAAGACCCCTACCAGAAACCGTTTTACCAGCGCTTCCGCCGCTTTATTACCTGGTGCCTGCGCCACCGCAAAACAGTGATCGCCGCCACCCTGACGATTTTTGTCGGCTCCCTCGCCCTGTTCAAACTGGTTCCACAGCAGTTCTTCCCCTCCTCCGGGCGCCTCGAATTGATGGTGGACCTAAAGCTGGCTGAAGGTGCCTCGCTAAAATCCACCGAGCAGCAGGCCAAGCGACTGGAAGCGCTGTTGGCGCAGAACGATCAGGTGGAAAATTACGTGGCCTATGTGGGCACCGGCTCACCACGCTTCTACCTGCCCCTGGACCAGCAGCTGCCCGCCGCCAGTTTCGCCCAGTTTGTTGTAATGACCCGCAGCGTCGAAGAGCGCGAGCAGGTGCGCAGCTGGCTGATCAACACCATGAAGGAGGAGTTCCCCACCCTGCGCAGCCGCGTATCCCGCCTGGAAAACGGCCCACCGGTGGGCTATCCGGTGCAGTTCCGTTTATCCGGTGAACATATTCGCGAAGTGCGCGGACTGGCCCGGGAAGTGGCCGAGCGCCTGCGCAGTAATCCACAGGTAACCAATGTACACCTGGATTGGGAGGAGCCGAGCAAATCGATCAACCTCAATATCGACCAGGACCGCGCCCGCGCCATGGGGGTCAACAGCGCAACCCTGTCCCAGGCGCTACAGAGCTCCCTGACCGGTATCACCGTAAGCCAATACCGGGAGGATAACGAGCTGATCGATGTGCGGGTGCGCGGCAATGAAGACGATCGCTATGCCCTGCGCCAGTTGGGCAACCTCGCGGTACAGACCGACAGTGGTCGCAGTGTGCCGCTAAACCAGATTGCCACCCTGGAATACGGCTTTGAGGAGGGCAT
This sequence comes from Microbulbifer regidiadema (SeqCode), assembly GCF_052467605.1. Taxonomy (NCBI): domain Bacteria; kingdom Pseudomonadati; phylum Pseudomonadota; class Gammaproteobacteria; order Cellvibrionales; family Microbulbiferaceae; genus Microbulbifer; species Microbulbifer regidiadema (SeqCode). The sequence continues at coordinate 4,100,499 of NZ_CP174316.1, read as the reverse complement.
TATCTGGCACCGCGACCGCCTGCCCACCGTCACCGTTCGTGCGGATATTTATGGCGACGAGCTGCCGGCGACTGTGGTCAATGCCGTGTGGCCCCAGCTGCAATCCATTCGCGATAAATTGCCGCCGGGCTATTTGCTGGAGGTGGGCGGTACCGTGGAGGAATCTGCGCGGGGACAGAAATCGGTCAATGCCGGTATGCCGCTATTCGTGCTGGTGGTCTTTACCCTGCTGATGTTGCAACTGCGCAGCATGTCCCTGTCCACCATGGTATTTCTTACCGCACCTCTGGGCCTGATTGGCGTGACCCTGTTCCTGCTGCTGTTTGGCAAGCCCTTTGGCTTTGTCGCCATGCTCGGCACCATTGCCCTGGCCGGGATGATTATGCGCAACTCGGTGATTTTGGTGGACCAGATTCAGCAGGATATCAGCCAGGGCCTCAGCCCCTGGGATGCAATTGTCGAATCCACTGTCAGGCGCTTTAGGCCGATTGTACTGACCGCGCTGACGGCGGTATTGGCGATGATTCCGCTATCGCGCAGTGACTTCTTTGGCCCTATGGCAGTCGCCATTATGGGGGGATTGATTGTCGCGACCGGACTCACCCTACTGTTCCTGCCAGCACTCTATGCCGCCTGGTTCCGAGTGCGGGAAGAACACAATGAAGAGGTGGTGGAAAGTAACCCTGAGTTTGGCCGGCCCATGACCCCGAGTGCCACTACAGAATAAAATCACTGGCTAATCCAACAAAAAAGGCGGCGCAGGTTTTCACTGCGCCGCCTTTTTTTTATTTTCTAAGATTGTGTCAGAGAGTCGTACACAATCCCGGTCCAAATATCCGGTGTCATAAATCCCTGGCCATATTGCGCATCGAACTCCGCCGTGGGTTTTGCCGCAATCACTTCCTGGCGGGTTTTACCTTCATCCACCAGCGCTTGCACCTTGTCCCTAAGCCCCGCCAGTATATTGCGCTGCTGTTGCAGTTCCGCCCGATTGCTGAGGGGACCGTGGCCGGGAATAATTTTGGTGTCCTCCCCCGCCATTGCCAGAGCGGTATCCATTGCCGCAATCACGCCGTCTACCGAGCCGCCGGAAGAGAGGTCGATAAAGGGGTAGTTGCCGTTAAAATAAATATCGCCCATATGAATCACATCGGCTTCGGCAAAATGCACGATGGAATCACCGTCGGTATGCGCAGGCCCCACATGTTGGACTCTTACCCGATCGCCATTCCAATAAAAGGTCGTGGCATCGGTAAAGGTGATCACCGGCAAAGCCTCTGTTGGCGAGGGCTCCACCTTGCGCTTAAACACCTCGATAAACTGCTCGGTGCTCAGCCGTTTGCGCACATTTTCGTGGGCCACAATCAGGGCACTACTTTTACCCAGGTTTTCATTGCCGCCGGTATGATCGCCATGCCAGTGGGTATTAATCACAAAACGCAACGGTTGCTCAGCTAACTGAGCAACGGCCTGTTGAATTTTTGCAGTCAAAGGCGCGTACTGATCATCCACCATAAAGGTGCCGTCCTCACCCACCAGTACGGCAATATTACCCCCGGCGCCTTTGAGCATATACACATTGCCAGACACCGGCTCAGTACTAATTTCCACACTGGCAAAGCGATCCTGTGCAGAGCTAAAAGATACGGCCAATACAGCAACCGCCAGAGCGGCGCAACGCGCTAAATTCTTCATAGAGACTTCCCGTTGTTATTATTAATTTTTTTAACCGCTGGCAACTGAGTATTTTATTCAGGCCGCCTGTTTCAATAGAGCCTGTCGCTGCTGCGCCAACATCGCCATCAGCAGATCCGGCCGGTCGGTGACAATACCGTGTACGCCCAGATCAATATAGCGCCGATAGTTCTCCGCACCATTTACCGTCCACACGGCTAGGTGTACCTTTTTCCTGTTCGCCGCACGCACCAGGCTTGCGCTAACCACGGGAATACCGCTCTGTTCCATGGGTAGCTGCATCGCGCTGTAGCTTGGGCACAGCAGTTTCTCGGCACGCAATAACTGCGCAAGATAAAACACCAGCGCCTCCAGCGTCGGCGAACCTGTCGCCACCTGAGGACAGAGCCGGCGAAACTCGTTGATCACCCCCTGGTGAAACGACGAAACAACCACCTGCTGCTGTTTTTCACTGTCCACCAATACATCGCGCAACACTTTTGCCGCGCGATACTGGCGGCTCTTGAGTTCCAATATCATCGGCATATCCCCCACCATTGCCAGCGCCTCTTGCAGAGTAAGCACCCGCTGGGGGTTATCCCGATAGGGGTAGTGCTCCCCATCGCGAGTCCAGAAGTAGGCAATATTCAGCTGGCGCAACTGCTCAAGCGTCTTGTCCTCCACCAAGCCCGCGCCATCGGAGAACATTTCCAATTCTCTGTCGTGAATGAGTACTAAATGGCCATCGGCGGTAAGCCAGAGATCTATCTCAATAGCATCCACACCCAGCTGAACCATTGCCCCAAGGTAGGCCGCCGTATTTCCCGGGTAGAGACCGTTACCGCAGTCGTTGCCGTGCGCAATCACCATAGGCCCCTGCCCCTGTGGGAACCACAGGGGACCGGGTTTACCCGGCGCCGAGCGCGCGTAGAGGAAGAGGACTAGCAGCACAATTAAAAAAAATAACAACCAAAGCATGCTTCAGCGCCCCTAATTTTTTGCAAGTTTTCTTATTCAATAGGACTGCCCGCGCCCTATCACACTTTTTCCGTCACCGGGGGCGCAGCCCCCACGGCAATATCCACGGAACCAGGCGAACCCTTGTCTAGCGATGCCTGTGCGGCGCCCTGTTGACGGCGCAAATACAGCGCCTGCAACCACAGCGGCACAAAAATAACGATATCGTAGCAACGGTTAACCAAGACTCCCAAATGCAGGGAAACCATCGCCAGAAAACGCAGAGCCGATACCGTGCCGCGCAGGAACAGCCCCAGGCCAATACCCATCACCGTGCGCGCCGCGCGGATAAACTGCTCCAGGGGAATCGCCAGAAATGCCAAAATCAAGGGAAGTACAAAGCCCAGCCCCATCTGTGCCAGCGGAATGGACCAGAGCGGCTCAGAACCCGGTAACGGCTGGTGCAGTATCCACTCCCGCGAGAACGCCAGATTCGCACCGATTGCAGCCAACAGCAGTAAGAGTGCCAGGGCTACCCCCAGCAATCCCCTGCGCCGACCCCGCCCCAGAGCACCCACCGAGGGGAACATAGCGGTGACCTGAAGACACTCCATAATCACCAGCCCCAACGCGACCTGCAAAACGATAATCACCGCCGCCGCAATACTGGCCAGACTATAACCGCCGAGCGTCGCCTCAGCGCCCATTACCGCCGCCATCGGCTGTGCCAATAAGTGGAAATTAATCAGGGCTGCGGCAATAGCAATAGCCAATACCAGCGAGGCGCTCAGAAAACGACTGAAAGAGGAGGAGGACAGTAAATAAAGACTTCTGTCCGTTTCCTGCAAGATATCCTCGTAGCGCGCCATATGGCCATCCAGCGCTTTGGCCCGCCGGATAACCGATTGTATATTTTTATTAATACGCCCCAGGGTAGAGAGCATTGCACGCCAGCGGGGCAGCATGCGTTTGAGCAGCTGGTGTCGCTCCCGCGTGGACTCCCGATAGGACTCCAGCGCTTTGGACTCGGCCTTGCGCACAGACTGGTTAATGGTATCGAGAACGTCGGCTATCACCGGGTCCTCTGCGGCGGGAATTTCCGCAACCGCGCGAATCGCCCGGGCCCAGTTAGAGGGCTCCGGCGCTAGCTCCGCACTGCGCACATAGTCCTCATCCAGACTGCTGAGCTGTTCGCAGAGCTTTCGATGTAGTGTCGGATAGAGTGCCAGATCCCTCTGTACCGTTTGCTCGATACGCTCAAACTCCCGCTCGATACGCCGCTCTGCTGCATCCCGGCCCTCAGCAAAAAGTACTTGCCGATTGCGTTGCACCAGGCGCCGCTCGGCAGAATCGATACTGTTCGCGATAAATCGCAGTGCCCGGTGCCCCAGACGCGCCAGGGAATAAACTGCGCGGTGTAGCGGCTCGCGGGCCACAAACAGTAGCACCAATCCCAGGATACTCCACAGCCAAAGCGGTAAACCCTGCATTAATTGATTCATAGCTCCCCCTCAAGCAGTCCAGCTGACCTCCATCCTAACAGCTGCCGACAACACATTCGCCCACAAAATCACAGTTTGTACCTGTGTGCGGCGATATGCTCCCCGGGAAAATGTGCCCCAAGGTTATAAAATAGCGGTAAAACCGACAGCAGAATTATCCCGCCGTTCGTATCGACATCGATATTGATTCCCTATGCTGGAGAGAGTGACAGTCGGGCCCCTCTCGACTAGTCACTATTTTTTATTCACTCTATAAACTACAAAATAACGGGACCTTTGCGCCCTGCGCCAGTCTATTCCGGTACAGAAAAAAACAGTATTCACAAGGTGCGCGCCGTCAAAAACCTAAATTTTGCCTTCCTTCCCATTTCCCCCATCCCCTCAGCCCCCACTTCGCGGAAACAATTCACCCCAAAAACAGAAATTACCCGCAAAAATAAATAAGGCACATTTTTTCCTGAGCGTTATTTACCTGCGTCTACACTTCAAACTAAATTCTCACTAATTGAGTATTTTGCCCTAACACGTTGCAAATTATTGCCGTTTAACCCCCGCGCCTTCACAACAGATAGAGCGGGACAATTGTGCAAACCCAAACGACAGGAGTCGACAGAAGTTCAGCCTCTTTTTAAGAGGCACCCATCTGTATCAAGGAGAGGTTCGAGGTATATGCCGGTTCTTTTTTTTAGCAATTCCGGCCTTCAAGGCGATCTATTGTTTTCACTGTTTTCCAAAGCGATACCCATACCCTGGGAAAAGTCCAGCATAGGAAAACAAAAAAACTGCCTACAACACTATCAAGCTATCGTAATAGACTGCTGGAAAATCGAGGTAAATTCTGACTCCAAGCAGTTTCTGTCAGATTTAAACAAGATTAATCACAGCAAAGCTCTACTGATCAATCTCCCCCCCAACCTACCGGTACATATATCGGAAAAGTTACGCCAGAGAGGCTTTCACCTGCTCTGCGACAGTAATAGCAGTCAGGAAAATCTGCTGCAAAAACTGGGTATGGCCATCCACAGCAACGAAGGGCGGCGGCCCAGTCGCCGCCCGCCGCCCTCGCCTCTCACCCGCAGGGAACAGGAAATACTCGGGCAACTCACCACTGGTGAGCCCAACAGTGTGATCGCAACAAAATTACACCTGAGTGAACACACGGTGAAAAACCATATGTACAACATTTTCCGAAAAATTGGAGTAAAAAATCGCCTGCAAGCCAGCAATTGGGCCAAGCTCAATCTCCAGGAAGAGAGGATATGAGACTCCCCCTACTGATATTGACACTGTGTACATCCCTGGCCTTTGGTCAGGGTGACACAGCTGTACCCCCGGCAGATACCGACTCGGGAAAACTCGAAGATGAAATCAGTGGATTTAATATCGACCGCACAATAACCCGTACCGGGCACGACTTTGCCCGCTATATGAGCGAGTACCGAAATCTCAACTACCCGGATGCCAGTTATAACTTAACGATTTATGAAAGACCTTCGGCGCGCTGGGGAAATCTTATTTGGGTCACCTATAACGACAAAATTGTTTTTAGACGTTTTATCAGCCCGAGCACCAACAATATTCATCGCCTGGCCGATGAAGCCGCACAGCACATTCACCAGCAAGTGCTGCAAAACCGCGTTCGCAACTCTCTCTCAGATAACTTTGATTTGGGTAAGGATGAATTCTAATGAGGATAAAATCACTGCTAAGTACCACCGTTTGTTCTCTGGCCGCGCTCTCTTATTACCACAGCGCTGCTACAGAACTTATCTACACACCGGTGAATCCCAGCTTTGGTGGCAACCCACTAAACGGCACCTATCTACTACAAAATGCCCAGTCGCAGGACACCCACGAGGACCCGGATACGCCCGACAGCCTCTATGAACAGCCCAGCGCCCTGGACCGGTTCAGCGACTCACTGGAGACCCGCCTACTCAATCAACTGCTCACCGACGTAGGTGACGGCAATAGCGGCGAGCTGGTGACAGACGATTTTATTGTACAAATAATCGATGTCGACGGTGTGCTGACAGTGCTGATTACCGACCGCAGTACCGGCGATAAAAGCGAGATCGTTATCAGCGGGCTCAACCCAACCAACTAACGAACCGATAACTCTAAAGGATTATTTGGCAATGCGTAATGCAATAAAAAAAGCGATAGCTTTGCCCATCGTTACAACGCTGATGACACTGAGCGGCTGCTCTGCGGTAAAAAGTGTTAGCGATGCGCTTTTTGGTCCAGGCATAACGGACGCAATGCTCACCCCGCGAAAAAATACCTACCGGGACCTGATTAATCTCCCGGAACCGAGAGGTAAAATACTGGTAGCGGTGTATAGCTTTCGCGATCAAACCGGTCAATATAAGCCCTCGCCGAATAGCAGCTTCTCCACCGCTGTGACCCAGGGCGGTGCGGCGATGTTAATGGACGTGCTAAATGAGTCTGGCTGGTTTATTCCGCTAGAGCGGGAAGGCCTGCAAAACCTGTTAACCGAGCGCAAAATCATCCGCGCAGGGCTTACCAAACCAGATATTCCCGTCAACAACAGTGCGCCACTCCCCACTTTGGTCGCCGCCAATGTCCTGCTGGAAGGCGGCATTGTCGCCTACGATCAAAATATTCAAACCGGGGGTGCCGGCGCCCGCTACTTCGGTATTGGCACCGATGAGCAGTACCGGGTCGATCAGGTAACGGTCAATTTACGGGCCGTTGATATTCGCTCGGGCCGTGTATTGCACTCGGTGCTCACCTCAAAAACCGTTTACTCCAAGGCAATTAGTGCCGATGTATTCCGCTACGTGAAGTTCCGCCGCCTGCTGGAACTGGAGGCGGGCACTACCTATAACGAACCCGCACAGCTTGCTATGCTTTCAGCGATGGAGTCTGCGGTGATTCACTTGATCAGTGAAGGGATAGTCCACAACTCCTGGGCACTGGCCAATCCAGATGAAATTGAAAATCCTATATTGCAGTACTACCTAAACGATAGCACTGTCATTATGTAGCCCTCGGCATCACCTTCAGGGCTTATACAACAGATCCGTATTTTCAAGGTTTTAAAAAGATGTGCCACAGAATTAGAAAAGTCGTTCACGCCACTCTAATCTCCGCACTCCCGCTAATACCCACTATTAGTCTGTCCTCTGATATGGACGCCAGCAGTGAATTGGCTGTAACCAGTGAGCTGAGTACAGCCAACCTTTATTCGGTGTCAAATCTGGCCGTCATCAATCAGGAGGGCGGCGTCAACAATGTTCATATCCAGCAGAGTGGATACAATAACTACACATACGCCCACCAGGATGGAAACCGAAATATCGTTTCGGTAACACAGTCAGGGGAGGACAATATAGTGACATCGAACCAAGTGGGCGACTATAACTTCTCAACCCTGATACAAGTAGGCTATGAGAACTTTATCGATATAAACCAGTATGGCATCAGCAATAGGGCCGGGATATCCCAATTTGGGCTGCAAAACAGCGCTCAAGTCGAAGAAATAGGCAGCTGGCATACGGTCAATATTTATCAAAGTGGCAATGGCCTACATACCGCTGTCACCGTGACCGGCACTGCCACTGTAACTACCATCAATCAATACGATTAAAAGTATCCAGCCCAATCTCTAATTTTTACAACAGCCCACGAGATGCGGTTTCAGCGGCAACTTAATCTGCGGAGCAAACGCCCGCGCGCAAAATTGTACAGAATAAGTCTAGCCATCGCATACATAGGTATGCTCCCCAAGCAAATCGATACGGCGCCGGGCTTTATACAAATTCCGAGCCCGTTAAATATCTCAGAAATTTTATACCCTCAAAAACTACCCTATCCTCAATCCATACAGACACCGATAACAACCCGACGGACAATCCCCGCGACGACCTCTAAAAACAGAACTTTCTTCCTAAATTTTCGATACTTCCGTCCTATGGCTGAAACCAGCGGGATCAGCAAAACTCTAGTCAGTATCAAGCTTCTGTTAAAAATGATATTTCACCGGTGATGTGATGCAGTAAAAGCAGCCGGGGGCATCCCAACCTCCTCACAAACTCTAGATACGGAGGTATTGTGCCCGACCACCTCACTATCAAATGATGCTGATTTCTGATTGTTCGTGAAAAGCTGTCTATCGATATTTGACACCGCCATGGAGTTACAGATGAACAAATACAAGCCTATCGCCGCCGGTCTTCTTCTGGCGATTACAGGCAGCGGAGCTCTCGCTACAGAAAACACTGCCATTCTCTACCAATCCGGCATCGATAATATGGCCACTGCGGACCTGAGCGATACGACCGTTAAAGACGGTCTAATTAATCAGACCCAGATCGGGGACAACAACGAAGTCTACGCGGAACAATTTAACAACACCAGTTCTGGCGTCATTATCCAGGTCCAAAATGGGGATATGAATTTCGCGGAATCTTTCCAGGATGACTCCGACTCAACCCTAGTGACAATTAATCAAATTGATGATGGGAATTTCGCCTTAACGGTCCAGAGTTTTTCTGTGAACAGCGTTATGATTATCACCCAAAGTGGCGGGCCGCAATTCGCCGATGTGTTACAAATTGGCAGTACAGATGATCTAATGATCGTCAATCAATCTGGTGACGACAATACCGCTCTACTGCTCCAGGATGGTGGCTCATCCAATACCTTGCTAGTTACCCAGACAGGAGACGGTGATATTGCCTCAGTGATACAAGATAACAGTAGCGGCAATTCGGTCACTCTTATCCAGGCGGGCACCAGCAATTTATCCACCCACACACAAAATGTGGCCATGAATAACACAACCCGCTCCTACCAGGATGGCTCCTTCAATACCCTTTCATTTACCCAGGTGGATGATGACCACTACAGCGAAGGCCTCCAGAGTGGCGACAGCCAGAATCTAATCCACACACAAAGTGGCGAGGATAACTGGGCATACACTGAGCAGGTGGGGACGAGTAACTTTGCCTTTGTTATTCAGACCGGTTTAGATAACGCTTCAGAAGCCTACCAAGATGGCAGCCTTAACCAGTTCACCATTACCCAGACTGGCGACTTAAATAGTTCCATGGCTACTCAAATCGGAGACAATAATATCATTGCGATAACACAAGTTAATGATGACAACAGTGCCACAACCTCTCAAGTAGGAAATTCAAATTTTGTAGGTATTAGCCAGTAATAGCTCAGTTAAGGCCAACCTTGGGGTAGGCCTTTTTACTTTCGCCAAGCCGGTCAATAGATTCACTTTAAACGAGTCAAAATTTCCGTTAACTGAACGTTGAAATTTCGCGGAGACAGGAATGATACGCTATCAGAGCCTGGCAATTGCAATAATACTTTGCACAGCCAGTTACAGTACTATCGCCGAAGATAATACCGCCACCATTTCCCAGACCGGCCTAACAAATAGTGTTATTGTCAATCAAGCTGATTCCACCGCAATCGAAAATACGATCAACCAGACCCAAACAGGTAACCTGAATACAGTTTCAGCTATTCAGGAGACCAATAGCTATCTCAATCTAATCGACCAAGAGCAAGTCGGTGTCAGCAATCTTATTAATACCATTCAGGCAAATTCTATCGATACGCTAGCCGAGGTTTATCAAGATGGCAACAATAATTCAGTGGCCATTAATCAAATTAATGCGACACTGAGTGTCAGTTCCGTTGGGCAGCTCGGCAACGATAATACGGTCATTATCAACCAGAATACCAGCACCTCAGATGTCGCAACACTGGAACAAAGCGGCAGTCAAAATATGGCCACGGTTAGCCATGCAAACAGCGACTCAAATACGACGGCCTCTATACAAAACGGCAATATGAATAGCGCCGGATACACCCAGACAGGCTCCTCCCATTTAATCAGTGCCAACCAGGTTGGCAATTCCAACACCATCAGCGCTGTGCAAAGCAATCAGGATGGCTCTATTACGATCACTCAAAGTGGAGACAACAATACAGTATCCACTTTACAGCCGGGCATGTTTGTAACAGCGACATCCACCCAGGTAGGATCAATGAACACCGCTACTATAAATCAAAGCGACATGTATAGCTCAGCAGCAACCCTGCAAATAGGCACAGGTAACTCCCACCAAACCTTCCAGACAAACGCAAACCAAACCGCCAACGCCTCGCAGTATGGCGATAACAATACCGGTATTATTCAGCAGTAAATAAGTAATCTTATCGACACCAGTAGCAGGGCTGTCCTTGTAGACGCCCCTATAAAGAAGCAATCAAAAAAACAAGTGCCGTCACTTTGCGCTAACTACTTAACTTCACAAGAGAGCCCCAGTTGCAGGAATATTTTCTCATTTTTTAGGTGCTAATTTCCTATGGCAACAGCTCGGACTTGCAATAAAACTCATACCAGTAACGAAACAGACTCTAAGGTTTCTGCATAATTTGCCGATACCCCGATGAAGTCGCGCCTTGAGGGTGAAGTGCGGTACAACCCCGGGAGCACATAAGGTATGGATACCTGTGAGTTTTACGGGAGATATTGACAGCAAATTTTGAGTCCAGTGTATTCTTTCCCTCTGGCCCAGCAGTACCACAGAACTTAGCAATACACATCGGGAAAATTATCTAACCACAAAGAAATAACTGCGATGTATCACTGGCGACAATTACTCTGCCCTTATCCAGTCCCACAAAATTACTCACGCGGTATTACTGAACCCCTATAGAGCGATCGTTTTGCCTGGCAACAATTGTGCGCATTTAATCATCGGGCCTACTGTCAAACGGAGTTGACCGTGCAGAAACTGACCTTAATACCACTGGCACTGGCGCTATCGACGAGCAGTCTGCTGCATGCGGGAGAGAACTCCACACTTATCAACCAAAATGGCAGCAGCAATTCCGTTTCAACCGATCAAACTGATATTAATGCCATCGATAATCAGCTGGAAATAACGCAAGAGGGCACAGGACATACGGCGGAAGCCATCCAACAAAACGAGATAGAAAGCAGCATCATTCAAACACAGGAAGGTAGCTTTAATGACAGCTACAGCTTACAGAGAGGGGGCATTGGCAACAGTGTAGAGATAGTCCAATCGGGGTTTTATAACCGCGCCAGCAGCTACCAGATGACAGGCCAAAATGGCGCATCGACAATACACCAGGTCGGATCGGATAACGAAGCTGAAATCCAGCAGCACCAGGGCAGTGATAATCTGGCGGTGATAGCACAGGAGGGAGATCTACACGGTGCCCTAATTGAGCAAAACGCCAGCTTTAGCGCCGATGCGATGATTTTCCAACAGGGCTCGGGCCACGAGGCAATGATCAGTCAGGAGGGTATCGGGCACTATGCCAGCCTCCAGCAGATCGGCACGTCCCACAGTGCGGATATTGCCCAATCCGACATGTACAACGAACTGGATATCTACCAGGATGGCGAGGGCAATACCGCTACGATTACCCAGGTGTCCTGGTATAACAGCGCCTTTATCACACAGGACGGCTTCCTAAACTCAGCCGCGATTATGCAAGACGGCAGTGGCGGAATGGGGGGCGGCCATATGGTGATTGTGAACCAATCCGGCAGTATGAATTCCACAACCGTGTTACAAAACGGATTCTCACAGTCTGCCAATATTACCCAAACTGGCACCGGGAATACGGCCGTGGTCATACAGTAAGGGGGCACGCGATTGCCACAACGCCAACTGGCGCGCATAAAAAAATCCGAAGCCCTTGTTTAATAAAAGCTCCGGATTTTTCCTGCCTTGCGCGACAGCTAACAGGGGGTAGCGGCCTGCGCTCGCCCCTGGCCAGCTCCTAAAGCGCTGTTTTTACAGGTGCGCAACCGCGTCGATTTCGTACTCCACCGCCCCGGAAGGGGTTTGGACTACCACTATGTCACCCACTTCCTTGCCAATCAGCGCGCGGGCAATCGGCGAGTTCACCGAAATCTTGTGCTGTTTCACATCGGCTTCATCGTCGCCGACAATTTTGTAAGTGACTTCTTTATCGTCATCCAGGTGAATAATCGTTACCGTAGTGCCGAAAATTACCTTGTCACTGGGCTCGATGGTTTTCACATCGATCACCAACGAATGGGACAGCTTGCTCTCGATTTCCTGAATACGGCCCTCGATAAAGCCCTGCTTCTCCCGCGCCGCGTGGTATTCGGCATTTTCCTTTAAATCACCGTGTTCGCGCGCTTCAGCAATCGCCTGTACAACAGTAGGGCGTTCAACTTTCTTCAGATTGTCCAGCTCTGAGCGCAGCGCCTCTGCGCCTTCAACGGTCATTGGTACCCGGTTCAATGTGGGACCTCCATTATTGTTACGACGAAACCGGGCCCAGTGATATCACGGGGCCCGGTTGGATTTCACAAATTGGCTTTAAAGCGATTAAGACAGCTTTACTACACGCTGGTGCAGGTCTTGCAGGCGGCGAACCTGGAGCGGCTGCTCCTGGCGCATAGCCATCGCCATGGCCTGAGCCGCCGCCAGGGTGGTGGTGTAACACACCTGGTGGTTCTCGGCACTGCGGCGGATATCCGCAGAGTCGCGAATCGCCTGACGTCCTTCGGTGGTGTTCACTACCAGTGCAATCTCGTCGTTCTTAATCATATCGACGATATGCGGACGACCTTCACTCATCTTGTTGACGGTTGTAACGGGAATATTGTTTTCTTGCAAGACCTTGGCGGTGCCGCGGCTGGCAATTACCTCGAAGCCCAGCTCCACCAGATCGCGGGCAACACCCACAGCGTCGGCTTTATCGAAATCACGTACAGAGATAAACGCGCGGCCGGACTCCGGCAGGCGATCGCCGGCGGCAACCAGGCCCTTGTCGAAAGCTTCTGCAAAAGTCGCGCCTACGCCCATCACTTCGCCAGTGGATTTCATCTCGGGGCCGAGAATCGGGTCCACTTTCGGGAACTTGTTGAACGGGAATACAGACTCTTTAACGGAGTAGTAGTCCGGTACGATCTCTTCGGTAAAGCCCTGCTCCTGCAGGCTGATACCCGCCTGACAGCGCGCAGCCACTTTCGCCAGTGAAGTGCCGATGCACTTGGAGACGAAAGGTACGGTACGGGAAGCGCGCGGGTTCACCTCGATCACGTAGATCTCGCCATCCTGGTAGGCCAGCTGGGTGTTCATCAGGCCGACTACGCCCAGCTCGCGGGCCATAGCTTTCACTTCTTCGCGCATACGGTCCTGCACATCCGCCGGCAGGCTGTAAGGCGGCAGGGAGCAGGCGGAGTCACCGGAGTGAACACCACACTGTTCAATGTGCTGCATAATGGCGCCGATCACAACGTCCTTGCCATCGGATACCGCATCGATATCCACCTCAATAGCGGCGTTGAGGAAGTGGTCCAGCAGTACCGGCGCTTCGTCGGAAACCTGTACCGCTTCTTTCATATAAGTGAGCAGTTCGTCTTCTTTGTAGACGATCTCCATAGCGCGGCCGCCCAGTACGTAAGACGGGCGCACAACCAGCGGGTAGCCCACGTCTTTCGCCGCCTGGATGGCTTCGGAGACAGAGCGCACGATGGCGTTCTTCGGCTGCTTGAGGCCGAGACGCATAATCATCTGCTGGAAGCGCTCGCGGTCTTCGGCGCGGTCAATCTGCTCTGGGGTGGTACCGATAATCGGCACACCTTCGTTGGCCAGGTAGCGCGCCAGGTTCAGCGGAGTCTGGCCGCCGAACTGTACGATCACGCCTTCCGGCTTTTCTTTGGCAACGATTTCCAGCACGTCTTCCAGAGTTACCGGCTCGAAGTAGAGGCGGTCGGAGGTATCGTAGTCGGTGGAAACAGTCTCCGGGTTACAGTTGACCATAATGGTCTCGTAACCGTCTTCGCGCATCGCCAGAGCGGCGTGTACACAGCAGTAGTCGAACTCGATGCCCTGGCCGATACGGTTGGGGCCACCGCCGAGTACCATGATCTTCTTCTTGTCAGACGGCTGCGCTTCGCACTCCTCATCGTAAGTGGAGTACATGTAAGCGGTGGAGGTGCTGAACTCAGCGGCACAGGTGTCCACGCGCTTGTAAGATGGGAAAATCCCCAACTTGTGGCGGAATTCGCGCACGGTCTTCTGGCTCACCCCCAGCAGGTCTGCCAGGCGGCGGTCGGAGAAGCCCTTGCGCTTGAGGAAACGCATTTGCTCTGTGGTCAGTGCCGAGGTAGGCAGGGACTTGAGCGGCTCTTCGATTTTGATCAGCTCTTCGATCTGCACCAGGAACCAGGGATCGATACCGGACAGGTCGTAAATTTCGTCGACGCTCATGCCCATACGGAAGGCGTCGCCCACATACCAGATGCGCTCGGCGCCCGGTACGGACAGCTCGCTGCGCAGGCGGTTCTCGGCGCCGTCTTTGCTCGGGTCGATCTTGCTTTCCAGACCGAAGCTGCCCACTTCCAGGCCGCGCAGCGCTTTTTGCAGGGATTCCTGGAAGGTGCGGCCGATCGCCATCACTTCACCCACAGACTTCATCTGGGTGGTCAGGCGCGCATCGGCTTCACCGAATTTCTCGAAGGTGAAGCGCGGAATCTTGGTGACAACGTAGTCGATAGACGGCTCGAAGGACGCCGGGGTCGCACCGCCGGTGATGTCGTTTTGCAGCTCGTCCAGGGTGTAACCCACTGCCAGCTTGGCCGCGACCTTGGCGATCGGGAAGCCGGTGGCCTTGGAGGCCAGGGCGGAGGAGCGGGATACGCGCGGGTTCATCTCGATCACCACCACGCGACCAGTCTTCGGGCAGACGCCGAACTGTACGTTGGAGCCGCCGGTCTCAACGCCGATCTCACGCAATACCGCGATAGAGGCGTTACGCATCAGCTGGTATTCCTTATCGGTCAGCGTCTGCGCCGGGGCAACGGTGATGGAGTCACCGGTGTGTACGCCCATCGGGTCAAAGTTCTCGATGGAACATACGATGATGCAGTTGTCGTTCTTATCGCGAACCACTTCCATCTCGTACTCTTTCCAGCCGAGCAGGGATTCGTCGATCAACAGTTCGTTGGTGGGGGAGAGGTCGAGACCGCGCTTACAGATCTCTTCAAACTCCGGCCAGTTGTAGGCCACACCGCCACCGGAACCACCCATGGTGAAGGACGGACGGATAATCACCGGGAAGCCGAACTCTTCCGGTACTTTCTTCGCCTCTTCCATGGAGTGGACGATCTTGGCGCGCGGAGTTTCCAGGCCGATGGCCTTCATCGCCTTATCGAACAGGTCGCGGTCTTCCGCTTTCTCGATAGCGTCTTTGTCCGCACCGATCAGCTCGACATTGAACTCCTTCAGGACACCGTGCTTGTCCAGGTCCAGGGCGCAGTTCAGTGCTGTCTGGCCGCCCATGGTGGGCAGGATGGCGTCGGGGCGCTCCTGCTCGATAATCTTGGCAACGGTGCGCCACTCCACCGGCTCGATGTAAGTGGCATCGGCCATGGCCGGGTCGGTCATGATGGTGGCCGGGTTGGAGTTCACCAGGATCACCCGGTAACCCTCTTCGCGCAGCGCCTTACAGGCCTGGGCGCCGGAGTAGTCAAATTCGCACGCCTGGCCGATCACGATGGGGCCTGCGCCGATAATCAGAATGCTTTGGATATCTGTGCGTTTTGGCATCTTTCTTCCGTTCTACTACCGGCAAAGGCCGGCTGCGCTAAATTTCATTCGTTTCTTGTTAAGGAGACTCTAAACAACTCCGTGATGCCTCTGGCTTGCAGAGCGGTTCACAATCAAGGCGCGGCTTCGCAGGAATGTCTAGACCTTTCAAGAAGTCGCAACGCGGAGTGTGAATCGCTCTGCAAGCCCCGAAGGGCGGTCCTTGAAGGCCACAGCTGCTGCGTTGCAGCTCTTGCCAAGGGCTATGGCCATTCGCGGCGAGCTGCGCCTAACATCTGCAGCCTTCAAGGACCCGCAGAGGTATTACGGCGTTATTCAGAGTCTCCTTAAAACCGCCGCAAAAGCGGCGGTTGTTTGCCCTACCCTGAGCGGCTGCGCCCTTAGGCGCGCTCTTTCATCAAATCGATAAAGTGGTCGAACAGCGGCGCCACATCGTGTGGGCCCGGGCTCGCCTCCGGGTGTCCCTGGAAGCTGAAGGCCGGCTTGTCCTTCAGCTGGATACCCTGCAAGGTGCCGTCGAACAGGGACTTGTGGGTAACTTCCACATTGTCCGGCAGGCTGTCGGCGTCCACTTCGAAACCGTGGTTCTGCGCGGTGATCATCACCTTGGTGCTGTTCAGGTCCTGTACCGGGTGGTTACCACCGTGGTGACCGAACTTCATCTTGGCCGTTTTACCGCCCACCGCCAGGCCCAGCAGCTGGTGGCCCAGGCAGATACCGTAGGTGGGGATGCCGGCGTCGAGGATTTCGCGGATAGCGGCGATCGCGTATTCGCAGGGCTCGGGGTCACCGGGGCCATTGGACAGGAACACACCATCGGGATTCATCGCCAGTACTTCGGAGGCCGGGGTCTCCGCCGGTACTACGGTGATATCGCAGCCGCGATCCACCAGCATGCGCAGGATATTGCGCTTCACGCCGAAATCGTAAGCCACTACTTTGAAGGGCTGCTCCGGCGCGGCCTTGTGGCCTTCGCCCAGTTCCCAGGTGCCTTCGCTAAAGGTATAGGCTTCCTTGGTGCTCACCACCTTGGCCAGGTCCATACCCTTCAGACCGGCAAATTCCTTGGCCTTGACCAGGGCTTCTTCGCGGTCGATATTGTCACCGGCGACGATGCAACCGCTCTGTGCGCCCTTGTCGCGCAGCAGGCGGGTCAGGCGGCGGGTATCGATATCGGCGATACCGACGATATTGCGCTCGCGCAGGTAGTCTTCCAGGGACTGCTCATTGCGGAAGCTGCTGGCCAGCAGCGGCAGGTCGCGGATCACCAGGCCGGCGGCCCAGATATCAGCGCACTCTTCGTCTTCCTGGTTGGTGCCAGTGTTGCCGATGTGCGGGTAGGTCAGAGTCACAATCTGGCGGGCGTAGGAGGGGTCGGTGAGGATCTCCTGGTAGCCGGTCATGGATGTGTTGAACACTACTTCGCCAACAGAACTGCCGTGGGCACCGATTGCGCGTCCTTCAAAGACGCTACCATCAGCGAGCACCAGCAGCGCGGGAGTTGTACTCTGCATAAAGTTGTGGGGCATGAAGGCCTCCGACGTAGGGACAGCTTTAGTCAAATTGAACTCCAATCTTCAGAACTGCTTCCGGGCGGGGTTTGCGGGCTTCGGAGCACGCGGCTCCTGACTGGCGCGCGCATAAAAAAGCGAGATGAAACATCGCAGCTTCATCTCGCTTTAAAAATCTGTTCACGCGTGATTCTCACAAAGTGGCCGACGCTTGCCGCCAGCTTTTTAGTAGGCTCACGCTGCGCGATTCAGCTTCGCGGCACCGGCCCAAATCGGGCGCAGATTCTACGCGAATTCGCCGCTAGACGCTAGTGCAAAAATGCGCCAGGCTACTTCCCCTGAAAATCTCACTCCGGCTTGCGCCCCAGGCGGAAAAGACTGCTGCCCATTTTCAGCTCCGCCCTCTCCAGCATGGTCTTATTCATGCGCAGGGCCACCTCGCGGCCGCTGTCGGCAAATTCGATCATACCGCCGGTGGCGGCGAAGCGCTCGGCGTCGCTGACGGTCAGCACCGGGAAGAACTCCAGCGCGATCAGCGCCTTGAGCAGCGTGGCCCGGTCCAGGGTGCTCAGCACCACTATCTGACACTTGCGCGCGCGCAGCATCTCCGCCACTTCAATTTTCTCAAGCTCCACCGTGCGCCCGTCGATACGTTGGTTCTTAAAGCGCGCCGCCAGCGGCTCACTGAGAGAATCCCCACCCATCAGGCACACTTTGAAAGGGGCACGGCTATTGGAAAAGGCATTGACCGGCCACTGCAGGTGATAGGCGAAGTGTACGATGTAATCCACCATCACCCGCCGCCCCAGGGGCGTATCGGAGAGCTGCACCGCCCCCCGGGCGCCCGCAGCAAAAAACAGTGCGACCAGGAACAGTAGCAGAGCGGATATCGCGCGGAGTGAACGGGGGCGGCGTATCGTCATAGAAGCTCAAACCCTAGGATTTGCAACTCCCCAAGAGAAGCTGCGGGGCTGGTATCTGCAAGCGGCAAAAGCCCGCTGCAACTCTAATCTGCGCGCCAGCAAAACGCCCGGCCACCTATGTAGATTAGCCCAACACCCAGCCCCCCACCGGGTCTTTGCCAGGCGCCGCTAGCCCTCCTCCGCCGCCACCGCCGGGCGCCACTTCAAGGCCTTTTCAATCGACATAATCATGGCTCCGGCCACATCCTTGCGCGTGGCACTCTCAATCCCCTCGAGCCCCGGAGAGGAATTCACCTCCAACAGCAGCGGCCCCTTGCGCGAGCGAATAATATCCACACCGGCCACCTTGAGGCCCAGCGCCTTAGCGGCCTTGACCGCCAGGCGCTTCTCCTCCGGAGTCACCTTGACCACCGATGCCGTACCGCCCTGGTGAATATTCGCGCGAAACTCCCCCGGCGCCGCCTCCCGCTGGATTGAAGCCACCACCCGGCCGTCGATCACAAACAGGCGCAGGTCCTTGCCCTGGGCCTCGCGAATAAACTCCTGCACGAGAAGATTGGCCTTCAGAGACTTAAACGCATTGATTACCGATTCTGCGGCCTTGCGGGTTTCCGCCAGGACCACGCCGCGCCCCTGAGTCCCCTCCAGCAACTTCACCACCAGCGGCGCACCGCCCACCATCTCAATCAGCTCGTTGGTATCCACTGGGGAGTTGGCGAATCCGGAGGTGGGAATATTCAGGCCGCTCCGCTGCAACAGTTGTAGGGAAAACAGCTTGTCCCGCGACTGACTGATCGCGGCAGAGCCGTTGAGGGCAAAGACATCCAGACTCTCGAAGTGCCGCGTCAGCGCACAGCCGTAAAACGTCTGGCTGGGGCGGATACGGGGGATCACCGCATCTAAATTATTGAGAATTCTGCCATCCCGGTAGTGCACTTCGGGCTCATCCGCATCCAGCTTCATATAGCACTGGCGCACATCCAGGAAGGTCATACGGTGGCCGCGCTCGGCCCCCGCTTCCATAATCCGGCGGTTGCTGTACAGGTCCGGATTGGAGGCCAGCAAGCCGATACGCAGGCCGGTACCGGCGATATGGTGCTCGTCCCGGTAGTATTCATCCAGCTGGCTTTTCGGTATATCGCCGAGGCAAAAACTCTCCGCCGGGTCCACCAACATGCGCCCCACCATGGCCTCGCGCCCCAGCAGCATGCGGTAGCCCATGCTGTCCCGGTTGGTCAGGGTGAGCTCGATATCCCAGACGCTGCCGCCAATCGACAGGGATGTGCGGATCACCGGGCGCTTCTCGCTCTCACCAGAGGAGCTGCGCACCAGGCGCCGGTCTAAAAGTCGCGCCTCGCAGCGCACCGATGGGCGGTTGCGGTGTTGTAGTGGGTGCGCCTCAAAACTGACCCAGGATTCGCCGTCGCGCTTAAAGGTATGGATATTGTAAGCGTGTAAACAGGAGGTCTTGGCCCCAGAGTCCACACGCGCCTTAATCGCCGGGATACCCAGCGCGGGAAATCCGCACCACTCCTCACTGCCGACAATCAATTTGTTTTCCAAGCAGGCGCCCTCACAGAAAGGTTGCAGGGTGGCCGGTCGCGGGAATATCACCGGCCTTTGGGGTTTACACAAAAAAATACCGGGTAAATAAAAGTACAAAAAACCGCACAGCGCCCCTGTAGACGCTGAAGATATTTGTTCGAGTCCGGGTTAATTCAGACCGAGCACATCGCGCATATCGTAGTGACCGGCGGCCCGACTGGCGCCGCCCTCCCCCATCAGCCACACCGCCGCGCGCACCGCGCCACGGGCAAAGGAGAGGCGGCTGCTGGCGCGGTGACCAATTTCAACGCGCTCGCCCTCCGCCAGAAACATCACCGAGTGTTCGCCCACCACATCGCCACCGCGCACGGTGGCAAAACCGATAGTCTCGCGATCGCGGGCACCGGTCTGGCCCTCGCGGCCGTAAACCGCCACCTTGTCCAGATCGCGGCCGAGGGTTTCGGCAATCACCTCCCCCATACTCAGCGCCGTGCCGGAAGGTGCGTCCACTTTGTGGCGGTGGTGGGCCTCGACAATCTCGATATCGGCCTCCTCCGCCATCACCCGCGCAGCGGTTTCCAGCAATTTAAAGCACAGGTTTACCCCGGTGGAAAAATTACTGGCGAGACACAGCGGCACCTGGTCCGCACGCGCCAACACTGCGGCTTTTTCCTCGCTATCAAAACCGGTAGTACCGATCACAATGGGAAGGTTTTTCTCCGCACAATAGGCGGCATTTTCCACCGTGGCCTGGGGGGCGGTGAAATCGATCAGCACGTCGAACTCCGCCTGATCGAGGCTATCCACAATAGCCAGACCACTGCGGCCCAGGCCGGAAACTTCGCCGGCATCGGCGCCGACCAAACTGGAACCCGGCCGCACTACGGCCGCTGAGAGTTCAGCCCTATCGGACAGGGACAGGGCCTCTGCCAACGCCCGCCCCATACGGCCACCAAAGCCCGTTACCGCTACCTTCACCGCCATTTCACCACTCCAATCCGAGTCCATAAGATTTCGGATTCTACATCGCCCCCAGTAGCGCGCATAGATACCCAGAGGGGACAGCGCCGGCCCCCATCTGCGGCAGTAAAGTGGCGCTTGTGTAACGTTTAAACGGAGGGCGACTCTGGTGCAAAAGAATAAGCCGCCAGAGTCCGCCCGCAGAGGTATAACTATTTTTCCACCGGCAAAAGCTGGCTTACACGGTACCTCAGGGGGAAGCACCTCAAAGCGGCATCACGCTGGACTCCACCAACTCCAACTGATATCCGTTAATTTATGGATACTGCACTTGGCAAAACTCTCGTTGAGGAGCTTTGCCGCTTCCGGGTTTTCCTGAAAGTATTCAATATTCGTGGGGTTTACCTCTTCAAAGGCAAACAGCGAGTAGCACCAGGCATATATAATTTTGTATCCCTTACCGTAATACTCTCGGGTCAATTTTTTCAGGTTATCGGAAGAGCGGCTATAGGTCTCCTCCTTCAGATCAACACAGGTAATTTCGCAGTCCAGCAGGTGTTTTCTGGTCTCTGTCGCCGCCTGTTTGTCTCCTGCGAAGTGATCCGCATCCCACATTAATCCATACAGTGCGCCATTATTCTGCGAGGGGTTCAGAATGCTTCCGTGTCGCCCACCGAAGATGGCCATCTTTCGACATCCGCGAGCGTAAAGCGTATTTACCAGGGGAATCCAGCTGGTATTCCCGGTTATTGTTACCGAAGCAAAAACCCCGCGAATCTCTACCCAGGGGCAATCTTCGGATAGGATCGGGTTGCGCGCCATCATATTTTCTTTCAGCTCATAGGGCGTCCTCTCGGAATTATATTGCTCTATGATTTTCGTTTCCTTGGCGGTATACATATTTCTACAATCCTTTGTCAGTCGAGTATTAAAAGTGGGAATGAGCACTGATCTCACAGACTCCAAAGGAGGAAGAAAACGTCCATAGCACTCATACACCAGGCTAATTACCGCCGAAATTGAGCCCCCGTTGCAGGGGGCAGGATCTCCCCTAAAAACAAAGCGCCGCGTCCCCCATTGGAGCAATCATTAGAAAAGGAAATAAAAAATAACTATAAAATTACCAGGGCGCGAAACAAACGTGGCAGCCACTGCTACGCTTTAGCGGGAGGGTAAATGGAGCGCCAATATGCGACTGATGATCCTGTCCAACCAGCTGCCACATATTCTGGCAGTGGTTATTTCCCTAAGCTTGGCTTTTGGCAGCGCACCGGTTTCCGCCCAACAGCAAGGTGTCAGTGCCGATTTTTGGGAAAAATATGATGATATTACCGACTGGGTGACGCTGCGTTTGCAGCTCACCCCCGCACAGAAAAAGGTGGTAGTCCCCATTCTGCAGCAGAGTTTTGCCGAGAAAAAAGCGGTGCTAAAAAGCCATGGATTACTGGGCGATAACAAGGTGACCCTCAGCCCCAAACTGCGCAGCGAAATAGGCACAGAAATGGCTGTAATTAGCAATCAGAGTCTGGAGAAATTGCGGGAGGTTTTAAGCACAACACAAATGCGCGAAGTGCAGAAAATACAGATGGAATTTATCAGTGAAGTGGCAAATAGACTGCGGGCCCAGCCCAGCCAATAAAACTGGCCTGAAGCGGTTAAGCTTCAGGCCAGCCGGATTTTCGCCCTAAAGCTTCATATCCCCAAAGAAGTTCTTCACCCCTTCAAACCAACCGGTTTGACGCGGTGAATTTTTCTTTTCACTGAGGGTATTGGCGAACTCCTGCAACAAGTCTTTTTGCTTGCCGGACAGGTTTACCGGAGTCTCCACTACAACGCGACACAGCAGGTCGCCGGTTGCACCGCCGCGCACCGGGGTAACGCCTTTGCCGCGCAGGCGGAACAGCTTGCCGGTCTGGCTCTCTGCCGGAATCTTCAGCTTCACCTTGCCGTCGAGCGTCGGCACTTCCAGCTCGCCACCGAGGGCTGCGGAAACAAAACTGATCGGCACTTCGCAGTAGAGGTTTTTGCCATCGCGCTGGAACAGGTCGTGCTCTTTTACCACCACCTGTACATAGAGATCGCCGGCGGGACCGCCGTCCGGTCCGGCCTCACCTTCACCGGACAGGCGAATGCGATCACCGGTATCCACACCGGGCGGAACCTTAACCGACAGAGTCTTGGTTTCCTCTACGCGACCGCGACCGTGGCAGCTGCCACAGGGATCGGAGATAGTGGTACCGCGACCGCGACAGTTGGGGCAGGTTTGCTGTACAGAGAAGAAACCCTGCTGCATGCGCACCTGGCCGGCACCGCCACAGGTGCCACAGGTTTGCGGGGAGGAGCCGGGCTTGGCGCCGGAACCGCTACAGGTACCACAGGACGCCAGGGTCGGAACGCGAATCTTAACTGTGGTACCGCGCACTGCGTCTTCCAGATCCAGCTCCAGGTCATAGCGCAGATCGGAACCGCGCGCCGGGCCGCCGCGACGGCCACCGCCGCCACCACCGAAGATATCGCCGAACACATCGCCGAAAATATCGGAGAAGCCACCGAAACCACCGGCGCCACCACCGCCCATCTGGCCTTCCACACCGGCGTGGCCAAACTGGTCATAGGCTGCGCGCTTCTCGGAATCCGACAGGATCTCGTAGGCCTCATTGGCTTCCTTGAACTTGTTTTCCGCTTCCGCATCATCGGGGTTACGGTCCGGGTGAAACTTCATCGCCACCCGGCGGTAGGCTTTCTTCAGCTCTGCATCCGAAGCGCCGCGCTCGACGCCGAGGACTTCGTAATAATCGCGTTTCGACATAAAACTATGTTCTCTGGTCCGGCATCAAGAACGGCCAAACTCTCTCTACTTCTCGGTTTCTAATTAAGCTCCGCGCGCGGAGCGCCAGCAAAGCGGCAGAATGCGGCCACTATTGCTGGGTGCCTGAAACAACACAGGGCGCGGGCCTCTAAAAGCAAGGCGCCGCGCCCCTGAAGTTCTCCGGCGACACCGCAAAAGCCGCCGCCGGAAATGCAAGCGTACGCTTACTTACCTTCTTTTTTGTCGTCCTTAACTTCTTCGAACTCCGCGTCTACTGCGTCGTCACCAGCGGAGGACTGCTGCTCGTCCTGGGCACCAGCGGCACCTTCAGCACCGGCAGCTTGAGCCTGCTCGGCGTACATCTTCTGCGCCAGCGGGCCGGAAGCTTCGGTCAGCTTGGTAGTCGCCGCTTCCATAGCCGCCTTGTCGTTGCCTTTAACGGCTTCTTCCGCTTCGCTAACGGCCGCTTCAATCGCTGCTTTCTCTTCAGCGGTAGCTTTGTCGCCCGCTTCTTCCAGAGTCTTCTTGGTGGCAGAGATCAGGCCGTCGAGCGTGTTGCGAGTCTGCACCAGCTCTTCGAACTGCTTGTCCGCTTCGGCATTGGCCTCAGCGTCCTGAACCATCTTGTCGATCTCGTCCTCGGACAGACCAGAGGAAGCCTGGATCACGATAGACTGCTCTTTGCCCGTGGCCTTGTCCTTCGCGTGTACGTGCAGGATACCGTTGGCATCGATATCGAAGGTTACTTCGATCTGCGGCATGCCGCGCGGTGCCGGCGGGATATCGGCCAGGTCGAAACGACCCAGGGACTTGTTCTGTGCAGCCTGCTTGCGCTCACCCTGAACCACGTGAATGGTTACCGCAGTCTGGTTGTCGTCCGCAGTGGAGAAAACCTGAGACTTCTTGGTGGGGATAGTGGTGTTCTTGTCGATCAGCGGAGTCGCTACGCCACCCATGGTTTCGATACCCAGGGTCAGCGGGGTTACGTCCAGCAGCAGTACGTCTTTAACGTCACCGGACAGTACCGCGCCCTGGATAGCAGCACCCATGGCCACAGCTTCGTCGGGGTTAACGTCTTTGCGCGGCTCTTTGCCGAAGAACTCGGTCACTTTCTGCTGTACCAGCGGCATGCGGGTCTGACCGCCTACCAGGATCACTTCGTCTACGCCGGAGGCGGACAGGTCGGCATCTTGCAGAGCGATTTTTACCGGCTCCAGGGAACGGATAACCAGTTCTTCAACCAGGCTTTCCAGCTTGGCGCGGGTCAGCTTAACCACCAAGTGCTTAGGACCGGTGGCATCTGCGGTGATGTACGGCAGGTTAACTTCGGTCTGCTGGCTGGAGGACAGCTCAATCTTGGCTTTTTCCGCAGCTTCTTTCAGGCGCTGCATCGCCAGGGGGTCGCCTTTCAGGTCGATGCCCTGGTCTTTCTTGAATTCGTCTGCGAGGTATTCGATCAGGCGCAGGTCGAAGTCTTCACCACCGAGGAAGGTGTCACCGTTGGTGGACAGTACTTCGAACTGCTTCTCGCCGTCTACGTCGGCAATTTCGATGATGGAGATATCGAAGGTACCACCACCCAAATCGTATACCGCTACAGTGCGGTCACCGCCCTGCTTGTCCAGGCCGTAGGCCAGAGCAGCGGCAGTCGGCTCGTTGATAATACGCTTAACGTCCAGGCCCGCGATACGGCCGGCGTCTTTGGTAGCCTGGCGCTGGGAGTCGTTGAAGTAAGCCGGTACGGTAATTACCGCAGCGTCAACTTTCTCACCGAGGAAGTCTTCCGCAGTCTTTTTCATTTTCTTCAGAACTTCGGCAGAGATCTGCGGCGGCGCTTTTTTGTCGCCTTTCACTTCTACCCAAGCGTCGCCGTTGTCAGCGCCAGTGATGGTGTAAGGCACCATCTGAATATCTTTCTGTACAACGTCGTCTTTGAATTTGCGACCGATCAGACGCTTAACCGCAAACAGAGTATTTTGAGGATTGGTCACCGCCTGACGCTTGGCAGACTGACCTACCAGAATTTCGCTATCGTCAGTGAAAGCAACAATAGAGGGGGTAGTGCGATCGCCTTCGGCGTTCTCGATTACACGCGCCTTGTCACCATCCAGTACCGCTACACAGCTGTTAGTGGTACCCAGGTCGATGCCGATAATTTTTCCCATTAGTCAATTCCTCGTTTGGTGCGCGCCGCCAGCTCTGTTCTGTACTCAACGCGCAAATAATTCTTCTGATGTCAGCTATATTGGTGCCGGCCGCAAAAATTCAAGGCCGCTTTACACTTCTGCCACTTTTACACTTTTGCCACTAGAGCGCTTTGCTGACCACCACCATGGCCGGGCGCACCAGGCGACCGTTAAGGCGATAACCTTTCTGAAACACCTCCAGAACCGTGTTCGGCTCTACCTCGCCGTTGGGCACCTGGGTCATAGCCTGGTGCAGTTCCGGGTCGAAGGGCTCACCGGCGGGATCGACCACTTCCACAGAATTTTTCGTCAGGGTTTCAACGAAAGATTTGTGGGTCAGCTCGATACCCTCTACCAGGGCCTTGTTGGCTTCGTCGGCGCTATCGATAGTCGCCAGGGCGCGCTCGAGGTTGTCGACAACCGGCAACAAATCCTGCAACAGTTTCTCTACCGCAAATTTGCGCGCGCGCTCGATATCCTGCTGCGCGCGGCGGCGGGCATTCTGCTCTTCCGCCTGAGCGCGCAGGGCCATATCCTTGTGCGCTGCCAGCTGCTCCTGCAACTTGATAATTTCCTCGTGCAGGGCATCGGCACCTTCGGCCTCACCCTGCAAAGCCTCTTCGGCGAGCTCGCTCTCTATAGAGGAAGGCTCTTCAACCTCTGCTGAAACGCCCTCGTCTGTAGCTGGTGCGTGCTCCGCCCCCTCTTTAATCTGATCTTCTTCGCTGCGCTCTCTGGCCACTGCTTTCTCCGTCGCGTCGACTCTGTCAGTAATGTGAGTTGAGCCCGCCTCGCGGGCACTGGAGGCTATATGGGGACATCCCCGCACAGTTCAAGTGGTTTTTCGCGCAAGCACCCCACCCCGGAGGCAATATGACCCCGCCGCTATAGCTAAGCGCCAGCGAATACTGTATAAATAACCACTAACTGGGCCCGATGCCCGTCGATTAGCAAGGACACAAAGCGACCTCTATGCTGCTGCATCTGTCTATCAGCCAATTCACTCTGGTGGACCAACTGGAGTTGGAATTTGGCCCGGGTACCAGCACCTTGACCGGTGAGACCGGCGCGGGTAAATCCATTACGCTCGACGCCCTCGGCCTGGCACTGGGTGGGCGCGGCAGCGCTGAGCTAGTGCGCACCGGCGCCAATCGCGCCGATATCAGTGCCACCTTCGATATCGGCGCGCACCCCAGCGCCGCCGGCTGGCTCGAATCCCAGGAGCTGGACGCCGGGCAGGAAGTGATTCTGCGCCGCACTATCGGCGCCGACGGCCGCTCCCGCGCCTATATCAACGGCCAACCGGTGACCCTGCTGCAACTGCGCGCCCTGGGCGAACAGCTGATCGATATCCACAGCCAGCACGAACACCAATCCCTGCTAAAAAAGGAAACCCACCTGCGCCTGCTGGATGAATACGCCCAGGCCCAGGAACTGACCGCCGAGACCCGCAGCCGCTTCAAAACCTGGCGGGACCACTACCGCCGCTACCGCAGCCTCGCCGACAGCGCCGAAGAGGCCGAAGCCCGTCGCCACCTGCTGGAATACCAGCTCAAGGAGCTGGAGCAACTGGGTTTGAGCGAGGGAGAAATAGAGGCGCTGGAAAGCGAACAACAACAGCTGGCCAATGCCGGGGAAATTCTCAGCGGCAGCTATCAACTGGCCGCTTTTCTGTCCGGTGGTGAGGGCGATATCGCCGAACAGCTGCACCGCGCCCTGCAACTGCTGTCCTCCATGCCCGGGCAGGCACCGGCCCTGGTAGAGGTGGCGCAGATGCTCGACAGCGCACGCATCCAGGTGGATGAAGCCGCAGCCACCCTGTCCCGCCATATCGACCGCTTCGAGATGGACCCGGAGCGGCTCTCCGAGGTTGAAGAGCGGCTCAGCGCCATCTACCAGGCGGCGCGCAAACACCGGGTGCAACCGCAGGAGCTGCCGGCACTGCAACAGCAACTTCAGGCGGAGCTGGACGATATCGGCAGCCCCGACGCCCTGGAGCGCCTGGCCGCCAACTGTGAACAGCTGGAAAAACAGTACCGCAAAGTCGCCAGTCAACTCAGCAAGCTGCGCGGCAAAGCGGCAACCTCACTGGCGGCGGCGGTCAACAGTCAGCTGGCGGACCTGGCCATGCCCCACGCCTGCGTGGAGCTGTCCCTGCAAGAGCTGGATACCCCCAACAGCCAGGGCTTGGAGGAGGCGGAAATATTGATTTCCACCAACCCGGGCCAACCGCCGCGCCCCCTGGGCAAGATCGCCTCCGGCGGTGAACTCTCCCGGGTCAGCCTGGCGATCCAGGTAGTCACCGCACAGACCTCGCGCACCCCCACCCTGGTATTCGATGAGGTGGATGTGGGTATCGGCGGGGCCACCGGTGATGTAGTGGGCCGCCTGCTGCGCCAATTGGGAGAGACCCGCGATGGCCGCAGCGGCCAGGTGATCTGTGTCACCCACCTGGCCCAGGTAGCGGCGCGGGCCCACCGCCAATATCTGGTAGAAAAGCACAGCGATGGCGAAAGTGTGTTTGTGGCTCTGCGCGAGCTCACCAACGGCGAGCGCCGCCAAGAGGTGGCGCGCATGCTCGGCGGCGCCCCCACCACCCAGTCCCTGGCCCACGCCGAGGAAATGCTGGGGAGGAGCTAAACTCCAATATTTTTGTGGGGCCGGCCATAGCCCCAGCTCCAAAGCGTTATAACTGCGCCGCATGTCGCAAAAAGGCAAAAATGGCACATTTGGCTAAGCAATCTTGTGCCATAGATCAATAAATAGCTGCCACACAATCCGGTAAATCACCCCTTTCGTCGGATATATGTGCCGATTTAGAACAAACGAACAAATATGACTGTGAGTGGCGGGTAAAGTCACCATATACTGGGTAACCTATTTTTCTATGTATGAGTAGTCCCGGCTGAGGTTATGCAGAGAACAATTTTCAACACCCCCATTGTCACCCCGATCCTGCGCCTGGTTGCGCGGATGCTACTGAAGCTGCACGGCTGGCGCGTCAAAGCTGACGAGCAGTCCCTCAAGCTCAAGCAGTACGTACTGATCGGCGCCCCCCACACCACCAACTGGGATGGCTACTACTTTATCCTCGCCGCGCTCAAGCTGAAGATGACCCCGCAGTGGATGGGCAAAGACAAGCTGTTTACCTTCCCCCTGGGCGTCCCTATGCGCTGGTTCGGCGGTATTGCCGTAGACCGCAGCAAGGCCAACAACCTGGTGGAAGCCACTGCCAGGCAGTTCAAACTGCGCAAAGAACTGATTATCGCCATTCCCCCCGAGGGCACGCGCGGTCTGGCGGAGCGCTGGAAGAGCGGCTTTTACCATATCGCCCGCAGCGCCAAGGTGCCGGTGGTACTGGGCTATATCAACTTTCCCAAGAAGGAAGTGGGCATAGGCCCCATCGCGCAATTTGGGGAAAACCTGGAAGCCGAGCTGCTGAAGCTCAAGGAGTTTTACGCGGATAAAATTGGCAAGTTCCCGGAGCTTTACACTCCGCCCTGTCGCTAGTCGTAGCGCGCGTCATTGAAGGGTGCGGTGAACACCGCACCCGCAAGCATTACTTCTCTTTTTCTGTCACATACAGAACCAGGCTGTGGCCGGTCAGCTCATAGCCGTGCTCTTCGGCAATCTGACGCTGTAGCTCCTCAATCTCCTCATTGTGGAACTCGATAACCTTGCCGGTATCGGTGCAGACCATATGGTCGTGGTGATCGCCGCGATCCAGCTCAAATACAGAGTGACCGCCATCGAAATTGTGGCGCACTACCAGGCCCGCGCTCTCAAACTGGGTCAACACCCGGTACACCGTGGCTAGGCCCACATCCTCTCCCGCTTCCAGCAACAGCTTGTAGACATCCTCAGCACTCAAGTGCTGCTCGCTAGTGCTCTCAAGCAATTGCAGAATTTTTACTCGCGGCAGAGTGACCTTGAGGCCAGCCTTGCGCAATTCCTGGTTTTCGTTCGACATGTATCAATATTTCCCGGCAGGATTTTAAAAGTGATCCGAAGTTGCCCAAGCTCACAGCTGCCGTTTAGCAAGGATTCCGACCTTGGAGTCCCGTCTGTCAGCGAGTCAACTCTTCGGGTATTATCCCATGCCCTGCGGAGTCAGAGAAACCCCGTACTGCTCACTTAGTGCAGAACGGCGAGGTGGAGGAACTTTTTTTCTTCGCATCGAACTAAACTGACTGTTTATAAGAAATCAGCGCGAGCGCTGCCGTTTGAAACCAAATAATGGAGCAATGAATGCCGCCTAGTCTGAGATTTCTCACCATCGCCTTCCTCTGCGCCCTACTGGGTGCCTGCACACTGGTAAAATTCCCCGGCGTACACCGCATTGAGGTGCAGCAGGGCAATATCATTACCCAGGAGATGGTGGACCAGCTGAAGCCCGGAATGACCCGACGCCAGGTACAATTTGTGCTGGGCACTCCGCTGCTGGAGGATACCTACAATCCCAACCGCTGGGATTACGTCAACCGCCTGCGCGACAAGAAAGGCAATATCACCCAGAAGACTTTCAGCGTCTACTTCGACGAAGACGCCCTGGTAGCCACCAGCGGTGACTGGCAGCCGGCGGAGTGGCCCTAGGCAGAAGTCCCCTCGGCCCCCTTTTTCTTCTCGGCCTGGCGCTTGGCCTTCTCGGCGCGCTGTTTGCGCGCCTCTTTGGGATCGGCAATCAGCGGGCGGTAGACTTCAACCCGGTCGCCGGGTTGCAGGACATAGCTATCCGCCGGCGGCAACCCCTTACTCCCCAGCGCCTGGGCAAAAATCCCCATTTTCGCACTGTCCGGATCGACTTCCGGATACTCTTCGGGGATGCCCGAGCGAATCAACGCCTCCCGCGCAGTGGTGCCCTCCACTACCAACAAACGCATCAAGCGCTGCTCGTGAGGCAGTGCGTAGACCACTTCCACCGAAATTGTTTTTTGTTCTGTCATTGGGGTTTCCCGTAAATTACCTCGGCGCGCTCACACATAACCGCAACCATTTGATTAGCCAGGTCGCTGAAAATTTTTCCCGCCGCCGCCGCGATCAATCGATTTTTCATCGAGAACGACAGGGTAAAACTCACCTTGCAGGCATTTTCAGCCAGCGGGGTAAACGCCCACAACCCCTCGAACTGCTCAAAGGGACCGTCCACCAGCTTGAGCGTCATCGACTCGGGGCGCACCAGCTGGTTGCGGGTTACAAAGCTCTGCTTAATCCCCGCGCGCGACAAATCCAGGCGCGCCTCTAAAGTACTCTCGTCACTGTGGATCACCTCCGCCGCGCGACAGCCGGGCAAAAATTGCGGGTAACTGGCCACATCATTGACCAGATCAAACATCTGTTCTGCGCTGTACATCACCAGCGCGCTGCGTTCTATTTCAGTCATTCCTACCGTCTAACCCAGTCCATCAGGCAAAATCACCTGGGATCACCATTCAGCGGCTAATTTTGCCAGCCGGCGCTACTCAAGCAAGACAATTCCTGCAACAATCGCATTTATTACCGCTAGGTCACGTTTAGCCCTAGCCGCAGTAACAAAAACAAGCATTCATAAAAAATAATAGCGAGACTACTTATGACCGCAGTGAGAGAGCATTTTGGCTCAAGGCTGGGCTTTATCCTGGCCGCCGCAGGTTCTGCCGTCGGTATTGGCAACCTGGTCGCATTCCCCGTAGCAGCCACCAAGAGCGGGGGCGGCGCCTTTTTACTGGTCTACGCTCTCTTTGTCTTCCTGATCTGCCTGCCGGTGATGATGGCGGAGCTCGCTATGGGGCGCAGCTCAGACAAAGACCCCGTCGGGGCCTATCGCACCATATCCCAGGGTTCACCCCTGTGGAGTATTCCCGGCTGGCTGGCCCTGATCACCCCATTTATGATCGCGGTTTTCTATCTGGTGGTCACCGTCTGGGTGATGGGCTACCTGGTAGAAATCTTTTCCGGCAACCTGGATAAGCTCGCCACACCGGATTTCTTTGTCCACTTTATTAACACCCCCACGATATTTATTTATCTGGTTATCCTGATGCTGATCATCAACGCCATTCTCGCGATGGGCGTTAAAGACGGTATCGAGCGGGCCGCCAAGACCCTGATGCCCATGCTGTTTGTGATGTTATTGGGACTGGTGTTCTTTGTACTGACCCTGGATAACGCCGCCCTCGGTTTGCGCTACTACCTGGTACCCGATTTCAGCAAAATTGACGGCAGCGTAATCAGCAAAGCCATGGCGCAGGCCTTCTTCTCCCTGTCGCTGGGTATGGGCATCATGATTACTTACGGCTCCTATATGAAGAAGCGGGACTCTATTCCCGGCTCCTCCCGCGCCGTAGCCATTACTGATACACTGGTGGCCTTTACTGCTGGCCTGCTGATTCTGCCGAGTATTTTCCACTTCAATCCACAGATCGACCCGACCGAGCTGAGCGACTCCTCCGCCGGTATGATCTTCCTGTTCCTGCCAAAGATTTTCCTCGCCCTGCAGGATGGCATCGGCTATATAGGCGCCAGCGCCGTAGCGGCAGTGTTCTTCTTCCTGGTACTGGTTGCCGCAATTACCTCGCTGGTTTCCATTATCGAAGTGCCCATCGCCACCCTGCGCGACGAGCGCAATATGGAGCGCAAGAAGGCAATTTGCGTGGTCGCGGCAGTTCAATTTGTGCTGGCCATCGCTTGCGCCGTATCATTCGGTATGGCCACTTGGTTTACTGAATTTGTACAACTGGCCGGCGAGAACAAATCCTTCTTCGATTTGGTGGAGATTATCTTCTACGACACCATCCTGCCCTTAAACGGCCTGCTGGTTTGTCTGTTCGTGATCTACAAATGGAAGAAATCCAATTTTGATCGAGAGCTGCAAGAAGGCGACAATGGCTTTGCAGGCTCGTTTTCGCAAAAATACGTTAACTTCTCCCTGGGCACTTTTATCCCATTGATACTGTTGCTGATCTTTATCAATACCGTGGCCCTGAAGTTTTTTGGACACAGTTTTATTTAGTTACTCGTAGTTTTCATGGCCAAGAAAAAGAAAGCACAAACCTCCAATACCATCGCCCTCAACAAGAAGGCCCGCCACGACTATTTCATTGAAGAAAAGTTTGAGGCGGGCGTTGAGATGAAAGGCTGGGAAGTCAAAAGCTGTCGGGAGGGCAAAGCCCAACTGACCGACAGCTATGTCATATTCAAAAACGGCGAAGCCTGGCTGCTGGGTTCCAATATCCAGCCGCTAGCCAGCGCCTCCACCCACTTTGTCACCGAACCCGACCGCACCCGTCGCCTGCTGCTCACCAAGCGCGAGCTCTCCAAGCTGATCGCCGCCGTTGAGCAAAAGGGCCACACCGTGGTCGCCACCGCCCTGTACTGGAAGGGGCACCTGGTGAAGTGTGAAATCTGCCTGGCCAAAGGTAAGGCCCACCACGACAAGCGCGAAACGGAGAAGCAACGTGACTGGAACCGCGAAAAGCAACGCCTAATGCGCTCGGCGCACAAATAATGCACAGTGAAGCATCAGAACAATAAATACAGGATTTAGCATGAGTGCACCGCGAGGACAGTTCAGCTCGAATATTGGCTTTTTGATGGCTGCGGCGGGCTCCGCCGTGGGTCTCGGCAATATTTGGGGCTTTCCAACCAAGGCCGCCAGTAACGGCGGTGCCGCCTTTGTAGTCGCCTACTTATTTTTAGCCTTTGCCCTCGCCTACCCGGCCCTGATGGCCGAACTCACCATCGGCCGCCACGCGCGCCGCAATATGGTGCAGGCGCTGCGCTCCATTGCCACTGGCCCCATCAGCCGCTTTTTCGGCGGCCTGACCGGCTTCGGCGGCATCCTGGTGGCCTCTCTGATCCTGAGCTTCTATGCCATTGTGGCAGGCTGGATGGTGGCCCACCTGGCCGGGCCTTTCGCCAGCCTGTTCGGCGCCCACGAGGCCGCCCAGTGGTTGGCCGGCAACAGCACCGAACGCAATATGATCATGACCGCCATTTTCAGCGGTCTCACCATGCTGATTATTGCCAGCGGTGTTGAGAAAGGCATCGAACGCTGGTCCACCCTGTTGATGCCATCGCTGATCATCCTGTTGCTACTGTTGATCGGCTACGTACTCACCCAGCCCGGCGCCCTCACCGGCCTGGAAGTGTACCTGATGCCCAACTTCGACCACTTCACCCCGGATCTACTGATCTCCGCCATGGGCCAGGCGTTTTTCTCCCTGTCCCTGGGTGTTGGCACCATGCTGATCTACGGCTCCTACCTGAGCCAGCAGGAGAGCCTGCCGCGCCTCGGCGCCCTGGTGACCCTGATCGATGTGGGCATCGCCTTTACTGCGGGTCTGCTGATCCTGCCCGCCATGTACGTGGCCCAGGAGGCCGGCACCCAGATCTTCGCTGCCGACGGCGCCCTGATCGCCGGTCCCAATCTGATTTTGCAGGTACTGCCCGCGCTGTTCGACACCATGGGCGAAGCCGGGATATTTGTCGCCATCGCCTTCTTCGCGCTGATGGTTATCGCCTCCCTCACCTCCTCCATCTCCATGTTGGAAGTACCGGTGGCCTTCTCTATCGAGAACTTGAATATTCCCCGTCGCATCGCCACCCCGATCGTTGGCCTGATTATCTTCGGGGTAAGCAGCACTATCATCTACAACTTCGACGACCTTTTCGGCCTGGCCGTCAGTATCAGCACCGAATACGGCCAGCCCCTGCTCGGCATTGCCCTGTGTATCTTTGCCGGCTGGATCTGGCGCCGCGACCAATTGCTGACGGAGTTAAAGAAGGGTCACCCGGATATCGAACGCACCCTGTTCTGGAAGATCTGGCCCTGGTACGTGCGCATCGTCTGCCCACTGCTGATCCTGACCGCTTTTGTGCAATCCATTCGCTGATCAAGCCCTCCCCCGGCGGCCTCCACCGCCGGGCACCCTCCTCCGCAAACCACCCCCTGACAACAGCGATTCTGATCGCCTAAACGCCAGTGACATAAAATTTATTACTCAGAGAAGTTTTGGGGTATACTGGACGACACACGAAAGTGTTTCTTATCGGGGATGACTTGGATTCGACGCCGGTGACGAAACCTTGGGTGCATGCCGTGATGGCAGCGAATCACGTAAATCCAAAGCTGTATTTTATTAGTTGCCAACGACGACAACTACGGTGCCCAACTCGCTGCGTAAGCAGCTTGTGAAGCACTAACTAAGGGTTCGTCCCTTAGCAGTCCTCAGCAAGGTTCCAGTATCGCGCTGTTGACTGTTATACAGAACTGGATCGCCGCAAGCCATACCCGTGGGTAAGCGGTTAAAAATCTTACGGGATCGCCCTATACGTCCTGACCGCCGGGCTGTACTGGGTTAAATCAATAGACGGAGCTAAGCATGTAGAGCCTCTGGCAGAGTGCTGACGGACGCGGGTTCGACTCCCGCCATCTCCACCAGATTGCTGTCTCAGACAGCCCACAAAAGCCCCGCAAACTTAGCGTTTCCGGGGTTTTTGTTTATTTGGACCATCCCAGTTAATCTAACTCAAACCCACCAAATCCAGCCATTTTTGGTGGGGTTAATTGTGGGGTCGAGCAGATTTGAGCCACTGACCTCACCAAATTGCCGGAGGGCAAGGAAGTACGCAGGGTTGCCCCGTCGCCCTCAAGCCCCGCGAGAAAAAGTACATCGAGTCCGATGAGAAAGGGCTGGCAATCGAAGTGACCCCGACCGGGGCCAAGCGCTGGGTATTCCGTTTCCGCCTTCACAGCAAGCGTCCAGAAATGGCACCTGGGCTCTCCCCAGATGTAAGCCTGAAGCGAACTCCGTAATAAAGCTCGGTAGCATGTAGCTGAAGGCGTTGACCCTCGCGACACAAAACACGCCCGCAAAGAGTCCGCCTTGGAAGCCAACTACAACAGCTTCTCCACCGTTAGCGATGAGTGGCTCGCTGCCAAGATGGCCCATCTATCCAACTCATCAAAGGACCGTGCCACCCTCACTTTAGAGCGTGACCTAAAACCCTACTTGGGTAAGCGTCCTATCTCCGAGATAAGCCCACCGGAAGTACTTTGCTACCTGCGCCGTATTGAGAACCGGGGCACCCGGAAGGCTGTAGTGGCATAGTAAAAACAGCCCTAAAACTACCCCCTCTCCTATTCTGCCACCCTGGAGAATTACGAAAACTTGAGTGGACGGAAATCAATTGGAATACCAAGCACATAGAAATACCCAGCGAAAAAATGAAACTGGGCCAGCCACACATTATCCCTCTTGCTAAACAGACTCTAGCCTTACTGCAAGAATTGGAGCCACTAACAGGCCATGACAAATAGGTTTTGCCATCAGCTCGCATCCACTGTCTAATAACGGTGTGAAGACAGTGCTCAGATCACTGGGCTATAACAATAAAACCATGGCCGCCTACAGCTTCCGCGCAATGGCCCGCACCCTATTAGACCACGACACTCGGCAGATTTGATTTAGAAATCGCATTTTCATCAAGGAAAAGATTGAATGTGGTATATGCATCTCAAATCAGAGAGGTAGAACACATTCTTCAACGGATTTACGAGGATAAAAGGATATGTCTATCGACGCACATGCAACCAAGGCAAGGGTGGATCAACTGATTGGCACCGCTCTGGTAGAGATTAAGTCTGGAAATGTGGGCTCCTATCAGAAGCTGACTAGCATCGTGCATGACCTCAGCTTCGTCATGCGGGACCTGGATACAGCCAAAGATCAAATACATCACTATAAGAAAATGGTGCCGACCGGCCATGGACCAGAAGCCTACCGAGCCAAGCAATCTATAAACTCGAAGCTTGAAACGATCTCATCACTTGAAGTCTTCCTCATAGAACAATGGGAAAAGGTTCGTGATGCGCTTCAGGAGGCGCTTCAGGAGGCGCTGAAAAAGGCAGAACTGTCAATAGGAGGCAGGAACAAATGGGAAAGCCTAGCTAAGCTTTTCAAAGATATTCAGGCTTTCGATAAAAAATTTAATGGCACTAAAAAATTTAATGACAAGATATCACCTAAAGAAAAAACTACCCAGATTGCAAAGCTCCAGTCCATTCCATATCTAGATATGGCCAATACTAAAGCTCAAATGAAAGTCATTCAAAAAGAAATCAACCAATTAAAGGAAATACCCATTATTTCAGCGCCAACTATGCTTGCCATGATTACTCTCACCCTTCAGTTATTTGCACTATACTTCCTCAATCTCAATAATAAATGAATGGCTACAGGTACAGAGTCTCAATCTCCCTTATAGCAGCTCGCTTGATGCTTTTCATCCGACAGGCTCAATGCCTGTCGGAGCCTTCTAAATAAATGGGATCAGATCAAAAAGGTGTAACGGAACACCCATAGAAGATGATGATTACATTATTGACTACTACAGCTAAGTGCAGCCACATCAGCTCAACAACGGCTTGCCGCCAAATGTGGCAGAAGAAAAATTTCGAGATACTCAAAAGAAACTGGTCAAAAATACTTGACCGCTACACTACCACTTCTACACCGCATCCAAGACTCCACTGGTTATCATTCCATGAAGCCAGATCGTAAGCACCAAAATCATGAAGATAACGAACTACAACAACATAATTAGCAGATATTGCTGGCTCACTTTGCTCGCGCCACATAGACCCCAAACCACTACCTTCAACCACTACCTTCAACCACTGCCACTTCCTTATTCAAAACTTTTCAGCTTTGGCGATCACCCGATTCAGGTAATTGAATAAGTCCCGTTTAGGATAAATATAGATTGCTAGCCCTCCATATACAAAAGTAACCCCAATAAGCTATAGAGATTTCCTTAAAGCAAGTTCGTGGGCACAAGGAGAGCCCGGAAAACACAATGATTGGCACTGGACAATAGAGCACCCCGGTTATCAAAAGGTTTTCAAACCGTTTGACACAGCTTTTAAGCAAGGCCAGACATGAGTAAGCTTGTCTTATGGCATGCCCACTGCTCGTAACACCAGCTTAAAAATCAATATTATTGAACCCACACCTTTTAAAGACGACAAACTTGGCTTCAAGGGATTTAAACTAATCTCATATGCCGCACAAGCCTATGCGACTATGCTAGGAGCCGACGAAATTAGGATCATAAGACCTACCTCAGCCAAAACTCGCACCTACAATGAAGCACAGGGGTACCACTATGTCAGTACTGCAAATAAGCCATCTCTGCCAGATTACTGTGTTTTGAAGTTGAGGTAGATATATGAACGACCAAATAAAAAAAGTGCTTGAAGACGCGGAGAAGCGACTTGAAGAACTGTTGCCTGATATAGAAAAGCGTTACAAGGAAGCAGACCAAAACAGCCCCGATGAACCAGATAACCTGAAAGAAGGCATCGTAGACGATCTGGAAATCCCAAGAGCGATAAAGGAGCAAAAAGATGAACAACTCCTCAAAAAATAAAACTGATATGGGAAAAGAATTAAATGGAGCAATGGGACGGGCAGGCCAAAAAGAGCCTCATTTTATTAATAACACCAAGAAAACAGCAATTAAGCGTAACGCTGAACAGACGTAAATTTAGTCAGCAGAAGGCATAGCTCAATTTGGCGGCAAGCCATCGCTGTACTGATGTAGCCGCACTTGGCTGTAGCAACCAGTAATGTAATCGTTGATTAGCTGTTTTGCCGAAGGAAAATTTGAATAGCATACTTCCGCCCCCCTTTAAGCTCCTGAATAAGAATTCAGTTGATGTGTTATCCCTAACTATGCCTCCGGAGAGACCCCGCTTAATCACGCATAGAAAAACTGCGATTAATACCCCTCACCGTCATCTTCCCAGAAATACGGCAGCTGCTTAACAACATCCTCCAAGTGTATAAAACCTCTCACCTCGTCATTCGGAGCAATGTTTGCCCAACCCTCAACGGGACTCCAATAAGAGGCGCTACTTGAGGCGATTCCACAAGTTTCGACAGCGATAATGTATACACCCTGCTTCTTCGGGGCATCTCCCTTGATCCACTTAATATCTTTTAAGTTTGCCATCAATTTTTCATCCTAAACACTTCTGCTTCAAGTGCGCAGCCTCACAACTTAGAGTTTTCTTTTTCAAGAAAATCATGCGTATCTTCCCACACTATCGCAACTAGAAGGTATCGGTCATCATATATAACACCACCACAATAAAGCAACATTGTATCACTGTGACGACAGTCTTGGGACTTCAACTGAAAACAAGCCTTCTCTGCCAGGTTACTGTATTTTGAAGTCGAGGTGGATATATGAACGGCCGGATAAAAAAAACACTTGAAGACGCGAAGAAGCGACTTGAACAACTGCTGCCTGATATAGAAAACATCACCAGGAAGTAATCCAAAACAGCCCCTATGAACCAGACAACCAGAAAGAAGGCACCGTAGACAATTTGTAAATTTCAAGAGCGATAAAGGAGCAAAAAAATAAAAATGATATTAAAAAAATTAAAGGAAGTGATGAAATGGGCAAGCAAAAAAGAGCCTCTTTTTATTAATAACACCTCAAACTAGCGATTAAGTATAATACTGAACGGAAGTAAATGTAGCCAACAGAAGGCGTAGCTCATTGTGAATCAGTGCATCTAGCACCTGCACCAACAGCCTTACTCATCAACTAGGAGCCACCAACGGTAACAAGGGACAACCCTAAATCATATTGAAACCCTTGATAAAAATTCAATTGATGAAGACAGCCTGGCTGATTTACTCGACGATGCAGAGAACCTAAAGGGTGTCGAAACACACTTGGCAGAGCTATTCAGTAAAAAATTTGGTCCTTACTAGCACTAAATTCAAAGATATTTGGGTAATTACAGCTGCCCCACACTTACCCACCTGATACGCACTTGCTTCCACCACTAAACAACCACAAAAAACACCCCCCAAACTAACCCACCCACACACATCCCCCTCAAGCCCATCCTGTGATAAATTTAGTCGCAATAATCATTCAAAAAGTGTATCGGGCCTACTATATGGCCCAGCTGTAGGCCTGCATCATATGGACAAGAAGCGGTTTTCCGAAGCGGACATCATTACGAAATACATCCTCCCCGCCATTGAACAATCCGGCTGGGATCGGCACAACCAGCTGCGCCAAGAGGTCAAGCTGCGGGATGGCAAGGTGATTGTGCGCGGGCAAGTCGGTGCGCGTAAAACCGTTAAATCCGCCGATATCGTCCTCTACCTCAAACCCGGTATACCGCTGGCCGTAATTGAGGCCAAAGCCAATAAGCATAGTGTCGACAAGGGCATGCAACAGGCCCTCGACTACGCCAAATTACTGGATGTGCCCTTTGTATTTGCCAGTAACGGTGATGGCTTTGTGTTTCACGATAAGACCGCGCTAGACCATGGCGGCCCACTTGAGCAGCAAATCCAACTGGACGACTTCCCCAGCCCCGAGACCCTATGGCAGAAATACCGTGACTGGAAGGGCTACACCGATGAGCAACTGCCGGTTATCACCCAGGATTACTACGATGACGGCAGCGGCAAAACGCCGCGCTACTACCAGCTGCAAGCCATCAACAAAACCATAGAGGCCGTCGCCTCTGGGCAGGATCGCATACTGTTGGTGATGGCCACCGGTACCGGCAAAACCTATACCGCGTTCCAGATTATCTGGCGGCTGTGGAAGGCGAAGAAGAAAAAGCGCATCTTATTTCTGGCCGACCGCAATATTCTGGTAGACCAGACCCGCACCAACGACTTCCAGCCCTTCGACACGGCCATGACCAAAGTCAGCGGCCGCACAGTCGACCCGGCCTATGAAATCCACCTGGCCCTCTACCAAGCCCTCACCGGGCCAGAGGAGCACCAGAAAGCCTACAAACAGGTAGACCCCGGCTTCTTCGATCTGATCGTGATCGACGAATGCCACCGTGGCAGCGCCGCCGAGGACAGCGCCTGGCGTGAAATTCTCGAATACTTCAGCTCCGCCACCCAAATCGGCTTAACCGCCACGCCTAAAGAAACTGATGAAGTCTCAAATATCGATTACTTCAACGCCCCCATCTACACCTACTCCCTCAAAGAGGGCATTGAAGACGGCTTCCTCGCCCCCTACAAAGTGGTGCGGGTAGACCTGGATGTAGACCTGCAAGGCTGGCGCCCCACCAAGGGCCAGCTGGACCAGAATGGCGAAGTGATTAAAGACCGCATCTACAACCAAAAAGACTTCGACCGCGTGATGGTGATCGAAGAGCGCACCCAGCTGGTGGCAGAGACCATCACCGCCTATTTAAAGCGCACCGACCCCATGGCCAAGACCATTGTCTTCTGCAACGACATAGACCACGCCGAACGCATGCGCCGCGCCCTGGTAAACCTGAACAAAGATCAGGTCGCCAAGAATGATAAGTACGTGATGAAAATCACCGGCGATGACGAGATCGGCAAGGCCCAGTTGGATAACTTTATTAACCCCAAAAAAGCCTACCCGGTGATCGCCACCACCTCCGAACTGATGACCACCGGCGTGGATGCCAAAACCTGCAAGCTGGTGGTGCTGGATCAAAACATCCAGTCCATGACCAAGTTCAAACAGATTATCGGGCGCGGCACCCGTATTGATGAAAAATTCAACAAACTTTGGTTTACCATCCTCGACTTCAAGAAAGCCACCGAGCTGTTTGCCGACGAGCGCTTCGACGGCATCCCGGAGAAGGTCTTAGCCGCCAATCCGGCGGAGATTATCGACCCAGACAATCCCACCTTCGATAACGAACTCAACCAAATCGAAGACCAGCCACAAGCGGACGAATCCAATACGGATAACGAAGAAAACACACTAATCGACGGAGCCTCCAGTAACTCCATTCAATACCCGAATTTGCAGGAGGAGGACGAGCCCTTTATCAAGTACCGGGTCAACGGCGTCGCCGTGAAAAAGATGGCTGAGCGCGTGCAGTACTACGATACCGACGGCAAACTGGTCACCGAATCCTTTAAGGACTACACCCGCAAAGCCGTCAGCAAATGCTTTGCCTCCCTGGACGACTTCACCCGCAAGTGGAAAGACAGCGAGCGCAAACAAGCAGTGATTGACCAACTCGCCACAGAAGGCGTGATCTGGGAAGTACTGGAGGAAGAAGTGGGCCGGGATATGGACCCGTTCGACCTTATCTGCCACATCGTATACGATCAGCCGCCACTGACCCGGCGCGAACGGGCCGAGAACGTCAAGAAGCGCAACTACTTCAGTAAATACTCCGATGTTGCACAAAAGGTGCTCGATATGTTGATCGAGCAATATGCCGATGACGGTATCAAACAGCTGGAACAGCCGAGCTACGCCGAGCTCAAGGTGCCGCAGATTAAACCCCTGGGCAGCCCCAAGACCATTGTACAAAAAGAGTTCGGCGGTAAAAACGAATACCGCCAGGCGCTGCACGAGCTGGAAGACCAGCTCTACTGCGACGACGACCTCAGCGCCTAGCCACTAAGGCCGACCAGCAAACACACAAATACCCCAGCTGCGCTCAGCCAACGAGCGCAGCCATTTACGATTGAGAAGTACTATGTCCGTCAGCACTGTCATCAAATCCATCCAAGATATTATGCGCAAAGACGCCGGCGTCGACGGCGATGCCCAGCGCCTCGGGCAGATGTCCTGGCTGCTGTTCCTGAAAATCTTTGATGCCCAGGAAGAGGAACTGGAGTTTGAGCAGGACGACTACCGGGCCCCAATTCCCAAAAAATACCTGTGGCGCAGCTGGGCCGCCGACAGCCAGGGGATTACCGGCGATGAATTGCTGGAGTTCGTCAACGAACAGTTATTCCCCAAGCTCAAGGGCCTGTCGGCGCCGATCAGCAGTAATCCCAGAGGCTTTGTCGTTAAGGAGGCGTTCAATGATGCCTTCAACTATATGAAGAACGGCACCCTGCTGCGCCAGGTGATCAACAAGCTCAACGAAATCGACTTTACCGACTCCAGCGAACGCCACCTGTTTGGCGATATCTACGAGCAGATCCTGAAAGACTTGCAGAGCGCCGGCAACGCCGGAGAGTTCTACACCCCCCGCGCCGTGACCCGCTTTATTGTGCAGATGATCGACCCACAACTGGGGGAAACCATCTTCGATCCCGCCTGCGGTACCGGCGGCTTTCTCGCCTGCTCCTTCGACCACGTAGAGAGCAACTACGTAAAAACCGCCGAAGACCAGCAGACCCTACAAGAGCAAATCTGCGGCGTAGAGAAAAAGCAGCTACCGCACCTGTTGTGTACCACCAATATGCTGCTGCACGGCATAGAGGTGCCGGTACAAATCAAGCACGGCAATACCCTCAGCAAGCCCCTGTCCAGCTGGGATGAAGATATCGATGTGGTGGTCTCCAACCCACCCTTCGGCGGTACCGAGGAGGACGGTATCGAGAAAAACTTCCCCGCCGAAATGCAGACCCGTGAAACCGCCGACCTATTTTTGCAGCTGATTGTCGAGGTATTAAAAAACAAGGGCCGCGCCGCCGTAGTACTGCCAGACGGCACTCTATTTGGCGAGGGTGTAAAAACCAAAATCAAGAAAATGCTACTGGAAGAGTGCAACTTGCACACCATTGTGCGCTTGCCTAAATCGGTATTTGCCCCCTACACCAGCATCAAGACCAATATCCTGTTTTTTGAGAAAGGCACACCCACCAAAGATATTTGGTACTACGAAGTACCCCTGCCCGAAGGGGTAAAAGCCTTTAATAAAACCAAACCCATGCAGCTGGCCCATTTCGATGAGTGTGCCGACTGGTGGGGCGAGGGCAAACGCCAAAAAACCAAGCTCAAGCGCAAAAACCGCCAGGCCAACGAGAACGCCTGGCAGGTGAGCATCGACGAGATTATCGAGCGCAATTACAACCTGGATATCAAAAACCCCCACCAGGAAGAGGAAATCAGCCACGACCCCGATGCCCTGCTGGCCCAGTACAGCAAGCAGCAGGCGGAGATCCAGAAGTTGCGCGATCAGCTGAAAGGCATCTTATCCGAAGCCCTTACCGGCAAGAGTGGGGGTTAATAGCAATGAGTGCAGAACAATTAATTACTGAGAATCTGGAACTCTGGACCTCTGCGGTTAAAGCCAAGAAAACCCAGGGCCGTGGCAGCAATAGCAAAAGAGAGCTATATGGCATTAAGAAACTGCGCGAGCTGATTCTGGAGCTGGCGGTGCGCGGTAAGTTGGTGCCGCAAGATCCGAATGATGAGCCGGCGAGTGTACTGTTGGAGAGGATCGCTGCTGAGAAAGAGCTGCTGATAAAAGAAAAAAAGATTAAAAAAACCAAGAAGCTGTCAGCGCCACTCGATACAGAACCATCATTCCCCGCTCCCCAGGGGTGGTCGTGGACCACTATCGACGATTTTTGTGAAATCGGCCCCAAAAACAATCTCAGAGATGAGGATAAAGCTTCATTTGTTCCCATGCCACTGATTCATACAAATATCAAAGGAAGTCATGGGCAGGAGATTCGTAATTGGTCAGAAATTAAAAAAGGCTATACACATTTTGCCGATGGAGACATTGCTATAGCCAAAATCACACCATGCTTTGAGAATAGTAAGGCCGCTATTTTTTCTGGGCTAATCAATGGATATGGCACAGGCACAACTGAGCTACATGTAGCTAGGCCAATTACAAATGATATCAACCGGTTTTTTATACTCCTACATTTGAAATCACCTCAGTTTTTAAAATTGGGAGAAAGCAAAATGACAGGATCAGCAGGCCAAAAACGTGTTCCAAGAGAATATTTTGCACATACTTATCTTGCGCTACCACCCTTAGCGGAACAAAACCGGATAGTAGCTAAAGTCGACCAACTAATGGCCCTCTGCGACCAACTGGAACAGCAAACCGAAGCCAGTCTGGACGCCCACCAACAGCTAGTGGATACCCTGCTGGCAACCCTAACCAGCGCCCAAGACGCCGAAGAACTCAAGCAAAACTGGGCCCGCCTGAGCGAACACTTCGATACCCTAATCACCACCGACTACGCCGTAGAACAACTCAAGCAAACCATCCTGCAACTGGCCGTCATGGGCAAACTGGTACCCCAAGATCCCAAC
This sequence comes from Microbulbifer regidiadema (SeqCode), assembly GCF_052467605.1. NCBI lineage: Bacteria > Pseudomonadati > Pseudomonadota > Gammaproteobacteria > Cellvibrionales > Microbulbiferaceae > Microbulbifer > Microbulbifer regidiadema (SeqCode). The sequence continues at coordinate 4,055,785 of NZ_CP174316.1, read as the reverse complement.
GACGAACCAGCGAGTGTGTTACTAGATAGAATTGCAGCGGAAAAGGCACAGCTGATCAAAGAAAAAAAGATTAAGAAGCAAAAGCCCTTGCCGGAGATTGGAGATGAGGAAAAGCCGTTTGAACTGCCTACAGGATGGGAGTGGTCTCATCTCGGTAATTTCTCAAATATAAAGGGAGGTTATGCTTACAAGAGTGGAGATTTCCTTATGCCCACCTTATTTCAAGTTATCCGCATGGGTAACATCCGGCCGGATAAGCTAAGAGTCGAGGAAAAACCTGCATATATATCTTCTATACTTGCTGAAAGTACAGAGAGCTACAAAATTATTCCAGGTGATATTCTACTAACCATGACCGGAACCAAAGGAAAACGAGACTATCTCTACTCCCTCATGGTTAATGATAGTGATGTAGAGGAAAGAACACTCTTCCTTAATCAGCGCCTTTGTAATATACAGACCCTATTAGTTAGCAAGGAATACATTATCAAAGCCTTAAAGGAGGACAGATTGCTAGATAAGATCTACGAAAAGTCCACAGGCACAGCGAATCAAGCCAATATAGGAATGGATGCTATATCCAAATGGGTTTTGCCTATTCCTCCTCTAAAAGAGCAACATCGTATAGCGGTTAAAGTTGACCAACTTATGCTTCTCTGTAACAGTCTGAAAAAATATTTAGCTAAAATTAAAAAGATTCAATTATCAGCAACAGATGCAATCTGCGAATATACGCAAAGCTAATATGCAGATCACCATTTTTCCACTCCAGAATCCAGACTATATTTCCGATAACGATCCAGTTTATCAGCAGTCCGATGCGGTATTTCGATTACCGCAACTGCCGGCTTACGCGATACACCACAGCCAGATAACACTGGGGCATGAAGTAATGTCAGAAACCGCCCCCCAGCAACCAGAGTATCATCTCACGGCCGACACTCTGGTACTTTCCTCCAGATGTTTACCGATGCTGGGAGACCCCAATGGTTGGCTTACTGTTTATCATAATGGAGTCAGAGACTACCAACTCTTATTTCCTCACATTGATAATGATGGCTTACAGCGCCGCCTCGGCCAATTTGCTGAAGAAGCCGATAACGCATTTAACAGCCAATCCTGGTTGTCTTATGTACTTATGGTTGGTGGAGTATTGGAGGGTTTGCTCTTTCACCACTACAAAAATGGTACATTTAGCAAAATGACTAATAGTGCTTGTAAGGATGGCCTGATTAATAGCGAAGAGAAGGAACAAATCGACGAAGTGAGAGATGCCCGCAATAAAATTCACGCAGGAAGATACGAACAATCTCTCCCCGGTAGAGCACTTGCCCTGGATATCAGTATTACCTATGACAAGTTACTCAAGCGTGACTGGGCGAAGCAAGAAAATATGCAAAATCAAAAACCTGCGCTAAAGGCAACTAGCCCTGTCGTATAGAAGGTTAAACCGCTATAGGGTTTTAAGCTGTTAACTGCTAACTCTTAAGCCCTGCACTGCACGCAAAAGCTGTTTAAATAATTAGAAAATAAGGAATTCGAAGAATGACCAACGCATGGATGATCCGCGCCGGGCGCGGTGGTATTTACAGTGAAGACTTCGAGAAAGGCTTTGCCGCAGTGGGTTGGTCACAGCTGGGAGACCTAAGCCAGTATTCAAGCACCGAGCGCTTGCGGGACGAATACATCAAGATTTACGGCAATGACAAGCCTGCGGCTACCGCCAATGCCCTGGCCATGATCCTGAAGTTTCGCGATCAGATTGCCGCAGGCGATTATATTGTGAGCTACAACCCGGAGACCCGGAACTACTTGCTGGGGGTCGATAAAGGGGAGTACCTCTACCAGCCGGATATTATCGGTGACTATGCCAACCTGCGTAAGGTGGAGTGGCTCGGCAAAGTCAGCCGCGATCAGCTGCCACAAAAAGCTAAGAACTCCCTCGGCTCCACCCTCACCCTCTTCTCCCTAAGCCAGGAAACCATTGATGCCTTCCTAACCATATTCGAGGGCCGTACGCTAACGCCGCAGGAAGACGAGGCCGCAGAAACGGACAGCGCACAGCTCAAAGACGAAACCGTGGCCCAGAGCCACGAACTCATCAAAGACAAGATCGCCGCACTGCTGCCCGAGGAAATGGAGGAATTGGTTGCGGCGATACTGCGCGCAATGGGCTTTAAGGCCAAGGTATCCCCCAAGGGCCCTGATCGCGGTGTGGATGTGATCGCCTCACCGGACGGCCTGGGCCTTACCCAGCCGCGCATTAAAGCCGAAGTGAAACATCGCGATGGCTCCATGGGCGCCCCCGCCATACGCGGCTTTATCGGCGCCCTGCGGGAAGGGGATTCCGGCCTATTCGTCAGCACTGGCGGCTTCACCCGCGAAGCCCGCTACGAAGCCGACCGCTCCACCTTCCCCCTCACCCTGGTAGACCTGGACGACCTGGCCGACTTAATCGTCAGCCACTATGAGAGCTTCGATTTGGAAGGCAGGGCACTAATGCCGCTGGTGCGTATTTACTGGCCGGTGGATTAAGGCTGTGAATATTGCGGTTCAAAAGAGGTCACCCATCACCGTAAGCTCTTCTGGACCAAGGTTAATAGCGCTAGCCAGAAGCTATTATTTATGGAAAGTGGAACACATATTCAGGCTTATAAATAGTAATGGAATTCAATAAATATGAGCTGGCCGCTAAGGATATAGCCATTCACTATGCCCGACAGCTAAACAATCGGTGGGCTGAAAATATTATCCTCTGCAATAGTGACCTTCTCTCCGAAGACGAAGCTCGCAGACTAACCCAGTTTTTCTGGGACATGGCAGATCAAGCAGCTGAAGATTACCAGGCCGACGAAGAATTAGAGTTTGAAGTAGACCTTGAGAGCTGCATGGAAAGGCTAATGAATATTTTTATCGGCCATATCCAAAAAGCAGGTTTTGGCCAGCAATGGATTGAAGAATCCGGCAGGATTAACAGCGCATAGGATGCGTTAACTTATGGAAAGAGTCTCGATTCGAATCGTCAAACCTTAATAAACAATTGCGTTATAGCCATTCTTTTCTTTGAAAAGTACAGAAACCGGCTTGTTGCCACGCTCAAATTCAATCATTGCGTATTGGTATCTATCAAAACTCGTCACCTCAAGTACTGAGAAAACAGTAATTTCAGTTAACATCACTACCGCCTGGTTGACTTCAAAATCCGAGCACGGTGTATCTCCCGATACAGCTGGAATAGTTAGCCAGATATTATTAAACTCTTCCTGATCGTAAACATTCAGTGTCCTAGCGTAAGGTATGTCCGTCTGGTAGCCCTGAAAAAATGGATAGTATTCCTTCTCATAAAATTCATCTTCGTTTGTAGAACTACCAGATCCCGCCCCTACAGGCTCCCCAGATATCCAATTCTGGATTTAATAAAACAAAATCAAAAACTAAACGTCCACTCGGGCATCCAGTTCAAAGCCCAGGTTTCCAGCACCTTATCAAAGCCGCTCAAAACCATAACACCGAGCAGTAAAAGTATGACCCCAAGCGCCACTTTGCCACCAAGTGCAAAAGCCCCCACTGACGGGGATAAGCGGCTATAAATTTTCCGCGAGAGCCCCCCGGCCACCAACAAAGCGGCAGCGGTACCCAACCCAAAAGAAAACATCACTATAAAAGATTGGCCCAGCTGCTGGCCTATGGAGGCGAGCGCAATTGCCGCTCCCAGAGTGGGGCCTACGCAGGGCAGCCAAATAATTCCGGTGAGGAAGCCGATACCAAACTGCCCGGCCCAGGCACCATCACCGGTAATACTCGCCCCGGCGGTAAGCTTGGACAAACGCAGCGTCACCCAGTCGGACAGGGGTTTGATAAGCAGTATAAGGGCCACAACCACCAACAGGATGGCCGCGATATAGCGAAATAACTCCGGGTCCAGCCCTAAAGAGACCAGCAGAAAGCTCAGTACGGTTCCAGCCAGGGCAAAGGATAAGCTAAGCCCTATAGCGAGCGCATAGGGACCCCAGCGCCCTGCACTGCTGGAGGCGCCAACGACCATTGGCACCAGCGGCCAGACACAAGGGGAGAGAATACTCAGCGTGCCCGCAACCAGGGCCAGGGGGATAGCACTGTATTCAAGCATTTTCGCCGCAAGCCTTCACCGAGTTAAAGATATTCTGGCGAATCACATCGGCGCGTGTTTCGGCAACGCTGAACCAAACCTGCTGCTCCCCAAGATAGAGCAACAGGGTTGACTGTCTGGGCGCACGAAAGTGCTTTACCCACTCTTTTTGTTGATCAAAGTTCACATCCAGAACAGTGAGGCCACACTGGGGATTCTCTTTCTGGAATTGCGTAAGAATCACTCTCTGCTTCTTACAGGTAGGGCACCAGTCTGCCCGCACATCAATCAATACTGGCTGCTTGGCAGCTTGCAGCTCTTTAAAGCGCATCTCGGAGAAACGCTCACCGGCTGATACGAGGGGCACAGAGAGCAATAAGAGAGTTGCGAACAGGGTGCGGTAAAGTAGTTTCATATTAGTGATACCTCAAGTGGAGGGGTACGAGTCCCAATAAATAGACTAATTTGCTGGTATAGCAAGGGAGCCCCTGTGTCATTACGCAATCTCTCTGCGAGCCTTAAACAGATATGACCCTAAAGTCGCGCCCTGCTGGACTTACAGAGACACGCAGAATGACCCAGAAGCTCTCTAGCTTTGTCGTACCAGGTAGCGAATTCTTACAAAGGACTCCGATATTTCTCTGGCTCCAGTTATTGCCCACCTATTGAAGCTATCTATTTACAGACTCACTTGATTACTGGCCATATCCCGATAAGATCCTGCGGGTTATTTTGCTGACCGCAATCAGCGTGTCCCAAAGCTCTACAGCAGTATTCAATATCAGATGGACTTAGATCGAAAAATGAACAAACTTTTTCCCCTTATTGCCATGACTCTCGCCACTACTGCCTGCATGCAATTCGAAGTCAAACCGGGCCGTGTTATTGGCGATACTGTGGATGCGAGCAAAGAGGCTTACCAAAGTATTCAACGCAGCCGCCGAGGCGAGGAGGAAAGAGCTTTCTCCCACAAAACCAGTTACGACGCTGCCATATCTAATACCGCCAATATTGCCAGCTGTAAGAAAGAATTGATGGAAGTGGTTAGTCTGTCAGACCTGGTTGTATCCCAGGTGATCTCTGAGTCCTCAGAGGTGCAGGATAAAGACGGGGACAAGACCATTTACTGCGCAGTGCAAGCGGTGGTTCGCCCTAAGGCTTAAACATTCGGGAAACAGCGCTCTAGTGATTTATTCAGGTATTACCCGATGAATAATGCGGTTCTCAACTGGTTTGGGCCCGACTTTAGTGCGTTGAATCCACTTTTACAGCGCTTACATACCCAGGGAGCCCAACTGAATGGGGTGGTGAATATCCGCTTTGGCTCCGGCATCGCCGGCTGGATTGGCCGGCGCATGGCGCGTAAATTGGGGGCGCCCACAAAAGCTGGCAAGGTACCTTTTTCTGTAGAAATTCATCACTCCTCAGAAAAACTAACCTGGTCTCGCACTTTTGCCAACACTCATACCCTTACTTCAGAGTTTTACCCAGTAAGGACTTATCAACAAGGGGGTTACTGGATTGAATCCAGCGGCCCGGTCAAAATGCAGCTCGGGGTTTCAACCAAGGGCGGTAACTGGCAGTGGCTACAACGATCCGTGTCTATTTTGGGTATACCTATTCCAGCACTGTTCAGACCCAAGGTTTATGCCGGAAAGGCTATTGTGAATGGGCTCTACCAGTTTGAAGTGAAAATCTCCTTGCCAGCACTGGGCTTTCTCTTTGGCTACTCTGGCATATTGCACGAAGGTGGTGAAAAATTAATCGAGTAGGTTCCTGTGGTTAACTATGTACTTTCCCTGTGGATAGATACGAGATAATTTCGAACAAAACGCTGAGCGCAAGTTTTATCCAACTAAATTAATCCATGTTAGAGAATCATTCGATATATTTTTCTCAGCGATTCTAAGGGCGGCCGGGGAGAAAGAATAGTTATTGAGCCACCCCTCTCAATTTATAGCTATCTATTAATTTTTTACCGTTAGGGTTTCGAGAGGGACTTTGCCACTGTGGGTTGCTCAAAGCTGGAAGAACTTAACTGGTACTTCAGCGCCAATAACTTACAACTACCTACTGGATATCGATAACAGGGAGCACCTTTAGCAGCCGGCCCCGACCCTCACCTCCCTAAGTTAGGAAAGCATCAAAATCTTTCTGAGCATATTCGAAGGCTGTACGGCAATACCACTTTAAGTGAATTCTATACCGTTAATTTCTAGGAGTTTTCTATCGCCCTTCCACACCTCCCATCTACCTTATTCGCTTTATTTGGGGTAATCTAACGCAATAGATTTCAGCCTCAGGTTGTATTCAGTAAGAAGTATTTTCCTTTCAGGGTTAAAGTAATAGAAAAATCTAATTTTCAGTGCTTTTTAGAATGGAAAACCACAAAAAGCGCTCCTCAATAGATTTTTGTTTGTTGATAGCCGACTGCCGTGCACTATGTATTCTTAGCAGATCTGACCGCTTCAAATTTAATCGGTCATGATTTCACCTGAAGCAGCCGCTTATTGGCGACCAATCAGTTTCAAATAAATTTGACTAGCTGATTATCCAAGGGACTCTCCCATACTCTAAAGTCGCGATGAATTGAATGAACTTCTTTCCAGGTGTGAGCATTTAAGGAATTATCATGCTACTACGCATTGAAAATAAGCAGGGTATCCAGTACGAAGTCAGGACAGCGGGGGGAGATGCGGTTGCATTCCCGATGCAGGTGGATGCCAGCCATTTACTTTCAATGTTCGACGATGCCGCCATTGAGAATATTTACACACACTTTTTTCCACTCAATAACGGCCTCCAAGCCAGCACCTTCGGCACGCCGTTTTCAGGGCCTGCATCCGAGCCCCCGAGCTATTTATCCATCCATGCGCGGGAAATTTATCGCGCCCTGGTACAGAGCCGCCTGATTATCGAACAGGCGCCCGCTGCTATTGCGGCACAGGAAAACCAGCCGGCGGACTTAATCGTTAAAATCCGTCTGGGGTTACAGCAAATTATCGCCCAAGAGCGCGTCGAAGCGGCCCAGATCCAGCGGCAACACGAACAGCGCTCCACTCTGGAAAAAGTGGGCGCCTATATTGAAAGCGGGGCCACAGGTTTGGGCAATGCCGCCTGGGGCCTGGCGGTGTGGACCAAAGATGTGCTTGAAGTAGCGCTGATGCTCAATCCCATCCGCCAATCCCACCGGCTGGGAGTTGCCACAGCGGACTACTTCCTACATGACAAGAGCTTTGAAGAGTCTCACCGGGAGAATGTCACTGCCTTGCAACGGGAAACCGTCGATGTTCTCGGCTTTGATCCCTCCTCAATCACCCGGCAGCAGCTGGAACTGGCTCTGGATGTTACCCAGCTTATTTACGATGACCCAGCCCTGCGCGATATTATTTTCCGCTTTGCCCAAGATTATGTAAAAGCCCAGCACAGCCTGGAAATGACCGAAATGGCCGGTGGTGGTGCCTTTGAGATTATTCTCACGATTGTTCTTGCCGCCGTTACCGGGGGTGTCGGTGCGGCTGCGGCGATGGTTAAAAATGCACGCCTGCTGAAGTCCTTTAAAAATGTCGGCGAGCTAATGTTGGATTTAGCCAAGCTGAAAAAACAGCGGCTGCTGGCCGCCAAGGAAAGCGGTGCTAAGGGCGGCAGCGCCAGCTTTTCCGACTTTAGCTCCTCTGAGGAGGCTGTGCCAGTAAGCTCTGGTGGTTCCTCTTCGAGCAGTTCCAACTCTGGAAGCTCTAGTGGTTCCAGCAGTAATCAAAACAATAGCAATTCCGACAGTAGCGCCAGCAGTAATTCAAATAGTACCCAGAATAGTCAAGCGAACGATAGCAACGAGCCTGACAACGCAACTACTACAGTGGGACAGACGCCGGCAGGTGAGGCTGTACCCTGTGCAGATAACTCCCGTCACAGCGGTGATCCAATCAACTTAAAAACCGGGGAGGAGTTTTTATCCCTGGTAGATGCGGTACTGGATGGCCCGCTGCCATTAACCCTGACTCGATCTTATCGCAGCAGTAATAGTGAGGATTTTGGATTAGGCCATGGCTGGGCGCACACCTTAAACGAGCGCCTGGTCCCGGGTAATAAAACCGTAAAGTTTTATGATGCCGAGGGTCGGGTAATTAGTTTGCCGACACCGGGCAATAGCGGGCGAAGCCACAATGTGGTGGAAAAACTCTCCCTCACCCAAGTAAGCGATGAGCACTGGGTGCTAAGCCCCTACGGCGCCTTAAATGGCGTACAAAAACACTTTAAAGCGATAGGCGAGAGTGGCACTCTAAAACTCTCTGAAATTCGCGATGGCTACGGTAACTACTACCTGTTCCACTATATCGGCGAACGCCTGATTTGTATCGAGAGCAGTCTCGGCGAAGCCCTACATATCAGCCCACCGGAAGGGCAGCGCAACAGCCTGCGCATGGGTGAGCTAAAGAAAGAAACTCGCGATGGCCGCATTAAAATACTGGCTCAGTATGAATACAGTGACGAAGGCGACCTGATAAAAGCCACCGATGCGGATGGCTACAGTGAGCAATACGAATACCAACAACATGTAATCTCTAAGCGCACCTTAAAAACCGGTTACCGCTTTTACTTTGAATGGGATAGAGAAGGTCCCTCGGCCCGCTGCATACGCCAGTGGGGCGATCCCATCAATGGTCAGGCTACCTACAACTATACGTTTGCCTGGGACGAGGATGGCCACGGAGTTACGGTGACCGATACCCGTGGCGGGCAGGAACGTTACCGCTTTAATGAGCGCGCCCTGCCGATTTATCACCGCGACCCCGAGGGCGCAGAGACGCTCTACAGCTACAATGAGCTGGGTCAGGTAACCAAGGTCCAATTGCCCAGCGATGATGGCAGCCTGCGCGAAGAGATCTATCAGTACGATGATCAGGGACGCCTAATCCAAAAGACCGATGCCGCCGGCAATAGCCACCGTATCGAATACAACAACGAAGGCTTGCCAGGCAAAGTCACCGACCCAGCCGGTAACACCTGGCAGCGCGAATACAACAAAAACGGCCAGATCGTCGCCACCACCGACGCCCTCGGCAACAGCACCCGCTACAGCTATAACCCGGTCGGTCTGATCGGCAGTGTTACCGACCCCCTCGGCAATGCCACCCGCTACCTGTGGAACCCGGAAGGCAGGCTGGCAGCGATCAAAGACCCTATGGGCCGCAGCCAGCACTATCGCTATGATATTGCCCGCCGCCTGCAAGAAGTGCAGCACGCCCCCGGCCAAGTCACCCGCTACGAATACGACAGTCAGGATCGTATCCATGCGGTTATTACCCCAGATGGTGCCCGCACCCAGTACAGCTACAACGCCCAAGGATTGCTTGCCGAAATTACTGACTCCGAAGGCCGCAGCACCTGCTACGCCTACGACGGCCTCAGCCAAGTTAAGGCGCGCACCAATCCGGATGGCAGCCGCCTGGAATACCACTACGATGGCGAGCGCAACTTAATCGGACTCACCAATGAAAATGGCGAGCGTTACCAGCTTAAATACGACCTCAACGAACGCCTGATTGAAGAGGTAGGCTTCGACGGCCGCGTAACCCGCTATGCCTATAACCGCGCCGGCCATCTGATCGCTTCAAGAGCGGTAACTGATCCTGATACCGGCAAGGGTATCGATACGATCTTTGAGCGCGATCCTTTCGGCCGTATGCTGGAGGAAGTAACGCCGGATGGGATTACCAACTTCCGTTACAACCGCAGCGGCCAGCTAATCGAAGCGGAAAATGGCCAGCGCAAACTGCGCTGGGAGTACGATGCCAATGGCCGCGTCACTGCGGACTGGCAGGGCAAAGAGAAGCTTACCCATGAATACGATGCCGCCGGCAACCGTATCGCCACAACCTTACCCGATGGCGAAGTGCTCAACTTCGCCTTTAACCCCGCCGGCCAATTCCAAAGCCTGCACCGCCACCCAGTGGGTGGTGACACCAATCAGCTGATCACCAGCATCAGTCACGATGAACTGGGCCGGGAGAGCCAGCGCCAGCATGGCAATGGCCTGGAAAGCCAGCGAGATTATGATCCTCAGGGACGGCTGCAAAAGTTACGTCTAAACAAAGCTGATGGCCCAGTCGCCGACCCAACTCAGAACTCTCACTCAATCCTGGAGCGTAGCTACCAGTACAACAAAGCCGGTCAGATCGCCAAGATTGAGGACAGCCTGCGTGGCACGCGTAGCTACCACTACGACGCCCTAGATCGCCTCACCCAGGTAGATGGCCCCAACCCCGAGTATTTTGTACACGACCCTGCACACAATATTCTGGCCGCCGCCAACTCAAAGGATGGGGCGAAAAAGCAAGCCAGTGCCACTCAAGTTAAAGGCAATCGCTTAGCCTTCCGTGGCGATACCCACTACCGCTACGATATCCACGGCAACCGTATCGCCGAACTGCGCGGCAAAGGGCAGAAGCTGCAAACCCGCTATCACTACAATACTCGGCAGCAGTTGGTGCGAGTAGAAAAGCTCAAATTGGAAGAAGGGATAGAGCGGCTTCAGCAAGAAGTCCACTACCACTACGACCCGCTGGGCCGTCGTATTGGTAAGAGCAGCAACAGTGAATACACCAATTTCCTCTGGGATGGGGATGTCCTGCTTCGTGAAAACAGGGCTGATATCCACACCCAGCAAGACCTGAATACTCGGACCTACTACTTTGAACCGGGTACTTTCAAGCCCGTTGCACTAAAGGAAGGTAACCAAGAGAAAGAGCAGGTTTACCACTACCATCTGGATCATCTGGGCACGCCTGATACCCTTACCAACCAGGAAGGTGAAGTCGTATGGAGTGTTGCCTATAAGAGCTATGGCAATATCGCCCTGGCCCATAAAAATCAGATTGAACAGCCTATTCGCTTTCAGGGGCAGTACTTCGATGAAGAAACTGGGCTGCACTACAATCGGTTTAGGTACTATGATCCGCAGGTGGGGGAGTTTACCCAACAGGACCCGGTTGGATTGTTGGGTGGGTCGAATAGCTATCAATATGTGCCTAATCCGGTTGAGTGGGTAGACCCCTCGGGGTTGACTGCGGCGAAGGAAGATCCTAGTAGGCAAGTTAATGCTATTGCTGGGCCGCAGGTACAGAAGGGTGTTGCCCCAAACAAACCTACCCGGGAACTAACTACAGCTGAGTTGCATGGAATACCTGGAGGTACAGCATTTAAGGAGTGGTTCGATTCTAAATCAGTAGATGATATCGTTCAGCTCTACAAAAATGCAGACACAAGGGATGTTATTAAAAGTAGACTGCGCCATGGTGGCGGCGATCATGAATGGCTCATGGTTTCTAGGGCTGCTCAAGTGAAAGCCTGGGGTGTAAATTACGATGAGATAGTTAGTTTGGTAACTCCAACCAAAGCGACTTTCTTTAAAGATCCCATAACAGGGGTAGTTAAGAAACACGGAACCAATAGTATTTCATCTAGAGCCCATAAGCAGTTAGGTGATTTAATTGACTCGTCAAATAGTTTTGAGCAATTCCAGCGTAAAATTAATAATTGGGGAGAATATTCTGGATGGCTGCCAGACGGCAGATCTGATTTGCCATCCGGATTGAGAATAGGAGATTGATAGTATGTTTAGTGATAATCCATTCGTTGAATCAGTAGAGGGTTTCCTCACGGTATGGTTAGGTGATTTAAGTGAATTAGAGCTAGAAGATTATTTGGATGAGCCCGGTGGGGCAGGAGACAATGAGCCAATTTCCAATTTTAGTAGAGATTTGGGCCGATGGTATGATCATGACTTTATCTGGGTAGAAGGGGTAGATGAAGCCGTATCAGTAAAAGAGCTATGCGTATTGAATGGTATTAATTCAAAAAGGCTTATAGAGGAAATAGTGGAGCGGAGTGATAAGAAAAAAATTAGATCTTTGCTCATTTTATGGAACTCGAAAAAAATGGAAGGCGCTGGAGAGAGAGCTTTTGCAGATGGTCGATTGCAATGTATTGGATCTTGGGAGCACGAGCCCCCATTAACTGATTGATGTTCCAAGCAGTAACAATGCAGGTTTAATTGGGCACTCTGACGAAATTGGATGTTTTCTCGGCAATCCACCATCAGTCCGAAAACCTGCATTCAACATTTCTGGACACCCATAGATTGAGGCCTTCAACTCCGCCGCCCGGCGGGTAGTGATTCCGGTCAGCTGACTACCCGTATCAGTCACGATGAACTGGGCCGGGAGAGCCAGCGCCAACACGGCAATGACCTAGAAAGCCAGCGAGATTATGATCCTCAGGGGCGGCTGTAAAAGTTGCGCCTAAACAAAGCTGATAGCCCAGTCGCCGACCCAACTCAGAACTCTCACTCAATCCTGGAGCGCAGCTACCAGTACAACAAAGCTGGCCAGATTTCTAAAATTGAGGACAGTCTGCGTGGCACTCGCAGCTACCACTATGATGCCCTGGATCGCCTCACCCAGGTAGATGGCCCCAACCCCGAGTATTTTGTACACGACCCTGCACATAATATTCTCGCCGCCGCCAACTCAAAGGATGGAGCGAAACAGCAAGCCAGTGCCACTCAAGTTAAAGGCAATCGCTTAGCCTTCCGTGGCGATACCCACTACCGCTACGATATTCACGGCAACCGCATCGCTGAGCTGCGCGGCAAAGGGCAGAAACTGCAAACCCGCTACCACTACAACTATCGCCAACAGTTAGTGCGGGTAGAAAAGCTCAAACTGGAAGAAGGGGTAGAACAGCCTCAGCAGGAGATTCACTACCAGTACGACCCGCTCGGCCGCCGTATTGGTAAGAGCAGCAATAGTGAATACACTAATTTTCTCTGGGATGGTGATGTCCTGCTTCGTGAAAATAAAGCTGATATCCAAACTCGGCAGGACCTGAACAGCCGGACCTACTACTTTGAACCGGGTACTTTCAAGCCGGTTGCACTAAAGGATGGTAACCAAGAGAAAGAACAGGTTTACCACTATCACCTAGATCATTTGGGAACCCCCGATACCCTTACCAATCAGGAAGGTGAAGTAGTTTGGAGTGTTGCCTATAAGAGCTATGGCAATATCGCTTTAGCCCATAAGAACGAGATAGAGCAGCCGATTCGCTTTCAGGGGCAGTACTTCGACGAAGAAACTGGGCTGCACTATAATCGGTTTAGGTACTATGATCCACAGGTAGGAGAGTTTACTCAGCAGGATCCGATTGGATTGTTGGGGGGAGTAAATAATTACCAATATGTACCTAATCCCTTAGGGTGGCTGGACCCATTAGGCTTGGACTGTAGTGAGGCTAAGCAAGATTCAAATGGAGATTGGAGGGACAGCGAAGGCAACTTAGTCAACCCATCACCTAAAAGCGTGCTAGATGAAGCTATCAGAAGACAAGGGAGTGTTAATCCGGGTTCTGCATACCCTCAGTCTTTTAAACAGAAGTGGTCTGCTGGAGGGGTGGATTATGAGGTAAGGGCTCACGGCGTAAATCCAAATGCACCAAGCGGTTCCAATTCAGCAGTAGGTGATATATATAGGGTTGCTCGGCGAATCCAAGGGAATAAACCTGGCTCAAATCAAGGCCATGGCTGGGAATATATGGACAATCAAGGTAATTGGCATCATGTGAGTACACTGAAGAAAAATAGCCAAACATATAATGCGGTAGCTGCCAATGAAACGCACATTCCTATGCCTACTACAAACTATGACGGATGAATTTAAGTGCACAATTTAAATATAGCAATTAATGACATTAACAAATATGTAAGTCAGTTTACTTGGTTGGACTTTGAGGTAAACAAGTATGGCTCAGGCGAATTAATGATGGCGGCAAGTACTGATTTTTCTTATTACCATCAATTAGAGGTGTATTTTTCTAAAGTGAGATTTTACTCGGGCGCTTTTGAGTGGGGAACAAATCCAAAAGAAGAGATTTTATTCATCATGGATGATAAAAAAATATTGGAGGAAAACAAAATATACGATGAATGTGCAGCCGTAAAAATTCTCACCGATGACAACACAAGTGTAATCATTGGTTGCTCCAGCATACACTTTAATACCGATACTGTTTTTTATTATAAAAGAGAGAATTTAAAAAATGGGGAGCGTCTAGCCGACTGGGTTCTAAAAGAAAATAGATGATATCTAAAAATTTTGAAGAAAAACGGGTGAAACTGAACCGCCACAGAGTGGAATGCGATGCCAGCAACATTACCAATCCTATCCTGGACATCCAAAGAATGGAGAATCGGAAGCTGGAAAAGAATTTTTTCGCCACCACTTGGTAGCCGGTATATCTGTCTCAAAATAGATGACAATTTGGCATTAAAATATCTTTTGGGGAGCCCGTAGGGAATTAGGAGAGAGTAGAGTCGGGAGCGATGGAATCTAGGGGCAGCTGATAAACGGATTTCTGTAATTTAGCAAGGGGTGGGACTAAGAAAGCGCTGGCAATCGCGCAGCCCGTGTACCCAGCGTTTATTTTTCTGCGTACAGACCTGGCGTACCGCTTCCGCCGAGCCCACCAAGCGTTTAAAGCGGCTTTCAAAATTGCGGTTTAGATAGAGCCAGTGTTTTGGCGAAATACCCAGCCGATTTAAAATAGGTGGGATGTTTTCGGAAATAACGCCGCGCTTTTTAGGGTGCAGCTGCCGGCCACTCCAGTCTACCAGCTCTAAATAGTGATCCAGCTGAAAAGGCAAGCCTTTAGGCATATCCCGGCGCTCCCCGCCCACCAGCAAATTCATGGATATGACTCTCCTAACCTTACGATATACCCAGTGAAATAATGACGGGTTTTATATATGAAAAATCTTAAATTTTATGTTGACAAGTCAGGGGTTAAGCTTGCGAGAATTTTTGTCAATGGAGTCCCATCTGCAATACACAATACATTTTTATGTGATGCCCTAGAAGGAGACTTCCAGTCAACAGATTCTTGCGAGCTGTACTTGGGGGCATTAAAAAAAATAGCTTTAGGTAAGGAAGAAGTTGCTATTTGGAGCGGTAATGCTTATGAGATAACCGCTAGGGCTAGCGGGGTGAAGTTTGAAAACCTTCATACGGAAGAGATTGGTGGAGAAATACCTCTCCATGAGCTTGTATTTTCACTGGCTTGTTGGGGAGAGTTTTTAGAGGGCCCCTCAGAGGAAGGGCTAGAGAAGAGTATCCCCGATAATTTAGATATGGTAAGGGCTGTTGTACTTGACACAATCCTATCCTGGACATCCAAAGAGTGGAGAACCGGAAGCTAGACAAGAATTTTTATGCCACCACTTGGTAGCCGGTATATCTGTCTCAAAATAGATGGCAATTTGGCGTTAAAAGATCTTTTGGGGAGCCCGTAGGGAATTAGGGGAGAGTAGAGTCGGGAGCGATGGAATGTAAATATCCCCCGGCAAAGCCGGGGGCTTTAATTGTAAACCGCTCAAAGCCGGTATTTTTATAGATTTTTCATACCTACACTTTATTCGTTACGGTAGATCTAGGACCGGTAGATCTAGGACAGCCAAAGACTGAAGGGTGGTGTCGGCAATAGAGCTAGCCCCCTCTCTGGCGGCTCTTTCTCTTTGATTTACAAGTAAAGGAGTTGAAATGCTGGGAATTGCTGGTTAGGTTTTGGAGATCGCTGCTTTTGGATAAAAGGTCGGTAATCGTGCTGTTGAGTACTTGAGGCCGGGGTAGGTTAGCAGGGCGTAGCTGAGAGGAGGCGCCGACAGTCGCTTATACCGTGTACCCAGCGTTTATCGAGTTGAGCACAAACTTTTTGTACAACTTCTACCGATCCCACCAAGCCTTTAAAGCGGCTTTCAAAGTTCCGACTGAGATAGAGCCAGTGCTTGGGTGAAATACCGAGCCGCTCCAGAATAGGCGGCGTGTTTTCGGCAATACAATCCCGTTTTCTTGGGTCTAAATGCCGGCCGCTCCAGTCCACTAGCTCTAAATAGTGATCCAACTGGAAAGGTAGCCCTTTCGGCATATTCAAACGCTCACCGCCGACAAACGGAAGTAGATTTTTGGGCTGCTTACCTGAGACTGCCGCACGAATACGCTGTTGAATCGAAGTGTAATCAGACTCTTCAGGTGTCTTGGCAATATTGGCACGGATGGGGTTAAGGTCTACATAGGCCATACAGGCGGCGAGTGCTCTTTCATCCAGTAAAGCCTGAGACTTAAACCGGCCTTCCCAAAAACGGCCGGTACAGTTGTCTTCAGCATTGGCCCGACGGGCGATAGATTCGTTTAAACAGCGCATAAACCAGCTGATATCCATTAGACGCTCCCGCCATAGGGAAACGACCTCTTTTAGCCTGTCTTCCTCAGCGTGATCGAGGGTATCACCCTGAAGATAGCGCTGGGCCAAGCTAGAGGCTTTGAAGAGTTTTTGCCAGCGAGTAATTACCTCTGTAAGAGACCACTTGTTAGCCGATTTTGTGTCGATATAGAGCACTATATGGTAGTGATTACTCATTACTGCATAGGCGGCAATATCTAGAGCAAACACCTCGGCTAACTTATGCATACGGCTTTCAATCCATTCGCGCCGATGCTCGTAATCTTTTCCGGATTCAGTATCTCTGCCACAGAGAAATGCACGCCGTACACAGCGGGAGACACAGTGATAGTACGGTGTTGCATCAAGAGATATCTGGGTGCTTCGCGGTAGAGTCATCGGTTACACGCGCACTAATGTGTATAAATATCCAGTATTCTGTGGGGTTTCAATCTTTTGTCAATAGGGGTGGCGGTTTATACTTTCTATATGGTGGGTGTCCAGGATTAACTGCTTCTTGCCTCCCCTCTCCGCGCGAAGCTTCCGCACCCAAGATTCCATAGTCGACTTGCTGACCCCCATGGCCTCACATGCAGCCTTCAGTGTGTATCCTTGATCAACAACGAGTTGCGCTGCTTCCAGCTTGAACTCTGGGTTGAATTTTCTTTTGAGCTAGCCATCTATCCACCTGATCTTCGTTGAAAGTGATAATATCACTCAAACTCAGGTGGCCAAATTTACTATGCCACTACACACTACCACAAATGAAGGGCCACATGTATCTGTGAAATCTATTGACCCTGAGACAGGTAGAGCCTCAGTAGTTGATAAGTTCTTTATCGAAAACTGGGATGAGCATAAGCCCTCCCCTGAATATTGGATAAATCAATAATGTACTTGTTAGACGAATCTATTTTTTTCCCTTTGCTAGGTTCTGAGTTTAATGATATAAAATTAACGAACTTTTCTCCTGCAAGCTTACATTCTAAGTTTGGAAAACCTTTTCATTTAAAAAACATAGATAGAGATATTGAAAAAAACAATGAAAAATTTATCTTATCGACGATATTGAAGGGGAAAGGGCGCTTCCAGTATTTTATTTCTGATTCTCTGTCATACTTAGGCAAGTTCATGATATTTGACTTGGCGAATCTTGATGAAAGCGTTAGAGCCTATAAAAACTATAGCAATAGCGAAATGTATAAGAGCAAAGTATTTTTTGATGGTACAGATTTAATTTTTATAGACACAAAGCTTCAAGAAGCATTTGCCATTGACCATGATTATAATTTTATGGAATTCAAACGAAAATAGTATATTCTTAAAACAACATTTCTGGATACCCATAGATTACTGGCGTCCCTATCCACCATTACGAAGCTCTAGATAGCCTCACCTAGGTAGATGCCCCCAATCCAGAATATTGTGTGCACGATTCTACACACAATATTCTGGCCGCCGCCAGCTCAGAGGATGAAGCTAAACAGCAGTCCAATGCTACTCAAGTCAAAGGCAACCGCCTGGCCTCCCGTGGCAATACCCACTATCGCTACGATATTCACGGCAACCGCATTGCCGAACTTCGTGGAAAAGGACAGAAGCTGCAAACTCGTTATCACTACAATGCTCAGCAGCAGTTAGTGCAGGTAGTAAAGCTCAAACTGGAAGAAGGGATAGAACAGCTTCAGCAGGAGATTCACTACCAGTACGATCCGCTCGGCCGTCGTGTTGGTAAGAGCAGCAATAGTGAATACACCAATTTCCTCTGGGATGGTGATGTCCTGCTTCGTGAAAATAAAGCTGATATCCACACCCGGCAGGACCTGAATACTCGGACCTACTACTTTGAACCGGGCACCTTTAAACCGGTTGCGCTAAAAGAAGAAGAGCAGGTTTACCATTATCACCTGGATCATCTGGGTACGCCGGATACTCTTACCAACCAAGAGGGTGAAGTGGTATGGAGTGTCGCCTATAAGAGCTATGGCAATATTGCCCTTGCTCACAAGAGCCAGATAGAGCAGTCTATCCGCTTCCAGGGGCAGTACTTTGATGAAGAAACCGGGCTGCACTACAATCGGTTTAGGTATTATGATCCAGAAGTTGGGGAGTTTACGCAGCAGGACCCGGTTGGATTGCTGGGTGGGTCGAATAGCTATCAGTATGTGCCTAATCCGGTTGAGTGGGTGGACCCCTCGGGATTGACTGCGGCGAAGGAAGATCCTAGTAGGCAAGTTAATGCGATTGCTGGGCCACAAGTACAGAAGGGTGTTGTTCCAGACAGTGTCGGTGGAGCAGCTTTTGTCGGCGGAAAGTATGTTCACAGTTTAAAACCGAGAACAAACTTAGATGTCTATGGAGAAGCAATAACTCGAACACCTGACGAAGCAAAGGGTATTTTGCAGAAACTCGGATTTGATAAAGAGTTATTAGATGAATATCACTTCATTCCCTTAAGTGGCGATGATTATGCTAGACGAGTAAAGGCCTTGGGCGGTGACTTTGATGCAACATATGGTAATGTAGCTCCAGGTGTAAAAACCATTTCCTTTGATAAAAATATTCAAAGCAATCTAGTAAGCGGGGAATCGAAAATTCCTGTTTATGTTAAAAAAGAAGTTTTTGAAAGTGATGAGTCCATCGCGCAAGTTTTATCTCACGAAATTTACGAAGTAGAGGAACTGAGGTATTTAGCTAAGAACCCAATTACCACCAAACAATACCATGACTATGTGAGGCCTGATAATAAAAACAACCTACATTATGAGGCTATTCTTGAAGGTGATGATATGCTGAATGCCTTTAGAAAAATATTGAATGGAGGCGGCAATTAATGAGTAGTAAAGATGAAGCCTTAGAAGAAATAGAGCGCTTATTGAAAAGTGTTGGTAATGGAACTTTAGATGAGTGGACAGCTGCATATACAGTGGCTGAATATATTGTCGAATTTAAAGATTCTGAAATAATTGTTGGTCTACCTCCAAATATCTCAGAAATGATAAAAACTATTGCTTCAGAGTATGAAGAGACAGGAGAATTCAAAGTTTACTCAAGTGTAGGATGTGCCGATCATACTGAATTAGCCGCTTCCTTATCTTCAGTATTGAAGGAAGTCAGGTAATTGGAGCAACCATGCTAAAGTTCAGCTACAAAGTTGAGCTTTAGTTGTTCCAAACAAATTACCCCAAGGGTTTAGTCAAACTCAGTTTGAAGATCTCTCTACGATAGCTAGAGCTAGGGCAAACGAGCTGGGCTTAGGTGATGATTTGTTTATTCAAGGAAGTCGAGCTAAGGGAACGGCAAGACCTGACTCAGACATTGATATTGCTATCCGTATATCACCAGAACAATTTGATGATTTCTTGTTTAATCGTAACTATTCAGCGAGCTTTTCGGGAAAATTAGCACAACTCCCCCGCCAGCCACCGCCAAGCAAGCTGAGCAAGTCTGCCATAAACCAGCACGCCTCAGGTAATCTCCCGCCTAGCCTGGCAAGAAAAAAACAGCTACAGGTCATACAGCAAAGATGAATTGTGCGATAATACTGCCATATTACTAAGGTATGCTGTTGCCCATGACAAATTCAGTTGACATTAATCAGGCCGTAAAAGAAGCTGAGGAATTGCTAGCGAATGATACCAGCGCTTCCCCCGCACTAAAAGCGTCTGTAAAAATGCTGCTGATTGTTGTCAAAATGCTCTCGGATCGCTTGGGTTTAAATAGCCTCAATAGTAACAAACCGCCCGCTAGCGATCCCAATCGAGAGAAAAGGCCACAGACAAAAAGCAATAAACCTCGTGGTGGCCAGCCTGGACATCCAGGTAAAAATCTCGAACCTGTGGAAGATCCTGATAAAGTCTGCTTCATCAAGCTTGATCGTCGGACTTTGCCGAAAGGCACCTACACAGATGGCGGTTATGAATCTCGTCAGGTATTTGATATTCGAATATCACGAAGCGTTACAGAATATCGGGCGCAGGTTTTAATTGATGAAAGCGGCCGAAGATTTGTGGCAGACTTTCCCCAAAAGGTCACGCGTTCAACGCAGTATGGCGCCAGCGTCAAAGCTAATGCGGTTTACATGTCGATATTTCAGCTGATCCCCTACGAGCGAGTGGAGACACACTTTTCTGAACTGTTTGATACCCCCATCAGTGCTGGCAGTGTTTATAACTTCAATCTGGAAGCCTTTGAGCGCTTGGCGTTGTTTGAGCAAACAGCTAAAGCTGTGCTGCGCCAGGAAAAAACCTTGCATGTTGATGAAACTAGTATCAATGTAAATGGCAGCCGTCTGTGGTTGCACAACGCTTCCAGTGCCTCCTGGACATTGATTGCTCCACATGCAAAACGCGGCAATGAAGCTGTAGAAGAAATGGACATACTGCCTCACTATAAAGGCGTTTTAGTTCATGATCATTGGAAGCCTTACTACCGTTATACAATGTGTCTGCACGCTCTTTGTAATGCTCACCATCAGCGTGAACTAACCAGGGCTTTTGAGCAGGATGGACAGGAATGGGCCAGAAAAATGGCGCTACTGTTGCAGAAAATCAACACAGCAGTCAAGCAATCAGATGGCTGCCTAACAGAAGAGGAATGCCGAAATTGGCGTAGACAATATAGAAGCCTACTTAAAAAAGCTGAGCTGGAGTGCCCGCCACCAGAAATTAACAAATCAGAACAAAAAAAGCGTGGCAGATTAGCTCGAAGCAAATCTCGGAACCTCTTGGAACGTCTACAAAAATACGAACAAGATGTTTTACGTTTTATGGAAAATCCGGAAGCGCCTTATACCAATAATCAGGGTGAAAGAGATATTCGCATGGCTAAGGTGCAGCAAAAAATATCAGGTTGCTTTAGGTCTATGGCTGGAGCTGAGATTTTTTGTCGTATCCGTAGCTATTTGTCCACTTGCAGAAAGCATGGTGTTGGTGTGGGGGAAGCCCTTGAAAGCCTATTTTCAGGCGAGTGGCCAGAATTTCTTCAAAAGAAAATGACAACACTCAAAATATCCGCTGAATAGTTACGTTTAATCAACCCAAGCTGAAAAATGCTAATCCGGGTTCTGCTAACGAGAGAACCTTGTTGCATGCAATTGAAATAGGGAAGATTCAGCGTGGTGAAGCAGGTTTGAGGGCATCTGCTAAAGCAATAGAGAAAGCAACTGGCTTCAAGGTCGATTTCTCTGTGATTAAAGCAGGTGGTCAGCTTGATAATGTTCCTGGCCGAGGTGGCGCTTTTGATAACGATCCGAAAATTCTTTTGTTATTTGTAGAGTAATAGGCTTTTTGTATGGATTTGTGTTGCAAGATTTTTGTAAATGCTAAGCTTTCGGGCGATCAACTTATTAGTTGGTTGCTTGAATCTTTTCCTGGTGACATTGATGGTAGAACACTTATTACCCCATTGTTTGAAATGGATGTTATTAGTAATGAGGATTTTGATAAGGATAAATTGGATGACTTTGTTTTCTACCCTTTTTATCTGGAAATTGATGCATCGGATGAAGCTGAGGAGGTAGATTACATAAGTGAGACTGGCAATTTGCTGAGGGTATTACGGTCTTCTGATTATGCTGCTGTTGCAGCATGTGATTTTGAAGAACAGTTGCCAGAGCAAGAGTAGCTATTTCCTTGTCTCATTTAAAATATTGCAAAATAAAGCACCCTGCTCAATGGCATCATCCAGTGCGACATGTGTATGCGGTAATTTATCAAACCAGTGTTTAGGCATCTTGCGCTTAGCTGTTTCTCTGAATTCTGCTTTAAGAACAGCCATAGCGTAACTTTTTATGTCCAGTGCTGAATGAGAAAATGGGCTCTCGCCAGAAAAGTTCATTAGATACCAATAGACAAACATAAAATCATAAGCTGCTGGGTAGCCAACAAAAACAGGCTTGCCTGGCAGCTGTTTTAACCATGCCACATAATTCTGCATGGCTTGTTTGGGGTGCTGTAAATCCTGTCGGCAAGCATTCCAGGCTTCAGGGTTTTTATCCCACCATGCTTGCGTGTCAGGGTGGGCGGTTGCATTAGGTAGGGCTTCTAAGTTAGCGGAAAAAGTGCTCAGTAGTTGCTTGTTAGCGGTATATGCCGCTGACGCAAAACTTAGCATTGAGTGCGGCCCCGGAATGGGACCGTCTGCTTCAATATCAGTACTGATATAAATTTCTGGTTTAGTCATTTCTTATGTCTCGGTGGTTAGTGCCAAGCAACCCTCCATCACTCTCACCGTTACCGGCGTATTAATCTCAAACCCGGCCTGCTGTAGCCAGTGACCTTTGAGTTGTAACCGGGGGATGGGGCGAACACCAGAGTTAGGTGATTGCTCTTTGAGCTTGTCGTCATAGTGACTTTAATTTGTCGGGTTGCTTTAGCCGAGCATGAAGCTGTCTTATCATGTGTAGTAGTCATAATAACCTCACATATAGGTTGTTGTGATTAGCTGGCCTTGGGTGTTGGCACACCCTTGGCTAGCGCTTTTAAGATGCCTGTTGCTGTTTGATCAGTGCATCGAGCATCTCGGTAATAAACTTCTATTTGCTCCTTGGCATTAAGCCAATCTGTTTGTAGTGGTCTAATACTTCCGGACACTTCGCTAAGAGGGTAAAACTACTAAGCGAGGTGAAGTATGACAACAAAAGGTACACGAAGAAGAGCGCGACTTTTCTCATAAGGTGAACTACGACCCCGCTATCTCCAATATAGTGAATATCACTAACTGCAAGAAGGAAATGATGGAGGTGATCTCTGCCTCTGAGCTTACCGTCTCTGAGATTATTACCGAGTCTTCAGAAGTTAGCGGAGAGGGCTCTGACAAGCGCATACAGAGCGCGCTCAAAGCCGTTGTTAGCAGAAATAGCTAATGGCTCAAGCTTTTGGATATCTAAAAGGGCCGGGAATTTCCGTCAAGGTACTGTGAAAATCCGGCCAACTAACCACTCAGGCGGCCTGTAAGACCACATAAGCAATCGCCATATAACGCAGACCTTTACCCAGAGTCACCAATAGCAGAAACCAGAACAGTCGAATTCGTAAAATACCCGCCATCACGGTAAGGGGATCACCAATAATGGGAACCCAGGCGAAAAGCAGTGAGAAAACACCATATTTTTTAAACTTCTGCTCGGCCTGAACAAACTCCTCTTCGGACATTCTCAACCATTTCTTGATAACCCCCAAACTGGCCCAGTAACCCAGTGCATAATTGAGTAGTGAGCCGGCGACATTCCCGCAGGTGGCCACTGCAACCAGGACCCAGGGCGAGTATCCATGCAGTAAAAGGCCGGACATAACCACTTCGGAGCTCAGCGGTAAGATAGTTGCCGCCAAAAACGCCGAGACAAACAGCCCCAAAAAACCCAATTCAAGAAAATACGCCATAACAACCGCTCAAGCCTGTTGGGGCTAATCCCCTTGATACCGCCACTCCTAACTGCGTCACTATAATCGAAAACGGAAAGCAACCGAACTATTCACGGATAAAGGACAAAGGAATCGCTCTTCTAGCCATATAAGCACTAGGCGCTATTCTAAAGTTAACCAGCAGGGACAGACTACAAGTGGAATATCACTACCCGGCTAGATAAGGGAGATCTCAATTTATGCCTGAAGCAATAACCGAGAGAAGTATTGGCTGCCCCTATTGTGGCGAAACCATCCAGGTGCTAATTGATACATCAGCCTTACCGCAACAGTACATTGAGGACTGCCAAGTGTGCTGTAGACCTATCGTTTTCTCTGTGAAACTGGATTTTAGCAGCGACTTATCTGTCGAAGTACATACTGAGGACGAAGCGCTCTAAGCCGCACTATCGCCCTCCTCTCAATTCACTTCAAACTGGCGAAAACTTCAATGGCCCGCTTGCGCCCCGCTGCGACATCGCAAATCACCGGGGGATAACCCGCTGTCGGCGCAGGGTCGTGGATGGTTCTGTCACTCAGTCCGCTCAACTCGGGCACATATTTGCGAATAAACTCCCCCTTGGGGTCGAAGCGCTGCGATTGGCTATAGGGGTTAAATACGCGGAAATAAGGGGCGGCATCGGTGCCGGTAGAGGCGGTCCACTGCCAGCCGCCGTTGTTGGAGGCAAAGTCGGCATCGATCAGATTCCGCATAAAATAGCGCTCGCCCCAGCGCCAATCTATCAGCATATTTTTACTGAGAAATGAGGCTACGATCATACGCAGCCGGTTGTGCATCCAGGCGGTCTCTCGCAATTGGCGCATGGCAGCATCGACGATTGGCACTCCGGTTTCACCCTGTGTCCAGCGCTCAAACTGCTCCCGGTTGTAGGACCAGGGGATTTGCTCGGTCTCCAGTTTAAACGGCTTGCCTTTACTCAGACGGGGAAAGTCCGCTAACAGGTGGGTGTAAAACTCCCGCCAGATTAATTCACTGATCCAGCAGGCCACCCCTTCATCCCCGCCCAGCCAGTGGCCCTCGTTCAAACTCAGTGCTGCGGCGATGCACTGGCGAATCGAGATGGCGCCACTATTGAGATAGGGGGATAAGCAGGAGGTACTATCCAGCGCGGGAAAATCTCTTTCCGCTCGATAGGCTGGGATTTTTCCCGTGAATTTTTTGAGTTGCTGTTGTGCCGCCTTTTCCCCCGCTTGCCAACCTTTTATCAAACCAGCAGTCGAAATTTTATCGAGGTTATAGCCACGCAGTTGCGTTGGAATTTTCTGGTTTAACCTCTGCCCTCCCGATAGGGAGAACCACTTGGGCCAGTGAGCCCCATCTTTTGCACCGGCAAACCTCCGGGGTTTAGGCAGGGTTTTTATAGCGCTATCGGCACAGAGTTGAATCAGGGCGCGCTTGAAGGGGGTGAAAACCTTGTAGGGTTCACCGCTGCCGGTTCTCACGGCTCCGGGAGGCAACAGGGTGCGGTCACTGAAAAATTGCACCTGTACGCCATCTTGTTTCAATAAGTCTCTTACCGCCGCATCGCGACGCTGTTCATTGAGAGGGTATTCTGTATTCGCATAAATAGCGTCTATTTTCAGGCGCTCGGCCACCTGCTGAAGAACCTCCGGCACCTGCGCAAATGAGGGGACTTCAATAAAATACAGCGGTAGGTTGCGCGCTGCACATTCAGTTTGCAACTCCCGCAGGCAGGCCATGCGAAAGGCCACCAAGGGTTCGCCTTCATCCTGGCTCTGCCAGGTCTCCGGGCAGGCGATAAAGATAGCGGCTAACTGCTGGCACTGGGTGCTCGCCTGGTAAAGCGCGGTATTGTCATGTAGACGCAAATCACTGCGCAGCCACACCAGCCCACGCGGCAAATTCACAGGGCGGCTCATAACGGTAAAGACCCCCGCAGTTGTGTAACGGCGCTCTCTGCCGTGCCGGCCAGCACGTGCGTGAATGGAAGCTGTTCCAGTTCTACGAGCGCCAGGCGCTGCATCTCGATAAAGTCACCGGCAAGCCACAGGGGAGCGTTTACACCCCGGATCGCCTCCGGCAGCGCCCGCGCAAGGATATCGCTGGGAAGAGCTTTGTGGCTATAGCAAACCACGCCCTGTGCCGCGAACTTTTTTACGCTATTTCCAAGGTCCGATAACCCCGCCGGATAAGCCAGGGTAACCACTTCGATACCTGCGGCGAGAAGAACGGCGATAAACATCTGGATAAAAGCCCGCTGATCCTGCGCGGCCACTTCCAGTAAAAGAATACGGGGCCTCAGCCGGGACTTGTCCCCGAGCAAATTTTTTCTGGCCATACCATTTGCCAGTAATAATTGCTCCTGTAACAGGGGCCAGAAAAACTGCTGTGCCCGCCGACTTTCAGCCAGGCGAGAGCGCTCAAGCCGCACATGCAGAGGTTTAAGCCAGTGCTCCAACAGCAAAGCGGCGGGGAATGCGGCAAACCATTCATCCAGGCGGCGGCGCAATTGGACCTCGGCATAATCGCGAATCAGGCTGGCGGTTTCCTCCCGCATCGCCTGCCAGCTGCTTGTGTTATCAGCCGCGCTTGTCACTATTGGGTTTTTGTCTTTATCGCGCCGCAACAGGTCCCGCACCAGACCAATGGAAACACCGCGGGCGAGACATTGCAGTACCCTTTCGATTTGCCGCACCTCCTCTTCGCTGTAAAGGCGGTGTCCCTTGCCGGTGCGCAAGGGGGTCAGCAAACCATAGCGGCGCTCCCAGGCCCGCAATGTCACCGGGTGAACACCGGTCCTGCGGGCCACTTCGCGAATCGGAAAGAAATTTTGTTCAACAACTTCTGGATCGGTCATGGCGGCCATTAGCGAAATTCACACAAACCCAACTCCGCCGGCTCGGCGGCGAGTAAAACCTGACTGTGGATAAAGTGATGGGGGCTGCGCGGCAAATAGTGGCGCAGCATGGTGAGCACCGCCGAAATCGGTTTGCGCCCCTGGCGGTATTCCTCGATAAGCTGGGCCAGTTCGGCGCGCTCCTCCCGGTTTAAATAGCCCTTTAAGTGCCCCTGGCTGTGCATCAGGGCATTGGTGCGGTCTTTGCGCGACGCCTGCAGGGACAGGATCTCCATAATCCGCCCACGGACTTCATCGGCAAATTTTTCCGGGGTCAGCGCGCGGGAATTGGCAACGAACTGGCCCAGGGCGCGGGTCAGCGGCTGACTGTGGGCCAGCAGCAGGTACTTGTAGGCGGTATAAAACTCGATCACCTTGGCCGGCCGGGGATCCGGCGAGACGTAGCGGTGCCAAGCGTCGTAGGCAAATACGCGAGTTAAAAAGTTCTCGCGGATATCGCTGGCATTCAGGCGCCCCACTTCCTCCATGGGCAGATGCGGGAAGTTTTGCCGCAGGCGCGCGGTAAATAATCCGGCGGCGTGCGCCAGTACACCGCGCCCCCCTTTTTGATAGTGCGGCGTCGTGCGCACGCCACAGCTGGGAGATTTTTGCATCAGGATAAAACCGCGCAGCTGTGCCACTTGCGGGCTTATCTCGTCGGCGTAGGCTTCGAGATCGTCGGTGACATCAATATTGGTATCATCCCGCCCCACCGCGCGCAGGCGGTCACTGACAATCAGGTGAATGGGCGGGCGCGGCACCCCCAGGCCCACAGCCACTTCGGGGCAATAGGCCTGCAAGTCAAAACAACTGCCCAGCAGTTGGGTGCAGACTTTGCTGTGCTTGTGGCTACCGTTGTATCGCACCGGATCACCCACCGCGCAGCGGCTGATACCCACGGGGATTTTCTCTGGCAGAAACTGAATATTCATAATCACACTATGCGCAAGTCATCGCTTCTCTTTTTATAGTCCGCCACCAAAACTTATACAAGGATAGAGCTTGTATAAGTTTTGATGGCGAATTGTCAGCCCGGTGCCGGCTTGCGCAAATACGAAGCGCAGCTACAATGCAAAGCCGCGTTCATTCCGAGTTTTAGTGCTGCGCACACTCTTATCGCCAGTCTTCGGTCTGCGATGCGGCCCACACCTCCCGGAAAGTACGGATTAGCTCATGATTCCAGCATTGCGCGAAGTCGACGAGGTTCAGGCGCTCTATTTGCAGTTCTTGCAGGAACTGAAGGACGCAGGTTTCCGTGGCGATACCACCCCCAGCTATGCCAGCCGCACGGTTCTGGCTACCGATAACTCGATCTATCAGGTTCTACCCCAGGCCGTTGTTTACCCCCGCGACAATCGCGACTTACAGTTGCTGGCCGAGCTGGCTGAGCGGGAGGCGTTTCACTCGGTAGTCTTATCTCCCCGCGGCGGCGGTACCGGTACCAACGGCCAGTCCCTCACCGATGGGCTGGTGGTGGATATCTCCCGCCATATGAACCAGATTCTCGAAATTAATGTTGAGCAGCGCTGGGTGCGGGTGCAGGCCGGTGTGGTCAAGGACCAGCTGAACGCAGCACTCAAACCCCACGGCCTGTTTTTTGCGCCGGAGCTCTCCACCAGTAATCGGGCCACCATTGGCGGCATGATCAATACCGATGCCTCGGGCCAGGGTTCCTGTGTCTACGGTAAAACCCGCGACCACGTGCTGGAACTGCACACCGTATTGATCGGCGGTGAGATTTGGCACTCGGCCCCGATCGACGATGAAGCGCTGACACAGGTCAGTGCCGGGGATAAGCGCTCTGCGCAGGTACACCAAGTCTGTGATGATATAGCGCGCAGCAAAGCGGATTTAATCGCGGCAAAGTTTCCCAAGCTCAATCGCTGCCTCACCGGTTACGACCTGGCGCATATTCGCAGCGACAAAAGCTTTAACCTCAACAGTGTTCTGTGTGGTTCAGAGGGAACCCTGGGCTTTATCGCCGAGGCCAAACTCAACCTGCTGCCCATTCCCAAGTGTGTCGCCCTGGTCAATTTAAAATACGACCACTTCCAGGAGGCCCTGCGCGACGCCAAAGACCTGATGCTGGCCGGCCCCATGTCGATCGAGACGGTGGACAGCAAAGTGTTGCAGTTGGCGATGGAAGATATTGTCTGGCACAGCGTCAGTAAATTTTTTCCCTCCGAGGATCGCCCGGTTAAAGGCATCAATTTAGTCGAGTACGCCGCCGATAGCGAAGAGGAACTGGAGCGGGCACTGGCACAATTTATCGCCCATATCGAGGAGGCCATTGGCCAGCCGGGTAAGAGTTTCGGCTACTCCATTGCCCGGGGCCACGCCGAGGTCAATCGCATCTGGGCCATGCGCAAACGCGCGGTGGGCTTACTGGGCAATGCCCAGGGAGAAAAGCGCCCGATTCCCTTTGTCGAGGACACTGCGGTACCGCCGGAAAACCTGGCGGACTTTATCGCTGAATTCCGCGCGGTGCTGGACGAGGCCAATCTCGATTACGGCATGTTTGGTCATGTGGACGCGGGCGTGCTGCACGTGCGCCCGGCCATCGATATGAAAGACCCGCAACAAGCCGCACAAATTCGTCCGATCACCGATCGGGTGGTCGCCCTCACGCAGAAATATAAAGGGCTTTTGTGGGGCGAGCACGGCAAAGGCGTGCGCTCAGAATACGCACCGGAATTCTTTGGCGAGCTCTACCCAGAGCTGCAAAAAATTAAAGACGCCTTCGATCCCCGCAACCAATTAAATCCCGGAAAAATAGCCACCCCCAATAACGACAGCCAGCTGCTAAAAATCGATGCGGTAGCCACCCGCGGCGAACGGGATCGGCAGATTCCCGCCCAGGTGTGGGAGGGCTACGCAGAGGGAGTACACTGTAACGGCAACGGCGCCTGTTTCAATTGGAACCCCGACGATGCCATGTGCCCTTCCTACAAGGCCACTCGCAACCGCATCCACTCCCCCAAAGGGCGCGCCTCACTGATGCGCGAGTGGCTGCGCCTGCTCAGCGAAAAAAACGTCGATGCGGTCGCCAGCGCTCAGCATTTGCGCGAGCGCTCCTTTTTTGTCGGACTGCCCAAGCGCATTATCAATTCCCTGGCAAAAACCCGTGGCGAGTACGATTTTAACCACGAAGTTAACGAGGCCATGCAGGGCTGCCTGGCGTGTAAATCCTGTGTGGGGCAGTGCCCGATCAAAGTGGATGTGCCGGAGTTTCGCAGTAAATTCCTCGAGCTCTACTACAGTCGCTATTTGCGCCCGCTAAAAGACTACGCCGTCGGTGGCCTGGAATTTCTGATGCCGCACCTGGCCAGGCTGCCGCAGCTGTACAACTGGCCGCTAAAGCTCAAGCCGGTTGCCTTCCTGATGGAGCGCCTGCTCGGCATGGTGGACAGCCCGCAGCTATCGGAGAAGCCCCTGAGGACCACCATGGCGGAACTGGGTGTCCCTATCGCCAGCGCCGCCTGCCTGGAGTCCCTCGGCCCCGCACAGCGCAGTCGCGCGGTGGTGATCGTGCAGGATGCGTTTACCAGTTACTTCGATGCGGAAGTGGTGGCAGACATTGTCCGCCTGCTGAAACAGCTCGACTTTGTACCTATGCTGGCGCCCTATCGCGCCAACGGCAAACCCCTGCATGTACACGGCTTTCTGCGCCAGTTCCAGCGGGTCGCCGAGTTGAACAGCGAGATGCTCAATAATCTGGCCGCCAGCGGTATTCCCCTGGTGGGCGTCGACCCCTCGATGACGCTGACTTATCGCGCGGAGTACAAGAAACTGATGGGCAGTGAGGCGCCCAAGGTCCAGTTGCTACAGGAGTGGCTGGCCTCGCAGCGGGAGCACCTGGAACAACAGCGCCACCGCATCGCGCCCGCCAGCTTCCAGCTTCTGCCCCACTGTAGCGAACAGACCAACGCCACCGCCTCGGTGAAAGACTGGCAGAGTGTCTTCGCCGCCCTGGGCCTGGAACTGACGACCGAGAGCCTCGGCTGCTGCGGTATGGCCGGCACCTATGGCCACGAAGCGGAGCACAAAGAGACCTCTCGGGTCATTTTCCAGCAGTCCTGGGCCCCCCGCCTAAACAGTGGCGAAAACCAGCTGGCTAGCGGCTACTCCTGTCGCTGCCAGGCCAGTCGTTTTGCGGGTGTATCTCTGCGCCATCCGCTCCAAGGGTTACTGGCACAACTGGATAAATAGGCATTTACTGACGTAAGAGGCCCACACTGCCGGGTCTCTTATCGTCCACCCAAGGTCACCTGCGGGAAGTGCCTATGCACAAACATCTCTCATACCTGCTGATGCTGTTTTACGCGGTGCTGGGTACCATCGTGCTGCTGGCGGCAATTTCCATGACCTTACACCCGCAGCGCCCCCCCCAGATCGAGCACTCTGTGGCATTCGTGAGCAAGGCCGAAACCTACGCCCGCACAGGCAACTACGCCGATGCCCTACCACTCTACGAAAAAGCCATCTCCTCCCTCGCAGACTACCCGGACCAACAGCAGGCTCTGCGCTACCGCTACGGCATTGTGTTGAATGCCTTCAGCGCCCAGGAGAGACCGGACCTGTACCCCCTGGCCCGCGCCCAGTTCGAGGCGGTGCTCAATTATCTGGACAGCGGCGCTGTGCTGCCCCAGTCCGCCGCAAAGGTGCAGTCCGCTATGGCGCACACTTACCACCAGCAGGCGGCCACAGAGACGGAGACCACCCAGCGGGCCCACCTGTTGCGCTCCGCCTACCTGCTCTACAAGAGTGCCATTCCGGGGCTGCGCGCGCAGGGGGAGTGGCAGAACCTGGCGATCACCTATTTCAACCTGGGGCAGGTGTGTGAATGGCAGGGGAATTTAGAGGAGGCCATCGCCTGGCTGGAGAAAACCGTGCGACTGGATATACAGCACAAGCTGCCGGACCTCCAGGAGGACAGTGACTACCTATCCGCATTGCGCAGCCAGGTGGAGCCGATATCGCAAAACCCGGAAACCGCCCTATAAATAGCGGGAATCGCCCCGCCGCTCTTCACTGACGACCGGGTTTCCCGGTGAAAAGTCTCTACTTTTGCCCAATCAGAGAGATATGGCGATCTAGTCACAAATAATTAATTCGGAATTTTTTACTTTTTCAGTCCGATGAAGTGCAGCGCCCCATCATCAACAGCACAGCGCATTAGAATGACATCGCTGTCACACAAAATTTCTCTTTTGAAACCATTTACCAAAGAGCCAGGTTCTCACCCGCCTTTTCAGGCTGCACAAAATATATACAGCGCTACTTTATTCTCAATTTTAATTAAAAATTAATTCTCTATTTTAATTTCATTAAATAACCTGCCAATTCATACGGTTTCTCTCCCGCTTTACAGGAAAAGTTGATACCTCAGGCGCCATCGGTAATATAGCCAGCGTTGATTAAATATTGATCAACGATTTCCAAACAAACTTGGAAATTTCACAAGCAACCTTTGGCTTGTGACCATTTATGACCTGGAGGTAATGGGACATGATGAAACAGACTCTGCGACGTACTGCCTTTTTTATTGCCGCCCTGCTCGCGATCGGCGTGAGTGTCAATGCCTCAGCAGCAATGAAGAAAACCATGGTTGTTGATGCTACCGCCTACAATTCTGTACCCGGTCAAACCGACAGCGACCCCTGGGTAGCGGCCTGGAACAACCGCCTGCGCCCCGGTGACAAGATTATTGCGGTATCCCGCGACCTGGAAAGACACGGTCTGACCAACGGCGCCAAAGTCAAAATTGAAGGGCTACCGGGCACCTATACCGTGCGCGACCGTATGAACAAGCGCTTTAGAAACCGCATTGATGTTTGGATGGAGAAAGACATCCGAAAAGCCCGCGCCTGGGGCAAGAAAAAACTGAAGATTATTTTTGAACCGGTAAAGAAATAAGCAAAACGTTTTCAACGAGCTTGTAACCCCGCCCTCCAGCGGGGTTTTTTTATGGGGGTTCCGGCTATCGCGGCACACGCCTCGCTCTGCAAGTGCGCCCGGGGCGCCCCAGCGGGAGTAGGTAGTGACTTAAATTCGTCGCCGGCAGGATGCGGCGCGCAGGTTGATAAGGGACTGACAATTAGAAAGTGCCACCGGAGACTTGGATTCCACCATGTCTCGCGGCGGCACCGTGATTGGCTGTGCTGTTACACGATTGCGATTCCTTTCTCCCCTTAACCATAGCAGCTCGAATAGGGACCAGCAGAGCCGATACCCCTCCCGGGGGGAATTACCGGCCAGTGGATTCGCTCAGGCCCGGCTTACCAGCTGCCACCGGCCTCCTGGACCGGCCCGATAAAGGTCGCGATTCCCTCTTCCCTGAGCGCATCGAGGGCTTCATCCAGCGCTTCCTGCTCGCTGTCAAACGCATCTTCCCAAACCGTGGAATTATTGTGCTCGTCGACAATCTCGAGCAGCCAGCCGCCCTCGCCATCTTCATAAATATCGATCTGGACGGAAACCTCGCCCTCCCGATAGATCTGGCTCAACTCCGACTCTTTCGGTGCAAATTCTTCGCCCATGGGATTCGCCTCGCTGTGACCTTTAAATTTCGGCCAGAACTTTGACAACTTGTGGCCCGCTGGTCAACTACAAATCCCTACTGCTACGGGGTGGGCCGCCTGCTTACTGTACGACAAGTTTCTTTTTTTGCGATAAAATGCGCGGCGATTTTTTCTGCTCCGGATTTGCGATCCGGCCCGCAACTGAGGAAGTACCATGAATCAATTTGTTGTCTGTGCCCTGTATAAGTTCGTCACCCTGGAGGACTTTGAATCCCTGCGCGCGCCCCTGCTCGATGTGATGCAGGAGAACCGTGTGCGCGGCACCCTGCTTTTGGCCCGAGAGGGTATCAATGGCACCGTGGCCGGCTCCCGCGAGGGAATCGATGCGGTATTGGCCCACCTGAAGTCCGACGAGCGCCTGGCAGAGCTGGACTATAAGGAATCCATCACCGAGGCAATGCCCTTCCTGCGCAGCAAAGTAAAGCTGAAGAAGGAAATCGTCACCATGGGGGTCGAGGGTATCGATCCGCTGCGCACCGTCGGCACCTACGTCAAACCCAAAGACTGGAATGCCCTGATCAGCGATCCGGAAGTCGTTGTCGTGGACACCCGCAATGACTATGAATTCCAGGTGGGTACTTTCAAAGATTCCATCAACCCCAAGACCGAGACTTTCCGCGAGTTCCCCCAGTACGTCAAAGAGAATATGGACCCGGCCAAGCACAAGAAAGTCGCCATGTTCTGTACCGGCGGTATCCGCTGTGAAAAATCCACCGCTTACATGAAGGAGCAGGGCTTTGAGGAGGTCTACCACCTCCACGGCGGTATCCTGAAGTACCTGGAGGAGGTTCCCGCAGAAGAGTCCCTGTGGGAGGGCGAGTGCTTCGTGTTCGATGAGCGCGTAACCGTCAACCACAACCTGGAGCGCGGCAAGTACGATCAGTGCAACGCCTGCCGTATGCCCATTACCCAGGAAGACCAGCAGTCTCCCCTGTTTGAACAAGGCGTCAGCTGCCCCCACTGCCACGACAAGGTGCCGGAGGCCGATCGGACCCGTTTCCGCGAGCGCGAGAGACAAATCCAACTGGCCAAACAGCGCGGTGAAGTCCACCTTGGCCAGGACGCCCGCGAACAGACCGTATCCCGCCGCGAGCAGAAAAAAGAGGAGCGCCGCCGCCAGGCCGAGGCGCAACAGGCCCACAGCCAGCAGGCTTAATTCTCAAAGTGCCAGCAGAGGCTGCGCTGCGCCCTTCGCCTGGGCCAGCCAGGCCTCTGCCTCGGCCTCCACGATAAACTCCCGCGAGCTAAACCGGCACAGGTAGGCGCTGTGGCTGGGCAGAGGGCAGGTCCAGCGGCTGCGCGGGTGCAACACCGCGATAAAAGCCCGTCGCAACACCGAATTCTCTGCCATATAGCGAATATATTTCTGATGTTCCTCCAAAGTAATGTGGCTGCGCGCATAGCGCAGGTCGAGTAATACGCGTAGGGGTTTTCGGTGGCGATACTTACCCACCAATCGCGCCGTGGCTTCTATTTTGTCCGCATACCCCAGCGGACCCAAAAAAAGTACACGCGCTATACCCCCTGTCGCTTGATAGCTAATATGAAAACTCATTGATAACAGCACCCGTGCGCTTGTCTTTTTTATTTTTATCGACTACAGCTTCCGCAATGCCTCTTTTTATTGTCCTAGCGGTATTGGATACCGCCTCTACAGCGGACTTTTTTCTCGTACACTCCTGATATTTACCTCTACAGCAACACCAACCCAATAGCTGTATAAAAGATACGACGTTTATCGGCGCAAATACTGCAACCGTAAACCCGGTTTATCGCTCTCAGCAGCAAATATTTTTAGCCAACGATAAAAAAACCAGCAATATAGCCACCGCAAAATAAAAAGTGGACCAGATCACAAAATTATCGACTTTTTAACGGTTAAAAATAAGAAAGCAAAACATCCCTATGTTTTTACCGGCCGTCTCTGGAGTATTTTCACTGCACTCGCGTACCCGTCCTGCAACAGAGGCGAGCCCCACGCAAAAAATCTATCGCGTAAAAACCAGGGATAAGGGGAACACCGGGCCGCATCAATATAGGAATATTGGGGCCCGGTAAAAACCGAAAAACAAAGAAAATTATTTCTTTGTGATCAGTATCGCGAATGGGTTCAACTTATTTCGATTTCCGGCATATCGTCGTCGTCAGCGCTGTTAAGCC
Organism: Microbulbifer regidiadema (SeqCode); assembly: GCF_052467605.1. Lineage (NCBI taxonomy): Bacteria > Pseudomonadati > Pseudomonadota > Gammaproteobacteria > Cellvibrionales > Microbulbiferaceae > Microbulbifer > Microbulbifer regidiadema (SeqCode). The sequence goes on along the minus strand of NZ_CP174316.1, from coordinate 4,020,381 downwards.
AGATCTGAGCGGCCGCTTTGCGGGCAATCTCCCTATAAAAACCGGCAATTTCACTGCCTGGATCGGCGACCACACTGGGTTGCCCGCTATCGACATCCGCGCGAATTTTCTGGGCCAGCGGCAGCTCACCCAGCAACTGGGTGCTGTACTCCGCCGCAATGCGCTCACCGCCACCGCTACCGAAAATCGGTTCGCTGTGACCGCAATTAGAGCAGGTGTGCAGTGCCATATTCTCCACGATACCCAGCACCGGCACAGATACCTTGCGGAACATTTCCACCCCTTTGATCGCATCTTTCAGGGCCAGGTCCTGGGGCGTCGTTACAATCACCGCACCGGCCAAAGTCGTTTTTTGTGCCAGTGTCAATTGGATATCCCCTGTGCCCGGGGGCATATCCACAATCAGGTAGTCGAGGCCATCGCGGCTCTCCCCCCACAGGGTTTGGCTGAGAATCTGGTTGAGCGCGCCGCTGGCCATAGGACCGCGCCACACCGCCGGGGTCTCCTCGGTCATCAGATAGCCCAGGGACATGGTTTCGATACCCTGAGCTTCCACCGGTACAAAGAATTTCTGCGCTTTTACCTGCGGGCGCCGATCTTCCGTGCCCAGCATCGTGGGCAGGCTGGGGCCGTAGATATCCGCATCCAGCAGGCCCACCCGGGCGCCCTCGGCCGCCAGGGCCAGGGCCAAGTTGACCGCTGTGGTGGACTTGCCCACCCCGCCTTTGCCAGACGCCACAGCAACAATATTTTTTACCTTGGCCAGGGTCTCCGGCGCTCCCGCTGTGGGCGTCGCGGGAATATCGCTAAACAGCTCGAACTGCAAAGCCGAGCCCTTCAGCGCTCCAGTATTCAACAGCGGCTGACAGCACGCCTCTGCGCGCCGCAGCCAATCCGCCTCCTGGCTGCCACAGGGGTAGCCCAGGGTAACCCCGGCAAAAACAGTGTTATCCGCAAATCCCACTTCGATTTCTGCGTCCAGGTCATCCAGTGGCAAACCACTGGCGGGATCGTGCAACTGGCCGAGGCACTCCGCCAGATGTTCCAGTTCAGCCTGAACCTCCATTGATAGCTCGTCATGCTCGTGATGATGATCGCTCACGGTATCTCCCTCTCAGCGCTTCTAGGTTGGCTCGCATTGTGTCGGATGACGCGACCTAACACCAGCACTGGCCAGCAGCCGCCGGTTAATTCAAGCCCGCTAGATCCCTCCACGGCATAGTGCAAATCTGCTATATTCTGCGGTCTTTTGACGATCTCCGGCCCGCTCCGCAAGAGCCCCCGGCCGCAACCCACAGCGATGGAAAAACCGATGTCCGATACGCGCAACATTCTCGTTACCAGCGCACTGCCCTACGCCAATGGCTCCCTACACCTGGGCCATGTGCTCGAATATATCCAAACCGATATTTGGGCCCGCTTCCAGCGTGCGCGCGGTAATAACTGCCTGTATATCTGTGCCGATGATGCACACGGCACTGCAATTATGCTGAAAGCCGAACAACTGGGCCTGACCCCGGAGCAGCATATTGCCAATATGCAGGCGGAACACGAGCGCGACTTCGCCGACTTCCTGATTGGCGTGGACAACTACCACTCCACCCACTCAGAGGAAAACCGCGAGCTGTCGGCAATGATCTACCGCCGCCTCCGCGACAACGGCCACATCGCATCGCGCACCATTACCCAGGCGTTTGACCCGGAAAAACAGCTGTTTCTGGCGGACCGCTATATCAAGGGCACCTGTCCGCGCTGTAGCACCCCCGACCAGTACGGCGATAACTGTGAAGCCTGTGGCGCCACCTACAGCCCTACCGAACTGATCGATCCGGTGTCGGCAATCTCCGGCGCCACTCCGGTAGAAAAAGAGTCCGAGCACTTCTTCTTTACCCTGCCCGCCTTTACCGAATACCTGCGCGAGTGGACCCGCTCCGGCACCCTCCAGGATGAAGTGGCCAACAAGCTGGCCGAATGGCTGGAAGAGGGCCTACAGGAGTGGGATATTTCCCGCGACGCCCCCTACTTCGGCTTCGAAATTCCCGATGCGCCGGGCAAATATTTCTACGTGTGGCTCGACGCCCCCATCGGCTATATGGCCAGCCTGAAAAATTACTGCGACAGCAACGGGCTGGACTGGCAGGCCTACTGGAAAAAAGACAGCGATGCCGAGGTGTATCACTTTATCGGCAAGGATATCGTCAACTTCCACGCGCTCTTCTGGCCGGCCATGTTGGACTCGGCGGACTTCCGCACCCCCAACAAAGTTTGCGTACACGGCTTCCTCACCGTTAACGGCAAAAAGATGTCCAAGTCGCGCGGCACCTTTATCAATGCGCGCAATTACCTGGACCACCTGAGCCCCGAGTACCTGCGCTATTATTTCGCCGCCAAACTGACCGCCGGCGTCGATGACCTGGACCTGAACCTGGATGACTTTATCGCCAAGGTAAACTCTGACCTGGTGGGTAAAGTGGTCAATATCGCCTCGCGCACCGCCAAGTTTGTCAGCAAGTCCGGCGGCAAGCTGGCCGGCGAACTGGCCGACGAGGCGCTGTGGAACCAGTTTGTAGAGGCGGCCCCGCGCATTGCCGATTACTACGAGCAGCGGGAATACGCCCGCGCCATGCGCGATATTATGGCCCTGGCCGACGCCGCCAACGCCTGGATCGCCGACAAGGCCCCCTGGTCCCTGGCCAAGCAGGAGGGCAGCGAAGCCGAGGTCCTGGCAATCTGCTCCCAGGGCGTCAATATGTTCCGCGCCCTGATCACCTGGCTGGCCCCGGTACTGCCCAATACCGCGCAAAAAGCGGCGGAGTTCCTCGACTGTGAGCTGGATTGGGACAGCGCTATCCGCCCGCTGGCAGATCACGAGATCAAGAAGTTCAAACCGCTGCTACAGCGCGTGGAGAAAACTCAGGTGGATGCCATTATGGACGCCGCCAAGGAGTCCCTGGCGCAGCTGGAGGCGGAAAGTAAAGCCGCTAGCGGTCCCCTGGCCGAGGACCCCATTGCCGCCGAAATCCAGTTTGACGACTTCGCCAAAGTAGACCTGCGCATCGCCCTGATCGCCAAGGCCGAGCACGTGGAAGGTGCCGGTAAACTACTGCGCTTAACCCTGGACCTGGGCGGCGAAACCCGCCAGGTGTTTGCCGGTATCAAGAGCGCCTACGCGCCGGAAGATCTGGAGGGCAAGCACACCGTGATGGTCGCCAACCTGGCGCCGCGCAAAATGCGCTTTGGTGTCAGTGAGGGCATGGTGTTGGCGGCGGGCCCCGGCGGTAAAGACCTGTGGATACTGGAGCCCCACGAGGGCGCCAAGCCCGGTATGCGCGTGATGTAATTAGGCCGCGCTAGCGCAGGGAAACCGCAATCAAGCCGGCACACACCAACCCCACCCCCAACAGCTGGGGTCTGTGTGCCGGTTCCTTGAGCAGCCAAACTGCCAGACCTACGCCGAGGGGGATACTCAGCTGCCTGAGAGCCACCACATAGCTCACATTTTCTGTCATCGTCATCGCCAGCAGTACCAGGCCGTAAGTCGCGCCCATCATCATTCCCGTCAGGGCCCCGACTTTAAGGTCCCGCAAACTGTGCAATAGCTGCGCACCACCACTCTGCCCCAAACACCCCAGCAACAGCCACAAGCCGCAGGCGAGAAACTGCATGCCCAGATAACTGTAGGCCTGCACCACGGAAGGCACGCTCTCCTGCGCCGCCGCGCCCAGGTATACCAATGCGCCCTTATCCGCCAGCGAATAACCCACAGTGCCGATCGCCGCAACCAGGGCCCAGGCACAGTCGGCGCGCCAGTAGACGCGCCAGTGCCACTCGCGGAAATACACGAGCGGCACCAGCAGACAACCTATAGTGACCAGTAACATGCCGCCCCAGGCGAGAGGGGGCAGTGACTGCCCCAGTAAAATCGTTGCCAGCGCAACCAGCAGTACCGGCAGCGCCCGCGCAACGGGGTAGACCAGTCCCATATTCGCCCGCTGGTAAGCCAGCGATAATCCCCCCATATAAATCATTTGAAAAAAACCACTGCCGATAAGGAGCAGCCAAAAACTGAGCGGGAGAGAGTTAACCTGATATAAAAGCCAGAGATTTAGCGGTAAAAGAAATATTCCAACACTCAAGGTCGCGATACAAAAAAAAGCCGGGGTCGGTGTGCGGGATTTTCCCAATAAATTCCAACCAGCGTGAAGAAATGCAGAGATAAAAACTAGACTGGCAGCCGTGACCGATATTCCCATGAAAGCCCCCCTTCAATTGCGACAAGAAAGGCCCCGAAAAAACCAACCGTAGCCAATAGTATCCACCGACAAGGCCGCTCACCAGTAAAATTTTGTATTCGAGCCGCACTGCCGTAGCATATCCATCACACAGCAAACCTATCGAGGAGATGCCATGCGCGGCGTATTTCTGGACACTTTGACAATGAAGCTCGAGGAGCTGGATACCTCGGCCTTAATAAATAGTCTAGACCAGTGGGATTTTTATGAGACCACTTCCCCTGAAACAGTCGCCGAGCGGATCGCCGAAGCCGAAGTTATCGTCACCAATAAAGTCGTTATAAATCGCAGCTTATTGGCCCAGGCCGGAAAATTAAAAATGATTTGTGTCTGTGCAACCGGCACCAACAATATTGATCTCAGCGCCGCGCAGGAGTTCAATATTCCCGTTTACAACGTAAAGGGTTACGCCGATGCATCAGTACCGCAACACACCCTCGCGCTGATTTTGGCTCTCGCATCCAAGTGGCACAACTACCACAGCGATGTATTGGCCGGCCGCTGGAGTCAGTCAGAAATTTTTTGCCTGCTCGATCACCCCGTTATTGAACTCTCGGGAAAAACACTGGGTATTATTGGTTTCGGCACGCTCGGACAAAAAGTGGCAAAACTGGGCCAAGCCCTGGATATGCGCGTGCTCGTGGCCGAATCATTCCGCAGTGCCCCCGCTGAGGGGCGCACCGCTTTAAAACAATTGTGTGCAGAATCCGATGTTATCAGTCTGCACTGCCCGCTCACGCAAGAAACTGAATTATTGGTGGACGAGCGATTTATCCGCGCAATGAAACCGGGGGCGCTGCTGGTCAACACCGCGCGCGGCGGCCTAGTCGATGAGCGGGCACTGGCAGAGGCACTGCGCAGCGGTCACCTGGGCGGTGCAGCTCTGGACGTACTCAGCCAGGAGCCCCCACCTGTCGATCATCCACTGCTGGACGGCGCTATTCCCAACCTGATTATCACCCCCCACAACGCCTGGATAAGCCGTGAATCACGCCAGCGCCTCCTAAACGGCGTGGTGGAAAATATTGTGTCCTGGCAGCGTGACAGCGGCCGCCATTAATCAGCGCTGCACTGCCATTTTCCCGTCGCCGGCAGACGCCGGCGCAGGCCTAATCCCCAGTACCCTTCCGGCCCGTAAATCACCCCCGCAACAGCGGCGCTCTGTGCAAACATTGCCTGAAAAAAGCGCTTTTTCAAGTGGGAATCATCACACGCGACTATAGACTTCCTCGGCAATCCAACCCCGAGAGGAGAACCCCGATGGCAACCGCAAGATCTCCACATACGAACTCCAGTAGGGAGAAGCTGCAACAGGCCTATAATCTTGCAGGAGAGGCGGCATCACAAGCTGCTGGCAGCTTGAAAGAGAGAGCCAAATCCTCGGTAGAATCCCAGAAACAGCGCGCAAGTAACGTTATGGAAAGAGCGGAGTCCTCACTGCGAGAGCGCCCCATTCTCGCCGTTGGCTGTGCATTTGTGGTTGGCTGGGCCATTGCGAAACTGTTTAAGTAGTGCTGTTTTCTTTTTTACGACGGGGAAGGACACCTGCTGATGGGCAATGAAAAAAAGTCCCAAGCGTCTGACTCAGGCGCCGACGCCGCTGCGCAGAAACGCAGCCCGGATCAAGCCTCACCTTCTCCCTCAGAGGAGCCGACTGATGGAGAGGGTGAAAACGGCGTGGAGATAACCCTCGCCCGTGTCGAGGCGACCCTAACCCTGCTGAGCGCATGGCTGGCCAATATCCAGAAACTATTTCAACTAGAACTGGATAGAACCGTCTGTGCCGGCAGGCGTATTATTACTTTGCAACTGATTATCCTGCCGCTGTGGGCGTCCCTGGTTGTCAGCCTCTGCGCCGGTGTCGGGCTTATTGCCTACTATTTTTCCAACTCTATTTATTTTGCTTTTCTGGCCTTTATTCTCGCCCAGGTCGCTATTTTAGCCGGGGTGTTAACCTATCAAAAAAGACTGGCGCCGCTGCTTGGTTTTGAGGAAACCAAACGGCAGGTCAAAGAGGCTTTAAACGATGCCACTGAAATCTTTAAATCGACAAATTGAACAGTGCCGCCTCACTAGCGAGCGACAGAGACTCAGCGTTGTCGCCATCCTAAACCAGCAACAGCAAGATATTGAGGCGCGTATACACGCAATCCCCCTGCCCCTGGTGCTGGGAATAGCGCTGGTTGCCGGTTTCGCCGCAGAAAAATTATGGCACCTGCCGCGCACCTCACAAGTCATTCAATTTATAGTGAGTCTGCGGGCTTTCTAACCCCGCCGGCAATCTGCCCAGCAGTGCCACTCAGAGGTGTGGCACTGGCTTACCCAATAAGCACTACTATTTCAGCAACCTGTTAATCCGCAACCTTGCCGGCAACTTTATCCTCGGTCTTTTCCTCGAAATCACTGGCACTATGGCGCTCATGTAATTGTCCGGCGGGCTCGCCCCACACCCGGTTGACCATACGCCCACGCTTTACGGCGGGGCGCTCAGCGATTTCCCCCACCCAGCGATTGAGATTTTTATAACTCTGGGCATCGAGAAACTCCGCCGCGCCATAGCCCTCATTGAGAACCAGGGTGCCATACCAGGGCCAGATAGCGATATCGGCAATGGTGTAGTTTCTGCCGGCAATATAGGGGTGCTTGGCCAATTGCTGATCCAATAGATCCAACTGGCGCTTCACCTCCATCGTAAAGCGATTGATGGGATACTCATACTTTTCCGGCGCGTAGACATAGAAGTGGCCGAAGCCCCCGCCAAGATAAGGGGCGGCTCCCATCTGCCAGAAGAGCCAGTTCAAGGTCTCGGTGCGCTGCTCCGGCGTATGGGGCAGGAAGGCATTAAATTTTTCCGCCAGATACAGCAATATGGAACCGCTCTCAAATACCCGAATCGGTGGCGTGGTGCTGTGATCCACCAGTGCTGGAATTTTAGAGTTCGGGTTTGCCTGTACAAATCCACTGCTGAACTGCTCTCCCTCATTGATACGAATCAGGTGAGCATCGTACTCCGCCCCCTCAAACCCCAGCGCCAACAGCTCCTCCAGCATCACCGTCACTTTGATACCGTTAGGCGTGGCCAGCGAGTAGAGCTGCATCGGGTGCTGTCCCACAGGCAGCGCTTTATCATGGGTCGCGCCCGCCACCGGGCGATTGATACTGGCAAAAGCGCCCCCGCTGTCCTTATCCCACTGCCAAACTTTAGGTGGGGTATAGGTTTGATTCGACATTAAATAGCTCCAAGTGAAATTAACGTTGTTCTCAACCAAGGGTACCGATCGGTCAATATACTGCATTGCCGATACCCTCTACTTAACAGCAGCGCTCAAACTGGATCACCGATCCTGTACTTGTCACAAACCGAAGCGTGTTCTAAGTCGCCCCTTTTCCCCGCCGCTTCGCGCACAAGTTGAAGCCCCCCAGCGACTCACCCATAATAGCCGCCCAGCGCGGCATTCGACGGTGCTCCCCAGGAAGGTACTAGTCTCACCTAAACGCTGCCGACGCCACTTGCCGCTGTTCGCGCAATCTGCCCTCGGGCTTCAACCGGACTTGTTATGACCGAATTTGCCGTCATTCTGCTCAGCACCATCTTGGTTAACAATTACGTGTTAGTGCAGTTTCTCGGCCTGTGCCCGTTTATGGGGGTCTCCAATAAACTGGAGACCGCTGTGGGTATGGCCGGCGCTACCACTTTTGTACTTACCTTGGCCTCTATTTGCTCGTACCTGGTCAACACTTACCTGTTGGCGCCCTTTGGTATTGAGGACCTCCGCACCATCTCGTTTATATTGGTGATTGCTGTCGTCGTACAGTTCACACAGATGTTTATCCAGAAAACCAGCCCGCTGATGTACAAGGTGTTGGGGGTTTTCCTGCCGCTGATTACCACCAACTGCGCCGTCTTGGGTGTCGCCCTCCAGAACACCATGAAGGCACATACGTTTATACAGTCGACCCTCTATGGGTTTGGTGCCGCAGTGGGCTTCTCCCTGGTGCTGATTTTATTTTCCTCGATGCGCGAGCGCCTCGCCGCCGCCGATGTCCCGCTGCCATTTCGCGGTGCCGCGATCGGCATGGTCACCGCCGGGCTGATGTCACTGGCGTTTATGGGCTTTAGCGGTCTGGTATAGGGGGTTGTAATGCTGGACTGGATTTCACAAATTTCGCCGCCGCTGCTGATACTCGGCGGTATGGCGCTGGTATTCGGCGCCCTGTTGGGCTTTGCCGCCGTGCGCTTTCGCGTCGAGGGCGATCCACTGGTTGAGCAGGTCGATGCCCTGCTGCCGCAAACCCAGTGTGGCCAATGCGGCTATCCCGGTTGTCGCCCCTACGCCGAGGCGATTGTAAACGGCGACACCATCAACAAGTGCCCGCCCGGGGGCCAGGGCACCATCAATGAACTGGCCAACCTGCTGGATATAGAGCCCATGCCGCTGGACGCCGAACACGGCGTTGAAGATATCAAGAGGGTGGCGTTTATTCGCGAGGCCGAGTGTATCGGCTGCACCAAGTGCATCCAGGCCTGCCCGGTAGATGCCATCGCCGGCGCCGCCAAGTATATGCACACAGTAATCACCGATGAATGCACCGGCTGCGACCTCTGTGTCGAACCCTGCCCGGTGGACTGTATCGATATGGTGCCTGTGGCGACACCCTTACAAAATTGGCATCCACACAAGCCCAGTGATAGCGCGGCCCTGATCGCCAGCGACCGCCGCGCTATCCAACAGAACACCGGGGGAGGTGCGGTTTGAGCTCCGTCGACAGCAAGACACAACAGAGAGAGGCCGTGCAGGAGAGACGCGCGACCCGCGATGCACAGCTGATTGCCAGCGAGAAAGCGCGGGAGCTGCGCCCCAACGACTTTCCCGGCGGCATACACCCTCCCGAAAATAAACACCAGAGCACCGCCGAGCCGATAGGGGTAATCCCCCTCGCCGAAGATTTGATCGTGCCGCTGCTACAGCACTCCGGTGCCAGCGCACAGCCACTGGTAAAACTCGGCGACACGGTGTTGAAGGGGCAAAAAATTGCCGAGGCCGACGGCCTGATCAGCTGTCCGGTTCACGCCCCCAGTTCCGGCAGAGTTATAGCCATAGAGCCCCACCCGGTGCCCCACCCCTCGGGCCTACTGGAAGACTGTATCGTGATTCGCACCGACGGCGAAGATGCCTGGTGCGATCTCAGTCCCTGTGAGGATTACCGCCAGGTTTCCCCTATCGAGCTTCTGGACAAGATCCGCGATTGCGGTATTGCCGGTATGGGCGGCGCGGGGTTCCCTACCGCCGTCAAGTTGGACCCCCACGGCGGCGCCGAAATTGACACTCTGATTATCAATGGCACAGAGTGCGAGCCCTATATCACCGCCGACGATATGCTGATGCGCGAGTGCGCCGATGAAATTATTGCCGGCATCGAGATCCTCGCCCATATCCTCGATCAACCGGAGCGGGTATTGATCGGCATCGAGGACAATAAGCCCAAGGCCATCCGCGCCATGCGCAAGGCCGCCAAGGGCACCCGTTTCGATATCGTGGTGTTTCCCACCAAGTATCCATCCGGGGGCGAAAAGCAGCTGATCCAAATCCTGACCGGCCGCGAAGTCCCCAATAAGGGACTGCCGGCCAACGTGGGGATTGTCTGCCAAAATGTCGGCACCACCCGGGCGCTATACCGCGCCATTCGCTTTGGCGAGCCGCTGGTCAGCCGAGTGACCACTGTGGTCGGCAAGGCGTTGGAGCAACAGCGCAATATCGAGGTGCCGATCGGCACCCCGATACAGCACATCCTCAATTATCACGGCATCCACCGCCGCCTGATGCAAAAAGTCATTATCGGCGGACCCATGATGGGTTATACGATTGACGACCTGAACGCTCCGATCGTAAAAACGACCAACTGCCTGCTGGTGCCCACCTTCGAGGAGCTGCCCCCGGCCCCCGTGGCCCAGGCCTGTATTCGCTGCGGTTTCTGTGCCGAGGCCTGCCCCGCGTCGCTGCTGCCACAGCAGCTCTATTGGTATGCCCGCGCCGATGAGCGGGAAAAGTTGCAGGCGTACAATCTGTTTGACTGTATCGAGTGCGGCGCCTGCTCCTATGTCTGCCCCAGCACCATCCCCCTGGTCCAATACTACCGCGCGGCCAAGGGAGCAATTCGCACCGCTGAAGCGGAAAAGGAAAAGTCCGACCGCGCCCGCGATCGCTTCGAGTTTCGCCAGTTGCGCCTCGAAAAGGCCGAAAAAGAAAAAGAGGCCAAACGCGAAGCCCGGCGCAAAGCCGCCGAGCAGGCGCGTCAGCAGAGGGAGCAAAACCCGGAGTCTGCGGCGGCCAAAGCTGAAAAACAGGAGGCGGACGTTGTCGCCGCCGCCCTGGCCCGGGTCAAATCCCGCCAGGAAGACCCCAAACAGCTTTTGGCCCGTGCCCAGCGCACCTTCTCCAGTGCCCAGAGCCGAGTGGAGCGTATGCGCAACAAGCTGGAAAGCGCCGAGGAAAGCCAGCGCGACCAACTGGCGGCGCAACTCAAAGCCGCCGAGGTGAAGTTGCAGGAGGCGCAGCACAAGTTGACCCTGGCCGAGCGCCGCGCCGACCGGGACAGTACGCGAGAGCCCAATCAGGAAGAGACCAGCGCAGCCGTGCGGGCAATTACCAAAGCCCGCGCCGCCGCAGAGGCGCGCGCGCAGATGAGTGACGCCGATAAGCTCGCCGCAGATATCGAGGCCCTGCGCAAGCGCGTCACTAAAGCCGAAGCTCGCCTACAGAAGGCGCGAGATGAAGATGATGCCAATCTGGGCGCATTTGAAAGCGCGCTGGAAAAGCTACAAGAGAAACTGGAAAACAAAATGCGCGAACAACAAACCGCACAGGACGGAAAGCAATAATGTCTCTGATGCGCGCCACCTCCCCTCACGCCCGTTCCGGCAATGACACCGGCAAAGTCATGCTGCAAGTTGCCGCCGCCACCATTCCCGGTGTGCTGGCCATGGTGATCTACTTCGGTATCGGAGTACTGATCAATATTGCCCTGTGTACCATTACCGCGCTGCTGTGCGAAGCGGCGGTGATGAAACTGCGCGGCAGGCCGGCGGCCTTCTACCTGCGGGATTACAGTGCTTTTGTCACCGCACTACTCCTCGGCATCGCCCTGCCCCCCTACTGCGCCTGGTGGCTGCCGCTGGTGGGTACTGCGGTGGCGATCATACTGGCCAAGCACCTGTATGGCGGCATGGGCTACAACCCATTCAACCCCGCGATGGTGGGCTATGTTGTCCTGCTGATCAGTTTCCCGGTAGATATGACCCGCTGGGTGGGCGCCGCCGAGGTTATCGGTGGCACGCCCAGTCTGGAGGAGGCCTTCTCCCTGGTGATCGGCAGCTATAACGTCGATGGCTTTACCCGCGCAACCCCGCTTGAAATTGTGCGGCTCAACGAATCACTGCTGTTATCCCAGCTCTATGAACTGGAGCCCGTTCTCAACCAGGGCACTTTTGCCGGCATCGGCTGGGAGAGCGTCAGCTTCGGCTTCCTGCTCGGCGGCCTGTTTTTACTATTTCGCGGCATTATTACCTGGCACGCGCCCGTTGCCATGCTGGTTACACTGACGCTGATTTCCCTGTTTTTCTACGACAGTGGCAGCTCTCTGTCAGAGGGCTCCCCGCTGCTGCATTTATTTTCCGGCGCCACCATGCTCGGGGCCTTTTTTATTATCACCGACCCGGTCAGCGGCGCTACCAGCAATCGGGGCCGGCTAATTTTTGGCGCCGGTGTTGGCGTGTTAACTTATATCATTAGGGCCTGGGGAACCTATCCCGATGCGGTGGCCTTCGCCGTGCTGTTGATGAACTTTGCCACACCCACCATCGATAATTACACCCTCCCGCGCACCTATGGTCACAAGCAGCGCCGCCGCGCCACCGACCTGGAGGAACACTGATGCTCAAGCAATCGATGGCCTCCAACGCCGCCGTGCTCACAGTGATTGCCCTGGTCACGGCCGGCACTCTGGCGGTGACACAAATTACCACTCGCGAACCGATCAAGAGAGCCATTCGCGAGGCCTCGGCAAAAGCGCTGTTGGAAATTATCCCGCTGGAGCGCCACAGCAACGATATGCTGGTGGACACCTACCCAATCCCAAAGTCCTACTGGAACCAGCTGGGTCTCAAACAGGGCGGAGATATCAATCTCGCACGGGAGGAGGATGGCAAAGTTTCTGCGGTGATTGTTCCTGCGGTCACACCCGATGGCTACTCGGGGCCAATTAAAATGCTGGTCGGTATCAACCGCGATGGCACTATCGCCGGAGTGAGGGTGACAGGCCACACTGAAACCCCGGGGCTCGGTGATAAAATCGAGCTAAAAAAAAGCGACTGGGTGCTGCAATTTGACGGCCTGTCTCTGCAAAATCCGCCCTCGGCCGACTGGAAAGTAGAAAAGGATGGCGGTGTTTTCGACCAGTTTACCGGCGCCACAATTACTCCCCGCGCCATCGTCAATGAGGTGCACCAGGTGCTTGAATTTGTCAGCCTGCATCACGAACAGATATTTAATGCGCCAATGTCCCAGCGAGCCGTAGAGATTGAGACTTCTGCAATCGATTCAGAACAAGAGCCGACGGCGGTTAAGGAGCAAAACTGATGGCAACTCCCGGCTATACGGAAATCGCCCACAACGGGCTGTGGAAAAATAACCCGGCACTGGTACAGCTACTCGGGCTCTGTCCGCTGCTGGCGGTCACCGGTTCCGTGGTTAACGGCATTGGCCTGGGCCTGGCCACCACCGTCGTTCTTATCGGCTCCAATCTGGCGGTATCCCTTATTCGGCGACAAATTCCAGATACGGTCCGATTGCCGGCCTCGGTGATGATTATCGCCACCTTCGTGACCTGCGTTGAGCTGCTGATGAAGGCCTATACCTACGAGCTTTATTTAGTGCTGGGTATTTTTATCCCCCTGATTGTCACCAATTGCGCAATTCTGGGGCGGGCAGATGCCTTCGCCAGTAAAAACCCGGTACTCCCCTCCTTGATGGATGGGCTGATGATGGGGGTCGGTTTCACTGCGGTGCTGATTGTTATTGGCGCGATAAGAGAAATTCTGGGGCAGGGCACACTATTTTCAGATATGGATTTATTATTTGGCCCTATCGCCAAAGACTGGAGCCTCTCTGTATTTGGCGGCGACTATCCCGGCGTTCTCGTCGCCGTGCTACCGCCCGGTGCCTTTCTGGTCGCCGGCTTATTAATTGCGGGGAAAAATGCCATTGATATCGGCATTGAGAGACAGAAAAGCCAAAAAATTAAAATTATTCCCGGCTCAAAACGTGTGCGTGTTACTGGAAAAATTTCTTAAAGAAATACCTCGCTAATCAATTAAATTCTGCAATCGAGGGAAAATTAAATTTACCCCTCGATTGCAAAATTCTGGCTATTTCACCAAAAGCCAAAAACCGATCCTCCTCGGCCGCCTATTTCCTGTTAATTTTTCACTTTTTACGTTTTTAGAGTGATATCCGTCAGCCATTAAACCCGGCTATTTAACCTAATTACGCTATACCGGTGTAATTTTCGTGTAATCAAATGTAATAGCGTTATTCCCTTTTTTTAATTCTGTTTCGCTAGAATGGCACGGCCGAACAGCTTCACCTTGCTATCGGTGCCAATGCAATAAGATAGGGATAACGCTATGACTGTAGACACCGGAAAGTCTGAACTGGTCTACCACGGCCGCCGAGCCCAACGCGCAGATAGCCGTTTGCGACGCAAGGCGATTCTAGAGGCCACTCTGAGACTGATCGTTAAAGAAGGTATCCGCGGAATCCGGCACCGTGCCGTAGCCCGCGAAGCTAACGTTCCTCTCGCCGCGACCACTTATTATTTCAAAGATCTAAATGACCTGATCAGCGATTCATTTACTTATTTCGTTGAACAGGGGCTCGAAGCTACCCGTCAATTACAGGAAGAGAGCTTTAGTGCTGCACGCAACTTATCGGCACAAGAACGAGCCTCGCACAGCAGCCGTAAACTGCTGATTCAGCAATTGACTCACTTTATTCTTACTCATATTCGCACGCAGTCTGAAGATCGCGATCGCAGATTGGTTGAGCTGGCATTCCGCAATGAAGCGCTGCGCAATGAGCAATTAACCCGCGCGGTGCGGATGGCCAATCACGCTAGAGAATCCCTGATTAAGGAATTCTTCCAGCTGCTGGGTCTGTCTGATTCTGAAGCCGCTGCGCAAATTGCCCACGGTACGATTCTGAACCTTGAGTATGAAATTTTGAGCGGTGCCATTACTCTGGACTCACCGCTACTGGAACGCACTGTCACCCTGATGGTCAACGGATTGATTCCAGCCGCAACTGCAAACGCAGTGGCTGAAACCGCAGCATACGGCTGATTGCTACAGAATTTTCCGTCTCCAGGAAACGGGTATGGAGTTGTCCCCTCCATACCCAACTTCTCCTCCCGGCAAACACCGCTTTATTTTCCCAGTGCTTAATTAAATACAGCTCCCCGATAGAGAGCTCACCCACTGCCTCAGCAGTTCCACACCCTCCTTGTGTACAAGACTTCTCCCCAATTCCGGCATCATCGCTCCCGGTGCGGTGGATGCTACACGAAAGTTCAGGATCGAGTTTTCAGGCTCTCCCGGTACTATGGCGAATAAGTGCCCGCCACTACCCGTACCTGCGGCGATCGGCGGCTTGCACAGTCCCAGCTTGCGCCAGTCGCTCTCCCCGCGATGTAGCATCAACCCGGAAGTATCTGCCGGTCCGTTGGGATTGTGGCAGTGGCCGCAGTTAATATCCAAATACGCTCTGGCGCGATCCTCCAGCGGCACCGTTAAATCATCGATACTGGCATTTCGCGGCAGGCGCTCCAGTGCTGGCACACCGCGTAAAAATCCTATTTTTTGCCAAAATAGCAGCTGATTTTCTGCCCCACCGGGATAGGGGTAATCCCTATTCAGATGGCGCGCCTTGGGCCCCAGCGGAGAGATCACTCTCTGGGTAAACTTTTCCGCATGGCAACCCGCACACTGGTTGGCATCGGGCACCACATAGGTCAGCTCTTCGCTGCGCCCATCCCCGCTGACCAATTTGAAACGCTGCACATCGCCAGCAATCTCAAGGGTTGCCTCCGTCTGCGCATCGTTCCACACATAGGGCAGCGCCTGCCAATTGTCTTGTCTGCGGATTAAAAGACGGGTTTCTACCAGGCGAACGCGTTTTAGATCGAGAACCTCACCGAAACGCCCCTCGACATAGTCCCCGGAGAAGTCACCGGTGCGTTGCAGCGCACCGCTGCTATCCTGCGGGTAGTAAAAGGTCTTCGTTAGAATAGTGCCCACAGGGTAATCAAATTGCTCCACCCCATAAAGAGCAGCGCTTCCCTCAGGTAGCCAAACTGTTCTGAATTTATGTGCGTAGTCAGTAAATAAGCCGGTATTCAAATCGTAGGGCACTGCCCTTGCTGTGGGAAAGAGCGTGTCCTTTTCCAGTTTCAACAACTTCCACGCGCTTAGTTGCTCAGGAATACTCTCTGCGGGGAATAAATGCGCATCACTGCGCAACAGGTCACACCCGGACAGGCCGAGCAGCAATACAAGGCCCAGTGTGGTTAAAACTCGCGGAGTTTGCCACCACTGTGCACTACTCTTCATTGGCAGCCTCTAATACCGCTAAATGGGTATCAGACGCCCGTTCGGTGTCGAACTCCAAAACCACCTTGGCGAGCTTACTCAAGTGACAGCGATGGGGTGCTATATCTGTACTGATATTCTTATAGTTATTGAGCGCATCGACATTGAGAATACCGGCCGAACCATTATCAATACACAGTTTCAATTCATCCGCCAGATGACCGTCAAGCAATTTTTCCGGGTCGACAGCGCCATCCCAAAGAATGTCCGGTAGAGCCCCCGATACGCCAAACCGGGCCAGCTTCAAAGTCTTCAACTGGAAGTGATCCGGCGCAGTGCCACCACCGGAAAAATTATTGGCATAGATGTAAATTCCCTCGGGATAGGGATCAAAATCTACCTGTGTAGATTTATCACTATAATAGCCAGCGGTAAAATAACTGCTAATTAAAATATTGGCGGTATTGTTGTCGGCGATGTTATTTTTAAAAATTTCCACACGGTCATTTGAATTGACAACCACTCCCGAACCTGCGGGCACGGCGGCAACCGCCGTACCTTTGTGGGCAAAATTAGCCGTATTGTTATTCTTTATCGTATTGTGATAGATACGAGTGCTATGCCCCGGCTGTGGAAGGTTGGGCATATTAAAAACAAGTATTCCCCCCGTATTATTGACCGCAACATTATTGTACACATCCGCAGCGATGGTATTTTCCACCTCGATACCCGCCACATTAAATTCCGCACGACTATTGCGCACAATAACATTCTGCGATTGTCCGACATAAATACCGGCATCTGAGGCGCCAATAGCCACAACGCCATCAATCAAGGTGTTTTTAGTCTGCACCGGATAAATACCGTAGGCACCATTGCGGGTGGACGGGCCGTTGGTCCACTCGACCCGCACATCCCTGATCACGATGTTCTCGCCCTCGTTAACTTTTAAGGCGTCCCCCAGCGTATCTTCAATCGCCAAATTCTCAATAGTGAAATCACTGGCATTCACCAAGATCCCTTCAGCCCCCTGAATTTGTCCCTTAAAGGAGAGAATCGTTTTATCCATCCCCGCCCCGCGCAGCGTTACCCCATCGACATTCAGGGACAAGCTGCGGTTAATGGGAAATTTTCCTGCGGGAATATCGATAACATCCCCGGCCTGCGCAGATATCATCTTTTTCAGCAGTTGCTTCTGGAAATCCACACCACTCAGGCCATTTTCCACCCCCGATTCAGACCGCTCGGCACAACCCAGAAAAACGCCAACAAACAGAAACACCCCTATATAAGCTAAAACCTTCATAGCTATACCTTTTATATGATTTATTGTTAATAAAGCTACCCAACCTTAAAATGGTACTTCTGTGCCAGTTTTGAGGCAAAAACCGGACTAAAAACACATTTTGATACTATCCAACCAACATCCCAGCTTCAAGGCACTACTATGATTACAGCAGATTGCTCTTATGGGCAATTTGACTGGCGCCGACGGGCAATATCAATAATCTAATGAAATAAAATGGACATTGCTTTAATTAAAAAGTATTACCTGTTGTATTTCCTGATATATGCGCTGCATATCCCCACCACTGCCGCAGAAACCATAGCCATACAGATTTCTGCACGCAATGGTTCAAATCTTTATAGTGAACAAGTTCTCAGTAACCGTGCACTGCCGCCAAAAAACCAGCCTATTTATATCAAGATGGCATCGAATAAATTTCAGGCGATAAAGTGTAAAGGCGCTTGGGGAGCGACAAAGTACGAGGTGTCATTAATTGAGGGGCCGGGTTTTAAACTCTATCAGGACGATAAGCAGCTGACGATCCAGGTTATTGAGCACCGGGTGATCAACACCGATTCGATCATCAATGCCATCAGCATACACTGCATCGATGCTGAGCCCAAGCAAACCATAACCTCGATCGCAGAAGTGGTCATCGACAGAGCGAAAAACTCGGAGGAGATATTAGAGTTTGATAACGGCTATACCCTATCCTACCAATACTCAGTCACAGAAAAAAATAGTGATAG
Source organism: Microbulbifer regidiadema (SeqCode) (assembly GCF_052467605.1). Taxonomy (NCBI): domain Bacteria; kingdom Pseudomonadati; phylum Pseudomonadota; class Gammaproteobacteria; order Cellvibrionales; family Microbulbiferaceae; genus Microbulbifer; species Microbulbifer regidiadema (SeqCode). The sequence goes on along the minus strand of NZ_CP174316.1, from coordinate 4,002,411 downwards.
CTAGCGGGCCGCTGGAAGGCCCACCACGCTATTAAGGAATTCTTCAAAAGCGTTCTAACCACTTAAAAAACGATTCATACTGGAATACACCTGCGCACACTCCTTCTTCACCAGGTCTTCAAAAATAAGGAATGGATGAATCATATCGTCAAAGTGAATATTTTCCGACCTCACCCCAACCTCTTCCACTTTGCGATAGTAAATCCCCCCGGTATCCCGGTGCGGACAAAACTCCACAGTAAATACCAAAGTTTCAGGCAGCGCCGCCGTAAAATCCATAAATAGAGGAGACGCGGTTTTTCTGCACTGCGCCTCGGTAAAATACTGCCCCAAATACCAAGTCGATTTTCGCGCCTCAAGAAAATAGCCCACCGCATTCTCTTCATGGGACCTTAAGTGCATGGTGTAATCGAGAACCGGGTAAATCAAAATTTGTTTTTTGATATTTACACTGTAATCAAATTGCGCCAAATGAGACATGGTGGCGGCCAATGCCCCGCCGGCGGAATCTCCCGCCACCGATAAACTCGGCTGATAATATAGCCCCAGTCGATCCAGTGTCTTCCAAACACCAATGATCGTTGCATAGCAATCGGTTACCGCACTGGGATAGCGGTTTTCAGGGGCCAGGCGGTATTCGGGGGCGACAACAATATGGCGGGTCTCACGGGCTATTTTCCGGCAGATAGGATCAAAGGAATAAACATTGCCAACGACATGGCCACCGCCATGAAAATAGACCAGAACCGGTAATACCTCATCGGGATAGGGGACAAAAACTCTCACCGGCACATCGTAACCACTGCTATACACCATGCCGTCGTGCACAGACGCCACTTGCGGAATATCCGTTACATACTTGGCGAGTATTTTTTCCGTTGATTCGCGCACATTGATGGGATTGAACTCAAAACCCTTTGAGTAAAGCTCCTTCATCGAGCGGTTGTATTCATCGAGAAATCCGCAGAGGCGATCATTCACTTTACGCATGGTTGTTACAGCCAGGATGATGGGGGCTTTGCCGAGCCCATAAAGAGAGGCGCTCTTTATGGGCTCGACTTTGACAGAGGGTATCCCACCGCAACATCCGGCTAATTACCTGGGCTGAAGCGGCATTTTTCTAGCAGCCACTACAAGCCCCGCTATTTAGGAGGAATAAAAGACCGGTGCGGATACATAGCTCCAGAATAGCACTGTAGCAACCATCACAATGACGGCCATGACGAGTGACACCGTAATAATTGCACTGGCAAAAAGGAAGCCACGCTCCTCAGAAACCCCCATCACAATGGGAATTCCCAAATAAAGCAGGTAGACCGCATAGGCAACCGCAAGGGTTGCAAGCAGTATATCCAACCACAACAAGGGGTAAATTCCCGCAACCCCCACGATAAAGATAGGCGTGGCGGTAAAGCCCGCTACAACAACACCTTTAATCGGATGAGTTTCGGCACCGTAAGTTTTTGCCATCCAGTGAATAAAATAGCCGATAGCAGTCACGCTCAAAACCATTGTGCAATAAAATACGGCCACCAACTCCAGGGCACTTTGCCCGGTAATTCTCACCGGGTCGCCGCTGCCAATCGTCCAGCCAACCTGTGTCGTACCAAAATACCAGGCAGCGGCTGGCAGCAGCGCCAAAACAATGACATAGGGGACCTGTCTGCGCAGACTGCGCTCGGAGAGATTGCCAATAAGCTGCCACTGTTTACGTGGTTGCAGCATAAGGCCAAACATATGGGTCAACATCTCGGTATCCTCAACTGTGCGAGGAACTGTAAGCGAGACCTGTTAGCTCAATTTGATCTTGGAACTGCTGGTCAAAATGAGGTGTACCGCAATAAGGCCACTCTCAAGCTCCAATTTATTTTTTATTTAACCCCCTCACTTGTAGGTGTTAAGGTCGCTCAAGTCAACAAATACAATTAAATTGGCGGGAATATTTACACCGGCGTTTCACTTGGAAACAGGCGGCAGCGGAGCACTGCTACAAAAGAACCCGGGAAGATATAAAGAAGGGGATAAAATAAAATTTGCGGCGGGAAAAACAGCGTTTAGACCCGGGCAATCGCAGAGACTGCCCGGGGAGAAACTTCACAACTTAAGCGACGGGTTCAACCCCGTGCATCCAGCCGTAAGTATCCTCACTGCGCCCCTCTTGAATATCCAGCAGCGCTTGGCGCAAACGCTCAGCAACAGGACCGGGCGCATGGGCGAGTGCGTACTCCTTGTCGCCATCGCCAATCGTACTGATCGGGCTGATTATTGCAGCGGTACCGCAGGCAAACGCCTCACTACAGTCCCCACAGGCTATTTGCTGCAACAGCTCATCGATAGGGATAGCGCGCTCGACCACCTTGTAACCCAGGCTCTCTGCAAGCTGAATCAGAGAGTAGCGGGTAATGCCTTCGAGAATTGAGCCATTCAACCCCGGGGTATATAAGGTACCGTCGATCACCGCAAAAAAGTTCATACCGGAGAGTTCATCGATACTCTGCCGGTTTGAGGGACTCAACCAGAGCGACTGGTCATAACCACGCTCTTTCAGGCGGCCGATGCTAAGTAGAGAGCTGGCATAATTTCCCCCCACTTTGGCATCCCCGGTGCCCCCCACTGCGGCCCTGGCATCTTCGCGCTCAACCCACAAGCGCATATTACCGGAGTGGTAGGCTTCAGAAGGGCTGGCGATAACATAAAACTCATAGGCATTACTGGCCGAAACCGCCAGATCCGCCTGGGTGCCCATTAAGAAGGGGCGCAGGTAGAGGGATTCGCCACTGTTGTTGGGGATCAAACCGGCACAGTAAGCAGTGACAATACGCACACCGTCCAGAAACAGGGATTCCGGCACCGGGGGCATACACAGGCGCTTGGCAGAATAGGCCATACGCGCGGCATTCATTTCCGGTCGAAATAGTGCCGCTCCCCCCTCGGCCGTGCGATAGGCCTTCAGGCCCTCAAAACACGTCTGGGCGTAGTGAAGCACCTTAGCCGCAGGGTCGACAGTCAGAGGCGCATAGGGAATCAACTCCCCACTGCTCCAGCAACCATCCTGCCATATGGCGCGGAACATTACTGGTGCCATGGCGGTTCCAAAGCCCAGCTTTTCGGGCACTTCATAACCCCGGAGGCTGACCGCGATCTCTGGATCGATATAGATACTCACTGAACTCTCCTCTGAATTCGAATCCGCTGATTATGGCGCTTGTTACGCTGCAATCCAAATAGATCAACCCTTGATAATGCTGGAGCAGTAATCTACACCCTGGTTCAGCGTATTTGTTAGGATAAGAATCTAGATTCTCTCACAGATTCCCTCTCAAGATGACACGCCCATCGACCGGATAACTGCCGCAAGTTCCCGCCAGGTCGCCCCATCAAACCTAGTCGATAAATTTTTGGCATCTCCTTGCTGAGCGCCGAGCCTACTTTCCACTCCCACCTGCTAAACCAAAAGAGTGGTCACAGGCATGCTGGCGCAACGAGCATTAGGTGCTGAAGTTTCCGCCGTCGTTTCCTTATTCGCACATAGCGCTAGCTATACTGACTAATACGCGGCCAGGCACGCACCCATAAGCATCCAGTCGCGCCGTCACTGTGAGCTTGAGGCGATCCCCTCAATGCCCCCGGGGGCGAGAGAACCACATTCAGGAGAGAAGTTCCGCCGTATTCACTGGTGCAGTGGGCGAGCGGAAATGAGACCCAGAAGCTGACAGGTGCCGGCCCCGCCACAGCTGTTTGATTTTGGGTAAAGCCAAATATGAAACGGAAGTGGTTCAATCGTGATGCAGACAGATACCAGCAATTCCTTTGCTATCGGCTTGATGTTTACAGCCACAGCTCTGCTGTGTAACGGCGCTTTTGCCGAAGATGCCACACCTTTGGCAGACCAATCCAACGCTCCCCCCCAGGCCTTTATTGAAGCCGCCTCCAAACCCTTAAAGAAAACCCCGCGACAGCTGCGCCCCTCTGAAGCGGCAGAGAATTACCGTGAGCGCATCGAAGAACTCGAGGCCCAACACGGCGCCTATGGCGCCGGTATTGACGAGCAGCTGTTGGGGCTGGCGACCGCTTTGCAAAAAGCTGGTGCGCACGAACAGGCCATCAGTGAATTTCGTCGCGCCATGCTCATTAACCGAGTAAATGAGGGGCTCTATTCTCTCAATCAAATTCCCATGATCAAGCGCTTAATCGAAAGCCAAATAGCGCTCAACCAATGGGAGGAAGCCAACGATAATCAGCAGTACCTCTACTGGCTGTACCAGAGAAATTATGGGGAAAAAGACCCCCGCATGCTGCCGGTTATTAACAGTTTGAGCCGCTGGCATCTACGCGCCTATGTGGAGGAAAAAGGGGACACTTTATTCGAACACCTTATCAGTGCCACCAAACTCTACAGTTTGGCGGTGGACATTATCACCAAGAATTTTGGTTCCGCTGACTTGCGCCTTGTGGACGCCTTGCGCGGATTAAAAGCCACCAATTATTATCTCGCCACCTACAAAGGCGAACCCAGCACACCGGTTATGATCAACGCCAATTTCGGCGGTGGTAGCAGCCACAGCTCACAGCAGCAGAGCAAGTTGGATCACTACCGGATGAAAAGTTTTCACTCGGGCAAAAAAGCCATTACCCGCATCGTCGATGTGTACCAGCGCAACCCCCAGTCCCCACCGGCGGCCTCAGCAAAGGCCAAAGTTGAACTCGGCGACTGGTATATGATGTTTAACAAATGGCATTCTGCCCGCCAAACCTATGGCGAAGCCTATAAAGCACTTTGGGATAACGGCGCCTCTAACGATGAGATAGAGGACATCTTTGGAAAACCAGTGGCTCTGCCCGCACTCCCGGTGCTGGAATCCGACAGCAAAGCTCTGGCCAATTCCCGCGTCACCGTCTCATATGATGTCACCGCTTTTGGCAAAGTCAGAAATATACAAATACTCAGGGCCTATCCCTCCGACAAAGTAAAAATCCGCACAAAAGTCAGAAGCATTCTAAAACGCGCCAAATTCAGGCCGCGCTTTGAAGAGGGTGAGGCGGTGGAAACTCGCGGAATTGTACAGCGCTTTATCTTCGACTGAGAAACTATCACAGCAGATACAAGCTCGCTGTGGAACCTACACAAAGATTCAAATAACAACTATTTTTAAGGTTCCATATCAGGCATTTGCTCATGCCGGAAAAAGGCCCGCCGGGTTGCAAAATTCCCACAGAAACCCGGCCACACCGGCAAACAGTCTAGGAGAGAAAGAGATGACACCTCGAGCAGCGGTAGAAAATATCCACCGCCACAGCTGTTTGTCAAAAGCCCTGTTACCGATTGCTTTGGCGGCGCTCTTAACCGGTGGATGCAAGAGCCAGCAAACCCAGTCGCAGCCACAGGCGATGCCATCACCGCCATCGTCAAGCTCGTCATCGTCAAGTTCGTCATCGAGCTCATCCTCGAGTTCTGCATCGCAGTCCTCGAGCCAGTCCACGGCCTCGAGCGGTGGCCAGCCCAGCAGTAGCTCCTCCAGCCAGCCCAGTGCAAATATGCCAAGCGCGCGCTCAGGGCAGAGCCAGTCCTCCAGTAGTGGGGCCAGTGGCGCAGAGTCGAGGGATCAGAGTTCGCCGGGTGATCAAGTGCCAGAGACCAACGGCGCCAGTGAGCCCTCATCCCCCATCTATACCGACCCCGAACAAAACCAACAGAACCGGGAAGCGCCCTCGGACCCCTCATCTGGTGAAGATGGCACGCCTCCCGAAGAGATTGATTTCTCCGAGGAGGAGCAATCCTCCTCATCCGCTGCCAGTGCCTCTTCCAGCAGTTCAGCCTCCAGCAGTAGTACCGCAGCTGGCGGCGCTCCCGCCAGCAGCTCGGCCCCGGGACAACCCGGCGGTGGATCGCCCCGCTCCGGCAGCGCCCCCAACGAAGCCCCCGCCTCCTCAGCAGAGCGTGTTGCCGAATTAGAGGGCCAATTTGAATCCACCATGGTCAGCTATGACGGCATGATTTTGCGGGAGCGGGACTTTGTCCGCAACAGACCCGGGGCCGCTGGTGCCGCCGCTGAAGAGGAGGCCATGGACGAAGCTCCCCCTGCGGGAGAATCCCTGGAAGACCTGATTCAATCCGCAGAAGCCGAAATTCCAGCGCCACCCGGCGCCGAACCGGCATCCGGCAACGGGCCGCAAAATAATAATTCCAGCGGCCAGATTACCGGTCCCGGCCTGCCCGCCTCTGGCCGCAAAGGGGATTTTGACCACAGCAGCTCTCAAGTGGTTGTCCCCGCCGATATACCCAGCGGCACCGATGATGACGTCGTAGCCCGACAGATTCGCGAGGCCGCTACGCGCGAGACCGATCCCGAATTGCGCGAGAAGCTTTGGGAAGAGTACCGCAAGTATAAAAGTGCAACGCAGTAGCCTTGGAGAACGCCAATATGTTGACCAACCAAAGCGCTCGCGCTCTAACGGATCAGTTGATATTGAGAGGCATCGCATTTTTTCTAACCCTTGTTGTCCTCAACGGCTGTACCTCGACGGAAGTCAGAACCACTGCATTTACCCCCCTGACTCTCGAAGATAACAGTGTCCCGGAAGAGAGACTGCTGGACGTCGGGATCATCCAATTCGATCCCGGACTCGACACAGCCCAAGCCGATGAAGATGAGCTTATTTTTCCAGAGCTCCGCCAGGCTGAATCCCGCTATATGGCTGTCACCCTGGCAGATTCGCTGCAATCCAGTCTGGGCTGGGGCGCCGTCAGGGTAATCCCATCGGAGCGCACCAATATCGATGTCACCGTATCCGGGCGAATCCTGCAATCTGACGGGGAAAAGCTCACGGTGGAAATCAGCGTATTCGATTCCCGTGGGCAGTTGTGGTTTACCAAACAGTATTCAGAAAACGCTTCCCACTACGCCTACGACCGCAAACACCCGACAGAGGGGGATGCCTTTCAGGGGATCTACAACCGTATCGCCAACGATATGTTGAGTTATCGACAACAGCTCTCAAATCGACAGATTGCCGAGCTGCGCACTATTTCTGAAATGCGTTTTGCGCGGGATTTTTCCCCGCAAGCATTTAACCGCTACTTAACTCAAAGTAGCGAAGGGGTTTATTTTCTCAGCGCCCTGCCCGCTGAAAATGACCCCATGTTGCAGAGGGTGAGAAAAATACGGGAGAGGGATTACCTGTTTGTCGACACCCTACAGGAGTACTACGGCACTTTCGCCAAAAGTATGGAGGTGCCCTACCAGGAGTGGCGCGCTCGCAGCTATGAAGAAGTGCGGGAAATGCGCGAGTTACAACGCAAAGCGCGCAACCACTCCATTATGGGGGCCGCCGCCATTATCGGGGGTATTGCCGCAGCCGGCGCCGGTTCGGGAAGCGCTAGGGCCGCAGGCCAGGTTGGTATAGGTGGCGGAGGCTATCTTATTAAGAGTGCATTTGACCGAAAGTCAGATGCGAAAATGCACCTGGAAGCCTTACAGGAGTTGGGGGACTCCATGGAGGCAGAGGTAGAGCCCCAAATTGTTGAATTGGAGGACCGCACAATCACTCTAACAGGCACCGTTGAGAATCAGTACCGGCAGTGGCGCGAGATTTTGAAAGAACTCTATGAAACCGAGACCGGTGCCCTCAGCAATAGTATTTAAATTACCCTAGAGGTAGCGACCCAAATCCCCTAATCACTGTGATTAGTTCTGACATAAACCCAAAACGCTTCACTGGAATCATTGAATAACACGGCGGAATTACTATGCAGCACTGCAATAATTCCAAGGAAGATACAGTTCATATAGAGCCCGCAGAATTTACTTTCGGCGGAGAGGAAGGCTCTAAATCTGCAAATAAAGCCAACGCCAGCTCAGTTCAGCGGGATGAGCGCAAATCCTACTGGCCGGCCTTTCTTGCTGTGATCATGTTAAGTGCCTTGGTGGGGGTATTTTGGGGACTTCCCCAGATCGTAGAAGCCCCCAAGCGCTCCGCCGACAAGGTGGTCTCGACTGCGCCGAGTAGCGCCCCTGCTGAGGAGCCGCCCCAGGTATCCCCCTATACCGATGCAGAGATCATGCAGCAGCGCCGGGAAGTGCAAAACGTTCTCCAAGAAATCCTGGAAATTAAAGAAGAGCTCAAGGATAGAAAAGTAGAGCTGTGGGCTGTTGCAGAGTTCAGCGCTGCCGAGAGTCTGGCATTTCAGGCCGATGGAATCTATCGAAAGCGTAATTTTATCGCCGCTCTGGAAAAATACCGGGAATCACTGCAAGCGCTAGAGCACTTGAGAGATAGCATTCCCGCGCGCATAGAGCGCCATATCGAGGAGGGCAATCGAGCCCTGAGCCAGGGGGATAGAGACTCTGCCAGTGATGCCTTCCGGCTGGTATTGACCATCTCAGACAATCACCCCAGAGGTCTAAAAGGCCTTGAGCGGGCAGACAAACTGCCGCTCTCCTGGTGGCACTTTACTCAGGGAACAAAAGCGTTTGCGCAAGCCGAATTGGATTTTGCCCGCGAACAGCTCAAAAAATCCCTCGCCGTCGATTCGGAGACAACTGCAGCTCAGGATTTATTGACCAAGGTTGAAAGTGCAATTACTGAAAGGAATTATCAAACTGCCATGTCATCGGGTTACAGTGCCATTGCCGGGGGACAGTTTGAATCTGCAAAAATTTATTTTCGCCGGGCAAAGAATTTAAAACCCACAGCCAAAGCCCCGGATATTGGCCTGACCCAAGCGCGCAATGAAGCCAATAAAGTAAAAATAGAAAACCTCCTCCAGCAAGCGCGTAGCCAAGAGACCAAGGAGAACTGGCACAGCGCCCTCAAGAGCTATTCGGATCTTGTCAAAAAAGATTCCACCCTGGTGGCGGCGATAACCGGCAAGGCGAGAGCAGCAGCCAGAGCCAAACTGGACGATCAACTACAGGCGTTAATCCAAGACCCCCTGACCCTTGGCGAAGGCCAGAGAAATTATTTTGCCCGCCAAGTACTGACAGACGCCCGCAAGCTCAACACCCAGGCCCCCAGATTGCAACAGCAAATTGAAGATCTGGAAAACGCCCTCACCCAAGCGCTTATTCCACTGCCAGTTAAATTCACATCGGATCGAAGTACCAGCGTCACCATATATCATGTGGGGAAATTGGGTCATTTTGATCAGCGGGAAATTGCACTGAAGCCCGGGCGATATATCGCCATAGGTACGCGAGAGGGTTATCGGGATGTGCGCCAGGAATTTATTGTCAAACCGGGCAAACCCACCACAGAAGTTTTTATCCAATGTGCAGAAAAAATAAATAGCGCCAATAATACTTAAATGGGAGAACCCGAACCGCAGCTCAAACTCTAAAAATAAGATTTTCGCTATGATCTGCGGATGACAGCAGACACCTCGTTGAGCTGAGCGAAACGAGGTGTTCTGTGACAAACATCCGCTAAATCCCCAGGTAGATTGCGCCAGCAAGCTAAGCTTTCTGCAATGAGGAAATTGTGTACCCGCCTTTGCTCTGGCCGCTAACGCGCAAAAGCTAAAAGTGCCAGAACCAATGCCATTGCGAAAAATCTATAAGTACTAGCAATAGGGAAACATAAATGACAGTGAAGGAAGTCGCACCTGTCCAGGATGAAAAGCCGCCAATCCAAGCGCAAAGCCCAATTGAGCCGATTGGCTTTACCCCTGTACAAATAAAGTCGACCCGCGCCCGCCTCTTCTTTTCCAAGCGGGCGATCATTGTCGCCGCTTGCCTTTTACTCACTATTTTTGCACTCACTTATCTTATTCTGGCTCGCTCATTAATCTTTGATACCAACCCAATTGACGCCCGTATTCAGGTCAGCGGGCTCGCCATCCCCCTCGGCGATGGGCACTTACTACTGCCCGGCCACTATCGCTTTACCATCAGTGCCGAGGGCTATTTACCCCACAGTGGCGAGGTCGAGGTAAAAAGTGAGGGGCACAGCCGCCACTCTATTTCGCTGGAAAAACTCCCCGGCCATCTACAGGTAGCGACAAGCCCTACCGTGCCGGTGAAAATATTGCTTGATGGCCGGGAAGTCCCCAATAAAAACGGTCTGGTGGAAGCTATCAAGGCCGGCCCGGTGCGCGTAACCATCCTCTCGGATCGGCACCTGCCGCTCACCCGTGAAATCAACATTGAAGGACTCGATAAGACCCACGCCCTGGAGGCGACACTGCGACCGGCCTGGGCCAATATCACCATCAGTAGCATCCCCTCGGGAGCCACAGTCACTTCTGCGGGAAAGATTCTCGGCAAAACCCCCCTCACCACAGAATTGATACAGGGCGATAGAACCGTTTCCATCTCCCTGCCGGAACATAAAACTGTCGATATCCCCATCGCGGTGACAGCCGGTGTCGATCAAACCCTGGCCACGGTCAGTCTGGGACCTGCCGACGGGGTTTTACGTGTCGTCACCACACCGCAGGGAGCTGGAGTTACCGTCAATGGGGAGTTTCGCGGGCACACGCCTCTGGAACTTGAACTGGCTTCCGGCCACCGGCATAAGCTCCGCTTCTTTAAAGATGGCTATGCCTCTGTTGAACACACCATCGACCTCAGCGCCGGCACCCAGCGCGATCTGAACATCAACCTCAACGCCGTTTACGGCAAGGTGTATGTCACCAGTGTGCCATCGGATGCAGAGGTCTATATCGACGGCAGCTACGCCGGGCGCAGCGGGCAAACCTTTAACCTGCCCACTCGCAGCCACAATATTGTCGTGCGCAAACAGGGCTATCAAGCCTTTGATACCCGGGTCATTCCCAGCAACAAACTGGAGCAAACTGTCAGGGCGGTACTGCTGACTTCCGAGCAGGCCCGCTGGAAAAATATTCCCACAACGCTTCGCCACGCGGCCGGTGGCACCATGAAACTGATGCGCCCCAACGCCGTATTTACCATGGGCTCATCCCGTCGCGAACAGGGCCGACGGGCAAATGAGGTTCTGCGTCAAGTAGCTCTCAACCGGCCTTTTTATATAGGGACAACCGAGGTCACCAATCGGGAATACCGGCGCTTTAAGCACTTGCACAGTTCCAGTCATGTCAGTGGTGTCAGCCTGGACAATGACAATCTGCCCGTAGTAAATATCAGTTGGGCAGAGGCGGTACTCTTCTGCAACTGGCTCAGTGAAAAGGATGGTCTTACACCGGTCTACCTGACCGAGGCCGGGCGCGTTATTGGCTTTGATGGCGCAGCCAATGGCTACCGCCTGCCCACTGAAGCCGAGTGGGCCTGGGCGGCCCGCTACGACCAGGGCAGTATGAAAAAATTCCCCTGGGGTGATGAGCTGCCCATCGCCAGCAATTCGGGAAATTACGCCGATACCACGGCGACAAAACTCATCGCCGCTGTCCTGCGCACCTATAGCGATCGCTACGCCGCCACCGCACCCGTTGCCAGCTACACACCCAATACACTGGGTCTCTATGACTTGGGTGGCAATGTCTCCGAGTGGATTCACGATCTATACACAATAGGAACGGGCCTATCCAGCCGCGTCGAAGAGAATCCGCTGGGCCCACAGGATGGAGATTTCCATGTTATTCGCGGCTCCAGTTGGCGCCACTCGGGGCTCACCGAACTGCGGCTGTCCTACCGGGATTACGGTGAATCCGCTCGCAATGATATCGGCTTTCGACTGGCCCGCTGGGTGAACTAGGTGACTACGATGAAATTTTTATGGCTGAGTTTCTTCCTTGTTTGGGTCAATCCCGTATCTGCACAAGAGAAAGAGCAGAGCGGCGAGACGCAGCAAACCGCTGCAATCACCCCACACAAAGAGGCGGCAAAAACCCCGCGTAAAAGTAATTCAGATGACTATAAGGCCTCCGAAGAAATTTCTGAGGACTTATCAGTTTCCTTCCCTGTGGATATATAGAGAGCGCTTCTCAAGAGTATCGCCATGAAATTTAAATCATCGGATTTTGTCTTCCAAGTCTTCGCTCTGCTGGGGTCTATTATTCTGGTCCACGCCATTTATGTGGCAATTATCCGCCCCAACGCGGATGCGCTGATCGAGGAGCAGCTAGCGCGGGAGGCCGCCGGCGAAACCTATGTGCAACAGCGCTCTATTTATATTGTGATGCGCGATTACGAGCAGGAGGCCTGTTTTGTTCTGATGCTGTGGGCCATGGCGATTATGGGACTGAAAGCGCAGAGAAGTATTCGCGAGCGCAAATTGCTGGATAAAGCGCTACTCAATATCAGCGAAGGCACACCGATACTGCCGGAAGACACCCGCGATCTATCCCGCCCCATTCAGGCACTGCCGGAGGAAGAGCGACGATATTTAGTGCCCAGGGCACTGCTTACGGCTCTACAGCGATTCGGCTCCACTAAAAATGTGGCCGCCGTTTCCAACTCAGTTAAAGAGGTCTGTGAAACTGAGGGGGACAGGCTGGATTCTGAACTGGCAATGGTCCGCTATATTACTTGGGCCATCCCCTCTATCGGTTTTATTGGCACGGTACGCGGTATCGGCGAGGCGCTATCCCAGGCACATCGAGCGGTAGAAGGGGATATAGCCGGGGTGACGGTGAGTTTGGGCGTAGCCTTTAATTCCACTTTTATTGCCCTGGTCATCAGTATCGTCATTATGTTTTTCACCCACCAGTTGCAACTCATGCAGGAGCGCCTGGTGTTGGATACACAAAGCTACTGTGACAACCGCCTGTTGCGTTTTCTAAAGATCAGTTAGCAGTCTCCAGAGAATTTATCGACTAAGTCGTCGCGAGGAAAAAACCCATGGGGCAAGGCGTCCTGGAAATAAACGACTGCGGACTGCGCGTATTTTCCGCTACCAATGAGGTGCTGGAAAGTCCCGGCATCGCCGTTATTGAACCCAATAAAATTCATATTGGCACCTCTGCCCAAATGCGCGCCCGCAATCATCCGACCCAGGTTAACAACCAGTTCTGGAGGCGCCTGAGCCTGGAGTCCCTGAAGTCTGAGAACCAGCGCTGTCGCCACCACGCCGATCTGGTCTACTGTCACCTCCAGGAAATCGCCGAACACTGTGACCTCCCCGATGAACTCATTCTCGCCGTTCCCGGCAATTTTACCCGCGAACAATTGGCGTTGCTTTTGGGGGTTATCAAAGTCAGCAGTATCAATATCGTCGGCATTGTCGATGCGGCAACCGCTTGCCTGGGGAATTTAGCCCCCGCCGGTAACCAACTACATATCGACCTACAGCTGCACCAGACTCTGGTGACAAAAATTGCTGTCGGTGAGCAAGCTACGGTGAGGGCGGTGGAGACGGTTGCCGATACCGGCTTGCACAACTTCCAGGAATCCTGGGCCCGGGTATTTACCGATGCATTTATTATGCAATGCCGCTTTGACCCGCTGCACTCCGCCGAGTCAGAGCAACAGCTCTACGATTTAATGCCCCAGTGGACCGATCGCGCCATGCGCCAGGGAGAGGTTTTAGCCGAACTCGATGATCGAACGGCAAAGATCAGCTTGCGCCAGCTTCAAGATGCCACCACCCCCCTGCTGTCCCGTATTCGGGCAATGATCGAAAATATGCAGGAGAGCAATACGATCAGTTTTATCTCCCACCGCTGGGCCGACATTCCCGGGGGCATTCAGCTGGCCCAGCGGGTACATTTGCTCTCCAGAGATGCCATTGCACAGGCAATCAACCGCCAGTGGCAAGAGTTGCGCAGTGATAGTGGCGCGCTGAAGCTCGTTAATGCGGTCACGGCCCTGCCCCCGAGTGAAGTCAAGGTACAGGTAGAAAAGTCCTCCGCTACCGTCGCCACCCACTTACTGTTCGGCCACAAGGCCCTCGCCGCGCAGGAACCGCTATTTGTCTTTTGGCACGATGAGCAATTCCAGATCACCCCAACACCACCGGACCACCCCGCCGCCACTGTCACCAATCACGCGGGCAGGCTCGCCTTGCGGGTAGATGCCGGCATTCAGCTCACACTCAATGGCAAAGAGATTGAGTCACCGGTTAATCTCAGCGCCGGCGATACAATTGGAGTTGCAGATTATCAGGATGTGATAACTGCAATCAGCGTGGAGCGATATGGGGCGTAAGAAGCGTCGTTTTTCCACTTTCAGCCTTTCATTTCTCGACATCATGTCCTGTGGTTTTGGCGCCGTAGCGCTTATTTTTCTCATTATCAAACACGGCTCCGATCACCAGATTGAAGTAGAGACCGAGGACCTCAGTGCCGAGGTCAACTTTCTCGAGGAGGAAGTGCTACTGGGGCAGGAGCACCTGGTCCAGGCCAGAAATACCCTGGATACCGTCAGCGATGAATTAGTTGAAGCCCAGGGGCTTGCACGGCGTATTTTGGCGCAGATCAAGGAAACCAAGGGCAATATCGCCGAGATCGACAGCGTTGATGAAGAAGAGGATATCAAGAGGCTCCAGGATAAGCTCAAAAAGCTGGAACAGGCCAAAAAGAAACTGGAGGAGGAAAATAACAAACTGGGCAACAATGTCCGCAAATTTGTCGGTGATGGCGATCGCCAGTACCTCACCGGCTTGCGCCTGGGCGGCAACCGCATCCTGATATTACTGGATTCATCCGCATCTATGCTCGGCGATGAGCTGATTAAAATAATCCGCGCCCGCAATATGTCCTCCCCGGTCAAACGCAAGACGGAAAAATGGCGCCGGGCCGTCAGTACCGTTTCCTGGCTCACCGCACAGTTTCCCAGGGACAGCCAATACCAGATCTATACTTTTAATACCTCTTTTCGTGCCGCAATCGCCGGCACAGAAGACCGCTGGCTCAATGTGGATGACCGCGACCAACTGGACCAGGCGATCAAGGAACTGGATGACATAGTGCCGGAAAATGGCACCAGTCTGGAGAGAGTCTTTAACGCTGTTCACGCTATGAAACCACTGCCTGACAATATTATTCTTATCACCGATGGGTTGCCCACTCAGGGAATGGATGCGCCGAGAAAACCCACAATTTCAGCCAGGGACAGGCGCAGCCTATTCAAGCGCGCGATCAAAGTGTTGCCGAAGAATATCCCCATCAATGTCATCTTGGCCCCCATGGAGGGAGACCCGTTTGCCGCCAGTGAGTTTTGGAAACTGGCGATGCAAACCCGCGGCTCTTTTCTCGCACCATCGAGGGACTGGCCATGATCGGAGCACAGAGAAAACGCCGGCAGGAAGAGTTCAGCATCTCCTTTTTGGATGTTATCTGCTGTGGATTTGGCGCAATCGTCCTGCTGCTGATGATTGCCAAAACCGCAGAGCCGATTGTGCTGGAAGAGGCCGAAGTGGACCTCGAGGGGCAGGTGCTGGAGTTGCAGCAACAGGTGGCTGAAATTCGCGGGGAGACCATAGTGATCAACCGGGATCTCAACGCCAAGCGGGAACAGATTGATATCGAGCGCCAGAGAATTGCCAATCTGCGCGGTGAATTGGAGGCTCTGCAAGCGGAGTTTGCCAGTAAAACCGAGGGACAAAGTGAAGAGGGTAAACTCAAAGGCGAGCTGACCGTTGCCCTGCAAAGCATCACCGATGAAATGCGGCGCCTGCTGGGGGAGAACTACCAGCGCAAAAATAATGTGATCGGCGGCATCCCTGTCGACAGCGAATACATCCTATTTATTATCGATACCTCCGGCAGTATGTTCAATTACGGCTGGGACCGCATGATGGCGGAGATGGTCAACACCCTGGACCTGTACCCCAATGTCAAAGGTATCCAGGTTATGAACGACATGGGGGACTATATGTTCTTCAATTATCGCAATAAGTGGATACCGGATACCCCCGGGCGCCGCCAGGCAATACTTAAGCGGCTAAAATCCTGGAATCCCTTTAGCAATTCAAGCCCCGTCGAGGGCATCCAAAAAGCAGTTCGCAGCTTTTATGACCCCAATAAAAAAATAAGTATTTATGTACTCGGCGATGAATTTACCGGCAAGTCGATTCGCAGAGTCATGTTGGCAGTCGAGCGGGTGAATGCCAAACACGGTGAGGGAAAGCGAAATATTAGAATCCACGCAGTGGGGTTCCCAGTACAATTTTCACGCCCTCCACACCTGCAAACCACAGGGTTGCGCTTTGCCGCACTGATGCGCGAACTCACCTACCGAAATGGCGGTACTTTTGTCGGTCTAAATGATTTTCGCTAGCTGATTGATTTATGGAGGAACATATGAAGTATAGGATGACTCCCTTTCGACATCTCAAGCTGCTAATTCTGGCAAGCCTCCTCGCCGCTTGCAGTCATACCGTGCAGGTGGATGGAAATTATCCCGCCCCCATCGGCGATCAACTCCCTTTAACGGTGGGTTTTTACCTCAGTGAAGATTTTAAAACCTTTACTTATACCGAGGACAGCGAAGATCGGGAGGAGTGGAATATCAGCACGGGGCCGGCACAAAAAAATCTCTTTGAAACGGTTTTGGGGTCCATGTTTACCGACGCCATATCCCTCCCCAGTTATCCACAGGATGTTCCAGAACATATCGAACTGGTGATCGTTCCCGAGGTGCGCGAACTACAGTTCACCATGCCCCGGGAAACACGGGTCAATATTTTTGAAGTGTGGATTAAATATAACATGACCGCATTTGATCCCAGCGGTGGCCAGGTTGCCAGCTGGGTGATCACCGCCTACGGCAAAACGCCTTCTGCATTTTTACAGTCACAAGAGCAGGCTCTAACACAGGCGATTAATATCGCCCTGCGCGATGCCGGAGCCAATCTCTACACCGGTTTTGGCAAGGTGCCTGAACTACAGGCTTTTCTCTCGCGCAAACACCGCTCGCTCTCACTGCGAGAACTCAAGATGGAAGCGAATAGGACTGAATAGGAGGCGTAAATCGTGTTCAAGTCACTGTTAGTTGTCGCGCTAATCTTTATTAGCGGTTGCACCACGGTTGTAATTGATGAGTACCGGCGCTCCGATGGAGAACTCGCCGAGGGGGATTCCGTCGTTATTCTCGGCCGGCGCCACTCCAGCGACTATGAAACAGAGCCCGATTTAGTCTCGTGCGTTGGCCGGGAACTGCACAACCCTGAGCGGGGTGTCACTATCATCCCTGAAAAAGACTTTGTCGACCTTATGTATCCCTGGTTCGAACCCAGGACAGCGCCCATGCATGTTCGCTCCCTCGACCGGCTGATGGAAAATGACAGTGTCCGTGAGCGCATGGAGGCCTATGGAGTGAAATATATCGTCTGGATCGATGGCTCGACCGAGACCACCGCCAGTGCGGGTTCTATCAGCTGCACCATCAGTACCGGCGGCGCAGGCTGCTTTGGCTTTGGCACCTGGGACAAGGAATCGGACTACGAGGCGGCAGTATGGGACTTCAGAGACCGCGAACTCTCCGGAAAACTCAGTGCAGATGCCAAGGGTACCTCCTATATGCCTGCCATTGTCGTTCCAATTCCACTGATTGCCAGGGTGCAAAATAATGCCTGTAAAGGAATGGCACTGCAGCTACAACAATTTTTAACCCCGTCGGGAACCCCCAGTTCATAAATAATAAGACTTTGAGAGGCCAGGCTTTATGAAACTTGTCGAGCGGATTTTTGTCAGTATCCTCCTGCTATTTTGTGCCGGATGTGCCTTCAATCCCGCCACAAACAAACCCGATTTGGTTTTAATGTCAGAGGAGAAGGAGATCTCTATTGGCAAGGAGATGCACGAAAAGCTGATCGAAAGCACTCCAGTTTATAGAGACCCGGTTCTCACGGCCTATGTCAATCATGTCGGTCAAAAAGTTGCCGCCGCCAGTGACAGGCCCGATCTTCAGTATCACTTCACCATTATCGATAGCCAGGATATCAACGCTTTCGCCCTCCCCGGCGGCTATATCTATATCAACCGGGGCCTGCTGACCTACCTGCACTCTGAAGCGGAGATGGCCGCCGTACTCGCCCATGAAATTGCTCATATCACCGCCCGCCATGCGGTGAGGCAGAAAACAGCGGCGACCGGGGCCAGCGCGGTATCTGTACTATCAGTGTTAGTGACCGGCAGCGGCGTGGTTGGGGATGTTGCAAACCTATATAGCACCGCCGCAGTCAAGGGCTACGGCCGCGAGATGGAACTGGAAGCTGACCGCTTCGGCGCCCAGTATATGTTCAACGCCGGTTATGACCCACAGGCCATGATCAATGTGATTGGACTGCTTAAAGATCAGGAGACTTTTGCCCGGCGCCAGGCCCGTATTGAGGGCAAGAAATCGCAAACTTATCACGGTGTTTTTGCCTCACACCCCAGAAATGACCTGCGCCTACAGGAAGTGGTGAACGCTGCCGGTCAGCTGCCCGAGGAGAGCAAAGAAATCAAAGTCGAATACTATCGGGAAAAAACCGATGGCCTGGTTTATGGAAAAAACACTCAGCAGTCCAGCAAAAATCGCTACAACCACAAGCGACTGGGCTTCTCTCTTCTATTCCCCGACGGCTGGCTGGTGGAAAACCAGCGCTCGGCCATTGTCGGCTCGGCAGCGGATAAAAGTGCAAAAATTACCATCACGGTTGCCCAGCGCGACGGCAACCAGCCCGCCGATATGGCACTGCGCTCAGAGTTCGACCTACGCAATCTTGAGCAGGGGGAAAAACTCAATCAATATCGGCTTGAGGGCCATACCGGAAAGATTCCAACCCAAGAAAAAGACGCGGCAGATCCAGACAGAATTGCAGTTATCTTCTATGGCAGCCGACAGTTTGTGCTACAGGGAAAAATTACCAGTAATGACGACTCCGAGCAGGAACTTATTGATAAATATGACAATTTATTCTTAACCAGCATCAGGAGCTTTAGGCCCCTGCGACAATCAGACATTGTGGAAGTCGATATCAAAAGGGTGCGCTACGTCCAGGCCAATGAAAAAACCACCTTTGCCTCCTTGGCAAAGCATATGGAAATCGGCGAATATGCAGAGGAGCAATTACGCCTGTTAAATGGTTATTATCCTCGCGGAGAGCCCAAGCCCGGGGAGTGGATAAAGATCGTTCAGTAGTTTTAACCTCTTGTCCTTTTGCTATCACCCTCTGGAATCTCTGGAGGGTTAGTGTCTATCTGCAAATAAAAGATAATAATAAGGAGTAAGCGATGAACGGCATGATGATGCAATCCCAGCTCATCCTCACCGGCATTATGAAACACGCACTGAGCAATTCACCAGATAGTGAGATTGTCTCAGTTACCCAGGATGCCCCCCTGTTCCGCTACAGCTACCGGCAAGCTTTTGCACGGGCTTCACAATTGGCACACGCACTGCAAAAGCTTGGCGCCAACAGCGGGGATCGGATTGCAACTCTCGCCTGGAATGATCACCGGCACTTTGAAATCTACTACGCCACCTCGTGCAGTGGTCTTGTTTGCCACACCATTAACCCGCGACTATTTGCCGAGCAAATCGCTTACATTATTGAGCACGCCGCAGACCGCTGGCTGTTTATTGATCCGCTATTTATCCCCCTGATTGAGTCCCTGGCGGAGAGCCTGGGTTCAGTTGAAGGCATTGTTGTGCTGACCGATAAAGCACATATGCCCGACACCTCGCTCACAAATATTTACTGTTATGAAACCTTGCTTGCTGGAAAACCCACGGAATTTCACTGGCCAGACTTAGAGGAGGAAAGTGCGGCAGCACTCTGTTATACCTCCGGTACAACCGGCAACCCCAAAGGCGTGCTCTATTCCCACCGCGCACTGATGCTGCATACCTACGGCGTGCTGATGCCTGATGCCTTCGCGATCCGCAGAGACGAGGCGATATTGCCTGTTGTTCCCATGTTTCATGTCAACGCCTGGTCGATTCCCTATGCCGCAGCGGCTGTCGGGGCAAAACTTGTGTTGCCCGGTCCGAAAATGGGCTGTGGGGAAACACTGAGCCAATTAATCCAGCAGGAATCTGTCACTATCGCAGCCGGTGTTCCCACCGTTTGGCTCGCCCTGCTCAAGTACCTGCGCGAAACTGGCGAGAGCCTAGCCAGCCTAAACCGGGTAGTGGTTGGGGGCTCGGCCTGCCCCTGGAGCATTATGGAGGAGTTCGAGCAAAAGCACGGGGTCTACACCCATCACGCCTGGGGTATGACTGAGATGAGCCCACTGGGAAGCTACAATGCCCGCATTCCGGACAAGCTCCCCAGAGAGGAAGCGCAAGCCCTCAGGCTCAAACAGGGCCGGGCGGGATTTGGGGTTGAGATGCGAATTGTCGATCCCGAGGGCAATACACTGGCACAGGACGGCCTGGCCTTTGGTGCCCTGCAAGTGCGCGGCCCCTGGGTGTGCGAACGCTACTACCGCGCCACTGAGTCAGCACTTACCGAGGATGGCTGGTTTGATACTGGCGACGTTGCCACTATTGATGCCGACGGTTACCTGACAATCACCGACCGTACCAAGGATGTGATCAAGTCCGGCGGCGAGTGGATTTCCTCCATTGAGCTGGAAAACTTTGCCATGGCGCAGGCCGGCGTCGCAGAGGCCGCCGTGATTGGTGTAGCCCACGAAAAGTGGAGCGAGCGCCCGCTCCTTATTGTTGTTCCCGCCGAGGGCAAGGTGGTAAACCCCGGGAAGCTACTGGCAGCCTTTAGAGGTCATTTTGCCAACTGGTGGATTCCCGATGATTGCGTTATTGCCAAAACCATTCCCCATACAGCCACCGGCAAAGTCAGCAAAAAAGATCTTAGAGAAAGCTACGCTGACTATTTATGGCCCCACGAGGCGTTAGTCTAGAAATTACTATTCCACCCTTGCGCAGGGATGCAGTCGACAAGCCATTTCCTGCGCAATATTCAAATTTTATATACAAATTATTGGGCCAGTCGATATGGTTTAGTTATGCTCGGCCCTAAAAATTTATTCGGCGCCCGGAAAAATATTAAGCGTTCACAGGGGGCAACATTGCCCGACTCGCTGATATATCCCTGTCATATTTATCTGCTAGAAAGTGCCCCACACTTACTCAAGGGTCATTTTCATATGTTTAAAAAATTTCTCTCACTCGTGTTGATCGGCCTATCTGTAGCCGCAACACTAACTTGCGCAGACAATATTGATAATAAAAATAAACAGACTCTTGTGGTAGCTCATCGAGGCGCCTCCGCCTATTTACCCGAGCACACCCTGGAATCCAAGGCTTTGGCTTACGGTATGCGCCCAGACTATATCGAGCAAGACCTGGTGCTCAGCAAGGATGACCACCTGATCGTAATGCACGATATTTACCTCGATAGCGTGACTAACGTCGCTGAGGTTTTTCCACTGCGCGCCCGTGATGACGGCCACTTCTATACCATTGATTTTACCCTCGCCGAGCTGAAGCAGCTTCAGGTGTCGGAGCCCTTTATCAGTGGAGAGGATGGCTTAGAGGCAAAATATCCGGAAAGATTTCCAATATGGCAGTCGAACTTCAAGCTTGCCACTTTCGAGGAGGAGCTGGAACTGATTCAAGGGCTTAACCGCTCACTGGGGTACAATATTGGTATCTACCCAGAAATTAAAAAACCCTATTTCCACCACTGGGAAGGCAAAGATATTGCCTTAATCGCACTGCAAACATTGAAAAAATACGGCTATACCGCTCGTGAGCAGAAAGTTTTTTTCCAGTGTTTTGATGCGGAAGAATTGCAGCGCGTCAAGTTTGAATTAATGCCCGCCATGGGGATGGATTTATCCTTAGTTCAATTAGTCGCCGCTACCGACTGGGGGGAAAAGCTAATTGAAGTTGATGGCGAGATTGAGAAGTACAATTACGACTGGATGCTGGAACGGGGCGGTCTGCGCAAAATCGCCACCTATGCCGACGGTATTGGCCCCTGGTATCCGATGCTGATGGAAGTTACAGACGGCGAGCCCAGCGCCAATAATGTCGTGCGCCGCGCACACCGCCGACAACTGCAAGTCCACGCCTATACCTTCCGCGCAGATACGGGGGCAGTGCCCGAAGAGTTTGACACCTTCGAGCACTTCCTGCATTTCGCCGTCTACCAGCTAGAGCTTGACGGCCTCTTTACCGATCACCCGGACAGAGCTATCAACTACCTCAGTGGTGCCCACAGCCCCCGCTGATAAACCGCAGGCGAGAAAAAAGGCCGCAAATCGCGGCCTTTTTTCTCAGTCAAACTTGGAGAAATCTGCGGGTCGCTTCTCCATAAAAGCGGTAGCCGCTTCTTTAAATTCATCCGAGGCCAGACGCTCTTTAAAGTAGCGCCCTTCATCCCGAATAAATTCCAAGCCCTTCTCCTCGGTTGCCCGGCGCAGCAGCTGTTTGCTCAGGCGCACTGCCGCCGGCGCTTTTTTCGCGAGTTCCGCTGCCGCTTCACGGGCGCGGGCGATCGCCTGTTCTGGCGCCACCGCCGCGTTACAGATTCCTAGCTCAACCGCTTCCTTCGCGCTAAAACGCTTGCTCAAAAGCAACAGCTCAGAAGCTTTGGCATGGCCGGCAATCCGCGGCAGTAAGTAGCTGGAACCATACTCAGGACACAGGCCCAGATCCACAAACGGCATCTGGAACATGGCGTCCTCTCCGGCAAAAGACAGATCACAGTGCAACAACATAGTGGTGCCAATACCGACTGCCGGACCATTCACTGCCGCAACTACCGGCTTGGGGAAATGGTAGAGGGCACTCATAAACTGGAATACCGGAGACTCTTCCCCGTCAGTAGAGCCGCCGAGGAAATCGGTCAGATCATTACCACTGGTGAATATACCCTCTGCACCCGTAATAATTGCCACGCGGACATCTGGGTTTGTCGACGCATGATTCAGCAAGCCCGCCATCGCAGTATACATGGCCATAGTCAGGGCATTTTTACGTCCGGGTCGATTAATCGTAATCTCGAGGATGCGGTCCTTAAGCTCGGCCTGAATTTCAGCGCATTCGCTTTGCATAGTGTTCTCCGGGGTAAGACGTAGATCGGGCGGCTCACAGCGGCCTCGCTATAAGGCTTCAGCGGAAACAATTTTCCTGCGCTGCAAGCCGCCTGTTTAGGCGATTCATATTAACCGCTGTTCCCAGAGGTGCGAGTTCCTAATCAACCACTTTCGTTGACGGGATTAACCCGGCCACCAGCGACCGGGCTCTAGTCATGGACTGCGCGGCGAATCAAGCGCTTTTGGCTGAATCCCGGCGCAGGGGCTGGCACATGCAGTGAACACCACCGCCACCGGGAGTAATCATGGAAATATCCGGGTCGATCACTTCCAGACCATGGGCGCGGCACTTCTCCGCTAAACCGCGATTGGCCTTCGGCAACATCACCCGATCATTCCCCAGGGCAACAACATTGACGCCAAGCTCCAGTACCTGCGGGAAGGGAATATCGATGATTTCTATATTGCGGTTCTTAAACCACTGCACCAGCTCCGGCTCAACTGCATCGACGCAAATGGCCGCCAATTTTTCTGCGAGCATCGCTACCATTACATCGATATGCAGGAAGAATGGGTCGAACTGGTAACCTTTAACCTCCCAGCCCTCCTTTTCCACCCAGCTTTTCATCTGCGCAAATCCCTGTGGGCTGGTGCGCTCGCCGGAGTAGCCACACAGGATAACGCCGGGCTCTAACACCATAAAATCGCCGCCCTCCAGGGAGCCCGCCGTAATAATGTCGTAAATCGGAATATCCAGCTCTGCGTACTTCTTCACAATGGGCGCCCACTCACCGCGACGCCATGGGCTGAACATCTGTGTCACAATTGGCCCCCACGGAGTCATCACCGAGGAATCACGCCCATAAATTTGGTAGGGCAAGGTGCTATCCGCTGGAATCAGATGTGTCTTCACCCCAGCGTGGCGGTAGGCATCGAGCATTTCTCCATGCTGCGCCGCTGCCACCTTGTGATCAAACTGCATACCGAGGCGCTCAGCGCGCCGGGCACTGGCGTTACCGGTGCGCCAGCTAAAGTTATCCACAGGACCGATCAATACATCCCGCAGCACGCCGTATTCAGAGTCCATGCCCCAATCAGCCAGGGCTGCGGTGCCGCCGTTATCCTGGCGGTGCTTCAAAGTAAAATTACCCATTCGCTTATATTCCAACTTATTATCAATTATGCCAAAGCCAGGGGGGACGACTGCATCAAAGCAGGTGTCCTACCGGCACTGCTACTTACACCAATTCTGCACTGCTCAACATTGCGTGAAGCAACACATTGCAGCCCGCCTCCAGGTGACCCGGCGCGGCCGACTCCGCTTCATTGTGTGACAGGCCCCCTTCACAGGGCACAAAGATCATAGAGACAGGCGCAACCCGGGATACGTAGACAGAGTCGTGCCCGGCACCGGAGACCATCTTGCGATTGCTGTATCCCAGATGTTGCACAGCACTGTTCACCGCCTCGATACAATCCCGGTCAAAAGCCACGGGAGGGGAGTACCACTCTTCGCGAATATCAATGCGGGTGCCGGTCTCCTCCTGCACCGTTTCAGCCGCGCGATACAGGGCCTCGTGCAGATAATTTAACCCCTCGTCCAGGGGGTGGCGGAGGTCCAGTGCCAGTACCACCTCTTCGGGTACCGTGTTGCGACTGCCCGGCGCCGCCCTCAGATCGCCACAGGTGATGCGCGCATCTTCTGAATACTCCCGCACTTGGCGGTACAGGCGTTCGCACAGTATGGACAGCGCCTGGACCGGATCGCGGCGATCCTCCATCGGGGTTGGGCCCGCGTGGCAGGGCACTCCGTAAAAAGTCACGTCATACCAGCGAATCCCCTGTACCCCGGTGACAATACCGATCACCTGGTCCTGCTTCTCGAGAATCGGCCCCTGTTCGATATGCGCCTCGAAGGAGGCTTTGATTGGGCTCGGCTGAGCGGGCTCGGTGCCGAGATACCCTATCTGCTTTAATGCGTCACCGATGGTGATACCGGATTTATCCGCGCGGTTATGTCCATACTCCAAGCTGAATTCACCGGCCCAAACACCAGAACCTATCATCGCCGGAGAGAAACGCGCGCCCTCCTCATTGGTCCACACAACCACCTCTAGCGGAGCCTGGGTTCTGATACCCCGCTCCTCCAGAGTGCGCAGCACTTCCAGACCGGCAAGTACGCCATAGACACCGTCAAATTTGCCACCGGTGGGCTGAGTATCCAGATGAGAGCCCGTCACTACCGCAGGCAAGCTATTATCTGCGCCAGCCCGGCGGGCAAAAATATTTCCCATCCGGTCCACCCTAATCTCACAGCCAATATCCCGACACCAGCGCACGAACAGGTCGCGCCCTTCGCGGTCTTCATCCGTCAGGGCCTGGCGGTTGCAGCCGCCCGCCGGGGTCGCACCTATCTCGGCCATTGCCATCAGGCTATTCCAAAGGCGAGAGCCATTGACACGTAGGTTTTGTGCAGGGTTTTCCATTCGCAGAGCTCCGGAGCTTTATAATATGCCCAATATTAATCACTTTGCCGTAACTTTTATTTTGATCAGCACCGGCTAAAGAGAGCATTATTTTGTAACTGGTTAAAACACACTCAGGAAGCAGCTGACTATGACAATAACTTATAGCTCTTACCTTAAAGTAGACGAGCTTTTACAGTGCCAGAAACCTCTTTCCGATGGTCCCGAGCACGACGAGCTACTATTTATCACCATTCACCAAAGCTACGAACTCTGGTTCAAGCAAATGCTGCACGAACTGGATTTCCTGGTGTGCCTGTTCAATGCGGGAGATCGCAATCGCGCCCTGCACACCCTCAAGCGCGTCGATGCGATTTACCGCACGCTGATACAGCAGGTCGATATCCTGGAAACCCTCACCCCACTCGAATTTATGTCTTTCCGCGATCGACTCTCCACAGCCAGTGGTTTTCAGTCGTACCAATTTCGCGAGCTGGAATTTCTCTACGGCGCCAAGGACCCGACAAAGCTGGAAAACTACCCCCCCGGCTCAGAGCACCGCCAGCGTTTGCAAAAACGCCTCGAGGCGCCGACGCTTTGGGACGCTTTCCTAAAATTTTTGCTGCACGATGGGCACAAGGTACCGGATACCGAACTCAACAGGGACTTTAGCCTGGTAGCCGAACCCTCTGCGGCCGTTCAAAAGATATTGGTCGAGATCTATCGGAGTGATCCACTGGTAAGTGAAATCTGCGAGGCGCTAGTGGATATCGACACCTCGTTGCAGCAGTGGCGTTATCGGCATGTCAAAATGGTGGAGCGGACTATCGGCAGCAAAATGGGTACCGGTGGCTCAAGCGGGGTGGGCTATTTACTGGGAACCCTGTTCAGGCCGGTATTCCCGGACCTCTGGGCAATCCGCTCAGAATTCTGATATCAGTTCCCATCAGTAGGGTCATTTAAGCTAGTAGGGTCATTTAAGCCCCCAATTTTATGACCCATTCAAAAGTATAATTCACAAACGAAAAAAGCCAGCGATACGCTGGCTTTTTAAGCGGGGACAAGTCGCCGGGAAACTTAGTCCTCGTAGGGTATCAGGGAAACCTGAATGCCCAGACTTACTTCCTTCGCCGCGTCCGCAATCTGTACGTAAGTATCCGCACTGGACTTGTTGTGAGCACGCACGATCACCATTGCCTGCGGGTTCTCCGCATACATCTGTGCGATACGAGCGCGCACTGCACGGCTGTCAATGCGGCTGCCATCTGCCATGGTGATTTCATCATTTGCGCTGACCATCAGCAGAATATTCTGCTTGTCGGGATCTGGCTCAGACTGATCAGCCAGATTCGGATCAGGCACATTCACATCCAGCGCCTTCTCTTTAACAAATGAAGCAGTCACGATAAAGAAGATCAGCATGATAAACACAACGTCCAACATGGGCGTCAGGTCGATATCCGCTTTTTCCTCTTCTACGGCCTTTCCGCGTCGTCTACTCATAAAACACCGTGCAATTTTCAAATATCAGGGGTGCCGGATTGACCGGTCTAATCTGGAGGGAAGATTGCCGCGATTTCGCAAGCATTGCAAGTGCGAGCGACAAGCCTGATAAATAAACCTTAAAAATCAATGAGTTACAGAATAGAATCGACAAGAAAGATCAAATTTTAAGCAGAAATTCCGACTAACGCCCCGCTAGATAGCTCTGGTAGTCAGGCACTTCGTGTTCAAAAGCCTGGTCCATTAATGGTGACTGTACCACCATATCAGCACTGCTCTGGTTGCAGGCCACAGGGATATTCCAGGCTGCGGCAATACGCAGCAGTGCCTTGACGTCCGGGTCATGGGGCATGGGTTCAAAGGGGTCCCAGAAGAATACCAGCAGGTCCACCTGTCCCTCGCTGATCCTCGCCCCCAGCTGCTGGTCACCACCCAGTGGACCACTTAAGAGCTTCTCAACACTTAACCCCGTCGCCGCCTCTATTTTCCCACCGGTTGTCCCGGTGGCTAACAACTGGTGCTTTTTGAGCAAATCGCGGTGTCGAAGGCACCACTGAATCATGGCATCTTTGCGGTTGTCATGGGCTACCAGAGCCACTCGTTTGGTCGCCGGCAGTGCTTTAGCAATAAATTCCATGTGAACCTCAAGGTAAAGAATCACCGTTATAGTATCCGAAATACTACCCGAATATAGCGGCGCCTCTGAATAATTCCGCGATGTCTACCCCGCGCCTAAAGGCTGCCAATATTAAATGTGACTCACTGCGCATTTGGCAGGGGCGGCAAGACGGGTCTAGGAACCCTTGCCGGCACCTCACACTCTGTATCGCCGCTTGTCTCAGTGGCGAGGCTATCCGCCACACGCACGCCCCAAAAAAGCCAGAGGTATCACCGAGTGAGTCAGAAGCTCCCCAGAATGTTTTTCTCCTCGCTATAATGCGGCAAGAAATCGGACCATGATAAGGAGTCAGTATGAGCGTAGGAGCCTGGGAGCCACAGGTAAGTAGTCCAAACAGTGAAACGAAAGAGGAATTTAACCGGGAGCAGTTGCTCAAACTTATCGAAATTGCTGAATCCAATAATTCTTTTACCGAATCAGTGGAAAGTATTGAAAATATATCCTCCAAACTGATTCGTCTCCCCACCCAGCACTGGCTTGAGGAGAGCGAGAATTGGAGCAGCGCCCAGCTGTGGCAACTGATCCGCTTCTTTACCCTGGCAGAAATGCAGCTGCCGGGCTGGGACGCCGGCGCTGAGTCCGCAGTGATTCCGCTGGCCAAGGTGCTCAAACAGCGCGCTACGCCATTAACAAAAGAACAGCTGCTGTGGATTCGCCAGAACTCCAATAATCGCTATTTACCCTACGGGCCACTATAAAACTAAAGTACCGGTGTCCATATCCCCCAGTGACAGGTATGTCCTGTTACTGGGTTTAATAAATCTTACCGCTCTAACTTCTGCAAAGCTGACAAGCCTTAACCTTAATTGCCAATTCCTCCAAAGCAGAGCTGTTGTCCATAAAAATATCATTAAACCTGAAAATTGGCCCATAGTGGTTGGGGCGTCATCCTAATTACTGCGGATAACACCAAAATTCGACCAATAGCACCTTATCTCGCACTCTTATAATTAGCAGAGTTGTCACCTTATAGCAAAACAAAAGACTGGGGACCAAGCGCTCGCTTTCCCGTTAGATTAAAAGCGCCAGCACCAAAACCACAAAACGCATATAGGCCAGCGGAACAAACAGCGCGATATAAGCGGGTTTAGCCCTCTGCAATTTGCCCACAGAAAAGAACAGTTTCTACATCCAGATTGAAATACCCCGGTGGCCAGCGATTCCCGTGAACTAATCATCCCGCCCCCGGCACTCATATACCCTGCACTCCACCCGCTATATAAATGTCAGCGCTATCCGTTTTAATTCCTTATACAGCGCAGGGGTACCACAGTAGTACTCAAGCTAGCCCTGGCAGCTTGCCCCCGTTCAATTCCTCACTATTCGAATATCGCTCTCCCCCAGGCCAGATAACAAACTCAGCCAGGGTGAGTCCCGTCGCCAATTAGTGGGGAGGAAAGCGCGCAGTTAAGTTTTGTTAGCCGGCCTCTCGCTGAATGGAGCGAACAAAACCATCGTTCGCAAACAAGCTTTAGGGGCAAAAGTCAAAACAACTAAACCAACAAACCGATAAAACTTACAGATTTACTCAACTATTTAACCTCACATTTACTGATTTGCAACGGGTAATGTTGGCGATAAAGAAGCTCTAGTGGAGACCCCTTGTAAGTTCCCAAAAAGATCAAAAACACAGTTCAAATGGCCCCCAATGGAAAAATATGTAAAAAAAAGCCATTTTTTTTACATTAAATAGAAAAAAACCATTCAAAAGACTTGCAATTAGGTATACAAATAAGCTGCAATTAGCGCCGCTAGCTTGGGGGGACTCACTATCAATTGTTTTCTGCCGAAAACACGCATCTTGAACGGCGCCTATTTCCGTTAAAGATGGCTGAGAATAATTGATAGGAATGCCCCCACTTACTAAAACAATTCATTTTGCAGGGATATTTAAATGGCTACTAAAAAAGCTACTCAAGTCGCTACCAGCGACGTTGCACAACTGGAAGCGGAGCTGCGCTCCCTTACCGCTAAACTGGAAAGCGCCCGCCTGAAACAGGAAAAGGACGCAACCGCCAGCGCTGAAAAATTGGCAAACAATGCCAAGAAAGCTGCTGCTAAGGCAAAAACCACTCAAGATAAAGTGGCAACTGTTCGAGCGAAGAAAAAGACTGCCGCTCAGCAGCAACAGCTGAAAAAAGCGCGTGAAGCCGCTGCCGCAGCCAAAACTGCTGCAACTGAAGCCAAAACAGCTGCAACCGCAGCCAAAAACGAGCTGGCTGAGATCAAAGCCGCTAACAAACTGGCTTCTCAAGTAGCTAAGATCGTTGCTAAAGAAGAAGCTGCTGTAGCCAAGAAACTGGCCGCCAGCGAGAAGAAAAAAGCTGCTGCCGAAGCTAAGAAAGCCGCTGCCAGCAAGAAGAAAGCTACCACCGCAAAGAAAAAGCCTGGTCGCCCCGCTAAGACTGAAGAAGCCAAGAAGAAGCCCGGTCGTCCCGCTAAGACCGAAGAAGCCAAGAAAAAGCCTGGCCGCCCCAAAAAAGAAGCTACTGAAACCACTGAAGCCAAAAAGAAGCCCGGCCGCCCAGCAAAAGCGGAAACCGCTAAGAAAAAGCCCGGTCGTCCTAAAAAAGCAGAGACCGCAGCCGCCGCAGCAACTGAAGCTGCTCCTGTAAAACGCGGTCGCGGCCGCCCACCAAAGGCAGAAACCGCACAAAAGAAGCCCGGTCGCCCAGCAAAAGCGGAAGCCGCTAAGAAAAAGCCAGGGCGCCCCAAAAAAGCAGAATCCGCAGCCGCAGCAACAACTGACGCTGCTCCTGTAAAGCGTGGTCGCGGTCGTCCGCCCAAGGCTAAATAAGCCAGCGCTTACTCGAGGCTGATTTATTCAGCCCGTTTAAACCCTGGCCAAGCCAGGGTTTAAACCCGCCGGGAGCTATCTGCGCCCAGCTGAACGCCCCTCACCTTGTGATCTTCCCCCAACGCTATAACACAGTCCGCCCAATTCGGCATATCTTCCAATAAGTTCCGCGTCAGCCTTTCGTAATGCTGTACAAACTGTGCAATTTGCCGACCCGTCATCCCCCTGCCCGATCGGGCCCTGAGCTTGTGCTCCTGTAACTGACGCCAGCGAACAATACACGCCATACTGGGTGCTTTGAGCATAATCCATATATCAATCAGCGAAAAAAGATCCCGATAAGGGCCCTCCAGCTGTTGATTTACATAATTCCGCCATTTGCCACAAGCATCCCTCTTGTCTTCCAGCTCATTGAGCGGCCCTTTGGGTTCAAGGGAGGGTCTGGCACCGAGGCACCAGCCCTCGAATAAAACAATATCCACCTGTCCACTGACAACGGGCCACAAATGCGCGGGTATACGATCATCGCTGCCCTTATCAAATCGGGGCAAGGAAACCGTCGAGTCTTTATCGGCGGAGCACAGGGCCTTCAGGGTATTAATCCCCAGGGCGGTATCGTGGGTACCCGGCACCCCCCGGGTTTTGAGCAAAGGGTGCACTTTTGTCGCCAGGGCTCGGCGCTGCTGCTGGGTTAAGTAGATATCATCCAAAGACAAAGTACAGCAGCGATAACCGATCTCCCGATAGACACGCTGCCACACATCCGCCAGCGTAGACTTGCCTGTGCCCTGCCCGCCACTTATTCCGATCACCAGCGGCCTATTGTGCTGATGGCGATTAAGCGTCCAGATGGCCAGAGGCAGAAAAACTTGAGTGAGCACCGGCAAGAAATCCTCCGGCAATTGATGCTCGTGTAATAAATCCCGAAAAGGTGCAGCAAGCTGCGCTTGCAGCTGCTCACTGCGCTGTAAAACCTCCGCCGGCCACTTGCCCTTATCCATAATTCCCCGCGATAAAAACGGGGGCCTAAGCCCCCGAAATTTGTACTCACTCATTGAGACTCAGAAAGTCTCTGATCAATTCCCGGCAAGCTCAGCAGCCTGTTGGCGACCTCCCCTCCTATAGCGACCCGGCAACACCAACATAATCGGAGTGACCAGCAAAGTCAGCAAGGTTGAAAAGGTAAGTCCGTAGACAATTGCACTGGCAAGCTTCACCCAAAAAGAGGCAATTACCCCATCGACAACGATATTGCGCCCCACCATATCAACACTGACTCCCAGCGCCAGGGGTAACAACCCGAGGATTGTTGTCGCAGTTGTCAAAAAGACCGGTCGCAACCTCTGTGTCGATGCCTTGACTGCGGCCTCAGCCGATGTGAGACCCGGCTCACTCTTGCGCACGAAATTGTAAGTATCTATCAGCACGATATTGTTATTCACCACAATCCCGGCCAACGCCACAATACCTACTCCGGTCATAATCACACTAAAAGTGCTCTGTGTGATAAGCAGGCCCAGCATCACCCCCAAAGTGGACATAATCACCGAGGAGAGCACTAGCAGGGATTGGTAAAAGCTGTTGAACTGGGTCACCAGCAAAATGAACATTAAAAACAGGGCCAAAATAAAGGCTATACCAAGGAATTGAAAAGACTCACTCTGCTCTTCATCGGCTCCACGGAACAATAGCTCAATCCGCTTATCTACCGGGTTGCTCTGTAGCCATGTCCTTATTTCTTGCACTTTATCATCCGCCAGCACTCCCTCCTGTGCATCAGCCTTAATTTGCATGCGGGTAATGCCATCGATTCGCTCAATTTTATCCACCTTAGGCATGGCTTCTGTCTGCACAAAACTACTAATGGGAACCGTGCCCTGAGTGGTATTCACCTTTAGCTGATCAAGCGCCGCAATCCCCCGGGCACTTTGGGGGTACCTGATACGGATATCGACCTCTTCATCGGTATCATCGGGCCGATACTCTGCGACGCGAACACCGTTGGTAACCAACTGCACCGCCCGCCCCACTTCAGTGAGATCGGCTCCGTAAAGCGCCGCCTTGGCACGGTCGACTTTTACCTCCCACTCAATGCCGGGCAGTGGAGCCGTATTGACAATATCGCGCAAGCCGCCGATCTGCTCCATTGCGCGGTGCAATCGCCAGGTCTCCAGCAGTAGCTGCTCGTAATTCTGGCTGCGCAACTCCAATACAATATCTTTACCGACTGGCGGCCCACCTTCCATAACGTTGGCCGTTACTTTAATACCAGCAAAGTCTGCGGTGCGCGTGCGAATATCGATAAAAATATCTCGACTCCGCCGTTCGCGCTCCTCCGCCGGGTAAAGCTCGACTAGCATATTGGCAATCTGGTCCGGAGAGCGGTCGGAGTTCCCGCTAATTCCCCCGGAGCCAATGGTGGTATGCGCTATCCTAACTTCGGGCACACTCAGTACAGCTCTTTCCACCTGCGCCACCAGAGCTTTTTTCTCCGCCATAGACAGATTGCCCTGGGCCCTAATTTCTACATTGCCGTACTGCTCTTCGGTATCGGTAAAAAACTCGACCCCTGCGCCAAAATTAATAAAACCGATAAAAATCGCAACCAGTATGGCGATAGTGGCAAAGAATCCACTCAGAGGGCGCCGCAAAACCTTCTCAATAAGTCGGGCATAGCCGCCGGTAATTCCGGGTAGGGAGCGAGGCAAGCCGCTCTCCAGCTGGCTCAGATAATTGCGCGTAGAGGCATCCATGGCACTCTTGCCAAACAGTGACCCCAGTACCGGGGCAAAAAACAGCGCGTACAGGAGTGACCCGGCCAATACCGCGAATACGGTAACGGGCAGGTAGCGCATAAAATCTCCGGTAACCCCGGGCCATAACATAATCGGCAAAAATGCGGCAAGGGTGGTCGCGGTTGAGGCAACTACCGGCCAGAACATACGGCTGACCGATGCAATATAAGCCTCCCTGGCAGATAGCCCCTCGGCCATTTTCCGATCCGCAAACTCGGTAATCACAATGGAGCCATCAATTAACATACCGAGGGCCAGCAACATCCCGAACATCACCATAAAGTTAAAGGAATAACCCAGGTGCCAGGTGATGATGGTGCCAAACAGCAAAGAAAAGGGTACTCCCAGCCCCACCAGGATACCCGAGCGGAAACCGAGGGCGGCAACGATAATAATCATTACCAGCAGTATTGCCGTCAGGATATTTCCCTGCATTTCACTGACCATATCCCGGGCAAAACCGGACTGGTCAAAAACAAACTCCAGGGTGACGCCCTGTGGCAGCGCAGCGAGTTCACTCTGCACCACTTCGCGAACCCTATCTGCGACATCGACAGAGCTGGCATCGTTGCGTTTTTCAACGTTAATCGCCAGTCCCGGGCGACCATTGATACTGGTATAGCTCACCGCATCTTTGAAAGTTCTGCGAATATCGGTGACCGCTCCCAGAGTCACAACACCATCGCGGGACTTCTTGAGCGGAATATCGTAGACATCCTGAGCGGTTTCAATCAACCCTGGCACTTTCACTGAAAAGCGGCCTCGGTTGCTCTCCAGCTCTCCTGCGGGAATAAGCAGATTATTGCCCAATACCGCATTGATCAGCTCGGCACTGGTAATTTGATGGTGCTCCAGGCGCACCGGATCAATCACCGCCTCGACTACCTCCTCCCGGTTGCCGTGCAGGTCGGCGCTAAGTACCTCGGGAATCCCCTCTATCTTGCGCTTGAGCAATTCAGCGGTGCGCAATAGAACCCGCTCGTTGACCTGCTCGCCAGATAAAGTCACTACGATAGTGGGAAAAGGTTGCGCCGACGCCTCTTCGACGCTGGGCTCATCGGCATCCCGGGGCAGTTCCGACCTGGCCCGATCGACCGCATTGCGAATATCGTCGACGGCATCATCCACACCAATAGCAGAATCAAATTCAACCACGATATAAACAAGGGATTCCCGGGCCACGGCGATCACTTCGACGACCCCCTCCACCGCGCGAATTTCTTTCTCCAGGGGGCGAACCAACAGGCGCACACCATCCTCGGGAGAAATACCCTCGTGGGTAACCTGCACGATCACAAAGGGGGGATTCACCTCGGGACTCGATTCAATAGTCATCGCTGCGCGGGCAACGATCCCCAGCAAAACAATCAGCAGCATCAGACATATGGTGCTGCGATTTCTTTGAATAGCGCTTTCCAGTAGCCTCATCGCGGTTCCCCCTCGGGGATCACCGCCGCTGCGGGTGCCGGAGCGACTTCCTGCGGCTGATTTTCGCCGGAGAAATTTTCTGTGGGTTGCAAGATTTCTGCGCGGACCACATCCCCAGCAGCGACATATTCCTGCCCCACAGTAATCAGGGTGACGACCTCCGGCAGCCCCGCAACCCAGACACCTTTGTCGCCGTCCCCCACTAAGGAGACATTGATAAATTCCACCCGATTTTCACCGTCGAGCGTCCGCACCCCCAGGGCACCGCTATCATCTAGCGTGAGTAGAGAGGCATTAATAAGATGAGCGGTCACCTCACCGGTAGGCAGGGCCAGCTGGCCGCTCAATCCCCCCGGAAGCTGGTTGCCGGGATTATCCACCGCAACTTCCACCCGGTAGGCTCGGGTAACTTCCTGTGCTTGTTGACTGATATAACGGAGGTACCCCTCTACCGATACCCCGCGCTGTAACTGCGCCCTGGCCGGCCCTCCCGCAATAAGACTGCCCACCTGGGTCTCTGCAACTTCGCCCACAACCAGGATGGGGTCCAGATCGAGAAGAGTCGCACACTCCTCTCCACGGCGAATAAAATCTCCCAACTCCACCGCCCGGCTATTCACCACGCCAGCAAAAGGGGCGCGGATATGCAGCTTGTCCACCGTAACCTTGGCGCGGGTATATTCTGCTTTGCTGCGAGCCAGTTCCACCTGCTGCTGGGCCATTGCGGTATCCGACTGCAAGCCTTTTTTCTTGAGTCGCTCGGCGCCGGCAAAATCCAACTCCGCCTTGCGCTTCGCCGCTGCGGCCAGAGCCAGTTGCTCAATACGGTCCTCCGCTTCAATTTCGCAGATGACCTCACCTTTTTTAACGGTTTGCCCCTCTGCAACCGGAAGCGCTGCAATAGTGCCGTCTAACTCCGCGCGCAAGCGTACACTTCGGTTTGCCTCAGTGCGCCCATTGACCAGTACCTGCGTCGCGTAGGGTTGGGATTTAATAATCTGCGCCTGGATTCGCAGCTCGGGCTCAATGGCCGATGCAACTGTCGATTTATTCTG
Organism: Microbulbifer regidiadema (SeqCode); assembly: GCF_052467605.1. Taxonomy (NCBI): domain Bacteria; kingdom Pseudomonadati; phylum Pseudomonadota; class Gammaproteobacteria; order Cellvibrionales; family Microbulbiferaceae; genus Microbulbifer; species Microbulbifer regidiadema (SeqCode). Next base: position 3,966,843 of record NZ_CP174316.1, on the reverse strand, counting down.
ATCGCCCTGCGCGCCGGAAAACAACTGCCCGCTCAACAGCCAAAAAATAGCAGACACCGAAACAATAATTGCCATTCGGTAATTGCGCCTTGACCAGATAGATGCCAATACATTCATAACTTACTCAACCTGTTGGGCAGTGATGCACTATTGCAAAAAGCGTTTTGCAATCCTACTGGAGGAATCTCCGACAACTATTTACCGCAGGACAATTTTTGCACAGGCACATCCATTTCTAAAAATACTCCACCACGCTCTATTCAAATTTCATCTATAAACACACGATTAGTAGCGAATAAATGAAGTATACGAGTGATCTATAAATTTAGACTGAAACACACAGATAATTCACACACTCACAGGGAACGAGCACTTCAGTACCAAAAAAAGAATAAATAAGAAGGAGGAGAGAGGGCAGCCTGGAGCGAGAAAACCCCTCTCGCCCCTTTACTATTTGCAGGAAATCGTTACGACAACATCGACTCTAGAAATCCCAACATATCGGACTCATCGTCAACCAGTTCTCCAGAACCAAATTCTGCGTTCCAATCGAGAAGTATTTGAGCCAGAGCCTTTGCCTGCTCCGCCAGTGCCAGCAGCTCCTCCCGGCAGTTTTTCGGGCCGGTGTAGAGTTTCAATTTACGGTGGCTATTTGCCAACTGGTGTCCCGGATACTTGGAGCGATAGACTTCGAGCTTCCAGCGCAATGAGTGCACCATATTGCGGTAGAAGACCAGTTTTGCCGGCAGCTGTAACAGCGACAGATCCTCGAGATCACCAAACAGCGTACAATCAACACCCAGCACCTGGGTATCCTGGCTGCTGTACGCGGCAAAAACATCGGCACTGCGCGGCTCCGCCAACAGCATCGACAAATCACCAAATAACTCACCCGGACGTATTACAGCCAGGGGGCGCGCACTCCCCAGCATATCTTCTGAAGCCAAACCGTCCACTTTCACATGTAACTCACCGCGCAGCAGGAAATAGACCCATTGATCCACATCACCTGCACGCAGCAGCTGTTCTCCCGGTTGAAGACTGACCAAGCGGGAGCGCTTGAGTAAAACATCGTACTGCCATTCACTGGAGGCTCGAATATCTCGAAATAGATGGATGACATTGAGAAGGCGATCCACAGCATCTCGTGGATACTCGCTAAGGGGTTTAATTTCCATGCACAATTCAAATTTAGTGAAAACTATTCCATTTTTTGGCAAAGCATGGCTTAAGCCACTTCGCAAATCGCCATTCTAAACGATATCGCCCCATCACACCTGTTTCTAAGTGTGACAATCGTTTCTTTACCGGCTCTTTTTCTTGGGCGAATGAGGACAGCCTGCCCCTATCAGGCTTGAACTCAGTGCCAGTTACAGTAGAGTTAGCCATAGCGGGTAGAACTTTGGACTCCCGCGAGCTTTGGGCGCGCACTTTTGAACCTGACTGGTGTGCATTGGGGTCGGGGCCCCGGAACTCTTACCTAGCGGAGCATTTTGCTCCCGCTACTCAGACACCGTAGAACAATGAAATTGATAAAAATAGCCCTCTCTTTTTGGGTGTTTACATTTGCTCTCACTGCAAAAGCGGCACCACTTTTAAACGGTCTTGCTCTAGAACAACAATTTAATAAAGATATTTATATTGCGGCGATCTACTCGGAGAGCCTGAGCCGAGACGCCGCGACACTACTCGATAACGACATTCCTCGGCGCTTGGAAGTTCGTGTTATTACCAAAAGCCTCCCCGCGCGACGGTTCCGCAATCAGTGGATGGAAGCCATTGCGATTAACAACTCCGGCGATACGCTGAGCAGCCAGGCCGAAAACATGGTGACTTTTGCCAACCTGTTTAAAGGCCGCTTTGCCCACGGCGATCAGTTGAGTATTGAGTTCGCCGCAGGCACCGGCGCGACAACTATCTCGCTCAACAGTATTCAACTGGGAGAGATTGCCGATCCCGACTTTTTCAACACTTTGCTGCGCGCCTGGATTGGCTCAATTCCCCCCTCCACTGACTTCAAAGACGGACTCCTCTCCGCCGGTCAGGTCTCCGGTAGCCTGGTGACTACATTTGAATCCCTGGCCCCAACCAGTGAGCGTATTGCCGCACTACAGCTCAAGAGAATAAGCCAGGAGCAAGCTATTGCCGCAGAGGAGGCACCGGCGGAAACAGCGACATCGGCACCGGCTATTGAAATTGCCGACCTGCCCCCTCCCACCCTGGCCCTTGCCGCAACCGCTCCCGCAGTAGCCGCAGGGGCTGGAGTTGATGCTATCCCGGGGGATTCTGAGCAGAGCCCTGAAGTCGAGGCGCCGCTCCCCGCACAGGCTGAGGAAGACGTGGAGCTGATTACCCTGCCCCCAGAAGATGGCCCTGCGCTCGCTGACAATACAGAGGAGATGATGGAGGAAGAAGAGGAAGAGGCTCCTCTGACTGCCGATATGATCCTGACACGCCAGATCTACCACTCGGGCCTGCTCAGTCACACCTTCCGCCATATTCGCTATCCCAAGCGAGCCCAGGCACGGGGCCAGGAGGGCAGTGTACGCCTTAATGTGACCATAAATTCTCAAGGTGAAGTGGAAGATATCCAGCCGATCTCGGAGTCCCGCTTCTCAAGCCTCAACCGGGAAGCCCAAGCTGCGGTTCGCCGGGCGGGCCCCTACCCGGCCATCCCCCCGCTGCTGGGTGCCGATACCTATAGTTTTTCTATCCCCATCACTTTCCGCCTGCCGGATTAAATCGCCAGTCACATGGCCCCGAGGCCCCGCTCTGCGGGGCTTTCGCTCCGCTCGTCCCAACGCACCTCCCCCCCGGCTAAACGCAGCCCGCTTGCCCCCACTCGCTCCCTGCTCTTAGTATGCTCTGCGGATATTCAGCCAAAAGAGCAAAGATGAAAAAGTTACTATTACCACTCGCTATTGCCACTGCCCTGGCCGCAGCCCAGGCCCCCCTGCTTGCCGTGGCTCACGATCACGCCAGCGCCAGTCAAGCTTCCGCAGAGCAGGTGCAGCTTTCCTCGGGGATTGACCTGAACGCCATGGATACCAGTGTGCGCCCGCAGGATGATTTCTTTGCTTATGTCAACGGCACCTGGCTGAAAAATACCGAGATCCCAGCGGACAAGTCTCGCTGGGGCGGCTTCTCCATCCTGCAAGATCAAAGTACCGAGCAGGTAAAAGCGTTGATTATGGAGGCCAGCCAAGGGGCCAAAGGCGCCGATGCCAAACAGATTGGCGATCTCTACAACAGCTTTATGAATAAGGCGCTGATCGAGAAAAAAGGCCTCTCCGCCGTTTCCGCTGAACTCGCCAAGGTCGATGCCATTAAGAACCGCAAGGATCTGACCGATTTCTTCGCCTACGCGGATATTGCCGGCTACGATGTGCCATTTGGCGGAAGCATCTGGCAGGATCTCAAGCAGGTAGAAAATTATATGACCTTCCTGTGGCAAGCAGGACTGGGGCTCCCCGACCGCGATTACTACTTCGAGGACACGGAAAAGAGCCAAAAACTTCGCACAGCCTATATTACCTATCTGACCGACCTGCAAAACCTGGCGGGACTCAAAGGGGCTGACGACTTTGCCAACAAAATTTTCAAGCTCGAAAAAAGCCTGGCCAAACATCATCGCAGCCGTGTCGATAACCGGGACCCAGAAAAGTACTACAACAAGAAAACTGTTGCGGAACTAAAAGAGCTGATGCCCGCTGTAGACTGGGACAGCTACCTGGCCAAAGCCCAACTGAAAAAGGCGGACAGCTTTATTGTCGGCCAGCCTGAGTACCTGGAGGCCGCCAACGGAATTATTGCCAATACTGAACTGGCAACCTGGAAGCGCTACCTGAAAATCAAAGTGCTCAACGCGATGGCGCCCTATATGCATGACGAAATCGCACAACTGCGTTTCGACTTCTACGGCACCACCATTAATGGCATCGAACAAATGGAACCCCGCTGGAAGCGCGGTGTGGAGTTCGTCAACGGTTCTGTCGGTGAGCTGGTCGGCAAGCGCTACGTCGAAAAGCACTTCCCACCGGAAGCTAAAGAGCGCATGGTCGTATTGGTCGACAATCTCAAGGCCGCTTACCGCGACTCTATCGAGTCCCTCGAGTGGATGGGAGAGGAAACCAAAAAACAAGCGCTGTTTAAGCTCAACAACTTCTCCACCAAAATCGGCTACCCAGACAAGTGGCGCGACTACAGCGAACTGAGCGTAAGAGCCGATGATCTGGTCGGCAACGTACTGGCAGCCCATTTGTTTGAGGCCTCCTACGATCGCAATAAACTGGGCAAGCCCATTGATCGCGGCGAGTGGGGGATGAGCCCACAAACGGTAAATGCCTACTACAACCCGGCCATGAACGAAATCGTGTTCCCCGCCGCTATTTTGCAACCGCCATTCTTCAATATGAAGGCGGACGACGCGGTTAACTACGGTGGTATCGGCGGAGTGATCGGCCACGAAATCGGCCACGGATTCGACGACAAGGGCAGCAAGTTTGATGGCCGCGGCTACCTCAACAATTGGTGGACAGACTCCGACCGTAACAATTTTGAGCAGCTGACCAGTAAACTGGTCTCCCAGTACAACGCCTACGAGCCACTCGAAGACGAGCATATCAATGGCGAACTTACCCTCGGCGAAAATATCGGCGACCTATCTGGCCTCGGTATTGCCTACAAGGCTTACAAAATGTCCCTTAATGGTACCGAGGCACCAGTCATTGATGGCTTTAGCGGCGATCAGCGGGTATTTATGGGCTGGGCGCAAGTATGGCGCAGTAAAATACGCGACAAAACCCTCAGCAGCCGCCTAAAAGTGGACAGTCACTCACCGGCAGAGTACCGGGTACAAGGTGTTCTGCCGAATATTGATGCCTTCTACGACGCTTTCGATATTCAGGAAGGCGACGGTATGTACCTGCCCGAAGAAGAGCGCGTAAAAGTCTGGTAAACAGACACCGCCCCTGGCCGCAAGTGTGGCCAGGGGCTCCTCTCCTTTCCCCCGCACTTTCCCCGCCCGCCGCACAGGCGTACCAGCCACAACTGGGGATACCTCGAATACCCACTATGGCTTACCATTGGCTCTCTTACATAAGAAGAGAGTTGCCAATGGCTAACCAGTCTCAGTTTCATCTTCTCGCCAGTCGCCGTTTTTTACCCTTCTTCTGCACCCAATACCTAGGCGCTCTGAACGACAATGTGTATAAAAATGCCCTCGCGGTGATGATTGCCTTTCGCCTGGCGGAAAGCGAGGCAAACGCCTTAATCAACCTAGCCGCCGGCCTATTTATTCTGCCCTTTTTTCTATTTTCCGCATCTGCCGGCCAAATCGCAGACAAATACGATAAGGCACGGCTGATACGCTGGATAAAATTGGGGGAAATTGGAGTGGGCTGCCTGGCGGTCGTCGCGCTCTACAGTGGCAGTACCGCCCTCTGTCTGGCGATACTCTTTCTCCTCGGTGTCCAGTCTGCTTTTTTTGGTCCGGTAAAATACGCAATCCTCCCCCAACACTTAAAACGCAATGAGCTGGTTGGCGGTAATGCGCTGGTAGAAATGGGGACATTTGTCGCTATTTTGACCGGCACCATTGCCGGTAATCTTCTCGCTGGCCTCACCAACCAGAGCAGCCAGGGAATATTTTATTTGAGTTTAGCCATTATGCTGCTGGCAACTCTCGGCTACATTGCCAGCCGCGCGATTCCCTCAGCACCGGCCCCAGACCCCAATTTAAAAATCAACCCCAACCCCATTACCCAAACTAGAAAAGTCCTTCGCGCCAGTTCGGCAACGCCCTCTATTTTCTACTCCATTATTGGTATCTCCTGGTTTTGGCTGATGGGCTCCGCCTATTTAACCCAGATTCCCAGTTTCACCGTCAATGTCATAGGCGGCAGTGAATCGGTAATTACCCTGCTACTTTGCACATTTACGATTGGAATTGCCCTTGGCTCGCTGATCTGTGAGCGCCTGTCGGGTGGGGTTATTGAGTTGGGACTGGTGCCGGTTGGCGCTGCGGGTTTAACCATTAGCGGCCTGACCCTCGGCATCAGCGCTGGCAATCTGCCTATGCTCCACGAAGCGAGTTTTATCGTCTTCTTAAATACCGAGGGGACCTATACTTTCCTGAGTAGCTTAGTATTGCTCGGTGTCTTTGGCGGCCTCTATATTGTGCCCCTCTACAGTATGATTCAGGACCGCTCCGATCCGACAATTCGCGCACAAATCATTTCTGTCAACAATATCTTAAACGCCCTGTTTATGGTGATTTCCGCCCTGCTTGGAATTCTATTCCTGAATATACTGGGCGCTACCATACCGCAGTTCTTTCTTGTTATTGCCCTGATGAATGCAGCGGTGGCCGTTTTTGTATTTACAAAAGTACCCGAATTCGCCATGCGTTTTTTAATCTGGGCCCTTTCCCACACCCTGTACCGGGTCAAGCACCAGGGGCTGGAACAGATTCCCACAGAGGGGCCCGCCCTAATCGCATGTAACCACGTCAGTTATGTCGATGCGCTGCTACTCGCCGGGGCTGTGCGCCGCCCTATCCGCTTTATTATGTACAAGCCCATCTACGAAATTCCAATTCTGCACTTTGTTTTTAAAACCGGCCGGGCAATTCCCATCTGCTCAAAACACAAAGACCCGGAGGGCTATGAGCAGGCTTTTAAAACTATCGAAGAGGGACTGGCAGCCGGCGACCTTCTCTGTATATTTCCCGAGGGCCAATTGACCCAAGATGGAGAGCTGCAACCCTTTAAGGCGGGCATAGAAAAAATCCTGGAGAAAACTCCGGTCCCGGTTATTCCCATGGCCCTCCAGGGCCTCTGGGGAAGTTTTTTCAGCCATAAAGACGGCCACGCCTTTACTACATTGCCCAGGCGTTTTTGGTCGCGGGTCAGTGTCGTTGCCGGCAGACCTGTCGAGGCCGCGAGCGCCAAAGCAGAAGCCCTATATCGCCAGGTACTGGGCTTGCGCGGGGAGAGGCGCTAGCAACCTTTTTCTCAGTAGACAAAGATAGGTGCCTACTTCACTGGTAGGCACCTATTACTGAGCCAGAATGTTTTGCACTCGCCACAGGCTATCCCCCCAAAAAAACAACCCCCATGCCCTATTGCAAAGGCATTGAGCGATTCCCCCTTCTGAAGGTTGTGCACTCCTAGCTGTCGGTTACTCTAAACCGTTAACGCCACTGATTATTAGTGGGGTAACGCCAGATACAGCCCGCTAAAGAAAAGCACATTGCCATTTGTAATGGCCGAGGCCAATCGGCAGCTTCTGTCTATTTTGCGAGAAGAGCTTGCGGAGCCAGTATCGATCAAGGCTGCGCTAAGCCGTGGGCGAAATCTAAAAACAATAGTGCAGGTTGGCGCTCCAATAGCGCTTGCAGAAATATCTCCAGAGCGATTATTCGATCAGCTGAAGAGCGCTTAATTGAGTGGGCGTAAAACAGAAGGGGCAGATAATTGAAAAAGGGTACCCACAGATTGTGGGTACCCGAGGCTAATTAAGCCGATTTTATCGGGGTTGAGCCCGAGCTGCGGCCCTTCAGCAGCAGCCACAGAGCGACAGCCAGTACCGCACCCTGAACGCCAACACCCTGCCAGGTCGGGTAAATACCCAGCAGATCGAAGCTGAGGTTGACCGGCAGCGGGGAAATGGCAACCCAAGCCGCTTCCTGTAGTGCGGCAACGGCCTTACCGGCAAGAATGATGGACAGCGCCAGCAGCAAGTAAGTGGTCATCGCGAAGAACTTGCCAATAGGCAGGCGCGCGGAGAAGCGCACAAAAGCAGTTCCCAGGGCGACTAACAACACTGCACCGGCGGCGAGGCCACCCCATAGGGCGCCGTACTCACTGGGAGCGGTCTGCACTAACAGCGCTTGATAGAACAGGATCGTTTCAAAGATCTCCCGGTACACGGCGATAAAGGCCAAGCCGGCAATACCCCACAGGGCACCGCTGCTGAGGCTGCGGTTGACGCTGTTATGGATATATTGCTGCCACTGATCGGCCTGGGTCTTGCTGTGCATCCAGAAGCCGACATAGAACAATACTACCGCAGCGAGCAGCGCTGCGACGCCTTCCATAACTTCACGGCTGGCGCCACTAATGGAAATCAGGCTCTGCGCGACAACCCAAGTCACAACACCGGCAACTGCGGCGCTTATCCAACCGAAATGAACAAACTTCAGAGCGTCGCGGCGACCGGTCTTAACCAGAATAGTGGTCAGGGCAATAACAACCAACAGCGCCTCAAGCCCCTCGCGCAGGAGGATCACCAGGCTGGCGAGGAACAGAGCACCCGCAGAGAGACTCGTCTCCTGCATCAACAATTCTGCGCGATCCAACTGCTCGAGAATTCTCTGTACCTGAACCTTGACTTGCTCGGGATCACTCTCCGCATTCAACTGGCTGCGCAGGCCCAGGAGCTCTCGCTCAGTGGCTTTACGCAGATCCGCATCGAGAGAGTCCAGGGAGCTCTCTGCCAACTCAAAGCCGTCCAGGTAGGCACTGATAGCCAGAGTGCGAGACTGATCGTAGTTGCCCTCCTGATAGGCCTGTAGCGATTTCTTCAGTTGCGCCCGCGCCGTCTCAATCGGCTGGACTCCCAGATCCTGAGCACTGCGGAAGAGGGGACTCGGGTCCGCGCGCAGAGAGGCAATCGCCGCCGCAGACAGCTCTGGACGATCCTGTTGCAGTACATTGGGGCTGTACATCACGATATCCTGCAAGCTCGGCTTAGCGCCTTCGCCCTTGCTCTCTTCCCCCTGGAAGGCCAGGCCGCCCACATAAAATGCCAGGGACCAACGCTGCTGCTCGTTCAGATTTTTGAACGCGGTCATTGCCGTGCCATCGATACCGTTGCTGATCGCATCGTAAAGGCCCAGCAGGGAGCGGTTCTCAGCGCGCTCCAACTCGTGGAAGTTGGTCGGCGCCGGCTCCAGCTGGGCTGCCAGTGGTCCATCGCCTTTACCTTCAATCCCGTGACAGGTCACACACTGCGCCTGGTAGATAGCGCGGCTCTCGTCTAGGCTCAGCAGCGCTGTGGGTAGGGACAGTGCGGGGGCAATCGACAGCAGCCCCTGGCGCAATTTGGCCGTGTGTGCCTGTACCTCGGCAACACTGGCCTTGCGCAGAATCGCAGCCTGCAAGGCATCCGCTTCGGCGCGGATCACCTGTGCGGCGGGGGAGTCCGGCAGCTGGGCGCCGCGATCGATCAGCACCTCGGCGAACTCTTGCATCTCCGCGAACTCATCCTCACTGATGACCTCCCCATCCGCCACCGCTTCCGGGTAATCTACGCCGATATACTCCGCCATCTGCATCAATTGGCGCAATTCCTGCTCCGATAGACCTGAGGGCTGGGCTTGGACGGATAGTACCGTGACGGCCAATATCGCCAATAGCAGGCGGGCCAAATGTAAGGTGGAGCGCATGAAGAGTCCTTTACTGATTCGTGCAAAAGGTTTTTATCAATTGGTACATAATATAATTGATAATTATTCTCACAATAAGACCTGCAAAAGAACTAAGGAGCCTCTGAATAACTCCGTAATGCCTCTGCGGGTCTTGAAGGCTACAGATGTTAGGCGCAGCTCGCCGCGAATGGCCATCGCCCTTTGCAAGGGCTGCAACGCAGCAGCTGTGGCCTTCAAGGCCCGCCCTTCGGGGCTTGCAGAGCGATTCACACTCCGCGTTGCGACTTCTTGAAAGGTCTAGACATTCCTGCAAAGCCGCGCCTTGATTGTGAACCGCTCTGCATGCCAGAGGTATCACGGAGTTATTCAGAGGCTCCCTAACCCTTAATAAAGTTATTGCAAAGTGCATTGCGCACAATTAAATTGTACACAATACAAACCTGTGAGGACCTCTCAATGACCGATCTCTACAGCATCCCGGTACAAACTGCCGATGGACAGACCAGCTCCCTCGCCGAGTACAAAGACAAGGTGGTACTTGTCGTCAACACCGCCAGTAAATGTGGTTTCACCAAGCAATACGCCGGCCTGGAAGAGCTGTATAAGAAATACAAAGATCGCGGATTCGCCGTCCTGGGCTTTCCCTGCAACCAATTTGGCAAACAGGAGCCCGGCAGCGATGAAGAGATTCAGACGTTTTGTGAACTGAATTTCGGCGTCAGCTTTCCCGTCTACGCCAAACTGGATGTCAATGGCGATCAAGCCCACCCCCTGTTTGTCGAACTCAAGAAGCGCGCACCGGGCCTGTTGGGCACCGAGGGGATCAAGTGGAATTTCACCAAATTCCTGATCGGCAAGAATGGCGACAATATAAAACGCTACGCGCCAAAGGACACACCGGCATCCCTGGAAGCCGAGATCGAGCAGCTGCTCTGATGGTTGTCTGTGACGGTGATGCCGATGAGTTAGCCCTGAACCGACAGCTGTGTTTTGCCCTCTATGCCGCATCGCGGGCCATGACCCGCGCCTACCAACCCATGCTGAAGGACCTGGGCATTACCTATCCGCAGTATCTGGTTTTAATGGTGCTGTGGGAGTGGGCCAGCGCCAAAGCCCCCGCAGAGGAAGCGCACAGTGTCAGCGCACTGGGACAGAGGCTGATGCTGGATTCCGGCACCCTGACCCCACTGCTCAAGCGCATGGAGCAAAACGCTCTGGTGCAACGCCGTCGCAGCAGTTTGGACGAGCGCATCACCCTGATCACCGCCACCGAGGCAGGCCTAGCCCTCAAGCCGAGGGCCAGGGCGTGGGTGACATCGCAGTTAGACAACAGCCGTATCAGCCGCAGCGAAGTAGAGCAGCTGCGTGGCGACCTGTGGCAATTTCTGCATAAATTGACCGACAGCGCCCCTTAAAGGGCCTCAAAAAGCCCCGCAGATCGGGCCCCACTGGTAGATCCAGTGGGGCAACTTAATAAATTGAGGATAAAAACCCACAAAAAAGCAAAGCAGGGAACAACTTATAACAAATAAATAAAATAAAACGACAAAATTAGGATGCGTATTGACCTGAAGATTATTTCCACTTCATAATGCCCTGAATCCGACCCAATGCGGAAATCGTTGTATATGAAGACTCCATTGATCACCCAGCGCCAGTCTTTTCTCTCCCTAGCTTTCTCGCTACGACTGCCCTTGCGCGGCATATAATTTTTCTCCCCCCCACCCCCAACAGAATTCCAAACTTTATTTGAGCGGTGCGTAGACAGCGGCAAGTCCCCCTGTTTAGCCTCAAAGCAAATAAGGAGAACAAACGAAAATGAGCACTAAAAAAGATAAATTAGTCATTTTTGATACGACTCTGCGCGATGGCGAGCAGAGCCCCGGCGCCTCAATGACGAGAGAGGAAAAAATTCGTATTGCCCGCATGCTCGAGAGGATGCGAGTCGATGTCATTGAGGCCGGGTTCGCAATTGCCAGCCCCGGGGACTTCGAGTCGGTCAAGGCCGTCGCAGAAGCCGTTACCGAATCGCGGGTTTGCAGCCTCGCCCGAGCGGTCAATGCCGATATCGTGCGCGCCGGTGAAGCCCTGAAAAACGCCAACGCCTCCCGTATCCACACGTTTATCGCCACCTCCCCCATCCATATGAAGTACAAGCTGCAAATGGAGCCGGAGGCGGTATTGCAGCAGGCCGTGAAAGCGGTGCAAACAGCGCGTAACTTTACCGACGATGTGGAGTTCTCCCTCGAAGATGGCAGCCGCTCCGAGCCGGAGTTTATGTACCGCATTATCGAAGCGGTTATCGCGGCGGGAGCCGGCACTATCAATATTCCCGACACGGTTGGCTACGGGGAGCCGGATGAGTATGGAGCCATGTTCCGCCGGGTTATCGAGAACGTACCCAACTCCGACCGGGCCATCTTTTCGACCCACTGCCACAACGACCTGGGCCTCGCTGTCGCCAACTCCCTGTCGGCGGTGATGAATGGTGTGCGCCAGGTGGAGTGCACCATCAACGGCCTGGGAGAGCGCGCTGGCAATGCCTCCCTGGAGGAAATCGCGATGGCGGTACAAACCCGCCAGGACCTCTACCCAGTGGAAACCGGCCTGGATACCCGTCATATAGTGCCCACATCGAGAATGGTGTCGTCGATTACCGGCTTCCCGGTGCAGCCCAACAAGGCCATTGTCGGCGCCAACGCCTTTGCCCACGAGTCCGGTATTCACCAGGACGGCGTGTTGAAACACCGCGAGACCTACGAAATTATGCGCGCAGAGGATGTCGGCTGGGGTCAAAATCGCCTGGTGCTGGGCAAGCACTCCGGTCGCGCCGCCGTCCGCGCCCGCTACGATGAACTCGGGGTGGACTTTGCCAGCGCAGAGGAATTCCAGCAGGTATTTGCCCGCTTTAAAGACCTGGCCGACAAGAAGCACGAAATCTTTGACGAGGACCTGCACTCCCTGATCAGTGGTGGCGAATCCCCCATCGATCGATTCCAACTGAGCGACCTGGATGTGCGCACCAAGATCGGCTCGGCCCCCCAGGCCTTTGTCAGCCTCACGGTCGACGGGGAGCCCCGGCAGACCGAAGCCAGCGGCGGCGGACCGGTAGACGCCACCTTTAAAGCCATTGAGCAACTGGTTAACAGCGGTGCCGACTTAAAACTCTATTCCGTCAATGCGGTCACCCAGGGCACAGACTCCCAGGGGTCCGTGACCGTGCGCCTGGAGAAGGATGGTCGCCTGGTCAATGGGGTGGGGGCAGATACCGATATCCTGATTGCCTCAGCACAAGCCTACATGGATGCGTTAAACTTGCTCGCCAGCAGTGAGAGTAAAAAACAGGGCGTATAAGTGAACGAGCTTCAGCGAGCGGAATATTTATCAGTACTTGGGGTGCCGAGCTATGTGCCCCGATTTGTATTACCGCTCGCCCCCAGTCCTCGCCAGGCCGAGCTGCCCCCCGCCGAAGAGGCCGCTGGGGCGCAGCCGGCGCTATCGGCAAGTGGATTGAGCGGCAACCCCCTGCCCCACTCGGCAGAGCAGATAATTGCCCCGGTGCTACAGAGCCCGGAGCGCAACCCGCGCGTACTCGATGAAATAAGCGCTCTCACCAACGAAACAAAACTGCCGCAGGAAGCGCCCAACGCAGCCCCAGTTGCGCTGGCCCCTCCCCGGCAAAGCGTCAAACCGTTCGTCTTGAACTGCTGGCGTATCGGCGAAGAACTCCTGGCTGTGGACAGCCACGAGCCCGGTGCCGCCCTCCCCCTGGAGGCCCTGTTCAACAATATGCTCCGCGCCCTACAGTGGCACCAGCGCCCGCGCCAGCAGGAGCGCTTGCAGTGGCCTTTAACCGAAAACCGTTTTGGCCCGGCAGAGGATGCCTCTCAGGCCCGCGATACCTTCTCCAGTTGGCTGGAGGCCTCTTACACGCGCATGCCGGTAAAATCCATCTGGCTTATGGGCCGTGAGGCGCAGGACTTTTGCAGCCCGGTTCCCCTGGAAAATCCGCTTGTCGACTGGCAGGGGGCCCGCTTAATAAGTATGCCCAGCCTGTCCCAGCTGCTGCGGGAACCGGCACTCAAACGCCCCCTGTGGCAACAGCTGCGCAGCTATTACCCAACCGATACCCGCGCTGAATGAGCGAGTTAAAGCGCACCGGGCTACAGTTGCGCGCCGCCACGGCCCGCGACTGCACACCCCTGGCCCAGCTGGCAGCGAGCGCCCACAGCCACCCCTGGAGCGAAGCCCAGTACCAACAGAGCCTCAGCGCCGGCCACCACTGCTGGGTGCTGCTCGATGGCGATAAGGTAATTGCCTGCTGCGTCGTCAGTCGGCTGTTTGATGAAGCGGAAATTTTGGATATCGCCGTATCCCCAGAGCGGCGCCGGCAGGGGCTCGCCGGGGCCCTGCTGAAGGCAGTAAGCGCAGAGCTGCCCGCTGAAGTTGAGCGGCTGCTACTCGAAGTGCGGGTCTCCAATCGGCCCGCGCGCGCCCTCTATCACAAGTGGGGTTTCTCTGAGGACGGGATACGCAAAAACTATTACCCCGCAGGCAAGGGTGCGCGTGAGGACGCGGTACTCATGAGTCTCGCTCTGGATGACTCTCAGTCGTAGAATAGAGTTATCAACCGGAATTCCCGCCTTACCCACAAGGCTTTCATAGCGCGAGCAATCAACGCCTGCGGCGCTGATCCCGATTTCCCAACCCGCCCGTTGGACTGACAAGAGTTTTACATGTCTCTATCAAAAAGCAGCCCCTCACTGCTGGAAGGTTCCGTACCCAGTCATTTACAAAGACTGGCGCTACCCATGGTCTGGGGCATCCTCGCGGCCATGTCCTTTAATATCATCGATACCTATTTTGTCTCCCAACTGGGGGATGGGCCCCTGGCGGCGATGAGCTTTACCTTTCCCGTGGTGATGGCCATTAACAGCTTTGCCATTGGCCTGGGTGCGGGCACCTCTTCTGCCGTGGCCCGGGTATACGGCGCCGGCGATATCGCGAGTGTGCGCCGCCTGGTCACCGATGCCTCACTGCTGGCACTGCTGATTGCAGTGGCAATTACCGCCATAGGCCTGGCCACTATGGGCCCCCTGTTCGAGCTGCTCGGCGCCGGTCCCGATATACTGCCGCTTATCGCCGACTATATGATCCCCTGGTATCTGGGCACCATTTTTGTCATTGTGCCGACCGTCGCTCTCGCCGCCCTGCGCGCCATTGGCAACAGCGCTGTCACCGGGCGGATTATGGTGGCGGTCGCCCTGCTCAACCTGATATTGGACCCTATTTTAATTTTTGGGTTATTCGGTTTTCCCCGGCTGGAGCTACAGGGCGCGGCCATCGCTACGATTGCGGTGCGCGCCTTGAGTTTTGCCGCCGCATTCTATTTCATCATTAAAAAAGAACACCTGATGACCGCCCCGCAGTGGCAACTGAGCGGCCTGATCGCCTCCTGGCGCAAAGTCCTGGCCGTCGGCCTTCCGGCAGTACTGACCAATGTAATTATTCCGATTTCGGGCGGGGTGGTGGTTGCACTCGTTGCGGTGCACGGCGAGGATGCCGTTGCCGGCCTGGGGGTCGCGCTGCGGGTAGAGCCCCTGGCGTTGATTGTATTTTACGCGCTCTCCTCCGTTGTCGGTCCCTTTATGGGACAAAATGCCGGAGCCAACAAATCCGAGCGCCTGCGGGAAACCGTGGGGGTATTGGCGAGATTCTGTCTGGTATTTGGCGCCGGACTGGCTGTGCTGCTCTATTTTGTGGCAGAGCCCATTGTGAGCCTGTTCAGTGACTCCCCTGAGGTTCTCGCCGTGGCGATTGCCTACCTCACCCTGGTGCCCTTCAGCTACGCCGGATACGGCTTTGTCATGTCGGCCAATGCGGCCTTCAATGGGCTGGGCAAACCGCTGCCCGCAACTGTTATTTCCTTCCTGCGCGTGCTCGGTCTCTATTTGCCCCTGGCCTGGATTGGCAACAGCTTGTGGGGTATGACCGGTCTATTTGTCGCCACCGCCGCATCCAATTTAATTCTCGGCGCCATTTCATGGTGGTGGCTGCGCCGCGATACCCAGCAGCGCATCACAGAGGCCGCTGCCAGCCCCAAACTCTCGGCCAACTGATCTCTCCGTGGACCGGGCCATTTTAGGCTCGGTCCATACCCACCGCACTTTATAGAGCGCAATACAAAGGCACTCAAAACCTTAGCAGTCCGCCCATTCCTGCCCATAATTTAAACAGTCGGCAAACCTCCGGCAGCCCAGCCCCTTCTCTATTACCGAGAAATATGGATGGTAATTCGATGAAGCTCTACAAGACTGACTCCCTGCAAACCCGCGCCCAATTGCTCAGCGCGCTGGCAATATTTCTGCTGTGCGGCCCTTTAACTGGCTGTATCAACGACGATGACAACGACGATTCAGGCCCCGTTTTTTTTGATGACAACGTCGGCGATGATGACGATGACGATGACGACGATGATTACAGCCCCTGGTTACTGAACACCGACGGTGAACGCTCCCTCTATATTTACGAAAACAATAGCAATGAGCGGGTCCTGGTCAACGTACAGAGTGTCGAAACGACCACTGTCGACGGTAAGACCTACACCCTGGTTACTGCGACCGGCGTCCCCAATTATGAGACTGAAATTACCGCCTCCCTGTACGACGAGCTGATCAGCCGACCCAATGTGAACAGCGATTTCATCTCCGGCAGTCCCAGTGTGCAAATTGGCGATATCGTAAGTTTTGGCCAGGATATCGGCTATGACAGCTCAACCAACTGCCAAGTCGGTGCGGGCTTTGGCTATTGGCCCCCGGGTCCCGTCTGCCCGGAAAATGTTTCCCACGAAGGTTATTTCCCCACAGAGCCCGAACCTGCGACCGAGACCTGTGAGAGCGGACTGGGAGCACAGGGCTATTGGGTTAACGGCGCCGCTATTTACCAGTGGAGCGACGGGCAGTCCGTCGATAACATCTGGCACACCCTGGCACCTCTGGCCGAAACCTACGATGTCGATATTTGCAGTGGACATGCCGCGAACGGAGAGTATCACCACCACTCTTACAGCAGTTGCCTGGCGGATTTAGTCGGGGATACTGGCGATAGCCACTCCCCGATCTACGGGTTTACCGCCGATGGCTATGCTATTTACGGCCCCTGGGAAGCCGATGGTGTCCTGGCCAAAAGCAGCTGGGTCACCCGGGACTACGACAACCCTCTCTCCAACACCGGCTGCGGTGTTGCCGGCCAGCGCAGTTGTCTGCTGATCGATGAATATGATGTCGGCCGCGGTGTTACCCCTGCCAGCAATATCGGCCCCACAACCAGCGATACTTACACCTCTGGATCTGGCAACGAGTTTGAGACTACGACAGGCTTTTTCTACGAGGATTACTACTGGGATGAGACCCTGAGTGCACAAGGTGGCGAGTATCTAGATCAGTTCAATGGGCACACCGATAGCGAGAGAGGCTATCACTATCACCTGACCGCCACCCAGGACAGTAGCGGAAAATTGACCTCGGCTTTCCCATTCACATTCGGTCCGCGCTTTGCCGGCCAACTGGATACCCAAACGATTGTCAATCAATGCTCAACCACCTTTGATTTCTAACTTATTGCAAATTGGGCGAGGGGGAGCACCATACACCACCCACATAGCGGGTGGTGTATGGTATCAGTCTCGAAATACTGCCTCCCCACCCCGCTCACAACACCCGCTAAAACACAATAAAAGGAATTCAACGCCTTAACAGGTTGTATGCACATTACCTCCCACTTTTGCCGATAGCTTCACTTATCTCCAAACCCCGGCAGGCAGCATGGCCGCCCTCTTCTCTACTGCGAAACATGGATGGTGATTTGATGAAGCTTCAGGAGATCCCCCCCTCACACCCCCCTTCCCGATTAATCAGCGCACTGACAATACTGTTCACCTTTACCCCTTTAGCGGGCTGTGACAATGGCGACTCAGACACGCCTCCCTCTGATAGCGATGGGGACACCGGCCCCCCCTGGATAATCAACAGCGGCGATGAACGCGCGCTCTATATCTACGAAAGCAATAGCAATGAGCAGGTCCTGGTCAACGTACAAAGCGTCGAAACGGTGACTGTCGACGGCAAGGACTACACCCACGTCACTGCGAGCGGCATCCCGGATTATGAAGTTGAGATTACCGCCTTCCTGTACGACGAGCTGATCGGCCGGCCCAAGGCGGACAGCGACTTTGTCTCTGGCAGCCCCACAGTACAAATTGGCGATATCGTGAGTTTTGGCCAGGATATCGGCTATCGCAGCAACCCCTATACCTGCTACAGCGAAGCGGGGCTTGGATTCTGGCCCCCCGGGCCCGTCTGTCCGGAAAACGTTTCCCACAGCGGCTACTTGCCCACGGAACCCGAGGCGTCGGAAGAGTCCTGCGAGAGCGGGCTCGGAACACAGGGCTATTGGGTCAACGGTACCTCGATCTACCAGTGGAGCGATGGGCAATCTGTCGATGGCACCTGGCACACCCTGGCCCCCGTCGCTGAGAGGTACGATGTTGATATCTGCGGAGGGCACGCGGCGCGGGGAGACTACCACCACCACTTCTACAGTGATTGCCTGGCAGACCTGGTAGGGGATACTGGCAATAGCCACTCCCCCATCTATGGATTTACGGCCGATGGCTACCCGGTTTACGGCCCCTGGGAAGATGCGGGAGTAGTGGCAAAAAGTAGCTGGGTTACTAGAGATTACGACGACGCCAGCTCTGCTAGCGGTTGCGGTGTCGCCGGTGAGCGCAGCTGCTTGCTGGTCGATGAATACGACTTATCACAGGGCACCATATCGATCGCCGAACCGGGCCCGAGTACCAGCGATGATTTCACTTCACTATCGGGCAATCTCTTCCAAGCCAGCAGTGGGTTTTTCTATGAGGATTTCTACTGGGACTCGAATTTGACCGCTCAGGGTGGTGCCTACCTGGATCAATACAATGGGCACAGCGACGATGAGCGGGGCTATCACTATCACCTAACGGTGGAATTAAACAGTGAGGGCCAGCTGATCCCGTCATTCCCCTACACCTTTGGGCCGCGCTTTTACGGCAAGCTCGACGATCAGACAATCGTGAGTGTATGTGCAGGTTCGGTGGGTGAGGGTTTCCCCCCCGGTCCACCACCGATGTAGCGCACTCGGGAAATCATCGTTTACAACACTTCACGCCGGCCTGGAATGGATTAATATTTTCAAGCCGGCAAATCAAGAAGAATAAATTCCTAAAAACCACCCCTGAAATTGTAAAATTTCAGGGCCGCAGATCCCCCTTTAATAGGGCCGAGTCCGTCGGGCAAAATACTTCTCGCCAGAACAGCGTTCTGCCTAGCAGCCAAATAAAAACAAACAACCGCTAAAAAGCAGCTAAATAATCAATCTTTTTGACTAAAAAAATCAGTCTTGTGACCTCAAGCACAAAGTCAATATAAAAGTGCGAGCAAATTTATCGCGGGTCAGATCAGCCCAGTATTTATCCACATTATCTCCACTTTTATACGCTAATTTCTGGCTCGTTCCCCTCTTAAATTCACGGTGTGATATGAAGCTAACGGAAATCTTTGACACGGACCGGCAGTCCATTTTGCCTTATGCAATATCTCTGGTACTGCTATCCGGTGCACTACAGGCGTGTGGTGGAGGCGGCAGCTCTTCATCTGACTCATCAGACACGGAAACTGAGGACACCAGTGACGACTCGGACTCCAGTAGCGATGACGATTCATCAGATGATAGCGACAGCTCAGACTCCAGCACCGATAGTGGAGTTTGGATTCTCAACACGGATGATGAACGCGCGCCCTATATTTACGAAAGTAACAGCAATGAACAAGTGCAGGTCAATGTGCAGAGCGTTGAATCTGAAACTGTCGACGGTAAAGAATACACCGTGGTATCTGCGAGCGGCATTCCAAATTACACCATCGAAATTACACAAACGGTTCTCGATGCACTGCTGGAACGCCCCAAAGCCTCCTCGGATTTTTTAACTGGCAGCCCCTATGTGAGCGTTGGCGATATTGTCAGTTTTGGACAGGATATTGGTTATCGCAGTAATTCCTCATGTGGTAGCGAAGCCGGCTATGGCTTCTGGCCACCGGGGCCCGTTTGTCCTGAAAATGTTTCCCATGTCGGTTATTTTCCCGTTGAACCTGAACCCGCAACTGATAGCTGTGAAAGTACTTTAGGGGTACAGGGTTACTGGGTAAATGGCACCTCTATTTATCAGTGGGGTGATGGCATGAGTGTCGATAATACCTGGCATACCCTCGCCCCCCTCGCCGAAGTTTACGATGTCGATATTTGCGGTGGCCATGCGGCCAACGGCGATTATCACCACCATTTTTATAGTGAGTGTCTCGCAGAAATGGTTGGAGATATTGGTGACGAGCACTCGCCCATTTACGGCTATACCGCCGATGGCTATGCCATTTATGGCCCCTGGGAAAGTGAGGGGGAATTGGCAGAAAGCAGTTGGGCAATTCGCGATTACGACGACGCCTCATCGGAAAG
The DNA here is from genome assembly GCF_052467605.1 of Microbulbifer regidiadema (SeqCode). Lineage (NCBI taxonomy): Bacteria > Pseudomonadati > Pseudomonadota > Gammaproteobacteria > Cellvibrionales > Microbulbiferaceae > Microbulbifer > Microbulbifer regidiadema (SeqCode). Next base: position 3,946,862 of record NZ_CP174316.1, on the reverse strand, counting down.
TGGCTGTGGTGTTGTCGGTGAGCGCAGCTGTGTATTTGTCGATGAATACGATATTTCCCAAGGAATGGAAACTACTTCCAGTACCGGCCCAAGCACTACAGATTCCTACACCTCGCCCTCGGGCAATGAATTTGAAACCAGCGCTGGCTTTTTCTACGAAGATTATTATTGGGATGAAGAACTTACAGCCCAGGGAGGAGTCTATTTAGATCAGTACAATGGCCATTCAGATGATGAGCGAGGATATCATTATCACCTTACGGTCACTGTCGATAGCGATGGACAATTAATCCCCGCATTCCCCTTCACTTTTGGACCGCGCTTTTACGGACAATTAGATGATCAAACGGTTGTCAACCGTTGCTCAACAACTATAGGGCGGTGACCAATAAAGATAAAATGAGGTAACTTTCTCGTGAAAATTAACAGGTACTTTCTTGCCGGCTCAATAGCCTGGCTAACGGCAGCCAGTGCTGTCGCTCAACCCAATCCCAACTCGGGGTTTAGCAACAACCAACCTTCGGTTAGGGAAGTACCTGTTCGCAACAACAACGGAGGAAGTTGGCAGAACAACAACTCAACAAATTCACAAAACACTACAAATAACTCGACAAATAACTCGACAAATAACTCGACAAATAACTCGACAAATAACCCGACAAATCCCGCAACCAATACCACTGAGGAGCAAAACTCAGCAACCGCGACTACCGATGAGACAAACAATCCGTCGGCAAACAGTGAAGACACTGCCACTGAAGCGAATACAGGCAGCAGCACAAATAATTCCAGTAATTCTGACAGCGGGGAAAATAACCCCAGCAATTCTGGCGGCGGGGAAGATTTAGAAAGTGCCGCTCCCGGCACAACCTGGATTGTCAACTCAACGGGCGAACGCGCCCCCTATATTTACGAAAGCAACAGTAACCAGCAAGTTCTGGTCAATGTGCAAGAGGTTGAGTCTGTAACTCTTGCCGGAAAAGAATATACCCGTATCTCCGCTAGCGGCATCCCCGATTATCAAATTGAGATAACCCAGGAAATATTAACCGCACTGATCAGCCGCCCCAAAGCCTCGACAGATTTTGTCAATGGCTACCCCCAGGTACAGACCGGCGAGGTTGTCAGCTTTGGTCAGGACATTGGTTATCGCAGTAATTCCAGCTGTGGCTCCGAGGCGGGTTATGGCTTCTGGCCCCCCGGTCCCGTCTGCCCGGAAAACGTCTCCCATGTAGGCTATATCCCGGCTGAGCCCGAGGCATCCACAGAAACTTGTGAAACCACCCTCGGGGTACAGGGTTACTGGGTGAACGGTACCTCTATCTACCAGTGGGGCGACGGACAGTCTGTCAATAACACCTGGCACACCCTGGCGCCCATGGCAGAAGTTTACGATGTCGACATTTGTGGCGGCCATGCAGCCAACGGCGATTACCACCACCACTTTTACAGTAGTTGCCTGGCGGAAATTGCCGGCGACACTGCCGATGGTCACTCGCCTATCTACGGCTACACCGCCGATGGCTACGCAATTTATGGGCCCTGGGAGGACACCGGCGTGTTGGCCAAAAGCAGCTGGGCAATCCGCGACTACGACAACCCCCGTTCAGAAACCGGCTGTGGTATTGCCGGCCAGCGCAACTGTCTGTTAGTCGATGAGTACAATGTCGATCGCGGCGTTACCACTACTAACAACATAGGCCCCGCAACCAGCGGCAGCTACACCTCTCTATCTGGCAACCAGTTTGACACTCCGGCAGGTTTTTTCTACGAGGATTACTACTGGGATGCAAACCTGAGCGCACGGGGTGGCGAATACCTGGATCAGTTCAATGGGCACACCGATAGCGAGAGAGGCTATCACTATCACCTGACGGTAACCGAAGACAGTAGCGGCCAATTGACTCCAGCGTTCCCGTTCACATTTGGACCGCGCTTTGCCGGAAAATTGGATGGGCAAACGATTGTCAATCGCTGTACAACCACCGTTGGCGGCTAATTCATAGACAAACTTGGGAGTGAGAATTCAATGAACATGCACAGGTTCTTTATCGCCGGAGTTTTCGCCGGTATTGTTTCAGCTGCGATGGCCGCACAGGCGGCACAGCCAAATCCCCATGCGGGCCACAACGGCGATCAACACCCGGTGATAGAGATCCCCGTGCATATTGCCGCTCCCAGGATCGAACTGGATATAAGCCGCGACAATATGTCCGGCTATAACCTGCATATTGACTACGACCGCTTTGAGCTGGAATCCCCTCGCTTTGCCAATGACGACTCTGAACAGTTCCTGGAGGGACACGCCCACCTCTATATCAATGGGGAGAAGATCCAGCGACTTTATGGCCCGGATTTACATATTCCTGGAAAATGGCTAAAGCCCGGCTTTAACCAGGTCACGGTGACCCTCAATGCCCACGATCACAGCACCTGGAGTCGCGGTGGCAAGCGGATATTGGCAACGTTATTTTTGCAGCAGGATAAAAAAGAATTGGTACTCCACCGCTTTTCAACCTCACCTATCAAGGGAAGCAAAGAAGTTGCCAAAGTTAGCGTCCCAAACCGCCAGTTAAAATAGTGCAACCCTCGGAGAGAGCCTTTGAGCTTATATCGGGAAGAAATTATTGCTGACCGGAAAATTTTCAAGGCTCCTTCCGCTTATCCAGTAAAAGTCGTTATTTTTATTTGAAGCAATCAGCGGGCGAATCCCCCGGCGAGATACAGCGCACAAATTTGCAAATTTTTTAACTGCATAGAGAAGATAAAATCTAGCTAGCCCTCCATCCACATTTCATTCACTTTTCTGCGCTAGGTTCGGGCCGATATCCCTCCTTTTATGCCACGGTGCGATATGAAAATAATGAAAAATTTTGACCGGAATGGCCAGCCGATTCTCTCTTATACGCTAGCGTTGCTAATGTCTCTCGGAGCTCTACAGGGATGCAGTAGTGGCTCCTCCTCTGATAGCGATGAGGATGACTCCTCTGAAACCACCTCTGATGACTCAGACTCCAGCACCGATACCGGTGTCTGGATTGTGAATAGCGATGACGAGCGCGCGCCTTATATTTACGAAAGTAACAGCAATGAACAGGTTCTGGTCAATGTCCAGAGCGTAGCAACAGCAACCATTGACGGCAAAGAATACACCGTTGTCTCCGCAACCGGCGTGCCCGATTACGAAATTGAAATTACCCAGAGTATTCTCGACGCCCTGCTCGAACGCCCCAAAGCCTCCTCGGATTTCGAGAGCGGCAGCCCCACGGTCGGTGTCGGCGATATTGTCAGCTTCGGGCAGGATATTGGCTACGCAAATATCGGCACCTGTGATGTCGATGCCGGCTACGGATTCTGGCCCCCCGGACTCGTTTGCCCGGAAAATATCTCCCATGTCGGATATTTTCCTATAGAGCCCGAACCCGCGACAGAGGACTGTGCAACCGGGCTCGGCGTACAGGGTTACTGGGTAAACGGCGTCTCTATTTATGACTGGGGAGATGGCCAATCGGTAAATGGCACCTGGCAAACCCTGGCCCCCGTCGCAGAAATCTATGACGTTGATATCTGTGGCGGGCATGCCGCCAACGGCGATTATCACCACCACTTTTACAGCGACTGCCTCGCTGACCTTGTCGGTGATAGCGGCGATGACCACTCCCCAATCTACGGCTATACCGCCGATGGTTACGCTATCTACGGCCCCTGGGAAAGCGAGGGGGAGCTCGCGGAGAGCAGCTGGGCTATACGCGACTATGACGACCCCACCTCTGCAAGCGGTTGCGGTATCGCCGGCGAGAGAAGCTGCCTATTGGTGGATGAATACGACCTCTCCCTGGGCGTTGTAACAACCTCCAATACCGGCCCGACGACAAGTGACTCTTATACGTCCCTGTCCAGCAATGAATTTACAACCACGGCCGGCTTTTTCTACGAGGACTATTACTGGGATGAAGACCTGACTAACCAAGGGGGGGTGTATTTGGACCAGCATAACGGCCACTCCGATGACGAGCGCGGATACCACTACCACCTGACCGTAAGCGTCGATGATGACGGCGAGCTGGTCCCCGCCTTCCCCTACACATTTGGCCCCCGCTTTTATGGCAAGCTAGATGATCAAACTATTATCAATGAGTGCTCGACACGCTAATCCGGTCGTGCACTGGCACTTGTCAGCCAAATCCCTTGATTGAGGCCTCTAAAGCCGCAGTAGCCACTGCGGCTCCCTCCCTCAGGGGCCACAGATATCAGCGCACAAAATACAGCCGTGCCACCCTACAGACAGAGAGCTGCTGTATCCCGGGTTATGCACCGGCAGCTAAATGCTAAATACTGAGAGGCAGGGCTCTAAGCCCGAGAGCAAGACTACGATGAAAATACTTCGCCGCCTGATTATAGGCGCTATTATCTGCGCACTGAGCAACGCCGCCACAGCACAACAAGGTCACCATGCGGGCCATAACGGCGACCAGCACCCCATTGTCGAGATCCCTTTGCACCGCGCCGCCCCTCGCATTGAGCTAGATATTCGCCGCGATACTATGTCCGGTTATAACCTGCATATCGACTGCGACCGGTTCGAATTGGAATCCCCTCGCTACGCCGATGCTGCCTCAGCGAAATTTCTCGAAGGCCACGCCCATCTCTATATCAACGGCAAGAAAATACAGCGGATATATGGTCCAGATCTACACCTGCCCGACAAGTTATTTAAACCGGGCTTCAATCAGATTACCGTTACCCTTAACGCCCATGACCACAGCACTTGGAGCCGGGCAGGAAAGAGAATTCTTGCAACCCTGTTTATCCGGCTCGACAGACCCGAGCTAATACTGCACCGCTTTTCCACCTCCCCGCTAGCGCCCGATACAGGCAGCGATAAACCCAGCTAGCAGCAGCGGACAAACACCTACAGAAACCCACTCCCTTTGACACTCTCAGGGCATGGAAGCCCCGCAAGCCGCTCGGGACAGCCAAGAGCTGCCCTGCCCGCTCGCAGCCCTATTGCGCGGCTTCTGCGCGTTAAAAGATTGCTCTGATATTTGCAGTAAGTGTAGGCTTAATCTGTTGGCCAGCACTCTCTGCGCACAGGCACAGCAATACGCACCTGAGCTCACTGTGGACACAGACTACTGAAATCTAAGCTATCGGTTATGTCGCTAAATATTCGCTATAAACTCAGCCTCGCTTTCTTACTGACGACAGCCATTACCGTTGGCGGAATGTTCGTATTCTTTCAGTGGAGCTTTAAGCACGGCTTTACGAACTATATCCAGTCCCAAGAACTGCGCGAAGTGGGCGACCTGGTGGACGAATTACAGAGCATCTACGCCCGCGAGGGCAGCTGGAAGTCCCTGCGTGGCAATGGCGCTCTCTGGCAGAATCTGCACAGGCAACTGATGCCCAGCTATTTCGAGAGAACGCCACCCCCACATCTCCCGCCGCCGGGGATAAGAGGCCCCCACCACCGGCCGGAACCCCCGCCTGAACACGGCGGAGATAAGTCTCTCAGCAGCCGCCTGGCCCTATTGGACCAAGAGAAAAAGTCGCTGATTGGGCGCTACTCAAAGCCTGAAAATATGGCCATGCAACCTCTGCAGGTAAACGGGGAAACCGTTGGCTACCTGGCCATCAACCCATTACCGGTACTCGATGATGAACTGGCAGCAGGCTTTGTTCGCGAGCAATCGCAAACCTTCACACTGATTTCTATTGCCACCTTTATTCTGGCCCTGGCCATTGCCCTGCCCCTGGCCTGGCAACTGGTAAGGCCTATCCGCAAGCTGACCGAAGCCACATCGCAGCTGACATCAGGCAATTTCAAAACCCGTATCGATATAGAGCAGAGAGATGAGCTGGGCCAATTAAGTGCTGACTTCAATCGCCTCGCCGCGACCCTGGAGGCCAACGAACACGCGCGCAACCGCTGGATGGCCGATATTTCACATGAATTGCGCACCCCTCTGGCGGTACTCAAAGGGCAGATTGAGGCCATTCAGGATGGCATTAGATCAGCTTCCCCAGAGAACCTGCGTATACTGCACAGCAAAGTCCAGCAATTGAGTCGACTGATCGATGATCTCTATGAGCTGTCGCTCTCCGACGCTGGAGCGCTGAGTTACTGCAAGACCGATATCTCCCTGGTCAAAATTCTGCGCAGTATTGTCGAAGACTTTGATATTCCACTTGCACAGAAGGGCATTCGCTTAAGTAGCGATCTGCAACTGGCAGAAGATAAACTGATCTACGCAGATGAAGCGCGGCTCAACCAGTTATTTAGCAACCTGTTAACCAACAGCCTGCGCTACACCGATAGCGGAGGACAACTTAAAATCGCCGCGCGCTGTGAGGCTCAAACCGCCATTATCACTTTGGCCGATTCCGCCCCCGGTGTTGCCAGCGCCGATATACCGCACCTGTTCGAGCGCCTGTATCGGGCAGACAGCTCACGCAGTCGGGAAACCGGCGGCGCGGGTTTGGGGCTGTCAATTTGCCAAAATATTGTAACAGCGCACGAGGGTAGTATTTCTGCAACTCCGTCCACCCTCGGCGGTCTTGAGATAAGTATTTTTTTACCCCTAAGCCAAAGGATTAAATGGTAGGAAGTTATGAGCGCCAAAATACTAATAGTCGAAGATGAAACCGAGCTTGCGCACCTACTACTGGACTATCTTCACGCTGCCAACTACCAAGCCGAGATCATTTCTGACGGCAATCAGGTCATTCCCAAAGTGGAAACCATGAAGCCGGATTTAATCCTTCTCGACTTGATGCTACCCGGGAAGCACGGGATGGAAATTTGCGAGGAAATTCGCCAGCAAGGCAACGATACTCCAATCATTATTATGACGGCACAGATTGAGGAATCGGATCGTTTGCGCGGCCTTGAGTCCGGTGCCGACGACTACGTTTGTAAACCCTATAGCCCGAGAGAGCTTGTCGCCCGGGTAAAGGCGGTCTTGCGGCGCCTCCCGCAAAAGGATGCCGGCGCAAGTAGCGGCATCGAACTAGATAGAAATACCGGACAGCTGCGCATCGGGGGCAAAGACGCCAACCTCACGGCACTGGAATTCCACTTGTTCGACCTGCTCTACAGTGAGCCCGGCCGAATTTTCTCCCGCGAACAAATAATGGATCGTATCTATTCCGATTACCGCGTGATCAGTGATCGCACCATTGACAGCCATATCAAAAAGGTTCGCAAGAAAATATCGGTCCTTATGCCGCAAAAAGAATTAATTCACTCCGTTTACGGTGCCGGCTATAAATTTGAGATCAATTAAAATTAAGGCACCCCTGAATAATTCTGTGATGCCTCTGACGCTCAGCGGCTCCGGCGACGATTTGGGGGCGCACAGCCCCCAGTCTTGATATTACAAGGCCTCAGTAGCCCGTTTTACCCACTCCGCCGTTTTCTCGTTAACCAGCGGCACAATCTCTTCTCGCACCCTCTGGTGATAATCGTTCAGCCAGGTCCGCTCAGCTTCGGTAAGTAGTGTTATATCGATTAGATTGCGATCAATCGGTGCCAAAGTGAGCTCTTCAAATTCGAGAAAACCGGGATAATCATCACTCTTTTTCACAAAAACCAAGTTTTCAATACGAATACCGTACTGGCCTGTGAGGTAAAAACCCGGCTCATTTGACACAATCATCCCCGGCTGTAGCGGAACGCCAGTTGTCACCTTGCCTATCCGTTGCGGCCCCTCGTGGACACTCAAGAAGCTGCCGACACCGTGGCCTGTTCCGTGGGCATAGTCCAACCCCACATCCCACAGTGCGCGGCGGGCAATCGCATCAATCTGCTCGCCACAGGTCCCCCGGGGAAATCGCAAGGTCGCGATTGCAATATGCCCCTTTAAAACTCGGGTAAAATTTTCTTTGGCCGAGGGTGGAAACTCACCCAGCGCAACCGTCCGAGTAATATCGGTAGTGCCATCTGGATACTGGCCGCCGGAATCGCACAGGTACACGCCCTGCGCCTGCATGGACAAACTGGATTGCGGGCTGACTCGATAGTGCACAATAGCGCCATTCGGACCGTAGCCGGAAATTGTCTCAAAGCTGTTGCCCTGAAATCCCTCGCGGGCCTCCCGTTTACTGCGCAATAGTTTTACCGCTGACAGCTCATCAAATTGCCCTGTGGCAACCTGCTCGGGTATCTCCGCCAGGAACTCACATACTGCGGCACCATCTCTTTGATGGGCAGCCTGGCTGCCCGCCAATTCAACTGCATTCTTGCAGGCCTTGGCTTCGCTAACCGGGTCGCCCTCCAACAAAAGCTCAATATCCAGTGCACGCAACTGCTGTAGGCTCCAGCAATTACTGATCAGCGGATCTACCCATATTTTATCGACACAGCGGCGCCGAATATTTGCAAATAACTCCGCCTTATCCACGACCAGGGTAACGTCCTTGCCCAAGTGTTCGAGCAGCGCATCCCCCACGGCGCCCTCCGCCAAATAGAGAGTCGCGCTGCCATCCCGGTACAGTACCCCCTGGGCCAGAGCTACGGGTAAGTGCGGGACATCTTCTCCACGGATATTAAAAAGCCAAGCGCAGCTTTCGGGGTTTGGCAGCCACAGGGCATCGGCCCGCTTTTCTGCCAGGCAACTGGCAATCCTCTGGCGCTTATCTTTGGAGTGCTCACCGGTAAAGGGGAGAGGGTGCGGGCGGGCTCGCCCGCAGGGCGGCGCGGGGCGATCCTGCCAAATGGCATCAATCGGACTCTGCACCAATGGCTGCAATAGAATATCCCGCTCTGCCAGCCGTCTCCTGATCAAGGCCAACCCCGGCTCGGTGTGCAATCGCGGGTCATACCCCAGTGACTGACCGGCATCTAACTGACTGCTAAGCCACTCTATGATCGCCGTCTGGCTGAGGCTCATCAATTCAATGGGCTGGTCGCCGAGCTGCTGTTGTGCCTGTAGGGTATAGCGCCCATCGACAAATAATGCCGCTTCCCGGCTACCCACTGCGGCCATTCCGGCAGATCCGGTAAAGCCGGTGAGCCAGGGTAGCCGCTCATCTGCCGCAGGCACACTTTCATTCTGATACTCATCGGCACGGGGTATCAAAAAAGCATCGACCCCCTGTCGCTGCAACTCTTCGCGCAATGCCTGTAAACGCTCCCGGCTCATAACCTCTCCCCTTTATTGACTAAACTTGCGACTGCACCACCCAGAGCCATTTCAAGGACCTGTAGTCGCGCTAGATTAAACCCAACTGAGTTTGAATAACTTATCCCAGTTGTGCCAGCGCCGCAGGCAGCCGAGCCCATTGGCACAACCCCATTTATCCAGCGGGCGCTGAGTCTAATTTTGCAGTATACCCCAGCCTCAGGGCGGCGCCTGCTGATAGGATTCAGCGCTCTCGCCACCTCAATAAAGAGCAGTAGTAACTGGCCCAAAAATTTGGCCACAGGACAGTGAGACACAACAGTCTGTGGCCTACCCTGATATAGCTGCAATAACAAGGAGAGGGCAAAATAAACAACCGTGTCCTTCAGTAACCTACACCCTAGCACCATAAATATTCGATGCTTTTCATATTCCCAAGGGGCATCGTATTACTGCGACTATTCATCTATAAAAAAATAAACCCATCACTATTACTACTCGCTATTGCGTAAAATGAACCAAAATTCAACCCGCAACGAACTAAAAAATGAGCTGAAAAAGTTCAAGCTGGTTAAGATTGGAAGGAGGGGAAAACCGTGATTAAAGGGCATTACTCCAGCAAAAACTAAAGTTTGCACTATCACTGCTAAAGTCGCACAATTTTTGGATAATGAAACGAAGTGCAAACTATTTTTCAATAGCTACACATCGAAGTACCAAGTAGCCATAACCTTTGGTCAATTGAAGATGTAGATAAATGGAAGTATCAAGCTTCACACCTTGAAACTGTATAACAGCTATTCACTCCACTTGGCGATGGCGATCTCATCACCCTCGCCAAGGGCTAATTCCTGATTTAATCGTCAATATTAAATCTTATTTGATATTCTCCAGTAAATGCATTCTGGACCAAAACATCAGAACTACACTTAGACGAGGGGGTCGCCCCTATTGAGAATCTATAGGTACTGCCTATCTGGATAATTGACCAATTGAACCTACATGATTGATAGGTTAAAACCCCAGCATCTACCGAACCGCTAGTTGTTGAAGTGTGAGAGGTAGAACTGTTTGCAGTTGCTGGACTCGGAAATGCAGGCGAAATGATGCCAGTTGTATTTGTTCCATCAATAAGAGAATTATCGGAAGAAGTGTTATTTTTCAGCTCTATACTTGTTGATAGTGTAGCAGCCAGGGTAGGTACAGAATGAGCCACGGAGACAAGCAATACTGCGGTAAGAAAAAAATTTCGCTTAACTTCCATTGTCAGAACTCCTTAAAAACATTAGAAAATTTACAGTTAAAGACTTTCAATAAGTCAGGTGTAATTTCAACTCGCAACATCACCCGCTGTCAACAATCCAATTATTATGCATAGCACTAAGTACTCAAAATAACCAACGAAATATTGACGAGGGGATCAATTCAAGAGTTCTCCGTGTATACAGCCGAGTCCGAGCTTCTAAAGGATTTTCTGCTATCGATCTATTAGTATCGACAGAATAAACTAGACAAAACTCATAAATTACCAGGCAAGACAATATTAGATATCACCCTTAAAGAATAAAATTATATTGCTAAGATCTGTGCTATTACGACTTATAGGAAGGGAAACTGATCCGGCGATATTTTGAATTTAAACAAACGTATAAAAAGACTTCCATTGGGCCCCAAATTTCTTTCGGAAATTTTATTTCTCAAGAAACTTTGGGTCATCTACACAAGGGACTGGAAGTCAGTATTACCAATACAATTATTGCAGCAGCAAAAATTCTTGGACAAGGTGGTCCTCAATCACTAACCTCCTACACTAGTTGTAGAGGAATCCTAGCTACTCACTGTAGCCTCCCAAGGTTGATTCGGGGAGGTCTCAGGCTAAAATCTGACCAATAGGTCATGATTTCCTTTTGGGCACACAGTGGCCCCCTATCTCCCCCAGAAGTGACTCGAATGGCATAGAATACCCCGACCAGATACCATCTATCAGTCACCGCTCAAGAGCAAAACCAAAGGTCATTTTGCTATAATGCCGCCTTTCAGGTTCGGCCTTGGGGTATATTTCATTATGTGTACACAGGGCGTACACAGATAAGGTTAAATCTAAGTGAACAAAGATTTTTCTCAACAATTTCAAAGACGTAGAACTTTCGCCATTATTTCCCACCCGGACGCCGGTAAAACTACCGTGACCGAAAAGCTGCTTTTGTTCGGAAATGCCATTCAGCAGGCGGGCTCGGTAAAGGGAAAAAAAGGCCCCCATGCGCGCTCCGATTGGATGACTATGGAGCAGGAGCGCGGTATCTCTGTTACCTCCTCCGTGATGCAGTTTCCCTACAAAGAGCGGACGGTAAACCTGCTGGACACCCCCGGGCACGAAGACTTCTCTGAAGATACTTACCGGGTACTCACCGCTGTTGACTCAGCCCTGATGGTGATTGACGGTGCCAAAGGCGTGGAAGACCGCACCATCAAATTGATGAATGTGTGCCGCCTGCGAACCACACCGATTCTCTCGTTTATCAACAAGCTCGACCGGGATATTCGCGATCCGATCGAAGTGATGGACGAGATCGAAGAAGTACTCAATATCCAGGCCGCCCCCATCAACTGGCCTCTCAGTTCCGGTAAAGATTTCAAAGGGGTCTACAACCTCTATACCGATACCATCCATGTGTTCTCCCAGGGCCAGGGCCACAGAATTCCCGATGATATTCAAATTAAAGGCCTGGACTCCGCTGAAGCTGACGCCCTGCTCGGCGAATACGCCGAAGATATTCGCGACGAAATTGAATTGGTTCGCGGAGCCACTCACGAGTTTGATCTGGAAGCTTATCTTGCCGGCAAGTTGACGCCAGTCTTTTTTGGTACGGCCTTGGGTAATTTTGGCGTAAGGGAAATGCTCGATGGTTTCGTTGAGTGGGCGCCCTCACCTCAGTCGCGGGAAACCAAAGAGAGAAAAGTAGAACCCAGCGAAGATAAGTTCTCCGGTTTTGTATTTAAAATCCAAGCGAATATGGACCCCAAACACCGCGATAGAATTGCCTTTATGCGCGTCTGCTCAGGCACTTACAATCGCGGCATGAAAATGAAGCATGTTCGTATTGGCAAGGATGTAAAAATTGCCGATGCCGTAACTTTTATGGCGGGTGACCGCACCCATGTGGAAGAGGCAATTGCCGGCGATATTATCGGCTTGCACAACCACGGTACCATTCAGATCGGCGATACCTTTACCGAAGGCGAAACCCTAAAATTTACCGGTATTCCCAATTTCGCCCCGGAACTGTTCCGCCGTATACGGTTAAAAGATCCGCTAAAATTAAAGCAATTACAGAAAGGGCTTCAGCAGCTTTCTGAAGAGGGATCCACCCAGGTATTTTTCCCCCTGGACAATAACGACATTATCGTCGGTGCGGTTGGGGTACTACAGTTCGAGGTAGTCGCCTACCGACTAAAAGACGAGTACAAAGTAGAGGCCATCTACGAAAACGTCAATGTGAATACCGCGCGCTGGGTGGATAGTGAAAGTGCCAAAGAACTGGATAACTTCAAGCGCAAGGCCAGTACCAACTTGGCACTCGATGGCAGTGGGCACCTGACCTACCTGGCACCGACACGCGTTAATTTACAGCTGGCAGAAGAGCGTTACCCGGATATTCGTTTTTATGCCACGCGAGAACACTAGAGGCGCAAGGTCAAACAGCTTGACTGTAACCTTAGTGTCGCAGCAGTAACAAAGAGGCAAGTAATGAGCCAGTTTGTAAAAATACCTACGGAAATACCATCTGAAGTACCTCGCCTGGGCAATCGCATCACTAAAGCTATCGGCAAGTTGATGATCAAGATTCTCGGCTGGCGGATGGATGGAGAAGTTCCTCCAGAGAGAAAAGTGATGGTGGCTTTGGCCCCTCACACATCCAACTGGGACTTTGTGGTTGCCATGCCATTTATTTTGGCACTGGGTATTAAAATTTCCTGGCTCATGAAAAAGGAAGCTTTTTTCTTCCCGTTCAAACGGCTGTTTATATGGCTTGGCGGCGTCCCTACCGATAGGCGCGCCGCTGGCAATATCGCGTTACAAGTGGCCTCGAGTTATCGGGAAAATGAAAAAATGTGGGTGGGAATTACTCCAGAGGGAACCCGCAAAAAAGTAGGGCGCTGGAAAAGTGGCTTTTTAAGGATTTCCTATGCCGCCGAGATCCCCATTTTGCTTGTTGCCTGGGACTTCCCCAACAAGCGTCTCTGCATTGACTCCCTGTATCAGCCCACCGGGGATCTGGAGCAGGATATGACCGAGATTCAAAAGCGCTTTAGCAAATATCAGGGCTACCATCACGATGGTCAAACTACTCTCGAAGGGGGTAACCAGTCCAGTCGTGATACAGCTAAGTAGTGAGCTTTCTACTTATACCTATCTGATACTAACGGCAATCGCCTTTAGCGCCGGCTTTGTCAGCGCCATTGCCGGGGGAGGGGGTATCATCACCCTCCCCGCCTTGCTCTGGGCCGGCATTCCCCCGCTCGATGCCCTCGGTACCAATAAATTTCAAAGCGTCTTTGGCACCCTGTCATCGACTGTCAACTTCCTGCAAAAAGGCCAGCTGAATTTGCGCCCCCTCTGGCCAGGGCTGATTGCCGCCGTTATCGGCTCCTGCCTGGGGACTTTTACCGTTACATCTCTGGGGGAGGCCGGCCTCAATACAATCCTGCCGATTCTACTTATAGTCATCGCCCTCTACTTTGTCCTATCTCCGCGAATTTCTGACATTGACTCAAAACCCAGAATCAGTAACTTTACCTTTAACTGGACTGTTGGAGCTGGGCTCGGCTTTTATGGTGGCTTCTTTGGCCCCGGAATGGGATCTATCTGTACCGCCGCCTTCGCAGCCCTACTCGGCTACAATATGCGCACGGCTACGGCGTCAACGAAACCCATTGTGCTCGCTACCAATGTAACCTCTATGCTTATTTTTATTGCAGGGGGGCATATATCTCTATTGCTTGCAGTCACTATGTCTTTCGCCCAAGTTGTGGGAGCGCGACTCGGCTCTAACCTCGTCATCGCCAGAGGGGCGAGTATTATCAAGCCTGTCATTATTGTTGCCACTATTGCTGTGGCCATAAAACTGTTAATGGAGGAGTGAAACTGTGACCTGGCTGGCAACGCTCTTTCTCTCTTTTATTGCCTTTGCCATTGTTATCTGGGTCCTGATGCACCTGCGCAGCCCCAAGTTCCGCATGGATCGGGGCAGTTTTATTCAGGGCCTTGAGGATGTAATTACCGGGCAGGCCAGCGATATGGAGTGGCGGGCACTCCTCGCCTACCCGATGCGACACGATCCAAAACTCGAAGAGATGCGACAGCGCTGCCTCAGTATTGAAGACAGCGAATATACAGGCGAACCACCCTATTTATTTACACAGAAAGGCCTGCAAAAGTTGCGTGAAATTCGCGAGCAACTGATTGCGGCCTCAGCCAATAATGAGCCAAAAGCTTAAGACCGAAGAGTATTCACAAAGGATAAACCGATGTTGAAACCATTGCTTTCCCTAACCGGGGGACTGATCACCACCATGGCACTGGGTATAGCCCAGGCGGCCCCACTGCCCCAGGAAGACCTCTCCGTGGCGGAAGTACTGCGTGATCGGGCACTGGAAAGCTCCGACGCCTACAGTATTGTCGAGTCACTGACGGTTGAGGTTGGACCTCGGCGGGCGGGCACTGAGGGCGACCAGAGAGCCGTTGCCTGGGCGCAGGAAAAAATGCAGGCGTTTGGCTTTGATCGGGTCTATACCGAACAGATTGAGGTACCCCGCTGGGTTCGGGGCCATGCGCACGCCGAAGTGGTAGCGCCTTTTCCCCAGCCATTGGTGGTTTCCTCGCTCGGCTATGGCGCCGCCACCCCTGAGGGCGGGTTAACCGCAGAAATCATCGCGTTTCCCGATGTGGAGGCTCTGTTAAAAGCGCCAGCCCGCCAAGTAAAAGGCAAGATCGCTTTTATTAATAAACGCATGGAGAGAGCCCGCACAGGGGAGGGCTATGGCCCTGCGGCACAGGGGCGGAAACTGGGCATGCGCGCAGCGGCTGAAAAAGGAGCCGCAGCCATGCTGTTGCGCTCAGTAGGGACCGACTCTGATCGCTTCGCCCACACCGGTATGATGTCTATCAGTGGAGTAGAAAACCCCGTTCCCGCACTCGCACTTTCAGCACCTGATGCAAACTTACTTGAAGCCATGCTCAAACGCGGCAAGCCCGTCCAGGTAAAACTCGATGTAGAGACAGAGCGCCTGAATGACGGTCCCTCTTTTAATGTTATCGGCGAGATCACCGGCCGTGAGAAGCCGGAAGAGGTGATGATTATCGGTGCACATCTGGACTCCTGGGACGAGGGCACCGGTGCCCTCGACGATGGGGCCGGTGTTGCCATTGTGATGGAAACCGCACGTCTAATTGCCCAGCTGCCACAGCGCCCCCGCCGTACACTGCGAGTGGTCCTCTTTGGCGCAGAAGAAATTGGACTGGTGGGGGCTAAACAATATGTTGAGGCCCATGCAGATGAACTGGACAATATTGTTGCCATCTCCGAGTCCGACTTTGGCGCAGGAAAAATCTGGCGCTTTGATACACGTCTACCGGAAAGCAAATTTGATATTGCCGACCAAATAATGCAGCTCCTCGCACCACTGGGCATTGAACGCGGTAATAACAAGTCTTACGGTGGCCCGGATAGCAGTGTCTTTGTTACACGTGGTGTTCCAGCTTTCGGCCTCTATCAGGATGGTAGTGATTACTTTGATTATCACCATACGCCCAACGATACCCTCGACAAAGTCGATCCCGAAAATCTTCGCCAGAATGTTGCGGCTTGGGTAGTGATGTCTTTCCTAGCCACAGAGATGGAAGAGGACCTCGGCCGGGTACCTAGTGCCGCTCAGTAAATTGTTAATTTATTGAATATTCTAAAGCCCCACCCTGTGGGGCTTTTTTATTTCCAATAGTTTCTTTCCAGCAAATACTGGCGTACCAATCAGCCCCAGTAATCCACAGCTTTGTCCTCCATTACTCTGTTAATAACTGATGTCCGTTTTATGGCGCCTTTGTTACCAACAGAAACCATGGATAGACTTGTGTATAACTCGGGGATATCCCCTGCCAGCCCCGTGTTTCCTTGGCTGCACGGGAGGCGGGTAAAAAAGCAGCACTTTTTGCGTAGATTTCCACAGCCCTGTGTTACTAACAGAAAGTCTGGATAGACTTGTGTATAACTTGAATAAATCGCCTACAGGCCCCGTGGTTACAGGGGATCAGCGCACAGATTAAAAAATCACCAATATTTTTAATTGCTAAATTAAATTTTTGCCCGGAGTGGCATTAGTATTTTTCTGGTTTTTGCGTGGATTATTTTTGCCGGGTCTTTTTGTCAGAGCGCCGAGAAACTTGCCGGAGAAGGGACGTAAACCGCTATTTTTATAGGTTTATTTCTTCAGAGAGACGCGGGTAATTTGTGCATCGCTATTTTTAGCTTTTGTTTTTTATTTTTACGCGACTTTTTGAATAAAAATCAGAATGTAAAAATTTCGATTTATTTTTCTGGCCTTTGCCAAAAAAGCCAGCGCAGTAAAAATTAGCTTTTTAATTATTTTTATAAGCTGTCGGGTGTACCCAACCTACACTGTATGGCGAGCAGTGCTCGCCACCCTGCGGGCGCCTTCGGCGTACCAAGCTGGCACCTTCGGTGCACCGCTTGTCACATGGCAGCGCAGGCGCTGCGAGGTAGTAAAAATATTGATCGGGATTTTTTCCAGGCATAAAAAAAGGGCCACCCTATTGGGTGGCCCTTTTCGGATTAGAAGCCTGACGATGACCTACTCTCACATGGGGAAACCCCACACTACCATCGGCGATGTTGCGTTTCACTTCTGAGTTCGGCAAGGGATCAGGTGGTTCCACAACTCTATGGTCGTCAGGCAAACTGGCTTGGGTTGGCGTTGGTCTTATAAGCAATCTGCTTGGCCTGCCGCGTTATCGCTGTTTGCCTCGGTCATTATTGACCGGCGATAACCCCAAATAAGTCGGTAAAACAATCTGTAGTAATACACCGCAAGCGATTATTGTGTGTCTTTCATTCCACAATCCGCTAGCTTAGCTAGTCGTTAGTAACCATCTCTGTTGTATGGTCAAGCCGCACGGGCAATTAGTACTGGTTAGCTCAACGCCTCACAACGCTTCCACACCCAGCCTATCAACGTGGTAGTCTTCCACGGCCCTTCAGGAGGCTCAAGGCCTCAGGGAGATCTTATCTTGAAGGAGGCTTCCCGCTTAGATGCTTTCAGCGGTTATCCCGTCCGAACATAGCTACCCGGCAATGCCACTGGCGTGACAACCGGAACACCAGAGGTTCGTTCACTCCGGTCCTCTCGTACTAGGAGCAACTCTTCTCAAATCTCCAACGCCCACGGCAGATAGGGACCGAACTGTCTCACGACGTTCTAAACCCAGCTCGCGTACCACTTTAAATGGCGAACAGCCATACCCTTGGGACCGGCTTCAGCCCCAGGATGTGATGAGCCGACATCGAGGTGCCAAACACCGCCGTCGATGTGAACTCTTGGGCGGTATCAGCCTGTTATCCCCGGAGTACCTTTTATCCGTTGAGCGATGGCCCTTCCATACAGAACCACCGGATCACTATGACCTACTTTCGTACCTGCTCGACATGTCTGTCTCGCAGTCAAGCGCACTTATACCATTATGCTCATTGCATGATTTCCGACCATGCTGAGTGCACCTTCGTACTCCTCCGTTACTCTTTGGGAGGAGACCGCCCCAGTCAAACTACCCACCATACACTGTCCTCGATCCGGATAACGGACCAGAGTTAGAACCTCAAACATACCAGGGTGGTATTTCAAGGACGGCTCCACAGTAACTAGCGTTACTGCTTCAAAGCCTCCCACCTATCCTACACAAGTAGGCTCAAAGTTCAGTGCAAAGCTGTAGTAAAGGTTCACGGGGTCTTTCCGTCTAGCCGCGGGTACACTGCATCTTAACAGCGATTTCAATTTCACTGAGTCTCTGGTGGAGACAGCGTGGCCATCGTTACGCCATTCGTGCAGGTCGGAACTTACCCGACAAGGAATTTCGCTACCTTAGGACCGTTATAGTTACGGCCGCCGTTTACCGGGGCTTCGATCAAGAGCTTCGCCGAAGCTAACCCCATCAATTAACCTTCCGGCACCGGGCAGGCGTCACACCGTATACGTCCTCTTACGAGTTTGCACAGTGCTATGTTTTTAATAAACAGTCGCAGCCACCTGGTCACTTCGACCGGCCTCAGCTTAGGGAGCAAGTCCCATCACCAAAACCGGCGTACCTTCTCCCGAAGTTACGGTACCATTTTGCCTAGTTCCTTCACCAGAGTTCTCTCAAGCGCCTTGGTATTCTCTACCTGACCACCTGTGTCGGTTTAGAGTACGATTCACTATTACCTGAAGCTTAGAAGTTTTTCCTGGAAGCAGGGCATCAACCACTTCACCCACTAAGTGGGCTTCGTCATCAGCTCTCAGCCTTCTCATTAAAGAGTATGACCCGGATTTGCCTAAGTCATAAGCCTACAACCTTAAACATGGACAACCAATCGCCATGCCGGCCTAGCCTTCTCCGTCACTCCGTCGCAGTAATAGCGAGTACAGGAATATTAACCTGTTTCCCATCGACTACGGCTTTCGCCCTCGCCTTAGGGGTCGACTAACCCTGTCCCGATTAGCGTTGGACAGGAACCCTTGGTCTTCCGGCGGGGAGGTTTTTCACCTCCCTTATCGTTACTCATGTCAGCATTCGCACTTGTGATACCTCCAGCAGACCTCTCGATCCACCTTCAACGGCTTACACAACGCTCCTCTACCATGCTAATAAATTAGCATCCGCAGCTTCGGTTATCAGTTTGAGCCCCGGTATATCTTCCGCGCAGGCCGACTCGACTAGTGAGCTATTACGCTTTCTTTAAAGGATGGCTGCTTCTAAGCCAACCTCCTAGCTGTCTGGGCCTTCCCACATCGTTTCCCACTTAACTGATATTTGGGACCTTAGCTGGCGGTCTGGGTTGTTTCCCTTTCCACGACGGACGTTAGCACCCGCCGTGTGTCTCCCGCGATTGCACTCCTCGGTATTCGGAGTTTGCATGGGGTTGGTAAGTCGGGATGACCCCCTAGCCCAAACAGTGCTCTACCCCCGAGGGTG
>NZ_CP174316.1:3812500-3922500 GCF_052467605.1 Microbulbifer regidiadema (SeqCode) | reverse complement strand
CTCAAAATACGCCATCTCCGGCGCATAGCCCGCCTCCACCAGAGTCTCAAAGCCAGCCGTTACCAGTGCGGAAACCCCGCCACAGAGCACCGCCTGCTCACCAAAGAGATCGGTCTCCGTCTCTTCGCGGAAATTGGTTTCAATAATACCCGAGCGCCCGCCCCCATTGGCCGAGGCGTAAGACAGCGCCAGGTCTTTTGCCTTGCCTGTCGCATCTTGATAAACCGCAATCAAGGTGGGTACGCCGCCGCCCTCTAGGTAGGTCGATCGAACGGTGTGGCCGGGCCCTTTGGGGGCAATCATAATCACATCCACATCCGCAGGCGGCTCAATCAATTCGAAGTGCACATTAAAACCGTGGGCGAAAGCCAGGGCCGCACCCGACTTCAAATTTGGAGCGACCTGCTCCTTATAAATATTCGCCTGGTATTCATCCGGGGCGAGAATCATCACCACATCGGCATCTTTTACCGCATCGACGACTTCAGCCACCTTCAGGCCCGCAGCTTCGGCCTTCGCCCGGGAGGCCGATCCCTCGCGCAAACCGACAACAACATTCGCTACACCAGAGTCTTTCAGGTTATTGGCATGGGCATGACCTTGAGATCCATAACCAATAATGGCGACTGTTTTTCCCTGAATTAAAGAGAGGTCACAATCTTTGTCGTAATAAACTTGCATCGCTCAATTCCTGCTTTTTGCTCTATACACTTAATACTTTTTCACCGCGGGCAATTCCGGAAACCCCGGATCGCACCACTTCCATAATTGTGTGCTCCCCCAATGCCTGGAGGAACGCATCGAGTTTTTCACCGGTTCCAGCCACCTGTACCGTGTACATGCTGCTGGTCACATCGACGATCTGCCCGCGAAAAATATCGACACTGCGCTTCACTTCATCGCGCTGGGCACCATTGGCTCGCACTTTCACCAACAGCAATTCCCGCTCGATATGGGAGCCCTCCGTGAGGTCCACCAATTTCACAACATCGATAAGCTTGTTTAGGTTTTTGGTAATTTGTTCAATCTTGTGGTCATCGCCAATTGTCACCAAAGTAAGACGCGATAGCGTCGCATCCTCCGTGGGCGCCACAGTAAGGCTCTCAATGTTGTAGCCGCGCTGGGAAAATAAGCCGACAACCCGGGACAGGGCTCCGGGTTCATTTTCCATCAGAACCGAAATTATTCTACGCATCGCCTCCCCCTTTAAGTTCGCTCAGTTTTGCTCAGCCACATGTCACGCATAGAGCCGTTCGGCATCACCTGCATGGGATAAACGTGCTCAGATGGATCGACGTAAACATCGATAAATACTGTGCGATCTTTAATGGCAAAAGCCTCTTGCAACTTATTGTGAAGCTCTTCACGGCGCTCGATTTTCACTCCGACATGACCGTAGGCCTCGGCGAGCTTCACAAAGTCGGGCAGCGACTCCTCGTAAACACTGTTGGACAACCTCCCCTCGTACTGCATCTCCTGCCACTGTTTCACCATGCCCAGGGCCTGGTTGTTGAGACAGAGAATTTTTACTGGCAAGTGGTATTGGGTGGCCGTAGAGAGTTCCTGAATACACATCTGGATACTGCCCTCACCGGTTACGCACACAACCTCTTTATCGGGGTGGGCTATTTTCACCCCCAGTGCAGCTGGCAGACCAAATCCCATGGTTCCCAGGCCGCCGGAGTTAATCCAGCGACGCGGCTTGTCAAAGAGGTAGTACTGCGCAGCAAACATCTGGTGCTGCCCTACATCAGAGGTGACAAATGCATCACCTTCGGTAATGTCATACACCGCCTTGATAACATCCTGCGGCATAATCAGAGCACCATCGGTCTGATAACGGGGGGCGGCATACAGGCCGTGGCGCTCGCGCCAATCATCGATTTGACGCCACCAATCGACAATCGCGGAGTGATCCGGCTGTTCATCGCTGGCTTTCAGCGCTTCGAGCATCTCCCCGAGAACAGACTGAACTGTTCCAACAATCGGGATATCGGCCACTATCGTTTTAGAAATCGAAGCCGGATCGACATCGATATGAATAATTTTGGCACCGGGACAAAATTTGCTCGGGGTATTAGTGACCCGGTCATCAAAGCGCGCCCCCACTGCCAAAATCACATCGGCATGGTGCATGGCCGTATTCGCCTCAAAGGTGCCGTGCATACCGAGCATACCGAGAAAGCGCCGGTCGCTACCGGGAAATGCCCCGAGCCCCATTAAAGTATTCGTCACGGGGTAATTCAGTTGTTTGGCCAGTGCAGTGAGCAGCTCGGCCCCCTCCCCCTGCACCACCCCACCACCGGCATAAATGACCGGGCGGCGAGCAGAGAGCAGCATGGCAACGGCTTTGCGTATTTGACCGCTGTGCCCTTTACCTGCGGGGGTGTAGGAGCGCATGCGCAGCTTTTCGGGATAGCGGTAGGGAAAACGCTCTGCCGGGTTGGTGACATCTTTCGGGATATCGATCACAACGGGACCGGGGCGGCCGGTATTGGCAATAAAAAATGCCTTTTTAACTACCGTGGGAATATCCTCAGCACTCTTGACTAAGAAACTGTGCTTTACGATCGGGCGCGAGCAACCGACCATATCCGTTTCCTGGAAGGCATCCTCACCGATCTTATCCCGGGGTACCTGGCCGGAGATCACCACCATCGGAATAGAATCCATATACGCCGTTGCGATACCGGTAATTGCGTTTGTCGCGCCGGGACCCGATGTCACCAGTACGACGCCCGCCTTTCCTGTGGATCGCGCATAGCCATCGGCAGCATGGGTCGCCCCCTGCTCGTGGCGCACGAGAATATGCTTCATCGACTTCTGCCGAAAAATAGCATCGTAGATATGTAACGCTGAGCCGCCCGGGTATCCAAAAATCAGATCCACCCCTTCATCCTGCAGCGCGCGAACCAACATATCGCCGCCGGAAAGTAATTCCACTTGAGTCTCCTCAATTTTCCTGTTTTGTAGGATAGCCATCACCAGAGAACGTATAAAACACCGAATAGCAAGAATGCCAAACGGCAATTATAGGGGAAAATGGTGACAAATATCAGCCTGTTGCGTGTTTAACTGCCGATTTTTAGGATGAACTGATCGCACATAAACACCTAACCCAAAATGAAGCCGCACGGGTTCACAGTCGGGCTAGCAGGCCTCCAGGGGTGAGGAGGACCACTCAGTGGAATTTCGATGGGGGGTGTCCCACCGGGGTAGACTCAAAACCACGGGTGTGCGGTGAAATCTAGTCACTGAGTAAACCCCCGATTTTGCCAACTGAGCCCTAGCTGTCAATAGGTGTCGGTGAAAGTGTTAAGACAGTTACAGGAAAAGCTGCCAGTATCGGTACAATGGGGAAACGGAAGGAATACCAACACAAGGGGTAACCACCATGCGCATCCTGCTGGCACTATTGATCGCAGTAACAACAACCGCCGCTCACGCCGATGGTATCTATAAATGGGTAGATGAGGATGGCGTTGTCCATTTTGGCGAGCAGCCGCCGGGCAATACTTCGGTGGACGTTATCCAGAAACCCAAGTCTGAGCGCTATAAAAAGTGGGAAGCCGAACAGGAGGCGATCACCGCACACAGCACAAAGGCGCATATCTCTCCAGTAGCTCCACAAGCCGAGCGGTCCAGTGCCGAAGAGCAGCAGCGGCAGCAGCAAGAGGCCAAGGCTAAAGCCGAGGCCGCCGCAAAACGGGCCGAACTCTGTAGTGCCTACCAAAAGAACCTTAAGAGTCTGACCACGCACGCACGAGTGCGCGAAAAAGATAAAGAGGGAAATTATCGCAGACTCGGAGAAGATGAGCGCCAGGAGCGCATAGCCAAGGCCCGCGAACAGATCAAAAAGAACTGCTAGTTCTCCTTCCGGCGCTCGCAGGCCACTCCCCCTACAACTCCCGGTAGGGGGTATCGGTAAATTGATCCAGGCTATAGCGCTCGGTGTAATAGCCGGGCGCAAAGGCGGCATCCCTGGCCATCGGCACCGTCACCCGGGCGATACTCAATTGTTTCACCAGGTAGGGGCCATCCTGCCCAGCGTCGCGAATTAACAGCCCGTAAAACTCCAGCGGAATCCAGTGACGCCCCACCGCCAGCTCTGCGGCATGCTGGGTAGTACCGATCGGAGATTGCTCATCGTTATACAGGGAGCCCTGAAAATAGTAGCGCCCCTCTCTGCTGATCTCGACTTCCGCCTCAACCAGCAGGTTGCCATCGGCGGTAACGGAGTCCCGCAGAGCCCCGGTATAGCTTCCCGTATCCTCAGAGAGGGTAAAGGCTGCCGCATCCCGCAGACCGTCGATATCCGTATCCACAATGACCTTAAAGATACCCGCTTCCAGCACCTGACCATTAAAGGAGCCCGCCTCCATCAGCGCCTCGTAGACCAAGTCTCCATCTGAGTCGCTAAAGGTCAGGGTACCCACAACCTGCTGATCCTCGTAAACCAGCAGCGCTGTCAGGTCAGCATTTACCCGATCTCCATCGCTGTCGGCCTGATAAGCAAAAACCCGGACTGTATCGCCGCGCAAATAAAATTTTTCATCCGTCCAGAGAGTCAGTGAGTCCCCTTCCTCGCTGTGGGTGGTTCTTTCATCCACAGCAAAGGTCTGGGTAATCGGGTCCTGCTCTGGGGTCTTAATCGCCCGATTTTTCGGCGGATAGCGATGGAAGCGGGCCAGATCTGAGAGCATAGACTGGTGTAACTCGGTCTTGTTGGGCAAGGCCTCGATGCCCTTCCAGAGTTTGACCGACTGCTCTTCTTGCGGCTCCGCCTCCAACACCTCAACAGTGTCGGACTTATGGGTCCGGATAGATCTCACTTCCGCCTTAGCTTTGGCAACGACCGCAGGTGCCACCTCCCGATCATCGGACAGGGCCCAGTAGCCCACAATCCCGACAGTAACAGCTAAAACACCCCAGGCTGCCAGCTGAGCCTTTGAGCGACCTTTATTGGATGTGGACATCAACACCTCCGAAGCCTTTTATTTATTGTTAGTTAATTTGTGCAGGCTGAAATTCTTCCCGCGCTATTCTTCCCAGAGCCACAGTCCAACCCATCGGGAATTGAGTCGTAGTCGGGGGATAAAATACCACCGTTGCGCTGCGCATCGTGGTCCGTATGGATACTGGCCAAGTTGTAGGATCGAGCCGTACCCTTGTTGTCGTTGTCACAAGAAAATATCGCACTGTCGTAAGCTACGCCTAGCAGGGTTTCATATTCTTTCAGGTTTGACCACAGGCTGCGCTTGGCAGATCCGGAACAGTTCATTTGCGAGGCCAAATTGATATAGCCGTCATCCTCACCATTTAGCAGCAGAGAAGTTGCACTTTCCAGGCCCGGGAAAGCCGCATAGCCGCCAATGGTATATACCGGCGCAGCGAGATTGTCCCCGATATAATTTCTTACCGTATAGACATCATTAGTCTGCATATAGCGAACTGCCGAGCACTCACGCCCTAAAAAAAGCTCATTGGCCAAATCGTCATACCAACTACCATTACATATCCGGTCAACGCCCTCTGTACCGGTAATTGCGCCCCCGGTAGTAAAGATTGCGGCAACACCACTGATAGCCGAGTCAAAATCTACACCGACTGCGTAACGCTCATTAAGTCCGGCAACTTGAACCTCCTCCTCAACGGTTTCACAGAGCGTACTGCCATACCAAGTTGTAGAGCAGGTCTCAACTTGTTGAATTTCTGTGTTGCTATCAAATTGACTGTAGGCGCGATTGTAGTACGGAGAACCCTCAACAGCGTTGCCGGCGATATACACCATTTGAGCGGCGCCCTGACTGTGGGAAATAACCCAGAAAGTATCGCCCGCTGAGCACTGGTTATCGTGCTCAAAACGATCCCCCCGACCTGCGCGGATCTCTATAATCTGACGAGCAATTTCCCCGGCGGTCTCATCGTGCCAATAGGGGTATTCGCCTTCATCGGTTGAGTTATACCCGACAACACCATAGTTACCGCCATCAACCAGTAACTGCTCAATAAAATCACTGTTTGAATATTCGTCGAAAACCGCCTCACTCCAATAATCCAGTGCCGGCTGCACCAGACTCCCATCACTGTCCACACTCACTGTGTGCCCTTCGACTCCATGTCCATGAACCAGGATATAGCAATTTTCTGCTACCGCTGGTGAAGCGCCAATTATCCCTGAGAAAAAAATTGACAGGCTTAAACCCAGCCGCTTAGACAGAGCCATTGTTGTTTTCCTTAATTGCTTTCGCCAGTAGCAACTCTTGTGACCGAAGAGTTTTGACAATCTAAATAACGCGATGTCGCGCAAACTCAGAAAACTTATCCTCTAGACTCTGTTTTAGAATAGGATTAATGGCGCCATAAGGGGGTCATATCCGCCACGCGAAGCGACCAATTCGTCATATACTGCAAATTGTATTCGTGGTTTAAGGCGCCTTTGCTATGATGCCGACAACGCCACCCGGACGGCCGTAAGTCATGAGAGACCAAAATAAAAATATGTCCGGCCATGCCGGCGTGCCCAAAATTTTTGCCCCCTACTTTGTGGTAGCCGCAGCTAGGCTGGGCATCCCAGCAGAGAGGCTCATCGAGCAATTACCATTCTCATTTAGCTGGCATCCAGAGGAGAGCGAATGGCTCAATTACAGTGAATTCAATGCGCTAATTGAAAGCATCCTGGCCCTGTCCCCCGTGACTTCACCGGGACTTAGCTTTAGTCGCTTTCCCATTATGCTCTGGCTGGAAGAGACCATTATCGAAGCTCAGCCCTCTTTGAGGCGGCCGAGGGAGATTTTTCGCCCCGCTGAAATCGTACTCTCACAGACCCTGGCACCCTTTCTGCGCTTTCAAACTTACCAGCAAGCGGATGCAGAGGTGCTCACTCTCAGCTGGCAGCAAGAGTTATTTAGTGCTCGCGTGAATCACTTTATCGCCGAGATGCTGATGAGCCGTGCCGTCGATCTGTTGCGCACCCTGAACCCGAGGTTTCCCGAGGTACAGGGATTAAAACTGCGCGGTGAAAAGCCAGAGGATGACTCTATCCACCAGAGAATATTTCAGTGTCCGATTGAATTTTCTGCGGATGAAAATGCGGTTATCCTGGCGCCTCAGACCCTGGATTTCCCCATCCCCAGCTACCATAAACTTTTGCGCAACCAGAGCCGAAATATTTTAAAGGCCGTCTTACACAATACATTAAGCAGTTATAATCTGGCCGCCAGCTTGCGCGCCTGGCTCGAAAAGCATCTGCTCGATGAGGAAATCACGATCAAACAGGCCGCTGCACACTTCCGTACCAGTGGCCGCACTTTACAGCGCAGGCTGAGAGAACAGGGGGTCACCTTTCAGCAGCTTAAAGACAGTGTGACCCTCTCGCTCACCAAACAACTACTTCTTTCGACCAAGGATTCTGTCGAAAGCATCGCCGTACAACTTCACTTTGCCGAACGGGCGGTATTTACACGCTTTTTTAAAAAACATGAAGGCGTCACCCCCTCTGAGTTTCGCCGCAGTAATGTCGGCAGGGACGCTTTCGAAGCGTAAACCCCGATAAAAAACTAAGGGCGGGCAAGCCCGTCGGCAAAATCCCGCCCCAGATAGACATACATCACCGGTACGACAAATAAAGTAAACAGGGTTCCTACTGTCATGCCGGTCGCCACTACCAAGCCCATAGCAAATCTCGCCCCACCTCCCGGCCCCGAAGCGATAAGCAAGGGAACCATGGCCAGCACCAGGGATACCGTAGTCATCAGTATCGGCCGCAGGCGAATTGAGGTGGCCTGCTCTATCGCTAAGCGTTTATCCAGTCCTGAAATTTGCAGCTTATTCGCAAACTCCACAATCAGAATGCCGTGTTTGGAGATGACGCCAATTAAAGTCACCAGCCCCACCTGTGTGTAAATATTCAGGGTGGTCAACCCCAGACTGACAAAGATCATTGCACCGCAAACACTCATCGGTACAGTAACCAACATAATCAGCGGATCGCGCCAGGATTCAAATTGCGCCGCCAGGACCAGGTAAATGACGACTAGGGCAAAGAAAAAAGTCACGGTCAACTCAGACCCTTCCGTTTTAAATTGCCGCGACTGCCCCGAATAATCTATAGAGTATTCGATTGGCAAAACTTCTTTGGCCGCATCTTCCAACACCTGTAACGCTTCACCGAGTGTAATACCCGGGCGCGGCACACCGGAAATAGTCACTGAGTTTAACTGCTGGAATCGTTTTAACTGCTGCGGCTCTACCGTTTCTGTAAGTCTCACCAGTGTACTGACAGGGATCAGCTGGTTATTTGCCGCTCGAATATAATATTGGTCCAGCTGTGCTGGCGTAAGGCGCTCTACTCTCTCAACCTGGGGGATCACTTTATAGCTGCGATTATCCAGAGAAAAGCGGTTAACGTAGGCCCCGGATAACATAGCGCCCAGGTCTCGACTCAAGTCCACCATTTTTACCCCCATACTGGCGGCCTTCTCTCGATCAATTTCTATGACAATTTTTGGTTTATCAATTTTTAAATCCGAATCGAGAAAAATAAACTTTCGACTCTCCAGGGCCCGGGACATAATATCGTTCGCTACCAGTGCCAGATTTTCCATAGGCTCTGTAGCACCGACAACAAACTCAACCGGCAACTGTCCCCCCGCTGTCGGCAAGCTCGGGGGGACAACCACAGCTATTTTTAACCCCGCTATTTGCTCGACCTCCTTACTTATCAACTCCTGCATCTCTTCTGTATCGCGATTTCTATCTTGCCAAGGTGCCAGAACAAAACCGGCCACTGCATTGTTAGTGCTACTGCTGAAAGTACCCACGCCATTGAGCAGAAAAATATTCTCGACTTCTGCATATCTATCCGCAATCACTGTGAGCTCGCCACTGTACTGCTCAACATAATCCAATGTTGCATAGGCATCGGCCGTAGAAATGGTCAGAACGAGCCCCCGATCCTCTGTAGGTTCAAGCTCTTGCGGAGATGTTACAAATAGAAAATAACAGCTTATCAACACGATCAAGCCGAAAACCAATATCACCGGGCGCTCATCAAGGGATGCGTGCAGCGACCTCTCAAACTGCATCTGCAAGCGGGAGAATTGACGCTCCAACCAAATCTCAAAGCGCCCCCCACCCCCATCGCGGGATTTTAGAATTTTAGAAGCCATCATCGGTGACAGGGTAAGGGCGACAACCCCTGACAGCAGCACAGCTGCGGCTAAAGAAAACGCAAACTCGATAAATAGTGTGCCGGTTAAACCACCGAGAAAACCAATGGGAATATAAACTGCAATCAGTGTTGTAGTCATAGCAACGACCGGCCATGCCAGCTCGCGCGCCCCAACTATCGCAGCGTCTTTTGGCGACATTCCCCCCTCAATATGCCGATGGACGTTTTCCAGCACAATAATGGCATCATCAACGACAATACCAATTGCCAATACCATACTTAACAGCGTGAGCAAGTTGATGGAAAACCCCATCAGCAACATCAAAAAAAACGCTCCAACCAGAGAGAGAGGCAGTGCGATCGCGGGAATCAGTACACTGCGAATAGAACCGAGAAACAGGTAAATTACCAGAATCACAATCACTACAGCTTCGAGAATTGTCTCCACCACCTCTTTGATAGAGTCCTGAATATATTCAGTACTGTCGTAGGGAATCTCTCCGAGCATTCCCTGCGGCAGCTGGGGAAAAATCTTTTTCTCCAGCTCTTCGCGAACTTTCGTAATAACCTCCAGAGAATTGGCGTCGGGCGCCACTTCAACGGCGATAAAGGTCGCGGACTGTCCGTTAAAGGTAACCGAACTATCATAGGATTCAGCCCCCAGCTCTATCTCCGCAACATCCTCCAAACGCACAAGCCGATCTCCATCAGCTCGAACGATAAGCTGACGAAAATCCAACTGGCGGGCGATATCGGTGTCTGCACGTATTTCCAGTGCCACACGGGTGCCCTTGGTCGCCCCCACCGCCGACAGAATGTTATTCTCTGTCAGCGCGTCGGCAACATCCGCCGGTGTTACTTCCAGGGCCGCCATTTCCGCCGGTTTTAACCAAACTCTCATTGCAAAGGTACTATCGCCCAATAAACGCGCCCGCTGCACACCGGCTATAGTCGCCAGCTTAGGTTGGACCACGCGGGTTAAATAATCTGTAATTTGGTTATTCGCGAGGATATTGGAGGAAAAGGAGAGGTACATGGCAGCCGTGGTTTCTCCCAGCTGCATCTCCACACTGGAATCTTCCGATTCATCGGGCAACTCACTGCGCAATTTGTTAACCTTGGCTACTACCTGGGTTAGCACTTCGTTGGGGTTGTAATCAAAGCGCACGTAAACACTAATCGTCGAGAGCCCCTGCACACTGGTGGACACCATATAATCGATACCATCAGCCGTAGCAATCTCCTGCTCTAATGGCGTTGTTATAAAGCCCTGTACCAAATCAGAATCTGCCCCGACGTACACAGTAGTGACAGTGATTACTGCGTTTTCAAGCTTGGGATATTGCCGTACATTTAATTCGCCGAGCGACCTCAATCCCAATAAAAAAATAAACAAACTGACCACAGAAGCCAAAACCGGTTTGCGAATAAAGATTTCTGTGAAGTTCACAACCTACGGATTCCAACCTCAGCTATTTTCCGGTTTCGGGTTTATATTTTCTGGCGGCTGATTTTGATTGTTAATAATAGCCTTCTCACCGTTACGGAGTTTTAATAGACCACTACTGGCAACCGTATCACCCTCAAGTAATCCCTGGATAATTTCCACCAAATCCCCACGCTCTTCCCCCGTTTTCACAAAGCGCTTAACGGCCAGCATTTGCTTGTCATTTTCACCTGCCTCCAGTACAAACACGGCAACGCCGTAAGGCGCAAAAATTAATGCCGTTCTGGGAACAACAAGCACTCTCCTCTTTCTATCAATTTGTACGGACACCTCAGCAAACATACCTGGCCGCAAATGTCGCTTGGAATTTTTTAGGGTTGCCCGGACCAGAAAGTTTCGACTTGTATTATCGACCTGCGGCTCAACGGCTGTAATTTCCCCCGGGTAAGCGTTTTCAGGAAATGCATCTGTCGTCACGCTAACTGGCAGGTCCAACTCAACACTGGCGTAATTTTTTTCGGGCAAAGAGAAATCAACAAAGATCGGGGCGAGCTGCTGTAGGGAAACCACGTCATCACC
Organism: Microbulbifer regidiadema (SeqCode); assembly: GCF_052467605.1. NCBI lineage: Bacteria > Pseudomonadati > Pseudomonadota > Gammaproteobacteria > Cellvibrionales > Microbulbiferaceae > Microbulbifer > Microbulbifer regidiadema (SeqCode). Next base: position 3,911,302 of record NZ_CP174316.1, on the reverse strand, counting down.
AGGACTCACATTCTGTCCCAGGTCAACCTGTCGAATCCCCAGCACTCCACTAAAGGGCGCCACTATGACCCGCTGATTAATCGTAGCCCGCTGCACCTCAATATTTGCCAGGACCTGATCTAAAGTACTGCGTGCAGTATCCAAATCCGCATCAGTTGTCACGCCCTCATTATGTAACATCTTTGTACGAGCATAATTACGGCGAGCCAAACGCAGCTCAGCATCTAACACTTGCAGCTGTGCCCTCTCTGGCTCGGCAAATAGTTCCGCCAGTAAATCCCCTTTTTGTACGTACTGCCCGGACTTGAAGTGAATAGCGCTAACCACACCCTCGGCTTCGGTGGTTACCGCCACACCATTAATGGCCCGTATTGTACCGATCCCGCGTAGATCCTCCTGCCAGTATTGAACCTCCGCAGTCGCCGAAGTTACAGTGGCTGCTGGCACTGGCATATCGTCAAGAAATTGATTCAGCATATGCCTGCCCAATAGCTTAAAAGTGAAAACTCCACCGAAGAGCAAAAGGCACCCCAACAGCATTAGCCACATACGCTTACTGATATACGCCCCCCGTAAGAAGTTATTAATGATGAATTGAAACCGCTGTGAAATGGGAATCTCACTAGAACAACAGTGGCCACAGAGAAATCCATTGCCAACGGATCGGCGCACTTGTGAGTATAGAGGTGGGGAGATGGGTGACAGGACGGCCACAAGGGGTGCAAATAGTTTGCACCCCTTGGCAGTTATTTAGCGGAATACGGCTTTATCACCTTCAACCTCGGCATAAATTGTTGCTCCGGGAGCAAATTTGCCGGCGAGGACATCCTGGGCTAAGGGATTCTCCAGCCAAACCTGTATCGCGCGTTTTAGCGGGCGGGCGCCGTAGACGGGGTCAAATCCCACCTCTGCCAATTTATCCAGCAGATTTTGCGAAACGTCTAACTTCAAATCCCTCTCTGCCAGGCGTCTACAGAGTTGCTGCAATTGAATCTCTGCAATTGAGCGCACTTCCGCCTTATCCAGCGGATGGAAAACGACGACTTCATCGATGCGGTTGATAAACTCAGGCCTAAAGTGATTACCGACAACCTCCATTACCGCGCTTTTCATCTGTCGATAGTGGATTTCGGTATCCAAATCATCGCCATCTTCTACTGTCGCATACTTTTGAATTAAGTCAGAGCCCAAGTTGGAGGTCATCACCACGACCGTATTGCGAAAGTCTACCGTGCGCCCCTGGCCATCGGTCAGGCGGCCATCATCCAGAACCTGGAGAAGAATATTAAAGACATCGGGGTGCGCCTTTTCCACCTCATCCAGAAGCACCACAGAATAGGGCTTGCGCCGCACTGCCTCGGTTAAATAACCGCCCTCTTCATAACCGACATAGCCGGGAGGCGCGCCGATCAGGCGAGCGACGGAGTGCTTTTCCATAAACTCTGACATATCAATCCGCACCATGGCATCTTCCGTGTCAAAGAGGAATTGCGCCAAAGCCTTACAGAGTTCCGTTTTGCCTACACCGGTCGGACCGAGGAACAAAAACGAGCCGTTGGGTCGGTTGGGATCAGCCAGCCCGGCCCTGGAGCGGCGCACCGCATTGGCCACAGCTTCTACAGCCTCTCCCTGGCCAATCACGCGCTTGTGCAGTTCGTCCTCCATCCTGAGTAATTTTTCCCGCTCGCCTTCCAGCATTTTAGACACGGGAATACCCGTCCAGCGGGATACGACTTCGGCCACCTCTTCATCGCCGACCCGGTTGCGCAACAGGCGCGGCTCCTCAGAGACCTCTGCACTGGCGGCACTTTTAAGCTGCTGTTCCAGCTGCGGAATAACGCCGTACTGCAATTCTGACATTCTGGTAAGATCACCGGCGCGGCGGGCGGATTCCATATCGAGCTTGGCCTGCTCAAGCTTTTCCTTGAGATCGTGGCTGCCGGCGAGCTGCGCTTTCTCCGCTTTCCAGACCTCTTCGAGATCGGAGTATTCCCGTTCCAACTGCAAAATTTCATCTTCCAGTTTCGACAGGCGCTTTTTAGTGGCCTCATCACCGGTATCTTTTTTGACGGCCTCCCGCTCAATTTTTAATTGAATTAAACGGCGCTCCAGCTTATCCATAGACTCCGGCTTGGAATCGATTTCCATGCGTATTCGACTGGCAGCCTCATCGATAAGATCGATGGCCTTATCGGGCAATTGCCGATCGGTAATATAGCGCTGTGATAATTTAGTCGCGGCAATAATTGCAGAATCGGTGATATCGACACCGTGATGCACTTCGTAGCGCTCTTTTAAGCCGCGCAGAATCGCAATCGTATCCTCTTCTGTGGGCTCATCCACCAATACTTTTTGGAAGCGCCGTTCGAGCGCCGCATCTTTCTCTATATATTGCCGATATTCATCCAGAGTGGTGGCGCCGACACAGTGTAATTCACCGCGTGCCAGCGCGGGTTTGAGCATATTACCCGCGTCCATTGCCCCCTCAGCTTTACCGGCCCCCACCATGGTATGGAGTTCATCGATAAAGAGAATTATGCGCCCTTCCTGTTTGGATAATTCGTTGAGCACAGCTTTCAAGCGCTCTTCAAATTCTCCACGAAATTTTGCCCCGGCCAACAACGCTCCCAGGTCCAGGGAGAGGAGCCGTTTGTCCTTCAGTCCCTCCGGTACCTCGCCGTTGACAATACGCTGGGCGAGACCTTCGACAATGGCGGTTTTACCAACCCCCGGCTCACCAATCAGTACAGGGTTGTTCTTAGTGCGCCGTTGCAAGACCTGGATCGTCCGCCGTATTTCGTCATCGCGGCCAATCACCGGATCAAGTTTGCCCGCCAGGGCGCGCTCGGTCAGATCCAGCGTGTATTTATCCAGAGCCTGACGCGCTTCTTCCGCATTGGGGTCATCTACTTTTTCGTCACCGCGCACTTTTTTAATCGCTGCCTCTAACTGTTGAATATCGCCATTGGAACTTAAGATTTTAGAAATCTCTCCCGCTGCGGAATCGAATGCCGCCAATAGCACGGTTTCACTGGAAATAAAGCTGTCGCCATTTTTCTGGGCTCGCTTGTCCGTGAGATTCATTAGGCGCATTAATTCCTGCGACATTCCCACGTCGCCGGTGGGAGCCGTGACCCTGGGCAGGCTATCCAATCGCTTGGCCAGATCGTTGCGCAGCCCGTTGAGATTAAATCCGGCCTGGGACAGGAATGCGGGCACACTGCCATTGCTCTGATTGAGCAGGGCCAGAATCAGGTGTTCGGGATAAATTTGATTGTGGTCGCGCCCAACCGCCAGGGATTGCGCATCGGCAAATGCCGCCTGTAGCGGGTTTGTCATTCGGTCAATTCGCATGAACGAAACCTCTTTTACTCGGTTTTTTTGAAGCGCTGTAAAAGTGACGTCGATTTGCCCTTTACATTTGCGCTGCTGTTGAGAAGTAAAATAGGGACGCGGAACCGGTTTTCAATGATTTAAATCAATCGCGGCATTTATTCGATAAAAATTATTTTTGCGGCAATAGAATTGTTATATTTTGGACTGTTTAGTGGGGCGCGGGTCTTGCAATCCCCCACTCGCCCCCCAATAACTACTGGTGGCTTAGCGGATTCGCCCCAGCCACCAGAGCACTCTGCTTAGGGCCCCTCCCGCCAAATGAGCGATGCCATACGGCCGGTTACGCCCTCCCTGCGGTAGGAGAAAAACCGCTCCGATTCCGACAGGGTACAAAAATCGCCCCCGTACACATCAGCCACCCCCATCTCTGCCAGCTCCGCACGCGCCAGGGCATAAATATCCGTTAAAAAGTGCAGCGGTTTCTTTGCGTGCGGACGGAAACAACTGGCGATAGTTTCGGTGTGCCGACTGCTTAAGGCGTTTTCAAAGAATGCCTCAAGGACATCAATTCCGGTCTCAAAAGCCTCTGGGCCTATTGCTGGCCCCAGCCAAACCATCAGTTCCCCCGGATCGCATTCCATTGCCCTGACCGTATTGCGCAATATGCCAGCCGCCAACCCACGCCACCCTGCGTGGGCCGCAGCAACACGGCGACCACGCTTATCGCACAACAGAACCGGCAAACAGTCAGCCGTTAACACCGCGCAGACAATATCCTTTTGCACACTAAAACAGGCATCGGCTGTGCGAACCAAAGCATCATCACTCGCTTCGACCACCCTGTCGCTGTGGATTTGCTCCAGCCACTGCGGCTCCGATGGCAGCTTGAGCTCCTCTCTCAACTGCTGGCGATTGGCGACAACCGCCTGCTCTTTATCTCCCACGTGGGTTGCGAGGTTAAAAGAGGAGTAGTGGCCAGCACTGTGCCCCCCCGTGCGCAGTGTCACCGCCGCCCGCACCCCTGCGGGTGCGGGCCAATTCGGTATCAGGTAATGGTTGCTTGGCATTGAGATATCTTGCGTTACGAAATATTTCCTTTGGGCAACCCGCTATCGGTCCCCAGGCGAATTAAAGGTGCACCTCAGGACTCATCGGTGCGCAGCTGCTCCAGCAGCAGCTGCATATCAGTGGGCATTGGCGCACACCAATGCATGTCCTGTCCACTAGTCGGGTGCACGAGCGCGAGTTCCGCAGCGTGGAGGGCCTGCCGCGGGAAAGAGCGGAGGGCATCGACAAGATCCGCCGAAGCCTCGCGCGGCAGTTTCGGGCGGCCGCCGTACAGTGGATCTCCCACTAGTGGGTGCCGGATATGGGCCATATGTACCCGAATCTGATGGGTGCGGCCGGTTTCCAGTTTGCAGCGTAAGAGAGTGTAAGCGCTGTAGCGCTCCTGTACGCGATAATGGGTAATGGCCTCTTTGCCACCAAAGTCCAAAACGGCCATCTTGAGACGATTTTGGCGATGCCGGCCGATAGGCGCATCCACACGGCCGGCAGCGGTGATATATCCTTGGACCAGCGCATCATATTGTCGACTAACCGTTCTCTGCTTTAATTGGTCCACGAGGTGGGCCTGGGCAGCCAGGGTCTTAGCCACCACCATCAGACCGCTCGTGTCTTTATCCAGGCGGTGCACAATACCGGCGCGGGGGATCAGCTCCTGAGCGGGGTTGTGGTGGAGCAGGCCATTGAGCAAGGTGCCATCGGGGTTGCCGGCAGCGGGGTGGACGACTAAGCCCGCAGGCTTATTGACCACCAGCAGGCAGTCATCTTCGTACAGGATGTCCAGGTCGAGGTCCTGGGCCGCCCAGCTCCCCTGGGGCTCCAGCTCTGCGCGCAGCTGGATCAGCTCGCCGCCAAAGAGCTTTTCTTTGGCCTTGGCCGCCGCACCGTTGAGAGTGAGCTGGCCGCCTTTGATCCACGATTGCAGGCGCGCGCGCGAGAATTCGGGAATTAATTCGGCTGCGGCCTGGTCTAAGCGTCGACCGGCCATACTGGCAGGCACTTGGATATCTAATTTTAGGTGTTCAATCATTAATCAATTGCAAATACTTTGGGCAGCTCCGCGACTGTGGTTAAATGTCCGACGCGCCAGGTTAATACTGGTGGGTAGTTTAATAAGGTAGAGTGTAAGAATGATAGAGCGAGGGGCTATGCAGACTTGGAAAATGCTGTGGCTGGCCTTGGTGTCCGCAATACTGGTTGCCTGCGCCAACACAGATGATTCAGAAGTGGGCTTGCCCACCGGTGCTCGTACAGAGCAGGCCTACTACGAGATGGCCCAGCGACAGCTGCGAACCAGCCAATGGGATCTTGCGATCCGAAACCTGCGGGCCCTGGAGGATAACTTCCCGTTCGGCAACTATGCCGAGCAAGCTCAGCTCGAGCTGATCTATGCCTACTACCGCAACTATGAAAACGACGCTGCCATTGCCGCTGCGGACCGCTTTATCCGCCTGCACCCCCAGCACCGCAATGTCGACTACGCCTACTACATGAAAGGTCTATCCTCCTTCACTGAAGGCACAGGCCTGTTCGAGCGCTTTATGCCAACTGACTTGACCAGCCGCGACCCGGGTTCGGCGCGCGAGTCATTCGCTTATTTCTCCCAGCTGATGGCCCGCTACCCGGAAAGCCGCTACGCCTCCGATGCGCAAAAGCGCATGATCCATCTGCGCAATCTGCTGGCCCGCTACGAAGTCCACGTCGCCAACTACTACTTTAAGCGCGGCGCCTATCTGGCGGCGGCCAATCGCGGCCGCTACATCGTAGAAAACTTCCAGCAGACGCCCGCGATACCGGATGCCCTGGCAGTCATGGTTCAGGGTTACCACCTGATGGAGATGTCTGATCTCGAGGCCAATGCCCTGGACGTGCTGCGCAACAACTACCCCGAACACCCCGCCTTCAATAAAGACGGCACCTTTAACTACAAATTTTACAAGGGCCCCAGCGGTCGCAGCCTGGTACACCGAGCCACCCTGGGTCTGTTTGAGAAGTCCGACCCGCGCGGCTTTGACAGCCGAGAGCTCTACAACCCCGAGTACAACCGCAGTGAGACGCCGCTGCCCCCAGAGCTTCTGTAACCTTTCTATTTCAGCAGAAACGGCGCCACTCGGCGCCGTTTCTAGTTTTAAGCGGGCTAGTCGCCCAGTTTCCAACCATTGGTGATTGGATAGCGGCGGTCCCGTCCAAATCCTCGCTCAGAAATACGCACGCCGACAGCCGCTTGGCGCCGCTTGTACTCATTGCGCCCCACCAACCTGACCACACGTTCCACATCCTGCCTGCGAAAACCCCGATGAATAATCTCCTCGGCACTGCGATCCTGATCCACGTACAGATTGAGGATTTGATCCAGAATTTCATAGGGCGGCAAGCTGTCGGAGTCCACCTGGTCCGGGGCCAGTTCAGCACTGGGCGGGCGGGTAATTACCGTCTCGGGAATCACTTCGGAAATGGTGTTGCGGTAACGCGCCAACTCGAACACCAGTACCTTGGGAACATCTTTCAGGGCATTGAACCCGCCGACCATATCGCCGTATAGAGTGGCATAGCCAACCGCCATCTCGCTCTTGTTACCGGTCGTCAGGACCATAGCGCCCTTTTTATTGGAGATGGCCATCAAAAGCACTCCTCGGGAGCGGGCCTGGAGATTCTCTTCGGTGGTATCTCTCTCGCAACCGGAAAACTCCTCGGCCAGCGCCCCCATAAACGAATCAAAAATGGGCTCGATACTAATTTCCCGGTAGTGAACCCCCATTCTTTCGGCCTGATCGGCGGCATCGCCTTTACTGAGGTCTGAGGTGTAGCGAAATGGCATCATGACCGCTTCGACCCGCTCCTTGCCCAGCGCATCCACTGCAACCGCCAGGGTCAGTGCCGAGTCAATACCACCGGACAGGCCCAGTACGACACCATTGAAACCATTCTTATTCACATAGTCTCGTACACCAAGTACCAGGGCCTGGTACACGGAAGCCAAGTCGCTCAACGGAGAAGCCATCTCCGCTGGAAGTACGGTCAAAGCTTGATCCTGTGGAGAGACAGAAACGGACAATAACTGCTGTGCAAACTCCTCAGCCCTGGCACAGAGCTGGCCCTCGGCATCGACCACAATCGAGCCGCCATCAAACACCAGCTCATCCTGGCCGCCACACCAGTTCACATAGGCAATGGGAACCCCAGCCGCCCTAGCCTGCCTGGAGAGCAGCTCCAATCTCTGCTGGGCCTTGCCCCGGTGGAATGGTGAGGCATTGATATTGAGGATCAGCTGAGCTCCTGCATCCACTGACTGCTGGATCGGCTCTGGATACCAGATATCCTCGCAGACACTGAGCCCTACAGAAATTCCCTTGATCTCTACAACACAGGGGGTTGCGCCGGGCTTAAAATAACGTTTTTCATCGAATACCTGGTAGTTGGGCAACTTCTGCTTGGCATACTCTGCGACCAGCTCTCCCGCAACGATAACCCCCGCCATATTGAACATGCTGCCATCGAGCAATTTCGGGTAGCCCACAACAATGGCACAGGGCAAATCTGCTGCTTTGAGCTGCTCCAATGCCGCATCGATACGAATCTGCATGCTGGGTCGCAACAGGAGGTCTTCGGGCGAGTATCCACACAGGGTCAATTCTGGAAAGAGCACCAAATCAGCGCCTAACTCGCGGTGCGCCCGGCGCGCAGTTTCTATCACCTGTTGGGTGTTGCCGGGAATATCTCCAACCAGGGAATTGATTTGTGCCAGCACTAGCTGCAAAGTAGACATCGTTGAACCTCGGACATGACAGGCCGCTATTGTAACCCTATCGAAGTCACAACCGCAGCGGCTCACCACTACAAGAATACCGGGCACCTACAGTGAGCAGTTCCCAGACATCCCCCTTACAGCACCACGAACTCCTGCGAATTAGCGCAATATACCGGGTCGCAATAGCCCTGGTTTTATTGGGTGTGTTTTTCTCAGATATCGGGGAGGGCTCCCTCGGTGAGCAGTTACCCACCCTGTTTGTCTATACGACATCCGCCTATGCCCTACTCAATACCGGCTGGCTACTGTTTCTGCGCCAAAAAGCCTACCAGACCAATAGCGGTCAGGTCGGCATCATTTTGGGCTGCGATACCCTGGTCTTCCTATTACTCATTGAGGCCAGCGGGGGGCTGAACTCCGGCCTGGGCTACCTGCTTTTGATCAGCTGCTGTATCGGTGCCATTCTACTGGATAGGCGCCTGAGCGTATTTTTTGCCGCTATGGCCAGCCTGGGGGTCATTACCCTCCAGCTCTATCACCTCCTATCCGGCTCCGGCTCCAGTCAGGATATCGTTTCTGCGGGAGGACTGGGCTTACTGATGTTTGTAACCGTCAGTGCGATCCAATATTTGTCCGAGCGCATCCGCAAAGCCAACCTTCGCGCAGATCAACAGAGCCGGCAGGCGGCACACCTTCAGCGTCTCGCCCAGCAAATTATTGAGCGGATGAGCACCGGTGTCCTTGTTATAGGCCCCTCCTACAAGCCGGAATTGATCAACCAAGCTGCGAAGCGCTTGCTAGACAACCAATTAGATACCCCCCACAACCCCCATCGCGAGCTGCGAGAAAAAGTAAGGGAGTGGCGCAAGTACAACAGCCAAAGCAATATCCTGATACCGGCCAAAAGTGGAGATGAATTGCATGCGAGCTTCTCGGAATTGCGCCACGATACAGGTCACAGCACACTGGTTTTCCTCGAGGACAACCGCAAGCTGACAGAGGCCGCCCAAAAGCTAAAGCTCGCCTCCCTCGGCCAGCTCACCGCCTCAATTGCCCATGAAATACGCAATCCCTTAGCAGCGATTAAACACGCCGCACAACTGCTATCCGAGTCCCCCCAGCTTAAAGAGGAGGACCGCCAGCTGACCGATATCATCTGTCGCCAAAGCCAGCGTATTAATCAGATCATTGAAAATGTGATGGAACTCTCTCGCAGACGAGCCAGTTCGACCCAAAAACATGAACTGGGGGCATGGCTCAAGCAATTTCTAATAGATTTCAATGCCGGGCGAACCGATAACACCATAGAGCTGGATATTTCAGAAAAAGCCCTGCCAGTACACTTTGACTCTGCGCAGCTGGCACAAGTTATCACCAATTTAACCGACAATGCCCTACAGCATTCAAAGCTTTCCGCAGGAAGAAACCACGCCACTATTTGCGCTTACTACAATGTAGAGCGGGGCTGTACCGTACTCGACATTAAAGACCTTGGCAGCGGCGTCCCTAAAGAGCTTCTCGATCAGATATTTGAACCCTTTTTCACTACCGGTCAAAACGGCAGTGGCCTAGGCTTATATATTGCCCGAGAACTCTGTCAGGCTAATAACTTAAGCCTCTACCATTGCCGCAGTAGTGATAACAAAAGCTGCTTTAGGGTCGAATTTGCCCACAATGAAGAGGTTTCTTGATCTGGCTCAGAGATTTTTTAACCTCTAAGCCATTATATTTTAGAGAATTCTGACATAATTACAGCCGTACACGACTCAATCACTTCAGCCCAACAGAAGACAGAAAATAATGCGACCGCTGGCACTGGTTGTTGATGACGAACCAGATATTTGCAACTTAATTAGCCTGACTCTTAAGCGCATGGATGTAGACTGCCATAGCGCGGGAACACTCGCGCAAGCTAAGGAGTTACTCAATAACAATAGCTATCAATTTTGTCTCACCGACTTGCGTTTGCCGGATGGTGACGGCTTGCAGCTGGTTGAGTACCTGCAAAAGAACATTGAAACGGACTTGCCCATAGCAGTCATTACCGCCCATGGAAATATGGATAGTGCCATTAAAGCACTTAAGCTCGGTGCTTTTGACTTTGTTAGCAAGCCCGTGGACCTGGAGCGTTTGAGAAACTTAGCTCAACTTGCCCTCCGCTTGAACCAGCAACATATCTCCGAGTCTTGTCAGAGTGACACAGGGCTGCTATTGGGCCAGGCAGACAATATGCAGGCATTGAGGGGACAGCTGGCAAAGGTGGCACGCAGCGATGCGCCTATCTATATCAGTGGTGAATCGGGATCGGGCAAGGAACTGGCCGCTCGCTCCATTCATCAACAAGGTGCCAGAGCAGATAAACCCTTTGTCGCTATTAACTGTGGAGCCATTCCAAAAGAGTTAGTAGAAAGTGAATTTTTTGGCCATAAAAAAGGCAGTTTTACGGGTGCCTATAAAGATAAAGCGGGTCTATTACAGAGTGCCGAGGGAGGCACTTTATTTCTCGATGAAGTCGCAGACCTCCCTCTCGATATGCAGGTCAAATTGCTGAGGGCCATACAGGAAAAATCCATTCGCCCTATTGGCTCAAACCAGGAAGTCCCCATTGATATTCGCATTTTAAGTGCGACCCATAAGGACTTGGCCTGCGAAGTGGCAGAGGGGCGTTTTCGCAGCGACCTCTACTATCGAATCAATGTGATAGAGATTTCCATCCCGCCACTGCGCGATCGCATTGAAGATATCCCCGTCCTAGCCAGGACTATTATGCAAAAGATAGCGAGGAAATCTGGCTTACCCCGCCCCCAGATACATCCCCAGGCCATGGCCGCGCTCAAGAAATTTCATTTTCCTGGCAATGTTAGGCAGCTAGAAAATATTCTAGAGAGGGCTTTCACGCTATGTGAAAACGAAGAAATCAAAGAGGCCGATCTCAAGCTGGAGCAAAACACACCGTCAGATCAAGGCAACCCTGAATCCCCACCCCTCCCCACTACAACTCATTCCCATACAATCCCAAGCCAAGAGCTCTTCGATTCCTCTCAGCACAGTACAATTGATGATTTTTTGCAGGAAATTGAAAAAGAGATTATAGAAAATGCGCTGAGCAAGACCCGCTGGAATAGAACTGCGGCTGCTGAACGGCTCGGTATCAGTTTTCGCTCACTGCGCTACCGTCTAAAAAAGCTCGGGCTAGAGACCTAAGCTGAAAAATGAGTAGCTCCATTGGGAGCTACTCACGCTTGATTAACTCACCAACAATCGCTGCCACTGGAGCCCGTAGCGCCCTTTACACCGGACTGAGTTAAAGAAAAACTGCCACAGTCACTATCTCCAGCCTGCACAGAGCCCGACTGCGGTGCCGCAGTCAGTGTATAAGTTGTCGCTGTTAGAGCACCTGAAATTGAATAGTAATTATTTTCAGTTGCAAGTGTTGCCCCACCACTTATTGCCGTTGCCACAGAGCAGTTTGCATCGTTATAAGCGCTATAAGCGGTAAAGCAGCGCTGTAAGCGCTGCGCCACGTCATTCAGTTCCACTTTTGCTTCGGAACGATTGCTCTTGCGCACAGAGTCCATATAGGATGGGTAAGCAATTGCCGCGAGTATTCCCACTACCGCAACAACAATCATGATTTCAATTAAAGTAAATCCATAATATCTACTGAAACTTGGCTTTTTCATTAGAACCTACCCCCTATAATTGCCGCCAAGATAAACGGGAAGACCCCGCCGATAATTCACCGGGAATATTCCCATACTCCCCCGAAGTATCCGAGTAAGGAATATACACCTTGCGACCGGCAGTAATAACATCCGAATACCCCGTAGTCGCACTGTCCTGTTTTGTATTGGGTTCATCCAAAATACTTTCATTTGCGTAAGTGGCATCACCTGTTGCAATAAGCTCCATGGTCCAACCGCTAGCGCCATAAGCACAGGGGTCCTCTGAGGGGGTCAGTGTCGGGAAAATTAAACGATCGCGGATTAACAGGGGGGTGCTAATAATTCTCTCCCCGGTTGTATCCACATCGGACCCAGTACTGTCACCCGAAACGTCCGCAACTGTCTCGATTGCCCCAAAATCCAAATACCAGCCTTTTTCGCTGGTCCACCAAGAAGTATCGCTATCGCCGGCGACGGTTCTAGAGTCTCCAGATTCAGAAATTGTTTTCTCAAATAATTCCGATCTATCTGTTGAGGTAATGTTGTCAGTGCCATTGTCAATAATGCCATAAAAACTGTGCACCACATCCCCTTCATCATCATCGCTGGTAAACATATAGCTACCAGTGCCGAAGTACACCATGATAATCCCATCCATCTGAGGGTGGGTTCCCAGTGCTGGCGCTGCCGTTATAGGTTGTGCACTCCCATTAATATCATTTGCTGTAAATAGGGGTTCAGGCGAAGAAGTCGTTTCATCTTCATATGCTACCTTCCAACTGCTTAAATCAAACTTCCACATATTCCCATAAATATCACCCGCATAAGCAATTTTCGAAACTCCGTAAACATCGGGTACTAACGACGGCCCGGCCAGACCGTTATTGGTCGAAGTGCCAGTCTCCAATACTGTAATATTGGAAGGAGATGCCAGATCGACAATAACTAAAGAGGCTGTATTATCAATGGAGTTGTACCCATTGCCAAAAATTAACTTCCAACCCGCCGGTGTGGGAGTAATTATGGGCTCGCCCATGATATGACCTATGCTATCTTCATCCGAACTATCCAGTTCAAACAAAACCTCTGGCTCTCCTGGATCAGTAACATCCAGGACAAATAAGCCCTCCGAGCCTGCACCATAGGTACCCACCAACAGGTTGTGCCATGATTCATTAAAGTAAGCATCACTCACATACAGGGGCCCGTCCACAATATATTCGTGGGGGTTAACCTCGGTGCCATAATCTGTAGCGGTTAAATCCGCCAGCTTTGCATAGGCACCAGTTGGGATATAGGCGAACTTCTCAACGCCTGTGGCAGAGTCAAACCCGTGCAACATCCCATCATTAGCACTCACATACAGAATTTCTGTACGACCCTCTTTGGTCTCCAACAAATATTCCGCATAGGTGTCACCGCCAAGGCTCGATGGCAGATACGAATAGTGCATATCACTATTATCCGCCAGGGCGGGACTACTATTAACCACATCGCCCAGCAGGTAAGTGCGGCTGCGCATTCCCGTTACAGTATTTCCCCACAACCAGTTCAGACGCTCCTCGCCGACAGACTCATCATCGCTACCTTGCAGGGCGGATTTTTGTGCGTCGGTCAAGTTATCCCAAAGAAAGTCAACGGTATCTGTACCATCGTAAGTTAATATGGTTCGGCCTGAAGTCGGTATACTGCCGGCAGAAGAGGTGCTCCACTTGGCGGTACTGCTCAAGCTGCCATCGGTATCCATTTCAATGGCCTTGATCTCACCACTCCAATCATTGGAGTCAAACAGGGCCTGGAAAATCAATGTATCTGTGCCGAGGCGAGTAGAGTTGGCGGCAACCGCCGAGGCCGATCCAGCGCGACCGCTAATATCACTTAATACGGCGGTTAGCTGAGCAGCAAAAGTGGCGGAATCACTGGCACTATAGAAACCTCCGCGACTGTTTAGTGAGGCGTGCAATAAATCATCCAGTTTATTTGAATCACTGTTATTCGGATTACCCCAGGAAATAGCAGCGCCCGTATCAATAGCCGCAAAGGCCGTATCCGGGTCGACATTACCGCTTACCCCAAGGGCAACCCCAAATGTCACCATATGCTGCCAGGTAGCGGTATCAATACTGTCTTCAGCTTGATTGACATCATCGGATAAATTGGGGTTGAGATCTGTTTCCCAATAGCTCATGGCAATATCTGCCAGGGTATTCGAAAACGTATCGGAGAATGGGCTGCTATAGTCCCCATCTACATTACCGTAGCCACTGAAATCGTCATAATCGTTACCATAACCATCGGTCATTAAAATGGTGTAACTGGACCGACATGCAACATCCGAACTCGTGCTGCCGCTCTCACCGGGGGTCGAAGACCAAGGGCCCTGGCTGTCGGTCCGACTATAATAATCACCGGCAGCCTCCAGTGCCTCTAACAGCGGGGTGGTCTTTCTCGAGATACTGGTGCCGTATAAATTACTAAAAAAGTCTTCCCTGTCAGTACCGGTAAAAGTACGCACCCCGGTATAAATTACATCGGTAGTTCTGCCATCGACAGACTCGTTATCAGTATTTAATGTACCAAAGCCTACACGCAACCCATCCAGCTGAGTTGAGAATGCCTGCCCAATTCCCGCCCGCGACATCAGTACACGGGATCGATGGTAGCTGTACCAGTTGGCAAAATTTTGTATTTCCTCTGCATAGGTGCAAGCACTGCTATCTACACAATCGGTACGCGCATCGCCACCTACGTAAGTGCTGCCACTCCTAATTTCGACAAAATCATAACTATCAGCAGAGTCAAGATCGCCGCTACCTTTGTAATTAAAATAAGTGGCGGGGTAAAACGTCAGGGTTGCATTGTTACAGAGCTCATTTGGTGTATTAGTTGAATCCGCCGAGGCACCATCTCTAATCCAACACTGTGCGTTTTGCGTATTATCGGTGGTAAGATTTCGCCAACCTTTAGAGATATCATAGGGATTGTGGTAGGCCCTCTCAGGATCTGCATCGCCAAACTCAACACCATTTTCATCTTCTTCAGCCCAGGGAAGATAAAGCACCGTGGGATCATAGTAAGATCTATTGTTGTTTGCGGAGCGATAAAAAGCCGCCCATCTATTGTCACTGTCAAATCCCGGTATAACTTGCCGGTCATTATTCCTGTTCCAATAATCACAGCCCGATGTTGAAGAACCGCTATAAATACAAGCTTCTAATTCTACAGTAGTGCTATCAATTGGCCCCTGAGGAAAAACATAGCGCACCGGATAAGTAGAACTACCTCCTCCGCCGCCTCCGCCGCCTCCGCCCGAAGAAACAACAAAATACCCAGTTATATCTTCCGGTATCACCTCCCACTGCATAGAACCCGAATCATCCAAAATAAACATAATATTTGGATCGACGGAGGTACTTAAAAACATCGGCTGCTGAGAAAAATCGAGGGACATGGCACTATGCGTCAGCCCCAGGCTAAAAAGCGCGGCCGCCAGTGTAGAGGCGCTTTTTGTTTTTTTAACAAGACGAGTCATAATCATTATTCCAAGCGCAATTTATCAAGGAGCAGAAGTTGACTGTAAAATTACTACGGCACTACTGGTACCGCCAACACCGCGACTGGTAATTCGATAGTACACCGGGGCCTCCTCATCAACTGAATTCCCAGCACCAATATCCCCGCCATCGTTTGGATTCCACACCGAGCCTTCAATTCTTTCAATCACGTACATAGGCTGGCTGGCTACACCACTCAAACCGAGGCTTGTGGACACCGCTGCCCCTTCCCAGTCATAGAGCAGCCAAAAATCACTGGCTGAGGAGCCATCCATTTGTTCTACGTAGCCGACGGTATCCCCATCAAAGAGAGTGCTGATAGCCGCTTCGGCTTCCGTTTCCAGCTTCGCCTCAGCAACCCGCAATGCCGCCTCTGCGGCTTGGAACGCCAATTGGCGATCGCGCATATTACCGGCCATTAATTCCTGCATACCACTGCCGCGAATTGCCGCCAAACCAATAAAAGTCATCAACAATAAAATAACCAGTCCAACTAGCAGTGTCGCACCCGCCTGCCTTCGCAGACTTTTGCTATAACCCCTTTTATTCATACTTTTTTACTCCTAGTTATGGCATACGGTTGCGAATTGACATAGTACTCGTAAACACCTGCCTCAGACGCTTATCCCCCGGATTTTGGTCCACCGCGCCATTAAAGCTATACAGCTGCGCTTCCTGTAGAACATTATCATCATCAGAGGCCACCAGTAATTCCACCTTTATACTGGCCAGCTCATCCCAATCCGTAATCTCTGTAGCAGTCTTGTAATTATCTGGCACATCATCGCCATTGGTATCCACTCCATAAGTGATCTGCATTTGCTCGACCCCGGCCAATAATTCTTGAGAATCGCCATTAACCTGTCGAAATAAACTCGGCCGCCCAGACGTGCCCGTATTAATGTAATAAAACGTACTGGAGGTGGTAAAAACCTGTGCATCCGTAAAGAAGTAATCATATTTTTCGGTGACGTTACTACCAGCGGTTGCTATACTATTTCCCGGGGTAAAGCCACTCGCATCAGAGTGCAGCAGTTCAATATGCGCAGAAGTACTCGTCCCCACAAACCCAGTTACCTGAAAAACTCTCGCTTTGCTGCAATCGGCAATTACTACAATATCGTCTTTACAAATACCGCTATATTCATCTTCGCCCACATCACAGCCATTTACTTCTATACCAGTATTTTCAATATAAACACTGTCAGCTTCATTAATAGCGCTTACCATCACAGAAGTGCCATTGGCACTTCTTAACAGCAATACATCTGAGTTACTGTCATGGCTGGGATAGCCTGTCGTGGTCTGATCGCCATCGATTCCCTCTGCGGGAAGGGCAAAGTTATAAAGTGCTGTATTGCTATCATTGAGCCAGTTTCTAAAAGCGTCTGGATCGGTATTTGCCACATTCATACAGCCGACATAACCCGCCATACGAATATCTTCACTGATAAAATCGATCGCAAGACGCCCGGTTTCCTGCACTCTGGCGATAGCCTGCTGGGTGGTAAAGGTGACTTTGCTCGACAAGAAAAGCTGCACAACACCGGCCATCAGCACCAAGCCAACCGTAATAGAGACCATCAGTTCTACAAGAGAGATTCCTCGCTGCTTAAACATTGCGACCCCCATTAAATTCTCGTCATATATTGAAAGCTACTGGTACCGGCATCATTACCACTACCTGTGGAGTCCTCTTCCCCCCACTGGACCGTAACCGTACACACATCGTTTGCATTACAGGTTATTCCTCCAGTTCCAGCGGGAAGGCTAGCGGACAATAACCCTCGCCACTCACCCAAATCCACCTCGGCGCGGCTTGAGCTTGCAGTTGGAGTGGCATCATCGACGGTTAATTCGTATGCCGATAAATTCTCACGATTTGCCCGCAAACGCTCGAAGATATCCTGAGCCAGGATATTGGCCTGGGAGCGCATATAGGCGCTGTGGTTATATTGCAGGGCCTTATTTTGCAGGGCTGCCAAGCCAAGCAAAGAAGTAGAGAGGATCAATACGGTTACCAGAACCTCGATGAGCCCAACCCCGCGTTGGGAATTTAGCGATTTCACTTCGCCCCCTTAGCAGTCTGTTTTTGCTATTGTGATCAGGCCGGCTGCGCCGACCGTTATGGTTCTCGCATTGCTGGCGGTACAGTTAGAGTTTTTCGCCACGACTGAGGTCTGGGTAAAACGCCCCAGTGTGCCCACATCGGTGTAGCGGATAAAATTGGTTGTTCCAGATGTTTGGGTAACTGTGATAGCAGCATTGGAATCGCTAATATCCCACACCCTTATTACCTCGCTGACAACCGGCGTTCCCGCGCTATCGGTAGTAGCGCCATCGGCAAAGACAATCCAGCCCTGGCTCCAGTTATTAGTCGCCCCACAACTCGCTCCATCGCTACTCGCACAGATTGAAACCCGATCACCGCGCCTCACCGCCTCCGAGCGCGTGTAATTCAGGGCCCCAGCGAAGTCCTCAGCCAAAGCGACGGAGCGGCTGTTATTCATCATATCGGTGAAACTCGGCACCGCAATGCTAACAAGTACAGCCAGCACCACCAGTGTGATCATCATCTCTATCAGGGTAAATCCCGCTTGCCGCTGCGCCGGACCCCCCTGGCCAGTATTCCTATATCGCATCTATTTCTAACGCCTGTGCCAATAATTCAGTGTTTACTTTACCGCCAAACACCTAGAAAGAGAAAAAGACCGTGTATATAGTCGCGAAAGTAGCATTTCACCCAGCTTACGCACCACGCCAAACCGACCAGTGGCCATTTCGGCAGATTCAGTGGTCGGAGCAATGAGACCTGCGTCTAAAAATCCCGGGAGGGGACGATGACTCAGCGGGGCCTTACACTACTTGAGCTACTCATCAGCCTGTCGATTCTATCGGTACTTTTGCTGATCGGTCTGCCAAGCTTTACGCAAATCATCGAAAAAACGCAGCTGGAATTAACTGCAGATAAACTTTTTACTGCGGTGCAGCTCACGAGAAATACCGCTATAGAAAAAAATCAGCGGGTCACAATGCGCAACTTCGGCAGCTGGGAGCTTGGCTGGGAAATTTTTATCGATACCGATAACGACGGTACGCGCGATGATAATGACTATTTAATCGTATCTGCAGACAAATTGGATAGGGTTCAAGTACTGGCCAATTCACCGGTCAAAGATTACATTTCTTTTATTGCAACCGGTGAGAGCCGCAATACGGGCTCCCCACAGGGAGCGCTGCAAATGGGGAGCCTCTATATTTGCCCCCTTAATGAGGATTTAGAGGGCCTGGCCCTGATATTATTTCACAGTGGCCGTATGCGGATTGAGACGGCAGGTTCAGACCAGTGTATATAGCCCCGGGAAGCAAAGTGCCTGGGGCTATATGGGGAACTATCTCAACTCTTTAGGCAGGGAAAAACGGATATTTTCAGCCCTTCCATCCATTTCCTCTGGTGCCTTTGCACCGAGCTGTTGCAGGCGGCTGATAACCCCCTGCACCAGAACTTCCGGCGCTGAGGCTCCTGCGGTGATACCGATGGCCGACTTACCCTGGAGCCAATCCGCACTGATATCATCCGCACCATCGATCAGCTGAGCATCTGCACCACAGCGCTCGGCGAGCTCGCGCAGGCGATTGGAGTTAGAGCTGTTCGGGCTGCCGACAACAAGCACCAAGTCGCTCTCCAGGGCCAGCTGTTTCACTGCATCCTGGCGATTCTGGGTTGCGTAACAGATATCATCTTTACGGGGTCCGCGAATTTTGGGAAAGCGCTCCCGCAGGGCATCAATAACGCGGGCGGTATCATCCATGGACAGGGTTGTCTGGGTCACATAGGCGAGATTGCTCTCATCTTTTACCGCTAACTTGGCCACGTCCTCTTCATCTTCCACCAAGTAAATGGCACCGCCGGCAGAACTGTCATACTGCCCCATGGTGCCCTCTACCTCCGGGTGCCCGGCGTGACCGATAAGTATGCACTCCGCACCATCGGCGCTGAACTTGCTCACCTCGATATGCACCTTGGTAACCAGCGGGCAGGTAGCGTCGAATACGCGCAAACCGCGCTCCTCGGCTTGGCGCTGCACCGCCTTGGAAACACCGTGAGCACTGAAGATAACGATAACATCATCGGGCACTTCATCGAGTTCATCGACAAAAACTGCGCCGCGCTCTTTCAGGCTCTCCACCACAAACTTATTGTGTACCACTTCATGGCGGACATAGATTGGCGCCCCAAATACATCCAGGGCGCGATTCACAATATCAATTGCCCGGTCGACACCGGCACAAAAGCCCCGGGGGTTGGCCATTCGGATTTGCATGTCTACTTCGGTACTCTACTTGCTACAAAGGGGGGAATCCGATCCTATTGGATCGAATCCACCGCAATAATTTTCACATGGAAATTTAAGGTTTGACCGGCCAGCGGATGGTTAAAGTCGACGATAACCTCGTCCTCACCAATCTCGCTGATCACTCCGGGCAACTCACCACTGCCATTATCAAAAGAGACGACCAGGCCGGGCTCCAGTGCCATATCCGGGGAAAAAGTATCCCGGCGCACCTTTTGCAGGTTTTCCGGATTGCGTTGACCAAAGCCTACCTCAGGCGGTATCTCGATCTCGGCTTCATCCCCCGCCTGCAAACCAAAAAGTGCTTTTTCGAAACCCGGCAGCAAGCTGCCATCGCCAACACTGAAGGAGGCGGGGTCACCTTTGAAAGTTGAATCCACCTCAGTGCCATCGTCCAATTTAAGGCTAAAGTGCAGTGTCACCCGGCAGTGTTCGCCAATAACGACATTACTCATAGTTCGTTAAACTTCCACGTTATTTTTTGCTTTGCCACTGTCTTTTTCCGCAAAGAAAAGTAGCTCAATAACCAGCATTGCAGCGCCGATACTAATTCCCATATCCGCAACATTGAATACCGGAAAGTGCCAGCTGCCGTAATAGACCGAAATAAAATCTCTGACGTAACCCAGCAGCACGCGATCCCACAGGTTGCCCAAGGCCCCCCCAAGAATCAGCGCCAGGGCGCAGGGTTCCCAGCACTTTGTCGCCGGCAAGCGCCACAACCAAACAATGACAACGACGCTAAAGCTGAGGGCAATAATTCCAAAAAACCAGCGCTGCCAGCCCCCCGCATCGGACAGGAAACTAAAGGCGGCACCGTAGTTTTCCGCATAAGTAAATTGCAGCAGGCCCGGAATAATCTGCATCGACGGGCCGTGCATAAACATATCCACAGCCCAGACTTTGCTGGCGATATCGAGGACAACCACTATCAGCGCCAGCCAGTACCAGCGCCATGGATGCCCCCAAACAGGATTGAAACTAGGCATAGTGCCTCACTTCTCCTTCACCAGAGACATTATCCACACAGCGTGCGCAAATATCTGGGTGCTCTGTTGATACACCCACATCGGCGCGGTAGTGCCAGCAGCGCGCGCATTTCGGGTGATCCACTTTGCTCACGCTCACTTTCAGCCCGTCCAGCTCGGTGGACTCGGCACCGGCGGCATCGCTGAGCGGCTGTACCGAAGTGGAGGAACAAATCAGCACAAAGCGCAGCTCATCTTCCAGCTCCAACAGCTTCTCGCGCAGGTCATCTTCGGCGAACAGAGTCACCGCCGCTTGCAGGGAGCCGCCGATGGCACCGGCTCCGCGCTGCTCTTCAAGTACCTTGTTTACCGCAGTTTTTACTTCGGCGATAGCAGCCCAATAGTCCGCACCTTTAACCGACTCCGCCGGCAGTTTCGGCAGCGAATACCACTCTTCGATAAAGATGCTGTCCGCTTTGGCACCGGGAATAAACTGCCACAACTCCTCTGCGGTAAAGCTCAGGATAGGCGCGATCCAGCGGACAAATGCCTGAACAATATGGTAGAGCGCAGTTTGCGCAGAGCGGCGTGCAGTGCTGTCCTCTTTGGTGGTGTACTGGCGATCTTTAATGATGTCCAGGTAGAAGCCACCCATTTCCACGACACAGAAATTGTGCAACTTCTGATAGATCTGGTGGAACTGGTAGTTATCGTAAGCCGCGATAATTTCATCCTGTAGACGCGCCGCCTTATCCAGGGCCCAGCGATCCAGCGCCAGCAGTTCACCCTCCGGCAGCAAGTCTTTTTGCGGGTCAAATCCAGCCAGATTGGACAGGAAGAAGCGTGCGGTATTGCGCAGGCGGCGGTAAGAGTCCGCTGTGCGTTTCAGGATCTCATCGGACACCGCCATTTCACCGCTGAAGTCAGTGGCGGAAACCCACAGGCGCAGTACATCTGCACCCAGTTTATTGATCACATCCAGCGGCGCCACGGTATTACCGATGGACTTGGACATTTTTCGTCCCTGGGCATCTACCGTGAAACCGTGGGTCAACACTTGCTTATAAGGGGCACAATCGTTGATAGCGATGGAGGTCTTCAGTGATGACTGGAACCAGCCTCGGTGCTGATCCGAGCCCTCAAGGTACAGATCTGCCGGGAAACGCAGGCCGTTGCGGCGCTCCAGTACGGCGTAGTGAGTCACACCGGAGTCGAACCAGACATCCAGGGTGTCGGTCACCTTTTGATATTGGTCCGCCTCATCACCGAGCAGCTCCTGCGGGTCCAGATCGAACCAAACGTCCATTCCCTCGGCATCGACCTTTTCAGCCACTTTGTCCATCAAAGCGGGGGTATCCGGGTGGATTTCGTGGGTCTCTTTGTGAACAAACAAAGCGATGGGCACACCCCAGGTACGCTGGCGGGAAATACACCAATCCGGGCTGCCGTCCAGCATGGCATCAATGCGGGCCTTGCCCCAACCGGGGATCCACTGAACTTCATCCGCTGCCTTCTGTGCATTCTCCAGAAGGTCATTCTGCTGCATGCTCACAAACCACTGCGGAGTTGCGCGGTAAATAAGCGGCGTCTTGGTGCGCCAGCAGTGGGGATAGCTGTGCTCCATCTTGCCCTGGTGCAGGAGTACACCGCGCTCCTGTAACAGAGCCACGATCTTGTCGTCCACCTTGTAGACGTGCTCACCGGCAAACAGCGGTACCATATCGCGGTACACGCCGTTGTCATCGATATAGTTCAGGGTGTCGATGCCGTAGCGCTTGCCCACCTGGAAGTCATCGGGGCCGTGATCCGGCGCTGTGTGTACACAACCGGTACCCGCATCGGTGGTGACGTGATCGCCGAGGATCATCGGCAACTGCTTGTCGTAGAAGGGGTGGTTGAGCTTCAAGTGCTCCAGGGCGGCACCGCGAATTCGGCCGACCACTTCGCCCTCGAGCCCCGCCTTTTCTAATACTGCATCCTTGAGTGCCTCGGCAACGAGCAAGCGGCGCCCAGCGGTTTGCACCACAACGTATTCCAGCTCGGCGTTGACCGAAACCGCCTGGCTGGAAGGGAGGGTCCAGGGCGTTGTGGTCCAGATAACCACCGATAGCGGGCCCTCACCGGCGTGCCCACCTGCGGCGTCGGCAATCGCCAGGGACGTCTCTTCCGTCGCCGAGTAGCAGACGTAAATGGAATAGGAGATCTTGTCTTGGTACTCCACTTCCGCTTCCGCCAGGGCCGAACCGCCCACAACGCTCCAGTACACCGGCTTAAAGCCCCGCGCCAAATGGCCGTTTTTGACCACTCGTCCGAGCGAGCGAATAATGTCGCCTTCGAACTGGAAATCCATGGTGCGGTAGGGGTTATCCCACTCACCGAACACCCCCAGGCGGACAAAGTCTTTCTTTTGCCCATCCACTTGCTTGGCGGCGTACTCGCGGCACTTCTGGCGGAACGTTTTGTGGTCCACCTTGGCGCCAGCCTTGCCGATCTTTTTCTCGACGCGGTGCTCAATCGGCAGGCCGTGGCAATCCCAGCCCGGCACGTAGGGGGCATCGAAACCACTCAGGGTTTTCGACTTGATAATAATATCTTTGAGAATCTTGTTGACCGAGTGACCTATATGAATATCCCCGTTAGCGTAGGGAGGGCCATCGTGCAGGATAAACTGCTCGCGTCCCGCCCGCGCCTCGCGGATTTTTTCGTAGAGCTTGGTTTCCTGCCACTTTTTCAAAATAGCCGGCTCGCGCTGGGGCAGATTGCCGCGCATAGGAAAGTCGGTCTCAGGCAGGTTTAAGGTCACTTTATAATCAGTCATTGGATGTCTACTTCAGCTCTAGTAGAGAATAATTCATCGTCTGTATAGCGGTTAGCGCCCCTTGGGGTTGTGCACAAACCAGTCTTTAGCATCGTCAATATCCTGGGCGATGCGGGCTTTGAGGATTTCCAGGGAGGCAAACTTCTCTTCATCGCGCAGTTTGTGGCAAAACTCTACCGCTAACTCCCTTCCGTAGAGATTGCCATCGAAATCAAACAAGTTGACTTCCAGTAGTGGCCGGGCGCCCTCCCCTTCAACCGTCGGGCGAAACCCCACATTGGCCACACCGTCAATTTCCCGCCGCCCGCTTGCCAGTGCCGTTCCATCCGCAGCCGTGGTGCGCACGGTGTAAACACCAACCAGCGGGGAGCGGTAGCGATGCAGGCGTACATTCGCGGTGGGCGCACCCAGTTGCCGGCCCAAGGCGCGGCCGGGGGCGACCCGCCCGGTAATACTGTAAGGCCGTCCGAGCAAGGTCTCAGCCAACTCAAATTCGCCCCGCTGCAATGCTTCGCGGATACGGGTACTGCTCACTCGGGCTGCGCGAATCTCAAGCG
Organism: Microbulbifer regidiadema (SeqCode); assembly: GCF_052467605.1. Taxonomy (NCBI): domain Bacteria; kingdom Pseudomonadati; phylum Pseudomonadota; class Gammaproteobacteria; order Cellvibrionales; family Microbulbiferaceae; genus Microbulbifer; species Microbulbifer regidiadema (SeqCode). The sequence continues at coordinate 3,887,236 of NZ_CP174316.1, read as the reverse complement.
TAGCCGTGTCTTCCACCGTGAATCCATTTTCGACTCCGGCGCCCTGGAGGAATCGGTAGTCGCCACTGCGATCACAGCCGAAGCGGAAATCGTCCCCCACGACTAAGTGGCGAATTCCAAGGCCGTCTACCAGAATGCGGCGCACAAAGGCATCCGCACTGAGGCTGCGCAGCTTCTCGTTAAATTGCAGGCACAGCACCCGGTCGGCACCGGCATCAAATAGTGCCAGCACTTTCTCTTTAAAGCGCATCAGGCGCGCCGGCGCCTTCTCCCCGGAGAAGAACTCGTGAGGCTGGGGCTCAAAGATAATCGCCACTGAGGGCAGATTGTGCTCCTGTGCGCGCTGCTTGAGCTGCGCAACAATCGCCTGGTGACCGAGATGCACACCGTCGAACGAGCCGATCGTCGCCACGCTTCCCCGATGGCGGGGGCGCAGGTTGTGTAACCCGCGAATTAGTTCGCACTCCTGGGTCAAAGCGATTTTCCCATCCTCATAAAAACGAGCCGCACAGTATAGCGGATTCCCACTGGGCGGCCAGGGGCCATCTTTATCCAGATAGCCCGCTAAAAACTAACTAGTCGCGCGGAAGTGCCGGGGGCGCAAGCCGGAAGCCAGCAGGACTGACAGATAAGTGGCCCCACCGGCAGCCACAATCAGACCCATACGCCAGGCGCGGTCATACCAAGCCCACTCGCTCCACTGTGACCATAGGTGCAAGGCCCCCAACAAAATCGCGACCATCGCCAAGTTCGCCAGAAGCAACCTGACTAGGTAAGCCCCCCACCCCGCTTCGGGCTTATACACATCATCGCGGCGCAAGCCCTTATAGAGCAGCCAGGCGTTGATCGCCGCTTGGCAAGCCGTGGCCAGCGCCAAGCCCATATGGCCGAGCTTAAAGTAATAATTGAGCGGTATTACAAACAGAAGGCTCAATACCATTTTTGCCGCTATTGCGATCAGGCCAAAACGCACAGGGGTATAGGTGTCCTGGCGGGCAAAATAGCCCGGTGCCAACACCTTAATCAGCATAAACGCCAATAACCCCATGGCATAGGCCCGCAGGGACCAGGCGGCCATTTGCATATCGCGCGGCTGCATCTGCCCGTACTGGAACAGTGTCGTCAGAAGCGGCTCCGCCAATACCACCAGGGCAACCGCCGCTGGCAGGGAGATAAGCGTAACACTGCGCAGGGCCCAGTCGAGGGTGTGACGGAAGCGACGGGGATCTCCGTCGCTGTGTTGCCGCGACAAGCTGGGCAAAATCACAGTAGCCACTGCGACCCCAAATACCCCCAGGGGCAACTCGGTGAGGCGGTCGGAGAAATAGAGCCAGGAAACACTGCCGCTGGGCAGGAATGAGGCCAACAGTGTGTCCAGTACCAGGCTGATCTGGGTCACTGACACGCCAAAAATGGCCGGTGCCATCAGGCGCAAAATTTTGCGCACCCCCCGGTGCTGCCAGTCCCATTTAGGGCTCGGCAACAGCCCTTCACGGGCGAGAAAGGGCAGCTGAAATAGCAGCTGCACCACCCCCGCCACAAGAACCCCCCAGGCCAGCGCCATAATGTGTGGGTCAAACCAACCTGTCGCGACAGTCGCCGCAGCAATCAAAACCAGATTGAGCAGCACCGGCGTCAGCGCCGGAATAGCAAAGCGGTCGAAAGTATTGAGTATTGCCCCGGTAAATCCCGCCAGGGAAATCAACATCAAATAGGGAAAGGTGATCTGCAACATATCGGTGGCGAGATCAAATTTCTCCCGCTCACTGCCGTCCCACCACCAGCCAAAAGCAAAAATACCCGTGACCAGCGGAGCGCAGAGAACACCAAACAGGGTAACCAACAAAAGTACGCCGCCGAGAGCACCCGCGACCCGATCATTTAATTCCCGCGCAGCCGCCTTGCCGCCCTTTTGGCGATACTCGGCCAGCACCGGCACAAAGGCCTGGGCAAATGCGCCCTCGGCAAATAGGCGGCGGAAAAAATTGGGAATTTTAAACGCGACAAAAAAGGCATCGGCGGCATCCCCCGCACCGGCAAAGCGAGCCAGCGCCACATCGCGCACCAGCCCGGCCACTCGCGACAACATGGTGGCCGCGCCGACAACGGAACTGCCCCGCAGTAACCTGGAGGCACCAGATTTTTCGACTGCCTGTTCCTGAGCTTGGGGTGACTGTGGCAAAACTCGGGCTCCTGGCGAAATTTGAAACTTATTGGCCGGCAAGTCTACCGCAAAATCCGGGGGTATATGGGGTCATCAACCCCGTTAGAGCCTGCTGCGGGGGGGAGCGCGAGCCTATACTAAGAGCGAGCTAGCCGCGCCACCGATGGAGCGGGCGGCGCGGGGAAATAAGGGATGGCCATTAGCGCTTTGATTATTGCCCTGGCTCTTACAATTGTGCGGGATATAGCAGTCGTTGATGGCCCCGGCCCCGCCTGTCCATCCACGCTCTGCGGTAACAGCCGTCGCCCCCCCCCCTGCCAGCTCCCGAGCTGATATTTGGAGCGACCGCCATATTTCGCCACAATTGAGCCGCTGTTTGTCACAGCCGCGCCACGCCAGCGCCTCCTTGCCGCTGTTTAATAACACTCAAACGGGCCACAACAGAACAGGCCCAAACGAGTAAGAAAAAAGCCGCTAAGGAGCACAACAATGAAAAAAGTAATGATGGCCGTTGCCCTGAGTTCTCTGATTGCCACTGGAGCCCAGGCCAAGGAGCACAGCGAACCCAATTTGACTCCGGCCAAGCAGGCCTCAGTCTTTACCGGTTCCGCAATAGCCGGTGCAGCTCTGGGTGGACCCGTTGGCTTTATCGCCGGAGCGCTCGGCGGAGCCTGGCTCGGAGAGCAGATCAAGCAAGCAGACGAGGCAGATATGCTGGCAACACAACTGACAGAGAGCCGTGCAGAGCTCAGCAACCTGGCACAGCAATTGGATGCGGCTCAACTGTCCGCGAACGACGCCGGCCAACTGGCTCTGGATTCACTGCAATTCCAAATGCTGTTCACCACCGGGGAGGATGAGCTTCAAGAGGGACAAATAAACCAGCTGAGCGCCATGGCTGACTTTCTCAAGCGCCACCCCCACCTGCAAATTCACCTGGAGGGGCACGCAGACCCCCGCGGCAGTGACGGCTACAACAATGTGCTGTCCGATCAACGCGCCCTGAGTGTGGAAGAGGCCCTGGTAGCGCTGGGAATCGACGCAGAGAGAATCAGCCGCAGCGCACTCGGCTCCACCTATTCCCAGGCAACCCGGGGCGATGTAGACGCCTACGCCATGGAGCGCCGCGTCGACATCCGCTTCTCCCTGCCGGAGTCCATGGCGGGAAACTTCTAAGCTCAAGGGGCACTGCGGACAGCAAATCCGCAGCCCCAGCTTCAAGCGCTATTAGATAAGCGCGAGTGGACTCCAAATCCACTCGCACAGCTCCGAACGGATAAAAATCCTGTTGTATTTGCGGGCGCCTTGCGCCCGCCTTTTTGCCTAACCCCTGCAACTTCGTGCATGATTCCCCGCCTGAAAGGAATTAAATCGGGATTTGTCATGAGTGCAACCATCGCCATTGTCGAAGATGAACGCGCTATCGCAGAAAATTACCGCGATGCCCTGCGCCGCCACGGTTATCGGGTCGATTTATACAGTGCCAGGATTGAGGCTATGGAAGCTTTTCGCCAGCGGCTGCCGGACCTGGCCGTAATTGATGTGGGCCTCGGCAGCGAAGTGGAGGGAGGCTTTGAGCTCTGCCGCGAGCTGCGCGCTATGGCACCGAGCCTGCCAATATTATTTCTCACCGCCAGGGACTCAGAGCTGGATATTATTTCCGGACTGCGCCTGGGCGCTGATGATTACCTCACCAAGGATATCTCCCTACCCCATATGCAGGCGCGAATTAACGCCCTACTGCGCCGCGTCAGTGTATTGCGGGACCAGAGCGATGAAGGCGAGAGCTTAACCCAGGGAAAATTGTGGCTGGATATCTCCAGGCTTCACTGCCACTGGGATGACCAGCCTGTGGATCTGACCGTGACCGAATTCTGGATTGTCCACGCCCTGGCCAAAAGGCCCGGCCATGTTAAATCCCGCAGCCAGCTTATGGAGGCGGCCCGCGTGGTATTAGATGACAACACCATCACCTCTCACGTCAAAAGAATCAGGCGCAAATTCCAAGCGCTGGACACAGAATTTAATGCCATAGGAACCGCCTACGGCATGGGCTATCGCTGGCAGCTGTAAGCCGCCGCCGAGCGAGCAATATCAAAACCTTAAGTATGAACCTACGCCGCCAACTCTTGCTCGTCAGCCTGATCGCACTCACCCTGCCCTGGGCCGGCTGCCAGTACCTCCGCCAGGTGGACGCCGCCCTCGCACAGGGCCAAATTCAGGCAATCGAAGCGACTGCGGCGGCAATTGCCGCGCGCCTCGCCAGCGCCCCCCAACTTATCGCCCCAGACCCCCAGCGGTTATCGCGTCCACCTGGAGCCCAGCTCTACCTGCACCCCTTATCACAGGCGCCGAGAATTGACGGCTATGGCGATGAATGGCGCACACAGGGGCTGGAGCCCAGAACACTGCTGGACGAGCAGCTATCCCCCTTAGCCCAGATGACACTGGGGCAGCTAAATCAGCAAATCTACCTGCTCCTCACGGTTGCCGACTCAACACCCGCCTACCGGGACCCACGCACGGGCCTAATCGCTGGCGGCGACACGGTAGAACTGTTCACCGCCGACCGCCACTACACTCTGCCCGTGGCCAGCCAGGGCGCCGCCAGTGCCCTGTGGCACAACCCGCGAGAGGGCCGCTACGAGCGCGAGCTGCGCCTGCGGGGCCGCTGGACAAGATCCGCCAAGGGGTATCAATTGGAACTGACCCTGCCCCGGGCCCTGACCGGTGGCGCCCTCGCCATCCGCATTCGCGACAGGGTCAACAGCGACGGCTCCCCACCGGCACACAGCGCCAATACCCTGCCAGCAGATGGTCGCCCGGGGCGCCTGGTAGGCCCTCTACCAGAACTCCAGGCGGAGCTGGACCACTTTGCGCGCCCGGGGCTACACCTCGCGGTTGTGGACAGCGAGGGATTTCTTCTCGCCAGCAACGGGCAACTGCACCTGACCGAGCCCCAAACCGATTCCTGGCTGCAAAGCTGGGCTTACCGCAAATTACTCGCCCGAGAGCATTTGCCACAGCTGCCGGAAAATAATTTGCCACTCCCAGCCCCCGGCAGGCGCACTACTCGGGAGCAGTGGTACTCAGGGCCTCTGCAATCCCGCATTGGCGTAGTCAGTGTGCCCGTAATCACCCGGGTCGATGAAGTGGTTGAGCGCCCCCTCCTGGGACAGGTGCTGGTTCTGCAATCCGGCGAGGCGATGCAATCGGTAACGGAGGGTGCCGCTCACCGCCTGTGGTTAATCAGCTGCACCGCTGCCGCTATCGCCCTGCTTTTTCTTTTGGGCTATGCCAGCTGGCTTTCCTGGCGCGTACGCAAGCTTCACCAGGCCGCCCGCAACGCGGTAGATTCCAGTGGCAAGCTGCGCGGTAACTTTCCCCGCTCGAAAGCCGGCGATGAGCTGGGGGAGCTAAACCGGGCCTTCGCCAGCCTGCTCGGCGAGCTGGACCAATACCACCAGTACCTGCGCACTCTCGCCAGTAAGTTGTCACACGAGCTGCGCACCCCCCTGGCCGTAGTTCGCTCCTCCCTGGACAACCTCACCGCCGGGGAGCTCGACGAATACAGTCGCCGCTATGCCGAGCGGGCCATGGACGGCAGCGCGCGGCTGTCAGGCATTCTCAACAGCCTCTCCGCCGCCAGCAATCTTGAAACCAGCATCCACCAGGCGGAGCGGGAGCCCTTCGACCTGGCAGACCTGCTTGAAGTTATGACACAGTGCTATGGCGATGCCCACAGCGGACACCGATTCGCCCTGAACAAACCCGCAGGGGAACTGCCCTGCCACGGCGCAGCGGAGCTATTGGCACAGCTGCTCGATAAACTGGTAGATAACGCCTGTAGCTTTGCCCCCACGGGCAGTGAAGTCCGCCTGTCAGTGACAGCGAATAGCAATAAGTATCTGATCACCGTGGGCAATGACGGCCCCCTGCTCCCGGACGGCTACGCCCACAAGCTGTTCGACTCGCTCGTATCCGTGCGCAAGCAGGGCGATAACGCCGGCCACCTGGGGCTGGGGCTGCATATCGCCAAACTGATTGCCGACTTTCACGGCGGTACCTTAAAAGCCCGCAACCGCAGCGACGGCAGCGGTGTAGAGTTCAGCCTGGAGTTGTCGAGCGGGTGACCGCGACCGCAGATTGACAACATATCTGCACCGAGGCGCCCGCGATGGTTGACAAACAACCAACTGTAGCGATAATGTCGCGTCCCGATCGGGCCCCAGGGCCTGTTAGTTACAGATTTATAGATTCCAGACAGGAGCAACCGGTGGCCAACTCACCTCAAGCGAAGAAACGCGCGCGCCAGAACGACAAGCGCCGCATGCACAACGCCAGTCTGCGCTCCATGGTGCGCACCTACATCAAGAAGGTAGTTGCGGCCATCGATGCCGGCGATGCGGAAAAAGCAAAAACTGCGTACGCAGAAGCAGTTCCCGTTATTGACCGTATGGCAGACAAAGGCATTATTCACAAGAATAAAGCCGCTCGTCATAAGAGCCGTCTGAACGCTCAGATCAAAGCTCTGGCCGCCTAACCCCTTAGGCAGCAGACACAAAAAAGCCCCGCATTGCGGGGCTTTTTTGTATTCGAAACCTGCCAATTCAGAGCAGGATCAGGTTATCGCGGTGAATCAATTCATCGTCATCCCGATACCCCAAAAGGTCGGCAAACTTCTCCGATGGCTGCCCCAGAATCCGACCACTCTCACTACTGTCATAATTGACCAGGCCCCGCGCTATCTCGCGACCTTCAGTATTCCTGCAAGACACCAGATCCCCCCGCCGGAAACGCCCCTCAACGGCGGTCACCCCTACCGGCAACAGACTGCTACCACTGCCGCTCACAGCCGCTTCGGCACCGGCATCCACAGTCAGGGTTCCGCGCACTTGCAACTGCCCCGCCAGCCAGCGCTTGCGCGCCGCCAGGGGGTCCGCCTCTGGCAGTAACAGGGTGCCCAGCTGCTCGCCGGCACAGACTTTATCTATCACCGCCTCCAGGGCACCGCCAGCGATCACTGTGCAGGCTCCTGAGCGTGCTGCCAGCTGCGCTGCGCGCACCTTGGTGGTCATACCGCCGCGACCCAGACCGCTGCGAGAGTCTCCCGCCATTTCCAGCAGCCTGGGATCAAGCGCAGAGGCCTCACCAATTAGCTCCGCCTCAGGATTGTCGCGGGGGTCTTCGGTAAACAGCCCGTCCGCATCGGTCAAAATCAGCAGGGCATCCGCCTCAACCAGGTTCGCCACCAGCGCCGCCAGGGTATCGTTGTCACCGAAACGTATCTCGTCAGTCACCACCGTGTCATTTTCATTCACGATAGGCACAGCCCCCAGAGACAGGAGTGTGCGCAAAGTGCTGCGAGCATTCAGGTAGCGGGTGCGATTGGAGAGATCGTCGTGATCCAGCAGGATCTGAGCGCTGCGAATATTAAAGCGGTTAAAGGCCTGCTCATAAACCTGTACCAGATGGCTCTGCCCCACGGCAGCGGCCGCCTGCAACTGGTGGATAGACTCGGGCCGGCGACACCAGCCCAATCGGTCCATACCAGCCGCAACAGCGCCGGATGACACCAGAACGACTTCGATTCCTCGACGGCGCAAATCAGCCATCTGCGCCACCCAGGCAGAAATGGCAGCGGTATTCACACCTCGACCATTATCTGTCAGAAGGGCGCTACCGATTTTTATCACCCACCGCTGGGCCTTGGTCAACGCCTGCCGGGACACTGTTGCGGAGTCCATGCTTCCCCCTCAGGACAAGGTAACTATTGAGCGAGCCGGGCTAACTCAGCAACTGCTCGCTCCATGCCATTTAAGAGCGATACTCGACATCCACATCGTGGTCGTCGTCATCATCCCAATCCTCATCGTCATCCACCTGCCCTTTGGCCGCTTTGCGCTTGGCGCGATGACTCTCTCTCAACTCTTCGATACGCTCGCGAGCTTCGCGCTGCATTTGACGCTGCGCTTCCAGCTCCGCCACAGCCAAGTCGGGATCTCGCGCCTCGATTTCCTGACGCTCTTCCAGGTAATCCATCAGGCGACCGCCGAGGGCATCGGTGCCCTCCTTGCGAATAGCCGCCACACGGAATACAGGCCCCTCCCAACCCAGGGCATCTACTACCGCCTGACAGCGCTCTTCCAGCTCCGCAGCGGGCACCAGGTCGGTCTTGTTCAATACCAACCAGCGCTCACGCCCGGCCAGGGTCGGGCTAAAGGTGGACAGCTCGCGCTCAATGGCTCGGGCATTCTCCACCGGATCAGAGCCATCAAAGGGAGCCAAGTCAACCAAGTGCAGCAAAACCCGACAGCGAGTTAAGTGCTTGAGGAAGCGAATCCCCAGGCCCGCCCCTTCGGCTGCACCTTCAATCAGGCCGGGAATATCTGCAATCACAAAGCTGCGATGCTTCTGCACTTGCACCACCCCCAAATTTGGCACCAGGGTGGTAAAGGGGTAGTTGGCCACTTTCGGCTTGGCCGCAGAGACGGCGCGAATAAACGTGGATTTGCCCGCATTGGGCAGCCCCAACATGCCCACATCCGCCAGAACCTTCAGTTCGAGCTTGAGGCTGCGCATCTCGCCTTCAGTGCCGTGGGTGGTCTGGCGCGGCGCACGGTTAGTACTGGATTTGAAGCGGGTATTGCCCAGACCGTGGAAGCCCCCCTGGGCCACCAGCTGGCGCTCACCGGCTTCGGTCATATCGCCGAGTGTCTCGCCGGTATCCACATCAATGATCGTGGTGCCCACCGGCACCTTAAGGACCAGGTCCTCACCCTTGGCGCCAGTACAGTTGCGCCCCCGGCCCGGCTGACCGCTCTCAGCGGCATAGCGGGGCTGGTAGCGATAATCCACCAGGGTATTCAGGGAATCGTCGGCCTCCAGGTAAACGGAGCCGCCGTCACCACCGTCGCCGCCATCCGGGCCGCCCTTCTCAACAAACTTTTCCCGGCGAAAGCTCAGGCAGCCATTGCCGCCCTTACCTGCCTGCACAAAGATGGGCGCCTCATCGACAAACTTCATAATCACTCCACCGCCACAGCGGTTGTCTCATCCGGTGCACACATGCGCGCACCCCTATCATCATACCAGCCGACAAGCCGCCCCCTGTGGGCAACTGCCACCCTAACTTCCCGTCGCGGCTTTTCTGCGACGTTTCCAACAAAAAAGCCCCGCAATAGCGGGGCTTTTTATGAAGCTTGGGCTAATGACCGCTTAAGCAGTTTCGATAGAAACGAACTTGCGGTTGTTGGGGCCCTTAACTTCAAACTTCACAACGCCGTCCGCAGTGGCGAACAGGGTGTGGTCTTTGCCCATACCAACGTTAACACCGGCGTGGAACTTGGTGCCACGCTGACGAACGATGATGTTGCCTGCTGCTACAGACTGGCCGCCAAAGCGCTTCACGCCCAGGCGTTTACTCTCGGAATCGCGACCATTTCGCGTACTACCGCCAGCTTTCTTATGTGCCATGAGTCGTTACTCCTCTCTTATGCCTTGATGCCAGTGATTTTAACTTCGGTGTACCACTGACGGTGGCCCTGGCGCTTCATGGAGTGCTTACGACGACGGAACTTGATGATTTTCACCTTCTCGCCGCGACCGTGACTTACCACTTCAGCAGTTACTTTAGCGCCATCTACAACAGGAGCGCCAATGCTGATCTTGTCGCCATCGACAACCATGAACACTTTATCAAAATCGATGGATTCGCCAGTTGCTACTTCCAGCTTCTCCAGGCGAAGTACTTCGCCTTCTTCTACACGGTGTTGCTTGCCACCGCTCTCAAAAACAGCGTACATATTTCTATGCTCCGGTAAGGACGACACGAAGCAGCGGGAGGACCATTAAGTCACTGCTCCGCATTTCGGGAGCTTGCGCCGTGTGTTTAACATCTATTCGCCAAAGGCTCCAATAGCGACTCAATAGCCGCAAAGAGCCCGCAATTGGCGGGGCGCAGATTCTAATCAATTCGCCGGGTTGATACAATAGCGCCCCTTCGCCCTCCGGCCCCCGGAAGGCCCCTGTCTAGTCGTATAAGGAACTCTCACATGCTGCCTTTTCACCGGGTCGCCGCCGAAGACTTTGCTGCGGTTAATCAGCGTATCCTCGACCAACTGCACTCGGACGTTCCCCTGGTGGAAAATATAGGTCACTACCTGGTTGAGGCCGGGGGTAAACGCCTGCGCCCGCTACTGGTACTGCTCTGCGCCAAGGCCTGCGGTTACCGGGGCCAGAACCATATTGATCTCGCCACCATTATTGAGTTTATTCACACTGCCACCCTGCTGCACGACGACGTCGTGGACACCTCTGACATGCGTCGCGGCCGCCTCACCGCCAATGCCAAGTGGGGCAATGCACCCAGTGTGCTGGTGGGGGACTTCCTCTATTCCCGCGCCTTCCAGATGATGGTTGCCCTGGAAGATATGAGTATCATGGCAATTCTCTCGGAGACCACCAACACCATCGCAGAGGGCGAGGTTCAACAGTTGGTCAACGCTGGAGACCCGGCGGTAAGCGAAGAGAACTACTTTACCGTTATCCACAAAAAGACCGGCGCTCTGTTCGAGGCCGCCTGTGAGACGGCGGCCGTATTAGCCAGCTGTTCAAGCGAGGAGCAAACCGCACTGAAGCTCTACGGCCGCCATCTGGGGCTCGCCTTCCAATTGGTTGACGATGCGCTCGACTACCGTGGCAACCCCGAAGAGCTGGGTAAAAATGTCGGTGACGACCTGGCGGAAGGCAAACCCACCCTGCCCCTGATTTACACCATGGCCAATGGCAGTAAAGAGCAGGCATTGCTGGTAAAAACGGCGATCGAGCAGCGCAGCGCGGAAAAACTCACAGAAATCGTGGAGGCCATTGAGGCTTGTGGTGCACTGGACTACACCATGGAGCGCGCGCGAGCCGCCGTGGAAGATGCCAAAAAACAGCTGGCCTTTATGCCCACCAGTGAACAAAAAACCGCCCTACAACAATTGGCGAACTTTGCCATAGAGAGAAACGTCTAAAAGTAATTGCTGCCCGGGCTATCGCAATAGCTCGGGCAAATTAAATATTCCCAAGAGCAAATCCCCCTAGCTGCGCCGCAACTGAGCAGCCCTAGCGCAGATGTTCCTGACCAAGTAACGAGCTTTATTCGCACCTATTTTCCACTAAGCACCCAACTTTGGGTACGATTTGTCCTGCTTGTCATTTTAGGCGTCAATTTTAATTCCACAGAGGCACAAAATAACAAGCGCACAAGTAATTAGCATAGAGAGACCAGGATATGAAAAGCTCTACTGCGCTTTATCAGCTAAAAAATTACCCGGAAATATTCTTGGGCAGTAATCTCATAAAAATTACCGGCAGTAAAAAAACCGAAGTTATGGATTATCAATTCGGGACCTATACCATGAATATGGGCGCGTCCGGTGACGATAAACCCAACGAGTTATTTGCTTTTGACCCCAATGGGACTTTTATCGAAGACCCACAAACAGTCAAAGTTCACCATATTCGCATGATCGACTGGAGTGAAAAACTTTCCCTAGATCGCATTGAACCCTATCAAATGCGCAACGGTGCCGACATTATGGTTACCGGCCAGCTCAGTGACTGCTGTTTCTGTATAGGCGGGCACAACGCAAATATGCCGGTCGTTGCCCATATTCGGCCGAGAAAAAACCAGGGGCTTAATGGCAAAGCCACGCACAATGCCGTTATCAATCAGGGGAAATTCTGGGTTTTCGGCGGGGTGCAAAAATCCCTTGGCCGCTCAGCTCTAAAACCCCACCACCACAACTACACCGACTACGCCTCTGTCGTTGGAGTGCGGATTGACAACCAGTGGCAAATCTACGCCCAGCACTTAAAAACCCCCAAAGGGCCAATCCAGGCTGTTACCCGACTCCTGTAAACAGACAGCCCTCAAACAAAAAAGCCCCGCATTTGCGGGGCTTTTTATACGAGAAAAAAGGCATCAGCCGATCAGCTGAAGAAGCTCCTCTGTTTTTTCCCGCATCAACACCTCATCTCCCCGGGATTCAACATTCAAGCGAACAACCGGCTCAGTATTTGACATACGCAAATTAAAGCGCCACTCGGGATAGGCAACGCTCAGCCCATCTACGTGCTCAACACTGTCAGCTGCGGGGCCATACTTTTCTTCCGCCGCCCTTAACAGCGCTGCGGCATCCTCAACTTTAGAGTTGATCTCTCCCGAGCAGGGAAAAGCAGCCATGCGCTCGCCGACGAGCTGAGATAGCGATTTACCACTGCGGCTCACCAACTCCGCAACTAATAGCCACGGGATCATACCGCTATCACAATAGGCAAAATCGCGGAAATAATGATGCGCACTCATTTCACCACCATAAATGGCGTCTTCCTTGCGCATACGCTCCTTAATAAAGGCGTGACCGGTTTTACTCTGCACCGGCTCCCCGCCCGCAGCCTGGACAATATCCTCGGTATTCCAGAGCAGGCGCGGATCATGTACGACTTTGGCGCCACTGTTTTTTACCAGGAAAGCCTCCGCCAGCAAGCCAACAACATAGTAACCTTCGATAAAATCGCCATTTTCATCGAAGAAAAAGCAGCGATCAAAATCACCGTCCCAGGCGATGCCAAAATCAGCGCCACTTTCACGCACGGCCTTAGCGGTTGAGTGGCGATTCTCGATCAGTATTGGGTTGGGGATTCCATTGGGGAAGTTGCCGTTGGGCTCGTGGTGAACACGCACAAATTCAAATGGCAGCTGCGGAGCCAGCACATCCACAACAGCACCTGCACCGCCATTACCGGCATTCACCACCAATTTTAGTGGCTTCAGTGCGGTGCTATCGATATATCCCAGTAAGTGCTGTACGAAATCAGCGCGGTGCTCGAAGCGCTGCAAACTCCCTCGCTGCTCAACGGCGGGGAAATTGTTCTCTTCGGCCAGGCGCTTGATATCCAGTAAACCGGTATCACCGCTGATCGGACTGCTCCCCTCACGCACAAACTTCATACCGTTGTAGTCCATAGGGTTGTGGCTGGCAGTCACACAAATACCGCCGTCAAAGTCCCCATGGAAATTGGCAAAGTACACTTCTTCGGTACCGCACTCACCGATATGGAATACATCGGCGCCGGCATCGCGCAAACCATTCACCAATGCGTCGGTGAGTTCGCCGCTGGTCAAACGAATATCATGTCCCACCACAACGCGGCGGGCCCCCAGAAACTGGGCAAAGGCGCGGCCCACCCGATAGGCAACGTCGGAGTTGAGCTCATCGGGGACACGGCCGCGAAGGTCGTAAGCCTTAAAGCAAGTCAGCTCATTCATTGGCCCTTACCCCCCTCTGCCTGCTCTGGCAGATACACGTTTTCATAAACGTGGTTAGTCGCGTCGATAAACCCTTCTACAGAGCCACAATCAAAGCGGCGCCCCTTAAAGGCATAGGCCAGCACACAGCCCTGCTGGGCCTGCGCCATCAGCGCATCGGTAATTTGAACCTCACCATTTTTACCCGGTGGAGTATCGCGAATCAGATCAAAGATATCCGGTGTCAGAATATAGCGACCGATAATTGCCATATTGCTGGGGGCATCTTCTGCGGCGGGCTTCTCGACCATATCGGTAACCTGGTACAAGTCAGGTTTAATTTCGTTACCTGCAATAACTCCAAATTTATGGATATGCTCCTTTGGCACCTCCTCTACAGCGACAATACTGCAGCGGAACTGCTTATACAGCTGGACCATTTGCGCCAAAACACCCATATCCTCATTCAGGCACAGATCATCCGCCAGCACGACTCCGAAGGGCTCGTCACCAACCAGGCGGTGTCCCTGTAAAATTGCGTCTCCCAGGCCCCTCATTTCCCCCTGGCGCGTATACGAGAAACTCGCACTGTCGATTACTTGGCGCACGGAATCCAGGTAGCGCTCTTTACCGGTACCGGCAATTTGCTGTTCCAGCTCGAAATTGGTATCAAAATGATCCTCAATGGCACGCTTACCACGCCCTGTAACAAAGCCGATCTCGGTCAGCCCGGCCTCGATAGCCTCTTCGACACCGTATTGAACCAGGGGCTTGTTAACCAGCGGCAACATCTCCTTAGGCATAGCTTTGGTGGCAGGAAGAAAACGAGTGCCGTAACCGGCGACAGGAAATAGGCATTTTTTGAGCATTATGCTCCCCCAATCAATGTTTTATCAGCGCGCCCCCGCGCAGGGATGGCAACTTATCATAGCGCCGCTATGCGAACACTTACACACGAACCCGATAAACTTGCCCCAAAGTGTGAATTTCCCGAAGGTAAAGCCAAAATTCAACAAACCAGCAAAGGGAGTTTATAAGCTAAATAGGCAGTAGTTGTGAAGGCAACACTGGCGCCAGTCACAAAAATTGCCCTGACTGACTGGACAAGCGATACACAGCCCTTAGAATGCCCGCTCTTGCAAAAATGTCCATTGTCAATTGCATAACCACCCATTAGCGGGGAAATGATGAGTAATTTTGTACAAAAAAGTGAGTACTCCAGAGAGGAGCTCCTGACCTGCTCTCGCGGCGAGATGTTCGGCCCAGGCAACGCCCAGTTGCCGGCTCCCAATATGTTGATGCTGGACCGGATCACTCACGTCTCCAAAGATGGCGGCGCATTTGGCAAGGGAGAGCTGATTGCCGAACTCGATATTCACCCCGATCTGTGGTTCTTTGACTGCCACTTCCCCGGTGACCCCGTAATGCCCGGGTGTCTGGGCCTGGACGCCATGTGGCAGCTGCTGGGCTATTTCTTAGCCTGGAAAGGCAATCCCGGTCGCGGCCGCGCACTGGGCTGTGGTGAGGTTAAATTTACAGGCCAAATCCTGCCCACCAGCAAAAAGGTGACTTACCATATCCAAATGAGCCGGGTTGTTGAGCGCAAACTTGTTATGGGAATTGGCGACGGCAGTGTCTCTGTGGATGGCAGGGAGATTTACATCGCAAAGGATCTTCGCGTAGGCTTATTTACCCGCACGGATAATTTTTAAACTCGTTTAAGACTAATACCGGTAGAAACCATCTGTCCTCTGCCGACAAGTTATGCTGGAGATCACTATGCGTCGGGTCGTCATTACCGGAATGGGCATCACTTCCTGTATCGGTACCAACATTCAAGCAGTCACCGAGTCACTAAAAACTGGCCGCAGCGGTATTCGCTTCCAAGAGGAATACCGGGAACTCGGCCTGCGCAGCCATGTGGCTGGACCTGTGGACATCGATTTCAAAGAGCATATCGATCGCAAGCAACTGCGCTTTATGGGCGATTCAGCCGCCTATGCCTACATAGCCATGCGCGAAGCTATCGAGATGTCCGGCCTCGAAGAGACCGATGTATCCAACCCGCGCACCGGCATTGTGATGGGCTCCGGGGGCACCTCCACCCAGCAGATTATTGACGCCGCACATACCCTGAAGGAGAAAGGTGTGCGCCGCGTCGGCGCCTACCGCGTCCCCCAGGTAATGGGCAGTACCGTATCCGCATGCCTCGCAACCCCCTTCAAAATTAAAGGGGTCAACTACAGTATTTCCTCTGCCTGTGCCACCAGCGCCCACTGCATTGGCCACGGCGCCGAGCTAATCCAAATGGGCAAGCAGGATGTAGTCTTTGCCGGTGGCGGTGAAGAACTCGCCTGGAGCCTTACCCACCTGTTTGATGCCATGGGCGCCCTGTCGAGCAAATACAACGACAACCCAACCCACGCCTCCCGCCCCTACGATGCCGATCGCGATGGCTTTGTGATCGCCGGCGGCGGTGGCTGCCTGGTACTGGAAGAAATGGAGCACGCCCTGGCGCGCGGTGCGACTATCTATGCGGAGTTGACCGGTTACGGCGCAACTTCCGATGGCTACGATATGGTTGCACCGAGTGGTGAAGGCGCCGCCCGCTGCATGCAACAGGCCCTGGCCGGCATGGATGGCAAAGGTCTGCAAGGCGAGGTGGACTACATCAACACCCACGGCACCTCTACGCCCGTGGGCGATATCGCCGAATTAAAAGCCATGCGTGAGGTCTTTGGGGATAAGGTTCCAGCATTTGCCTCCACCAAGTCGCTTACCGGCCACTCCCTGGGAGCTGCGGGGGTTCAGGAAGCTATCTACAGCCTACTGATGATGCAGAACAACTTTATTGCGGCATCAGCTAATGTAGAGAACCTCGACCCTGCTGCCGAGGGAATGGACCTGGTCAGCGAGCTTCGCGAGACAGAGGTGAAGCGGGCTATGTCCAACAGCTTCGGCTTTGGCGGCACCAATGCCTGTCTGATATTCGATAAAATCTGAGCAAAATAAAAAGGGCGCCTCAAGGCGCCCTTTTTACTGGCCGTGTAACAGCAATCACACTATTCCGCTGCCGCGTGCAAGCGCTCCAGCCACAGCTCAACTTGACGTGTCAGTCCCTGTCGCCAACTGCGCTGCTGAATGCCAAAGACATCCCGCAACTTGCCACACGAAAGTACAATACTGCGATCCCGCTTTTCATCCTCACCCCCAGGTGCCGCGAATTGGGCCAGGCGCTCTTCGTCGTAAAAAGCCTGGGCGCGCTCGACAACCTCAAGGGCAAACTCTATCTCTGTACAGCTGTCTGAGCTGCCGTAGTGGAATACGCCTGTGGCAGTAGCGCCGCTGGCAAGCTGCTGGGCAACGGCCACGGCAACACGGGCCATATCCACTACCGTCACCGGATTGCCGCTGTCGCTCCCATCCAGGGCCAGGGGCTCAGCGGAGACAAAATCCCGCAAAATGCGCCCCAGCAAAGCATCGGGGCCACTATCCACCATCCAGCCAAAGCGCAGAATCGTCAGGTTTTGCAACCCACTAAACGCCTCTTCACACGCCAGCCACTCGCGCCCACTCAAAGACTGGGGCTCCGCCGGTTCATCCTCGTCATAGCGGCGGCGCTCACCGCCGGAGAATACCCGGCAGGATGAGAGGTGAATAATATGCTCACAGGGCGCCGCACAAAGCTGCTCACTCACCTGTAGCGACTCCGACATACCCCGATTATCGGCGCAGGCAGAGGCATTAATCACTATTGAGCCGGGTCTCAACTGGTCGATTTCCCCGGGAGCCAGCTGCTGGATGCGAAAGCCCGCGCGCTGCAATCGCTTCTGCAACGCGCCGTCAATCTCATTGCCCGCAGTGATAATGGCGACGGTATCCGGCATATAGCCTGTATTCAATTCAGACACAGGTCAATCCAGTTCTCAGAAGGGAATATCGTCGTCAAAGCTATTATCGAAACCACCGGCAGGGGCCTGGTTTGGCTGTTGCTGGGGCTGCTGGTTAGCTGGTGCCATCGGTGCGGGAGCGGTACGCCCCTGCTGTCCGTAAGCGTCCTGGCCGCCCTGCTGCTGGTAGCCACCCTGGAAACCGCCGCCCTGCTGGTCAAAACCTCCAGAACCACCCATGGACTGGCCACCCATCTGACCACCCGCAGCTGCGCCCATACCAGCGCCGCCCATACCCTGGCCGAAACCGCCCTGCTCACCGCGACCGTCCAGCATCTGCATTTCGCTGGCGACAATTTCAGTGGTGTAACGGTCCTGGCCGCTATTCTTATCCTGCCACTTGCGGGTGCGCAGGGAGCCCTCTACATAAACTTTGGCGCCCTTGCGCAGGTACTCACCGGCGATCTCAGCCAGGCGGTTAAAAAACACCACGCGGTGCCACTCAGTGCGCTCCTGCTGTTGACCGGTTTGCTTGTCCTTCCAGCTCTCACTGGTCGCCAAGCTGATATTGGTAACAGCGCCGCCACTGGGCATATATTTGGTTTCCGGGTCATTTCCCAGGTTACCGATCAGAATTACTTTATTAATACCCCTGGCCATCGCCCTCTCCTCTCCTCGACCCGGGCTCCACCCGGGGCAATAAACTATTTAAGTGATCAATTAAACGATCAAGTGTTTTGATACGCCGCCAGCACAGGATTGCGCCAGCAGCAAATATTGTATTTATATCCAGTAGGATACAATAGCGGCTCGCTGTTAGTAAGTACTACCTCAACGCTTATCCCGCAGGGCCCACCACAACAACATCCACACCAGCAGCACCGCCAAGCCCAGCCCGGCAACTGCCGAGGCGCCCCCCAAGCCAAATAGCAAGCCACCCAGGCTGCCGCCGACAAAGGTGCCAAAGAACTGTAGGGTCGCGTAGAGCCCTGTAGCTGCACCTCTCGCCTCCGCCGGGGCCTTCCGCGTCAATTGTGCCGGCAGCAGGGCCTCAAGCAGATTGAAACCGATAAAGAATACCGTCAGCGAGACAACCAACAGCCAGCTGCTTGCACACAGCAGGGCCGCACTGCCACCGATCAAAGCCAAACCGGCAAAGTTAAGTGCGAGTGCTACCCGGTCACTTTTCTCCGCCACCCTCATCAGCGGCAACATCACCAGGAAAGTGCCGAACATTAACGGCCCATACAGCTTCCAGTGTTCATCTGCCGGCCACTCCAACCTGTCGACCAGTACCAGTGGCAGGGCGACAAATAGCGCCGTGAGCAACAAGTGGGAGAAAAAGGCTCCGGACACCAAGCGCCAAACAAGGCCGTTTTTAACTACGCTATGGAAGCCGCTGCCATAAACCGCCGGACGCCGCGCTACCTCTGGTGTCGGCACCAAACGCCAGACCAGCAATCCGCCCAGTAGCGCCAGACCCGCCGTCACCCAGAAAATCGCCGGCAAGCCGCCAACACCGGCCAGCGCCGGCCCCAATATCACCGCCAGCATAAACGCGACGCCGATCGAAGCCCCGATAATTGCCATGGCAATACCGCGCTTTTCATCGCGGGTTAAATCGGCCACCAGCGCCATCACCGCAGCGGCAATCGCGCCACAGCCCTGTAGTACCCGCCCCGCGATTAGGCCGTAAACCGAGTCCGTCAGCGCAGCGATAACGCTACCCAGGGCGAACAGCGCCAACCCCGTATAAATAACCGGTTTGCGCCCCCAGCGATCGGACAGGAGCCCCAGGGGAATTTGTAGTATCGCCTGGCTCAGACCATAGGCGCCCATTGCCAGTCCCAGCAGCATGGGCGTGCTATCGCGATAGCCCTCGCCGTACACAGTGAGAACCGGCAGGACCATAAACAGGCCCAGCATACGAAAGACATACAGGGAAGCCAGCCCACCCAGGGCACGGCGCTCAATGGAATTCATGCAAATCCCGGAACAGCATCAAATAGGGCGCGCATTGTACAGTGAGCCGCCTCCCGGCTGTAGGGGAAACAGCACAACTTTTATCCACAGCTAGTTGCGACCGTACTCATCATCGAGTCGGACAATGTCATCCTCCCCGAGATAACTGCCGGATTGCACCTCAATCAGCTCTAGGGGAATCGTGCCGGGGTTCTCCAGGCGGTGCACCACCCCCAGGGGAATATAAGTCGATTGGTTCTCGGTGATCAGGACCTCTTCTTCGCCCCGGGTAACCTTGGCAGTCCCCTGCACCACAACCCAGTGTTCAGCGCGGTGGTGGTGCATTTGCAGGGATAGCTGCTGACCCGGCTTTACCACGATACGCTTCACCTGGAAGCGCGGCCCCGCATCAATCGAATCGTAGTAGCCCCAGGGCCTATATACTTTGCGATGCCTTTGGGCCTCACTGCGGCCAGTGCTCTTGAGCTTGCCGACCAGTTTTTTGACTTCCTGAACCCGCTGCCGGTCGGCAATTAAAAGCGCGTCATCGGTATCCACAACTACTAGGTCGGATACGCCGAGAAGGCTAACCAAGCGGCTCTCACCACGCACCAGACAGCGCTGGGAGTCTTCTAGCAACACATCGCCCTGGAGCAGGTTGTCATTGGCATCGCGTTTAGCCAGCTCCCACAGCCCCTGCCAGGAGCCCACATCGCTCCAACCCGCATCCATGGGCACTACCGCAGCGGACTCCGTCGGCTCCATCACTGCATAGTCCACAGATTCATCGGCACAGGCAGCAAAGGCCGCTCTATCCACCCGGGTAAAATCCAGGTCCCGGACGGCGCTCTGATAGGCACTGCGACAGGCCGCGAGAATATCCGCACGGTATCGCTCCAGCTCCTCCAGATAGCGGGAAGCGCGGAACAGGAACATACCGCTGTTCCAGGAGTAATCACCGGATGCCAGGTAAGACTCTGCGGTTTCAGCGTCCGGTTTTTCGACAAACTCCGCCACTTTCCAGGCCGTTGCCGCCAAGTTATCCCCGCGTCGAATGTAGCCGTAGCCGGTCTCCGCCCGGGTCGGCACAATGCCAAAGGTCACCAGGTGCCCCTGCTCCGCCAGGGTTCGAGCCGACTCTACAGACTCTTGAAAGTTTGCCTCATTGGCAACGGCGTGATCTGCCGGCAGCACTAACAGCAAGGGGTCTGTGCCGGACTCCAGGGCTGCCAGGGCAGCCAGGGCGATAGCCGGCGCGGTATTGCGCGCACAGGGCTCCAGCAAAATAGACTGGGCCCCGTGGCCGATTTCCTGCAATTGCTCGGCGGCGGCAAAGCGATGCTCTTCATTGCATACCAGGATCGGCGCCTGTAACTGCTCAATGCCCTCCAGGCGCCGCACAGTCGCCTGCAACATTGTTTCGCCGCCGATAAGGGGTAGGAACTGCTTGGGGTAGGCCTCGCGAGAGAGTGGCCACAGGCGTGAGCCGGTACCACCACAGAGAATCACAGGAATCATCAAATGCTATCTGCCTGAATGTCGGGTATTGCGAAAGACAATTTTCGCACATCAGGTGGCGAGTTTATACTTGACTGTTTTTCCGGCACCGCAGTTGTGATCGCCCCGCGCGGAGCAAGTCCGAGGCCCGGCCCCGTATTAGCAGCATATAGGTAGAGTGTGGACACGATTTATGTAAGGGGTGCTCGCACCCACAACCTGAAGAATATCGACCTGGATATTCCCCGCGATAAACTGATCGTTATTACCGGCCTATCCGGTTCCGGTAAATCCTCCCTGGCCTTCGACACCCTCTACGCCGAGGGGCAGCGCCGCTATGTGGAATCCCTCTCCACCTACGCGCGCCAGTTCCTATCGATGATGGAAAAGCCGGATGTGGATACTGTCGAGGGGCTATCGCCGGCCATTTCTATCGAGCAGAAGTCCACCTCTCACAACCCACGCTCCACCGTGGGCACCATCACCGAGATCTACGACTATCTGCGGCTGCTGTTCGCCCGGGTCGGCGAACCCCGCTGCCCCGAGCACGACGAACCCCTGCAAGCCCAGACGATCAGCCAGATGGTGGATCAGGTACTGGCTTTACCGGAAGGCAGCAAAATTATGTTGCTGGCGCCGGTAGTTCGCGATCGCAAGGGTGAGCACCAGCACGTGTTTGAACAACTGCGCCGCGACGGGTTTGTGCGGGCACGGATCGACGGGGTTACCTGCGACCTGGACGACACCCCCAAGCTGGATAAGCGCCGCAAGCACACCGTTGAGGTGGTAGTCGACCGCTTTAAGGTGCGCGAAGATCTGCAACTGCGCTTGGCGGAGTCCTTTGAAACCGCTCTGAATCTCACCGACGGCATCGCCTCCATCAGCTTTATGGATGGGGACCAGGAGGACCGTCTGTTCTCCGCCCGCCACGCCTGCCCGGTGTGCGACTATTCACTGGATGAGCTGGAACCACGCCTATTTTCCTTCAACAACCCCGCCGGGGCCTGCCCCAGCTGTGATGGCTTGGGGGTCAAGCAGTTCTTCGATGAAGACAAGGTGATTATCGATGCGGAAAGCAGTATTTCCGAGGGCGCCATTCGCGGTTGGGACAGACGCAATATCTACTATTACCACATGCTCGACTCCCTCGCCGAACACTACGGTTTCGATCTGGATAAGCCCTGGAAAAAATTACGCAAAGCCCACCGCAAGGTTATATTGCAGGGCAGTGGCGACGAAGAAGTCGACTTCAGCTACGTCAACGATCGCGGCGATGTCACCGTGCGCCAGCACACCTTCGAGGGCATTATTCCCAACTTTCAGCGCCGCTACCGGGATACCGAGTCCCAATCGGTTCGGGAGGAGCTGGCCAAGTACCTGAGCACACAAAAGTGCCCAGAGTGTCACGGCACCCGCCTGCGCCGCGAGGCCCGCCATGTCTTTGTGGATAACCGTACCCTGGCGCAAATTACCGAGCTGCCGGTAGGCGATGCGTTCGAGTACTTCGACCACGAACTGACTTTTAAGGGCGCTCAGAAAGAGATTGCCGATAAGATTCTCAAAGAGCTGCGCGATCGATTCCGCTTCCTCGTCGATGTCGGCCTGAATTACCTGACCCTAAACCGCAGTGCCGAAACCCTGTCCGGCGGTGAGGCGCAGCGCATCCGCCTCGCCAGTCAGATTGGCGCTGGCCTCGTGGGGGTTATGTATATTCTCGATGAGCCCTCCATCGGTTTGCACCAGCGAGACAACGAGCGCCTGCTCAATACCCTCACCCACCTGCGCGATCTCGGCAACACCGTGATTGTGGTGGAGCACGACGAGGATGCCATTCGCAGTGCTGACTTTATTGTCGATATCGGCCCCGGTGCCGGTGTCCACGGTGGAGAGGTTGTGGCAGCGGGCAGCGCCAGTAAAATTGCCAAGTGTAAAAAATCCCTCACCGGCCAATACCTCTCCGGCAAAAAGAAAATTGCCGTCCCAGAGGAGCGTTACGTCCCCGACCCGGACTACCTGCTGCGCCTCGAAGGCGCCAGCGGCAACAATTTGCAGGATGTCGACCTGGAAATCCCAGTAGGATTATTTACCTGTGTCACCGGTGTATCCGGCTCCGGTAAATCCACACTGATTAATACAACCCTGTACCCGCTCGCCGCCACAGCACTCAATAAGGCCACAACCCTTAAGGCTTCCCCCTATAAAGCGGTACACGGCCTGGAGCACTTCGACAAATGCGTGGATATTGATCAGAGCCCTATCGGGCGCACGCCCCGCTCCAACCCGGCAACTTATACCGGTATTTTTACCCCCATTCGCGATCTGTTTGCCGGCACCCAAGAGGCCCGTTCGCGGGGTTATAAACCCGGGCGCTTCAGCTTTAACGTCAAAGGGGGCCGCTGCGAGGCCTGTCAGGGCGACGGCGTAATTAAAGTGGAAATGCACTTCTTACCAGATATCTATGTCCCCTGTGATACCTGTCACGGCAAGCGCTACAACCGCGAGACCCTGGAGGTGCACTACAAGGGTAAAAATATCCACGAGGTTTTGGAAATGACCGTGGAGGATGCCCGAGAGTTCTTTGACCCGGTACCCGTAATCGCCAAAAAATTACAAACCCTAATGGATGTAGGTCTGTCCTATATCAAACTGGGGCAGGCCGCCACCACCCTCTCAGGTGGTGAAGCCCAGCGGGTAAAACTCTCCCGCGAACTCTCCAAACGCGACACCGGACAGACCCTGTATATCCTCGACGAACCCACTACCGGCCTGCACTTTGCCGATATCCAATTGCTGCTGGACGTTCTGCACCGCCTGCGCGATCACGGCAATACTATCGTAGTGATCGAACACAATCTGGACGTAATAAAAACTGCGGACTGGATTGTAGACCTGGGCCCGGAGGGTGGCTCTGGCGGCGGGCAAATTATTGCCACAGGGACACCCGAGGACGTCGCAGAAATGGATATTTCCCATACCGGACGTTTCTTAAAAGCAATGCTGGATTAACTGAACAAGAGAGGATGCCGACCTAGAACTCGGCACCCTTTCTTATCAATTTATTTAAGAATAACGACTAGGCAGACTCGATAAAATATGAGGCTTTTAAATCGCGAACACGTGAATTTAGTTATCGCGGTAAGTGCAATTATGATTTCTCTGGCATATTTCTATGCCACCTACTTACAAGCCAGTGCCCCAATGACCAAGCATCTTAATAGACAGGCCCCTAGCATTTAAACCAACTCCAATTTAGTACGATCGGGATGCCACAGTGAATATCGATATCAACTGCGATCTGGGTGAAGGTACGGATTTACACAGCTGTGATAGGGACGCTCAAATCATGCCGTTTATTTCCCGCTGCAATATAGCGTGCGGTGGTCACGCCGGCACCCTAGCTATCATGGCCAGATCTATAGAAAATGCACTACAAAATAATTTAAAAATTGGCGCTCACCCCAGCTATCCCGACAGGGATAATTTTGGCCGAAAATCGCTAGACATCCCACAAACAAAATTACTCGACTCTCTCTGCGAACAAATAGATCGATTAGAAAATATTGCACACCAGCTTGGAGCCAAGCTCGACCATATCAAACTACACGGCGCTCTCTATAACGATGCAGAATCAAACAGAGAAATGGCCAAAAGTATCACCACCCTATTTAATAAACGCTACCCATCTCTAAAGGTTTTGGGCTTAGCCAATGGCGCCATGCAGCTCACCGCCCCCCATAAAGCATTTATTCGCGAAGGCTTTATCGACAGGCAATATCTGAGCGACCACCAACTCGCGCCTCGCTCACTGAGCAACGCGGTTATTAGCGAGATAGAAAGGTGCCTGGAGCAGGCAACTTGCCTGGCAAAGGGGTTGGAGTTTAAAGATTACCACGGCGGCAAATTACTATTTTCCGTAGACACCCTCTGCCTTCACGGTGATAACCCCCAGGCGCCCGCTATCGCCAGACAACTCTATCAACACCTCAACACCAATGGTGTGAGTATAGTTCGATGACACACTCCAGCCCGCCAACACTGCCAACCCTGATTGCCAACGGGGATTGTGCGGTAGATATTCGCTTTCCCGGACAGCCCAGCAAGGCACTTAGCCGGACAATTATCGACTTAAGAGCAGCGCTGTTAGATGAAGATCAAGCAGGTATTATCGATATTATTCCCGCATATCAGTGCCTGACCGTTATTTTCAGCCCGGCTCTATGGGAGTATAAAGCCCTATGCCAACTACTCAGTAAAACTATCGGGGATTTTCTCCGCAACCCTCCCCCACCCCCCGACAAGCCTCGTATAGTGCGTATTCCTGTATGCTACGAGGAGGGCTTTTCTCCAGATCTGGAGATTTTAGCTAGGCACAGCAAACTATCCCCACAGGAAATTATCAGGCGGCACAGTGCACGACGTTACTTAGTGCATATGCTGGGCTTTACCCCAGGCTTTTTATACCTTGGCGGGCTTGACCCAAAGCTCTACTGCCCAAGAAAAGAAACCCCCAGAACAAGAATTCCCACAGGTGCAGTGGGTATTGGCGGAGAGCAAACCGGTATCTACCCCCAGGCCACACCGGGCGGATGGCAAATTATTGGCCAGACACCGCTCAATCTTTTTCAACCAGCAAAGCCCTGCCCCTTTATCGCTGCGCCCCTAGATGAAATCGAATTTTACCCAATAGATACCCGGCAATTTCACCAACTCTCACAGAGCGCCAAAAACAAGCTCTCCTAACAAGGAAAATTTATGGGCATTCGCTTTATTCGCGCGGGGTTACAGACAAGCATTCAGGACCTGGGGCGCCCGGGATTGATGCACTGTGGAATTCCCTGGGGAGGTGCTGCCGATCCCCTGTCGATGAAAATAGCCAACCTACTACTGCAAAACCCCCTGGGAAATCCGACTTTTGAAATCACCCTGCTCGGACCTAAAATCGAATTTTTATGTAACCTCACTATCGCTATAGCCGGAGGCCAGTTCAGAGGTGCCTTAAACAATAATCCACTGGAAAACTTCCGGACTTACAAGGTTAAATCCGGGGATATCTTAGATATTTCCCAGGCGATCTCTGGCGCAAGAACTTACCTTGCAATTTCTGCGAAAATAGACACACCCGACATTTTAGGCAGCTCGGCAACCCATATTATTAGTCAATTTGGCGCAAACAACGGCAGACCAATAGGCTCCGAAGAGATTATCCCCCTAAAAGAAATTCACCCGACAAAAGAGCTCGGCCTCGAGCCAAGGTTTCACCTCCACTACTCCAAAAATTTACAGCTGCGAGTAGTACCTGGAGCAGAGAGCAAATTATTTTCCAGGGAGTTTATTGAGCAGTTCTACCGGTCAACTTATCCAGTATCCCCCCAGAGCAACCGCATGGGTATTCGCCTATCCGGCAAAAGCGACTGCGCCCCCTATAATATTAAAACCGGCAAAGAGCAGCTGCGATCATCTGGGCTCTACCCCGGCAGTATTCAGGTGCCGGCGGATGGAAACCCTATCATCTCATTTATTGAAGGACAGACTATTGGTGGCTATCCCCGAATAGGTCATATTATAAAATCAGAACTCCACCGTCTGGGCCAGCTATCCCCCACAGACAAAATAGCCTTTCAAAAAATCAGCATTGAAGAAGCACAGGAAATCCTCAAACAGAAGCAGAAATTATTAAATGACTTACAGTGCAGTCTAGGATTCCAATCAAAAGAACCTCTATATATTTAACCCCAACAATAAAAAATACTGGCTCTATATTTCCCCAATCAGGCGCCCCAAACCACACAAGAAACTATTGCGCCAAAATATGCGAGTAAATTCCGGCAAACAGAAATAATTTTGAACAGCGTTCTACGTACATCAAAAAAATTGTGACCAACAAGTTTTTAAGCTTATCCTGCTAGACCAAAACAATATTGTTAACTAACCTCATTACGCTTTACCCAAACAGCGATTTGGATTGGCGCACTCCACCGCCCAATCAAAGGGAGCAGGTAAAACTCCAGGCAATAAATTCAGGAGCGGGGAATCGCAATCCAAAGAGAAAACCAACAATACCGACAGGGGACTAATAATGATAAAAATTCTCCGCAGTTTTATCTCGATATTCATATCGATCTCACTACTTATCAGCACGGCCGCCCATGCAGAACCAGGCGACTATAACTTTTGGACAACTCTCAAACATTTACTCAATCCACCCAGCGCCGACGAACCGGTAACCTCACAACAAACTCAGGGAATGTACCCACTAACAATGGACGACCCTGACTTCGATGATGACTTTGATCCCGCAGACTATAATACCTGGCAAAAAATTGATGTCCCTGCCAGCACTGGCGCCATGTGTGGAAACGGTTCAGCCTATAAGTTTTTTGTTCATCGGGTTCCCGATACCAGCAACACTATTTTTTACTTTGAAGGTGGTGGCGCCTGCTGGGATTATGAGAGCTGTTCAGGGCAAACCGGCATTCGCGGCGCCCGCAATCCCAATGGCATTCCCGACGACTACCTCAGCAATGTACACCTGTTAGATTTCACCAATCTCGACAACATTGCCACTGCCGGGGTCTCCCCCTTAATTTACACTCACCACCCCTACGACCAATACAAAACCGGTGAATGGAATATGGTTTATGTCCCATATTGCACCGGGGACATTTATGTCGGGGATAAAACAGAAATATACGCAGATAGTAGCGGCGAAAACCCAGATCTTATCTGGCACCACAATGGATTACGCAATGTGCAAGCTGTAACATCCTGGGTCAAGAATAATTTACAGAAGCCCAAACAAATGCTCGCGACGGGATGTAGCGCGGGCAGTATTGGCGCCCTGCTAAACTATTCAAAACTGCGCGAGGATATGGACGTTGACTACGGTTATCTGCTCGACGATTCCGGCCCTCTTTACCAGGCTCCCCTCGATGGCGAAGACAGCGCCACATTCCCCTCACTGCCACTGCATAAGGAGGTAATCAGCGCCTGGACAACCTACACGCCGAGCAGTAATCCCAGCGCAGAAAACCCTATCGCCATGCTCTCGGCAATAACTCCCGGATTTGAGGCCAATGAATTAGCATCCATTTATGCAGCCCTATCCAACAAATTCCCCGCTGACCGCCTGGGTATTACCCACTTTCTTGCTGACGGGAACTTCTCGTCTTACTCTTACGAAAGATTCTATGAGGATATTTACAATGATCCAGATGCAGAATCCCGCCTGAATAAATTGCGCCAGCGCTGGCAAAAAGACACCCATGAAAACTTGATTCCACTATTGGAGCAAACCAGCAACTGGGGTTATTACTTCCCCATGTTCCGCAACCTCAATGAGAGCCACTGCACCACCATTATCGATTTAAACTATGGTGAGATTGCTGAGCACGGGCTTGAGCTAGAGGATTTTCTCGACAATATTATCAATCATAACGGCGGCGGGATGATTCGGGCCTACGAAACAGACGACGTCTCAGACTATGAGAATAACACTAACTGGTTCTATGACCTGATCGCCTTATTTATGTAGTAAGAATGGAAGTTCAGCGCTGCCAGCAACTCACTGGCAGCGCTTTGGAAAATTAACTGCCATATACAGACTCGCGAGCTTCCTGCAGGCGCTTGCGCAAGTATTCATCCTTGCTCATACCCTCGGGAAAGGACGTCATCTGCTGAACCTCCTCGACGATAGAGCGCTCCATAGCCTTATAGGAGGAAAAACCGGGCTCCTCGGCAGCGGGATCGTAATCCCTAATGGCTATTTGCGCTTTATCCCGATAAACATTAAATAGCGCTTCTGCCCGGCGGATAAATTCAGTTCGGTCTGGAGTATTTTTTTCCAGCCAGGCCAATTTCATCGAGAGTGCTTCGGAGGCGCTAACACGCGCTTCCCGCTCTATTTTTTCAATGGTATCCCAGGCCTCTTCAGCGGAGAACTCCCCCAAGCCGGCAAAGTAATCCTTCAGTGCCTGCTTCACACTCTCCCGATCCAGATAAGCTTGAACACGGGGGTGATTTAACAGCTCTTCGTCTTCAGCATTTTCCAGCTGTGGCTGGGGCATACTGTCAGAAATATTCTGTGCTGAGCCACTGTCATCTTTTAGCGGCTTTATTATATCGCGCACTTTCTCCACGCCTGAGCGCACATCAATATCGTAGTGATCGACCGCTACAACGGCGAGGACTGCCACCCCAACAAGAAAAATTAGTTTCTTCATAATTAGTTACCGAGCAAATTAGAAATTATATATTTGCCTATCGCTAACTATCTAAGCAGAGAAATGGAAGGGCATAAAAGGAAATAACGCCCGCTCCAATGAACGGCGCGTCAATATCTTCCCCAGCATCAACTAGCCAACCCAGTTTACAGCCTGCTCATCATCTTTCTTGCCCACGCAGGGCTCATCCTTGGTCTTTGGCGCCACATAACCCACCTGCTGCTCCCTCGGTAGATTGGCGGACTCCCAGTTGGAAACGGCTTCTGCACAGAGGCTGCGTTGCTCAGAGGTTAGCACAACACCATTGGGCCATTTTCCAAGCTCAATAGCCCGCTTTAAGCTACCCACAATCTCCGGGTTCAAACGTTTTAACAACTGCTCAAAAGACATACAAAAATCTCCTTACCGCAAAAAAAAGGCCGGTCTAAGACCGGCCTTCCGTAGCGCTAACTAGCAACGCTTAAGCTTCAGCAGCTTCGTCTTCTACTTGAGGACGGTCTACCAGCTCAACGTATGCCATCGGCGCCTTATCACCAGCGCGGAAACCGCACTTCATGATACGGATGTAACCACCGGGACGGGCTTCGTAACGAGGACCCAGCTCGTCGAACAGCTTGCGCACAGCATCCTTATCACGGATACGGGCGAAAGCCAGACGGCGGTTAGCAACACTGTCTTTCTTAGCCAGAGTGATCAGCGGCTCGGCAACGCGGCGCAGTTCTTTGGCTTTGGCCAGTGTGGTTTTGATCAGTTCGTGCTCCACCAGAGAGGCGCTCATGTTCTTGAACATGGCCTTGCGGTGAGCGCTCGTGCGGCTGAATTTACGGCCACTATAGCGATGACGCATGACTCAATTCCTTACGACCTAAGTTGCTGTCACAGCAGGTCGTTCTGGAGCGGTGTCGCGCTAAGCTGTAGCACCGCTCGGGTTCTTTCTACTAGTCGCAGCATCGCCGCGACTACCAAATGCTTACAGGGGGCTTAACTTGCTGTCGCCTTTCAGGCTGGCCGGCGGCCAGTTTTCCAGGCGCATACCCAGGGACAAACCGCGGGAAGCCAGTACATCCTTGATTTCAGTCAGAGACTTCTTACCAAGATTCGGCGTCTTCAGCAGTTCTACTTCAGTGCGCTGGATCAGATCACCGATGTAGTAGATGTTTTCCGCTTTCAGACAGTTAGCCGAACGTACAGTCAGCTCCAGATCGTCTACCGGGCGCAGCAGTACCGGATCAACTTCCGGCTCTTCAGCCTTCGGTTGTGCATCCTTCTCGCCTTCCAGGTCCACAAATACTGCGAGCTGTTGCTGCAGGATAGTGGCGGCGCGACGAATTGCCTCTTCCGGGTCCAGGGTACCGTTGGTCTCCAGGTCCAGAACCAGCTTATCCAGGTCGGTGCGCTGCTCTACACGCGCGCTTTCCACGCTGTAGGAAACGCGACGCACTGGGCTGTATGAAGCATCCAGCTGCAGACGGCCAATTGCACGACTTTCCTCTTCCTCGTCACGACGAGCATCGGCGGGCTGATAGCCGCGACCGCGCGCTACAGTGAGACGCAGGTTGAGCTCGACATCACCAGTAATATTGGCGATCACGTGCTCAGGATTAACGATCTCGATGTCGTGATCTACCTGGATATCTCCAGCAGTCACTGCACCTGGGCCCTTTTTGCTCAGGCTCAATACCGCCTGATCCTTACCGTGCATAACAACGGCGATTTCTTTCAGGTTGAGCAGGATTTCAATTACATCTTCCTGCACACCTTCGATCGCGCTGTACTCGTGCTCGACACCTTCGATTTCCACCTCGGTGACGGCGCAGCCCGGCATGGAGGACAGCAGGATGCGACGCAGCGCATTGCCAAGAGTGTGGCCAAAGCCACGCTCCAGGGGCTCCAGAATCACTTTGGCGTGATTCGGATTGTACTCGGTGACGTCAATACGACGCGGTGTCAAAAACTCGTTGACAGCAGTCTGCATAGCCATACCTGTTTACAGTTGCATTCCTTAAAGTGGACTAATTGTTACTTAGAGTACAGTTCCACGATAAGGTTTTCGTTGATCTCTGCCGGCAGATCGACACGATCCGGAGTGCGCTTGAAAGTGCCTTCCAGTTTGCTCGCGTTTACGTCTACCCACTCGACATCGCCACGCTGGGCAGCGAGGGAAACGGAATTCTGGATACGCAGCTGCTTCTTGGCTTTTTCACGTACAGCGATAACGTCGCCTTCTTTAACCTGGAAAGAAGGGATGTTAACGGTAGTGCCGTTTACCAGAATCGCTTTGTGGGAAACCAGCTGACGCGCTTCAGAGCGAGTTGAGCCGAAGCCCATGCGGTAAACCACGTTGTCCAGACGCTGCTCGAGAAGTTGCAGCAGGTTTTCACCTGTAGCGCCCTTCAGACGTGCCGCTTCCTTATAGTAGTTACGGAACTGCTTTTCCAGTACGCCGTAGATACGACGAACTTTTTGCTTTTCACGCAGCTGAATACCGTAGTCGGACAGACGACCGCGACCCGCGCCGTGCTGGCCGGGCTTGGATTCTGCGCGACACTTGGAGTCGTGCGGACGAACACCACTCTTCAGCTGCAGGTCAGTCCCTTCACGACGGGACAGTTTACATTTTGGTCCAATATAACGTGCCATTTTGTCAGCCCCCTCTTACACGCGACGCTTTTTAGGTGGACGACATCCGTTATGCGGGATTGGCGTCACGTCGGTGATGTTGGTGATCTTGTAGCCGCAGTTGTTCAGTGCGCGAACGGCAGATTCGCGACCGGGGCCGGGGCCCTTAACTTCTACGTCGAGGTTTTTCAGGCCGTATTCCTGAGCTGCAGTACCTGCGCGCTCAGCGGCAACCTGGGCTGCAAACGGGGTGCTCTTACGCGAGCCACGGAAGCCAGATCCACCTGCGGTGGCCCAGCTGAGGGTATTACCCTGGCGATCAGTGATCGTCACGATCGTGTTGTTGAACGATGCGTGGATGTGGGCAATACCGTCGACAACGGTCTTTTTGACCTTTTTGCGAACAGTAGTTTTTGGCTTAGCCATACCAGTATCCTAAATCCTGTATCAAATCCCCTCGGCGATTAGCCGGACGGGGCATCTTGAACCGCGATTTCGCGCCTTAGTTAAGGCTTACTTGCGAATCGGCTTGCGCGGACCCTTACGGGTGCGAGCATTGGTCTTGGTGCGCTGACCACGCAGCGGCAAGCTGCGACGGTGACGCAGACCGCGATAACAACCCAGGTCCATCAAACGCTTGATGTTCATGGATATTTCACGGCGCAGGTCGCCTTCCACGGTCAGTTTTGCAACTTCACCACGGATGGTTTCGATCTGCTCTTCAGACAGTTCGCGGATTTTGGTGGATTCAGCGATACCAACCGCTGCCAAAATAGACTTAGCCGTAGTGCGACCAACCCCATAAATGTGGGTCAGGGAGATTACGGCGTGCTTGTGGTCTGGTACATTGACACCAGCAATACGTGCCATAGAGGCATACTCCACGTATTGGAGCCACTGCTTTATATATAAGTATGTGACTCTACTTTGATTTCGGCGCTGACAGCGACTAAAAAACCGGCGGCGCCACCAAAAAGGCGCGCAAGAATAGCTTTTCAGACACTAATTTGCAATAGCCAACGTCCGCAGCGGTCCCCCGAAGCGGATGAAGACGACAGTCAACGCCCCCAGTTGGAAGCTCGCTGTTGCTCACTTCCCACCCCAAAAGTTCCCGGGGTGTTGCCATCCGATACGGGGCTGTATCGAGTGGCGAATTCTTCCAGCTTTTACAGAGGCGCCCAGAGGGCGCTCTCCGCAAGGGGCTGGCCCCTTCTTAGCCTTGACGCTGCTTGTGACGCGGCTCAGCGCTGCAGATTACCCGCAGAACACCCTTGCGACGCACGATTTTGCAGTTACGGCAGATCTTTTTTACAGAAGCACGTACTTTCATGACCTTACCTCAATTCAATCAAACTGCGAGCAGGTGACGCCCTAGCGACGACCGTAGCTTTGCAGGTTAGATTTTTTCATCAAACCCTCGTACTGGTGTGACAACAGGTGCGACTGTACCTGTGCCATAAAGTCCATCACTACGACTACAACGATCAGTAGTGAGGTACCCCCCAGATAGAAGGGAACGTTAAACCCAACCACCAGGAACTGCGGCAGCAGGGATACCAATGCGATGTATACAGCACCCACCAGGGTGAGGCGAGTCAGCACGCTATCGATATAGCGGGCCGTCTGCTCTCCAGGGCGAATACCTGGCACATAAGCACCGGACTTTTTCAGGTTATCTGCCACTTCATTCGGGTTGAACATCAACGCCGTGTAGAAGAAACAGAAGAAACCAATCAACAGTGCGAACAGAATAATGTTCAGCGGTTGCCCTGGCCCAAGCTGCAACGCCATCCACTGCAGGATCTCTGCACCGAGACCTTCCCCGCCCTGGCCAAACCACTGTGCCAGTGTGGCCGGGAACAGCAGGATACTGCTGGCAAAGATTACCGGAATTACGCCGGCCATATTTACCTTGAGCGGCAAGTGGCTCGACTGCGCAGCCGGAGCTGCGGAGTAACGCCCCGCTTGGCGCCTGGCGTGGTTGATGGTGATGCGGCGCTGGCCGCGCTCCATAACAACCACAAAGAACACTACAGCAAGAGCGATGACGCCAATCATCAGCAGCATGAGTATGTGCAGCTCACCCTGTCTCGCCTGTTCAAATGCCTGGCCGATGGCACCGGGCAAGCCGGCGACGATACCGGCAAAAATCAGCATGGAAATGCCGTTGCCAACACCGCGCTCAGTGATCTGCTCACCGAGCCACATCATAAATACAGCACCAGTCACCAGTGACGTGACCGCCACAAAGTAAAAACCAAACGCCGGCTCAGATGAGTAAGCCAGGTTCTGCCCTGCCAAGCCGAAAGTCATGCCGATACCCTGAATCAGGGCCAGCAATACCGTCAGATAGCGGGTGTACTGGTTGATCTTACGCCTTCCGGCCTCCCCTTCCTTCTTCAGCGCTTCCAGAGAGGGAGTCACCGCGCTCATCAACTGCATGATGATGGACGCGGAGATGTAGGGCATGATGCCCAGCGCCAGAATACTCATCCTTTCCAGGGCGCCGCCTGAAAACATGTTAAACAGGCCAAGGATGGTTCCCTGGTTCTGATTAAACAGGTTTGACAGCTTTTCCGGATCAATGCCGGGCACCGGAATATGTGTCCCCAGACGATAAACAAGAATCGCTAGAAACAGAAAACGAAGGCGAGCCCAAAGCTCG
This sequence comes from Microbulbifer regidiadema (SeqCode), assembly GCF_052467605.1. Classification (NCBI taxonomy): domain Bacteria; kingdom Pseudomonadati; phylum Pseudomonadota; class Gammaproteobacteria; order Cellvibrionales; family Microbulbiferaceae; genus Microbulbifer; species Microbulbifer regidiadema (SeqCode). The sequence continues at coordinate 3,852,924 of NZ_CP174316.1, read as the reverse complement.
CCCAATCCCTTGCTGTTGCCCAGGGGATTTCCACCGGATCCTGGTCGTGCCATTGGCGCCTCGATTAGTCTTCTATTTTACCGCCAGCAGCTTCAATCGCTGCCTTTGCACCTTTGGTAACTCCCAGACCCTTAACGGTAACAGCTTTGGTCAGCTCACCTGAGAGGAACACTTTGGCGCGTTTAATATGGCTGCCGATGATATCGGCATTCTTAAGCGCTGCCAAATCGATTACGTCATTTTCTACCTTCGCCAGCTCAGCCAGACGTACTTCTGCGGTGAAGCGAGAAACACGCGCGGTGAAACCGTACTTAGGAAGACGCTTCTGCAAAGGCATCTGACCGCCTTCGAAGCCCGGACGAACACTGCCGCCGGAACGCGCTTTCTGACCTTTGTGGCCGCGGCCACCGGTCTTACCCAATCCACTACCAATGCCGCGACCAACGCGCTTGGCGCTGTGCTTGTGGCCCGGTGCAGGAGACAAGTCGTTCAAACGCATGTTATTCCCCTTCAACCTTAACCAGGTAGTTAACTTTATTGATCATGCCGCGCACGGAAGGAGTATCTTCCACTTCCACTGTGTGGCCGATACGGCGCAGGCCCAGACCCGCAACGCACGCCTGATGACTTTTCAGGCGTCCGTTGATGCTTTTGGTCTGGGTCACTTTAATGGTCTTTTTAGCCATGGTCTTAACCCACCAATAACCTTAAATCCGGGCTGTGATTAGCCCAGAATCTCTTCGACAGATTTACCGCGCTTGGCAGCGACATCTTCCGGGCTCTGCATTTGCTCCAGAGCTTTGAAAGTTGCACGTACGACGTTCACCGGGTTGGTGGAGCCGTAACACTTAGCCAATACGTTGTTTACGCCAGCCATTTCCAGTACGGAGCGCATAGCACCGCCGGCAATTACACCGGTACCCTGGGAAGCGGGCTGCATGTAAATCTTGGAACCGCCGTGGCGACCATTGGTAGCGTACTGGATGGTGTCACCATTCAGATCTACCTGGATCATGTTGCGGCGTGCAGCTTCCATCGCCTTCTGAATCGCTACAGGCACTTCACGCGCCTTGCCGCGACCGAAGCCGACACGGCCATTGCCATCACCAACGACAGTCAGTGCGGTAAAGGCGAAGATACGACCACCTTTAACAGTCTTGGCAACGCGGTTGACCTGGACCAGCTTCTCCTGCAGGCCTTCGTCGTTGCTTTTGTCTTTCTCTCTAGCCATAACTCAACCCTTAGAATTTCAGACCGGCTTCGCGGGCAGCGTCAGCCAGAGCCTTAACACGGCCATGGTATCTGAAGCCGCTACGATCGAAGGCAACTTGTTCAACGCCAGCGGCTTTCGCGCGCTCAGCGATCAGTTTGCCAACTGCGGCAGCAGCGTCAGCGTTGCCGGTTTTACCAGAGCGCAGGTCCTTGTCCAGGGTAGAGGCGGAAGCCAATACCGCACTGCCTTCGGCAGACAGGATCTGTGCGTAAATGTGGCGCGGGGTGCGGTTCACGGTGAGGCGAACGGCGCCCAGCTCACGGATCTTGGCGCGGGCACGACGTGCACGACGCAAGCGAGATGCTTTCTTAACGTTCATATCTATGCCCTACTTACTTCTTCTTGGCCTCTTTGCGATACACACGCTCGTCGGCATAACGGACACCCTTACCTTTGTAGGGCTCCGGCGGACGGAACGCACGGATCTCAGCGGCCACTTGGCCCAGCAGCTGTTTATTGCTGCTCTTCAGTACGATTTCAGTCTGGGATGGCGTTTCCGCAGTCACACCTTCCGGCAACTGATAATCGATCGGATGGGAGAAGCCCAGGGTCAGGTTAACCGCTTTACCGGCTGCTTTCGCACGATAACCAACACCCAGCAACTGCAGCTTCTTCTCGAAGCCCTTGCTTACGCCTATCACCATGTTATTGACCAGAGCACGGGTAGTACCCGCCAGCGCTTTGGCCTGCTTGGAGTTATTGCGCGCGGCAAAAGTCAGCTGGCTTTCAGCCTCGCTCACTTCTACATCACCGTGAATAACCATATCCAGGTTACCGCTACCGCCTTTAACAGCGATATTTTGACCTTTCAGGTCTACGGTTACACCTGCGGGGATAACTACCGGACTATTTGCTACTCGAGACATTGCAACCCCCGCTTAGAATACGGTACAAAGCACTTCGCCACCGATACCGGCCTGACGTGCAGCGCGGTCAGTCATCACACCGTTAGAGGTGGAAACGATCGCGATACCCAGGCCACCACGTACGGTAGGCAGAGCTTTTTTACCAGTGTAAGCGCGCAGGCCCGGACGGGAAACGCGATTGAGCTCGGCAATAACCGGCTTGCCCTGGAAGTATTTCAGAGCAATGGTCAGTTCCGGCTTAGCGCCTTCGCTTACGTTTAAATCAGTAACGTAACCTTCGTCTTTCAGGACGTTGGCCACTGCTACTTTCAGTTTGGATGATGGCAGGGTGACTTCCGCCTTTCCGCGCGCCAGGGCATTGCGGATGCGAGTCAGCATATCTGCCAACGGATCTTGCATACTCATCTTATGAGACTCCTCAAATCTGCCTTAAACCAGCCGGTAATTACCAGCTGGACTTCACGAGGCCAGGAACATCACCACGCATCGCAGCTTCGCGAAGCTTGTTACGGCACAGGCCGAACTTGCGGTATACAGCGTGGGGGCGACCAGTAATACGACAGCGGCGTTGCTGACGTACCGGGCTTGCATCGCGCGGCATTTTCTGCAGCTTGAGTTGAGCCTCCCACTGCTCCTCTTCGGAAGCAGTGGAACTGGCGATGATCGCCTTCAGCTCTTGACGCTTTTCGGCGTACTTAGCTGCGGTTCGAGCGCGCTTGTTTTCGCGCGCAATCATGGATTTCTTCGCCATGGAATCCTCTTAACCCTTGAAAGGGAAGTTGAACGCTTTCAGCAGCGCACGACCTTGATCGTCGTTTGCAGCTGTAGTGGTAATACAAATATCCAGACCGCGGAGTTTGTCTACTTTGTCGTAGTCAATTTCCGGGAAGATGATTTGCTCAGTCACGCCCATAGAGAAGTTACCGCGGCCGTCGAACTGCTTCGGGCTAATGCCACGGAAGTCGCGGATACGCGGAATCGCGATGTCAACCAAACGCTCCAGGAACTCATACATGCGCTCACCGCGCAGAGTTACCTTGCAGCCGATCGGCCAACCGTCACGAATCTTAAAGCCCGCAATAGACTTGCGCGCTTTAGTAACGATGGGCTTTTGACCAGTAATTGCTGTCATATCGTTGACAGCGTGCTCCAGCACCTTCTTATCACCAATCGCTTCACCAACACCCATGTTGATGGTGATCTTGGTGATGCGCGGCACTGCCATCACATTCTCGAGACCAAGCTCTTCTTTTAGCTTGGCCACGAGGTCCTTAGTGTAGAGCTCTTTAAGCTTTGCCATGATCTACCAACCTGCTTTTGCGTCAAGAGCCTTAGATGGCTTCGCCGCTGGATTTGAAGACGCGAATCTTAGTGCCGTCTTCCAGTACTTTAAAGCCCACCCGGTCAGCCTTCTGGGTGCTAGGGTTGAAGATAGCTACGTTGGAAGCTTGGATAGCAGCTTCTTTCTCAACGATGCCACCTGCAATACCCATCTGTGGGTTTGGCTTTTGGTGCTTTTTGATCATCTGTATGCCGGAGACAATCAGACGACCGTCGTTCAGTACTTTACGTACTGAACCACGTTTGCCCTTGTCACGACCGGCGATAACGATCACTTCGTCGTCACGCTTGATCTTGCGCATAACTCTTCTCCGCTCGAGGCCTAGATAACTTCGGGAGCGAGGGAGATGATCTTCATGAACTTCTCACCGCGCAGTTCGCGAGTTACCGGACCAAAAATACGGGTGCCAACCGGCGCCAGTTGCTGGTTCAGCAGCACCGCTGCGTTATCGTCAAATTTAATCAGGGAACCATCGGTACGGCGCACACCTTTCTTGGTGCGAACCACAACCGCGTTCATTACCTGACCTTTCTTCACTTTACCGCGGGGAATGGCTTCCTTAACGGTTACCTTAATAATGTCGCCCACGCCGGCATAACGACGATGGGAGCCGCCCAGCACCTTGATGCACATGACGCGGCGAGCCCCACTGTTGTCAGCTACTTCTAAGTAGGATTCCGCTTGAATCATTGTCTCTCTCCGAAACCTTTCAATTCGGCAGTCAATGCGCTAGGGGTTATACCTTCGCCGCACGCTCTACAATTTTCTGCAAGGACCAGGACTTGCTCTTGGACAGCGGACGAGATTCCTCGATCGTTACAACATCACCGATGCTGCAATCGTTGTTCTCGTCATGAGCCTTAAGCTTTGTGGACTTGCTCACAATTTTGCCGTAGATCGGGTGCTTAACACGGCGCTCGATCAAAACGGTGATGGTTTTATCCATCTTGTCACTCACAACCTTACCGGTCAGAGTACGCTTCAGTTTTGCTTCAGCCATGATTAATTACCTGCCTTCTCGGTCAACACAGTCTTTATGCGAGCAATGTCGCGACGAGTCTGCTTCAGCAGATGAGTCTGAGCCAGTTGACCGGTGGACTTTTGCATCCGAAGCTTAAATTGAGCTTCGAGCTGGTTCAGCAGTTCCTGGTTCAGCTCTTCAACTGACTTTTCGCGTAGATCTGCAGTCTTCATTACATCACCGAACGCTTAACGAAAGTTGTCTTTACAGGTAGCTTGGCCGCAGCAAGTGCGAAAGCCTCGCGAGCCAGCTCTTCGGATACACCCTCCATCTCATAGAGGACTTTACCCGGCTGGATCTGAGCTACCCAGTATTCAACGCCACCTTTACCTTTACCCATACGAACTTCGAGGGGCTTATTGGTAATTGGCTTGTCTGGAAACACTCGAATCCAGATTTTACCGCCACGTTTAATGTGACGAGTCATTGCGCGACGAGCCGCTTCGATCTGGCGCGCAGTAATGCGACCACGACCGGTAGCCTTAAGGCCAAACTCGCCAAAGCTCACTTTAGAGCCGCGCTGAGCAAGACCGCGGTTGCGACCCTTCTGTACCTTGCGGAATTTTGTACGCTTTGGTTGCAGCATTTGCGTACCCCTTATTTAGCAGCTTTTTTGCGGCTCTTTACCGGCTTCTCATCGGGTACTTCGTCACCGATGACTTCGCCTTTAAAGATCCACACCTTGATACCGATGATGCCGTAAGTTGTCTTCGCTTCAACATTGGCGTAGTCGATGTTGGCGCGCAGAGTGTGCAGGGGCACACGGCCTTCGCGATACCATTCGGTACGCGCGATTTCTGCACCGCCGAGACGGCCACTTACTTGAATCTTGATACCTTCGGCACCCTGACGCATAGCGTTTTGCACGGCACGCTTCATAGCGCGACGGAACATAACGCGGCGTTCCAGCTGCTGGGCAACGTTCTGGCCAACCAGAGCGGCGTCCATATCAGGCTTGCGCACTTCTTCGATGTCGATGTGCACAGGTACGCCCATCTGCGCGCTTACTTCATTGCGCAGACGTTCTACGTCTTCACCTTTTTTACCGATTACGATACCCGGGCGTGCAGTGTGAATTCTCACACGTGCAGTATTTGCCGGACGTTCGATCTCGATACGGCTCACAGAAGCGTGGGCCAGTTTTTTGCGAATAAATTCGCGAACTTTCAGATCCGTGTACAGCTTGTCTGCGTACTCGTCGCTGCCGGCATACCAAACAGAGGTATGCTTTTTAACGATACCCAGACGAATGCCGGTAGGATGTACTTTTTGTCCCATGGTTTTCTCGCCTGCTCTGTTATTTCTCGGCTACTTTCACAGTGATGTGACAAGTACGCTTAAGAATGCGATCAGCACGACCTTTGGCACGCGGTTTAATGCGCTTCATGGTCATACCTTCGTCCACAAAAATTGTGGAAACCTTCAGCTCGTCAACGTCAGCACCTTCGTTGTGCTCGGCATTGGCAATGGCCGACTCCAGTACTTTCTTAATGATCGCCGCACCCTTTTTAGTACTGAACGCCAGTATATCCAGGGCTTCTTCAACGCCTTTGCCGCGAACCTGATCAGCTACCAGTCGCGCCTTTTGCGCCGATAGACGTGCGCCGCGTAATTTTGCTGCTACTTCCATCTTTTTAACCTCGGCTTAGCGCTTCTTCGCTTTCTTGTCCGCAGCATGACCGCGGTAAGTGCGGGTAGCAGCGAACTCGCCCAGTTTATGGCCAACCATTTCTTCGTTAACCAAAACGGGCACGTGTTGACGACCGTTGTGCACGGCAATCGTCAGTCCAACCATTTCCGGCATAATCATGGAACGGCGGGACCAGGTTTTAATCGGCCGACGATCGTTTGCTGCAATCGCTGCCTCCACCTTCTTGATCAAATGCAGATCAATAAAGGGACCTTTCTTTAATGAGCGTGGCACTGTCGATTCCTCTCTAGCTGCTCAGACATCGCGCGGCTTACTTGCCGCGACGACGTACAATCATCTTATCGGTGCGCTTGTTCTTGCGCGTTTTCTTACCCTTGGTCGGAACGCCCCACGGAGTAACCGGATGACGACCACCAGAGGTACGGCCTTCACCACCACCGTGCGGGTGATCTACCGGGTTCATCGCCACACCGCGAACGGTAGGACGAACACCGCGCCAGCGTGCAGCACCGGCTTTACCCAGCTTGCGCAGGCTGTGCTCGGAGTTGCTCACTTCACCCAGGGTTGCGCGGCACTCAGCGAGAACCTTGCGCATTTCGCCGGAACGCAGACGAATGGTCGCGTACTGACCTTCACGAGCTACCAGCTGCACGGAGGCACCAGCAGAACGGGCCAGCTGAGCGCCTTTGCCTGGCTTCAGCTCGATCGCGTGGATCACAGAACCCACCGGAACGTTGCGCAGAGGCAGAGTGTTACCCACAACAATCGGTGCGGCATCGCCGGACTGAATGGTGGCACCTGCTTTCAGGCCTTTCGGTGCGATAATGTAACGACGCTCACCGTCGGCGTAACACACCAGAGCGATGTGTGCGCTGCGGTTCGGATCGTACTCCAGGCGCTCAACTTTAGCCGGAATACCGTCTTTGTTGCGCTTGAAGTCGATTACACGGTAGTGCTGCTTGTGACCACCACCGATATGACGGGTGGTGATACGACCGTTGTTGTTACGGCCACCGCTCTTGCTCTTGCTTTCCAGCAGGGGAGCGTGAGGAGCACCTTTGTGCAGGTCGGGGTTAACAACCTTAACCAGGTGACGACGGCCGGCGGAGGTCGGTTTTGTTTTTACAATTGCCATTGTAACTGTCCCCTTTACTCAGCAGCTTCAAAGTTGATGTCGCTGCCCTCAGCCAGGCGAACGTAGGCTTTTTTCCAGTCGCTGCGCTGGCCCATGCCATTGCGAGTGCGCTTGGTTTTGCCCTTTACGTTCACGGTGCGAACCTGCTCAACGGAAACGTTAAACAGCTTCTCAACCGCAGCCTTGATCTCAGCTTTTTCGGCGTCGGTGGTAACCTTGAAAACTACCTGATTGGCGCTATCGGCCAGTCCAGCAGCTTTTTCGGAAATTACCGGGCCCAGCAGTACTTTGTAGAGTCGCTCTTGGTTCATCCCAGCACCTCTTCAATTTTCTTGAGCGCAGAAACGGTAACCACGACCTTGTCAAAGCGAATCAGGCTTACGGGATCGATCGCCTGTACATCGCGGACGTCGATCTTGTGCAAGTTGCGTGCGGCCAGGTAGAGGTTTTCGCTAACCTCTTCAGTCACGATCAGCGCATTGGACAGATCAAACTGAGCCAGCTTGCTTACCAACTGCTTGGTCTTGGGCGCGTCCACGTCGAAGGACTCAACCACTACCAGGCGCTCCTGACGAGCCAGCTCAGACAAGATGCAGCGCAGTGCAGCGCGGTACATTTTCTTGTTCAGCTTAACGCTGTGATCGCGCGGATCAGCGGCGAAAGTTACGCCACCGGAACGCCACAGCGGGCTGCGGATAGTACCGGCACGTGCGCGGCCAGTACCTTTTTGGCGCCATGGTTTTTTACCACCACCAGAAACATCGGAACGATTTTTCTGCGCCTTGGTACCCTGGCGAGCGCCGGCCATATAGGCCACAACTGCCTGGTGTACCAGATCTTGGTTGAACTCACGTCCGAAAGTCACTTCAGAGACAGCTACTGTGCCTTTAGCGCCTTCGGGAGTAGCGATATTCAGTTCCATATCTATTTCCCCTCAGACTTAGGCTTTAACTGCCGGACGAACGATAACGTTGCCACCGGGTGCACCGGGTACGGCGCCTTTAACCAACAGCAGGTTGCGTTCGGCATCGACACGAACCACTTCCAGGTTTTGCACGGTTACGCGCTCAGCACCCATATGTCCGGCCATTTTCTTGCCTTTCCATACGCGGCCAGGAGTCTGACATTGACCGATAGAACCGGGTGCGCGGTGAGACAGGGAGTTACCGTGGGTAGCGTCCTGGGTGCGGAAGTTCCAACGCTTAACGCCGCCTTGGAAGCCTTTACCTTTGGAAGTGCCGGTTACGTCGATCATCTGGCCAGCTTCGAAGCTGGAAACAGTAATTTCAGAACCGATTTCGAAAGTCTCTTCAGAACCGTCAGTGCGCAGTTCGAAAAGATTTGTGCCAGCCTCTACATTGGCTTTGGCGAAGTGGCCCGCTGCGGGCTTGGAGACACGGGAAGCTTTGCGGCTGCCTACTGCTACTTGAACAGCACTGTAACCGTCAGTTTCCTGAGTTTTCACTTGGGTGACGCGATTCGGAGCAACCTCAACAACGGTTACCGGAATGGATACGCCATCTTCAGTGAAGATGCGAGTCATGCCGCTCTTGCGGCCGACAATACCTATAGTCATCTTTTTTAACCTCTCAGTGCACGGGGCTTTAACCCACTGCGGCCGCCCAATTTCAGAGCGTTACACTACCCGAACCTTTTTCGTTCGGGATTCGGTAGTTAGTAAAAGTGTTAGCCGAGACTAATTTGGACCTCAACACCGGCCGCCAGATCGAGCTTCATCAGCGCGTCGACGGTTTTCTCGGTAGGTTCAACGATGTCCAGCAAACGCTTGTGAGTACGAATCTCATACTGGTCGCGAGCGTCTTTATTAACGTGCGGGGAAATCAGTACGGTGTACTTCTCTTTGCGAGTCGGCAGCGGGATAGGACCGCGAACTTGTGCGCCGGTGCGCTTAGCCGTCTCTACGATCTCCTGAGTGGACGCGTCGATCAGCTTGTGATCGAAGGCCTTCAGGCGAATACGGATACGTTGACCCTGCATGGAATCAAACTCCAATTATTAACTAAAGAACGTCCTCTTACGCAGCCCCGAGGGCGGGCGAAAAGGAGCGCGAATTCTACGGGGCGCACAGCAGGCTGTCAACTGTACAGGCTGATCAAATTTCAATCTATTGAAACTACAATTGAATACCCCAGGCGAAATGAGGAGCCAAAGATGACTATCGCCGCAACACTGAGTCAATACCTCAGCGACCGCTCGGTCGACTACCACTTGATTCAACATCCACACACCGACACCAGCCGCGAAAGCGCCCGCGCCGCCCATGTGCGCGAGGATCAGCTCGCCAAAGCGATTTTGCTGCAAGATATGGAGGGCTATGTAATGGCGGTGATTCCGGCCAGCAGCAATCTCGATATGCGCGCGCTGCATGAAGAAACCGGGCGCAACTCTCTGCAAATGGTGTCGGAAACCGAACTCGGGGCCATATTCCCAGACTGCGAACTGGGCGCCCTGCCCGTCCTCGGACAGGCCTACGGCATCACCACCCTACTAGACAGCAGTCTCGGGCATCGTGAAACCATCTACTTTGAGGCCGGCGACCACGAAGAGCTGGTCGAGATGAGTGGCCGACAGTTCACCAAGCTGTTCAGCGGCAGCAGGAGCTGCAACCTAAGCCGGGATTGGCCATAGACTTGACGGATAAAAAGCGGGCAACAGGGATAAGAAGTGGATAGCAGATGGGAATGGTGCTCAATGCATCATTCACCTGCATCGGGCAATGCCAATTTGCGCACATAAAAAAAGCCGCAGCGCGTCCGCTGCGGCTTTTTATTTAGATCAAGAGTAACGATTACTCAATGATCTTGGCAACAACGCCCGCACCTACGGTACGACCACCTTCGCGGATAGCGAAGCGCAGGCCGTCTTCCATGGCGATCGGAGCGATCAGGGTAACAACCATTTGAATGTTGTCGCCCGGCATTACCATTTCAGTACCTTCCGGCAGCTCACACGCACCAGTTACGTCGGTAGTACGGAAGTAGAACTGAGGACGGTAGCCTTTGAAGAACGGGGTGTGACGACCACCTTCGTCCTTGGACAGTACGTACACTTCCGCTTCGAACTTGGTGTGCGGAGTGATGGAGCCCGGCTTAGCCAGTACCTGACCACGCTCTACTTCGTCACGCTTGGTGCCGCGCAGCAGTGCGCCGATGTTCTCACCAGCACGACCTTCGTCGAGCAGCTTGCGGAACATTTCAACACCAGTACAGGTAGTAGAGGTGGTTTCTTTGATACCAACGATTTCGATCTCGTCGCCAGTGTTGATCACACCGCGCTCTACACGACCGGTTACAACAGTACCGCGACCAGAGATAGAGAATACGTCTTCGATCGGCATCAGGAACGGCAGGTCTACCGCACGCTCCGGCTCAGGGATGTACTCGTCCAGAGTCTCTACCAGCTTCTTAACAGCGGTAGTACCCATTTCGTTGTCGTCTTCGCCGTTCAGGGCCATCAGAGCGGAACCAACGATGATCGGAGTGTCGTCACCCGGGAACTCGTACTGGTCCAGAAGTTCGCGAACTTCCATCTCTACCAGCTCGAGCAGCTCTTCGTCGTCTACCATGTCCGCTTTGTTCAGGAATACAACGATGTAAGGTACACCTACCTGACGGGAAAGCAGGATGTGCTCACGAGTCTGCGGCATGGGGCCGTCAGCTGCGGAACATACCAGGATAGCGCCGTCCATCTGAGCAGCACCGGTGATCATGTTCTTAACGTAGTCGGCGTGCCCCGGGCAGTCTACGTGCGCGTAGTGGCGAGTCGGGGACTCGTACTCAACGTGAGAGGTAGCGATGGTGATACCGCGCTCACGCTCTTCCGGTGCATTGTCGATACCGTCGAAAGCAACAGCGTCACCGCCCCATACTTCCGCACATACGCGGGTCAGAGCAGCGGTCAGGGTGGTTTTACCGTGGTCAACGTGACCGATGGTGCCCACGTTCACGTGGGGCTTGGAACGTTCAAACTTTTCTTTTGCCATCTTTAGATGTCCTCTAGCTAAAAGTTTGCCAAAGGGGCCCCAGCTGTTGGCCCGGCCCCCTTTAAGCAGAAATTAATTAAGCCTTGGTCTTGGCGATGATCTCATCGGCAACGTTTTTCGGCGCTTCGGCGTACTTCAGGAATTCCATGGTGTAGGTAGCACGGCCCTGAGTCGCAGAACGCAGGTCGGTTGCGTAACCGAACATCTCTGCCAGAGGTACTTCCGCATTGACAACCTTACCGGAGGGGTTGTCTTCCATGCCCTGAATGAGACCGCGACGACGGTTGAGGTCGCCAACCACGTCACCCATATTCTCTTCCGGAGTTACTACTTCAACCTTCATCATCGGCTCAAGCAGTACCGCACCGCCCTGGCTGGACAGTTTCTTGGTCGCCATAGAACCGGCGATTTTAAACGCCATCTCATTGGAGTCGACATCGTGGAAGGAACCGTCGTACAGAGTCGCCTTCAGGCCCAGCAGCGGGTAGCCAGCCAGAACACCGTTCTTCATCTGCTCTTCGATACCTTTCTGCACCGCAGGAATGTATTCCTTCGGTACCGCACCGCCCACGATTTCGTTAACGAATTCCAGACCTTCCTGGGACTCGTCTTCGGCGGGCTCAAACTTCACCCATACGTGACCGTACTGACCGCGACCACCGGACTGACGAACGAACTTGCCTTCGATCTCAGAGGTATTGCGGATAGTTTCACGGTAGGCCACCTGCGGCTTACCGATGTTAGCTTCAACGTTGAACTCGCGCTTCATGCGGTCAACGATGATGTCCAGGTGCAATTCACCCATACCGGAGATAATGGTCTGACCGGTTTCTTCGTCAGTCTTCACGCGGAAGGACGGGTCTTCCTGGGCCAGCTTGCCGAGGGCAATACCCATTTTCTCCTGGTCCGGCTTGGACTTGGGCTCAACCGCAACAGAGATTACCGGCTCGGGGAACTCCATACGCTCGAGAACAATCTTGTTGTCTTCGGCACACAGGGTGTCGCCAGTGGTGACGTCTTTCAGACCGATCGCAGCAGCGATGTCACCAGCCAGTACTTCTTTAATTTCCTGACGATCGTTGGAGTGCATCTGCACCATACGACCGACACGCTCTTTCTTCATTTTTACGGAGTTGTATACCGCAGTACCACTCTCCAGCTTACCGGAGTAAACACGGAAGAAAGTCAGGGTACCAACGAAGGGGTCGGTAGCAATTTTGAACGCCAGTGCAGCGAAGGGCGCATTGTCGTCAGCTTCGCGGCTCTCAACAGTTTCGCCATCTTCCAGAGTACCTTCGATCGCCTTAACTTCAGTCGGCGCCGGCAGGTATTCGATAACTGCGTCCAGTACAGCCTGTACACCCTTGTTCTTGAACGCAGAACCGCCCAGAACCGGTACAATTTCGTTGGCCAGGGTACGCTGACGGATAGCTGCCTTGATTTCTTCTTCGGACAGCTCACCTTCTTCCAGGTATTTTTCCATCAACTCTTCGCTGGCTTCAGCTGCCGCTTCTACCAGGTACTCGCGCATTTCATCGCACTCGTCCTGCAGCTCAGCGGGGATGTCAGCGTAGTCGAAAGTCATGCCCTGGTCGGCTTCATTCCACAGAATGGCCTTCATCTTCACCAGGTCAACAACACCCTTGAACTCGTCCTCAGAGCCGATGGTCATCTGCAGAGGTACAGCATTCGCGTTCAAGCGGTCTTTCAGCTGGCTCACAACGTTGCGGTAGTTCGCACCGGCGCGGTCCATTTTGTTTACGAATACCATGCGCGGTACTTCGTATTTGTTCGCCTGGCGCCATACGGTTTCAGTCTGAGGCTGAACACCAGAGGAGCCACACAGTACAACAACAGCACCGTCGAGTACGCGCAGGGAGCGCTCAACTTCAATAGTGAAGTCAACGTGTCCCGGGGTATCGATGATGTTTACGCGGTGCTGGTCGAACTGCTGCTGCATGCCGGACCAGAAACAGGTGGTCGCAGCAGAAGTAATGGTGATACCACGCTCCTGCTCCTGCTCCATCCAGTCCATGGTGGCAGCACCTTCGTGTACTTCACCAATTTTGTGGGACAGACCAGTGTAGAAAAGTACGCGCTCGGTAGTGGTAGTTTTACCGGCATCTACGTGGGCACAGATACCGATGTTACGGTAACGTGCGATGGGCGTTTTACGTGCCACAGTTGTATCCTCGATATAACGGCAAAAGGCAGCCTGGAATTTTCCGTGCTGCCTTTCGGTATTAATTTCCGATGTTGGTATTCATCAGACTTAGAAGCGGTAGTGAGAGAATGCCTTGTTGGCTTCTGCCATGCGGTGTACATCTTCACGCTTCTTGACCGCGCCACCCTTGTTCTGGGCTGCGTCGATCATCTCGTTGGCCAGACGCTGGGCCATAGATTTCTCACCGCGCTTACGGGAGAACTCTACCAACCAACGCATCGCCAGAGCCGTACGACGCGAGGGGCGCACTTCTACAGGCACCTGATACGTCGCACCACCAACACGGCGGGACTTCACTTCCACCATAGGCGCGATATTTTCCAAAGACTCTTCGAATACTTCGATCGGATCTTTGTTCAATTTTTCAGAAATAGTTTCAAGTGCACCGTATACGATACGCTCTGCAACTGACTTCTTGCCGCTGATCATGACGTGGTTCATGAACTTGGCCAGGGTGACGTTCCCGAACTTGGGGTCGGGTAGTACTTCGCGCTTGGCGACTACTCGTCTTCTCGGCATGGGTATTGCCTCTCTTCAGGGTTACTCCGAGACGCCGCCGTAAAACCTTACAATCCGGCGAGCTCAGCCTTACTCCGGTTGGAAACCGAAACGCAAATCGTTAAAGGTGATTAACCTTTAGGACGCTTGGCGCCGTACTTAGAACGGCCCTGCTTGCGATCGTTTACGCCGGCACAGTCAAGTGCACCGCGTACAGTGTGGTAGCGCACACCCGGCAGGTCTTTTACACGACCGCCGCGAATCAGTACCACGCTGTGCTCTTGCAGGTTGTGGCCTTCACCACCGATGTACGAAGTTACTTCGTAACCGCTGGTCAGACGCACACGGCAAACCTTACGCAGTGCAGAGTTCGGCTTCTTCGGTGTAGTGGTGTACACACGAGTGCAAACTCCGCGACGCTGCGGGCTAGCCTGCAGAGCAGGAACGTCGCTTTTTTCAACTTTGCGTTTTCTCGGCTTACGAACCAACTGGTTGATCGTTGCCATTAAAAATCACTCCAAAAATAAAATACCCCCACCTCTAACAGTGAGGGCCTATCGTCTGTGTGTATCGTCGATCCTGGGATCGAACGGAACACCCCACATAAGCGGGGGCCGCATTCTATAAGCGACGACCCGCCTAGTCAATCGGCGACGGAAGTAAGTGCTTACATCACAGACAGTCGCCAATATCAGATCGGGCACCGAAGTGCCCCGACCTACCCCACTTCACCAGCCGGTGGAGCGGGATATGCCTTATTCGCCTGAGGACTTCGACAGCGCCTCAGTCAGAGCCGCTTCAACCTCAGCAGCGGAAGGTCCTTCACCGAAGGCCTCTTCCAGTTGCAGGCTGCGCTTGCGCTTGCGCTCGCTGTGGTAGGCCAGACCGGTACCGGCCGGGATCAGGCGACCCACAACCACGTTTTCTTTCAGGCCGCGCAGGCTGTCTTCCTTGCCGGTTACCGCCGCTTCGGTCAGAACGCGGGTGGTCTCCTGGAACGAGGCCGCCGACAGGAAGGACTCAGTGGCCAGGGACGCTTTGGTAATACCCAGCAGCAGGCGTTCGAACTGAGCGGGCTGCTTGTTCTCGGCACGCAGCTGTTCGTTCTCTTCGATCACGCGCTGGTATTCAACCTGGTCGCCCTTAATCAAGCTGGAATCACCCATCTCGGTGACTTCAACTTTACGCAGCATCTGACGCACGATGGTTTCGATGTGCTTATCGTTAATGCCTACACCCTGGAGGCGGTAAACCTCCTGGATCTCGTTGGTGATGTAGCGAGCCAGCTCTTCCACACCTTTCAGGCGCAGAATATCGTGCGGGTTGGACGGGCCATCGGAGATAACCTCACCCTTCTCTACAGTTTCACCTTCGAACACGGTCAACTGGCGATGCTTTGGAATCAGAACCTCGTAGTGGTCCTTACCATTGGCCAGCGGCTTGCCGTCGCGCGGAGTAATCTGCAGACGAACCTTGCCTTTGGTCTCTTTACCGAAGGAAACGGTACCGGAGATTTCCGCCAGAATGGACGGCTCTTTCGGCTTGCGCGCTTCAAACAGGTCGGCAACGCGGGGCAGACCACCGGTGATATCCTTGGTACCGCCGGATTCCTGCGGAATACGTGCAATTACGTCACCCACGTTCACCTGCTTACCTTCAGCCAGGCTGAGGATCGCACGCGGCGGCAGGGCGTAGTGCGCAGGCGCATTACTGTTAGCCAGAGTCAGCTCTTCGCCGTTCTCATCCAGCAGGGTTACCGCTGGGCGCAGATCTTTACCCGCTGCCGGGCGCTCGGCCGGATCGATAATCTCGATAGAAGACAGGCCAGTGATATCGTCGGTCTGCTTGCGGATGGAGAGCCCTTCTTCCATACCGGACAGCTTCACCCAACCGGCTACCTCGGTGATGATCGGGTGGGTGTGCGGGTCCCACTTGGCCACGATCTGGCCACCGTCTACCTCGGCACCTTCGTAGACGCTGATCACAGCACCGTAAGGCAGCTTGTAGCGCTCGCGCTCGCGACCGGCGCTGTCGGCAATCGCCAGCTCACCGGAACGGGACACGGCTACCAGAGTGCCAACTTCGGTCTTAACCGTCTTAACATTATGCAGACGTACGGTACCGCCCTGCTTCACCTGAATGCTGTCCGCAGCGGAGGCGCGGCTTGCAGCACCACCGATGTGGAAGGTACGCATGGTCAGCTGGGTGCCCGGCTCACCGATGGACTGTGCGGCAACAACGCCCACAGACTCACCCGGGTTGGCGCGGTGGCCACGGGCCAGGTCGCGGCCGTAACACTGGGCACAGATACCGTGTGCAGTCTCACAGGTGATCGGGGAGCGAACCAGAACCTCATCGATGCCCATGGCTTCGATGCGCTCTACCCACTTCTCGTCGATCATAGTACCGGCGGAAACGGCGATTTCATCGCTGCCCGGCTTGAGTACATCGCGGGCCACAACACGGCCGAGGATACGGTCACCGAGGGATTCGATAACGTCACCGCCCTCGATTACCGGCGCCATGGTCAGACCGTCGTCGGTGCCACAATCCAGCTCGGTAATTACCACGTCCTGGGCCACGTCAACCAGACGGCGGGTCAGGTAACCGGAGTTAGCGGTTTTCAGTGCGGTATCCGCCAGACCTTTACGAGCACCGTGGGTCGAGATGAAGTACTGCTGTACGGTCAGACCTTCACGGAAGTTTGCCGTAATGGCGTTCTCGATAATGGAGCCATCCGGACGGGCCATCAGACCACGCATACCGGCGAGCTGACGAATCTGCGCTTCAGAACCACGGGCACCGGAGTCGGCGTACATGTATACGGAGTTGAAGGAGTCCTGCTTGGTCTCGTTGCCCTCGCGGTCGATCACCTTCTCTTTCTTGATACCGGCCATCATCGCCTGGGTTACCTTGTCGTTGGTGCGGGACCAAACGTCGATAACCTTGTTGTACTTCTCACCCTGGGTTACCAGGCCGGAAGCAAACTGGCTTTCAATCTCTTTCACTTCCGCTTCCGCAGCATCGATCAGTTCGGCTTTTTCAGCCGGAATCTCAAAGTCGTTCACACCAATGGAGGAACCGGACTTGGTAGAGAAATCGAAACCGGTATACATCAGCTGGTCGGCAAAAATAACCGTCGCCTTCAGGCCCACCTTGCGGTAGCACTCGTTCAGGGCGCGGGAGATTGCCTTTTTCTTCATCGGCTGGTTGACGTGCGCAAACGGCAGGCCTTCCGGCACGATGTTCCACAGCAGCGCGCGGCCTACAGTGGTGTCCTGAATGGAGATAGTCTCGTGCTTCTCACCGTCTTCGCCGACGATATTTTCGCGGATACGCACCTTGATCTTCGCTTGCAGACCAACCTGCTTGGCGTAGAAAGCGCGGCTCACTTCTTTGATATCGGAGAAGAACATGCCTTCGCCTTTATCGTTAACGCGCTCGCGGGTCATCCAGTACAGACCCAGTACCACGTCCTGGGACGGTACGATGATCGGCTCACCGTTGGCAGGCGACAGGATGTTGTTGGTGGACATCATCAGCGCGCGGGATTCCAGCTGCGCTTCGATCGTCAGCGGTACGTGTACCGCCATCTGGTCACCGTCGAAGTCGGCATTATAGGCCGCACAAACCAGCGGGTGCAGCTGGATGGCCTTACCTTCAATCAGTACCGGTTCAAACGCCTGGATACCCAGACGGTGAAGGGTCGGTGCACGGTTAAGCAGTACCGGGTGCTCGCGGATCACTTCGTCGAGGATATCCCAAACGACAGCTTCCTCGCGCTCAACCATCTTCTTGGCAGCTTTGATCGTAGTGGCCAGGCCACGGGATTCCAGCTTGCCAAAGATAAACGGCTTAAACAGTTCCAGTGCCATCTTCTTGGGCAGACCACACTGGTGCAGACGCAGGGTCGGACCTACCACGATCACGGAACGACCGGAGTAGTCAACACGCTTACCCAGCAGGTTCTGACGGAAACGACCCTGCTTACCTTTAATCATGTCAGCCAGGGACTTCAGCGGGCGCTTGTTGGAGCCGGTGATGGCGCGACCGCGACGGCCGTTATCCAGCAGTGCGTCAACAGATTCCTGCAGCATGCGCTTTTCGTTGCGCACGATAATGTCCGGTGCGTTCAGCTCAAGCAGGCGCTTCAGACGGTTGTTACGGTTGATCACACGACGGTAGAGGTCGTTCAGATCGGAGGTCGCGAAACGACCACCATCCAGCGGTACCAGCGGACGCAGATCCGGCGGTAGAACCGGCAGAGCCTTCATCACCATCCACTCCGGGTTGTTGCCGGACTTGTAGAAGGCTTCCAGCAGCTTCAGGCGCTTGGACAGTTTCTTGATCTTGGTTTCGGAGTTGGTCGCCGGGATCTCTTCGCGCAGGCGCTGGATTTCTGCGGGCAGCTCGATATCCGCCATCAGCTCCTGGATCGCCTCGGCACCCATCTTCGCTTCAAACTCGTCGGCGAACTCTTCCATCGCCTCAAAGTACTGCTCGTCATTCAGCAGCTGGCCGCGCTCCAGGGTCGTCATACCCGGCTCGGTAACCACGTAAGATTCGAAGTACAGCACGCGCTCGATATCGCGCAGGGTCATGTCCAGCAGCAGGCCGATACGGGACGGCAGGGACTTCAGGAACCAGATGTGTGCAACCGGGCTGGCCAGCTCGATGTGACCCATGCGCTCACGGCGAACCTTGGCCTTGGTCACTTCAACGCCACACTTCTCACAGATAATGCCGCGGTGCTTCATGCGCTTGTACTTACCGCACAGGCACTCGTAGTCTTTTACCGGGCCAAAGATCTTGGCGCAGAACAAGCCTTCACGCTCGGGCTTGAAGGTACGGTAGTTGATGGTCTCCGGCTTTTTCACTTCGCCGTAGGACCAGGAGCGAATCATGTCCGGTGATGCCAGACCGATACGAATCGCATCAAACTCTTCCAGCTGCTCCTGGGACTTCACCAGATTTAATAAATCTTTCAAGGCCTTTCCTCCACTAGGGGGTAGTCAACCCGGCGCTCGCACTGGCCGCCGGGCTGGCCAGCTGCCCCACTGCTTCGCGGGGCGCTGGCACTTGTCTCATTTCACCTGCCAACAGGCTTCGGTACGGGTTCGGATTTACTCGTGCTCAAGCTCGAAGTTCATACCGAGAGAGCGGATTTCCTTAACCAGTACGTTGAAGGATTCCGGCATGCCCGGCTCCATGCGGTGGTCGGAGTCCACGATGTTCTTGTACATCTTGGTACGGCCTTCCACGTCATCGGATTTAACCGTGAGCATTTCCTGCAAGGTGTATGCGGCGCCGTAAGCTTCCAGCGCCCACACTTCCATCTCCCCGAAGCGCTGACCACCGAACTGGGCTTTACCACCCAGCGGCTGCTGGGTTACCAGGCTGTAGGAACCGGTAGAACGCGCGTGCATCTTGTCGTCTACCAAGTGGTTCAGCTTCAGCATGTACATGTAGCCCACAGTTACCGGACGCTCGAAAGCATCGCCGGTACGGCCGTCGTGCAGGGTGATCTGACCGGAATCCGGGATGTCGGCAAGACGCAGCAGCTGCTTGATCTCACTTTCATCGGCACCGTCAAATACCGGGGTCGCCATAGGTACACCGCGACGCAGGTTTTGCGCCATGGTCATGACTTCCTCATCGGAGAACTCGTCGAGTTCTTCCTTGCGTCCGCCAGTGGAGTTGTAGACCTCTTCCAGGAATCCGCGCACCTTGGCGATTTCCTGCTGTTCCTTGATCATCTTGTCGACTTTAACGCCGAGGCCTTTAGCGGCCATGCCCAAGTGCATTTCCAGAACCTGACCCACGTTCATCCGCGAGGGAACGCCCAGCGGGTTCAGGACGATATCTACCGGCTCGCCGTTTTGGTCATAAGGCATGTCCTCAACCGGCTTGATTACGGAGATAACACCCTTGTTACCGTGACGACCGGCCATCTTGTCGCCCGGCTGGATGCGGCGTTTGATCGCCAGGTAAACCTTGACGATTTTCAGCACGCCCGGAGCCAGATCATCGCCGGACTCCAGTTTTTTCTTCTTGTCTTCGAAGGCTTCGTCGAGCAGCTTGCGGCGCTCTTTCAGCTGAGCTTCCGCTTTTTCCAGCTGGTCGTTCAGGCTGTCGTCTTCCATGCGCAGCTTGAACCAGTCTTCGCGCGGCAGAGCGGCGAGGATTTCAGCGCTGAGCTCATCGCCCTTCTTAACACCCTTACCACCGGCGGCCTTCTGGCCCTGCAGAGCTTGTTGCAGACGCTCGAAAGTTGCACCTTCAACGATGCGGTACTCTTCGTTCAGATCCTTGCGAACCTCGTCCAGCTGCGCCTTCTCGATATCGATGGAGCGCTGGTCTTTTTGCAGGCCGTCGCGGGTAAATACCTGTACGTCGATCACGGTACCGCGAGTGCCGCTGGGCGCGCGCAGGGAGGTGTCTTTAACGTCGGAGGCTTTTTCACCGAAGATCGCGCGCAGCAGCTTCTCTTCCGGAGTCAGCTGGGCTTCACCCTTCGGAGTAACCTTACCCACGAGGATATCGCCAGCGCCTACTTCCGCACCGATGTATACGATGCCGGACTCATCCAGTTTGTTCAGCGCAGATTCGCCCACATTGGGGATATCCGCAGTAATTTCCTCACTGCCCAGCTTGGTATCGCGGGCAATACAGGTCAGCTCCTGAATGTGGATGGTGGTGAAGCGGTCTTCCTGTACAACGCGCTCACTGATGAGGATGGAGTCCTCAAAGTTGTAACCATTCCAGGGCATAAATGCGATGCGCATATTCTGGCCCAGAGCCAGCTCACCCAGGTCTACAGAGGGACCATCGGCGAGGATGTCACCACGGACTACACGATCGCCAGTATTAACAATCGGACGCTGGTTGATACAGGTATTCTGGTTGGAGCGGATGTATTTGGTCAGGTTGTAGATATCTACACCTGCATCACCGGCTTCAACTTCCGCGTCGGCTACGCGAACAACCACACGACTGGAGTCGACGCGCTCGATAATACCGCCGCGCTTGGCCACCACACACACGCCGGAGTCGCGCGCTACAGTGCGCTCCATACCGGTGCCCACCAGCGGCTTTTCAGCGCGCAGGGTCGGTACCGCCTGACGTTGCATGTTCGATCCCATCAATGCACGGTTGGCGTCATCGTGCTCGAGGAATGGAATCATCGCCGCAGCGACAGAAACCACCTGCTTGGCGGAAACATCCATATACTGGATTTCGCCCGGTGCCTTCAGGGTAAATTCGCCCTGGTGACGCACGCTGATCAGGTCATCAACAAAGTTGCCGTTGTCGTCTACTTCCGCAGACGCCTGGGCAATAATGAAGTTGGCTTCATTAATCGCGGACAGGTACGTAATTTCATCAGTTACCTTGCCGTCAACCACTTTGCGGTAGGCGCTCTCGAGGAAGCCGTAATGGTTGGCGCGGGCGTAAGTCGCCAGGGAGTTAATCAGACCGATGTTCGGTCCTTCCGGCGTCTCAATCGGACATACGCGGCCGTAGTGAGTCGGGTGTACGTCGCGCACCTCAAAGCCGGCGCGCTCGCGGGTCAAACCACCCGGGCCGAGGGCGGAAACACGGCGCTTGTGAGTCACTTCCGACAGCGGGTTGTTCTGGTCCATAAACTGGGACAGCTGCGAGGAACCGAAGAATTCCTTCACCGCAGCGGCAACCGGCTTGGCATTGATCAGGTCCTGAGGCATCAGGCCTTCGGACTCCGCCATGGACAGACGCTCTTTAACCGCGCGCTCTACACGTACCAGGCCGACGCGGAACTGGTTTTCAGCCATTTCGCCCACGGAGCGCACACGGCGGTTACCCAGGTGGTCGATATCGTCGACCATGCCCTGGCCGTTGCGAATATCGATCAGCGTCTTCAGTACGTCGACGATATCTTCTTTGCTCAGGGTGCCGGCGCCAGTCTCGTCTTCGCGCCCCAGACGGCGGTTGAACTTCATGCGGCCAACAGCGGACAGGTCGTAGCGCTCGTCGGTAAAGAACAAGTTCTCAAACAGCGCTTCTGCGGACTCCTTGGTGGGCGGTTCGCCCGGGCGCATCATGCGGTAGATCTCTACCAGCGCTTCCAACACGGTGCGAGACGGATCTGCACGCAGGGTGTCAGAGATAAATGGACCGCGATCCAGGTCGTTGGTGTACAGGGTTTGGAAGCTCTTAACGTTCAGTACACGCAGCTTGGCGATCACTTCATCGGTAATCTCGGTGTTACAGTCGATCGCGATTTCACCGGTGGACTCATCGATGATGTCGTTCGCCAGTACACGGCCAAACAGGTACTCGAGCGGTGCTTCCAGCTTCTCTACGCCGGCCTTCTCCAGTTGGCGGATATGGCGCGGGGTAATACGGCGACCCTCTTCGACAATCACCTTGCCCTGGCCGTCCTTGATGTCAAAGGAGGCAACATCACCGCGCAGGCGGGACGGAATCAGCTCCAGGCTGACGCGGTCGTCCAGCAGCTCAAAGGTGCTGGTTTCGAAGAACATTTCCAGCATTTCCTGGGAGGTGTAACCCAGGGCGCGCAGCAGGATAGTGGCCGGCAATTTGCGGCGACGGTCGATACGCACGAATACCAGGTCTTTCGGATCGAACTCGAAGTCCAGCCAGGAGCCACGGTAGGGGATAACACGCGCGGCGTACAACAGCTTACCGGAAGAGTGAGTCTTGCCTTTGTCGTGATCGAAGAATACACCCGGGGAACGGTGCAGCTGGGATACGATAACGCGCTCGGTACCGTTAATGACAAAGGTACCGTTGTCGGTCATGAGCGGAATTTCGCCCATGTAGACTTCCTGCTCTTTGATGTCCTTGATGGACTTATTCGCAGACTCTTTATCGTAAATAATCAGGCGCACGCGCACGCGCAGCGGGCATGCATAAGTCACGCCGCGCAGGGTACATTCCTTAACGTCAAAAGCGGGCTTACCCAGCGTATAACTTACGTACTCCAGGGCGGCATTGCCGGAATAGCTGACAATCGGAAATACAGATTTAAACGCCGCCTGCAGGCCAACGTCCATACGGTCGTCGGGGCGCTTGTCGGCCTGTGTAAAATTGCGATAAGAATCGAGCTGTATCGCAAGCAGGAAGGGCACATCCATGACCTTAGGCAGTTTGCCAAAATCCTTGCGGATACGTTTTTTCTCAGTATATGAGTAAGCCATTCAAATTCCCCAGCTTGATCAGTGACAAGACTTCGTGGGACTCCGGTCGAGAGCCCCTCCGGGCGAGAAGCCTCTGATCAATACAGCCCTGCTGCACTGACCAGAAACCTCTCCGCTTGCTTATGGGTAGCGCTACTGCGCTATGGTTAAATGAGGTTTGCCACGGTTTTTCAATTCCGCCGGCACCGGTAAAAACCTCAGTACCGCAAACGGCAAAAAGGCCGGCGGACAAAAGTCCACCAGCCTTACCGCTATCTGCCGCTTTAGGCGACGGCTAGCGGGAGACGCAAGAACCGAATTACTTCAGTTCTACAACTGCGCCAGCTTCTTCCAGCTCTTTCTTAGCGGCTTCAGCTTCGTCTTTGCTTACGCCTTCTTTCAGCGGGCTCGGAGCGCCGTCTACCAGACCTTTAGCTTCTTTCAAGCCCAGGCCAGTGATGCCGCGAACAACCTTGATCACGTTCACTTTCTTGTCGCCCGGAGAGGTCAGGATTACGTCGAAAGAGTCTTTCTCTTCAGCGGCTTCAGCAGCAGCCGGACCAGCGACAACTGCTGCAGCAGCAGTTACGCCGAATTTCTCTTCCATTGCTTCGATCAGCTCAACAACATCCTTAACGGACATTTCGGCAACAGCATTGATGATATCTTCTTTAGTCAGAGACATGATTCAGTACCTGAATTGGTTTGAGCAGTAGCTGCTCGTATTTCGTTTTGAAACTGCGATTCGCTCTAGCGAATAAATTACGCAGCTTCCTGCTCTTTTTGGTCGCGAACGGCCGCAATAGTGCGAACCAGCTTGCCAGCAGATGCTTCTTTCAACACGCTCATCAGCTTGGCGATCGCCTCGTCGTAAGTCGGCAGGCTTGCCAACAATGCGACGTCGGTGATCGCGCCTTCGAAGGCAGCACCTTTCAGTTCCAGCTTGTCATTGCCTTTAGCGAACTGGCTCAGGATACGCGCGCCGGCACCTGGGTGTTCGTTAGAGAATGCAATAATGCTGGGACCTACGAATTTGTCAGTCAGACATTCGTATTCGGTACCTGCCAGAGCGCGACGCGCCAGAGTATTGCGGACGACTTTCAACCAAACGCCGTTCTCGCGAGCCTCTTTGCGCAGAGTGGTCATGTCATTCACGGTTACGCCGCGGGAATCCGCAACAACCGCAGACAGAGCACCTTCAGCAGCTTGCTGGACATCTGCGACAATCGCTTTCTTGTCTTCGAGTCCAATAGCCATAGTGTCACTCCTGGATTTGAAAAAAACCGGACTTAAACGTCCGATCCGTTCCGGTGCATAAAGCTCAAATCCAGTAAAAATACTGGTTTGGGCGACACCGTCTGCGTAGGCTCGAACCTCGCAATGGCCAACCTGGCCGAAGTCCGGATTAAGCCAGGTACGTTAAACCTCAACGCACCTGACACCTACGGTCTTTGACGGCCCACCTTGTGCCGAAGCATTCAGGTGGACCCCAAAGTTCGATTTACTGAGAGGTGATCACACCCCGCAGTGATATTTAGATGTTCAGGGAAGACTGATCGATAACCAGACCCGGGCCCATAGTGGTGCTCAGGGTGATCTTCTTCAGATATACACCTTTTGCAGAAGCCGGCTTGGCTTTCTTCAGGTCGGCAACCAGAGCTTCCAGGTTCTCTTTCAGAGAGTTCGCATCGAAAGCAACTTTACCGATACCACCGTGGATAATGCCGCCTTTGTCAGCGCGGAAACGCACCTGACCCGCTTTGGCATTTTTAACCGCAGTCGCAACGTCTGGAGTTACGGTGCCAGTCTTCGGGTTCGGCATCAGGCCGCGCGGGCCGAGGATTTGACCCAGCTGACCTACAACGCGCATCGCATCGGGAGAAGCGATAACTACGTCGAAGTCCATTTTGCCCGCCTTAACGTCGGCAGCCAGCTCGTCCATACCGATCAGGTCAGCGCCCGCTTCTTTAGCGGCATCAGCGTTTGCACCCTGGGTGAAAACAGCTACGCGAACTTCTTTACCGGTACCGTGCGGCAGAGTGGTCGCACCGCGAACAGCCTGGTCGGATTTACGCGGATCGATGCCCAGGTTTACAGAAGCGTCTACAGTTTCTGCGAACTTAACGTTGGACAGATCTTTCAGCAGGGCTACAGCTTCTTCGATGCCGTAAGCCTTACCAGCTTCAACTTTCTCAGCGATTACGCGCTGACGCTTGCTCAATTTAGCCACTTAGAGACCCTCCACTTCGATACCGGCGCTGCGAGCGGAACCGGCGATAGTGCGCACGGCCGCGTCCAAGTCGGATGCAGTCAGGTCTGCTTTCTTCATTTCTACGATCTCTTCCAGCTGAGCGCGGGTTACTTTACCCACTTTCTCAGTGTTCGGACGACCGGAACCGCTCTTGATCTTGGCAGCCTTGCGCAGCAGTACAGCGGCGGGCGGCGACTTCATGATGAAGGTGAAGGAGCGGTCGTTGTATACAGAGATTACAACTGGAACTGGCAGACCTGGCTCGAGGCTCTGGGTCTGGGCGTTGAACGCCTTACAGAATTCCATGATGTTCACACCGTGCTGACCCAGTGCGGGACCAACGGGCGGACTCGGGTTGGCCTGGCCGGCCTTAACTTGCAGCTTGATATAAGCTTCTACTTTCTTAGCCATTACAGCTCTCCTCTAGTTGGGTATTAGCGCCCGCCGTATCAACCATAGAGTTAAAGGGCAAGCTCCCCGAACCCCGAAATGAAAACTCATTTTCCGGGGACGCGAAAACCCCCTTTCACCTCACGGCGAAAGGGGGCAAAGAATTTATACTGGAATCAGGTCTTTTCTACCTGACTGAACTCCAGTTCAACCGGGGTGGAGCGACCGAAGATCAACACCGCCACTCGCAAGCGGCTCTTCTCGTAGTTGACCTCTTCGACCACACCGTTGAAGTCATTAAACGGCCCGTCGATAACTCGAACCATTTCACCGGGTTCGAACAGCGTCTTGGGCTTGGGCTTATCGGCGGAATCGTCGATGCGATTCAGGATAGCCTGTGCTTCGCGGTCAGTAATCGGGGCCGGCTTATCCGCCTTGCCGCCGATAAAACCCAGCACTCGGGGAGTTTCTTTCACCAAGTGCCAAGTATCGTCGTTCAATTCCATTTCTACCAGGACATAGCCCGGAAAAAATTTGCGCTCACTCTTGCGCTTCTGCCCTGCGCGCATCTCGACCACTTCTTCCGTGGGAACCAGGACTTCACCAAACAGGTGGTCCATTTCGTTCAGCTCAATGCGCTCTTTCAGGGAGCTGGCGACACGCTTCTCATAGCCCGAGTAAGCCTGGACCACATACCAATTCTTTGACATGTATCAACCTTTAGCCGATAAATTTGGAAGCCGCCCAACCCAGAGCCGAATCAAGCGCCCACAAGATCAGCGCCATGATCAACACGAAAACAACCACAATCGCTGTGGTCTGGGTTGCTTCTTGGCGGGTCGGCCAAACCACACGCCTGACTTCAGTTTGCGCTTCGCGCAACAGTTGCCACAGCGCATTGCCTTTGGCGGTGTTTACAGCCACAACCAGAGCTACCAGACAGATGGCAGTTACTGCCAACACTCGGTAAAACAAAGGGAATTCAGCGTAATATGAATTGCCTGCAACAGCACCGCCCACCAGCAGTACTATTAACAACCACTTCAGACCGTCAAGACGAAAGGTTTTCGCTTCTGTTTTAGCATTCATATAAGAAGCCCTTAGCGCAGCACAGATAATCTTTTAGCGCTCATAAACACAAAAGCCCCACTGACAAGTAGGGTTTTGCGACACCCCAAAGCTTATTCAAGCGGAGTGATTAAAAATGGCAGGCCAGGAGGGACTCGAACCCCCAACACCCGGTTTTGGAGACCGGTGCTCTACCAATTGAACTACTGGCCTGTACAGTTTGAGTACTTTCGCACTCAGAGATGAGAGAGCTACAGGAACTCTCCCACCTGATACACCACATAGAGTAATGTGATGTAAAAATCAAAGATTACTCAATGATCTTGGCAACAACGCCCGCACCTACGGTACGACCACCTTCGCGGATAGCGAAGCGCAGGCCGTCTTCCATGGCGATCGGAGCGATCAGGGTAACAACCATTTGAATGTTGTCGCCCGGCATTACCATTTCAGTACCTTCCGGCAGCTCACACGCACCAGTTACGTCGGTAGTACGGAAGTAGAACTGAGGACGGTAGCCTTTGAAGAACGGGGTGTGACGACCACCTTCGTCCTTGGACAGTACGTACACTTCCGCTTCGAACTTGGTGTGCGGAGTGATGGAGCCCGGCTTAGCCAGTACCTGACCACGCTCTACTTCATCACGCTTGGTGCCGCGCAGCAGTGCGCCGATGTTCTCACCAGCACGACCTTCGTCGAGCAGCTTGCGGAACATTTCAACACCAGTACAGGTAGTAGAGGTGGTTTCTTTGATACCAACGATTTCGATCTCGTCGCCAGTGTTGATCACACCGCGCTCTACACGACCGGTTACAACAGTACCGCGACCAGAGATAGAGAATACGTCTTCGATCGGCATCAGGAACGGCAGGTCTACCGCACGCTCCGGCTCAGGGATGTACTCGTCCAGAGTCTCTACCAGCTTCTTAACAGCGGTAGTACCCATTTCGTTGTCGTCTTCGCCGTTCAGGGCCATCAGAGCGGAACCAACGATGATCGGAGTGTCGTCACCCGGGAACTCGTACTGGTCCAGAAGTTCGCGAACTTCCATCTCTACCAGCTCGAGCAGCTCTTCGTCGTCTACCATGTCCGCTTTGTTCAGGAATACAACGATGTAAGGTACACCTACCTGACGGGAAAGCAGGATGTGCTCACGAGTCTGCGGCATGGGGCCGTCAGCTGCGGAACATACCAGGATAGCGCCGTCCATCTGAGCAGCACCGGTGATCATGTTCTTAACGTAGTCGGCGTGTCCCGGGCAGTCTACGTGCGCGTAGTGGCGAGTCGGGGACTCGTACTCAACGTGAGAGGTAGCGATGGTGATACCGCGCTCACGCTCTTCCGGTGCATTGTCGATACCGTCGAAAGCAACAGCGTCACCGCCCCATACTTCCGCACATACGCGGGTCAGAGCAGCGGTCAGGGTGGTTTTACCGTGGTCAACGTGACCGATGGTGCCCACGTTCACGTGGGGCTTGGAACGTTCAAACTTTTCTTTTGCCATTGCAGCCTCCTATATATAGGCGAGCCGATAACGGCACCACCCACGTCCAGAACATGCACATCCGACCCGGAAACTCCGACCCCGGACACAAACAACCGCAAGAGCTCTCACTCTTGCGGTCATATAAAATGGAGCTCATGGGCGGATTTGAACCGCCGACCTCACCCTTACCAAGGGTGTGCTCTACCCCTGAGCTACATGAGCTAAAATCCTTGCCGATAACGGCAACTTAAAGTGTTGCACCCTGGAGAACAGTCCAACCGATCCAAACTTGGAGCGGGCAGCGGGAATCGAACCCGCATCATCAGCTTGGAAGGCTGAGGTTCTACCATTAAACTATGCCCGCTTGCGGGACCTCCATACGAAACTCTTGAGCTTCGCGCAACACCCTAAGGTGTAATATGGTGCAGGGGGGTGGATTCGAACCACCGAAGCTTTCGCGTCAGATTTACAGTCTGATCCCTTTGGCCACTCGGGAACCCCTGCTCAAAGCGGTGTGCATTGTCTACACATCTCGCTGCGCTGTCAACACTTTTTTCTTTAAATTTCACACACTTAGCGGCGAAACCTAGTTTTGACAGCAACGGGATGAAAATGGAGCTGGCGAGAGGAGTCGAACCCCCGACCGGCTGATTACAAGTCAGCTGCTCTACCAACTGAGCTACGCCAGCCCTATCCCGTTCATTGTCGAAGTTGATAAGTCACCCTCGTCAATGGAGGCGGGATTCTATGGGAACTTATCTCGACACGCAACACCTTTTTTGCAGATAAATCAGTTTTTTTGTCGTTTATTCCAACCTGCCGAAAAAAGCAGCGACTTTGGCGGGCGACTGGCGAATTTGTGACAAATTTGCCTTTTTATCAACCGAGCACTTCAGAGCAAAGATTTGGACGTCGATCCAGATCCGGGTATTCATCTTGCAGCTGCCGCCAGAATTCTATCGCCAGGCTTTCCGCGCTACCGGGGGGCATAACGATCCAGCGCTCCATATAGGTCTGCGGCTCCTCCCTAAATTGGGCGCTAACCCCCCTACCCTGTAAATCTTCAGTATGGGATTCAGCCCTGGCCCGCTCGCTGAAAATCCCAAAAGAAATCCCATTCTCCAGGCTGCCTTTGGGAATGACATAGCTGTCGACTCCCTGAGACTGTAGCTCACGCAAGCGATTGTAGGCTTCCCGCCTTGAATTCAGTGGCGGCAGGTATACCCAGTAGCGCATCTGGCCCTGCATCTCTATGTCACGGAGCTCGGCCTTAACCTGTAGAGACTGAATTCGCTGCAATATATCCTCCCCCTGATACTCCTCAGTCAAAGGCCCCACCAGAGTACACAGCTCTGCAACCTCGAAGGACTCCCCGCTCAACCCGTTGCTCTTTTTCTGAGCCGGTAGCTCTTCAGGGGATATTTCACTAACGAGGGTGATTCTTTTTCCCTGCGACTCTTGAGGGAGTGAATTCTGACCGCTATTCATCTGAGGAGCTGGTGCGACCAGCATATGCCAGGAGAAAAGCACCACATTCAGTGCAACTAAGAAAAAAGCTATCCAGCGCATAACAACGTAAATTTTTATGGATTACTAATGGCCAGCCCATCCATCACCAGGTCTGGGACCAGGCGATGTTCGTGCTGATAAACTGCGGAGAGCAACTGTGCGTCCCCACCGGTTAACCACAACAGAGGAGCTGAACCCGTGTGGGCCCGCAACTCTTCCATGGCCCGATCAACCGCGCCCAGTACCATAAGCAGGAGGCCCCGGTTTATCGCTTCATTGGTATTGCGCCCGGCGCTCAGGGTTTTTGTCGGAGCCAGTGCCTCGCGACTTTTTGCTGCATGGGTATCGATACTGAGGGCGCGATTCATCAAGCCGAAACCGGGCACGATATAGCCGCCGATATGGCGCCCGCTATTGTCCAGTAAATCCAGAGTGACCGCACTGCCGCAATCCACAATTAGGGATGCCCGTGGGGATTGCTGATAGGCCGCTAACATTGCCAGCCAGCGGTCCACCCCCAGAGCGGAGTGATCCTCATAACCACAGATAACGCCGGCACACTGTGGCGCAACTGCGGAGAATTCAGCCTCCAGTGTGAACAGGTCTCGGGCCACCTGACTCAAGAATTCAGCAACAACGGGACCGGCAACATTCACTACCCGAAAACGGTAGGGGGTTAAGTCTGCCCAACCCTCAGGCAAAATCTGCTGGCGCAACTGCCCAGTTTCGATATCCCCACGGGCAATCACATCACCCTCGACCAGATAGCGCCACTTACCCCGGGTATTGCCGACATCCAACTCTAAAATCAAACCTGCCCCCGCAAAGAAATTTCACCCCCATGGAATGACTTCTGCCCCTCCTCGGTATCGAGTAACAGGGCTCCCTTGTCATCGACACCGGCGGCAATACCCCGCCAGCTGAGGCTGCCGGACTGCAACTGAACCGGCTGCCCGGCGAACTGATCGAGGGCCGCCCAGGCTTCGCGGTAGGCCGCAAAGCCTTTTTCCGGGTAAGTTGCCAGCATCGGCAACAGTTCGTCGAGTATCGCAGCGGCTAATTCGCTGCGGCCAATTCCCGGGCGAACCTGCTGAAGGTCCGCCCAGGGCTGATCTATGCCCTCAGCAGTCTTTGCGCTGAGGCCATTGTTCAAGCCGATACCGATCACCACCGAACAGCGGTCGGTCAGGTCCCCTTTTAACTCGAGCAGAACCCCGGCCAATTTGCGCCCCTGGCACCACACATCATTCGGCCACTTCAGGCGCACATCCGCCACCGAGAAGCGCGCCAGAGCCCTGGCTACGGCGACACCGACAGCGAGGCTCAAGCCCTCCAGGCACTGCACTCCGCCACTAAAGTCCCAGCCCACCGAGAGGCTGAGGCTGCTGGCGTAGGGGCTGATCCAGTTGCGACCGCGACGCCCCCGCCCGGCGCTTTGCCGCTCGGCGAGCACTGCGACAGCGTGCCCCCGCCCCTGTTCGAGACGCTCTAACAGCAGGGAGTTTGTCGAACCCACCTCATCAAAAACCCGCAACTCACGCAAAAGCGCTCGAGCCGAACCACCCAGCTGCTCGCTAATAGCCTTTTCTGACAGGAGGTCGAGCCCACCGGGCAGGCGATAACCGCGCCCCTTAACGGACTCCAGTGTCAGACCGTAGTACTCAAGCTTTTGCAACTGCTTCCAGACGGCGGCTCGACTGATACCCAGTGCATTCCCGAGGGACTCCCCCGAGTGCATTTCTCCATCCGCCAGAAGCTCCAACACTGGGCGAAGCTGTTCTAGTGGCGTTTTTACGGCTTCATCCTGCAACTTGATTAACCTTTCACGTAGCGGCGGTCATAGCGGTGTCCGAGACTGGTCAGGATCTCATATCCGATAGTTCCGGCATAACCGGCAACCTCATCCGCCGTAAGCTGCTCGTTGAGCACCGCTATCGACTGGAGAGAATCTCGCTCCTCAGCGCTGAGCGCGGAGATATCAAATATGGTGGAATCCATTGATACACGCCCGATAATAGGCAGCGCTCGCCCGCAGCCCCAACCGCGCCCACGCCCACTCTGGGCCCGTATAATGCCATCGGCATACCCTCCGCGGGCGACTGCCAGCCAGCTGCCCGCAGGTGCTTCCTGAGTCGCACCATATCCTACAAATCGGGGCTGGGCGACATAGCGCTTTTGCACGATAGGCAGCTCCAGGGTCACTGTCGCGCGCATCGGATTTTCTGTCCCGGGCACGGGGTTTAGGCCATACAGCGCGGAGCCAGGTCGAGCAATATCAAAGTGATACTCCTCCCCCAAAAAAATGCCGGAAGAGTTGGCCAGGCTGAGCTGAATATTCGGGCACAGCTCGCGCAAGCGGTCACCCGCCCGCTTGAAATAATCCAGCTGAATTTTATTTTGCGGGTGCTGGGGCTCGTCGGCACAAGCGAGGTGACTGAAAAACATCTGTATATCGACGGACTCCAACAGAGGGCGATCCTTGAGCAGCAACTCAAACTCCTCTGGCGTCATCCCCAGTCGGGTCATACCACTGTCAATTTTTAGCGCGCAGGGGGCCCGCAGCTGAGCCTTCCCACAGGTTTCCGCCCAGTTTCTCAACTGGTCGAGAGTAAACAGCGTGGGAATCAAACCGGCACGGGCACACTCCAGCTCAGCACCGGGCCTCACACCGGTAAAGACAACGATATTCACATCGTCGCCGAGATCACTGCGCAAACGCGCTCCCTCAGCCTGGGTAGCCACAAAGAAATCGCGACAGCCCTGAGCGTACAGCGCCGGCGTGACATGAGCCATCCCCAGGCCATAGGCATCTGCTTTCACCACCGCACCGCAGCGGGTACCGCTTTTCAGGCGATCGGCCAGGTCCTGGTAGTTATCTGCTATGGACTTCAAGTTGATACTCAATAGCCCTTCACGCAAGTCATTCATGCCGGTACAACTCTCTAATCAATAAACTAGGTCGCTCCGAGTAGGCTCTCTCGCTGTAGCGCTCGGGCACCGCCTAATATACACCCAACAACCAATAAAAGGCTGACCAGTGAACCCGTGATCATCCACATTATGGAGACCGCATCTCCCACCAGTAGAGCCTTAAACCACTGCTGCTGTGCCACCAGTGGAACCAATTGCCAGATAGGCTGCTCCAGCTCCACCGCCAACATATCCAGAACCAATAACATAGTGACCGGCAAAAGCTGCAATATCCCCAATTGAGTCTGTGCATCCTTAAATGACTGGGATCGCAGTGCCAGTAATATCTGCACAACGGCAATTAACAAAGCCAGTGGCAACAGGGCAAGTCCCATGGCAACCATTCCACCCGGCGTCGTTGCATGCTGTATTCCCATTTCAGCCAAGGGCAAAAATGGAAAAACGGCCATCAGCGAAATCAGCGCAAGCAGTGAAGAGAGCCAACTGATACTGGCTACAGCGAGCACCTTGGCCAGCACCACCTGCCAAGCTGCCAGGGGCTGCTGTAATAGCACTTCGAAACTCATTCTCTCCCGCTCACCGGCAGAGGCATCAATTGATGAGGACAAACAGCCAATAAATAGGGTCATTATCAACAGCGCCGGTATTGAACCCACAATCCAGGCGCTGCGGCTAGAGGGGGTACTCACATCCCGGACCTGTACCTGCCAGGGCGCCACCACTTTTAACGGCACGCCCCTGGCAACCATTCTCTGCTGAACAACAAGCTGGCGCAGTTCAGCCAGTTTTTGCTGTACATGGTTCGCCCCCTGGCCGCTAAAGCGATCGGAGCTGTCGATATATAAATAAACTTTGGGGCTGCGAAAATGGCGATAGTCAGTGGAAAAACCTTCATCAATTTTAACCACCGCATCGTAACCTTGTTCGAGCAGAGCCAGCGGGTCTCCCTCTGACAAACTATCCAGCTCCACCTGTCCCTTGCGCAGCTGCTGCTCCAATACCGGCAAGTCCTGCCCACCCAACAGGGCCAAGAGAACCGTCTTCTCCCCCTGGGACTTAAACATAAACAGCGTCATTGAGGCGATCATTCCGGGAAATAAAAGGGCAAACAGAAGCGATACGCACAGTGCTCGTCGGTCACGCCAAACTTCCAATAACTCCTTTTTCAACAGTGCCAGCATCGCGGGGGTAAATAGTGGTTTTAAAAAATTCATGCCGACACCCCACGTCCAGCTTCAGCCCCATAGGCCAAGGCCACAAAACTGTCTTCCAGATTTTTACACCCGCTGCGCTCGACCAATTCCGCCGGCGTTCCGCTATCGACAACAGCACCTTGAGCCATCACCAATACCCTATCTGACAATTCGGCAACCTCAGCCATAATATGACTGGAAAATAGGATAGCGACGCCCTCGGAGCGCAACCTGATCAGTGTTTTTCGCAGCAACCTAGCAGCAAGCACATCGAGCCCGCGAGTAGGCTCATCGAGTATTAAATGCTTAGGTCGGTGAACCAGGGCGCGCGCCAGCGACACTTTCATTCTCTCTCCCTGGGAAAAACCTTTTGTGCGGCGCTGCCACAAATTCTCTAATTCCAACTCTTCGCGAACAGCATTCAATGCTCGCTGAAGTTCAGCGCCCGATAATCCCTGTGCACTGGCAAAAAAGGATAAATATTCCGCCACCGTAAGGCGCTCATACAGCCCTTCACGATCGCCAACAACACCCAGCTGACGCCTTATTTCCAAGGGTTTTTTCCCGACATCAACCCCTTCGACAAACACATTGCCAGCATCTGCTTTAATTAGCCCGGTTATAATTCTCAGACAGGTGGTTTTTCCCGCCCCATTAGCCCCCAGTAAAGCCGTTATTTGGCCGTCAGGTATACTAAAACTCAGATCTTTGAGTATCTCTTTACCAGAGAACTGCTTGTGGATAGATTCAACTGTGATCACTTGTTATCCCCCTGCCCCGACAACAATTCACCCGGTAGTGCCTGATCAATTTCAGGACCGAAAGCACCCGCCATAAAAGGCGGCCTTTGAATATCAGCAATACAATGGCTCTCTAATGAATCCTGTGGGGATTTTAAAAAATCCTCTATTAATTCCGGGACACAACCTCGCATCGTATTGATATGCCCCCCGTCTGGAATGACCAAGCGTTTTGATTGCGTGAGATAACTCAAATTTTTTTCCGCATAATAGTAAGGCGTAATAGGATCGGCCTCCCCGGAAATAATTAATACCGGGTGATGCCTGACTTCAGGTGTCGCGTAAGTGATTGGAGGCACGGGCCAGACCTTGCAGCCCTCAGCAAAAATCTCAAAAAAAGCCGTACCTAAAAAACTACCGCGAATATCTGCCGCTAGCTCTTCCTCGCTAGTGCGATTTAATTCTTCAGCGCAGGCAACTGACAAGGTGAGCCCCATAGACATACTGCCGTCATCAGATAGCAGCCCAGCCAGCCCCGACAGCGGCAAATAATTCCCCTTGTCGGCCTGGCTGATTGCGTAAGGTAATTGCGCCGCAGTCTCCGGCGTATAAAGTGCCGTTCTGATTAAGTTTTGTAAAAAGCTGCGAGGAATTGCTGCTTCCATCGGACTGCCAGTATGTGGGTCCGGAAAATTAATCATTTGCTCATCCCAGTCACTGAGCAAGCTGTCCAGTGCCCCCCGCCAGTCGCCAAACTCAGCACATACAGAGTCAAGGCGACAGTCTTCCTCAAGCTTTATCAGAGCGTCCTGCGCAGCTTGCGCGGTAAGAAAAACCTTTGTATCTATCGGTGCTACAGCATCCAGAATAAGGACACTCAAACTATCCGGGTACCACTGCTGATAAAGCAGTGCGGTACGGGTTCCCCAAGAGCCCCCCCACAAAGCAATTTTTTTATGCCCCAAGTAGAGGCGCACCCGCTCAAGATCATCCACTGCCTGGCGGCTGTGCAGTGTTTTAGCGAAGGGGGCATTTGCATGGAAACAGGTGGATAATTGCTGAGTGATCCCATCCAGATCTATGTAGACTTCCCCATCGAGGCCACAATCAAACGCGGCGGAATAACCCGAACCACGCCTATCGACCATAACAATTGCCCTATTCCGATTAACTTTATGTAAAGCCTTTAGAATCGGGGTCAAATAGCTCGCCGCCTGTCCGGGACCACCAGCCAATAAGTACAGAGGCTCCAATCCAGTATCATTAACCGCAGGCGCTATCATCACTGCCAAGTCTACGGCGGTTTCAGCTTCACCCACCGATAGCTTGCTACAGCGCAGAGCGCTGCTCCAACCATCCAGATAACAGGACTCAAAGCGACTAAGCTCTCCCTCCTCTGCAACTGCCTGAGACAGCACAGTAAAAAAGCCGATCGCAATGATCGTAAACCTTTGCACCCAGACCACGGCGAATCTCCTATCTGTCAACATTAATCCAGCCAGTGTATCGAAGCACCCCAAAGCTGTCGTCATTTTACAAGCGGCAGATAATGACATTTACATTAGCGCCCGTCCCTGCACAGTGGTATGGTTTCTTATTTACTTGCCCATGATTGCACCCATGAGCTTTTCAGACCGAGAAAAACACCTAATCCGAGCCGCCTTTGCCTGGGGCCAAATCACACAGCAGGAAGGCTATACACTTTCTGACCTTGAAATTGAAAAGTCGGTACTCTTCCGGCGATTACTCGGGGGCCGACCGCCACTGGCATTTCCTCCCCCTTTGCGCCACGGTTTTCCCTGGTATGACGTTATTGAAGGACGCAGCGAACACTTAGTGAGTGCCTCTGAGGCTTCACCGGAGTGCAGTATCATCGCACCGGGCTGTAAGCTCGGCGATACCTGTATCCTTATCGACGGTGCCTTTTGGCGCGTGGTGGAAACCGTGCGTGAACACGAGGAGTACATCGTTGAATGGGGCCAATACCCCATGCAGTGGCGCCTGAAAAAACATTGGGACGTAAACTATGAAATGACGCAACAGCTCCATAGTTTTCGTAAAGATAACCCCAATGCAGAAGTGAGCTTTGACAGCTACTTAAGTCAAAAGGAATACCGGGAATTTCGCATCGACGACGACCAGACCGTATGGCTGTGTGAATGGCAGTTAAGCCGCACCAGCCTGTCTGGCTGGGTTTGGGTTGGGACAATACTTCCAATTCCAGATTACCACCTCGCACCAGTCTTTGACGATGAGCTGGGTCCGGTTATTCTCGGCGAAGAGGATAATGCCAGTGGACAGGCATGGTTGCGCATTGAGGACGCCAGGAATGAATACCGCTTTGTTAAATTGCTTGGCACCTACGACTACCAGTCATTAATTGCCGCAACACCCTCCGACCTAAAGGCCTTTCTACAAGCCTTACAACAAGAGTCCTCAGCAGATATTGAGGTCCTCGACTGGCAGCAGGATAAAGTGGCGCGACGCTTCGCCCTTCCCGCCGAACTGGTACCACTGGAAGATCTCACCTTAAATGAGATGAATTTTGACTTAGTGCCCGATAACGCCTTTGCTTACTAGCTGTCCTAAAGCCCCACCCTGTGGGGCTTTTTTATTTCCAATAGTTTCTTTCCAGCAAATACTGGCGTACCAATCAGCCCCAGTAATCCACAGCTTTGTCCTCCATTACTCTGTTAATAACTGATGTCCGTTTTATGGCGCCTTTGTTACCAACAGAAACCATGGATAGACTTGTGTATAACTCGGGGATATCCCCTGTTAGCCCCGTGTTTCCTTGGCTGCACGGGAGGCGGGTAAAAAAGCAGCACTTTTTGCGTAGATTTCCACAGCCCTGTGTTACTAACAGAAAGTCTGGATAGACTTGTGTATAACTTGAATAAATCGCCTACAGGCCCCGTGGTTACAGGGGATTACCCAAGAGATCAAAAAACCACCGATATTTTTCTTGGCTCATTTTAATTTTTGGCCGAAGCAATATTGGTGCTTCTCTAGTTTTTGGCTTGTTTTTTATCGGATATTTTTTTGTAGAAGCCCTGGCGAACAGGAAGAAAAAGAGGTGTAAAACCCTATTTTTATAGGTTTATTTTTTCAGAGAGGAGCCGGGTAATTTATGCACCGCTATTTTTAGCTTTTGTTTTTTATTTTTACGCGATTTCTTAAATAAAAATTAGAGCGTGAAAATTTCAATTTATTTTCCTGGCCTTTGTCAAAAAAGCCAGCGCAGTAAAAATTAGCTTTTTAATTATTTTTATAAGTTGTCCGGCGTACCCAACCTACACTGTATAGCGAGCAGTGCTCGCCACCCTACGGGCGCCTTCGGCGTACCAAGCTGGCACCTTCGGTGCAGCGCTTGTCACATGGCAGCGCAGGCGCTGCGAGGTAGTAAAAATATTGATCGGGATTTTTTCCAGGCATAAAAAAAGGGCCACCCTATTGGGTGGCCCTTTTCGGATTAGAAGCCTGACGATGACCTACTCTCACATGGGGAAACCCCACACTACCATCGGCGATGTTGCGTTTCACTTCTGAGTTCGGCAAGGGATCAGGTGGTTCCACAACTCTATGGTCGTCAGGCAAACTGGCTTGGGTTGGCGTTGGTCTTATAAGCAATCTGCTTGGCCTGCCGCGTTATCGCTGTTTGCCTCGGTCATTATTGACCGGCGATAACCCCAAATAAGTCGGTAAAACAATCTGTAGTAATACACCGCAAGCGATTATTGTGTGTCTTTCATTCCACAATCCGCTAGCTTGCGCTAGTCGTTAGTAACCATCTCTGTTGTATGGTCAAGCCGCACGGGCAATTAGTACTGGTTAGCTCAACGCCTCACAACGCTTCCACACCCAGCCTATCAACGTGGTAGTCTTCCACGGCCCTTCAGGAGGCTCAAGGCCTCAGGGAGATCTTATCTTGAAGGAGGCTTCCCGCTTAGATGCTTTCAGCGGTTATCCCGTCCGAACATAGCTACCCGGCAATGCCACTGGCGTGACAACCGGAACACCAGAGGTTCGTTCACTCCGGTCCTCTCGTACTAGGAGCAACTCTTCTCAAATCTCCAACGCCCACGGCAGATAGGGACCGAACTGTCTCACGACGTTCTAAACCCAGCTCGCGTACCACTTTAAATGGCGAACAGCCATACCCTTGGGACCGGCTTCAGCCCCAGGATGTGATGAGCCGACATCGAGGTGCCAAACACCGCCGTCGATGTGAACTCTTGGGCGGTATCAGCCTGTTATCCCCGGAGTACCTTTTATCCGTTGAGCGATGGCCCTTCCATACAGAACCACCGGATCACTATGACCTACTTTCGTACCTGCTCGACATGTCTGTCTCGCAGTCAAGCGCACTTATACCATTATGCTCATTGCATGATTTCCGACCATGCTGAGTGCACCTTCGTACTCCTCCGTTACTCTTTGGGAGGAGACCGCCCCAGTCAAACTACCCACCATACACTGTCCTCGATCCGGATAACGGACCAGAGTTAGAACCTCAAACATACCAGGGTGGTATTTCAAGGACGGCTCCACAGTAACTAGCGTTACTGCTTCAAAGCCTCCCACCTATCCTACACAAGTAGGCTCAAAGTTCAGTGCAAAGCTGTAGTAAAGGTTCACGGGGTCTTTCCGTCTAGCCGCGGGTACACTGCATCTTAACAGCGATTTCAATTTCACTGAGTCTCTGGTGGAGACAGCGTGGCCATCGTTACGCCATTCGTGCAGGTCGGAACTTACCCGACAAGGAATTTCGCTACCTTAGGACCGTTATAGTTACGGCCGCCGTTTACCGGGGCTTCGATCAAGAGCTTCGCCGAAGCTAACCCCATCAATTAACCTTCCGGCACCGGGCAGGCGTCACACCGTATACGTCCTCTTACGAGTTTGCACAGTGCTATGTTTTTAATAAACAGTCGCAGCCACCTGGTCACTTCGACCGGCCTCAGCTTAGGGAGCAAGTCCCATCACCAAAACCGGCGTACCTTCTCCCGAAGTTACGGTACCATTTTGCCTAGTTCCTTCACCAGAGTTCTCTCAAGCGCCTTGGTATTCTCTACCTGACCACCTGTGTCGGTTTAGAGTACGATTCACTATTACCTGAAGCTTAGAAGTTTTTCCTGGAAGCAGGGCATCAACCACTTCACCCACTAAGTGGGCTTCGTCATCAGCTCTCAGCCTTCTCATTAAAGAGTATGACCCGGATTTGCCTAAGTCATAAGCCTACAACCTTAAACATGGACAACCAATCGCCATGCCGGCCTAGCCTTCTCCGTCACTCCGTCGCAGTAATAGCGAGTACAGGAATATTAACCTGTTTCCCATCGACTACGGCTTTCGCCCTCGCCTTAGGGGTCGACTAACCCTGTCCCGATTAGCGTTGGACAGGAACCCTTGGTCTTCCGGCGGGGAGGTTTTTCACCTCCCTTATCGTTACTCATGTCAGCATTCGCACTTGTGATACCTCCAGCAGACCTCTCGATCCACCTTCAACGGCTTACACAACGCTCCTCTACCATGCTAATAAATTAGCATCCGCAGCTTCGGTTATCAGTTTGAGCCCCGGTATATCTTCCGCGCAGGCCGACTCGACTAGTGAGCTATTACGCTTTCTTTAAAGGATGGCTGCTTCTAAGCCAACCTCCTAGCTGT
>NZ_CP174316.1:3047500-3807500 GCF_052467605.1 Microbulbifer regidiadema (SeqCode) | reverse complement strand
AAATCACTGTAAATCGAGTACAGGCCTCCGTATAGGTGGCTTACCCCAGCATTTCCCCCGCGCTCACGCACTGATCGCCGGCGTTGCCGCCTTTATCCTGATACTGGCCGTACTTATTCCCACTCCGGAAGTTTCCTCCAAGCGCACATCACTGCCGGTCAAGCTCTCGGCGGTAGCAGACAGCGATAAGGTCGAAAGCAAACCCGCCCTCACTTATACACCTGCGGAAACCCCACTGCTTAATGTCAGTGTTGAGGCGGTCAAATCGTTGAGCCTTGAAGTGCGCCGCGGAGATACGCTGTCAGACCTATTCGAGCGCGCCAAAGTAAGCGCCAAGGAAATGTACCAACTCCTCGGCAGTGGCAAAGAGGCAAAACAGTTGGCTCGCCTCACCCCGGGAGAAGAGCTGACGTTTAAAACCGATAGCGATGGCCAATTGCGCTCGCTGAAATTACAGCGGGATCGCCTCAACCAGGTGGAATTTACCCGCACAGAGGAAGATAAGTTCGAACACGCGCTGATAACTCGCGAACCTGATAGTCACCCTGCCTATCGACAAGCCAAAATCGACAGCTCCCTGTTCCTGGCCGGCAGTGATGCGGGCCTGAGCGACAATCTGATAATGGAGATGGCTGACGTATTCAGCTCTGATATCGATTTTGCCCTGGATATCCGCAAAGGCGATCACTTTAGCGTGATGTTCGAAGAGCAATTCCTGGATGGGGAAAAAATTGGCAATGGCCCCATTCTGGCGGTCAGCTTCACCAATCAGGGAAAAACTTATAGTGCGGTACGCTATGTGGATAACAGTGGTGACGCCAACTACTACACGCCGGAAGGCAAGAGTATGCGCAAGGCGTTTATCCGCACACCGCTGGATATAGTGCGTATTAGCTCTCACTTCAATCCGAGCCGCCTGCACCCAGTGTTCAAATCCCGCCGCCCTCACAACGGTACCGACTACGCCGCGCCACGGGGCACCCCAGTCTACGCCACAGGCGATGGGCGGGTTATTGCATCGGGCTATAGCAAGCCCAACGGCAACTATGTGTTTATCCAGCACGGCGAGCGCTATGTCACCCGCTACCTCCACCTGACCAAGCGCAAGGTCAAAAAAGGCCAACGGGTTAAGCAGCGCCAGGTGATTGGCACGGTCGGCTCCACCGGCTATGCCACCGGCCCACACCTGCACTATGAGTTCCTAGTGGATGGTCGCCACCGCAACCCCGCCACCATTGTGCGCAAGCTGCCCAAGGCGAAGTCCGTGCCCACTTCTGAGATGATTCGCTTTAAGAACCAGACACAGCCACTCCTGGCAAAATTAGAGAACTTCCAGGGGCCGGCACTGGCCCAACTGGACGAAGAAAGCCCACAATAAGCAGCGACACTATGCCCGATCTGTTTATCGGCCTGATGTCCGGCACCAGTGTCGATTCGATCGATGCGGTGCTGGTCGATTTTGGCGATGAAGAAGCTATGACCCCCCGTATTCTGGCCGCACTTGCCCACCCAATTCACAGCGGGCTGCGCGAAGCGATCCTGGGCCTGTGTGCCCCCGGTCCCTCAGAGCTGGATCGCGCCGGGCAGCTGGACCGAAAACTGGGGCAGGTTTTTGCCGAGGCCACCAATACCCTGTTAGCCCGAGCCGGCATTGAGGGCCGCTCTGTCACCGCCATAGGCAGTCACGGCCAAACCGTGCGCCACCGCCCCCCGGGCACAGTGACTACCCCCTTCACCTTACAGCTCGGCGACCCCAACACCATCTCGACGCTGACCGGTATCTGTACTATCGCGGACTTCCGCCGCCGGGATATCGCTCTCGGCGGCCAGGGGGCGCCGTTGATGCCGGCATTTCACCAGGCCGCTTTTAAAACGGATGGAAATCGCGCCGTCATCAATATCGGGGGCATGGCCAATATCACCGAACTGACCGCCGACGGCCAGGTTTACGGCTATGACACAGGCCCCGGCAATGTGCTGCTCGACTACTGGGTACAGCTGCATAAAAACCAACCCTACGACCGCAATGGGGACTGGGCCGCACGCGGTCGCGCCAGCCCCGAGCTACTGAACCGCCTGCTTGCCGACCCCTACTTCGCCGCCGCGCCGCCCAAGAGTACCGGCCGCGAAACCTTTAACCCCAGTTGGCTCGAACAGGCCTATACCGGTTTGGAGTTGGCCCCGGTAGATATTCAGGCAACTCTGTCTGAGGTAACCGCTGCCAGCATCGCCGATGCCGTGCATAACTTTGCAGAGGGAGGCGAACTGCTGACCTGCGGCGGCGGAGCAAAAAATAAGGATTTGATTGCGCGGCTACAGCGCCGCTTGCCCACCTGGTCTATCAACGATACCGGAAGCTATGGCATTGATGCGGACTGGCTCGAAGCGGTGGGGTTTGCCTGGCTGGCCCGCCAAACATTGAGGGGACTGCCGGGAAATTGCCCGGGGGTTACCGGTGCACAGAAAGAGGCAGTTTTAGGGGCTATTTACCCGCCCTAAAGCATAAGGGCGGGCCGGAGTTCCTCAAATAGAGAAAGAGGAACCACATCCACAAGTGGAGGAGGCGTTGGGGTTTTGCACCACGAAGCGGGAGCCGGACAGGCCCTCTTCATAGTCCACGTTGGCGCCCACCAGATAGGGGTAGCTCATCGCGTCAACCAATACCTCAATGCCATCTTTTTCTATGATGGCATCATCTTCAGCAACCAATTCATCGAAGGTAAAACCGTATTGGAAACCGGAGCAGCCGCCTCCGGTCACGAACACCCTGAGCTTTAGCTCCGGGTTGCCCTCCTCTTCCAACAGGCTTTTTACCTTGGCCACAGCCTTGTCTGTGACCACGAGTGGCGCAGGAGAAAAGGATACAGCTTCTGACATAAGTCTCTCTCAACTCATCGGGACATTCACCGCTCGTATAAAAGTTATAACGAGTGCAGCCCCGGGGGCGTCATCTTGCTTAAACCTAGCAATTCAGTCAAGTATTAACCGGCAGATAGGCCGGCACAACAAAGTGCCGCTATCTGCCCTCGGGCCTAGGATGCCTCGATAACTGTCTCGCCTTCAGCGTAGCCGAGCATATGGGGCTCGCCGACTCCGCTCAGGTCTGCGTTGGGGACAAGGGCTCCGTTGACCTGGGCACCTTTCAGCATTTCGATCAGTTTGTAGTGCACATTGCCCTCCACCATGGCCTTGGCGGCGAGTTCCAAATGGCGCGCGGCAAACACGTCGCCTTTGACATTGCCGTTAATCACCACCTGGGGTACGCGCACTTCACCCTCGACGACACCGCCATCCACAATTTGCAGGCGCGCATCGCTATCGCTGTGAGCGGTAATATTGCCGCGCACCTTACCCTCAATGACCAGGCTGCCACGGAAATGGATATCACCGCTGATCTCCGTCTGGCGCGCAATCAATGTGGTGTGGTTACTACCGGTATTGGCCATAGTTATCTGCTTCTCTTTTTTTCTTAACATAATCCCCAAACCCTCGTGCCTTTGGCACCTATGCTAACTTTCCTGTACCAACCAACCGTAGCGCTGCTCAATATTGAAGCCCTTGCGCCCAGAAGATTTAAGCGACAGCTCCACGCCTTCGGGCACAAAACCCTCCGGCAGGCGCAGCTCCCCCTCGATATTCTGAAAATATTTAAAACGCAGCTGAATCGACTCACTGTCCACCTGTTCCGACAGTTCCTTCAGCGGATAGCTCTTCGGCTCCCCGTCCTGGCGCCCCACTACAGTAAATGTGGCGCTGCCTTTGACAATATCCCGACGCGCTGCGGACTGCTTGACCTGTAACTTGTATTGGTAATTTTTGGGATCGCTGGTTTGCGAGAGGATAAATCGTCCGATGGACACCCTCTCACCGCCCTCTTCCGGCGCCATAACACCGCGATAGAAAGAGATTTCCTGTTTTAGCTCGGCAATCTGGCTTTCTTTCTGCACCAATTCCGCAC
The DNA here is from genome assembly GCF_052467605.1 of Microbulbifer regidiadema (SeqCode). Classification (NCBI taxonomy): domain Bacteria; kingdom Pseudomonadati; phylum Pseudomonadota; class Gammaproteobacteria; order Cellvibrionales; family Microbulbiferaceae; genus Microbulbifer; species Microbulbifer regidiadema (SeqCode). Next base: position 3,803,542 of record NZ_CP174316.1, on the reverse strand, counting down.
GCACCGACTCGCTCGCCTGCTCACCGATGGTCAGCGACTGCTCGGCTGTGGCCACCCGCATGCGCAGGGATTCATTTTCGCCCTGTAGTGCGGTGAGGCGATCGAGCGCCTGCGTATGCTCCTGTGTCTTGCGCTCGAGGCTCTGGCGCAACTGATACTGCCCGGCAAAATAGGAAGCTGCCGAGGTAATCAATAATAAAAAAACGACCCCCGCTATGGCGATCACACCAGAGAAGGGTTTATCGGGCACCACTTTCATGCGGTACTGCTTGCTGCCTTTAACTTTGAGCACCATGAAATCTGCTAAGTCTTATCCGGGATTTATCGATTGTCGGGAAACACCCGATTCTAAGGCAGCAGTGCCGGGCTATCCAGGCCCAACGTCTCAGTTAAGCCAAACATAATATTCATATTTTGGATTGCCTGGGCCGATGCGCCCTTGGCCAGGTTATCAATAACCGATAAAACCAATACCGTATCCCGCTCCTGGGGTTGCAGCACTGAGATGCGACACATATTGGTTCCCCTGACCGTGCGCGTCTGAGGGTGGCTGCCCGCCGGCATCACATCCACGAAGGGCTCATTTTTATAGCGCTCTGCAAAAATCTGCTGAAGCTCACCGGCGTCAGCCCTGCCCGCCGATCGAGCGAATAAAGTCGCGTGGATACCGCGAATCATCGGCAGTAAGTGAGGGACAAAAGTTACCTGTGCCGGAGAGGATTCAGCGCTCTGCACCCGGCGGAGACCCTGCTCGATCTCGGGTAAGTGGCGATGCCCAGCCGCAGAATAAGCGCGGAAATTGTCGCTGTTCTCAGCCATAATCAAGTCGGTCTTGCCCTGCCGCCCCGCGCCGCTGACACCACTGGCCGCGCTGGCAATCAGTTCGCCGGGCTCAACCAAGCCCTTTTCCAACAGCGGTATCCAGCCCAGCTGAATTGCCGTGGGGTAACAGCCGGGGCAGGCGATCAACTGCGCCCCGGCAATCTGCTCCCGGTTCACTTCTGGCAAACCGTAAACCGCGCTCTGCGCCAGCTCGGGAGCAGCGTGGGCCTGGCCGTACCACTGCTCCCAGGTAGGGATATCCCTGAGGCGGAAATCGGCAGATAAATCGATCACCCGAACTCCACGCGCAATCAGCGCTGGCACCTGGGCCTGGGCAACTCCGTGGGGCGTGGCGAAGAACACAACATCACAATCCGCCAGCTGTTCGATATCCGGGCTGCAAAAAGACAGCGACGAGTGCCCTCGCAGACTAGGGAAAAGCTCGGCAACCGGGGTACCATTCAGCGAGCGCGAGGTGATCGCGGTGACTTCCGCTTGTGGATGTGTTGAGAGAAGCCGAAGTAATTCCACCCCGGTATAGCCGGTGCCCCCGACAATCGCTACTTTTATCACCTTGCTAAAATCTCCGGTATATCTGCCAACTGGGACAGTCATCGTAAAACCTATAAAACCAGACAGGCACTCTACCACAAGCCCCAGCACTTTAAGGATGTGTAGTGTCACAGCGCCCCAGTAACCTGCTGAAAAAATCATTTTCTCGGTATTTGCCCTGGCGCGGCCACCTGGAAAGTATGCGCCTGCGGCTCTCATCCAGGGACGCTTTAGCCCCCCTGCTGGGAATGGCCCTGATTACCGGTATCCTGGCCGGCGGCGTTACCGTATTTTTCCGCCTGGCGACGGAGTGGCCCACCGCCTTATTTTTGTCGATTCCACAAAATTACGAATCCCTGCCCCCCCTCTGGCGTTTTGCCCTGCCGGTGATCGGCTCCCTGGTGGTGGGAAGTATCTACCTATTCCTCAACCCCAGCCGCCGCCAAGCGGGGGTCGTTCACGTTCTCGACCGGCTGTACAACCACCAGGGACAAATGCCGATACAAAATGCTCTGCTGCAATTTGTTGCCGGTGCGGTGATATTGATCAGCGGCCACTCGGTGGGACGCGAGGGCCCGGCGGTGCACCTGGGAGCAGCCAGTGGCAGCTGGCTGGCAAAGGCACTACGGCTGCCCAACAACTCCGGTCGCAACCTATTGGGGTGTGGTGTCGCCGCCGCCATTGCCGCCTCATTTAACACCCCCTTGGCCGGGGTGGTATTCGCCATGGAAGTGGTGATGCTCGAATATACCGTAGCGGGCTTTTTACCGGTTATGCTGGCAGCGGTTGCCGGCAGCGCTATCACCCAGCTGACTTTCGGCAGCCAACCGGACTTTAATGTGCCGGCGATTCAGCTCAACTCCTTCACCGAACTGCCGCTACTTTTCCTCTGTGCTCTGGTTATTGGCGCGCTGGCCGGATTATTTATCCGCTCCCAGCGGGTTTTAATTCCCCAGCAGCGACACTCTCCGCTGCTGCGCCTGCTTCTGGTGGGGCTGATCACTGGCACCCTGGGTATCTGGGTGCCGGAAATTCTCGGCGCCGGGTACGACACCTTGCAACTGGCAATGCTGGGGGAGCTGGGGATCGCGAGCCTGGCGATGATTGTCGCAGCGAAATTAATGGCAACCGCCTTCGGCGCCGGGCTCGGTATTCCCGGCGGCGTAATCGGCCCCAGTCTGATTATCGGTGCCTGTGTTGGCGGCATCGCCGGCGTCCTGGCCAACGCGTGGCTGGGCGTGCATACGGCGAGCCCGGGATTTTATGCCATGGTGGGTATGGCGGCGATGATGGCCGCCATGCTCAATGCCCCTCTAGCTGCGCTACTGGCAATTTTGGAGCTCACTTATAACCCACATATTTTATTCCCCGGCATGATGATGATTGTGGTGGCCACACTAGTGAGCCGCCAACTCTTTTCCACCAACGGCCTCTATCAGGAGACACTGCGGGCACTCAATAAAGCGGGAATGCCAAGTTGGCGGCAGCAGATGTTGAGCAGCGTCGGAGTTGCCAGTGAAATGGATCAGAATTTTGTAGTAACCCCCCGGGAAATTAGCCGGGCGACGGCAAAAGCCTTAATTCAAAGACACCCCCAGTGGATATTGATTGATTTACCCCAGGAGCCAGCCCCGCAATTACTGCGCGCTGCGGACTTGGCCACCTTCCTGCGCGAAGTCCCTAAAGAGGCAATCGCCGATAACAACAGCACCTCCCCAGTGCCGGAAACAGTAAAAAATCCGGAAGATATTATCGATTTACTGAGGTTGCCCGGCGAACGCCGGCAGCTGGCCTCTCTAAGTTGGCGCGCCACCATGCTTGAGGCCTCGCAGAAACTGGAAAAAAGTGGGGCCGATGGCCTGTATATCTGCCGCCACAAAAGCGGCTCTCTGGACAATCGCACGGCGGGCATTATTCTGCCGCTACAAATTAACAATTTTTACCGGAAGTAATTTCTCTTCCCGTTTCTTGCAAGGGGACTTTCCATGCTGTGGATCAAGGCTTTTCACATTATTGCGATGGTGTGCTGGTTTGCCGCACTTTTTTATCTGCCGCGACTGTTTGTCTATCACGTCGATGCCACTGATGCCGTCAGCCGCGACCGCTTCTGTATTATGGAGCGCCGCCTCTATCGCGGCATTGCCATTCCCTCAATGCTCACAACCCTGGCTCTGGGCATTTGGCTCTACAGTTTGAACCCGGCCTATTACAGCTCCGCCGGCTGGATGCACGCGAAACTCACTTTTGTGGTGCTACTGCTCGGTTTTCACCATATTTGCGGCGCTTATGTTCGCAAGTTTGCCCAGGGCAGCGTTACCCGCAGCCGCCGCTACTTCCTAATATTTAACGAGCTCCCAGCGGTTGCACTGGTCGCCATCGTTATTTTGGTTGTGGTAAAGCCATTTTAATTTGGCGCGTATTCATTCCTTGCCCGAGGCGCTCAGCAACTAGAATTAGGCGCACAGCTAATGGCCGTCATGTAGAGCACTTATGGATACACCTCAGCCCGTTATTCTGACCGTTACTCACCACGATCCCAGCGGCAGTGCCGGCATTGCCGCAGATACTGAGACGGCGGTCAGTCTCGGTTGCCATGCGGCCTCGGCAGTTACCGCCATCAGCGTATGCAATACCGGTGAGCTGCTGGGGGTCGCCCCAGTCGATGACAGCCTGCTTATAGAGCAAACCCGGGCCGTTTTGGAGGATATGCCGGTCGCCGCGATCAAGGTCGGCTACCTGGGCTCCGTGGAGAATGTGCGTGCGCTGCACAGCGTGCTTCACGACTACCCGGATATTCCCGTTGTTATAGATCCCGATGCCACCCTGGCCGACAAGGAGAGCGTGCTCGCCCCACCTCTGTGGGAGGCCATGGTGTCGCTGTTGCTACCCAAGGCAACTATGGTCTGCCCCAACCGCAGGGAGGCCCGCGCCATGGCCGTTGAAGCCGATGTGCTCGACGCCATGGCCCAGGAAATCCTCGAATCCGGCTGTCGCTATCTGCTGCTGACCGGCGTGCCCCACGAGCAACAGCTGCAAAACCGGCTCTACGATGAGCGCGGCCTAAACCGGGAATTTAAATGGGAGCGTTTACAGCCAGCGGCCTACGGGGTCTGCGGCACCCTCTCTACCGCCATCGCCTGCCATATCGCCCACGGCCTGACCATTATCGAAGCCGTTACCCGCAGCCAGCAGTACGCCTGGAGTGCAATTAAGGACAGCCGCCGGCTGGGAATGGGAAGGCCGATCCCCAACCGGCTGTTCTGGTGCGAACGCTAAGCTTGGGCTGCCGGTACAAATTCTCCCCCTCCCGAGCGATCTCACCGTTTCCATAACGGTGAGTCCTCTGTCCACACAGTCTGTGACCGCTCGTCGCCAATCTATACATTGTCCTCAGACGCCACCCCCGCGATAATGCCCCCCAGGCCCTTTTTACAAAACCTGAAATAAGTTTATGAGTAAATCCGAGCAGCTCTTCGCAGAAGCACAGCAGTACATTCCCGGCGGCGTTAACTCTCCGGTACGGGCTTTTCGCGCAGTCGGCGGCACGCCGGTGTTTATCCGCCGTGCCGAAGGCGCCTACCTCTACGATGCCGACGAGAAACGCTACATCGACTACGTGCAATCCTGGGGACCCATGGTACTGGGCCACGCACACCCCGAGGTGATTGAGGCCGTGGTAGAGCAGGCCCAGTCCGGACTGAGCTTCGGTGCGCCAACCGAGCTGGAAACCGAACTGGCAGAAGAACTCTGCCGCCTGTGGCCGAATATGGACCTGGTGCGCTTCGTCAACTCCGGCACCGAGGCCACCATGAGCGCGATTCGCCTGGCGCGTGGATTTACCGGGCGCGACAAGATTGTGAAATTCGAGGGCTGCTACCACGGTCACTCCGACTCCCTGCTGGTTAAGGCCGGCTCCGGTGCCCTGACCATGGGTGTACCCTCTTCTCCCGGCGTTCCCGCTGCCCTGGCGGATCACACCATCACTTTGAGCTACAACGATGCCGATAGCGTACGTAGCTGCTTCGAAGAGTTGGGCGATCAAATCGCCTGTATCATCGTCGAGCCCGTTGCCGGCAATATGAACTGTATTCCGCCGGTACCTGGCTTCCTGGAAACCCTGCGCGAAGTTTGCGACCAGCACGGAGCCCTGTTGATTCTCGATGAGGTGATGACCGGCTTCCGCGTGAGCTTGACCGGAGCCCAGGGCTTCTACGGTATCGAGGCAGATATCACCACCCTCGGCAAAGTGATCGGCGGCGGTATGCCGGTGGGCGCCTTTGGCGGTAAACGCGAGATCATGGAACAAATCGCCCCCCTGGGTCCGGTTTACCAGGCGGGCACCCTGTCCGGCAACCCTGTGGCTATGGTCGCGGGCTTGGAAACCCTGCGTTTGGTGGAAGAACCCGCCTTCTACGAGCCTTTAATTGCCAAAACCGACCGCTTGGTAGAGGGCATCCTGGCAGCCGGTAAAGCCGCAGGTATCCCAATTACCGCCAACAAGGCCGGCACCATGTTCGGCTTCTTCTTCACCGAAGAGCCTAAAGTAACTAACTATCAGCAGGTAATGGCCTGCGATAACGAGCGCTTTAATCGTTTCTTCCACGGCATGCTGGAAGAAGGTGTCTACCTGGCACCGGCCTCCTATGAGGCAGGCTTTATGTCCGCAGCCCATACCGATGAGGATATTGAGGCCACAATCGCCGCCGCTGAACGCGTCTTCGCCCGTCTCGGCTAACCCTTCCCTCCAAGGCATCCACCACATGGTGGGTGCCTGTACTTCATCCCGGTATCACATCCTCCCCCAAGTAATTTAAATCAACACTTTGCCGCGCAAGTATTGCTCTTTTGTGGCTCAAAATTAAAATGTATACAAAATTTAAAAAGGTATACATCTTGAGAAGTCTGCTTTCCGATACAAGCCTGTCCACGATCAGCGCCGGCTTTATCGCCGTGCTGGTCGCCCTGACCAGCTCCGTAGCCATTGTGTTTGAGGCAGCCCGTGCAGCCGGCGCAGATGAGGCGATGATTGCCTCCTGGATTGGCGCTTTGGGATTGGGGATGGGGCTCTCAGGTATCTTCTTTTCCTGGTATTATCGCGCACCGATTGTTACCGCTTGGTCGACACCGGGCGCAGCGCTTCTGGCAACCAGCCTGAGCGGCATTCCTATTGCCGAGGCCATCGGCGCATTTTTTTTCAGCGCCATACTGACCATTGTGGTAGGGCTTTCCGGAGCCTTTGAACGGGTAGCCAGGCTAGTACCAGGCCCAATTGCAGGTGCTATGTTAGCGGGCATATTGCTTCAGTTCGGCCTCGGCACTTTCACCTCACTACAATCTCAACCCATCCTAGTAGGTGCCATGTTGCTAGCCTATTTAGTAGGGCGCCGTTGGATGCCTCGCTACGCTATTATTTTGGTTCTCGCCTGTGGAATAGCTGTCTGCTGGAAGCTGCGCCTATTCACGCCTGATCAGATTCACTGGCAAACACCGAAACCCATTTGGGTCACTCCGGAATTCAATCTCTCAACCCTAATCAGTGTTGGTATTCCTCTATTTATCGTCGCTATGACTTCGCAATACTTACCTGGGGCAACAACTCTCGCCGCCAGTGGTTACCAACGAGTTCCAGTTTCTCCACTGATCAGCGGAACCGGATTAGCCAACCTGCTACTCAGCCCTTTTGGCGGCTTTACCCTAACCCTTGCGTCAATTACTGGAGCAATTTGTACTGGACCCGAAGCCCACCCCAACCCGGACAAGCGCTATACCGCCGGAATTGCCGCAGGCTTTTTCTACCTTCTGGTAGGGTTATCTGGTGCCACAGTAGTTGCATTATTCAGTAACTTCCCTAATGCACTAATCGCCGGCCTCGCAGGCTTGGCTCTACTTGGGACACTCGGCAACTGCCTAGCAAGTGCCACCGCAGACACAGAAAACCGTGAGGCGGCGCTAATCACCTTCCTTATCAGCGCCTCAGGCATTAGCTTTTTAGGAATCGGTGCCGCTTTTTGGGGACTAATCGGTGGCCTGGGCTGTTATTGGTTTTTCAAACAGGGTAATAGATGAAGGCCTAATGAACCTTTACGAAAAAATCAAAGCGGATTTGCAGCGAGGCCGCTTCGCTACCGGCCAAGTGCTAAAACAAGTCGAACTGGCCGAACTTTACTCAGTGAGCCGTATTCCGGTTAGGGACGCTCTACAAAGATTGAAAAATGAGGGCTGGTTAACCGGACACGGCAAGCGCGGCGTCGCAGTGCCGCAGTTTGATCCTATTGAAGTGGAAGACCTCTACCTGATGCGCATGCGCCTGGAACCGCTGTTGCAATCCCTGGCACTGGAAAGCCTTAATGGAGAGATTCTGGGGCGGGCCAGGGATATTCTGGAATCCATGCAAGCCAAACCTGAACTCTCCGCCGAGCAGATCGGAAAACTGAATTGGGAGTTCCATGCCTGTATTTATCGGGCAGCTGCAAGACCCACACTATTTAATACCGTCGAGCACCTTCACCGGCAATGTGAGCGCTATATCGGCTACCAGTCCCACGGTCTGAATTACCAGGGCACCAGTCAGGACGAGCACTTTGCAATTCTCAAAGCAATCCAAGAGGGAAATGGGGACCAGGCCGCCGCACTGTTGGCAAAACATATAGAAACCGCCGGCAAACTATTGGTAAAGCACTTACATCAGCCCCATTTTTAAACCACTTTACCCCAGCAATCGAAAATCACCCACTGCGGCAATTTGATATGATGGCTGCCAGTTGCGGCTGCGGGGTTTCTGCGGCCCTATGGATAGCCGGAGTAATTTCCCGATGAGCCAAAGTTTCGGCCGTGGTGCCTACCCCAACACTCGCCTGCGTCGCCTGCGTGCAAAGGATTTTTCCCGTCGACTGGTGCGGGAAACCCAGTTGAGCAGTGACGACTTGATCCTGCCACTGTTTGTTATTGAGGGGCGTAACGAAACCCAAAAAGTCGCCTCAATGCCGGGTGTTGAACGCCTGAGCGTGGACCTGTTGGCCAAGAAAGCCAAGGCAGCGCATGCCTTGGGCATTCCCGCCATAGCCCTGTTTCCGGTAGTGGACCCATCGGCAAAATCCGACTGCGCCAGTGCCGCCCACGACGCCGATGGCTTGGCGCAAAGAGCTGTTCGCGAGCTGAAAAATGCGGTACCGGAATTGGGGGTTATCACCGACGTAGCCCTGGACCCCTTTACCAGCCACGGCCAGGACGGGTTGATGGACCACAGCGGTTATATCGTCAACGACGAAACCGTTGAAGTATTGGTACAGCAGGCCCTGTCCCACGCCGCTGCCGGTGCGGATATGGTGGCCCCCTCCGATATGATGGACGGCCGTATCGGCGCTATTCGCAATGCTCTCGAAAGCGCCGGCCACAGCAACACCCTGATTATGTCCTACGCGGCTAAATATGCCTCCGCTTACTACGGCCCCTTCCGCGATGCGGTGGGCTCCGCCGGCAACTTGAAAGGTGGCAATAAAGCCAGCTACCAAATGGACCCCGCCAATACCGATGAGGCACTGCACGAGTGCGCTCTCGACCTGCAAGAGGGGGCGGATATGGTGATGGTAAAACCCGGAATGCCCTACCTGGATATAGTGCGCCGGGTAAAAGAGGAGTTGCGGGTGCCCACGTTCGCCTATCAGGTGAGCGGGGAGTACGCCATGCACTGCGCCGCCTTTGACAATGGCTGGCTAAAGCGGGAGGCGGTTATTCTGGAATCCCTGCTGGCGTTCAAGCGCGCCGGTGCCGACGGCATCCTCACCTACTTTGCCGAAGAGGCCGCACAGCTGCTACAGGACTGACAGCGCAGGGAAAAGCGCGCGATTAAATCGCGCGCTGTCTTTTTAGGGCCACTGATCTTCCAGGTCCGGCCCCACCGCTTGAGCCTCCTCGACCGGCACACCGCGAGAGCCCGTGCCAAAGGTATTGCCCCTGGGCAGCTCCAGGGGCTCCTGCTCAGAACCGGGATCAAAGCCGGAATCCCCCCCAAACTCTTCCGCATCGTCGCCGCGCAACTGCTCTTGCAGCTGTTGGCGGCGCTGATCGCGCATTTGCTGCTCGCTGACATCCACTCCCCAGCCGGGGCTCATCTGCTCCCTCGGTGCCGCTTCATCGCGATCGTCGCCGAACAGATTGCGGAACCAGCGCCAGCGATTCTGCCCCTGGCACTCCGATGCCGGTTGCAGCTGGGTCTCATAGGAGAAAGGTATCTCATAGCCACCGCGACAGTACTCCGGGTCCATAAACTGCCCCCGGGAATTCACAAATTTAAGCTCCACCCCCCGGGGCAGCTCAACCGGTCCGTGATGGTGCGGCAACTTGCGCATCATCTCTGTCCAGATCGGCAGCGCACCGGTAGAGCCGGTCAGGCGGGTGCGCTCATTATCGTCCCGTCCCAACCAGACCACAGCAGTCACCTCCGGGGAGAAGCCCGCAAACCAGCTGTCGCGGTTGTTATTGGTGGTTCCGGTTTTGCCGGCGAAGGCGATACTGCTCGGTAAGTGCTTGGCCGAGCGGCGCCCGGTGCCCTCGCGCATGGCCTGCTCCAGCCCCCAGCGCAACAGATAGGCGGAGATAGGATCGACACCGCGATTCGTCTTGCGGCGGAAGTGCTGTACGCGTCTCCCCTGGGCATCGGATACCGCCAACAGGGTGCGCGGCTGCACTGTCTCACCGCCATTGGCGATAGTCTGATACATGCCGGCCACTTCGAACGGGGTCATCTCCACGGCACCCAGCAGCATCGCCGGCACCCGGGGAAGCTTCGCCTCAACCCCCAGGCGGCGGATCGTCTGGCGCACATTCTGCAAGCCGAGATCCAGTCCCAAGTGAGCCGTCGCCAGGTTGTAGGACTTGGCCAGGGCAATATAGAGCGGTATCTGACCGTGGGCGCGCTTATCGAAATTTTGCGGCATCCACACATCGCCATCGGCCTCTTCGATTCTCACCGGAGCATCGTCGATCAAAGTGGCGAGGTTGTACTCCTCGGGGCGCTCCAGCGCGGTGAGGTACACGGCGGGTTTAATCAGGGAACCCACTTGGCGACGGGCCTCCAGTGCCCGGTTAAAGCCCGGATAATTCGGGTTCCGATCTCCCACCATGGCCAGTACATTGCCGCTGCGATTGTCCAGCAGCACCGTGGCAGCCTGGAGTGAATTGGCCTTGATCCCCCGGTCTTTCTCCAGCTGACTGACCCCCCGACTGATGGACTCCTCCGCCAGTTTCTGCACCGAGGGCGCCAAGGTGGTGTAAATCCTCAAGCCCGCCGTGCGCAATTCCTCATAGGAGTAATAGGGGCGGAGTTCGGCCAGCAGCCGCTCGGTAAAGGCCGGGTAAGGGTTTTGTGCACCGGCACCGCCCTTGACCACCCCCAGAGGTTTGGCGGTGTACTTGTGAAACTCCTCGCGGCTGATCAGCCCCTGCTCCAGCATCAATTCCAGCACCGTATTGCGCCGCTGCAACGCTCGCTGAGGGTTGCGCCAGGGGTTGTAGTAAGACGCCCCCTTGGCCAGCCCCACCAACAGAGCTACCTGGTGGGGTTCCAGGGTATCCAGGGGTTGCTGAAAATAAAACTCAGAGGCCAGTCCAAAGCCATAAATGCCTCTGGCACCCTGCTGCCCCAGCCACACCTCATTGATGTACTCCTGTAGGATATAGCGCTTGTCATAGTGGACCTCCATCAGGATAGCCATCAGCGCTTCGTTAAATTTGCGCCACAGACTGGGCTTGTGGTCAAAAAAGATATTTTTAACCAGCTGCTGGGTAATCGTTGAGCCGCCCTGTACCAATCGCCCGGCTTTGGCATTGGCCACCATGGCCCGGGCAATACCGCGCGGGGAGACACCGAAGTGATTGAGGAAGTCCTGGTCCTCCACCGCGATCAGGGTATTGGCCACCAGTGGTGGGATATCGTCGAAGCGCACCGGGTTGCGGTCGTCGCCGCCCCCCAGTAGAGAGCCGATATTGGCCGCATCCAGGCGGAATTCCGCCAGACTGCGGCCATTGCTATCGCGCAGGCCGCTGATTTGATCGTTGCGCAGGCGGAAGGAGACTATCGCAGCCGGCTGACGGCCATTGGCGTGGATAAAGTCCCGGCGCCAGACCTTGTAATTCATCCCCTCCTGCACCCAGGAGCCCGGCTCGCTAAGGGTATTTTGCTTGCGGTAATTCAGGGCGGAAAATTCGGACTCCAACTCATCCGGGTGCATCGCCATACCTTCGCGCAGCACCAGCGGGCGGGCATAGACTCGGGCGGGGAGTTGGTATTGGCGGCTGTCCAGTCGCTCGCGCAGCTGCACATCCAGGTAAGCCATATACGCTGCCAGCGCCAGGGAACCCACCAGGGCTAGCAGCACTAGCAGCTTGAGCCAGCGATATCGTCGTTTGGGCTTTGACGCTCTGACGCGCCGGCGTTTCGTTGATGCCATATAAGGATTCAGTCCCGCTGCCAACTCAGTACATCAAGCGACTCTAGAGACCTGATCAAGCTCAGGCCAAGAGTCGAAGGCAGGGTACCAGCAGGTGGCAGCTCCGCTGGTATCTTGCTGACAGCGCCTCGCAGCGCTGGCGGGCCCGCCTGTAGAGCGCGAGCCAAATTCCAGGCTGGGCAGTATCTATCACCTGGCGGTTTACGTGAAGGTGCTATTTGCTCCCGTGCGAGAATTGACCCCAGCAGGCGCCGATAAGTTCACCAGGATGCGGCAGGCGCCTGTACAGAGATTAGTCATCGCCGACACTACACCGCGCCTTGCACTTGCCAAAATCACGTCCATAATGCGGCGGAAATCGAGACAATAAGCCCGAATAGGAATGATATGCAGCAATACGATCTCTACGGCATAGGTGCCGCCCTACTCGATACAGAAATCGAAGTATCGGACCAGGATTTGAGTGCCCTCGGCGTGGAAAAGGGAATCATGACCCTGGTGGATGACGCCCGCCAGCAACAGCTGGTAGACGACCTTAAAAACCATATGGTCACGGCCAAGTTGGCCTGCGGTGGCTCCGGCGCCAATACAGTGATTGCTGCCAGCTATTTCGGGCTCCGCACCTTCTATTCGTGCAAGGTTGCCGCCGACGCCAACGGGGACTTCTACAGGGATAACCTCAACAGCGCCGGAGTGGACTACCCCGAGACACTGAAGCGGGCCGACGAGGGTACCACCGGCAAGTGTCTGGTGCTGATCACCCCGGACGCCGAGCGCAGCATGAACACCTACCTGGGTATGAGTGAGCGCCTCTCCGTCGCGGAGCTGGATAGCGACGCACTGTCCGCCTCCAAGTGGGCCTATATCGAAGGCTACCTGGTCTCCTCTGACACTGGCCGCGCTGCGGCGATCAAGCTCCGCGAAGAGGCCGAAACTCACGGGGTGAAAACCGCACTCAGCCTGTCCGATCCGGCGATGGTTCAGTTCTTCGGCGAGGGGCTCAGGGAGATGATTGGCGGCGGTGTGGATATGCTGTTCTGCAACAGGGATGAGGCGCTGAGCTTTACTGCTACCGAGTCTGTTGAAGAGGCCGCTGAAGCCCTGCACGATTACTGCCGCAGCTTTGCGATTACCCTGGGCGCCGACGGCGCACTGCTGTGGGATGGCAGTAACGTTTACCGCGTAGCGAGCCCCGAGGTCCGCGCCATCGATACCAACGGCGCCGGCGATATGTTTGCCGGTGCTTTCCTCTACGCGATCAACCGCGAAATGAGCTTTAGCGAAGCCGGTGAACTGGCGTGCCGCGCCGCCGCCCAGGTGGTGAGCCAATACGGACCGCGACTGAACGCCGAGCAGCATTCCGAACTGCTCGCCCCAGTGGTCTAGTTACAGCCGCCATCCAGGGGCCCTAGGGTTTGGGGCCTCTGGAGTGGTGTCGCATACCCGGGTAGGCATCCAGTTCCGGCAATCCCGCCGCTGCGGCAATACCGAACCCCTGGGCATAGTCCACGCCCATATGACTCAGTTTTTCCATCAATTCCGGACTCTCCACATACTCGGCGATAGTGCTGATCCCCATTCTCTTCGCCAGGTGGTCGATGGTACTGACCATAGCGCTATCAATTTCATCTTCGAGCATATTGCGCACGAAGCTTCCATCGATTTTGAGAAAGTCCACAGGCAACTGGCGCAGATAGGCCAGGGAGGAAACACCGCGACCAAAGTCATCCAGGGCAAAACTGCACCCGGCAGCCCTGAGCTTGTGGATAAAAATCAGCGCCCGTTCGAGATTGTTGATGGCGCTGGTCTCGGTGATCTCGAACTGGACCCTCGAAGGGGTCACACCGGCATCGGCGAGGGATTGCAGCACAAAGTCCGCAAAGGTCTCATCCCCCAGGCTGATACCGGAAATATTAACCGCATAGTTAATCGCGCCCATGCCCAGGGACTGCTCCTGAGCCATATAGTCAAACACCCGGCGAATTACCCAGCGGTCCACTTCTTCGATCAAGCCGTAGCGCTCTGCGGCCGGGAGAAATAATCCCGGGGAAATAACACCACCATCGCGACCGCGCATCCGCACCAGGATTTCATAGTGGTGAACACTGCGATCCCCCTTGAGCGCAACCACCGGCTGCCGGTACAGCATCAGGCGGTCCTCTTTTAGCGCCGCATGAATTTCAGCCACCCAGGTTGTCTCCCGACGCTTCTCCAGTACCTTGCGGGAGTCCCCAAACAGCTTGACCCGGTTTCTGCCCTGCTCCCGCGCGCTGCAACAGGCATCGTTGGCCGAGGCCAACAGCTGGCTGGCACTGGGGGTAAAGCGGTCGACGCCGACAACACCGATCGACACCGCGACGCGGTTGTCATTGCCCTCCCAGTGAAAACTGAAGTTTTGCACCGAGTCCCGCAATCGGGCCACCACACGGCCCCCCTCTTCCAGGGTGCAGTCGCGCAGCAGTATCGCAAACTCATCACTGCCAACCCGGGCGAACAGGTCGGCGCTGGAGAGGCTGCGCTTGATAAGCTCCACCAGCTGCACCAACAACTGGTCGCCGGCGATAAAGCCGAGGGTGTCATTGATAACTTTGAACTGGTAAACATCCAGGTAGAGCAGCACATGGTGTTGGCGCTTGTCCACGCAGAGGCTGAGCTGGCTTTGCAGTTCGCTCTCAAAGAATTGTCGATTCGGCAAGCGGGTCAGGGCATCGTGGCTGCTCTGCCACATCAGGCGGGTGGAAACGCGGCGTGCGGCGGAGGTATCCCGCAGCACCAGGACATAATTCTTTAGCGCGCCCTTATCCCACAGCGCCATTACCTGCACCGTTACCTCGAGCGGGGCCTGCTCCTCTCCGGGGCGGATAATATTGGCATTAAACTCCCGGGTTCTGGGCACTTCGGTCAGGCCCGCAGACACCGGCGGTATCGGTTCAATGGTATCCCCCTGGCTATTGCACAGGCGCAGCCCCTCAGCCAGAGGTTGGCCCGGCAGTAACCCAACCAGGTCTCCAGTCATTTCATTGACCAGCGGGTTGGTGTAAATCACGGTACCGGAGGCATCGGTGACGATAACACCATCCGCGATAGCCCCCAGTGCCGCTTCCGCTGCCTGGAGGCTAATCTGCTCGCAGGGCCTCAAGCCCTCTTCCAGCTGGACGAGAGGTCCGAGGTAATGAGCGGACTCCGGATTAAACAGCGTCACGCCAGTCCCCACTCAAGCTACAACCGCGCAAAATACAGCCCCTCCCCGGCAGCGGGGGGACAGCTTGGGAAAGCCGATTATCGGACAGAGTTACCGACATCATTGCCTAAGATCGCCGATTTTATTCAACTATCTAGTCTCCCAACCGAGTTTTATTTTGCAGAGGTATAAATTGCACATTCACAGATTGGTGCGCAAGAAATTTTTTAATTTCTCGTCTGCAAATGCTCGCTGCAAAGTGGCACTGAGCAGGCTATTCACACGGCTTTGCACTTCTTCGCGACTGGGCTTGACCAGGTTGCGGTCTTTACCCGAAGCGCTATAAGTGCCGAAATAAGTGCGAGGGCCGATTTTTACTTCCAGGTGAATTTCAGCAGAGGTGTCAATCTCGGTGGTATAAACCGTATTGGGGCTGTTGTAAGTCAGTTTTACCAGCTTCGCGGTGACCTGAACTTCCGCAGCGCTATCGGTAATTCGAAATGACCAGTTTGAAAACCCCTGGCGCAGCCCCGCCGCAATGGCCTCACCGGCATCGTTGCCAATACTCACCTGGGCGGTATCGGCATAGACACCGCCCAGTGATCCCAGACCGCCACTGGGCAGCTCATTAATACCGTTCACAGTCATGCTAAACCCCTCGCCTATCGCTTCAGGAGCGACCTGAACCTGGGGCTGCAACCAAATTTGCAGCGGGCTGTGGGCGCAGGCACTAAGCAGCAGAGCAGCGCCGAGAACCAATAAGTTTTTCATGTTGAACTCCCCATAACTTCCATAAAATGATCTATTTAGCCGTGGTGGTGGCGATGCTCACTTTCATCGCTCACCCGGATAACCGGCACAAGAATATCTACACGGCTGCCATCGGCAAACAGCAACCGCAGTGGCAGCTGCTCCCCCGCCTGTAGGCGCAGGCCTTTAATCATTAAGTGCACGCCTCCGGGGGCCATCTCCACACTTGCCCCGGCGGCAATCGTCAGCTGTGCCAGCGGGCGCATCCGGTTTACCCCCCGCTCCGCTACCGTGGTATGCAGGTCGGCGGAAGCCTGTTCGATACCGGGTAACGCCACACCGGTCAGCACCCGGCTCCCTTCACCGGTGTTGTGCAGTGATACGAAGGCCGCACTCATCGGGGCGCCCGGCGGTGTTTCCCGCACATAGCCCTCCGCCTTAATTCCCATCGAATAAGCATTTTTAGAAACAGCCAATGCCGCAATTAAAAAGGCCAATGCCAATACTTTTTTCATACTGCCCCTCCGCTGGGCTTAATCAGAATCAATCTCGCCGGATTGCCGACCCGGATATCTCCGCGCACCCGATACCCGGGCACTGCCTCGCGCAGCTGCTGATAAACCCAGCGCCCCTCTGCATCGCTGCGCGCGACGATAATAACGCGCAACTGCTCGCGGCGAATTCTGCTCGCGACACGCTGCAACTGCGCCACCAGCCCAGCGGAGCGCGCCGTCAGCTCATCCGCTGGCAGGCCGATAACCTCCCCGGCGGGCAGATCCAGCTGGGCCCGCCCCCGCTCGCGATCCAGCTGAGCGCGCACCTCGGCGACCAGTGGGTTGGCCGGGGCCAGCATCTCAGCTCGCTTCAACAGGGTGTTTACTTCCCCGAAGTCCCTGCGCCGCAGGGCATCCCGGGCCCGCTCGACATAGGTGACCACAATGGTTTGAATACCGGTTGCGGCCTTACTGTTCTCCGGTTGCAGTTGCAATACACGCAGGTAGTAGTCATAGGCGCTGGCGCCGGCAGGCTGGGTTAGATGCCCTTTGCGTAGCGCCTGTTCCGCACGACTCAAAAAAAAGGAAATATTGTTGCGCCGAACCTGGTCTTGGGATGGCGTCTTTTTAGGGGCGGGAGGAGGGACAACCGTCTTCGGCGCGGGCTTAGTGAATGAGCAGGCCCCCAGGCAAAGTGCCAATAACAGCAGTAGCCCAAGGCTGTGAAGGCGTTCAAATGACGGCAAAACAATCCCCTATTGTTGTTTTTTTTGTACCACTGGCGTCGCTATACTGCTGCGGCGACTGAACCCCCACCTGGTGCAGCAGTCTGAGCTGTGCACCCGACTATAATGAATTTTTTCATCTATGGCTGTGATGACCAAAAGTTTCCGGAAAAATTTCCTCGTTCTGCTGACAATCCTGCTGGCAATGGCCAGTGTTGGGGCCTCAGCGCAGAACTCCGATAACCCTTTCGCTTCATTGAGCAGTGCCCAGGAAAATACTTTCCTACCGGTCGATGAAGCCTACCGGCAGGATTTGCTCTTCGACGCCAATGGCCTCAACGGGCTCTTCCAGATTGCCCCGGAGTACTATCTCTATCGCGAAAAGCTGGCCCTGTACCGGGTCGACAGCGGTGAGAAAACTCCCATCCCCCTAAACCTGCCGACCGGTGAGGTCATCTGGGATGATTATTTCGAAAAGGAAACCGAGGTCTACCGGGGCCAGCTGGAGTTTGCCCTGGACCTCCCCGAGTCCGGTAGTACCACGCGACTCGAGCTCCACTACCAAGGTTGTGCCGATGCAGGGCTCTGCTATCCGCCCCAGACCCGCTACTACAGCGTGGATTTTGCCAACCGGGCTATCCAACCCGGAGACAGCGCCTCCATCGCCGGCGCGTCCACTCCGCCGGCGGGCAGCGGCACCGCCACCGGCAGTAGCAATGTCACCTTATCGCTGGCGCTGCTGCTCGCATTTGCCGGCGGCCTGATTCTGAACCTGATGCCCTGTGTCTTCCCGGTACTGTCGATTAAATTACTGGCGGTGAGCCAGGCGGCGCAAAATGCCAGTCAAAGGCACCACCACGGCTGGGCCTATACACTGGGCGTGGTGGTGAGCTTTGTGGCTATCGCCGCTGTGATGCTCGCCCTCCGCGCCGGCGGAGAGGCCGTCGGCTGGGGCTTCCAGCTTCAGTCGCCCTGGCTGGTGGCTGCGCTCGCCTACCTGTTCTTTACCATGGGTCTGAGCCTGTCCGGAATGACCGAGCTGGGCAGTAGTCTGATGGGAATCGGCGGTAGCCTAAACAAGCGCCAGGGGTTGTCGGGCTCTGTCGCATCCGGCGCCCTGGCAACGCTGGTGGCCAGCCCCTGCACTGCGCCACTGATGGGCTCCGCACTGGGGTTTGCCGTCACACAGCCCCCGCTAATCGCACTGAGTGTTTTTGCCGCCCTCGGCGCCGGCATGGCAGCCCCCTTTCTGTTGCTGACTTATATCCCCGCCCTGGCGGAAAAGCTGCCGAAGCCCGGCCCCTGGATGGATCGCCTGAAGCAGCTGCTGGCCTTCCCCATGTATCTCACTGCGGTGTGGCTGCTGTGGGTCCTGGGGCGACAGACCGGTGGAGATGGTATTGCATTGGTACTGGCCGGTGCCGTGGCCATTGCATTTGCCCTGTGGCTTTGGCCGCGCCCGCAATGGCACTGGCTGCGCGGCGCCCTCGCGCTCGCCGCCCTGACCCTGGCGGTTTTACTCCTGCCACAGCTTAAAACCGTCAACCAGGCGGAGCCGCTGTCCGGCAGCGACTACTGGGAGCCCTATTCGGCAGAGCGACTGGAAGCTGCGCGCGGTGAAGGCCGCGCAGTTCTCGCCAATATGACGGCGGCCTGGTGCATCACCTGCCTGATGAATGAGAAAGCCGTACTGTCGAGCACCGAAGTCAGCGATGCCCTGGAGCGTCTCAACGTGGTCGCACTGAAGGGCGACTGGACCAATCAAGACCCGAGAATCAGCGAGCTATTGGCCAAATACGGGCGCACCAGTGTGCCGCTCTACCTTCTCTATCCCGCCGATGGGGGTGAGGCAAAAATACTGCCGCAGATACTGTCCCAAGATGATTTGCTCCAGGAACTGGAGAATGCGGTGGGCAGTCCTTTGAGCACAGGGAGCGCGCAGTAAAACTTCTGGCGTCTTTGTAGCCAACAACCCAAGGTAAACAGGCCACAACCCGGATATTTTGAACTAATTTTTTGCCCAATATCGCCGAACTGCTGCTAACTTCGATAAACTCCCAAACTGGCATGGACAGGGAGTCACTTTTGCGGCAGACTCGGTTAAAGCGTTCGGGCAATTAGGCCGAAAATTCGGGTTTGCCCGCAAGATAGCCAATTTTAACCCACTTTATATGGGTTTTCGGCAACTTTCTTCAGGGCGAATTATGGCTAAACTTCTTCTCCTTCACGGCCCCAACCTAAATCTTTTGGGCAGCCGCGAACCGCATATCTACGGGACCACCACCCTGGCGGATATCAATGAGGCCGCCCTGCGCCAGTGCAGTGCCGCCGGCCACGAACTGGAAGTCTTGCAGAGCAATAGCGAGTCGGCCCTGCTGGAGCGCATCCACTTGGCGGCGACTAGCGGCGTGGACTTTATCGTGATCAACCCGGCTGCGTTCACCCATACCAGTGTCGCCCTGCGCGATGCCCTGGCAGCGGTTGCCATCCCCTTTATTGAGCTTCACCTGTCGAACCCCCACGCCAGGGAAGCGTTCCGACACCATTCCTATCTTTCAGATCTGGCCTGCGGCGTAATCTGTGGCTTTGGCGCCAACAGCTACACCCTGGCTCTACAGGCAGCGATCCACCAATTGGATGCCGACCTGCACAACAACGAATCAAACTGCGAGTAAATAACTATGGATATCCGCAAAATTAAAAAATTGATTGAGCTGCTCGAAGAGTCGGATATCGGCGAGCTGGAAATCAAAGAGGGCGAAGAGTCCGTGCGCATCAGCCGCGGCATCAGTAGCGCAGCCCAACCGGTTGCGCCAGTTTACACGGCTCCCCCCGCCCCCGTTCAGACGCCTCCCGCCGCCGCTGCCACCACCGCCCCGGTGGAAAAAGAGTCCAAACCGGCGCTCAGCGGACACGCGGTGAAGTCGCCGATGGTGGGCACCTATTACGCCGCACCCAGCCCCGGTGCTGAGCCCTTCGTGAAAGTCGGGCAGCAGGTTAAGGCCGGCGACGTTGTCTGTATCGTCGAAGCGATGAAGATGATGAACCAGATCGAGGCTGACAAAGCCGGTACCATCGAGTCCATCCTGCTCGAAGATGGCCAACCGGTAGAGTTTGACCAGCCCCTCGTGACCATCGTCTGAGTGGGGTAAGTCACAATGTTCGACAAAATCCTAATCGCCAACCGCGGCGAAATCGCCCTGCGGATTTTGCGCGCCTGTAAAGAGATGGGTATCGCCACTGTGGCGGTGCACTCCCTGGTAGACCGCAATCTCAAGCATGTACGCCTGGCCGACGAATCCGTATGTATCGGCCCCAACCCCTCCCCGCAGAGCTACTTGAATGTGCCGGCGCTGATCTCCGCCATGGAGATCACCGACGCCGTAGCCGTACACCCCGGCTACGGCTTTCTCGCAGAGAACGCCGACTTCGCCGAGCAGGTGCAAAAGAGCGGCTTTACCTTTATCGGCCCGGACCCGGATGTGATCCGCCTGATGGGTGACAAGGTATCGGCCATTGCCGCCATGAAAAAGGCCGGCGTTCCCACCGTGCCAGGCTCCGACGGCCCGCTGCCCGATAACAGCGAGCGCTGTATGGAGATCGGCCGCAGTATCGGTTATCCAGTCATTATTAAAGCTGCCGCCGGTGGCGGTGGTCGCGGCATGCGCGTAGTGGAAAGGGAAGAGGAGCTGGTAAACGCGATCGCCGTGACCAAGTCCGAAGCCCAGGCGGCCTTCGGTGACGGCACCGTCTATATGGAAAAATTCCTGCAGAATCCCCGCCATGTGGAGATCCAGGTAATGGCCGATGGCCAGGGCAATGCGATCCACCTGGGCGATCGCGACTGCTCTCTACAGCGCCGCCACCAAAAGGTTCTGGAGGAGGCCCCGGCGCCGGGTATTCCCGACGAGGTGCGCAGGCAGGTACACGAGTCCTGTGTACAAGCCTGTATCGATATCGGCTATCGCGGTGCGGGTACTTTTGAATTCCTGTATGAAAATGAGCGCTTCTACTTTATCGAAATGAACACCCGTATCCAGGTGGAGCACCCGGTTACGGAAATGGTCACCGGCGTCGACCTGATCAAAGAGCAGATTCGCGTTTGTGCCGGCGAGAAGCTGTCCCTAAAGCAGGAAGATATCGTGATCAAAGGCCACTCCTTTGAATGCCGTATCAACGCCGAAGACCCCCAGACCTTCTTCCCCTGCCCCGGCAAGGTCAACAACTTCCATATGCCCGGCGGCCTGGGTGTGCGGGTGGACTCCCACCTCTACTCCGGCTACTCGGTGCCCCCCAACTACGACTCCATGATCGCCAAGCTGATCACCCATGCGGAAGACCGTGAAACCGCATTGGCGCGTATGCGCGTGGCCCTATCGGAGCTGGTGGTCGATGGGATTAAAACCAATATTCCCCTGCAGGAAGACTTGGTGCGGGATGAAAACTTCGCTAGGGGTGGAGTCAATATCCACTACCTGGAGAAAAAGTTAGGCCTTTAAGCGCTCGCCAGCCGGGGCAAAGTTAGCGAGAATTGCGGCAAACTTAACGACACTGAGTGTCGCCAGGGATGGCTACCGTCGTTAACTGAGTGCGGTCCGACCGCAACTAACATCGCTACAACAGCGCAACCAGTACTCCGGAATAACTATGCCCTGGCTACAACTCCGCGTGGACACCGACCGTGACCACGCGGAAAAAATCGAAGACGCACTGCTTTTTGCCGGTGCCGTATCTGTCACCCTACAAGACAACGCCGACCAACCGATCCTTGAGCCCGGGCTCGGAGAGGTGCCCCTGTGGGAGCAAACACGGGTTACCGGGCTGTTCGATGCGGAAGTCGACACTTCGGTCACCGAGGCAAAAGCCGCCTCCTTCCTGTGCGAAATGCTGCCCAACGTCCGCTGGGAGCAGCTGGAGGACAAGGACTGGGAGCGCGAGTGGATGAGCCACTACAAGCCGATCCAGTGCGGTCCCAACTTGTGGATCTGCCCCAGCTGGTGCGAACCACCACAAGCGGATGCCGTCAATCTGCTGCTGGATCCGGGCCTCGCCTTCGGCACCGGCACTCACCCGACCACCTTCCTGTGCCTACAGTGGCTGGCGCGGCAAGAGCTCGAAGGCAAGAGTGCCATCGACTTCGGTTGCGGCTCCGGTATTCTGGGTATCAGCGCACTGCTGCTGGGAGCGGAGCGGGTTCTCGGCACCGATATCGACCCCCAGGCACTGATTGCCAGTCGCGACAACGCCCAGCGCAACGGCATAGACCCGGAGCGCTTCCCGGTCTACCTGCCCGAGCAAATGCCCAGTGAAGCCGTCGATGTTATGCTGGCCAATATTCTCGCCGGCCCCCTGGTAGAACTCGCCCCGCATCTGGTACAACTCACCCAAGTCGGCGGAAAAATCTGCCTATCCGGTATTCTCAGCTCCCAGGCAGAGCAGGTGAAAGTCGCCTATAGCGAGTGGATCGAGTTCGATACCGATGGCGAACACGAGGGCTGGGTCAGACTGACAGGCAAGCGGGTGCGCTAAATGCGCTCCCGAGCACTACGCGGGACCCCTTTGGGCTGATAAACTTGGCCGCTAAATAAACTGCGCTCTAGTCGAATGTCTCAACTGGTAACCCGCTGCCCCCATTGCAGCACATCATTTCATATTAATGACCAGCAACTGCGCGCTGCCCGCGGCGCCGTTCGCTGTGGGTCTTGCCTACAGGTGTTTCGCGCAGATGAAAACATCGTTTTCTCGGAAGGCGATCGCGACAGCCACAATGAGCTGGAGACCCTGCTGGAAGACGATGACTTCCTAATCCACGACGATATTGAACTCGACGAGGACAAACCGG
The DNA here is from genome assembly GCF_052467605.1 of Microbulbifer regidiadema (SeqCode). Lineage (NCBI taxonomy): Bacteria > Pseudomonadati > Pseudomonadota > Gammaproteobacteria > Cellvibrionales > Microbulbiferaceae > Microbulbifer > Microbulbifer regidiadema (SeqCode). The sequence continues at coordinate 3,780,728 of NZ_CP174316.1, read as the reverse complement.
CCCCGCCGCCGGCGCCAGCGGATTCCACCCCCAGCCGGGAGGGCGCAACTGCGGACGCCGCAGCACAGGCACCCAAAGAGTACAGCGAGACCGCGCAGGAATTAATCGGCGATGCGTTTGGCGATCACGAGTGGCAGAAGCTGGAGGCCACCCCATTAGAGGAGGAGGCCGAAGAGGACCTGGATAAAGTCCTCAAGCCGGACTGGGAGGCGCTCCCCGATTTCGAAGCACCGCCCTCATCTGAATACAGTACCGACAACACAACCGCAGAATTTGAGAGCCCGGCCCCCCTCTGGGACGCCGAGGAAACACCCGCTGCCGCCGAACCGCTAGATACCTCGACTGCCGCCGGCGAAGCCCGCCGGGAGCCCGTCTTTGCCGACGACGAGCCCGCAGCGGCTGAGGAGCCCCAGCGGGAGCAGTTGATCTCCGCTATTCAGCCGGCACCTCTGGAGATGTCCTGGGGCCTCCCCAAACAGAAACGCACGGTTTCCCCCTGGCTGTGGCGCACACTGATCCCCCTAGCGATCCTCGGTATCGTCGTTCAGATCGCCTACTTCCAGTTCGACAGCCTCAGCCGCAAACAACCCTGGCGCAATATTTACGCGGCCATTTGCCCCGCACTGGGCTGCAACCTGCCGCAGCTGCAAGACCACCAGGCAATCCAGGCCTCCAACCTGATGGTTCGCACCCACCCACAGCTGGAGGGCGCCCTGGTAGTGGATGCGGTGCTGCTCAATACCGCCCCCTATGCACAGCCCTTTCCCAACCTGCTGCTGCACTTTAGCGACCTGAAAGATCGAGCCGTAGCCAGCCGCCGCTTTACCCCGGACGAGTACTTGCAGGGAGAGTTGGCCGGACGCAAGCTGATGCCCCAGAACAGCCCCATTCATATTGCGATAGAGGTGGTTGACCCCGGTGCAGAAGCGGTAAACTACGAGCTCAATATCACCTACTAGCCTCAATTGAGCGACCATCAATTAAGTGACCCAATTGAGGGGGTGGCGCCATAAACAACCAAACCTGCGCATTCCGCAGGCTAAGTGGACAGCGATCGATCAAATTGCCCGCTTTTTCGCTTTGCCATTAACGGGCCAGCCGCTATCATAGGCGGCCGTTTTGCCGGGGCACCAATTGCCCTTCCTTCAGCCCACATGGAGCTACCGTGTCTACTGCCATTGGCCCCTATATTATCGACAACCCGGTAATTCTGGCGCCCATGGCCGGCGTCACCGACCGCCCCTTCCGCCAGCTGTGCCGAGAACTCGGTGCCGGATTGGTGGTTTCGGAGATGGTGACCTCGGACACTCGCCTGTGGAACAGCCGCAAGTCGCGCTTGCGCCTGGATCACGGTGGCGAAGCGGCACCCATATCGGTGCAGATCGCCGGCGGCGATCCCGAGATGATGGCGCAAGCCGCTCGGGAAAATGCTCGTCGCGGCGCGCAAATCATCGATATTAATATGGGCTGCCCGGCAAAAAAGGTGTGTAAGAAAGCAGCGGGCTCCGCCCTGCTGCGGGATGAGAAGCTGGTTGCGGATATTCTTCAAGCCGTGGTCCAGTCTGTTTCCGTCCCGGTGACGCTGAAAATCCGCACCGGCTGGTGCCCGGATTCCCGCAATGGCGTCACTGTAGCCAAAATGGCCGAGGATGCCGGGATCGCAGCACTGGCGGTTCACGGTCGCACTCGCGCCTGCGGCTACCACGGACAGGCTGAATTCGATACCATTGCCGAAATTGTATCCAGGGTAAAAATCCCGGTTTTTGCCAATGGCGACATCTGCAGTGCTGAGAGAGCCCGAGAGGTGCTCGATTACACTGGCGCATCAGCGGTCATGATTGGCCGTGCAGCACAGGGACGACCATGGATTTTTCGGGAAATAGCCCACTATCTCGCCACCGGCGAGCGGCTACCCGAACCGACATTGGATGAAGTCAGGAATATTTTGCTCGCCCATTTGGGTGAACTACACCGATTCTACGGTGAGGTGATGGGGGTCCGTATCGCTCGCAAACATGTGGGCTGGTACTTGAAGACGCTCGCAAACAGCGAGTCCTTCCGCAAGACCTTTTTCCAAATAGAGAGTGCAGAAGTACAACATGCCAGCGTTCACGAGTGGTTTGAACGCCGAATAACGAGAGGGGCACAAGCGGCATGAATAACGAAGTATTGATTCCGGATACTGGCAATGAAGAAGTATCCTCCAGGGGGCAGACTCAGCTGGCACAGCCACAGCAGCAGTCCCTGCGCGATGCCGTCGAGCACGCAATGGAGAACTACTTCCGCCACCTGGATGGCCAGATGGTGACCGATGTCTACGACATGGTGCTATCAGAGATCGAAGCGCCCATGCTCGAAGTGGTAATGAAATATACCCGCCACAACCAGACCCGCGCCGCGCAATTACTGGGTCTCAACCGTGGCACCCTGCGCAAGAAGCTGAAGCGCTACGGCCTGCTGTAAGCTGCCAACCGAGCGAATTTTTGAAGGGGGATGAGGTAACTCATCCCCCTTCGCTATTTTCCCGGCAGCATTTTTGCTGTCACAGTGGATAAGCCGCTAAAACCCTTTAAACATCCTTTTCGAAAACCAGTTGGATCAAGTGCAATGACAGACAAGGTTTCCATCCGCCGCGCTCTAATTAGTGTCTCAGACAAGAGTGGCATTGTAGAGTTCGCCCAACAGCTCTCCGCAATGGGGGTTGAGATTCTTTCCACCGGCGGAACCCACCGCCAGCTCAAGGAAGCGGGTATTCCCGTGGTAGAGGTTTCCGATTACACCGGTTTCCCCGAAATGATGGACGGTCGAGTCAAAACTCTGCACCCGAAAGTACACGGCGGCATTCTGGGACGCCGTGGCACCGATGACGCCATTATGGGCGAGCACGATATCACCCCGATCGATATGGTAGTGGTGAACCTCTACCCCTTCGCTCAAACCGTTGCCAAGCCCGACTGCTCCCTCGAAGACGCTATCGAGAATATCGATATCGGCGGCCCCACCATGGTTCGCGCAGCCGCCAAGAACCACAAAGATGTCACCATCGTGGTCAATGCCAGCGATTACGGCAATATCATCGAGGAGATGAAAGCTAACGATGGTGCCCTGAACCACGCCAGCCGCTTTGATCTGGCGGTAAAAGCCTTCGAACACACTGCGGGCTACGACGGTGCTATCGCCAATTACCTGGGCGCTATTAAAGGCGAAGAAAAGCAGCTGTTCCCGCGCACCTACAACAGCCAATTTATCAAGAAACTGGATCTGCGCTACGGTGAGAACCCGCACCAGAAATCCGCTTTCTACACCGAAGCCAACCCGGCCGAGGCCAGCATTTCCACCGCCACCCAGCTGCAGGGCAAAGAGCTGTCCTACAACAATATCGCCGATACCGATGCCGCGCTGGAGTGCGTCAAGTCCTTCGAGCAACCCGCCTGTGTGATCGTCAAGCACGCCAACCCCTGTGGTGTGGCGATCGCTGAAGATATTCACAAGGCCTACGACCTGGCCTTCGCGACCGACAGCGAGTCCGCCTTCGGCGGTATCATCGCCTTCAACCGCGAGCTCGATGGTGCCACTGCCCGCGCTATCGTCGAGCGGCAGTTTGTTGAAGTGATCATCGCGCCGTCAGTCTCCGAGGAGGCCAAACAGGCCGTGGCCGAGAAGAAGAACCTGCGCCTGCTGGTATGCGGCCAGTGGAGCAGCGAGCGCACCCCGACACTGGACTACAAGCGCGTTAATGGCGGCCTGCTAGTTCAGGACCGCGACGACGGCCTGATCACCGCTGCCGACCTGAAAGTAGTCTCCAAGCGCCAGCCCACTGAAGAGGAAATCCGCGATCTGCTGTTTACCTGGAAAGTGGCCAAGTTCGTAAAATCCAATGCCATCGTATACGGCAAAGACGGTCGCACTGTGGGTGTGGGCGCCGGCCAGATGAGCCGCGTAAACTCCGCACGTATCGCCGCGATCAAGGCCGAGCACGCCGGCCTCGCCGTGGCCGGGTCTGTTATGGCCTCCGATGCCTTCTTCCCCTTCCGCGACGGCATCGATAACGCTGCCGCTGTCGGTATCCAAGCGGTTATCCAGCCCGGCGGCTCCATGCGCGATGAAGAGGTGATCGCCGCAGCGGACGAGCACAATATGGCTATGGTATTTACCGGTATGCGCCACTTCCGCCACTAAGATCGTGCGCCCGCACAGACTTAATATTGCGGGCTATGATCAGCGGGTTGGAAGGTATCTACCCTCTCCAACCCGCACAAATCATTGGAATCCAGGGGCGCGACTCAGGCCCGAGGATCAATTCCACGTTAAACTAGCACACCTATAACCTGTGTAATGGACCGGATCGGTCGACTTAGGGGGATTTAAGAATGAACGTATTGGTTATCGGATCAGGTGGCCGCGAGCACGCCCTGGCGTGGAAAGCAGCGCAAAACCCAAGTGTCGGCACCGTCTACGTTGCCCCGGGCAACGCCGGCACTGCCCGCGAACCCAAGCTGGAAAATATCGCGATCGGTGTGGATAACTTCGCCGCCCTGGCAGATTTCGCCGAGGAAAACGGCGTAGAACTAACGATTGTCGGCCCGGAAGCGCCGCTGGTAGACGGCGTTGTCGATTTCTTTAATGCCCGTGGCCTCGCCATTTTTGGCCCCAGCAAAGGCGCCTCGCAACTGGAGGGCTCCAAAGCCTTTACCAAGGACTTCCTCGAGCGCCACAAAATCCCCACCGCTGCCTACCGCAATTTCACCGAAGTGGAGCCGGCGGTTGCCTATATTCGCGAGCGCGGCGCGCCCATCGTAGTTAAAGCCGACGGCTTGGCTGCGGGCAAGGGGGTAATCGTTGCCGAAACCGAAGAGCAGGCTGAACTCGCCGTACGCGATATGCTGTCTGGAAACGCCTTTGGTGAAGCCGGCTGCCGCGTGGTAATCGAGGAGTTCCTGCAGGGCGAGGAAGCGAGCTTTATCGTGATGGTGGATGGTGAAAACATCCTGCCGATGGCCACCAGTCAGGATCACAAACGCGTGGGCGATGGTGATACCGGCCCCAATACCGGCGGTATGGGCGCCTACTCCCCGGCACCGGTAGTGACCGACACCATTTACCAGCGCATTATGCAAGAGGTTATCGAGCCCACCGTTAAAGGTCTCGCTTCCGAAGGTACGCCTTACACCGGTTTCCTCTACGCCGGTCTGATGATCGACAGCGACGGTACTCCAAAGGTTATCGAGTACAACTGCCGCTTTGGCGATCCGGAAACCCAGCCAATTATGATTCGCCTGAAATCAGACCTGGTCGACCTGTGTATGGCCGCTCTAGACAAGAAGCTGGACACTGTCACTGCTGAGTGGGACCCCCGCCCGGCCCTGGGCGTGGTCCTTGCCGCGCACGGCTATCCCGGCAGCTACCGCAAAGGCGATGCCATCAGCGGTCTGGAAAAGGCGGACAGCGACAACGCCAAAGTCTTCCACGCCGGTACCGCACTGGACGGTGAGCGCGTAGTCACCAATGGCGGGCGGGTGCTGTGTGCCACGGCGCTGGGCAATACCGTCGCCGAAGCGCAGGAAAGCGCCTACGAGTCGGCCCGGGCTATCTACTGGGACGGCGTGTTCTTCCGCAAAGATATCGGCTACCGCGCAATCGAAAGAGAAAAGGTTTCTGCCGAGCAGCAGGACTAACAGCCGGCACCGGCGGCCGCGCGCCAGCGGCCGCCGCGCTAGGGAGCAGAATACTATGAGCAAACGCAACCTCAGCGGACTCGACCGCCTGCTAATTCAGGCCGATCGGGCTCTGCGCACCCTGAGCCCCGGCGAGCCCTGTCACGGCAGAGCCTCTCCCGCCAAGGGGGAGGCCGAGGCCGATCTCAGCGAGCGCGAGCGCAAGCACGCCGCCGGCCTTATGCGGGTCAACCACAGCGGCGAAGTCTGCGCCCAGGCGCTCTACCAGGGCCAGGCCCTGACGGCTAAATTGCCCGAGGTACGGGGGGAGATGGAGCGCGCTGCCGACGAGGAGATCGACCATCTGGCTTGGTGTGAGCAGCGCCTGAAGGAATTGGACAGCCGCCCCAGCCTGCTCAATCCCCTGTGGTACGGCATGTCTTTTGGTCTCGGTGCCGCCGCCGGTAAAATCAGCGACCGGATCAGCCTCGGCTTTGTCGCCGCTACGGAAGATCAGGTGTGTAAACACCTAGAGAGCCACTTAGAGCAGCTTCCCGCCGACGACAAGAGAAGCCGTGCGGTGGTGGAACAGATGTTGATCGACGAAGATGAGCACGCCCACGCCGCGCTGGCCGCCGGTGGCGCGCGCTTCCCCGCCCCGGTAAAAGGGGTGATGTCGCTGGTATCCAAGGTGATGACCTCGGCCAGTTATAAAATCTGACCGCCACCCTGGCCGGTTAAACCGGCTTGGATTTCAGGGAGGTTACGCCCGTACCCTCCCGTTCTGACCAATTATCCCTTCAAGCTTCCTCGACGCTATAGCTGTGTACTATCTCGACGCCCGCATTGCGCAACATAATAGACGCAGAGCAGTACTTCTCTGCGGAGAGTTCCACCGCGCGAGCCACATGGGACTCTTTTAATCCGCGACCGCGCACCACAAACTTCATTTCTATGCGCTCGAACGGTGATGGTGTGCTATCCGGGCGCCTACCTTCGAGCTCGCAGTGACAGGAAATAATGTCCTGTCGCGCCTTCTGTAAAATGCTCACCACATCGTAAGCGGCACAGCCACCCACACCCAACAAAATCATTTCCATCGGGCGCACGCCATTATTTGTGCGACCACCTTCCATAACGACTGAATTACCGCTACCGGCTTCACCGACAAAAGTTAAATCATTTACCCAGGTTACTTTCCCCTGCATCACTCCACTCCCGTTAAAATTTAGGCGGCGAAGCTTAGCATATTGGACAACGCTATCCCGACGCCTGGCAGTTTCCGGTATAGTGTCTGAAACGCCTCCGTGCGAGAGCCCGGTGACATAGGTTCCGGTGTTTTCAACGAACATACCGCTGCCTGGCTGACCCAGATCAATCGATGCCATAGTGTCACAGATCACACTGCGGGACTTTGCCGCAGTCAGCCCCTGTTGGGGACTCGGTTTTCGCGCGATAATTCAATAGTGCTCAGCTGCTAAAGCCGGGATAGGGCACAAGACAAAAAATGAGGAATGAATCCGTGACGGTTGCTATCGAAGACCCTATGACTATCGGCAATATTGAAGACTTTCTGGCCCACTGCCACCGGCGCCGCTACCCGGCCAAGAGCACGATTATTTATGCTGGCGACCGCTGTGAATCCCTTTATTTCATTATGCGCGGTTCTGTGACCGTTCTTATTGAGGACGATGAAGGCCGTGAAATGATTGTCGCCTATCTAAATGATGGGGACTTTTTCGGTGAGATGGGCCTGTTCGATCAGGACACCCGCAGTGCCTGGGTGCGCACTAAAACCGAATGTGAAGTGGCGGAAATCTCCTACACCAAGTTCCAGGAGCTCACTCGCCAACACCCGGAATTTCTTTTTGCGCTGGCCACCCAAATGGCCGGCCGCCTGCGCAACACCACCCGCAAAGTGGGCGATCTCGCCTTCCTGGATGTTACCGGACGCGTCGCTCGCACCCTGCTCGACCTCTGCAACGAGCCGGATGCCATGACTCACCCCGAGGGCATGCAAATAAAAATTACCCGCCAGGAAATTGGCCGCATTGTCGGTTGCTCCCGGGAAATGGTCGGCCGCGTATTAAAAACCCTGGAGGAACAGGGTCTGGTTTCGGTTAAAGGTAAAACCATGGTGGTATACGGTACCCGCTAGTAACGCGAGCACAGGCACCGGATAAAAAAAGGGCGATTTTTACATCGCCCTTTTTTATTTTTACTACTGGAGCAAGCGATCAGTTAAACATTTCCATCAGCTTTCTGCCCGGCTCCGCCTCGCGCATAAACGCCTCTCCCACCAGGAAAGCATTGACGTTATGGCCGCGCATCGCCGCGACATCGTCGGTGGTATGAATACCACTTTCCGTAACTACCAGGCGGTCTTCGGGGATCAGGTCCAGTAACTTAAAGGTATTTTCCAGCTGCACATCAAAGGTGTGCAGGTTGCGATTATTGATGCCGATTAAACGATTGGGCAGCGCCAGGGCTCTCTCCAATTCTTTTTGATTATGCACCTCAACCAAAACATCCAGACCCAATTCCAAAGCGAGCCCATTGAGATCCTGCATCTGCGGATCTTCCAGACAGGCCGCAATCAGCAGGATACAGTCCGCTCCAATCGCGCGAGCCTCATAGATCTGGTAGGGGTCAACGGTGAAATCCTTGCGCAATACCGGTAGGCGCACCGCGTCACGAGCCTGCTGTAAGTAATTATCCGCACCCTGGAAAAAGTCCACATCGGTCAGTACCGACAGACAAGCAGCCCCGCCTTTTTCATAGCTGGTGGCAATTTCTGCGGGAAGGAAATCCTCGCGAAGCACCCCTTTACTGGGGGAGGCTTTTTTAATTTCGGCAATAACCGCAGCTTCACCACTGGCAATTTTTTGATCCAGGGCATCGACAAATCCCCTCGCCGGTTGCTGATCCCCAGCGCGCAGGCGAACTTCTTCGATGGAGCGCTCAGCCTTGCGCTCGGCAATCTCTTGCCATTTGCGTTCGACAATAGTTTTTAAAATAGTCGGGGTACTCACGATTGGATTTCCTCTGGGCGAAATGCACTGGTGAATGCAGCGAGATCATTGATTTTTTCTCCGGCAAGACCGCTGTCGATAGCGTCTTGCGCCATGGCAACCCCCTGCTCTGCGGAGTGTGCCACCCCGCTGACATAAATGGCCAGGCCCGCATTGAGGGCAATAATATCCGCCGCTTTACGCCCGGCCTCCGTTGCGCGCTTGCCCAGCGCATCGCGAATTAATGCCAGGGAATCCTCGGAACCGGAAACGCTGAGACCGGAGAGATCGCGGCGCGGCAGGCCAAAGTCCTCGGGTTTGAGGGTGTATTCCCGCAGGCGGCCATCTTTTAATTCCACCGCAAAAGTATCCGCAGCAATACTGGCCTCATCCAGGCCGTCCTCACTGTGCAACACCAGCACATGCTCTGAGCCGAGTTCCTGTAAAACCTCAGCCAGTAATCGGCAGTAGCGCTTGTCGTAAACACCGATTACCTTGCGCTTGACGCCGGCGGGGTTGGTCATTGGTCCGAGCAGATTAAAAATAGTGCGTAGACCCAGCGCCTTGCGCGCGGGCCCCACATGACGCATGGCATTGTGGAAACTGGGCGCAAACATAAAACCGATACCGATGGTCTCCACACAGCGGGCCATTTGCACCGGGCTCAATTCCAGAAATACCCCGGCGCGCTCCAGAAGATCAGCCGAACCACTACTGGAAGAGACAGAGCGGTTGCCGTGTTTGGCAACCTTGGCCCCGGCGGCAGCAGCGACAAAGCTGCTGGCACTGGAGACATTGAACAGGTTGGCACCATCTCCGCCGGTGCCGACAATATCAACGGTATTGTCCAGATTCAGGGCAACTTTTACCGCCAGTTCACGCATGGTTTCCACCGCGCCGACAATTTCATCGACCGTTTCGCCGCGAATACGCAGTGCGATAAGTAGCGCACCTATCTGTGATTCCAGCGCTTCGCCACGCATGATTTGGCCCAGCGCTTCGCGCATCTCTGCACGGGTGAGGTGCTCACCATCCACCAGTTTGGCAATGGCCTGTTGAATATTCATATTTCCCCCTTTGCCCAGTTCTGGTTATTGATTGTGGCGAGATAGACTCGCCCCGAAGTGATTAAGACTCGATAAAGTTTCTCAGCATATCGTGACCATGCATGGTGAGAATTGACTCTGGGTGAAACTGTACGCCCTCTATCGCCAATTCTCGGTGACGCAATCCCATAATTTCATCGATCTCACCGCTTTCTGTCTCAGTCCAGGCGGTCACCTCCAGACACTCCGGCAAACTATTTTTTTCCACCACCAGGGAGTGGTAGCGGGTGGCCTCGAAGGGATTGGACAAGCCGTGAAACACCCCCAAATTATTGTGCACTATGGGGGAGGTTTTGCCGTGCATAACCTGGCGGGCACGCACCACCCTGCCACCGAATACCTGGCCGATACTCTGGTGCCCCAGACAGATACCCAAAATAGGGATACTGCCGGCAAAACGGCGAATGGTATCGAGAGAAATACCCGCCTCATTGGGGGTACAGGGTCCCGGTGAAATCACAATTTTTTCCGGGGCCATTGCCTCGATCTCATTCAGTGTGATTTCGTCATTGCGCTTCACCAGCACTTGCGCACCCAGCTCCTCCAGGTACTGCACCACGTTCCAGGTAAAGGAGTCGTAGTTATCGATCATTAAAATCATAGCGCGGCCCCCTTAGCCTCTGGCTGATCACTGAATTCTTGTCTTACGTTTTGCAGGCGTGCGAGAGAGGCCTGGGTCAGTGTTTGGGAAATATTAACTTCGCTCATCTTGCTCGACCTCTACAGGGTCACTACTCTTGGCCAGCGCCATACCGGCGGCGCGGAAAAGCGCTCGGGCCTTATTCATGGTTTCATTCCACTCTGACTGCGGGTCGGAGTCCGCTACCAGGCCGGCCCCCGCCTGCACATACAGCTTACCCTCCTTGATTACCGCAGTGCGAATGGCAATGGCCGTATCCATATTGCCATTCCATGCCAGATAACCCACCGCACCGCCATAAATACCGCGCTTCTCCGGTTCCAGTTCATCGATAATTTCCATCGCGCGAATCTTGGGCGCGCCCGACAGGGTGCCGGCCGGCAGTGCTGCGCGCAGCGCGTCCATAGCGCTGAGACCCGGCTTGAGTTGGCCGACAACATTGGAGGTAATATGCATCACGTGGGAGTAGCGTTCGACAAACATCTGGTCGGTAACTTTAACGCTGCCAGTGTCGGCCACCCTCCCTATGTCGTTGCGCCCCAGGTCAATCAGCATCAGGTGTTCGGCCAGTTCTTTCGGGTCTGCCAGCAACTCCTTCTCCAGGGCCTGGTCTTCCTCCTCAGTGGCACCCCGGTGACGGGTTCCCGCCAGGGGCCGCACCGTCATTTTACCCTCTTCCAGATGCACCAGAATCTCTGGGCTGGAGCCCACCACATGGTGGTCGCCCAGGTCGAGAAAATACATATACGGCGATGGATTTAAACTGCGCAGGGCGCGGTAAAAATTCAGCGGCGGCGCCTCAAAAGGGGCCGACAGGCGCTGGGAAGGCACCACCTGCATCACATCACCGGCGAGCACATACTCCTTAACCCGGTCCACCGCCGCTTTGAAATTGTCCTCGCCAAAGTGGGACTGAAATTCACTCTCATCAATCCCGCGCCCATGTAAGTCGAGGGGCACCGTATCCGGCAGTGGCTGTGCCAGTTTGGTTACCAGTTGATCCAAGCGCTGCTGGGCTTTTTCATAGGCCGCTTGTTCGCCGGTATCCGCGTGGACAATCAGAATAACTGCACCGGCGAGATTATCGAAAACCACCAACTCATCGCTGACCATCAACAGGATATCCGGGTTACCCAGGGTATCCGGCGGTGTGCTACCCGCCAGGCGCGGTTCGATATAGCGCACACAGTCGTAACCAAAATAACCGACCAGGCCACCGTTAAATCGCGGCAAATCCGCTAGTTCAGGCACCTTGTAGCGCTGCTGAAACTGCTCAACAAATGCCAGGGGATCGGCGGCGCTGCGGCTCTCGACAACCTCGCCATCCGTTTCCACAGTAATCTCTGTGCCCTTGACCCTGAGCAGAGTGCGCGCAGGCAGGCCAATAATGGAGTAGCGCCCCCACTTCTCTCCACCCTGAACTGATTCCAGCAGGTAGCTATAGTGCCCCTCGGCCAGTTTCAAATAGGTGGACAGTGGCGTTTCAATATCCGCCAGTACGCGCCTTACCAGAGGGATACGGTTATAACCTTCAGACGCAAGTTGAGCGTATTCAGTAGGGGTCATGGAGACTCCGATCAATTTTTCATTTGTTTGATTGGCGCTGGAAAACAGTAAGCAGCGCCCACGGCAAGGGGGCCCCAATCGCCATGTTCGATCGGGCTTCAGCGGGTCAGTGGCGCCATCGCCAACTGTTTGTTAGGAAGAAAGTATGATTCACGGGAATTCCCTCAATGTAGGCGCACTATTCCTTTTGTGCGGACATACAAGTTAGCAAATTCCGTCTACGGCGGGCAAGAGATTGCCCGCCGGTTTTGTAAATTAAGCCAAACTCTTGCGCATGGCTGTAATTACTTCAGCGTAGTCCGGGGTGTTAAAGATGGCAGAACCTGCCACAAAGGTATCTGCTCCAGCTGCGGCAATTTCGGCAATATTGTCACGATTTACCCCGCCGTCGATCTCGAGGCGAATATCAAAGCCAGACTCTTCAATCAGTTTGCGAGCTTCTTTCAACTTGGTCAGGGTGCTGGGAATAAACTTCTGCCCGCCAAAGCCCGGGTTTACCGACATCAGCAGGATCATATCCAGCTTGTCCATCACATACTTGGCGGCATCGAGACCACTGGCGGGGTTAAAGACCAAGCCGGCCTTGCAGCCGAGGCTGCGGATCAGTTGCAGAGAGCGATCCGGGTGGCGCGAGGCTTCCGGGTGAAAGGTAATATAGGTGGCGCCAGCATCGGCAAACATACGAATCATATCGTCTACGGGCTCCACCATCAGGTGGACATCAATGGGCGCCTCGACACCGTGTTTGCGCAGTGCCTGGCACACCATAGGACCAATGGTCAGGTTGGGCACGTAGTGATTGTCCATCACATCAAAATGCACCCAGTCCGCTCCAGCGGCCAGCACATTGTCCACCTCTTCACCCAGGCGGGCAAAATTTGCGGAGAGAATAGAGGGCGCAATCTTGTAATCTGACATCAGAATATCCTTTGGTAACTCAACTTTCGCCAGTCAGTCGGCGATCTAATTTTTCCAGGCGCTCGGGGGTGCCCACATCGCACCAGTCACCGCGATAGAGCTCGGCCTGTAAGCTGTCTTCATTAAAAGCGAACACTTCCCCAAGCCCAAAACACTCGCGGCGCTTGGGGTATTCGGTGAGGGTTTCGGCTCGCAGCCAGCTAATACCGGCAAAGGTATAGCGGGGCTTAGCACTGCCCGATAGCAAACCACCCTCTATGCCGAAGTCTCCATCCGGGTTATGGGGGGGATTGGGAACCATCAGCAGGCGCCCCGGGCAATCCTCCGGCAGCGGCCGCTCTATCCATTGCGACAGGTCGTAATCACACCAGACATCGCCATTAACCACTAAAAAAGGGGAGTTCCCGAGCAGAGGCAGCGCTTTGAGAATGCCTCCGGCAGTTTCCAGCGGCTCCTCTTCACGCTCGACAGAGTAGTGAATATCCAGCCCCCAGCGAGATCCGGAACCGAGCTGCTGGCGAATTTTAGGGCCTAAATAGCCCAAATTAATCACTACTTTTTGCACACCGATAGCCGCTAGGCGCTCAAGCGCATATTCAATCAGCGGCTTGCCGGCAAGCGGTAATAGGGGCTTGGGAGTTTGATCAGTTAAGGGGCGCATGCGGCGCCCAAAACCCGCTGCCAATACCATGGCAGTGAGCGGGGGATTATTTGTGGGTTTACTCATTAAATTAATCTGTACTGTTTCTGTGCAGCCTACTTCGGCAAGTCACCGGCGCTGCGGTAATCGCAATACCAGGGCTGAGACTCTATCTGCGGTAGCAGAGTAGCGTCGAACCAATCCGCAAAAGGCTTCAGTTCAGGGTAGCGCCCAGCGGTTTCCACAACATAGCGAATTACCAGCGGCAGGTTCTGTAGGTAACCCTGTTTTCCGTCGCGCAAGCTGAGGCGCGGGAACAAGCCCAGCACTTTAATATGGCGCTGTAACCCCATCCAATCGAACCAGCGCAGATATAGCTGCGGATCTACCGACTGCATAACACCCGCCGCTTCAGCCGTGGCGGCATAAGCCAGTGCCCAGCGCTCGACTCGCTCGCGGGGCCAGCGGATATAGCAATCTCGCAGCAGGGACACCAGATCATAGGTGGCGGGGCCCCATACCGCATCCTGAAAATCGATAATTCCCGGCCGCTCCCCATCGCGTATCATCAGATTGCGACTGTGGTAGTCCCGGTGAACAAGAAGCTGGGGCTGCTCTTCTGCACTGTTGAGCAACAGCTCGAAAGTTTGCTCCAGCAATTTTTTTTCCCGCTCATTGAGCCTGTAGCCCAGTAACTCTTGGATCAACCACTCTGGCATAATCCGCATTTCTTTAAGCAGCAGTTCGCGGCTATAGGCTGGAAATAATTGCTCTTCGAAAGGAATTTGCTGTAGGCACAGAAGTTCACTCATAACCTCGGCATAGAGACCCTCGACACTGTCGTTGTTAAGCACAGTGTACAACTGGGTATCCCCGAGATCTTCCAGCAGGAGATAGCCCTCTGCGGTATCTGCGGTAACCACCATCGGCGTATGAATACCATTGCTGCGCAGGTAATCTGCCAGGGCTACAAAGCGGGCGGGGTTTGTCAATTGAGGGGGGGTATCGACCGCGATCAGCGACGGCTCAGTTTGAGTGCGGAAATAACGTCGAAATCCGGCGTCCCCCGCCAAATCCAATAAATCAGCGGGGCTATCCATACCCAGGGCAACACCAACCCACTCACTCAATGCACTGCGTCTGGGGTCGGAATCGATCTCACCTCTCTGCTCAACTTCACCGCTCGATCTTAGGCTCATTTTGTGACTTCTCAACTGTTTCTAGCTGCATTTTTAACCCTGAGCCCCTCTGCGTCCAGCGGCGCCACCACTATATTTACCCAAAGCGCGATTTTACCTTGCAGAAAACCGTAGATACGTCCCAAATAATTTGCACTTCGGCTGGAGCCACTCTGTAGCATTGCAGTTCCGCTACGGCTATTAACCACTTCTACATTCAAGTAGAATCGGGCGATGATTTTGCGCGCCCCGGCTCGAAAGCTGTCGCACGTATCTATCGATAAAGAAACACTAAAAGATAGCTGGAACATATCGTTTGATGCTTGAAATCTCCCGGTGGCGTCGCCTCGCTCTGGCGATTGCTAAAAACTCCCAAGCCCGCTCCGTCGCCCTCGGCCTCCTCGCTGCGCAACCCTTATGGGCGCAGGCTAATCAAAGCGAGCCGAATCCAGACCCCAACTACAACCCCTATTTGTATCTGGACTGGTTGCCCCGCGCCGAGCTGACCCCAGAGGAGCAAGCCAAACTCCCGGCAGTATGCTCCGGCGCTTTTGTGGCACCAGCGCGCAACTATCGCGGCTCTGATCTCCCTCCAGAAGAGGCCCCCCTGCGGGCTACCGCTGAAAAATCGCAATGGCTGGAGGACGGCTCTGCCGAGTTGAGCGGCAATGTGCATATTACCCAGGGCTACCGGCAACTATTTGCCGATCAGGCGAAATTGGATCGCCAGGAAAATATTGCCTCCCTAAACGGCGCAATCGAACTGCGAGAGCCCAGCTTGTTAATCCGGGGCTCCTCGGCGGAGATCCATACCACCAGCGAAGCTGCCTCTATCGAGGATGCGACCTATGTAGTTCACGATGCTTTTATCCACGGGGAAGCCGAGCTGGTTGCACGCCAAACCAGCGGTGAATTAACCCTGACTGAGGGCACTTATACCCGCTGCGAACCCGGGCGTGAGTTCTGGCAACTCAGCGGTGCCGAGATCAATATCGATGAAGTGGAAAGCCAGGGCACGGCACGGGATGTGCGCCTGGAAATTCTCGATGTGCCCATCTTATATATGCCGTATTTCCGCTTCCCTGTGGGCGATGCACGCATGTCCGGGTTTCTGTTTCCCACGCTCAGTAACAGCGACAAGAATGGCTGGGACCTCGCCATTCCCTACTACTGGAACATAGCCCCGCAGATGGACGCCACCATCTCCCCCCGCTACATCCAGTATCGCGGGGCCGGGCTGGAGGCTGAATTCCGCCACCTGGCGGAGATGTTCAGTACTGAGATCCGCCTGGCCAACCTGCCCGACGACGACGGCGGCAACAACGATCTCGCCCAGGAGCTTATTGACGAGGGCTTTCCTGAGGATCTGGTTCTCCCCAATAAAGGGGAAGACCGCTGGCTGATCAGTGTGGACCAGCAGGGGGGCTACGGTGGCAGTATCTGGCGAACCGATATCGACTACACCAAGGTCAGCGACCCCGACTATTTTCGCGATCTGAGTACCGCCAACCTGGATGTCAATGCCGAGACCCGACTGGTACAGAAAGTCCAAGGAGCACTGAGAAGCGAGCACTGGAAGGCAACACTGCGCACCCAGGACTACCAAGTATTGGAAAAAGACGCCTTCGACGTATTTGCCCAATACCCCCGTTTTGATATCGACGGCGACTACCGCTGGGATGACTGGTTGCTGACTTTGCAGAATGAACTCACCAGTTGGAATCACAGCGATACGCAGACGATTCGCTACATCGAAGATACCGATGACCCCGATAGCGTCACCGAGGAAACGCGGAACTTTATCAGCGCAGATCGCCTGCGCCTTGACTATGAGTTCTACTGGGACAAAGAGTGGCTCTGGGGGTACTTCAAGCCGGGGATAGCCGGCCGCTATCTCGCATATAGCGTCAGCGATCATTTCCTGCCTGAAGGTGCCAACGACACCCCGGACGCTGCCGCTGCCCAATTTACCCTGGACACCGGGCTCTACTTCGAGCGGGACAGCCACCTATTTGAGCGCGAGCTGGTTCAGACCTTGGAACCACGGTTGTTCACCCTGATCAGCAGCAATGCCGATCAGAGCGACTTCTTTGATATCAGTGATGATGCCGACAACATCGACTCAAAGAGTAACAACCTACTGTACGACACATCGCTCTACACCTTCAGCTACGACCAGCTGTTCCGCGACAGCCGCTTTACCGGCAACGACCGGATCGATGATGCAGACAGACTCGCGCTGGGTCTGACAACCCGCTTTATCGACCCTATTAGTGGCCGCGACCTGTTCTCCGCCAGTATTGGGCAGATCTATTACTCCAGCGACCGCCAAATTGGCCGCACCGCATATATCGAGGATACCCCCCGGTCGGAGTTGGCTGCACGCATCGAGAGCCGCCCATTCCAGTCCCTGCGCCTGGGCACTGAACTGGTCTATGAGGACAGCGAACACAATATCAATCGGGGCAACTTCAGCCTGCGCTATTTTGACGATGAGTTCCGAATCTTTAACTTAAGCTACTACTACGAGCGCCCGGACTCCACAGATGAGGACGAAGATGAAGACGAGGATGAAACAGTAAGCCAGCTGAATGCCTCGACCGCCCTCCCCTTGACGACCCACACCTCCTTCATGGCGAGTGCCAGCTATGATCTTACTTTAAATCGGGAACTGGAATACCTCGCAGGTATCGAATATGACGACTGCTGCTACCGTACCCGACTGGTATGGCGACGCACACTCGACAATGATCTCGCAGGGGTTGTATCGGCTGAAGACCTTGAGTACGACGAGGGTATTTACCTGGAAGTCGAACTCAAAGGCTTAGCAGGCTTTGGTTCAACCGTGACAGAAATGCTGACCCAGGGGATTGCCAACTTTGATCAGAGAGAAGAGCTGAAACAGTGATGAGAATAATTAAGAAGTTCGTACCGAAATTGGGCCTGACATCTGTACTGGCAGCGGGCGCCCTGATCGCCGCAACTGCCACCGCACAAGTCAGGAACCTTGACCGGGTAGTCGCTGTTGTCGATGACGATGTTGTGATGGCCAGTGAACTCGCCCAGCGCATGAATACCATCAGCAGCCAGATCCAAGCCCAGCAGGTACAGGCCCCACCGCTAGAGGTTTTGCGCCGGCAGGTACTCGAGCAACTGATTATCGAGCGCCTACAGCTACAGATGGCCTCCCGCGCAGGTGTCACCGTATCCGAAACCGAACTGGACCAGGCTATCGCTAGGGTGCAGCAGAATGCGGGGGTCAGCCCCGAAGTCTTTCGCCAGCGCCTGCGCGCAGATGGCATGAGCATGAAAAGTTTTCGCCAGCAAATCCGCCAGGAGCTGATGATCCGCCGCGTCGAGCAGGGCAGTGTCAACCGCCGCATCCAGATTAGCGACCAGGATATCGATAACTTCCTGCGCTCCAAGGAGGGGGAATTTTGGAAATCTCCCGAATTTGAGCTGGGCCATATTCTGATTCCGGTAAGCTCCAGCGCCCCCGCCAGTGAAGTGGCCCAGGCGCGAGAAAAAGCCGAACAACTGGCCGAACAGGCCAGAGACGGCGCCGACTTCCGCCGCTTGGCAATCGCCAACTCTGCCGGCCAAAACGCCCTCTCTGGCGGTGATCTGGGGTGGCGTAAGACTGTTGAGCTGCCCACCCTGTTTGCCGAGGCCCTAACCGACTTAAAAGCCGGTGATGTGACTGAACCCTTCCGCAGCGATGCGGGTTTCCACCTGCTGAAGATTCACGCACAGAAGGGCGCTAGCGAACAGCTGGTAGAGCAGACCAAAGTGCGCCATATCCTGCTCAAACCCTCGGCCATTCTCACTGACGACCAGGCCTATAACAAACTGATAGCCCTGCGCGAGGAGGCCATGACCAGCGATAACTTTGCCGAGCTGGCGCGCGAAAACTCCGAGGACATTGGCACAATGCTCTCCGGTGGCGATCTCGGCTGGTCTATGCCCGGTCAGTTTGTGCCCGAATTCACTCAAGCCATGAACTCAACTGAAATCGGCGATATCAGTCTGCCTTTCCGCAGCCAATTTGGCTGGCATATCCTCCAGGTTGAGGACCGCCGCAAGCAGGATATGACCGACCAGTATATTCGCAACCAGGCAGCCAACCTGCTGCGCAATCGCCGCTATGAAGAAGAGCTGCAAAACTGGCGCCGCGAGATTCGCGATCAGGCCTATGTAGAGATTAAACTGCCAGATAGCGAGACCGCCAAGGACTCAGAAAACCAAAAATAAACACCGCTCTAGCGGGAGAGACCGGGCCCTGTGCCCGGTTTTTTTTTGTCGACACAGGAATGTTACAGATCCATGGTCCCTAGAATTGCCTTCACCCCCGGGGAGCCCGCCGGCATCGGGCCCGAACTGGCGGTAAAACTTGCCCAAGAGGGCTCCTCAGCACAAGTCGTTGCGGTTGCTGACCCCCAATTACTGACCGCTACCGCTGAGCGTTTAAAACTGCCCCTCGAGCTCCTCCCCCTACCCCCGGGCTCCGAGAAAACAAGTACCCCCCCCGGTAGCCTCTTCCTCTCACCTGTCGCCCTGACCGAGTCCGCTCAGCCCGGCCAGCTGAATGCAGCTAATGCCCACTATGTCCTGGAAACCCTCTCACAAGCGGCCGACGGGTGTTTGTGCGGCCAATTCGACGCACTGGTAACAGGGCCAGTGCACAAAGGCATTATCAACGAGGCGGGCATTCCATTTAGCGGCCATACAGAATTCTTTGCCGAAAAAGCCGGGGTTGAGCGCGTCGTTATGATGTTGGCGGCGGGGGACCTGCGCGTTGCCCTAGTGACAACTCACCTCCCCCTCAAAGAGGTTAGCGATGCGATCAGCCACGCGCTGCTGGAGCAGATTATTACCATCCTCCACAGCAGTTTGCAGAGGCAGTTTGCTATTCCCTCCCCCCGTATTAGTGTGTGCGGCCTCAACCCCCATGCCGGAGAGGGGGGACACCTGGGCCGGGAGGAAATTGAGATTATCGAGCCCGCCTTAGAGCACTTGCGCACCCGGGGCATTTTATTGGAGGGCCCCCTGCCGGCAGACACCCTGTTTACACCACCGCATTTATCCACATGCGACGCTGTTTTAGCCATGTATCACGATCAGGGGCTTCCAGTGTTAAAATTCAAGGGATTTGGCCACGCCGTCAATATTACCTTGGGGCTCCCGTTTATCCGCACCTCGGTCGATCACGGCACCGCCCTCAATATTGCGGGGACAGGCTCGGCGGATTGCGGCAGTCTCAAGGCCGCACTCGCACAGGCTGTCGCGCTCGCCAAGTTGCGCAGTAACTAGCCAGGGCCGGAAACCTGCCCGAAGAAGACCGTAGAGCAAGCGCCCTAACGGGCGCTTTAACTGAGGCGTGCGCTAGTACCCCGGGGCCCAACAGCAAAACTAATCATCCAGGTTACAGATATATCAATGGATAACTTCTTTCAACACAAAGCCCGCAAGCGCTTTGGACAAAACTTTCTCGTCGATGAAAATATTATCGAGCGCATCGTTCGCGCAGTTGGCCCCAAAGAGTCAGACACGCTGATCGAAATTGGACCGGGCCAGGGTGCGATCACCGAATTGCTGCTGAAACGCTGCCCGTCGCTGACCGCCGTCGAATTGGATCGCGACTTGATCCCCATGCTGGAATTTAAATTCAGGGAATACCCGGAATTCAGCATTATTGAGAAGGACGCATTGAAATTTGACTTTGGCACTTTTGCCGGCGACAAACAGCTGCGTATCGTCGGCAACCTGCCCTACAACATATCCACCCCCCTGCTGTTCCATCTGCTCAGCTTTCGCGGGCAGGTCCAGGATATGCATTTTATGCTGCAAAAAGAGGTAGTAGATCGCCTCAGCGCCACCCCTTCCACCAAGTCCTATGGTCGCTTGAGTGTAATGGTCCAATACTACTGCCGTGTGCAGGGTTTATTCCTAGTACCGCCACAATCTTTCCGACCGGCTCCTAAAGTGGACTCCGCTATTGTCAGATTGGTACCTCACAGCACTCTGCCGTTTACCGCCAAAGACGAGGGCCTACTGGAAAGAATCGTTAATATTGCCTTCCAGCAGCGCCGTAAAACCCTGCGCAACGCCCTGAAGCCCCTATTCCCAGAGCTCGATCCCGAGCTGTTACCGGTAGATGCCGGCCGTCGCCCCGAAACCTTAAGCGTCGAGGACTTTGTTAAGTTGGCCGACTACTGTGCAGACTTGCAACAACAATAAATATTTTTCATATTTTTGGGGGAAACCTTGGCAACTTACGCCATCGGAGATATTCAGGGGTGCTTTGCTGCATTTCAAAGCCTTCTCAAGAAAATCGATTTTTGTGCTGACCGCGATAAGCTCTGGCTTGCTGGAGATTTGGTCCACCGGGGCGAGGACAGCCTGAGCACTCTGCGTTTTCTCTACGAACACCGCCAGCAGGTGACTGCGGTACTGGGCAACCACGACCTCCACTTGCTGGCGCTCGCCCACGGCGCTAAGCCCCTATCCGAAAAAGAGCATGACCTGGCCAAAGTCTTGAGGGCCAAGGACGCGGATAGATTACTGGAGTGGCTGCAAAGCCTTCCTCTTCTTGTGCACAAGAAGGGCTACACGATGGTGCATGCGGGTATTCCCCCCATTTGGAGTGTTACAAAAGCCCAGAAACTCGCCTCCGAGGTACATAAAGCCCTAGCCGATGCCGCCATGGCCAAGGCCTACTTTTATGGCATGTACGGCAATGAACCGCACTGTTGGAATGACCATTTGATCGGTATCGAGCGCCTGCGCTCCATTACCAATTATTTCACCCGAATGCGCTTTTGTAAGGAAGATGGCACCCTGGACCTAATCCACAAACAGGGAATCCAGGCCTCTCACGGTGAATACCAACCCTGGTTTAGCTTTCCCAAGCGAAAAACTAAAAACGACAAAATTATTTTTGGACACTGGGCTGCTCTGGAGGGGCGTGCAGACACCGAAAATATCTATGCGCTAGATACTGGCTGTGTCTGGGGCGGCTATCTGACGGCTATGCGCTTAAGCGATGAAGAGTTCTTTTGTACAGATTGCAGTTTGTAAAAACTGCTAAAATACCCATAGCGTTAAATAGCAAAGTACAAAGTTTATAACCCCTGATTAATAATCATCAGATGATTGTTGCCAGCCAACAAGCCTGGCAACAATCAGTACTTAACTACTCAGCACTATAGCCTTTAGGGTTCTTATACTGCCAGCGCCAGATATCTTCCACCATACGTACCAAATCGTACTCAGCCTTCCAGCCCAATTCCTTCTCAGCCAGCTCTGGATCCGCGTAACACTCCGCAATATCGCCGGGCCTTCTCGGCGCTATGTGATAGGGAATCTCTCTTTCACTGGCACGCTCAAAAGCCCGCACAACTTCCAATACAGAGCTCCCCTGTCCAGTGCCCAGGTTGTGGGTATAACAGCCCTCTTCAGTATTTTCTTTACGAATTAAATTCAGTGCCGCCAAGTGTCCCCGAGCCAGATCCACTACGTGAATATAATCTCGCACACCAGTGCCATCCACGGTATCGTAGTCTCCACCAAAAACTTGTAACTGCTTCAATCTACCTACCGCCACTTGCGAGACATAGGGCAATAAGTTGTTCGGTATACCACTGGGGTCCTCGCCAATAGTGCCACTTTCATGGGCACCAATAGGGTTGAAATAACGCAACAAGCTCACTTTCCACTGGCTATTTGGCGCTGCGCAAAGGTCCCGCAGCATGTTTTCCACAATTAATTTACTCGACCCATAGGGGTTGGTTGCACCCGTGGGGAAATCCTCTTTGATTGGCACGCTCTCAGGATCGCCATAAACCGTGGCCGATGAACTGAAGATCAGGCGACGAACCCCAAATTCCTCCATCACCTCACACAGAGTCAAAGTTCCGGCCACATTATTCTGGTAATAGCGCAGAGGCTGTGCAACAGATTCACCGACCGCCTTCAATCCTGCAAAGTGGATTACCGCGTCAATCTCATGCTTGGAAAATACTTTGTGCAAGGCCTCTTTATCACCAATATCCAGCTGGTAGAAAGGTATACTTTTCCCACTGATTAGCTCCACCCGCCGCAGGGCTTCCTCGCTACTATTCGATAAATTATCCACAACGACGGTTTCAAAGCCGGCAGCGAGCAACTCTATACAAGTATGACTGCCAATATAGCCAGCACCACCTGTCACTAAAATTGCCATTTGCACTCCTCAATATTTCTCTAATAGCCAATATGGCCCGTAGTAAAACGTAAAACAGCCGCTTAATTCAACCTATATAAGTGACATTCCGCTGCCTGAGTGGAACAGAAAGCTATGCTGGAAAAGCTGGAGTTCATTCATCGCTTGCTTCAGCAAAGAACAAAGTTCACAACGGCAATAACGATAGAGCTTCACGCCAAGCGTATCCCAAACAAGACCTGGACTTTACCGCTCATGCACTACGCGTCCCAATGGGACAAGTCGCCCAGAAACAGCTGTCACGAGCGCAAAAAATCCTAACAGAAGCAGGAAGCTGAGCTAAATCCAGTAGGCTACAGGGAGGTAGACACCATGACAATTTTTAATCACTACCTGGAGAGGTACGAATCCATCCAGGATGAGGAACTCAGCATCCAGGAATATCTGGAACTCTGTAAGACAGACCGCAGCGCCTACGCGTCACCGGCCGAGAGGATGCTGATGGCTATCGGCGAGGCCGAGCTGATAGATACCTCGCGAGACCCACGCCTATCACGTATTTTCTGCAACAAAGTCATTAAGCGCTACAAGGCCTTCGGTGAATTCTATGGCATGGAGGAGGCCATAGAGCAAATTGTCTCCTTCTTCCGCCACGCCGCCCAGGGGCTGGAGGAGAAGAAACAAATCCTGTACCTGTTGGGACCCGTTGGTGGCGGGAAATCCTCCCTTGCCGAACGCCTTAAAGCGCTTATGGAGCAGGTGCCAATCTACGCCATTAAGGGCTCACCGGTATTTGAGTCTCCCTTGAGCCTGTTCTCTCCCAGCGAAGACGGCCGCATCCTTGAGGAGGACTACGGCATTGCCCGCCGCTATGTTAATACCATTATGTCTCCCTGGTCGGTTAAACGATTACACGAATTCAAAGGGGATATTAGTCAATTTCGTGTCGTAAAAATCCGCCCATCGATTCTCGACCAAGTTGCCATCTCGAAAACCGAACCCGGTGATGAGAACAACCAGGATATCTCCTCCCTGGTCGGTAAAATCGATATTCGCAAGCTCGAAGACTTTCCACAGAATGATCCAGACGCCTATAGTTTTTCTGGCAGCTTATGCCGCGCCAATCAGGGGCTGATGGAGTTTGTCGAGATGTTTAAGGCCCCGATCAAAGTGCTTCACCCCCTGCTGACCGCAACACAGGAAGGCAATTACAACAGCACCGAAGGGCTGGGATCTATTCCGTTCAACGGTACAATTCTTGCGCACTCCAACGAGTCCGAATGGCAGTCTTTCCGCAATAACCGCAACAATGAAGCATTTCTGGATAGAATTTATATCGTCAAGGTGCCCTACTGTGTGCGGGTTCAGGAGGAAATTCGAATTTACCAAAAGCTGTTGGAAAACAGCTCTCTATCGAAAGCGCCCTGCGCACCGGACACCCTGCGAATGCTGGCACAATTCTCTGTGCTATCGAGAATTAAAAATCCGGAAAATTCGAGTCTTTACTCAAAGATGCGTATTTATGATGGGGAAAACCTCAAAGATACAGACCCCAAGGCAAAAACCATCCAAGAGTACAGAGATAATGCCGGTGTCGATGAGGGGATGACCGGCCTATCGACCCGTTTCTCCTTTAAGATACTCTCCAAAGTCTTCAACTTTGATGCCACCGAGGTCGCCGCCAACCCGGTTCACCTGCTCTACGTGCTGGAGCAGCAAATAGAACAGGAGCAGTTCCCACCGGAAATCCAGGAAACCTATCTGGGATTTATCAAGGAATACCTGGCACCAAGGTATGTGGAGTTTATTGGTAAGGAAATTCAGACCGCCTATCTCGAATCTTACGCAGAGTACGGCCAAAATCTCTTTGATCGCTATGTAACCTACGCCGACTTTTGGATACAGGACCAGGAGTACCGCGATCCAGAAACCGGGGAAATACTCGATCGCAGCGCCCTGAATGAAGAACTGGAAAAGACCGAGAAGCCCGCAGGAATTTCTAACCCGAAAGATTTCCGCAATGAAATAGTCAACTTTGTCCTCCGCGCCAGAGCCAACAATCAGGGGAAAAACCCCGATTGGCGCTCCTATGAAAAACTGCGCGCCGTTATTGAGAAGAAAATGTTCTCCAATACAGAGGATCTACTGCCGGTCATATCCTTCAACACCAAGGCCTCGGCAGATGATAAACGCAAGCATGCTGACTTCGTTGAACGCATGGTTGAACGCGGCTATACAGAAAAACAAGTGCGACTGTTATCCGAGTGGTATCTGCGCGTGAGGAAATCCCAGTAGTAAGGCGCTCTCACCAAAAAAATGTGTATAAATACAAGGGAGCCAAACGCGAATACAGCTTAGATTATTAATTCATAGGGAGCTTCTAAATAATTATGCAGTATCTCTACGGACTTTGAAGGCGGCAAAGGTTGGCACGGCTCAGCGCGAATGACCATACTAGTTTGCAAGAGCGGCAATATTACAGCTGCAACCTTCAAGGCACACCGTTCGAGAGTTTTAGCAGCTCCCCAGGGGGATATGCCGATGCCTTAGCTTGGCAGCCCCTGTGAGGAATTTTCTGAATAGATTGATGGCGATGGATGCCAGTAAGCTTTATTCCGAACAAAGGCAGAAATATGAGCTATATCATCGACCGCCGTTTGAATGGAAAGAAAAAAAGTACTGTTAACCGGCAGCGTTTCTTGAGGCGCTACAAAGCTCATATTAAGAAAGCTGTCGGCGATGCGATGAACAGCCGCTCCATTATGGATATGGACAAGGGTGAGCGTATCAGTATTCCCACCCGGGATATCAGTGAGCCGCTTTTTTCCCACGGCAATGGTGGACACATTGAACGGGTACTTCCCGGGAACAAAAAATTTACCGCTGGCGATCGAATTCCGCGCCAGGGACAGAGAGGTGGCAAAGGAAGTGGTGGAGGCGCCGGAGATAGCGGCGAGGGCGTGGACGATTTCGTCTTTCAAATCTCCCAGGAGGAGTTCCTCGACTTTATGTTTGAAGGGCTACAACTGCCCAATATGATCAAGCAGCGCCTGGCCGGTAACGAATCCTTTCAGATAGTACGCGCCGGCATTAGCAATGAGGGAACACCGGGCCGTCTCAACGTTATTCGCTCTCTCAGGGCGGCTCATGCCAGACGTATTGCGCTGACCAGTAGTAAACGAAGAAACCTGCGCAATTTAGAGGAAGACCTCTGCCAGGAAGAACACAAAGATAGCGCACTGCGGGATCAACGGAAGATTGAGGCCCTGAAGAGCCAGATTGCCGAACTTCGCAGCCGTATCAATCGGGTTCCCTTTCTCGACGATTTTGACCTGAAATATAACCTGCTGATTCGCCAGCCCAAACCCCGCTCAAGGGCAGTGATGTTCTGCCTGATGGACGTATCCGGCTCAATGAATCAAGCCACCAAGGATATGGCCAAGCGCTTCTTCCTGCTTCTATATCTATTCCTACAGCGCAGTTACGAATATACCGAAGTGGTATTTATTCGCCATCACACGAGCGCGAAAGAAGTTGACGAAGAGGAATTTTTCTATTCCCGCGAGACAGGCGGCACCATTGTTTCCAGTGCACTGAAATTAATGCGGCGTATTATGCGCGACCGCTATCCCGCCAGCGAATGGAATATCTACGGCGCCCAGGCCTCAGATGGCGATAACTGGAACGATGACTCAAGTACCTGCCATCGAATCCTAATCGACGACATTATGCCCCATGTGCAGTACTACTCTTATGTGGAAATTACTCCCAGGGATCACCAGGCGCTATGGGAGGAGTATGAAAGTGTACGCACTTTATTCCCCAACCACTTTGCCATGGAGCAGATTGTCGATGTACAGGATATCTATCCGGTATTCCGGCAACTGTTTCGCCAGAAGGTGACCGCCTGATGCTCGACAAATTTGCCAGTGGCGCTGAAGCGCCCGAATCTGACTCGCCCCAGCCCATATCCACCAGCTCGGAATGGACTTTTGAACTCATTCAGGAATACGACCGCGCCATCGGCGCACTGGCAGAAGAGTTTGGCCTGGACACCTATCCCAACCAGATTGAAGTTATCTGCTCTGAGCAGATGATGGACGCCTACTCCTCTGTCGGTATGCCGGTGGGCTACCACCACTGGTCTTTTGGCAAGCAATTTATCAGTGTCGAAAATAATTATCAGCGTGGCTTAATGGGCTTGGCCTATGAAATAGTCATCAATTCAAACCCCTGTATTGCCTATCTCATGGAAGAAAACACCATGACGATGCAGGCTTTAGTGATCGCCCACGCCTCCTATGGGCACAACTCCTTCTTTAAAGGCAATTATCTGTTCCGCTCCTGGACAGATGCCAGCAGTATTATCGACTACCTGATCTTCGCCAAAAACTATATTTCCCGCTGTGAAGAGCGCTACGGGCTCGATGAAGTCGAAGCCATTCTCGATTCTTGCCACGCCTTAATGAACTACGGTGTGGACCGCTATAAGCGCCCCTACCCTATTTCCGCCATTGAAGAGGAGCGCCAGCAACAGGAGCGGGAGGAGTACCGCCAGAGACAGCTCAATGATTTGTGGAGAACCATTCCCAAACTCGGCAACGGCGTTGAAGAAACTAAAGAAAAACGCTTTCCGGAAGAACCGCAAGAAAACATTCTGTATTTTATCGAGAAAAATGCCCCGCTACTGGAAAACTGGCAGCGCGAACTGGTACGCATCGTGCGCAAATTGGCCCAGTATTTTTATCCACAGCGACAAACCCAGGTGATGAATGAGGGCTGGGCAACCTTCTGGCACTACACGCTGTTAACCGAGCTGTATAAGCGCGGCCGTGTTACCGAAGGCTTTATGATGGAGTTTCTGCAAAGTCATACCAATGTGATCTATCAGCCCGCTTTTGACAGCCCCCACTACAGCGGCATTAATCCCTATACCCTGGGTTTCAGTATTTTTAGCGATCTGCGGCGCATCTGTGAAAGCCCCACTGAAGAGGATCACCGCTGGTTCCCAGATATCGCCGGCAGTAATTGGCGCGAAACCCTCCAGTTCGCCATGCGCGATTTCAAGGATGAAAGTTTTATTTTGCAGTTCCTATCTCCCAAGGTTATGCGAGATATGAAACTGTTTTGTATTAGCGACAACGACAAAGAAAACGATATTATTGTCAGCGCCATTCACGATGAAAATGGTTATCGCCAGTTGCGGGAAAACCTGGCGGGCCAATACAACCTGGGCAATCGGGAACCCAACATCCAAGTATATTCAGTGGATACCCGCGGTGATCGTTCACTGACTTTGCACCACACGCAGCATCGCCGCCGCCCCCTGGGTAAGGACACCCAGGAAGTACTCAAGCATCTCCACCGTCTGTGGGGCTTCGATGTCCACCTGCACAGCCTGGACGGAAGTCAAGTTACCGCCAGCTGTCACTGCCCTGAGCAGGGCCGGGATCGCTCGGAAGGCGAGGAGGAGTCTATGTTGATACCGAAACCTATTTAGGTTTCAGCGCAGGACTGTAGCACTACCAGTCCCGCACAGAAGGGAAGTCATACCGAGTAGCAAAAGGCGCTACTTAGGCATCGGCTTCCAGCAAAAGCTTGGCCTTTGCAGAAAGCTCACTGTGTTCAGAGCGGCGTGTCAGCAGGGCATCCGCTCCGGCATCCAGCCAGCGAGCCCTCTCGCTATCGTCATCAGAGGGCACAACCAGAATACTCAGATTTGAGTACTCACTGCGGGATCTGAGGTAGTCCAACACTTGAAAACCACTCTCGCCCAACAACCCGGTATCCACTACCAGCAGTGCCGGCTTGGCGCTCGCCATCAGGATACCGGCGGAGAAACTATCACCGGCCACTTCAACATCACAGCCAATTTGCTGAAGCGCCTGGCGCCCGCTTGAAGTCAACTCAGAATCTGTCGTCAAAAGAAGTACTTTGCGACTGGGAACTGCCAGGTCGTTTGGAACCGGCATTGAGTTGTCCCGCAGGAAGCCTACAAAGTCCTCCACACAGATACGGTGATCACCGCGTCCTGGAAGTTTGTATGCCTTGAGTTGCCCACGCTCAATCCAGCGAATCACCGTTCGGAAGTTAACACCGCAGTACCTGGCTGCTTCCCCGGTGGTTAGCACATGTAATTCGCTCATCTTTATTCTCCCCAACAACTGCGATTAAAAGAAGAACAGTCCAACTCCCCGAAAGTATCCTCTGCCCCTCAGAGTTACACGCGAAATTATCCTGTCCAGCCGAACCGCCCCTTTAAATTATGCTGTTTAAGGCTGCAAACCCAGCCCGAAATTCGGTCCATGTAATTTATTAACGAACAGCCGAACAACCCCCTCAAAAAATACTAATAGATATAGTTGACAGGTATGACAGGTTTCTTAGAATGACACTAGATTCGTGACTCGGGACTTGTCACGCGATCCTTCCCAGTGGTGTGGCTGTTAAGTCAGAGCCCCCACAGTTAGCAGAGAAATGTTTGCTAAGCGAATACCCTAAGACCCTGGGCCCCCTTGTTTTTTCGGGGCCTTTTTTTTATCTTGCCGGGACTTCTTATTTCCCTACCCCGCTTCTCTGCCCAGCAATCAAGCCTGGGACAGCGCCGGAACAAATGGACTTATGGCTGCACAATTATCTACCGGATTGCCGGTCTCTCCAGCCCTGGAGCAAATTTCTTGAAGATCTACCTAGTTGGCGGCGCAGTGCGCGACAAGCTTTTAAATCGACCCGTCACCGAGCGCGACTGGGTAGTGGTTGGGGCCAGTGCAGCTAGAATGCTGGACCTAGGATACAGCCCCGTAGGCAAAGATTTTCCAGTATTTCTCCACCCGGAAACGGGCGAGGAGTACGCTCTCGCCCGCACCGAAAGAAAGAGCGGTCACGGCTACGGCGGTTTTACCGTTAATGCCGATGCCAATATCACCCTGGAAGAGGATCTTCTGCGGCGGGATCTCACCATTAATGCCATCGCAGAAGACACGGATGGCAAGCTGATCGACCCTTATGGTGGGCAGAAAGATCTGGCGTCGCGGCTTTTGCGCCACGTTTCCCCCGCCTTTGCCGAGGACCCGCTAAGGGTACTGCGGGTGGCTCGCTTTGCCGCCCGCTACCACCACCTGGGCTTTACCGTTGCCCCTGAAACCATGGCGCTGATGCGCCAAATGGTGGACGCCGGTGAGCTGCAATACCTGGTGGCCGAGAGGGTCTGGAAAGAGGTCAGCCGGGCTATAACCGAGCCAGATCCCGATATTTTTATCCGGGTGCTGCGGCAGTGTGGCGCCCTATCTGTACTTTTGCCGGAGCTGGAGCAGCTCTTTGGCGTCCCCCAACCGCCCAAGCACCACCCTGAAGTGGACACCGGCGAACACGTGCTACTGGCCCTGCGCACAGCCCCGGCAGAACTCCCCCTGCGTTTTGCGGTACTGCTACACGACCTGGGCAAGGGACTGACTCCCGAGGAAATTCTCCCCAGCCACCACGGCCACGAGTCCGCCGGAGTCCCCCTGGTAAAGGCCGTCTGTGAGCGCTGGCGCACCCCGAAAGACCTGACCGCCCTGGCTGTCGGGGTCTGTGAGTATCACCTGCATTGCCACAGGGCGTTCGAGTTGCGCCCACAGACCATTATGAAAATGATCCGCAGCCTGGATGCCCTGCGGCGGCCCGAGCGATTTGAGAACTTCCTGCGCGCCTGTGAGGCGGACGCCCGGGGTCGCGAGGGGCTAGAAGATAGAGATTATCCACAGGTGGACTTTTTGCGCGCCGCCCGCGAGGCGGCAGCGGCAGTAACTGCCGAGGAATTGATTAAACAGGGCTACCAGGGGGCGAAGCTGGGGCAGGCACTGGACCGGGAGCGCATCAGGGCAATCGCCAAAGTAAAGGGTGCCTACAGTGCGTAATGTATTGATTACCGGCGCCGCCGCGCGCCTGGGCCGCGCCATTGCCGAAGAGCTGCACAAAGATCACCGGGTTATTATTCACTATCGCCACTCGGCAGATGCTGCCAAGGCCCTGGCAAACGAGCTGAACCAACTTCGTCCCAATTCTGCCATAGCAGTGCACAGTGAATTAAATAGCGCCGAAGCCTGCTCAAATCTGGCCCGGCGCGCGCAGGAGGTCTGGGGCGCTATTGATGTACTGGTCAACAACGCCTCGGCATTCCACCCCACCCCTGTGGGAGAGGCGAGCGAAGAGGATTGGGACCGGCTGGTAGGCAGCAATCTCAAAGCCCCCTTCTTTCTCACCCAGGCCCTGAAAGAAAGCCTCAGCCAACAACAGGGCTGTGTGGTTAATATGGCAGATATTCACGCCGAACGCCCGATGCCCGAGCACACTATTTACTGTGCCGCCAAGGCCGGGCTGGTCATGCTGACAAAGAGCCTCGCTCTGGAGTTAGCGCCACAGATTCGGGTCAATGCGGTTGCGCCCGGTGCCATTCTGTGGCCAGAGCAAGAAGCCACCAACGAAAGCAAGAAAGTACAAATCACCCAGCGCATTCCTTTGGCCCGCACCGGTGACCCCAGCGATATCGCCAAAACCGTGCGCTTCCTGGTCTGTGATGCCCCCTATATCAACGGCCAGGTTATTGCTGTTGACGGTGGCCGCAACCTCAATATCTAGAGCGGTCCAACCAATATCTAAAACAGTCCAACAACGGGGCTTCACTTCAATTTCACCGGCACTCTGTCAGAATATTTGGCAACTTACTCTGCCACAAGAGGTTTGCCGGTGCCCTCACTGAAGATATTGCTGATTGAAGATAACCCCACTATCGCCCGCCAGCTTGCCGAATTCCTGCACGCTGAGGGCTGGCAGATAGATTATGCCCACCGGGGCCGCCAGGGTTTACAGCTGGCCCTGGAACAAATCTTCGACCTGATTATTCTCGACCTGGGTCTGCCGGATATGGATGGCTTGGAGGTCTGCGAAAAAATCAAGGCACAAGCGCCCGTTAATATGCCCATTCTGATGTTAACGGCCCGCGATGCTCTCGCAGATAAAGAGCTCGGATTTGGTATCGGTGCCGATGACTACTTATGTAAGCCCTTCGAACCAAGGGAACTGATACTGAGATGCCGCGCCCTGGCCCGCAGACACCAGCTGCATACCAGTGAAGAAATTAAGGTCGGTGATTTACACATAAACCAGCGCCAGCAAACCGCCTACCGGGCTAAACAGCCTCTGCCCCTGACAACTATCGGTTTCCGCATTCTCACTATGCTCGCCCAGGCGTCGCCTGCACCAGTAAGCCGCTCGGCAATCATCCACCATATTTGGGGTGACGAACCACCGGAAACAGACGCTTTAAAATCCCATATTTATACTCTGCGCCAAGCATTAGATAAGCCTTTCCAGACTCCCATGTTGAAAACCATCACCAATCTCGGTTATCAGTTGGAAATTCCCGATGCGCGCAACCAGTAATTTACAGAGGAAGGTCTTCGCTATCTTTGGCAGTTTTACCCTACTGCTATGTTTGGTGTTTTTTGCCATTTGTATGATGGTGGCCTATGTAGTTGAAGACCATTTACTCGATAACTTACTGGCCGGGGAAGTCCGCCACCTCGAACAGCAGGCAAAACTGACTAATACAACCCCAGAGCCACGCCTACCCTATTTAACGCTATACACTGAAAGTAAGGTAATCCCGACCGAACTGCGCACTGCCCTGCCAAGCCACGCAGAAAAGGCTGAATGGTTTAGTGATACGGAACATCACTTCCATCTACGCAGGGTACATTTTGCAGACAACAAATCCGCCGTTCTCGTAGCTGAAGTCAGTGAATTGCTCACTGTTACGCGGCAATCCTCACAGCTTCTGTGGCTCTTTGCCGGCGCCTGTATCTCAACCCTACTCTTAGCCCTCTACTGTGCTTATCGTATTTCCCGTAAAACCATCGCACCTGTAGTAACCCTGGCTAAAGCGGTTAAGCAGCAGAGAAACTGCGATTCTCAAATTTCCCTGCCCTATAGCAATGAACAAGATGAAATCGGGTATCTCGCCAGTACCTTGCAAGATACCCTTAACCAGCTCAAGCTAACATTGCGCAGAGAAACCGAATTTACCCGGGATACGAGCCATGAATTGCGCACCGGGCTAACCATTCTGAAAAGCACACTGGCTCTCAGTCAAAATCGGGAAATGACTAAGCCTGAGAGAAATGAGCTATTAGAAACTGTTAGCGGTATGGAAAAAACCGTTCAGACACTATTAGCTCTCGCCCGCTCAGAGTCTCTACAGCCGGAAGATATCCCATTGCGCGCTTTACTAGAGGAGCGTCTTTTAGTTCAACACCAGCTAATTGTACAAAAGCAGTTTAATGTTGATTTAAAGTTAGGACAAAAAGTCAGAGTCCTGGCCAACCGACACCTGGCAAGCCTACTATTCGACAACTTAATCAGCAATGCATTACAGCACGCTTCCAGCACTGAATTGGTTATTGTCTATAAAGAGAACACACTCTTGTTTGAGAACGCCACAGACAACCAATTAGATCTAGAAACCTCCCTCTTACCCGGCCAAAAAAGGGAAGGCAGTGACGGTATCGGTCAAGGCCTTTTCCTGGCCAGGAGAATCTGTGAAGCCTTAAATTGGACCATCTCTGTCCAATATCGAAAAAATATTTATCAGTGTGCACTGTCTTTTACACAGTAGTGTTCTAAGATTCAAATTTTTACCGTATGCGCTCGAGATGCACAGTGAATCGGCATCCATACCTTATACGATCCCGAGCGCAATTTACTCTTTCGTCCTAAATAGCGATTACAATCTCACCTGAATTTCACCTTCCACCCGTTATTCTCCTGCGAACTCACTAGAAGATTTTCCGCCTGCTAGCGCAATTTTGGAGATTAATATGTTGAAGAAAATTTTTATTTCCCTGGCACTGACTTTGTCCGTCTTTTTTGCTTTTATTATTTGGGTTAAGGGCCTGATTCCAGCCCAAGAGCAGGACTTTTCCACTACGATGGTCAGTGACCTGGCGTATTTACAACAATTACCCAGGGAAAGCCGAGGGAAAATCTTAGCTGTTGTCACCAGCACTGCAACCATGGGAGATAGTGGCAAGGCGACTGGCTATGAATTAACGGAACTGGCACGCCCCTATTACATCTTTTCGGCCAACGGATTTATTGTCGATATTGCCAGTCCCAAGGGCGGCAAACCGCCTGCGGTGATCGATAAAGATGATCTGGGGCCTTTCGACTACGCCTTTCTCAACGACCCGGAAGCGCAGCAAAAGGTCAATCGCAGTATTCCTATCGATCAGGTATCCGCAGAGGATTATCAGGCTGTATTTTTTGTCGGCGGTAAAGGCACCATGTTCGATTTCCCCGACAACCCCCATATTCAGTCCCTGGTGCGGGAAATCTATAGCAGCGGCAAAGTTATCGGCGCGGTATGCCACGGGCCAGCGGCACTTGCCAATGTCACTCTGGATAATGGCGAGCCCTTAATCGCCGATCGGCAGATCAGTGCTTTTACTAACGAAGAGGAGCTTTTTCTTATTCCCGACGCCGAGCAACGATTTCCCTTCCTGCTGGAGGATCGCTTACGCGAGCAGGGCGCGTTTTTTCAGGCTGGGCCCATTTACCTGGAACAAGTCAGCGTGGATGGCCAGCTTATTACCGGGCAAAACCCCTGGTCCACCTGGCTGGCGGCTGAGAGTATGGTAAGGGCGATGGGCTATACCCCAGTTCCACGCCAGGTCACCCCGGCGGAACAAACCGTCGAATTGCTACTCGCTTATGAGCAGCGGGGCTTTGCCGAAGCCGCACAAGAATTGCAAAAACTGCAAAAGAAAGGGGAATTAGATCAGCGCCTACTGGCTATGCACGGTGTTGTCTCTGCGATGCGCTGGGAGCCGGGCAAGGCCCTGGACATAATCAGACTGCTGTCCAAGAGCCAGGATTGATAGAGCCCTCAAAAAGCCAACTAGCCAGCCTGATCCAGCGGCTGGCCGTTTTCATCCACAAATAATACATCGCGAATGCTGAGTTTTTGCCCCTGGGCATTCTGCACGGCCATTTCAGGGATAGGCTCGCCGCTGTTTTTATCAATCAGATGCACGCCGTCTTTGTCGCCATTCCAGCGCAGGCTCCACTGGCGCAGGGCGATCACCGCCGTAAACAAATCGCGGCCTTTTTCCGTCAAGCGGTACTCGTAGCGGGTACCGTGTTCCCCCGCATCAAAGCGCATCAGCACCTCGTTTTCCACCAGGCGGGACAGGCGATCCACCAGGATGTTCTTGGCGATTCCCAGGTTGCGCTGGAAATCCACAAAACGGCGGTTACCCAGCATCGCCTGCTTAATTATCAGCAGGGACCACCAGTCCCCCACTTCATTCAGGGCACAGGCCAGGGAACAATCGAGATCATCAAAGCGTTTACGTGACATATAGGGAGCCTCTAAATAACTCCGTGATACCTCTGGCATGCAGAGCGGTTCACAATCAAGGCGCGGCTTCGCAGGAATGTCTAGACCTTTCAAGAAGTCGCAACGCGGAGTGTGAATCGCTCTGTAAGCCCCAAAAAGGGCATTGCGGAGTTATTCAGAGGCTCCCTGGCCATTATACCGACAAAAGGGTTGCTATACGAAACCAGATATTGAACTCATCGCCAAAATAAGGTCTTATAACGCAACCATTTTAATTGCGAGCAAGTGGGACCGATGGGTCCCAGTTTTGAATCAAGTATTCAGGAGAGAAACATGAGCGGTTCCCTGGACAGCCTGCTGCGTCCTTTCGAGCACAAATCCCTAAAATTGCGCAACCGGGTCACCATGGCCCCGATGACCCGCACCATGTCACCGGGCTACGCCCCCAATGACCAAGTGGCCGGCTACTACCGCCGCCGCGCCGAGGGCGAAGTGGGCCTGATTATTACCGAGGGCACTTTCGTTAATCACAAAGGCGCCAACGGCTACGAGAATGTACCGGCAATCTACGGCGATGACGCCCTGGCTGGCTGGAAAAAAGTGGTAGATGAAGTCCACGCTGCCGGCGGCCAGATAATTCCGCAGCTGTGGCATGTGGGCTCCGTGCGCAAAGAGGGCATAGGCCCGGATAAATCCGCACCCGGCTACTCCCCCTCAGGCCTGTTCAAACCCGGCAAGTCCAGCGGCCAGGCGATGAGTAAAGAGGATATCCAGGAAGTTGTGCAAGCCTTCGCAGATGCGGCAAAAGCTGCCAAGGAAATTGGCTTCGACGGTGTAGAAATTCACGGCGCCCACGGCTACCTGATCGACCAGTTTTTCTGGGAAGGCACCAACCAGCGCGATGACGAGTACGGCGGCTCCATCGAAAACCGCACCCGCTTTGCGGTGGAAATTATCAAAGCCGTGCGTGAAGCCGTGGGCGAAGATTTCGCCATAGTACTGCGCTACTCCCAGTGGAAGCAGCAGGATTACGACGCCAAACTGGCGCAAAATCCGGAAGAGCTAAAACGCTTCCTGACACCACTGGTTGAAGCCGGCGTCGATATTTTCCACGCCTCCACAAGACGTTTCTGGGTGCCAGAATTCGAGGGCTCCGATCTCAACCTGGCGGGCTGGACCAAGGAACTGACGGGAAAACCGGTAATTTCTGTCGGCAGTGTCGGCCTCGACGATGATTTTATCGGCGGCAATAACCAGGGCATGGGCGGCACCGCCAACCCCACCGACCTGGGTGAATTGACCCGCCGCATGGACAATCAGGAATTCGACCTGATTGCCGTTGGCCGCGCACTATTACAAGACCCCCACTGGTTCGCCAAGGTGCGTGAAGATCGCGCGGAGGAAATCACGCCGTTTACCAAAGAGGCGTTGATGAGTCTGAGTTAATTATTACAGACAAAAAAAGCAGCCCCCTAGGGCTGCTTTTTTATTGATATTTTTTTAAAAAATTATCGGAATCACGGCCAAATAAATTCTACCGGCCACAATTTCTGCGAAGCCTGGTCGTACTCATCCCACAGCTGTCGGTAAGTCTTTTGCGCAAGCGGGTGCAGCACTTGCGGAGCTATCTCTGCCAGAGGCTGCAAAACAAAGGCATTTTTTACAATCTCACCGCGAGGCAATGTTACCCCGTCGATAACCCCTGTCAGGTCATCGTAGGTAAGAATATCAATATCCAGGGTACGCGCGCTGAACTTGGGCCCGGAGCGCAGGCGGCCATTGGCATCTTCAATAGCGCGCAGACACGGGGCCAACTGCCCCAGCGGCAAGTCAGTTTGCAGCCCCACCACCAGGTTGTAAAAGTTATCGCCCTCGAAACCCACCGCCTCACTTTCGAAGACCCGGGACACCTGCAATTCGCCAAACTGCTCGGTTAGAGCGTCCAGCGCTGCGCGGATATACTGCGCGCGATTGATATTACTGCCGAGGCTGAGATACACCTGAGCCACGTTTACACTCCCGCAGACATCGCTGCTGCACCTTTTGTCGGCCTCTCGCCGCGCTCAATTATGACACCCACATCCCTGGACCCCCTGACCGCACCGGGCTTGGACAAACGCAGTCGCAGCCAGCTTACAGAAAACTCTTCCCTGACAATTGCCGCAGCCTGCTCCGCCATGGTCTCCACCAGCAGGAACTCACTGCTTTCAATAAAGGCGATCAAACGCTTGGCCACCGCCTTATAGTTAAGTGTGTACTCGATATTATCTGTGCGCGCCGCCTCACTGATATCGAAAGCCATCTCCAGATCGAGGCTGACCGTCTGGCGTACTTCCCGCTCCCAATCGTAAATACCAATAATGGTATTCACCTTTAAATCCCGTATATAAACAATATCCATTGATCGGCTCTTTTCTTTTTACTGCCAGGCTGTCCCTGGGATTTTTAAAGTTCGGTCTTGGGCAACTCTGTCATAGGCCAGCGCGGGCGCACATCGACCGCGAGGCCCGTCCGCTCCCCCGCCTGCAAGCGCAAGCTACCGGCATAGGCGATCATGGCGCCGTTATCGGTGCAGAACTCATGGCGCGGATAGTAAACACTGGCGTTATCCTTGCGCAGGCTCGTTTCCAAACGCTCACGCAATAATTTATTTGCGGAAACTCCACCGGCAATCACCAGGGTTTTATAGCCGGAAGCCTTAATGGCGCGACGACACTTAATCACCAGGGTGTCCACTACCGCCTCCTGGAAAGCCGCCGCAATATCCGCGCAGGTCTGCTCGTCCGGCAGGCCATCTTCGAGGGCGTGCTTGCGCACCGTTGTCAGGGTGAAAGTTTTGAGGCCTGAAAAACTGAAATCCAAGCCCGGCCGATCGGTCATAGGACGCGGGAAGGTAAAGCGCTTGGGATCTCCCCTCTCCGCCAGGGCCGCCAGACGCGGACCGCCGGGGTAATCCAGGTCGAGCATTTTGGCGGCCTTATCGAAGGCTTCGCCGGCGGCATCATCCAGGGACTCCCCCATCAGCTCGTAATCGCCGAGACCGCGCACCTCGACCAGCTGGGTGTGTCCGCCGGAAACCAGCAGAGCCACAAAGGGAAAGGCCGGTGGGTTATCCTCCAGCATCGGAGCCAGCAGGTGGCCCTCCATATGGTGCACGGCTACCGCCGGGATATCCCAGCCATAGGCCAGAGCGCGGGCCGCACAGGCCCCGACCATCAGCGCGCCCACCAGACCGGGACCGGCGGTATAGGCGATGCCGTCGAGGTCTGCGGGGCTGGTATCCGCCGCCTTCATAACCTGCCGGATCAGCGGCAGGAGCTTGCGCACATGATCGCGGCTCGCCAGTTCGGGGACGACACCGCCATAATCGGCGTGTAGGTCCACCTGACTGAACAGTGCATGGCCGAGTAAACCGGACTCAGAATCGTAAATAGCGACGCCAGTTTCATCGCAGGAAGTTTCTATACCAAGGACGCGCACTTGATTTCATTCTCGTGACTACTTCGAGGGGCGGTTATCATACTGGAAAATGGGGTTGCGATCCCGTATAGGAGTGTTTAGAATTTGCGCCCTCGCTGTGAACCGGCCACCGGATGCAACTGCGAGAGCATTGCCGGAATGGCCGAGAGAAACGAATTTTAACAGGTATCCTAATGCCCTCTGTACGAATCAAAGACAACGAACCTTTCGATATCGCCCTGCGCCGTTTCAAGCGCTCCTGTGAAAAAGCAGGCGTACTGTCTGAAGTACGTCGTCGCGAGTTCTACGAGAAGCCCACCGCTGTTCGTAAGCGCAAAGCTGCTGCCGCTGTTAAGCGTCACGCTAAAAAGCTTCAGCGCGAAAACCGCAAGTTCCAGCGTCTCTACTAAGAGCCGCAGGCTGCATAAGCCTGTCGCAGCGAGGCGGCCGAACGGGCTCAGCCCGTAGCGGAGCTATAAAGAACGGCGTGCGAGCCCTACTCGCGCGCCGTTTTGCGTTTGGGCTAAGGGGTTTTTCCACCCGGCAGACAAGCCAGCCCAGGCACCCGAATCGGATATTCATTGCCAACAAACCCGGAACACTCATTATGAGCACTCTCAAGGAAACCCTGACTCAAGCGACCAAAGACGCAATGAAGGCGCGAGATAAAGAGCGCCTGGCCACCCTGCGCCTGATCAATGCCGAGATCAAACGCGTTGAAGTCGACGAGCGCATCGATCTGGATGACGCCCGCATCCTCGCCCTGCTGGACAAAATGACCAAGCAGCGCCGCGACTCCATTACCCAGTACGAGAAAGCTGGCCGCGCCGAACTGGCCGCAGTGGAGCAGGCAGAGATTGCCGTAATCCAGGAATTCCTGCCAAAGCAGCTGAGCGAAGATGAGATTAGCGATATCGTCGCCTCTGCGGTCAAAGACACCGGCGCCAGCAACATGGCGGATATGGGCAAAGTCATCGCCCAGGTCAAACCCCAGGTACAGGGCCGCGCAGATATGGGCGCGGTGAGCAAACTGGTAAAGGCCCAGCTGGGCTAAGCTGAGCGAACCCTATGGCCGGCAAGATACCCCAGCACTTTATCGACGATCTGCTCGCCAGGGCAGATATCGTCGAGCTGGTGGACAGCCGGGTCAAACTGCGCAAAACCGGTAAAAACTACTCCGCCTGCTGCCCCTTCCACGACGAGAAAACCCCCTCGTTTACCGTGAGCGCCGACAAGCAGTTTTACTACTGCTTCGGCTGCGGCGCCAATGGCAACGCCATCGGCTTCCTGATGGAGTACGACCGCCTGCCCTTCCCCGAGGCGGTGGAAAAACTCGCCGCCACTCGCGGACTGGAAGTACCCCGGGAGCAACTGGCCCCGGGACAAGAGAAGCGCCAGCGGGAGAGCCAGTCCCTCTACCAGTTCACCGAAAAGGCCGCCGACTACTACCGCGAACAGCTGCGCAGCCACCCCGCCGCAGGCAGTGCGGTGGCCTACCTGCGCAATCGCGGCCTCTCCGGCGAGATCGCACGGGACTTTGGCATTGGCCTCGCGCCCCCGGGCTGGGACAACCTGCTCAATGCATTAGCCGATAGCCCCGAGAAAGCGGACCAGTTAGAGCTGGCGGGCCTGGCCATTCGCCGCCAGGACAGCGACGGCAATACCAAGCCCAGCGCGCGCCACCACTACGACCGCTTCCGCAACCGCATTATCTTCCCGATCCGCGACCAGCGCGGGCGCGCCATCGCCTTCGGCGGGCGGGTACTGGGCGACGACAAACCCAAGTATCTCAACTCCCCGGAAACCCCGATTTTCCACAAGAGCCGCGAACTCTACGGCCTGTGGGAAGCGCGCCAGGCCAACCGCAATTTGGAGCGCCTGATTGTAGTCGAGGGCTATATGGATGTGGTGGCCCTGGCCCAGTTCGATATTCGCTGCGCCGTCGCCACCCTCGGCACCGCCTGTGGCGAAGACCATATCCAGCTCGCCTTCCGCCACACCTCAGAGCTGCTGTTTTGCTTTGACGGCGACCGCGCCGGCCGCGCCGCCGCCCGCCGCGCACTGGAATCCGCCCTGCCGCAGATGCAGGACGGGCGCAGTCTGCGCTTCCTGCTGCTGCCGGAAGGCGAGGACCCGGACACCCTGGTGCGCCAGCTGGGCGGCGAGCGCTTCCAGCAATTAATTAAAGAGCAATCCCTACCGCTGGAAGATTTTCTCTTCGACCTGCTCAGCGAAGATATCAACCTGCAGACCATGGACGGCCGCGCGCGCCTGTCCAAACTCGCCGCCCCCCTGCTCGACCTGCTGCCCGATGGCGTCTACCGCCAGCTGATGTTCCAGCAGCTGGCCTCGCGCACCGGGCTCGATAAGGAGACCCTGCAAGAGGTTATCCGCACCGAGAAAGCCCGCGCACCGCAGCAACCCCAAGCCACAGTAGCGGCGGGGGAGGTAAATCCAACCCCCGCCCCCCGCGAGGAGTTGGAGCACCGCACACCGCCGGAACCCTGGCAGCGCGACAACAACTACAGCGAAAGTGCCGCACCGAGTTACGACAGCCCCCGCCGCCAGAGCCAATATCGCCTGCCGCCGGAGCGCATGCTGATCGCCCTGCTGCTACACCACCCGGAGCTAGCCGCGCAAATCGAAAATCCGCAGCAGCTCCCCATTGAGGGCAATGCCGACCTGGCGCTATTTATCCAGTTGGTAGAGCTGTTTAAAAGCCGCCCCCAGTTAAATTTCTATCAATTGATCGGCCACTGGCGCGCGCACCACAGCGCCGAGTCTTGCGACACCCTGGCCAAGCTCGCCATTTCTCCGCTGGTCTCGGTGGCACGACAACTCGCCCAGGATGACAACAACCTGGAATACGATCCGCACACCGAGTTCAACGACTGTCTGCGGCGTCTGCAGCAAGCGGCGGACAAGCAGCGCAACCGCAATCTACTCGATCAACTCAGAAACAGCGCCCAACTGAGCCCAGAAGAACAACTGGCTCTATTAGCCAATTGGCGAAAAAAGCAGAATTAATAAGCGCCAGCCCCTTGAAAACTGCGGGCTCAGCACTATATTCACTCACCCCCGCCGGGCGGGATCGGGAACCCCAGCACCCTAAACATCGCACCTACGCCGTTACTTGACAGCTAGAGTGGTTATTGCTAGTGCAAATACGCTATAATCCCGCGTCTTTGTCCCGTATTTTCATTCCCAGAATTCAGGGTTGTGCATGACCGACAAAACCCAGCAACAGTCCCGCATTAAGGAACTGATCGCCCGCGGTAAAGAACAGGGCTATCTGACCTATGCCGAGGTAAATGACCACCTACCGGAAGATATTTCCGATCCCGATCAGGTGGAAGACATTATTGGCATGATCAACGACATGGGCATCAAGGTGTTTGAAACCGCACCGGATGCCGAAGAGTTGTTGATGGCTGAAGGCGACAGCTCCGCCGATGAGATCGCCGCAGCTGAAGCTGCCGCTGCCCTGGCAGCCGTAGAATCCGACGTAGGCCGAACCACCGATCCAGTACGCATGTATATGCGCGAAATGGGCACCGTAGAGCTGCTCACGCGCGAGGGCGAGATCGCCATTGCCAAGCGTATCGAAGAGGGCCTGCGCGAGCTGATGGCCGCTCTGGCCTACTGGCCGGGCGCAGTGCAGCAGATCATCGACGAATACGCCCTGATCGAAAAAGAAGAGCGCCGCATCCCCGATATTATCTCCGGCTGGTTAGACCCCGCCGACGATGTCCCCCCGGGCGCCCAAGCCGGCCAAGCCGCCGCAGCTGCCGCCCCGGAGTCAACAGAGTCTGAGGAAGACACTGAAGACGACGACAGCGATGACGATAACAGCAGTGAGGACGAGGAAGAGGAAGCTACCGGCGGTATCGATCCCGAAGAACTCGCCGAGCGTATGAACGCGCTGATCGCCGCGCAGAAAGCGGCCGACGAAGCCATCGCCGCCCACGGCCGCGACTCCAAAGAAGCCGGTCAGGCCCTCGAAGCCGTCGGCGATGTATTCCGCTTCTTCAAACTGGCCCCGCGCCAGTTCGACCCGCTGTACGGCGAAGTTCGCTACGTACTCGACAGCGTGCGCGAGCAAGAGCGCGTGGTTATGGCCATGTGTATCAAACGCGCCCGCATGCCGCGCAAGACCTTTATCAAGGAATTCCCCGGCAACGAGACCAATGATGATTGGATCCCCGCGATCATCAAGAAAAAGCGCGATTACTCCGATGCCCTGCGCCACGTCGTAGACGAAGTTGTGCGCGCTCAGCGCAAGCTGGCTCAGTTCCAAGAACGCGCCAAGTTAGAAGTCGGCCAGATCAAAGAGATCAACCGCCGTATGTCCATTGGCGAGGCCCGCTCCCGCCGCGCCAAGAAAGAGATGGTCGAGGCCAACCTGCGTCTGGTTATCTCTATCGCCAAGAAGTACACCAACCGCGGCCTACAGTTCCTGGATCTGATCCAGGAGGGCAATATCGGCCTGATGAAGGCGGTGGACAAGTTCGAATACCGGCGCGGTTACAAGTTCTCCACCTATGCCACCTGGTGGATCCGCCAGGCCATTACCCGCTCTATTGCCGACCAGGCCCGCACCATCCGTATCCCGGTGCATATGATTGAGACCATCAACAAGCTCAACCGTATCAGCCGCCAGATGCTGCAGGAAATGGGCCGCGAACCCACGCCGGAAGAGCTGGGCGAGCGCATGGAAATGCCGGAAGACAAGGTGCGCAAAGTCCTCAAGATCGCCAAAGAGCCGATTTCCATGGAGACGCCCATCGGCGACGATGAAGACTCCCACCTGGGTGACTTTATCGAGGACCAAAACCAGTCCTCGCCGGTGGATACCGCCACTCAAACTGGCCTGCACGACGCAACCCGCTCGGTACTCTCCGGCCTCACCGCCCGTGAAGCCAAGGTACTGCGTATGCGTTTCGGTATCGATATGAATACCGACCACACGCTGGAAGAGGTGGGCAAACAGTTTGACGTAACCCGCGAGCGTATCCGTCAGATCGAAGCGAAAGCACTGCGCAAACTGCGACACCCCTCCAGGTCGGAGCACTTACGCAGCTTCCTCGACGAGTAAGCGCTAAACTAAAGCCCGGTCCAACCGGGCTTTTTTTTTGCGATCTAAAAATACCCCCCGGACAGGCCTTGCGATAGAAGAAGGAAG
The DNA here is from genome assembly GCF_052467605.1 of Microbulbifer regidiadema (SeqCode). Lineage (NCBI taxonomy): Bacteria > Pseudomonadati > Pseudomonadota > Gammaproteobacteria > Cellvibrionales > Microbulbiferaceae > Microbulbifer > Microbulbifer regidiadema (SeqCode). The sequence goes on along the minus strand of NZ_CP174316.1, from coordinate 3,736,798 downwards.
TAGACATGCAAGAAGAAGTGGCGAATAAACAGGAAAAGCCGGAAGAACTCAGCAACAAGCCCGGCAAAAAGGGCCTCGCCCGTCTCCTGGCCGCAGCCAGCTACTCCAGCCAGGGGCTCGCCGCCGCCTGGCGCAATGAGGCGGCCTTTCGCCAGGAAGTGATTGCCGCATGCCTGCTGGTACCGCTGGCCCTCTGGGCCGGAGAGACACCCACTGAACGCGCCCTACTCATTGCCGCCGTGCTGTTCGTACTGCCGCTCGAATTGATTAACAGCGCCATTGAGGCCACCGTGGACCGCATAGGCCCGGAGAAACACCCCCTGGCCAAGATCGCCAAAGACACAGGCTCCGCCGCCGTCGCCGTCGCCCTCTTCGCCGCATTCCTGGTTTGGTGCTGCATACTTATCCCCAAGCTACCGTTTTAACGGGCCGCTGAATAATTTTGGAAGGCACGCAGAGGTCTTACGGAGTTATGCAGAAGCTCTTTAAATACTTTAGTGTGACGTTTTGGCTGCCATCTCTTGAAAACAATGCAGTTGTACCAATCAAGATAACAACTTAACACTATCGAACCAATTAAAGTCTTTTGCGGCTGCTCTCGATAGAAAGCAGCTGCAAAAAGGCCTGTGATGAAGCCGGGGCCCTGATAAAGTGAGCCGAAGATTTATCAAAATTGGCCATATCCGCCCTTAGCGCTAACAAAGGCATTGATTTGCAAGGAAAAATCTTGTACTTTTCCCAACCGCTTGCAGCGATCCTCGCAAGCACTGTGTGGGCCCTTAGCTCAGTTGGTTAGAGCATCCGACTCATAATCGGCAGGTCCTGGGTTCGAGTCCCGGAGGGCCCACCATTTTACGATTAACTCAATGTTAATCGATCCTCCCAAGATCCCTCTGCTGTATTCCCCGATTTAAACAACTGCCAACCTATCGCCTAGCCCCCTTTGGCACTGAAAATTTAATACCCCACGAGATAAGGAACAAGGTTTTCAACAGGTATCCTTATTATTTAAGGGTGGCCACAATGAAGAATTTTCTGCAATTCACCACTCTATGCCTGCGCAAACTATCCAGTATCAGCACAAAATTTTAGACGATTATCCAGCCAATTAATGACTGGTACTGAACAACCGAGAAGTGAACTTAACAATGCCAATTATCGACAATGAAACTTTACTTGCCGCCCTACAAGCAGTCTACAAGACGGTAAATCATTATGAAGCACTACTTGACACTGAAACCCTAAGAGATCCAGAGAATATTTCGGAGCTGCTATTTTTCTACAATGAAGCCTTAGAAACATTAAAGGGCGCATATGAAGCAGAAATAAACAAAGGAGAAAACCTCCCTCCACTTCAAGCAATTATTAAACCCACAAAATTTATTGATCCCCAGCAGTAACGGACGGTAACTAATCGCATCTCAAACACCCTAGGAATAAAATAGTCATTAGCACTATAAAGTGCGATATCTATTGCAATTCACCTCTATATTCAATCATCTAATCAAGCTCGATATCGATAAAGGGACAGCTGAAACCGACCTATCTTCAACTTTTAACCGATGACTGCCCCAGCTTTCTATCTAAGAACTAGATTTTTTCGCTTGAACAGATTCAGAGGTCCACAAGCCCCGAGTCTCTCTTTTTTCTTTAACCTCAGGGATAAACAAAGAATTTACTTTCCCCCGGTACCCCTGCAAAATATCACGCTCTTCCTTTACCAGCCCAAAGCGCTCGACGATATCATCTACAGGCCCAATCTCACATCCAACCCACTTTCTTTTTTTCAACTCTGCCGCCATATACGTTGTCCCAGATCCCCCAAACGGATCAAAAACTACGTCACCCTCCCTGGAAGCCATTTCAATCACTCTATCTAACAATTTAAGAGACAATTCATTGGCCCCATTGCGCCGCTTGTATTTCGCGTGTCTAACCGGCGGTATATCTATCCATACATCGGTTAAATTTACCCCTTTGGGGTTCATCTTGCTTTTGTAGCCACCATAATCTTTAAGATCCCCATAACATTTGGGGCAAGTTTGCATGGGCAATCGATCAGGACTAAAGCTATTGGGCTTCTCTCCTTTAATATAATACAAAAGAGAGTAATGGGATGGGTACAGTCGACCCTGAATGGGAAGGCTGTACTTTATATCAACGGCTATCCAGTTTCTAAAAGTAAGGTGCCCGTCCAGAAATCCCGTTAAGGAGGAGTTCCACTTCGGGAGATTCCATAGGAAAAGTGCTCCGCCGGGCTTAAGCAGCCTAATACACTCAGACAACCATTTCTCACACCAATAAAGATATTTTTCAGTTTTCAGATTATCATCAATTTTTGAAGGATACAGCTTATCTAAGTTAAACGGTGGATCGGCAAAGACAAGATCCATCGAATCATCCTTCATCTCCCTCATAAGAGAGATACAGTCTCCTTGGTACAACTTGCCTAAGCGGGTTTTATAGACCAAATCATATTGTTTAAGCTCTTCCCCGAGACTCTCCTTGCTATCATTAAGGATAGCAAGGAGATCGTCCGAATTTTCCTGAAGCAGGGAAATGGTATCCCTATCCAACCGCCCCATCTTCAAGCGTAATGCAAGCTCGGATACTTTTGCCACTTTAATAATTTTTTTTAGATCTAGCCCGGATGGTACAATATTATTGTTGTTGTAATATTTGAGTCGATCCACTGGAACATCACACGCCCTAGAGAAGGCCGCAAGATTGCCCCCTCGCCCGGGCTTTACTCCAAGCGTACCAAAAAATTGATTTGAATAGCCCATCCGAGACCTCACAAAACCTATATATTAATCGTATTATAACAGTTTGCCCCACCTATTTGCTCTCCACTCTTGCAGAGGGCTGTATCAATAACAGAGACAGGCAGCTCTACAAATCTACACCTTTTTCGATAAAATTTTCAGAGGATAAACTGGCAGGTATCAGTATGAAAGGGATAGATAAAACACTTATAAAGTGCCAAAGGCGCCGGATAATATCCGGCCCCAATATGATTAACAAAAATTTAAACTAAGACAATTGGGTGATTCAATCACTCCGACCCTTATCCTGAATAAAGCTCAGCAGCTGCAATAGCGGCCCATCCCTGCCCTCTTTATAGTCTTCCCAGCGGGTTGTCATAGGTAAATCTGGGTAGAGGGCATCGCTGGGTGTTTGGCGAAAGCCATAGTAGCGCTTGGAGATACTGATACTCCGGTTGGAGTTTTTTAATCTGAAGTGGTTCGTTTCAGAAGCGATATTTGGGTCTGCACCTGTCGGACTTCCAACCAAGGTCGCATTGAGAATTTGTTGGTATTGCGCTGCATTGGACATCGCCGCTGACTGGGTGCCCGCGTCCATCATTACGAATATCCCCTTACGCCAGTCCAGTTGATCCAGGTCCTGAATACACGCGGAGAGCGCCAAACCAACATAGAAGTCACCACCGCGATTATTGCGGAAATCTATCACCAGATTGCTAGCGCCACTGTCGCGGATTTTATCTTTAATACTTTCACAGTGCTGCTGTAGTTGTACCGATTCAGGATAACTATCAAAGTCGACATAGACTGTATTATAATTATCGAGATACGCCAGCCTGATACCGACAAGATCAAAATTAAAGTAGTGAATTTCAGGCTCCGAAATAACATAGTCGCTACTGAGTTCCGCAAACTGCTGCATTGATATCGTTTCCATATCAATAGTGATCGGTTGATCGCCTTGCGCAAATTTAAAGGTTGCTATATTGAGATCATCACTGACACCTGCGCCAAAGAGAAACTTATTCACAGTAATATGAAAGCTAAAGGAATGCCTAAAACTATAGACGTTATCCACAAAATTTATATATGGTGAGAGATTCTGTTGTAGCTGCGCCAAAGAGTAATTATTAATACCCCGCAAATCCGCCCCCAATAAAAAATGATATTCCTTCGTTGTATCCACAACTTTGAGATTCTCACCAAAGTATTTGAAACGGAGCGGATAGTGCCGGTGCGCGCCGGACATAATATTGTAAGAGGTATGCGCATCACCGATACTACGCGTCAGACGCATAATCTCAACCTCGACCTGAGCTTCATTCAGACCGGGTAAACGCCCAACCAGCTGCTCGACAGAAGCATTAAATTTCTCTTCTTTAATATTTGCAAAGGGATCAATATGCTTCTCTGTTATTAAAGTCTGTAACTGGGTGATATCTTCACCCCACAAGTGTCTTTCCTCTAGGTTAAGCGCGTAGGTATCGGTCACACAGAGCTGTAAAATCACCCAGAGTAGTAATTGGTATTTCATTGACGATTCCTACTGAAATAAGAGGGGGAAACTCCAAACTGTCCATAAAAAGCCCGGCGGAAGCTATCGTAGCTGGTAAAGCCTACCTGACGGGCCACCTGCACAAGGCTTGTAGTTTCGCAAGTGATTAAGTCCCACGCCCGGTTTAAACGAAGCTGGTTTAGATAGTGTCCGGGGGTGCTATTTAGATGTTGCTTAAATAAGCGCGTTAACTGGCGATCGCTGACCGATATACGCTCCGCCATAGCGGAAACACTGATTACTTTGTGATAATTTTCTGACAGCCACTCCAGTAGTGGATTAAGCCTCATGCTGTCGCTGGATTGCACTTTCAACAGGTCAGAGTACTGGGACTGCCCGCCCCTGCGCTGGAGGTAAACCACCAGCTCTTTGGCCACACTGGCCGCAATGGTGTTGCCGAAATCCCGGCGAATCACTTCCAGGGCTAAATCGACCCCGGATAAAACCCCGGCGGAAGACCACAGTTTACCGCTTTCAATAAACAGGGGGTCCTGTTCAACTTGGTAGTTACCCGCCTGCTCGGCAAGCTGTCGGCAGTGGCGCCAGTGGGTAGTAATACGGTGCTGTTGCTCCGCGAATAGATCGGACAGCACAAATGCACCTGTACAAACGCTCAATACCCGCTCGGCGCTATCGGCAATTGAACGCAGGGCATTCACCTGCTTGGGACTCAGGTGCAGCTGCCGCATCCCACTGCCGCCAGTAATAATCAGGTAGTCAATCTCCACGGCCTGATAGATATCGAGATCTACAGACACCACCTGGCCGTAACAGGTTTTAACTGGCGCCTTGGTTAAGCCTAGCAAGCAGCTTGAGTAGGCCTCAGAGATAAAACTATTAGCCTCCATAAAAGTATCCAGGGGCCCAAAAAGGTCCAGCGCCTGAAAACCGTCAGCAACAAAGAAACCGATCTTCTTAGTCATAGGATTTCCTCCACACGGGCAATTGTACTCCTATGCGGGTGTCGGCTATGACACAATTACGACATAATCAGACATTTGGTGAATAAGACCTGACAGGGCTCTGAATCGCGCTTTTGAATCGGACTGAAGGCCGATTAATCGCCGGATAAGTAGAAATTAGGCCTGTTACTACAGCGGCAGTCCCCGTTTCTAAAAAATGGGTATCTGATTAACAGCAGTTAGCTGGCATATGTTTTCGCGTATCAGAGATACTGTGAGATATTCGCTAGGGTTATAATCTTATTTTTAGGGCCGCTATAGCCCGCTAAAGGTATAAATTCTCCATGACTCTCACATCCATAGTCTTCGCTATGCTCACCACGGCCACTGTACCGGGTAGCTGTACTGATGGTATCGCACTAAACCGAGGTGTCGCGGCCATTCTAGAGGAATACCCCTGGCTGAGTGGGGATAAAAAGGATTATATCGTGCGGCCCTATCCTCGAATGTATCTTGTCCTCCCCAAAGTACCGGGGCAGCAAATGATCGGCAGTGAACAACCCAATGCCGCTGTGGACAAGGAGAGCTGCCAGGTTATTAATGTATTCCTGTCGAGCTAAAACTTCCACAGGGCCCTGTAAGCACTGTCTATAAAAGCTCCCTACAACTGAACTCAGGGAGCGAAAAACCCCTGTGGACTATTTAACCCTGCTCAGCATAAATCAGGGTATTATTATTTTCATTACACTCATCGACGATATCGGTAAAGTCCGTAGTCACTTCCAATACTGCATCCGGATCAAATACCCAATATCCCAAGGTGAATGCCACACTGACCGTGCCACCTGCGGGAATTGCCGGAGTGGCCTGTACATCATTCGCCAGAGTATCCAGATCCACAAGGCGCGCCTGGCTTATAGGTGCCGCCAGGGCGCCAATATTGGTAATATCGGCTACGATAATGGATTGCCCAGTACCGGAATCCCAAACGGGGTCATAGATATGGCTCACGATCAGGTCTGGCTTATTGCATACGCACAGACACATATAGTGATCATCTTCTTTAACACCATAAGGGGTTCCGATATAGCAAACAGGCTTATCGTCAAACTGATTACCATAGAGCCAGTGAGATAAAGGATCATTGATGGGCTTTTCGATGATTGCCGGATCCCGAGTTACCTTACAGACACTGGTACGCTGAAAATCATCGATCAAGTCTGTAGCGAACTCCGACTCAGGCACGCCACCAACCCAAACTGCACAGGTCCTGCGACAGGTTAGTGGCCCATACCCTTGCCAGTAATTTGGATACCAGCCCGCCTCATAGTTTTGCATAGTTAAATCCTGGATAGGATCTGCATAACTGGCCGATGCCAATAACCAAGTCACTCCGGCAACAAATATACGCAACAACAATTTAGACATAACGCCCTCCTTTAAAATAGATACATCCTACCAATTGCCCCATTAAATACATTTATACGACTCAGACTAAATTTATGGGCAGGGTGATTGTAAGCAGCGCTCACACTATATCTAGGAAAATCGCAAAATTCTGGCGGCGATAAGATTAATGTAGCCACCGTGTAATAAAAATTGACACGTTAAAATAGCTGGAATTTCTATTTTTTATTTAAGATACAAAATATAAGCAGCAAACGTTATTAACCTAAAGGAAATACTGCAAGCTACAAAAAACCAATTACAATTCAAGCAGACTACAAACTGCGGAAATTATTGCAGCCGCCCTCAAAACTGAAGTATATATTGCAATTAGAGCAAGGGTTTTTATCACGCCTAAAAGCCAGGATTCTACATGAAAATTTTTTGGCATAATCAGCAGATTTACAGATATCTACACTGTCGGCAACAGGCTTCTTAGCGGTAGCTAAGAGACTTCGGGGTTAGTTGACTTAAAAATACCCATAAAACCTCTTACCTTTTACATGTCGCAAAAACTACAATTCAGCCAAACTCCACAAAACAGTAAAGGAGGCACCTATAGATAACAAAATCAAATAAATCAACCCCAAAAAGGAATACTTACACAGAGTTATAAACCAGCCCTGCCCGTATACCCGCTTTTGCATCCAGAACAGATAGATAGGCATCCATAAAACTAACAGCAGTATAAGATTATCAAAAAGTGAAGATATAAAAGTGTATTGATCCAGTTGCTTACTGGCGCTGTAAAATAGATTTGCGATCAGGATACTTAAGCAAATAAAGGCGTGGCTGTGCAGCGCTACTATCAAGTGTTCCATATAAAGTCGGCGCTTAAAGATATAGAGCAGCCACAGTATCATGGAAAATATAGGCAACATAACCATAAGGGTTGAAGGTAGGGCTCCCAGAAAGGCTTTCTTAAAGCGATTGGGGTCCTCAGTTACCCTCTCTACATTTTCATGGGCACTCTCTACTTTGCGATTAATCCAATCCTCCACTGAATTGGGCAGCCACTTAACCTGGAAAAACTCTTCGTCAATCTCATTGATGGTCTCATTCAATCCCGACGCCAGCTGCTGTTTGGAAAGGTTTTCTGAAGCTTCCGTTTCCCCCTCAGCTCCGCCTAACTGCTCGTTAAGCTCATCCAAGTCACCGCTGAGAGCAACTTTTCCATCGATAAGATCCCGCTCCACTTCCTCCAGTAGTGTTACCGTATAGCTATTGCTATTATCCACCTGCTCTTCTTTTAACCGGCTAATATCTTTGAGGGCATCGTCATATCCCCTGCCAGCATCTTCAACATCTACCACCCCATTTCCCCAACTAATAGTCCAATCGCTATTTAACTGAGTGACAAAGAAGCTGGTTATACAGAGAAAGATAAATAAACGAACAGGGCTCACATAGCGCACGCGGCGCCCAGAAAAATACTCTGCGGTTAAAAACCCCGGTCTAAACAACAGTGCAGGAACCGTTTTCCATATACGGGAATCAAAGGCCAGCAGGGTATCAAATAAATCCCCAATGATAGAGGAGAAGTGACGCACCATACCCTTAACTGGTTGCCCACAAGAGTAGCAGTGGGGGCCTAGTAGCTCTGTATGGCAATTGGCACAATGGTTTGAATTATACGCTTTATCATTTGTAGAGGTTGCAGTGCTCATTACCGCTCACCGAATCAAGAATTATCTGCTTTACCTGGCAAGTACTTCCAGGACTAATGCTAACGAGCCAAAGTCGAAATACCTCAATTAGCAGGGGGCTACTAATAGCCCACTTTGCCACTGGAGTACAATTTTTTAATGACTTAATAAGTACTAGAGAGAGGTAAGCAGACACGCGCCTATTATTAGGCGCGTTTTGCCAGGTAATTTGGCATTAATTGCCGCTGGTTAATTATCCAGAAGGAAGCGTGCAATGGTGCGCAGGCCGTGACCTTTAGCTCCTGGCGCCCACTGATCGTTGCCACTGGGCTGGTAGGAGCCGGACAGGTCCATATGTACCCAGTTGCGCCCCTCGTCTCGCACAAAGCGCGCCAGGAAGGAGGCTGCGGTTGAAGCCCCGGGACTACCTTCAACGCCCACATTGGCGATATCGGCGAAATTGGATGGAGTTTGCTCGAGGTGGAAAGGCTCCAGAGGTAATCTCCACGCCTTTTCATTTTCCTCGGCAGCAGCTGACAATACCTTTTGCGCGGTATCATCTTCAAAACTAAAGACAGAGTTGAAATCCCGGCCCACCGCCATCTTTGCCGCGCCGGTAAGCGTAGCGGCATCCAATAACCAGCGGGGCTCTTCTGCCGAGGCCGCGATTAAGCCATCGGCCAATACCAGACGCCCCTCCGCATCGGTATTCAGTATCTCTACGCTGACACCGTTCTTATAGCGAATAATATCGCCCAGCTTAAAGGCATGGCCGGAAATCAGGTTTTCCGCACAGCAGAGATAGAGTTTAACCCGCTTGCTCAGACCTCTGGCAATGGCGAGAGCCAGACCGCCGGTTACCATGGCGGCGCCCCCCATATCGGACTTCATTGTCGCCATATTGTTGGAGGGCTTAATACTGTAACCACCGGAATCAAATGTGATTCCTTTACCCACTAAGCACATATCGACGGGCGCCTGCTCATCGCCGCTGGGATTAAAGTCCAGCTGCAACATCACCGGCTCGCGTACACTACCGCGTCCAACATTGTGGATACCGACAAATCCTTCACGCAGTAGGTCATCTCCCGCAACTATACGATAGGTGACCGCACTGGGGGCGAGCTTCTGCAACATTTCTGCTGCGCTCTGTGCCAATACACGCGGGGATACATCCTCGGGGGTGCCATTAGTGATTTCGCGAACCCAGCGGCTGGCATTTTCACGGGCGGCGAGCTCTTGCAACTCGGCAGTGTCTTCACTACCCCAGTCAATTTTGTTGGATTTGCGCGGATTAAAAAACCCCGCCCAAAATGCCCAGCGACTCTCAAGTCCCCACTTTTCCCCTTTGAGGACAACCTCATTAATCCCCATGCCATCGAGTTTGCGGGCCGCTCGCTGGGCCGCAACCAACACAGCGCCTTTAGCCGCGCCGATATGAATATTGGCAGAGCTGCCGTCAAAGCTCAGTAGTGCTGACTCTCCCCAGGGTTCTGGCGCTGAGCCTTCCACCAAATGAACATGCATAGCCTTTGTCATACAACACCTATTTTGAAACTTGTGTGCCAATTTTATCGGTAATTCTCTCGCATTCTAACAGGACCGTAAAAATACTTGATGATTGCACCGCCATCGAGTCGACGGATAAACTGTGATAAAGGACAAAAATAGTTTTTCGTAAAGAAAATCATCAAGGAAGAGTAAATGGCTGACTCCTGCCACTATCACACCAGTAACCATGCATCCTGGCAGTGCCAATACTGTTGTCGCCAATACTGTCGGGAGTGTATCCCCGGTTGCAGTGTCAACTACGGCATTCAGGGTCAGGGCCCAGGCTGCCCTCTATGCCGGGAGCCTATGGGATATATTGAGGCCAGCAATAGGGCCAAACCTTTTTGGCAAATGGGACTATTTTATTTTCTCTATGCCCTAAAGCCCGGCCCCTTAACCGTCATAGCTGTGGCCGCCGCCGGCAGTCTTCTCATTAGCTCGACGGGAATGCTGAGTCTTATTGCCTTAGTGGCCATTATCGCCGTCGCACTCCGTTACAGTCTTTTAATTATCGAAAAACTGGCGAGGGGCCAGCGGAAGGCTCCCCTATTAACAGAAGTACTAGATGACAATGGTGCGGTTCTACTCCTTAAAGTCATCGGTATGACTGTGGCTGCGGCCTTTGTCGGCTACAAACTGGTCCAGGTCACAGAGAGTTTGGATACCCTAACTGTTTATGCTGTGGCCCTGTCATTTTTGGCCCCGGCAGTCATGATTGCCTTAGCCATTACCCACAGTCTGAGATCGGCCTTTACCCCGATCAATCTGTGGGAGTTTATCCTGATTGTTGGCCGGCCCTACTGGCTGCTATTAATCCTTACCAACGTTATTTCCTTTGCGCCAAGCGTTCTTATGGCCGCAGTTACCGATAAACTTCCCCCATGGGCGGTTATACCCTCAACTGCCGCAGTCGTAGCCTACTTTTGCATGGTTTCCAGTGCGGTGATTGGCTATATCTGCCTAACCCGCCAGCAACAGCTCGAAATAGAGGCATTGCGAGAGGATGATGAAGACTATCTGGAAGAAAATGAATACCTGTGCAAACGCGCGCGTGCGGAAGCACAGATATTTTTGTGCGAGGAGAATTTCCAGCGCGCTCGTCAGGTTCTGGAAGAGGGACTGCGCCGTTTTCCCGACGATGAGATTCTGAACGAGCACTACTACCGCCTGTTGCTGGCCAGCGACGATAAAAAAGCGCTGCAAGAACTGGGGCCGCATCTGCTGGAAAAATTTGTACAGATCAATCGCCCATAGTCAAAGCGGAGATGCGTCACGCGCTCGCCCAGGCACTATAGCAACAACACCAATATGTACCTGTCGTACTGCTGTTAAAGAACCTACACAAGGAAGCCTATCCACAATTGGATGCCGCCTATCTGTTATTGGCACAAGTGTATATGGATGGACTGGGGCGGGGGGGGGGGGGAGTGAACAACCCTCCCCAACTTTTAGCCTAAAACTAGAAAATGATTAACACAAATCCCAGCCAACTATTTCTTTGAGTCATTAGTAGAAACAAACCTCTCACTCTCCTTCTTCATTTTATCAAGAACTTCAGAAGACCTGGCATCCTCTTTAGCCTGTTTAAGAATTTTAGGGTTCATCTTTCTATCTAGTTCATCAAGGGATTTAGAGCTTTCTTTAAACATAATACACCTCAGTTATATTTCTCATATGTAGTGGTCAAGTATTTTTGGCCACCCTCTTTTGAGTATATCGAAATTTTTCTTCTGCCACATTTTATGGCAAGCCGTCGTTGTGCTGATATGGCCGCACTTGGCTGTAGTAGCCAATAATATAATCGTTGATTGACTGTTTTGCCGAAAGCAAACTTGAATAGCCTACTTCCGGTACCCACTCCCCCTTTAAGCTCCTGAAAAAGCGTTCAGTTGGTGCCTTATCCCCACTTGGCACAGGGTAGACCTCAACCCGAGGCCGCCATATCTTGCGTCAACTCTTTCATTTCCCGCGCGCGCCCCTCTTCACCGAGGCGGCGATAGTAGTTGACCAGGGCCATGCCCAGCTTGGGGATTAATGGGTGCTTGACTCGCTGTTGCTTCAGGCGGCGCAATAGCTCCTCCAGCCAGGGCCAGTCCTTCTCCTCCCCTGCGCGCCGCGCCATCAGCAAATTCGCCTTGGCGGTGAGCGCCCTCGGGCTCTGGGTTGCCGCCAGGTAGCGGCGATAGCCCCGCGCCAGGGTGCGCCCATCGATGGCCGGATTGCCGGCCTGGGTAAACAGGGCGAGATTGGCCCGGTGGTAGCCCTCACTCTCCGGTGCCGCTGCCGTCAGCTCGATATAGCGCTCAAGCAAAGACAGCGCCTGGGGGTACTGGCGCACCGCTGAGGCCGCAGCGTCAGTGGCCTCGGGGAGCTTTCCCTCTTCGATAAAACGATCGATCCGCGCCAGGGCGACCCTCTGGGGCGACGGTGTCTCCCCTTCCTCGGGCATGGGTTCGACCATCGGCCGCCAGTACAGCACCACCAGCGTGAGGGCAAAGCCGGCGAGCAGGCCGCCGGTATGCGCCCAGTAGGCGATACTGGCATCACCGTATAAATAGCCGAAAATCTCCTTGCCCAACCACAGCGGTAATACCAGCAGCGCCGGCGCACTAAACTCACCAAACATAAAGCCAATGGTGTAAAAGAAACGCAGGCGGCGCACACCGTAAACCGCGACGAACATGCCCATAATCGCCGAGACTGCACCGGAGGCACCCACCATGGGCACATCGCTGCCGGACTCCACCAGCATATGCAGGCCCGCCGCCGCCAGCCCGCCCAACAGATAGAGCCCGATAAACCACGCCCCTCCCAGGGCCAACTCAACCGACAAGCCAAACAGCAGCAGAAACACCATATTGCCGATAAGGTGATCCCAGCTGCCGTGTAAAAACATATGGCCAAACGCCCCGGCAATGCTCGGGTCTGTCGGCGTCAATCCCAGTGCCGTGCTGCTGACCCTATCCCGCAGTTGGGCAAACTCCCGCCTCTGCCGCAACCATTCGGTTTCGCCCTGCGCCTCAAGCTGCGGCAACAGCCACTGGTGAAACTCGGGGTTGCCTAGGGACTCCCGGTAAAAAAACTCTTCCCCTTCCACATCCATCTGCGCCCGCCACTCCGGGTGTATTTCATTGACGTACACCAGAAAACGCTGCTCTTCGAGATCCGGCAAGTCGCTGTCAAAATAATAATCTTCCGCTGCCTGCCAACGCGTCTCGTCTGTGCCCTGATAGAAAACAAAGATCAGCAGATTAAGCGCGATCAGTGCAAAACACATCAATGGCGGTCGACGCCAGTCCGGTTTATTTTGGATAGGGATAATTAGCACGGGCATTCCCTTATTGTGATTTCATCAGCGCCCTGGGAGAAAACGCCGTAATGCCGGTTAAAGAAATTGCACCGACACCAATGCCGGTGAGCTGAAAATACTATGAAACCCTTGAGGTGTCATGCCAACCGGACCCGTCTATTTCCTCGCGCTGCGGCCGAGGATCGCCGGGACATCCCAGCTGCGCAGGTGTAGGTCCCGCTGCGGAAAGGGGACCTCAATGCCTTTATCGCGAAATTCCCGCAACAGCTCCAGGTTGTACAGGGCATAGGAGTCCCCCAGAGAGGTCACCATATTGCTGTTTACCCACACCACCAGTTTGAAATCGAGGGCGTTCTCGCCAAAGCCCATCAGCCACACTTCCGTTTTTCGCTTCCAGTCGGTGTGGGTGATATTCACCCGCGCGGCCGCCTTCAGGGCGGCCTCCCGCACCAGATCCGGGTCCGAGGCATAAGACACGCCAAAAGGTACGTGGATACGGCGCACGGGGTCGTCCAGGGTGTGGTTGATAACGCGGCCGGCAACAAACTCGGTATTGGGTACCAGGATATCCACATTGTCCCGAGTGGTAATGCGGGTTGAGCGCACGCTGATATCGCGGATACGGCCAAATACGCCCGATTCCAATTCCACCAGATCTCCCACCTTCAGGGGGCGCTCAAACAGCAGTATCAGGCCGGAGATAAAGTTCGAGAAGATCGCCTGTAGGCCAAAGCCAATACCGACCGACAGGGCCCCGGCCACCAGGGCCAGCTTGGAGGTATCCAGGCCCAGCATACTGAGCATCACAATCAGGGCGATAAAAATAAAGAGGTAGTGCAATACCCGCCCGAGGTTGTACATGGAGGATTCACTGGCGTGCTCTCTGCGCACCAGCCGGCGTAGAAAGGCCTGGATAAGGCCTGACAGCAGCCAGGCACCGACGAATACCACGATCATCTTGGCGATCAAGCGTAGGGTAATCGGGTTCTGGGCAACGGTGAATAACTGGAAGTCCGCCAGCTTGCGCCAGCGGTTATAGGCCTGCCGGGCTGCCAGAGCCACGCGCTCGCGCACGGTCGCCCACCAGCCCTGGCGCTCCTGGTAAACTTGCAGCTGGGCCTTTTCATAGCGCTGGATGTCCTGCTCCAAATCGCTGGCCTGGGCCAGGCCGCTGCCAATGCGTTCAAAGTAAGACCACCAGCGGCTCAGATCTTCGCTCTCCTCGTCCTCCCGCCAGGCCACCACCTGGCGCTGGCGCACCGCCAGCTCCCGCGATGCGCTCTCAATCACCGAGCCGGCATTTTCCAGCAGCTCCCGGCTGACAATAAGCGGGCGCTCTTCACCCTTTTCATTCAGGACCTCATTGATCGACTGCAGCAACTCACTTTTGCGTTTCTCCAGCTGCTCCTCCAGCAGGTCCACTTCCAACTGCATCAGGGTGAGGTCTTTTTGCATATTAATGGTGGGGTCGGTGGAGGGTTCGGTGGTGCCCTGGATACTGGTGCGAGTCGCAGAAATACGCTCGATGTTCTTTTTGTTGCCGGCAATACTCTTCTCTATTTCCTGTGCATTTTTGCTGGAGTACACCAGAGTATCCAACAGCAGCCGCAACTTAATTTCCGCTTCATTAATCTTGTCCCGCCAGGTTCCCAGAAAGGTATTCACCGTACTCAGCTGTTCGATAATATTCAGGTGATTAATCTGTGCTAATAGCAGCGCCTGGGCCGCTTCATCTTCCTCGGGACCACTGGAATCGCGCAAGACAATCACCTGCTTGCGCAGCAGTGACAGCGACTGCGACTGGGTCGATTTAAGTTGGCGCGCCTCCAGCTCCACTCCCGTCAACCGGCGCCGGCCACGGCTGATGGCGGAGTCGGCCTCGGCCCAATTTAATACCGTCGGGTTTTCAGGGAATTTCAAATCCGGCATTAAGGCAACTTTCAGGTACTCCTCACGTTTTTTCCAGGTAATTGCAATCCCCTGTAAACTTTGGCTAATCTTTTCTGCGCCCTCCTGTAAAACCTCATCCTGCGGTATTTCTTCTTTCCACTCCTGCCAGCTTTTGGTCACCAGACTCAACCACTCCCGCCGCTCCTCCGGCGAGGCGCTGGTCCACCCGGTCCACCAATCCGCAGAGGGGTCGGCAAAATCCGGCACCTTGGGGGTAAATTCCTTCGCTTTACTGCCGGGCAGCTGCGCTACCGCAGAGAACGAGAGACAGGAGACGCTGAAAAAAAGTAGGAGTGAAAGGGCGAGGTGAAGAAAATAAGTTTCTTTGCCGGCGTTACAACGGGGGATAAAAAAGCTGGCACCCAGCATAAAGCACTGCTATCCGTGAAAAATATCCGGCACTAATAAAAAGGCGCCTACTGGGCCATAGTATTTAGTGTAGCCCAGGCCCCTCCCCTCTCAGGGGCTTTGACCTTAAGTGCCGACTTTGGCGCAAACATTGTCGATATACCCGGCGATATTCTCGTGCGGCGCGCCTGGAGTTTTTTCCGGGTTGCCGCGTACTGCGCAACAAGTTTGCCGCGCGGGCTTCACAGTAAATATCCCAGTCCTTGCGGCTCGCCCTTTTAGCCGCTGAGCGCTGTCGCAAATGCCCGGGCGGGTGGGCGCGGGGATAGAATTTTTTCTTCGGTGCTAAAGGATTGCGATTAACATGCTGCCAATTGGGCGGTGGCGTAACCACCACATATCGACGGTCTTTGGGGTCCAACCAAAAAAAAGTGCCATTGCCCGCGAGCATATAGCGCTGCTTGCCCAGGGTGATAGGGGTTGCGAAGGGCACCCGCGATACCCGCGCCCCCAGGGGCGGCTCTATCCGGGTATAGGCATCGGGGCCTTTGCGGTAGAAATAACCATTCTTATAAAAAACGGTCTGGTTATTCACCTCGATAGGCTCAGCGCCAAGCGGCAGGTGCTCCGTTCGCACCTGGGCCAGCGCCGCAGAGCAAAAAAATACCAGGCATACAGCGGGCAGGGATCGCATGGCTTACACCATCAGCAAACTGCGATCCGCTAAGGGTATGGTGTGACGACAGCAATCCCAAACTTATCCCGAGCGGCTGTGGGAATAGCAAAAAAACACATCAACCACCGCTAGCCGAGCCTGTGCAATTATGTCGCTGTACTCGGCAGGGGGGAGTCGCGCTCCACCCGAGCTGGGGCGGCTGCGCGGCGTTTGCGCAACCAGATCAAAATGCCGGTCACACTCAACATCGCAATCACCACCCCCATAATGGAAATCAGTATGCGCCCGGGGAGGCCGAGGATCCTGCCGGAGTGCACAGGAAACTGCGCCTGCACAAACAGGTCCGCCGCCGTTCCCTGCCAGGGGATAAAGTCTCCGAGATATTCACCGCTGTGGCCATCAAAAAATAGGGCTTTGTGGCCGACACCTCCAGCACCGTGCCCGGCATCGGCATCAAAAAATTCAGCCCGGTATATCCCCCACTCGCGGGCATACCACAGGGAGTTCAGCGGCTGTCGCCAGCCCATCTGCGCCGCCTGGTTTTCGCCGATCGCGGCAATATCCCGAAATGTCAGCGTGGGAGTAATGGGGTTGCTGTGATCGTTAGGTGTGCGCTCCTCCAAAGGAGACGGGGTCACGTCCGACACCAGCGACATCATCGGGAAAAACACTTCTCGGTAGAGATTCAGGGAGAAGGCTGTAAATGCGATGGTCAGCAACAGCGCCCAGGTCCACAGGCTGAAGGCCCGGTGCAAGTCAAAGGTGAGACGGGCGCGCCCGGCGCCGGCTTTAATCATCCAGGCGGGCTTCCAGCGTTGCCACCAACTCCGCGATGGCGTCCTAGGGGATTTCTTGCGGCGGGGCAGGGTCACTGCCAGCCCCACAAAACAATCGATCGTCCACACCAGTGCGATAATCCCCAACAGCCATATACCCCAGTGATCGGTGCCCCAAAATTCGGGGATATGAAAACTGTAATGCAGCTTGTACAAAAACGACATCAGGGTTTCTGTGGTGATCGGCCAGACCCGCCCCCACTCGCGCTTACCGACAATTTCCCCACTGGCGGGGTCGATAAACACCTGATTGTAATCCACCGCATAAAATTTCCCGGTGGCCGGATCCATGCGCGGCTCCACCCAAAAAGACTGGGTGTGGCCGGGCTCCTGCAACAGCTCGAAATAAGATATCTGAACCTGCGGCAGGGACGCCTCCAGGCGCTCTGCCAGCTCGATTGAGCTCAGGGCTTCAGCGCTGGAAGCCGTTTTATACAGGTGGGGGTTGAGCCATTCATCCAGCTCGTGATCCCAGGAGATAACCGCTCCGGTCAAGCCGGTGACAATCAGGAAGACCGCCGTGGCAAGCCCCAGGTAACGGTGTAATAGGACCAGGGTTTGACGCATAACATTTACCTTTACCTTAAACACAGAAAACCCGGTACAAGTACCGGGTTTTGCTGCCATGGAGTTCTCTAGACGCCTTAGTAGCGCCAGCTCACGCTCACCTGCGCTTGGCGCGGTGCGCCGTAATAGCCCTGGGTCCAGTAGAGACTGTTGAGATATTTCTCATTGGTCAGGTTATCAATATTGAGAGCAACGGTTAAATTGTCAGAAATATCGTAGTTGGCAAAGGCACTGAGCAGCGCATAGCTATCCTGCTCTACGCGAACCCCCTCGGCAGGCTCAATATAAATATCGTCCTGCCAGTTGATACCGCCGCCCAACTTCAGGCCTTGAACCTGTGGCATATCGTAAGCCACAGCCACTTTCAGGGTGTTGCGCGGGATATAGGTACGAACATCCTCACCGTCATCGCCAACCACTTCACTCAAGTGAGTGAAGCCAAAGCTGACATTAAAATTCTCAGTAATTGCGCCGATTAATTCCAGCTCGGCACCCTTGGTGGTGAAGTCGAGACCATTATAGGTATTCACACCATCCACAGTGCCGGCATACTCACCGAGATTATTCAGGCTGGATTCGAACAGCCCAAAACTGCCGGTCGCCTGCCCAGCGGCGAGAGAGTATTTAACCCCCACCTCAGAGCTATCTCCCTCTGCAACACCCAGGGGGGCAAATTCGGGGCTAACCCAGGACTGCGGGGTAAAGACTTCGGTATAGCTGCCGTAGAGTGAGAGACTCTCATTCAGATCAAAGGTCGCCCCCACATAGGGGACTGTTTCGTCCGCAGAGCTATCGGCGTCAACACCGTAACTGTAACCGGACTGTTCCACTTTCATTTTGCGCGCACCGGCCAACAGGGACAGGCTGTCGGTAACATTTAAGCGCGTGGCAAAGTACAGGGACTTGTGCTGCTGATCGTCGTAATGGCCAGTGTAGTAACTATCTGTATCGACAAAGTCAGGCCGTGCCGTTGTGCCACTAGCCCAGTCACTGCCAAGAACTGGGAAACCATCGGAGTAACTGTAGAACGATTGGCCGGTTAATTCGATCTCCGCATAGTTGGCGCCCACCACCAGCTCGTGGTCGCGGCCAAACAGGCTGTAGCTTCCTGACAGGAACACATCGGCAATGGTTTGCTCTTCATCCAGCTGATAGCCGAAGGCGTAACCGTACAGACCCAGCTCAGTCTCTCGGTCTGGAGTGCCGTAGACATACATCTCCTCGACATCCATATCGATTTCATTGTGGGTCAGCAGTGCAGTGACAGACCAATCGGCGGAGAGGTCCCGCTTCAGCTCAGCAAAAGTTTGGGTTCTGTCCACATTGCGAAAAGCCCAGTCCGGTGCCGTACTGGTGGAAATATCGTAGTCGGTAGCGCTGCCATCGGTGTAGTAAAGCGGCAGGGCCCCGGACATGCTGCCATCGGACTCGCTGCGATTTTGGCTGCGGCCTAAGGTCAGGGTGGTGGAATCGGTCAAATCTGCTTCCACAATACCGTAGAACACCCTGCCTTCGGTTTCATAGCGATCCAGGTAGGAGTCAGACTGCTCCTCGGCAACCACCAGACGCCCCCGCACCTTATCGCTGATAGCGCCGGATATATCTCCCTCGGTGCGCAGGCCGCCCTCGTCATTGGCAATCAGACTCACCCCCGCTTCAAACCCCTCTGTCGGGCGTTTGCGGATAAAGTTAACCGTCGCCGAGGGATTGGCCAGTCCGGTGGTCAGCGCTGCTGCACCCTTTACCACTTCAACCTGCTCAAAAATCGCCGTGTCCTGATGCCCCTGGGATAAACCGGCGGAGAAGGGAACCCCGATACCATCGTATTGGAAATTCACGATATCAAAGCCGCGCGCGGTGTAATAGGTACGATCCGTCTCTACGTTCTCTACCGTTACCCCGGGCGTGTACTCCAGCAGCTCATTGATATCCTGGAGGGCAAAATCCTGAATTTGTGCCTGGGATACCGCCGTGACGGTCTGCGGGGTATCAAAAACAGATAAGCTCAGGCGCGAGGCTGTACTGGTCTCCTCCTGCTCGCCGTAAACACTAATCTCCTCAATAGTTTCAGCAGAACTTGCCAGCGGCGCGAGTGCCGCAGCAGCAATCCAGGCAGACAGCACTTTTTTCTTTACTAAGCTGTTGTTCTTCATCGGCTAAAACCTCACTCCAAATCGATGAATGCTGCGCAGGTAGCATAAATAGGGACTGCCCTATTTAAAGAAATACGCGCCATTCAATACGAATAGTTATCATTTAGAGTAGTGTATCCGCAAAATTAGCACGGATTAAGGAAGGGGTCTATCTGTCTGGATGTTAGCCGGCCAGGGCGCTCGCGCAAAGTCGATCGCCCTGTATATAAAGAGGGCCTATAAACGGTTAGCCACTGCCCGCCACCAATGGCTCCTTATCATGCACGACCTCCGACAGCACTTTAACTTCCTGCCCAGGCTGCAAGCGCTCGGCACCGCGCACTATCACCCGGTCGCCCCCGCTGAGGTCGCCGCTCACCGACACCCATTCACCGTCGCCGCTGCCGATACGCACCGATAATCGCTCCGCCTTATCCCCCTCGCCCACTCGATACACAAAGGTATCGCCATTTCTTAAAACCAGGGCGTCTCTCGGCACAGACAGTGTAGACTCGGCCTGGGCAATGGGCACTGAGACCTGCACCGGCATACCGACAATCCAGTTCCACTGCTCCGACGTACCCTGCGACAGGGCCACCATCACTTTGACCCGGCGGGAGCGATCGCTGGCCACGGGTACCAATTGACGAACCCGGCCGCTAGTTAATTGATCAGCGCGCGGGGAGACAGAATCACTGCGCAGGGCAACTGTGTCGCCGGTGCGAATCAGCGCCAGAGCACTCAGGGGAATATCCGCTTCCACTTCCATCTGCGACCTATCCAGCGCGCGCAGCAATTCTGAGCCGGTGCGCACATATTCTCCCGCCTGCAACTCCCGGCTCACCACCAGCGTGTCGAAGGGCGCATCAATCGCTGTTTTAGACAACTCGTAGGCGCGCCGGTCGCGCTCAATCTGCGCCGCAAGCAGGTCCTGGGCCATTGCCTCCCGCTCCGCCTGCTGCTCTTCCAGTGCCGCCCGCGAGGTGCTGTTGGTTTCCGCCAATTTGCGCAGGCGATTTAATTGAGCATCCATATAGGTCAGCCGTGCGCGCAGCTGCGCGATACGGCTGTCGCTACTGCGCAGCTGCAAGCGCCAGTGAGTACTATCCAGTTGAGCCAGGCGCTCACCTTTTTTAATCAAGCTGCCCGGTTCGGCGACAAATTCCAGCACACCGTCCAGTTCCGAGGAAATCAGGATATCCCGCCGGCTCACCACTTCTCCGGCAGACCACTGACTCGGGGCGATCTCCCGAACCTGCGCGCGCTCTACCAACACCGCAATAGGATCACCCTGCGCCCAAACCCCGTGGGCGCTCAGGGATAAAACAAGACCTGCGAGTAATTTCTTCACTGGGAACTCCTCGGGGCAAACCTTGCCCGCACAGCCGCAAAATTCGATAGTGGCAGGCTGCCAGTTTGCAGTAATGCCGGCAATAAAATCAGGGTAAACAGCGTACTCACCGCCATGCCGCCGACAATCACTGCGGCCAGCCCCCGGTAGATAACACTGCCCTCACCGGGGGCAACTAACAGTGGCAGCATGCCGAACACACTGGTCAGGGTGCTCATAAAAATAGGGCGCAGACGCAGGCGCAGAGCCTGCGCCACGGCATCGACCCGAGGGCTTCCGGCCATCTCTGCCGCGCGCGTCTGGTGTACCAGCAAAATAGCGTTATTCACCACTAGGCCGAGCAGTATCACAAAGCCAATCATGGTGAGCAGATCCAGGGGCTGGAAATCGATCAGATTTAAAATTTGCAGTGCCAACACGCCCCCTACTGTCGCCAGAGGCACGGTGAGCAGTACCAGGCCCGCATCCCGCAGGGAGCGAAACAGTGCGCTCATCAACAAGAATAAAATTAACAGGGCCAGGACAAAATTCTGCGATAGGGATTCCAAAGCCTTATCCAGGTCACTGGCATTGCCCCCCACCAAAATATTTTGATCCTCCGGCAGCACCTCGCGAATTTTCGGCAGTACCTCCGCCTCCAACTGCACACGCACCTCCTCCAGTGACACATCGTCCGGCGGTACAACATTCAGCGTGATGGTGCGCCGCCCATCGACCCGCAGCAAACTGCCCGGCCCCACAGCGCGCTCCACACTGGCCAGCTGGTTGAGCGGCACCACTTCCCCACGGGGCGTGACCAGCGGCGTATTCTGCAATTGTTCCGGGGTGCTCCAGGGCTGCGCCTTAAAGATAATATCCAGGCGTTTTTCACCGTCAAAATATTCGCCGACATAGAGGCCGTTGCCGAGCGTGCGAACCAGCCCCCCCATATCCTGGCGGTTCCAGCCCTGCTCCAGCATGGCGCGATCATTGGGGCGCACCGTCAATTCGGGCTCCAACAGAGATAAGCCCGGATTGGTCTGCACCGGTGTTCCCGGCATCACCTCTTCAATAACCTCCACCCCCAGAGCGGCCGCGCGCATCAGGGCTTCGGCATCGCGGGATTGCAGGTGTAGGGCTATATTGCGATCACCGCCAAACTGGCCGAACAGATTGCCCCGCGCGGCAAACCCCTGGAAATCCGGGATATCCACCAGGATCTCCTCGCGCAGGATTCTCTCCATCTCCTTGGCCTGGTCCATATCCTTAACCCGCACGCCCATAGTGCCGCCACTGGGCCAGGTGATCACGTAATAGTTTTTCAGGGCCGGTTCACGCTCCCCCTGCATATAGGGTGCCATGCGCTTATCCAGCTCGGCGACGATTTCTGTCTCCAGGGTTTTGGTATTCGTGGATGCGGGAAAATTCATCCACACATCCACCGCATCCCTTTTTACCGGCGGCAAATAATCCAGGTTGGGCAAAAATAGATAGGTCGCAGCCAGCGGCATTAATAACAGCCCAGCAATAACCTGCCAGCGCCGAGCCGGGGTACTGGTCAGTGCCATCACCCGCGCGGTAATTTTTTCCCACAGCGGAGAGAGGCGGTCCTCATTGGAGATAGACGGCAGCCACAGGCGCGCGGCCAGGGGAACCACGGCCACCGCTACCAGCAAGGAAAATACCACCGCCACCGCAATCGTCAGAGCCAGATCACCAAAGACCTGCCCTTCGACGCTGTTGAGAAAGAATACCGGCAGGAATATCGCAACTGTCGTTGCAGTACTGGCCAACAGTGCGCCCCAGACCTGGCCCGCCCCCTGCTCCGCCGCCTCTTTTGCCCCCCGGCCTTTTTCCCGCAGGCGCACGATATTTTCCAGCACCACAATCGCGGCATCGAGCACCATGCCAGTGGCAAAGGCGAGCCCCGCCAGGGAGATCACATTCACACTGCGGCCTGCGGCGGACAGCACCACAAACGTCGAAAGTAATGAAATGGGAATCGCGGCGGCGACAATTAAGGTGGCGCGCATACGCCGCATAAACCACCAGAGCACCCCGACAGCCAATACGATACCTAAAATCATATTGCCACCGAGCAGGTTTAGCGCCCGATATACAAACACCGAGGCATCAAACGACTGCACCAACACCAGCTGCTCAGTTTTCAGTTTGCCCTCATTCAACTCGGCAACTTTTTGTTTAACCAGCTCCAAAGTGGCGAGCATATTGGCATTGTTGGTGCGGTTAATACGAATGGAGACGGCGGGATTGCCGTTTTGTGTGGTGATACCGCGCGACTCTGACGGCCCCACCTTAACTTCGGCAATATCCCCCAGGCGCACCGGCTGCCCATTGCGCCACTCCAGCACCAGTTCAGACAGGTCTTTCGGTTTATACTCGCCGACAAAACGCAGGGTATAGCGGCGCCGTCCCACATCGGTAAATCCGCCAGAGACATCCCGTGCCGACGCCAGCTGACGGCTCACCGCAGGCAACTCTACCCCCAGCTCCGCCGCTTTCCAGGGATCAAAAACAACCTGTAGCTCTTCCCGTGCCGCGCTTCCCGCCTGGGCCTGAACGCTGGCAACACCGGGCACAGATTCCAGCGCCGGGCGCAGAACATCTTCAATCAGGCCGGCGTAATCATCCAGGTGACGGTGGTTTTCCGGTAATTTTTGCAGAAAAAAGTAGGTCAGTGCGGTGGCATCTCCTCCCCAGCCACCGAGGATTACGCGCGGGGGTTCTGCATCCCGGGGCAGCGGCGGCAGGCTGCTCATACGACTGATCACATCAATCAACACCTTGTCCATATCGGTGCCCATGGCAAATTCCAAATTTGCCCAGGCGCCGCCGCGACCGGCGTTGACTTGCATCATCTCCAGGCCGGTGAGGCCCTGCAATACAGATTCGATCGGCTCGACAATTTCCGCTTCCACCTCTTTCGGTGCTGCCGCTCGCCAGCCCGCCTGGATAGCGATACGCGGGTTGTCGATATCGGGAAAAAGTTGCACGGGTAGTTGGCTGGCGAGAAAGGCCCCGAGCAGGACGGCCATCACCACAGCGACTCCCGCAGCGGCGGGATTTTTTAACGCGGCGCGTGTCAATGCCATAACTTCAGCCCCAATTTTTTATTGGCACTAAAGGTTATCGAAATATAAATTCCACACAAGTTAATTGCGACTAGTTGCCAGATATATTCGACCAAGCCATGTCAGAGCAATTTACCCCTAACTAGAAAATAGAAATCAACAAATGGGCACTTATATCTAATGGAGGCAACAAAAGGGAAAATTTATCCACTTTGCCGCTTCGCTTAGGCAATGTGAAAAATAAAGACGAGGACTTATATATTTGGAAATTAAGAGGCTCAGGGCGCATGCACAAAGTAAACCGCCCTGAACTAAGCAAACTTTTATAAGTGGTTAACCACTACCCATCGGCAATAACTCTTTATCGCGCACCACTTCCGATAACACTTTAACTTCCTGCCCGGGCTGCAAGCGCTCAGCACCGCGCACTACCACCCGATCGCCCCCACGGAGGTCACTAATTACCGACACCCATTCACCA
Source organism: Microbulbifer regidiadema (SeqCode) (assembly GCF_052467605.1). Taxonomy (NCBI): domain Bacteria; kingdom Pseudomonadati; phylum Pseudomonadota; class Gammaproteobacteria; order Cellvibrionales; family Microbulbiferaceae; genus Microbulbifer; species Microbulbifer regidiadema (SeqCode). Next base: position 3,712,211 of record NZ_CP174316.1, on the reverse strand, counting down.
TCACCACTGCCGATGCGCACCGATAGCCGCTCGGCCTTATTCTCCTCCCCCACTCGATACACAAAGGTATCGCCATTTCGTAATACGAGGGCGTCCCTTGGCACTGCGGTTGCCTCGCTGGCCGCTGAAATGGGAACTGACACCTGTACCGGCATACCCACAATCCAATCCCTATGCCCGCTAGGGCCCTGTGGCAACTCCACCATCAGCTTTACACGGCGGGAGTTATCGCTAGCCACTGGCACAAACTGCCGTACTCGACCAGTAAAGACAACCTCACGGACACCGCCATCCTCCAAAGCAGACGCAACGTCACTGCGCAGGGCAATCATATCCCCTACCTGGATCAATGGCAGTGCCCTTATGGGAATATCCGCCTCTACTTCAAGTTGTGATATATCCAACGCGCGCAAGAGTTCTGATCCTGTACGCACATACTCCCCCGCCTGCAATTCGCGGCTCACCACCAAAGCATCAAATGGTGCGTCAATGGTCGTTTTAGAAAGTTCGTAAGCACGCCTATCACGCTCAATTTCAGCGGCCAACAAATCCTGAGCCATCGCTTCCCTTTCCGCCTGCTGCTCCTCTAAGGCCGCACGCGAAGTGCTATTGCTCTCAGCTAGCGCGCTCAGTCGCTTCAACTGGGCATCCATATAAGTAAGGCGGGCACGCAAATGTGCAATACGGCTCTCACTATTGCGTAATTGCAGTCGCCAGTGGGTGGTATCCAATTTGGAAAGCGGCTCTCCTTTTCTGACGAAACTACCCGGCTCTGCAACGAACTCCAATAAGCCATCCAGCTCTGAAGATACTCGAATATCCCGGCGACTCACTACCTTACCCGCCGACCACTGACTCGGCGCTATCTCGCGGATTTCCGCCCTATCAACCAAAACTGCAACAGCATTATTTTGCGCTAACACCGGTACCGCACCAGCCAAGGACAAGGCAATACACGCTATTCGTCTTTTCATTGGGAACTCCTCACAGCCAGCCTTTGGCGCAAGCGGGTAAATTGGGGAAGGGGCAAACGTCCTGTTTGCAATAGTGCAGGTAATAAAATCAATGTAAATAAGGTACTGACAGCCATACCGCCAACAATCACCGCAGCCAAACCACGATAGATTACACTGCCCTCACCAGGAGCAATCAGCAGAGGTAACATACCGAACACGCTAGTTAAGGTGCTCATAAAAATTGGGCGCAAGCGCAGACGCAAAGCTTGCTCCACAGCCTCAACCCGTACGGAACCAGCAGCTTCCGCCACCCGGGTTTGATAAACAAGCAGAATCGCATTATTTACCACTAGCCCCAGTAAAATCACAAAACCAATCATGGTGAGTAAGTCGAGCGGCTGGAAGCTGATAAGATTCAGTAGCTGAAGAGCCAACACCCCTCCGACTGTTGCCAATGGCACGGTGAGGAGCACCAGGCCCGCATCGCGTAGAGAGCGGAATAAAGCGCTCATTAGTAAAAATAAAATCAGCAACGCCAGGATAAAATTCTGGGAAAGAGAGATCAGCGCTTTATCCAAGTCGCTCACATTCCCCCCCAGCAAAATATTGCCATCTTCCGGCAGGGCTTTTTGGATTTCCGGCAATACTTCTGCCTCCAGCTGTGCACGTACCTCCTCTAAAGAGACGTCATCTGGCGGCACAATACTAAGGGTGATGGTACGGCGCCCATCGACTCTGCGGAGGCTACCGGGCCCAACTGTAGGCTCTACATCGACGAGTTGACTGAGAGATACCACATTGCCCCGGGGGGTTACCAGCGGAGTATTCTGTAGTTGTTCCGGTACACTCCAGGGCTCGGCTTTAAAAATCACATCCAAGCGCTTTTCGCCATCAAAATATTCACCCACGTAAAGACCGTTACCCAAGGTACGGATCAAGCCCCCCATATCCTGGCGGTTCCAGCCCTGCTCAAGCAGAGCACGATCATTTGGTCTAACGGTTAGCTCGGGCTCGGAAAGAGACAGACCGGGATTAGTTCGCACTGGCGTGCCGGGCAGCGTGGATTTAATCACATCGACACCATGAGATGCTGCCGCGATGAGTGCATCAGCATCGCGGGACTGGAGGTGCAACTCAATACTCCGGCCACCTCCGAAGCGGCTGAATAAGTTACCGCGTGCAGCAAAAGCCCGAAGATCGGGGATATCCACCAAAATCTCTTCGCGCAAGATGCGTTCCATCTCCTTGGCCCTATCCATATCCTTTACCCGCACCCCCATATTGCCCCCCCCCGGCCAGGTAATAATGTAATAATTTTTCAGGGCGGGCTCCTTTTTACCGCTAATATAGGGCGCCATACGGCGATCCAACTCATTAACGATCTCCGTCTCCAACGTTTTTTTATTTAGGGCGGAGGGGTAATACATATATACATCTACCGCATCGCGTTTTACCGGAGGAAGGTAGTCGAGATTCGGCAGGAAAAAATAAGTTACGGCAACGGGCACCAGAAGCAATCCTGCAATGACCTGCCAGCGCCTGATCGGAGTGCGTGTCAACCTCATAACGCAGCCCGTTATAGAATCCCAGGCGCCCTTGAGCCGATCCTCAGTGGATATCGAGGGAAGCCAGAGCTTGGTAGCCAGTGGCACTATCGCAACTGCCACTAATAGAGAAAACACGACTGCAACAGCAATGGTTAGCGCGAGATCACCAAAAATCTGGCCTTCGACACTTTGGAGAAAAAATACCGGTAAGAAGATTGCCACCGTTGTCGCCGTACTCGCCAATAGCGCCCCCCAAACCTGGCTCGCTCCGCACTCGGATGCATCGTTCGCATTGATCCCTTTCTCTCTGAGACGAATGATATTTTCCAAAACCACAATAGCAGCATCCAGCACCATTCCTGTGGCGAAAGCGAGTCCTGCCAATGAAATAACATTGAGACTGCGCCCAGCTGCTGATAAGACAATAAACGTGGCCAGAAGGGAAACCGGTATTGCCGCAGCGACAATCAAAGTGGCGCGCATACGTCGCATAAACCACCAGAGTACGCCCACGGCTAGAACGATACCTAGAATCATATTGCCCCCGAGCAGATTCAAGGCTCGGTAGACAAATATTGAAGCATCAAAGGACTGCACCAATATCAGCTTTTCATCCTTCAGTCTGGTCTGATTAAGCTCTGCAACCTTCTGCTTAACTCGATCGAGCGTCGCGAGCATATTGGCATCATTGGTACGATCAATGCGCAGCGATACTGCCGGGTTACCATTCTGAGTGGCGACACCGCGAGCCTCTGACGGTCCAACCTTTACCTCTGCAATATCCCCAAGGCGGACCGGCTGGCCATCACGCCATTCAAGAATTAATCCCGACAACTCCTCGGGCTTATACTCTCCAGTAAAACGCAGGGTGTAACGCCTGCGCCCCACATCGGTAAAGCCACCCGAGACGTCGCGTGCTGAGGCGAGCTGGCGCCCCACAGTGGGCAACTGAATACCGAGTTCAGCCGCTTTCCAGGGGTCGAAAATAACCTGTAACTCTTCCCGGGCTGCACGCCCAGACAGAGCCCGAACACCCGCGACCCCCGGTATCGATTCAAGCTCCGGACGCAACACGTCTTCAATAAGGCCCGCATAGTCATCCAGGTGAGAGGCGTTTCCCGGAAGCTTTTGTAAAAAGAAGTAAGTCAGGGACGGGGTATTGCCATTCGGACCCCCGACAATCACCCGAGGAGGCTGTGCATCTCTTGGCAGCGGGGGCAAACTGCTCATACGGCTGATGACATCGATCAGTACTTTATCGATGTCGGTACCCATAGCGAACTCCAGATTCACCCAGGCACCGCCACGGACCGCATTCACATGCATCATTTCAAGGCCGCTAAGCCCTTGTAGAACCGACTCAATAGGTTCTACGATTTCTGACTCCACCTCCTTGGGTGCAGCTGCTCGCCAATCAGCTTCAATGGCTATACGGGGAGTTGTGATATCCGGAAAAAGTTGCACGGGCAGGCGGCTGGCAAGGAATGCACCGAGCAATACAACCATAACTACAGCTACACCCGTAGCTGCAGGATTTTTTAGAGCGGCGCGAGTGAGTGCCATTCCCTGGACCCTTCTTTTTGTAATTGGGGCAGAACACTAAAGGAAAAAAAAATTTAGACAAGGCCCACAGGCATAATTGCCTGGAAATTTAGGTCGGACCAATAACCCATATTCTGGTGGCTACTGGCCCGTATAGATTATTAGAGGAAGTGCTGTACTTTATTCTTGTAACTGCGGCTCATTTTCAAACATTCACCGCTGTCTAATACCAAGTGATATTCACCATTAATATGTGCGCGTATTTCCCGTACTCGACTTAAATTGACGATGGTCGAGCGGTGAATGCGCTGGAACAATTTCGGGTCCAACTGCTGCTCCAGCTCTTTCATCGTAATGCGCATCACATGGGTCTCACCACGGGCGTGCACACACATATAATCACCGGCCGCATCGATCCAATCGATCTCACTGGAGGGCACCAGGGTGATTTTACCCGCATCCTTCACCGCAATTTTGTCGGGGTAGGCGCTGCCGGCAAATTGTCCATTGACCAGTTTCTGCTCCAGCGCCTCGGGGGATTCCTTGGTCAGGTCGGCCACGGCCTCGAGCAATTGCTCCCGTTGCTGGGCGATATCGGCGTTGGCCCTCTGTTCTCTAACCCGGGTCAAAGCCAATGCCAGCCGCTCTTCCTCAATGGGTTTTAATACATAGTCCACCGCATTAATTTCAAATGCCTCTACCGCATACTGATCATACGCGGTGACGAATACCACATGGGGCAGAGAGTCCACAGGGATTAATTGCACCAGCTGTAAACCGTTCACAGCGGGCATCTGGATATCCACAAACGCCACATCGGGCTTCAGCTCGAGTATTTTTTCCAACGCATCGCGACCGTTGCCACTCTCTGCAACCACCTCGATATCGGCCACCTGTTCCAGGCGCAGGCGCAGGCCGCGTCGAGCCAGGGGCTCATCATCGATAACGATCGCTCTCAGGGTTTCTATTCCACTCATCTTTTATTCCTGCTCATAGGGAATACGAATATTGACCGACAAGCCCCCCTCCGGGCGGTTGCGGAAGCGCACTCTCTGGTCATCACCGTACAGGGCCTTGAGGCGCTCACAAGTATTGCGTATGCCCACCCCGTAACCCCGACCAATCAGACGCAATTCCTCCTCCGACATACCGGGGCCATTGTCGCTGACTTCCAGTAGCAGTTCGCCGGCGAAGACCCGCGACTTGATGCCAATTTCTCCACCCAACTCCAACTGTGAAATGCCGTATTTGATCGCGTTTTCAACCAGAGGCTGCAACAGCAAGCTGGGCACCAGGGCCTGGGGAGATTCGCCCTGCAAATCCAGGTTCACTCCCAGGCGATCGGCGAAACGCACCTTTTCGATATCCAGGTACAACATCAGCGCCTCGACTTCTTTCGCCAGGGTCACCTTCTGCATCGGGTCATTATCCAGCGAGTGGCGCAGGAACTGGGACAGGCGGGTCACCATATTGTTGGCCGTGCGCCCATCATTATCGAGAATCAGAGTGGAGATGGCGTTGAGGGTGTTAAATAGGAAGTGCGGGTTTAACTGGTAGCGCAGCATTTTTAGCTGGGCCTGATGCGCCATGGATTTGGCCCTTAAGGCCTTTTCCTGCTGGGCCTGGGAGGCGCGGTAATATCTGATACCGTAGTAGAGCGCCGCCCAGGTCATCAGAATCAGGAACGAGTAGGTAAACCAGTAGATAGCCAGAAGCAGCGGGTGTTCATCACCGTCATGGCCGTAGAGCCACAGGGAGCCGATAAACTTAATCGCCGCCCAAATCAACGCGGCCACCACCACCAGCAGCAGCGACCCCAACAGGCGCACAGCCGGGGGCTTGCTCCACAGCAGGTGAAAACCGAAGCGCATCCCCGCACTGAGAACAACCCCGGCGGTAGTGGCAACAATGATATAACCCGAGTGTATCCAGTGGTCATTCACCCAGAAAAAACTGCCGACAAAGGTCAACAGGGTGTAGCCGCCCCAGCCACAGATCTGTAGGGCCCAGTATTGTGAGCGATGACTGGCCAGCTTTTGTGAGAGCCACAGCAGTGTTTTACTTCCCATAATCTCCCGCTTATTGGGTAAAAATCTATACGCCGATTTGACAGCAATCGGCAGCTTCATACTAAATGGCACCGAAAGCCGGCGAAACACCAACCGGCGCAATAAAGAGACAAACTGCCGCATGACGTACTGGTTATTTAAGTCTGAACCCGACGAATACAGCCTTTCAGACCTCGCCGCCGAACCCCGAGGTTGCGGGCGCTGGGATGGTATCCGCAACTACCAGGCGCGCAACTTTTTACGCGACAAGGTGGCGGTGGGAGACGGTGTGCTGTTTTACCACAGCGCCTGTAAGGTTCCGGCTGTTGTGGGAAGCGCTGAGGTGGTGCGCGCGGCCTACCCCGACCCGGCTCAGTTCGATCCGGCGAGCAGATACTTTGATTCCAAGGCCAGTGAGGACAAGCCGCGCTGGTACTGCGTGGATATTCGCTGGCAGAGTAAATTCCAGCGGCCCGTGCCCCTCGCCGAAATCAAGGCTATCCCCGAGCTGGCAGAGATGGTTCTGGTCAAACAGGGGCGCCTGTCTATTCAGCCGGTCACCGATAGCGAGTGGCAGCTACTTCAGCACTTGGGAAGCTCCACGCCGCGCTAGACAACGCCCTTAGTCTGGGCGATATACAGGCTCAGCAGCGATAACAGGGTCAACAGTGCGGCTAGGCCGAGCAGCAGCACCCAGGGGCGGAATGGCTTGCGCTCCACACTGTTGACGCCAGACTGCAGGTATCGATCGACCTTGGCCTGATCTTCATCGGAGAGTTTTTTTGGGGAGGGATCTAACATGGGCACTTTCGCTGGTTATTTTTGTGCCCTGAGTGTAGGAGAAAGCCCGCGTCAGCTCCACAAAAAAGCCCCGCGCTGCGGGGCTTTTTAACACCTTGATACGGCGCGCTTAGAACAGTTCTTCCTCAAGCGCCATCAGGGTTGCGCTGCCCGCATTGACGCTGCCCGCCAGTGCCTGGGTGCGCGGCAACAGGCGCGCAAAATAGAAGCGCGCTGTTTTTACCTGCCCTTTATAGAAGCTATCCGCGTCAACTTTCGGCAGTGCCGCCGCGACAATCTGCGCCCACATAAACGCGTAAGCGACATAGCCGAACAGGTGCAGGTACTCCACAGAAGCCGCGCCCGGGGCGTAGGGATCGTCCTTGGTAGCGGCTATCATCTTCTCGGTGGCCTCGCGCAGGCGCTGTAGCTCAGTGCCGAGCGGCTGGACAAACTCCGCCATGGCCTCTTTGTCGATCTGCGCATCGATAAAGCTCTGCACATCGGCAGCGAACAGCTCAAACAGAGCGCCGCCGCTGGCCACGGTCTTGCGCCCCACCAGATCCAGTGCCTGGATACCGTTGGTGCCCTCGTAGATCTGGGTAATACGCACATCGCGCACCAGCTGCTCCTGGCCCCACTCGCGAATATAGCCGTGGCCGCCGAAGACCTGCTGTCCGAGGATGGTGCAGTCCAGGCCCATATCGGTGGTAAAGGCCTTGGCCACCGGCGTCAGCAACGCCACCATATTCTCCGCGTTCTTTTTCTCTTCACCCTCACCAAATTTGGAAATATCCAACCATTTGGCAACATAAGTGGACAGGGCGCGGCCGCCGTTGATCAGGGCCTTTTGAGTGAGCAGCATACGGCGCACGTCGGGGTGCACAATAATCGGGTCTGCGGCCTTCTCCGGCTGCTTGGCCCCCGCAGGAGAGCGGCTCTGAATGCGGTCGCGGGCGTATTCAACGGCGTTCTGGTAAGAGCGGTCGGAGGCGCCGAGGCCCTGAATGCCCACACCCAGACGCTCGTAGTTCATCATGGTGAACATGGCGGCGAGTCCCTTGTTCTCCTCGCCGACCAGCCAGCCCTGGGCACCGTCGAAGTTCATCGCACAGGTTGCCGAAGCCTTGATTCCCATCTTGTGTTCAATGGAGCCACAATTCACATTGTTGTGCTCACCCACACTGCCGTCTTCATTCACCTTGTATTTGGGCACCAGGAACAGGGAGATACCTCTGGGTCCCTTGGGCGCATCCGGCAGTTTTGCCAGAACCAGGTGGATAATATTTTCCGACAGGTCCTGGTCGCCGCCGGTAATAAAGATCTTGCTGCCGCTGAGGCTAAAGCTGCCATCGCCACGGGGCTCGGCCTTGGTGCGGATAATACCCAGGTCCGTACCGGCGTGGGGCTCGGTAAGACCCATGGCGCCGGCCCAGGTGCCCTCGTACATCTTGGGCAGATACTTTTCTTTCAGCTCGGCACTGGCGTGGGCGTCGATTGCCAGGCAGGCGCCGTTGGTCAGAACCGGGTAGAGGGCAAAGGAGATATTCGAGGCATTGATCATCTCCTCCACCTGCGCACCCAGCATCTTCGGCATTCCCATGCCGCCGTACTCCGGGTTGCCCAGCAGTCCACCCCAGCCGCCTTCGCAGAAAGTGGCGTAGGCCTCTTTGAAGCCTTTCGGCGTGGTCACTACGCCGTCATTCCACTGGCAGCCCTCTTCATCGCCCGAGCGATTGATCGGGTCCAGGGTATTGGCCGCCAGCTTGGCCATCTCTTCGAGAATCGCATCTGCGGTCTCACGGTCTACGGCTCCGGCCAACCCAGGCAGTTCCGCCCAAAGTTTTTCCGCAGCAAATACCTCGTGCAGTAGGAAGTTCATCTCCCTTAGTGGCGCCTTATAGTCGGCCATGCTCCCGGTCCTCATTCAAGTGTTTCAAACGCTCGTTTGAATCTAGGGCCGAAGCGTCCCAATGTCAACCATCTCGGGCCCTGACGGGCCCGGCTCGCGGTGCGATCAGTGAGATAACAGCGGGGTAATATCCAGGTGCTGGGCGCCGTTAGAATAGTCGGCGGCGCTGTCGAACGGGAGGGTGCCGAGCAGGGGCGCGGGCAGTAGCGACTTCAGGGTTTGCAGGTTTTCGTCGGCGCGAGCCATACCATCGCGGGCAAAATTTGCCACCCAGCCCGCCAGTGGCAAGCCGTCGCGGCGAATCGCCTCTGCGGTGAGCAGCGCGTGATTAATACAGCCGAGTTGCATACCCACCACCAATATCACCGGCAGGTTCAGCTCCCGGGGCAGCTGTGACAGAAAGCACCTCGGACCCAGTGGTGTGCGCCAGCCGCCGGCACCTTCGATCAAGACCAGATCGGCCCCTGCGGACATCACCCCCCGACAGACGCCGGCCATGCGCGCGACGTTCAATGACTTGCCCGCCTCTGCGGCGGCGATATGTGGGGCAATCGCGGGCTCCAGGGCAAAGGGATTCACCTGCTGATAGGGCAGCGGCAAGGTCATCGCGCGCTGGAGCAACAGGGCATCTTCATTGCGCAGCCCCTCCTCGGTGAGTTCACATCCCGATGCCACCGGTTTCACCGCCGCCGTTTGCAAGCCCGCCTCTGCCGCCGCCGCTAGCAGCGCGGCACTCACGTATGTCTTGCCCACCTCGGTGTCAGTACCGGCGATAAAGTAAGTTTTTGCCAAGGCCTCAGCTCCTCCTCCAAAGAAAGTTAACTTTTTTCATAACGCGACTTTTCACACCACACAAACGGTGATAAATTAACCGGGTAGCACAAATTTTGAACAACTCAAGCCGTGCATCGCTAAGAGAGTACGGCATTGCGCTCACACAATAACTCCCCCGTTACAGGGGAGAGACAGCAGGGATGCGGCGTCATTGCGACATAAACGACAACTATCTGAACTGCTTAAAGACCATGCGATACCTGACCCTTGCCCTGCTCCTGCTGGTGCCAATCTTTGCCTCAGCAACTGTTGCTCCCGTTGACCACGTGGTGGTGTACAAATCGAAAAAACTTATGCAGCTGATACGGGATGGCCGTGTCGTAAAGAGCTATACCGTCTCCTTTGGCGATAACCCCAAAGGGCACAAGGTCCGCCAGGGTGACGAGCGCACTCCCGAGGGCCGCTACACGCTGGACTGGAAGAACCCCAACAGCCGCTTTTACCGCTCTATCCACGTGTCCTATCCAAATAAACAGGACCGCGCGCGGGCGGCCAAAATGGGGGTCAGCCCGGGCGGGGATATTATGATCCACGGTATCAAACCCCAGTGGTCAAATATGGAGAGGCATCTGCGCCGCACCAACTGGACCGACGGCTGTATCGCCGTGGCCTCCAATCGCGAAATGGACGAAATCTGGGCCCTGGTGAAAACCCCCATCCCAATCGATATCTACCCCTGATCTCTTCAATCTTGCACCCGGCTCCCTGCGTTGCGATAGGCGCAGGTCAGCCGGCTTTTTTTGCCCCGCTAGCAGCGAGATTCATATAGATCACTTCATAGGTGACCGGCAAACCCCGCTCCTCCCGCCGATCCTCATAAGCTGTGGACAAGCGCTGTAGCTTGCGCCGGCCAGTCATACCTTTATCCGCCGCCCGGTTGATATTGTGCGCACCGACGCCCTTAAGCTCCCGCATCAACTGGCGCAGGCTGTCGAAGTGCAGCAAACGCAGTTCATCCCTAACCGCCCCGGCCAAGCCACTGTGCAGCGCGGCTTCACGCCACTGCGCGGCGGGCAGAAACTGATTGACGTGTACTCCCCCATCCACTTGAGCCCAACTCTGCTTCAGTTCCAGCAGGGTTTTAGGGCCCAGAGTGGCCAGCAGACAGCGTCCTTCCGGGGCCAGCACCCGTTGCAGCTGCGCAAACAACTGCGGTAGGCGGTAGCACCATTGCAGCGCCATACTGGAAAACACCAAATCGATGCTACCCGCCGCCAGGGGGAGTTGTTCGGCATCGGCGGCAATATAGCCGTCGGCTTCGGGTCTGCGCGCCCGGGCAAATTTCAGCATTCCCTCCGCCAAATCCAGGGCAATAATTTGCGCCTGAGGGAAGCGCTGGCGCAACAGCTCGCTACCGAAACCGGTGCCGCTGCCCAGATCGAGGATTGTGCAGGGCATCCAGTGCTCACCGGCCTCGGCCAGCAGTTGCCGGCACACTGCGCGCTGCAAGTGAGCGCAGTCATCGTAGCTTTGTGCGGCCCGGCTAAAGGAGCGGGCTACCGCCAACTTATCAAATGGCTGTGCCTGGGCACTCTCAATACGCCCTATCAATTCGAGTAAATACTCAGCGGTACTCTCGGCCCTCGAACAGTGGGGCAAATGGCCCGCTCCCGGGATCAGCGCAACCTTGCTCCCAGACGCCTCAATGGCCCGAGCGGCTTCAATGGGTACCAGGGCATCCCCGTCACCGAATAGGTGTAGCGCCGGCACGGACAGATTTGCCAGGTGTTGGCGGTTATCCAGCTCTGCCAGGCAGCGCAAAGCATCCCGCCAGGCGCCGCTATTGATCTGTGGCTTTCGCGACTTTAGGGTCTTGAGCAGTGTGCGCATGGCGCTGTCGCCGCGAGTCTGTAGCGAGCAAAAACGCTGCCAGGTACTCTCCGGGGCCGCTGTAAAAGCGTGGGAAAAATCGGCAAAAGTGGCCTCGGCCATACCCGGCCAGCCATCCCCCTCAACAAAGCGGGCATTGGCGGCGATTGTCACTAGCCCCAGTATCTTGTCCTGCTCCGCCGCAGCAGCCAGGCGAACCGCCAACATACCGCCGAGGGAGTGCCCGACCAGAACGCAGTTGGCGGGGAGTTGCCGGTAAAGTTTCTGTAGCAAGGTTTCCAGCGGGGGCCAATCTTCGCCCCCCTGCGCGGCAAACCCGGGCAGTTCGATACAGTGGAGGCGCACCTCTGTGCGACCCGCCAGAATTTCCAGCAGCGGCTGCCAGAGATGCGCATCCCCGCCCCATCCGTGCAGGAAAACCAGGTGCTCAATCTTCGTCACTGATCCAGCACCCCCACTTCCTGCAAAATGGCCTGTAGCGCACCAAGTAACTCGTCAATATCCTCAGCCCGGTGAGCCGCGCTCAGGGTAATGCGCAAACGCGCGCTGCCCTGTGGCACTGTGGGCGGGCGGATTGCACCGACGAGGAAGCCGCGCTCCTGCAATTTTCTGGCAACCCCCATCACAATATTTTCACAGCCCAATACCAGTGGCTGTATTGCACTGGCCGACGGCTGTAGAGGCAGACCGAGTCGCACGGCACCCCGGCGAAAATAGGCGATATTCACCCGCAGCCGCCCCTGCAACTGGGGCTCATCGCGGATCAGTTCGATTGCCGCCAAGGCGCCGGCAGCCACCGCCGGCGCCATTCCGGTGGTGTAGATATAGGGCCGCGCAAACTGGGTCAGAAAATCTATCAGTGCCCGGGAGCCCGCGATAAAAGCACCGGCATTGCCCGCCGCCTTGCCCAGGGTGCCCATCACAATCGGGGCTTGGTCCTGGGATAGCCCCGCCAGGGCACAACTGCCCGCCAGAGGGTGTGCCTCGCTACCCATCACGCCGAAGCCGTGGGCCTCATCAACCATCAGCCAGGCGCTGTACTCTGTGCACAAGCGGGCAATTTCAGCCAGAGGCGCCAAATCCCCATCCATACTGTAAACGCCATCCACCGCTACTAAAGTAGCGCCACCCCGGGTGGCGGCGCGCTGCAATTGGCGTTCAAGACTCGTGAGATCGTTGTGGGCAAAGCGCAGGCTATTGGCGCCGCTCAGGCGTGCGCCATCAATTAGTGAAGCGTGGTTGAGCCGGTCCGACACAATATTGTCGGCCCGCCCCAACAGGGCACAGATAGTGCCGATATTCGCCATATAGCCACTGGAGAATACCAGCGCTGCCTCTCGCCCGGTCACGTCGGCAATGCACTGCTGCAAGCGGCGGTGGATATCCAGGTGGCCATTGACCAGGTGGGAGGCCGTGGCGCCAGCGCCACACTCCGCGCCGGCCCGCTGTGCGGCGATCACTTCCGCGCGGCTGGCGAGGCCCAGGTAGTCATTGCTACTAAATACCAGTAACTCGCGCCCATCGACCCGGGCGCGCGGACCGGGTGCGCGATCGAGGGTTTTGACCTCCCGGTAGAGGTTCTGCTGGCGGCGCTCGGCGAGGCGCTGCTTCAGGGCTGCATCCAGGGTCATTTGGCCGCGTCGTAGAAGAAGGCGTCGTTTTGATGTTCGCTGATCTGCGCGTTTAATTCCGCTTCCACCTCAGCCTCATCGGCGTACTGCTGGTACTCCTCCGGCTTGATTCCCAGGCGGTTGAACAGCTGCATATCTTTGTTGGATTCCGGGTTGGCGGTCGTCAGCAGTTTTTCCCCGTAGAAAATAGAGTTGGCACCGGCGAGAAAAGCCATCGCCTGCATCTCATCACTCATCTGTTCGCGACCAGCGGACAGGCGCACATGGGATTTCGGCATCATGATACGGGCCACGGCAATGCAGCGAATAAATTCGAAGGGGTCCAGATCCTTTTGCTCTTCCAGCGGGGTGCCGGCGACTTTAACCAGCATATTGATCGGCACTGACTCCGGGTGCTCCGGCAGATTAGCCAGCTGCATCAGCAGGCCGGCGCGATCCTTATCGCCCTCACCCATTCCCACAATGCCGCCGGCACAGACTTTCATCCCCGCCGCGCGCACGCGGCCCAAAGTCTCCAGGCGATCCTGATAGGTGCGAGTGGTAATAATCTCACCGTAGTATTCGGGCGAGGTGTCCAGGTTGTGGTTGTAGTAATCGAGGCCCGCATCCGCCAGCTCTTGGGCCTGGTCGTCATTCAGCATGCCCAGAGTCATACAGGTCTCCATCCCCAGCGCTTTTACCTCGCGCACCATCTGGGTCACATAGGGCATATCTTTTTTCTTCGGCGAGCGCCAGGCGGCCCCCATGCAGAAGCGGGTGGCGCCGCCAGCCTTGGCCGCCCGGGCCTCCTGCAAGACCTTTTCAACTTTCATCAGCTTTTCCCGCTCCAGGCCGGTGTCATAGCGGGCGCTCTGGGGGCAATAGGCACAGTCCTCTGGACAGGCGCCGGTCTTAATGGAGCAGAGGGTGCTGACCTGCACCCGATTGGCATCAAAGTAAGTTCTGTGCACTTGCTGCGCGGTAAACATCAAGTCGCTAAACGGCAGGGCGAAGAGGTCCAGGACCTGCTGGCGGGTCCAGTCGTGGCGGATCTCTGCGGCGGGCATTTGCTGGGCAGCTGTCACAGGGCGTACTCTCTCTATGGCTTATTAAAATCGGATACTCTCGGCCTGATAACAGGCTGCGGTGGCGTTAGGCTGCGGCCCAATCCACCTGACTGGCCAGTTTAGCCGCGACCCAAGCGCTGTCAACTCGGATGACAAGACATGGTTTACAAGTTTTTCCGGCAAAAACTGGCCCCGAGTTTGGCCCGCTGCCTACTGTGTGGCGGGACCTCGGGAGAGAGCGGCATCTGCTCCGCCTGCACCGCAGAGCTACCGCTGCTCGGCAATGGCTGCCGCCACTGCGCCCTGCCCGTAGCGGCGGCAAGAAATAGCATCTGTGCGAGCTGCTTACAGAGGCCTCCCGCCTGCACAAAAATCACAGCTGCCTGGCAGTATGCCTACCCCATCAACCATTTAATTCAGCGCTTTAAATACCACCGGGACCTGGCCGCCGGGCACAGCCTGATCCAGCTGGCCGCCCGCCAACTGGGGCCTCCCCGGGAGGCGCCGGATCTCCTCACCCCGGTTCCCCTGCACTGGCGCCGCTACTGGCAGCGCGGCTACAACCAGGCCCAACTTATCGCCAGCGGGCTGGGAGAGGACTGGCGCCTGCCGGTAGCGCTGCGCCTACTGCGCAAAACCACATCGACCCAAACCCAGTCCCAACTCAACCGCAACCAGCGACAAAAAAACCTGTCGGAAAGTTTCGCCGTACACGGGCAGATTCAGGGTGCTCATATCGGCTTGGTAGACGATGTTGTCACCACAGGCGCGACCCTGGAGGCCATCACTGAGCGACTGCTCGACGCCGGGGCTAAAAAGGTTAGTGCATTCGTTTTGGCCAGAACACCATGACTGTTCGGCGCGACTACAAATAGAACAGCGGTCACACTAGCGTCACAATAAGCTGCCTTGCCGTCCTGGCACCTCAATCCCTCACCAGCCAGCACTGCTAAGGTTCTAAATAGCGACTAAATTGCCCGCATATCTGATGTCGCGGGCCAGGAATTCAGCGATGAGTGAATACAAATTGCCACGGGGCATCGTCATCAGTGGCACAGGTCTGTGGACCCCACCGGAATCTATTAGCAATGAAGAGTTGGTAGAGGCCTACAACGCCCATGCCGAGCAGTACAATCTTGAGCACGCGCAAGAGATCGAAGCCGGTGAACGCTCTGCAAAACCCTTCTCCTCAGCAGAATTTATCGAGAAGGCCTCCGGTATCAAGAGCCGCTATGTAGTCACCCGCGATGGTATTCTCGACCCGCAGCGGATGCGCCCCTTTCTTCCCGAGCGCGCCGATGACGAGCTGTGCCTGCAAGCCGAGATGGGCCTGAAAGCCGCTAAACTGGCCCTGGCAAAAGCCGGCAAACAGGCTTCCGATATCGACATGGTAATTGTCGGCGCCTCCTATATGCAGCGCGCCTATCCGGCTATCGCGATCGAAATTCAGGGAGCGCTGGGCATCGACGGGTTTGCCTTTGATATGGAGGTGGCCTGCTCCTCCGCCACCTTCTCACTCCAGCGCGCCGTGGATGCGATCTGCTCGGGTTCCGCCAAAACCGTACTGGTGATCAACGCCGAGCTGGCCTCCCCGCAAGTGGACTTCACCGACCGCGACAGCCACTTTATCTTTGGTGACGTGGCCGTAGCCAGCGTGATCGAGCGCCGTGAGACCTGTACTGTCGACAGCGCCTGGGAGATTCTCAGCACCAAAGCAAAAACTGTTTACTCCAACAATATTCGCTCCAACTTTGGTTACGCCGCCCGCGCCGCCGATGTGGACCCCTTCGGTCCCGGCAAGTTATTCCGCCAGAATGGCCGCAAGGTGTTTAAAGAGGTCTGCCCTATGGCGGCGGCACATATTGAGGCCCACTTGCAGGAGACCGACACCGCCCCCGGCAGTGTGCGCCGCTACTGGCTGCACCAAGCCAATATCAATATGAACAACCTGATTGCCAAGAAACTGATGGGTGACGACGCCAGTATCGAGCGCGCGCCTATCGTGCTGGACCGCTATGCCAACACCGCGAGCGCCGGCTCGGTTATCGCCTTTAACTTACACAGCGATGACTTGCAGGTGGGCGACCGGGGCATTATCTGCTCCTTTGGCGCCGGCTACTCTATCGGCAGCCTGGTGGTGGAAAAAGTCGCGATCTGAGCGGTTGCACCCGCCTAAAAAAACCGGGCCATGCCCGGTTTTTTTTTAAGGGGTATCGAGCTCTTTGAGCAGATTCTCGGCCCAGTTGATCCAGGTCTTTTCCGCCTCAATCCCCAGCAGCAGGGTCTGGTGTGCCAGCCAGTAGCGCTCCTGCAACGCCACCTCACTTTTTAGCACCCGCTCATTTTGCTCCTGGTAGTTTTCCAGGGAGCTGCGATGCTCGCGCAGCTGTGCCTCCAGGGCAGCGCGCATTTCACACCGGCTCAGGTTGTGACCGGCAAACATCCGCACCAGAAAGGGCTCGCGGATTTTCTGCGGTGCGCTGGGCTGTATAACCCAGTCTCGCAGCTCGGCGCGCCCCAGGTCGGTGAGGCTGTAGACTTTTTTGTCCGGCTTACCCGCCTGCGGCTGCTCCTCGCAGTCCAGCAGCCCCTCCTCGTGCAGCTTGTGCAGCTCGCGATACATCTGCTGGTGACTGGCACTCCAGAAATGCGACACACTGCGCTCAAAGCGCCGCTTAAGGTCGTAACCGCTGCCGGGCTCAATATCCAGCAAAGTGAGAACGGCAAAGCGCAGGGACATGAAAACTCCAACTCATCTTATGCAAAGAGTTGCATACTAACCGCAGCCAAGTGCTGGTGGCCAGCGCCCCCATTTTTGTATCGAGATAATTAAATTAACAAACAATCAAATAGTAGGACAAACGTATCGACGGAAACTGTCAGTCGAGATATGAGGCTAGCTTTTATGCAAATTGGAGATATAATCGCCGGCCTGTCGCCAAAGTCGTTATGGCGGCCACTGTCTACGAGGTTGTTTGCTCCATGTCTGCGCCCGCACTATCTCCATCCAGTCCAGATGCCCCCGAGGAAAAGGCTTCTGGTGCGCGCCGCTGGGACTTTGTACTGGACGTCTTCGCCATGAACAGCTTCTCTTGGGCTGTGGCGATCCCCATCGAACTGGTCCTGGCCGGTATGAGCTGGAACGAACACCTGAAAGTTCGCCTGATGGCCCTGGTATTCAATACCTTTATCGCCCGCCCGTTCAGCCTGTATCGCAACTGGGTAGTCAATCGCTTCGGCGGCGGCGGCTTTATCAATAACTACCTGGTAGACACCTTCGTATTCCTCAGCTTCCAGTTCCCTCTATACATGCTCAACATGCGCCTCAGCGGTGCCAGCTGGGACGAAATTGCCACCGCCAGCATCACTTTTATACTGATCGCCGGCTCACTGGGGCGGCCCTATGGAATTTATCTCGACTGGGTGCGCCGAGTGTGGATTAATACGCTGGTCCCCCTGTGGAGCAAACGGGCTGCCTGAGGGGTTACCGATACTCGATTGAGCAATACGAGAAAGGAACATGACTGTGTTGACCGATAACGCCATTGAAAACAGTTCCATGACCGTTGGCGTGGTCGCTGGCACCCCGACAGATACCCGCTTCGGCCTGGACTTCCTCGCCGCGCGCCAGCTTCGCGGAGTGGGCCTGTCCCTATCCTCCTCCCCCCAGGCCCAGACCCAATTACAGGCACTGGAGCGCGACGCCCTCACCCAGCAACTGATCGCAGCCATTGAGCAGCTCTACCAGGCCGGTGCCGAAGCCGCCATGATCTATTGCAACTCACTTTCCGGTGCTGTGGATATGGCTGCGGTAAAGGCGGCCTCCCCTATCGAGGTCGTATCCCCGCTCGAGGTGTACGCAGAACTGACCCAGCGCTATCGCAACTTTGGCCTGCTCGCCGCCAACTGCCAGAGCTGCGCCAATATCGAGCGGGAGATACTCGAGCGCAATACGACAGCCAAGGTTATCGGTATTGGCAATCTGCAAATTGTGGAAGATATCGAAGACGGCCTTGGCGCAGAAATGATCGTTCGCCAACACGCCCTCGACGACTTGGTCGCAGCCCTGGTAAAAAGTGGCGTGCAAATCCTGATTTTGGGTTGCACCCATTTCGATTATTTTTATCGGGAATTACTCGCGCACTGCGACGGTATCCGCCTGTTCCTACCCTCTGAACGCATGCTGCAACTGCTACAGGAACGCATTCCGCAGGCCGCCTAAAATTATTTTTTAGCGACAGCCCGGCACAATTTATTTCGAGCTGTCGCCAAATTACACATCCAGTCCAATAAATTGCCACTAGATCCATTACTGTAATCCGCTGCAATCACTAAATCCCGCCCCAATCCATTAACCCCAAAATAAAGCCGAGCGCAGGACAAATGGGGCCGGCAGGCAAATTTCACACTGGCACAATCATTTAGACGCCACGCTAACCCCCCAGGCAGGAAAAAAATTTCTCTTGTACCAAAAGCAGCCTTATTGCAGTATCAAAATCTGTGATGTGTTTAGGTATTTATTAAAACAAATCGTATAAAGCCCTTGTGGATTTCAGGATTTAGTCCACTTTAAACAACATTGGTTATAAGGATGATAAAAACCACTGTGTCTGCGGGAATCCCCTCCCGTCACGTATTATTACGTGCCATATGCCTCGGCTTTTTGATATTGGCTTCAGTATTTTTATCGAGTACTGTACAAGCCGATGTTATCGGCTCACTAAAAAGTCAGGTTTCACTATTTTGGCTGTTAATACTCAGCGTACTTCTATTACTTATTTGTGCGTTTGCAATAAATAGCCATGTTAAGTTGCGACAATTAGATCGCGAAAGCAGCAATCGGCTCAGAAACTTAAGCAAGGAAAACAGCAAACTTTTCCAGCAATTTCACAGCCGCAACAGCGAATTTACCGCTCTGGAGAAACAGCTGTTCGAGACGCGCTCTGAGCTGGAGAAATTGCACCAGGAGAAATCCGATCTCCTCACCATTACCCGCCATCATTTACAGTCTCCCCTGGATACACTCCTCGGCACTTTAAATTTATTGACCCGCAGTAAAGACAAAAATACCCGCGCCCTGGTTGAGATGGGAAAAAGACAACTCAACAGTGCGCTTAAATCCCTCAATGATTTACACCGGGGCGGCAATACCGAAAGCGTAGAAAGCCCCCCCCTCAAGGACAACCCCAGCCCCAGCAAGCAGCTGTCCGTATTGCTGATTGAAAACAACAAACACGACTCCCTTCAGTCCACCCTGGAAACCATGGGCCATAAAGTACAGAGAGAGTGCAACGGAATCGACGGCAGCAGTGCTGCGCTGCAACGGCAATTCGACCTTATTTTGACCGATACCTATCTTCCATTAATGGACGGTGTCGAAGCCGTGCGGGAAATCCGCCGGGAGCGCGGTACCGAATTACCCATTTTTGCCCTGCTGCAAAACGCCAGAGCCGGGGATAAAGAGCGCTACCAGGCCCGGGGATTTACCGGTGTACTCACCCACCCGGTCGGCGACCGCCCGCTGATGCAACTACTCAGCTGGGCGATGCGCCGCAACCAGGGAGGCGGTGCGCCCCGGGGGGCGAAACCCACTCGCCTGCTGAATACCGGCACCCTATTTCGCCTGCGCGATACGCTAGATCACCAGACATTTGCCGAGTTACTCAACGAGCGTACTACCAACCTGCCCAAACATATCACCTCTCTCACCAGCGCGATTACCGGGCGCCACTGGCTGGATGCGGAGCAGCAGGCGCAACAGCTGGCCCGCTCGGCCCTGGAGGTCGGCCTCGAAACCATAGCGGGCCGCCTGCGCACCCTCGCCGCCAACCTCCCTATCGATAGTGAGAGAGAGCACTGTCGCCAGCAGCGCACCGAGCTGCTGCAACTTATGCGCGAATCCGTGCGCCAGCTGAAGGCCTGGCGCGAGCGCAATGTTCACACGGAGTGGGCGCTGAAATAGTTTCCCACGCTGTGCCGCCATATCGAGACAGCACCCTGCGGGGTGCTTATTCAATGTCAATCGCCCAACAACCCACCGCACAAATAAGCCATCCCGGCGCAGCCAAGTTGAAAAGCACTATTTGCACCACACTATATTGGGGTGAATAGCAGAGAGAAAAACGTTATGTCAGAGTATTATCCCAAACGCAGCCGGGAAACGCGTGAACAAAGTGGGCGCGATTTGGCCATCATGGTTTATTTGATTCAGGCGATCAGCTTATTTACCGCCGTACCATTTTTTGTTGGGGTATTAATCAATTACTTTAAGCTCAGCGATGTGCGCGGCACCCTGGCCGAGTCACATTTCCGCTGGCAAATTCGCACCTTTTGGTTCTGGCTGCTGTGGACTGTTATTGGCTCTCTGACTTGGTGGATCTTTGGTTTGGGCTACCTCATTCTCGCCGTTAACTGGGTGTGGGTGATTTATCGGGTAATTCGCGGCTGGTTAACCCTGGCAGACCGGCGCCCCGCCTACGACTACTACTGATAAAAAATAAGTTATTCGGGCCCGGTTTTTTACGGGCCCTGAACAACCCCTGTGCGGTTCGATTTATCCTTTATTCCCCGCGAATTTTTAACCCACCCCAGATACTCCCGCCAAAAATTAACACAGCGATATTAGCCGTTCGGTTTTAGCAACCGTTGCAACTGCAACATTGTATGCTTCGCAACAAAGTGTGCGACTATGTCCCTCCGATTGACTTTCACCGCGTTGCAAACAGGGAGAAATAATTCGTGAGCCAGGACCAGAACGCCCCGCTGCGGGAAGACGTACGCCTGCTGGGAGAAGAACTCGGCACAGTACTGCGCAACCAAGTTGGCGAGCCACTATTTAATACCGTTGAAAATATTCGCCAGGCTGCGGTGGAAAGCCGCAGCAAAGGGGCGATGCAGGCGGACCACTTGCGGGAGCTTCTCGATCCCCTGGACGATGCGACCCTATTGGAAGTCGCCCGAGCTTTCAGCCAGTTTCTCAACCTGGCCAATATTGCCGAGCAGCGCCACCGCGAGCGGCTACACCGCCAGCACCAGCGCTTTCCCGGGGACCCCGATACCGATCGCGGCCTGCGCCAGGTACTGACGGAGCTGAGCAATGCGGGCAAGTCCGCCGAGGAAATCCACAGCACCCTGCAAGCGCTCTCTGTCGAGCTGGTCCTCACCGCCCACCCCACCGAAGTGACGCGCCGCACCCTCATCCGCAAATACGACCGGGTCGCAGATCTACTCAACACACTGGACAGCCCCGATCTGACCAGCGAGGAGTCCCAGGACTTGCGCCGCCACCTACAGGAGCAGATTCTATCCGCCTGGAGCACCGATGAGATCCGCCGCTCCAGGCCCACCCCGGTTGACGAGGCCAAGTGGGGCTTTGCCACCATCGAGCAATCCCTGTGGCAGGCCGTCCCCAAAAGTATGCGGGCGATTGATAGCGAGCTCGCCCTGGCCAAGCTGCCGCCCCTGCCGGTGGACTGGGTTCCCATCCACTTCGCCTCCTGGATGGGGGGAGACCGGGACGGCAACCCCAATGTCACCGCCAGTGTCACCGGGGAGGTCCTGCACCTGGCCCGCTGGATGGCCGCCGACCTCTACCTGCGCGATGTGGAAAGTCTGCTCGCGGATCTGTCCATGCACCGCGCCAGTGAAGAGTTGTTGCAGCGCACCGGCCCCAGCCACGAACCCTACCGCTTGGTGCTGCGCCAGGTTCGCGACCGCCTCAAAGTCACCCGGGAAAAAATGGAGGCCCGTATCGACGGGCGCACAGAGCCTTGTGGACGCGATTTTACCCGCACTGAGCAGCTCGCCGACGAGCTGCACCTGATCGACCGCTCCCTGCGCGCTGTGGGCCTCTCTGCTATCGCCGAGGGCCAGCTCAAAGACACCTTGAGGCGGCTCAACTGCTTTGGCATCACCCTGCTGCGTTTAGATATACGCCAGGAATCCACCCGCCACGCCGACGCCCTGGATGCCATTAGCCGCTATCTGGGCATGGGCAATTACAGCAGCTGGAGCGAAGAAGAGAAGCTGGAGTTCCTGGTATCCGAACTGGACAGCCGCCGCCCACTGGTAGGCGAGAATTTCTACCGCAGTGACTTTTGTGACGCAGAAGTGAGTGAGGTGCTACAGACCTGCCAGGTCATTGCCGAACAGGGCCCCGAGGGGTTGGGGGCCTACGTGATCTCTATGGCAACCACCCCCTCCGATGTTCTCGCCGTAATGCTGCTGCAAAAAATTGCCGGGGTACAGGAGCCGATGCGGGTGGTCCCGCTGTTTGAGACCCTCGACGATCTGGACGGCGCCGCCGCCACTATGAGCACTCTGCTGAATATTCCCCAGTACAAGCAGCGGGTGCTCGATGGCCAGGAGGTGATGATCGGCTACTCCGACTCCGCCAAGGACGCCGGCTTCCTGGGGGCCGCCTGGGCCCAGTACCGCACCCAGGAGGCCCTCACCGGGATATTCCGCAACCACGGCATCCCCCTGACCCTTTTTCACGGCCGGGGCGGCTCCATATCCCGGGGCGGCTCACCGACCCGTATGGCCCTGCTGTCACAGCCGCCGGGATCGGTAGCCGGGCGCATTCGCGTCACCGAGCAGGGCGAGATGATTCGCTTCAAGTACGGCCGCCCCTCCGTGGCCGCCTACAACCTGGAGCAATATGTCGCCGCAACTCTGGAGGCGACCCTAATGCCTCCGGCGGAGCCGCGTCCCGAGTGGCGCGCGGAAATGGAGCGGCTCACCGAGGTCTCGGTCAGCCACTACCGCGAAGTCGTGCAGGATGACCCCGCCCTGGTGGCTTACCTGCGCACAGTCACCCCCGAAACCGAGTTGAGCCGCCTGGCCCTGGGCAGCCGCCCGGCGAGGCGCAAACCCGGCGGCGGGGTCGAATCGCTGCGGGCTATTCCCTGGGTTTTTGCCTGGACCCAGATACGGCTGATGCTGCCGGCCTGGCTGGGTACCGGTGCCGCGCTGGAAAATGCCCTTAAGCAGGCGGATGAAACCGATATCCTGCGGGATATGAGCCATCAGTGGCCCTTTTTCCAGGGGGTTGTGGATATGCTCGAAATGGTATTGGCCAAAGCCGATCCCCGCGTCGCCTCCTGGTATGAAGAGCGGCTCACCAAGGATGCAGAGCTTATCCACCTCGGTGCCAATTTGCGCGAGCGACTCGCCCATACGGTCGAGGCTTTACAGCAGCTGAGCGGGCGGGAGAGCCTATTGGATAACAACCCCGTGATGCACTGGTCCATCCGCGTACGCGACCCCTACACCGACCCACTGCACCTGTTGCAGGCCGAGCTGATGGCGCGCTTGCGAGAGCGGGAGAGTGATGCGCTGTTGGAGAGTGCGCTGATGGTCACTATTGCGGGAATTGCGGCGGGTATGCGCAATACCGGCTAGCAGGTCGAGCGGCTGCAATGCAGCCGCTCGCCACTCATCGATTAGAACCTACCGGTCAGGGCCATCACAAACAGGTCCGCCGGCAGCTGCTCGCCATTCACCTCCAGTTGGCCGCGATTGACCTTGAGATACATCTGCAACTCACCGCTGTCTTCAATCAGCAGACCATAATCCCGCAAAAGCATTGCCTGGCCCATCAGCGGCGACTGCAAAAGCGCCTGCTCAGCCGCGCTTAGTGTCATGCTGCCCACCAACGGTTTGAGCCACTGGTCGATCTCACTGCGACCTCGGCGCGAGGGCTTGCGCATGCCGCGCCAGTCGATATCCGCATCCACCAGCACCGGGCCATTGCGGGATTGAATCGCCAGCTGTTGCTCCAGGCGCAGCGGTCGACTCATTTCACGAACCCAATCCCGCTCGGGCGCCGGCAGCAGTAGGCGCAGGTAGTGCCCCAGGTCTGCGGTGTTAATTCTCGGCAGGGTCATCTGCTGGCGCACAGAGGTAATCGGTGTCGCCGACTCGACCGTGGGCAAGTTCAGGTCACTGATTACTTTTAAGGTCTGAGCGGCCAACTCTTCCAGGGTCAGGTCCAGGCTGATATCGCGCAATTGAACCGGCCCGGAATCCGACTCCGCCCGCAGCAGCGATAAACGCAGCTCCGCACTACCGCCCTCGCCGGGCGTATATTCAAATTCGCCCTCTAAGGGCTCGGTAAACAGTACCTCGATACCCTCACGGATTTGGCGCAGGCTTCCCAATTCCACCATACCGTTCAGCACCGCACCGCTGTAATCGGTAGATACGGCGATCTCCCCGCCGTCAAAGGTCAGCTCGCCAAAGGGGCCGATATTCTGAAAAGGGTCCAGGCGCAGGGTATTCAGCACGCGGTTATCGGCGGTCACCAGGGTTTCCAGGACCACCGGGCTCGCCTGCAAGGCGCCGTAAATGGATTCCAGTTGAGTGCGCAGCTCGGGCTGTAGCTGATCCAGCGCCAGGCGGGTCTCGGTGTAAACCACACCCAGGCGCGGCCCCTTGGAGGTCAGCAGCAGCGGCCCGTGGTGAATCTCTGTGCTGAGCTGGGTAGTGCCATCCGGCAGGGCGACCTCGGTATTGGTCTCAGCGCCAAACCAACCGCGCTCATAGGCGGTGGAGCTGCCCCCCTGCAAGCGGCCCAACTGCTGCTTCCAGATCTCCTCTACCTTGGGACCGATAAAACCCGGCGCGGCCAGCGCAGATATCACCATTAGGGCAAGCACAACAAAGAGAAGTGAACGCAGCAGTTTCATAAAAAATCATCTAGCGAAGGGATTTGCAGCGATATTATCAGATTATCAAGCGAGTGGCTGCGATAGACGGCAGGTTACTTGGCGGAGCCTACAGGTCCCTATTGAACACAAGTTTTGGCCCGGTTTCTCCCACCCGACCCAGGGCAAACTCCGCCGCCAGGGCCAGCAAAACCACTTGCTGTACGGCGGCCCCAATCAGGAAAAATAGCTATTTAAGCAGCCATATATCCACGCTGACTAGCCAGTGAAATGGCTACAGACAGTAAACCCACTATAGGTAGTTCCTAGATTGCCAACATAAGTGACCGCCGCCTGAAACTTATCGATAACCTGGGGCCGACCTCTTGAGCCGAAGGCGCGATAAACAGATAGTGCAGAATAAAAATTTAGTCGGGCCGAATTTTTATTCGAGTAAATTTCCGAAAATAAAAACTGAATAGGCCGAAAACCAATAAGCCTATTCCCTATCCCGACAAACAGCACCGGGTGCCACAAAAAAAACACTGAATAGAATATTTATTGCCATTCAGACCATCCATTAAAATAACCCTATCGAATAAGCAGGCATTATCTCGATCGAGTCTTAAAATATCCCTTTATCACAACCGAAACTTCCATTAGCGCACATTGGGACCCCTCCCCGGATTGAGTAGACTTATGGCCAAACTAGGAGAAGGAGTAGGCATTATGCGTTATCTTGTTTCAATGGTGCTCTTGTGCTCGCTTGCAGGTTTTAGTTTTGCAGACGACCGCATGACGAGCCTCCCAGCCAATGCTGAGCCCGTACAGATTCTCGGCAAGACTTATTATCAAAGCGGCAATAATTTCTATGCTTTCAATGAGCAGGGCCGTTTTTTCTACCAGGTTCAACCCCCCACCTCAATCCGCAACTACGAGCGTCCCAAGGATATGTCTGTCCGGGGCTCACAGTCCCACTCTAAAACCTGGGGACTGACTAGAGACCAGGTAGAGGGGTGCATGAACTCCGCCGCAGATATGGCCAATGCTAACCCCGCAGTCGGTGGTAAAGTTTATATCCGCGAATACAACCTGTGTATTAATAACTTGCGCTAGCCATTGTGGCTATATTTACTGCTACAAGGGGCCTTCGGGCCCCTTTTTTCAATCGTTATTTTTTTACAGTTACTAAACTAGCAAGTCTTTCAACACACTAAAGCTATCAATCCTCTAATTTTAGAGCTATGAAATATGCAAGCCGCTATTATCAGGTCTTATGGCAGCCCCATCGAAATTGCAGAGATGCCTAAACCTTCACCGGATAAAAATAGTATTTTAGTAAAGGTTCAATCGGCCAGTATCAACCCCCTCGATAACTGGGCAATATCGGGGGCTTTACAAAATGTAATGCCTGTAAAAATGCCGCATATTGTCGGGTACGATGTTACTGGGACAGTAGTAGAAATTGGCAGCGCTGTCAGAAATTTTAAAATTGGCGATCTGATATTTGCACGCCCCGATACAAATCAAGCGGGTACGATTGCCGAATACACTTCAATCAAAGCAATGGACGCAGCTATCCGCCCCAGCAATCTTTCTAACAATGAGTGTGCCGCTTTCCCTCTCGTGGGTTTAACAGCCTGGCAATCTCTCGTTGAAGTGGGAAAGTTACAGAAAGGACAAAAAGTCCTTATTCATGCCGGCTCTGGCGGAGTCGGTACTATCGCTATTCAAATTGCCAAATATATAGGCGCCTTCGTAGCCACAACCACCAGTGATGCCAACTTTACATTAGTCAAACGGCTCGGTGCCGATACTGTTATCAATTATAAAACCGAAAAATTTGAGGAATTACTCGAGGAGTATGACCTTGTACTCGACTCTTTAGGCGGAGAAGTATTAGAAAGTTCTGCCAAAGTTCTTAACAAACATGGTCTATTAGTATCAATCTCCGTCAAAGCTAAAGAGTTAGATACCTTAATTGAAAGGATGAGGCAGCGCCTCCAACTCGTTTATTCATGGCCAAGTGGCACTACACTCGCAGAACTTGCTTCATTACTTGAGAAAGGAGTTATAAAACCGGTTATTGATCGGGTCTACCCCATACATGAAACTCAAGCCGCACTCGACTACCTAAATAAGGGAAGAGCCAAAGGTAAAATAGTCATTGATGTGTTGCAGGGTAAATAAACGATAGTATAGGATTTCAACCTAGACTCAAAAAAACTGGAGCCCTAGTGAAACGGACATTTCTATTTTTGGGTACCCTGATTTCTGCCGCCAGTTACGCACAAAATCTCAGCTTGGCCGAAGCGGCCCTGGAACGGACGTACCACAAAGTGCGCTACGATCCAGCTTATGTCTCTATTCCCTATCCAAATGGGGATGTACCGGCAGATACCGGTGTTTGCACCGATGTAGTAATCCGCTCATTCAGAAAGCTGGGTATCGATCTACAGAGAGAGGTTCACGAAGATATATCGAGTCATTTCCAAGCCTATCCATCAAAGCGGATATGGGGGCTTTCCCAGCCGGATAAAAATATTGATCACCGCCGCGTACCCAACCTACAAACATTTTTTACCCGCAAAGGGCTATCGCTCCCCATCACTGCCAAAGCAGAGGATTACCTGCCTGGAGATATTGTTACCTGGATACTGCCCGGCAATCTGCCGCATATCGGTATTGTGACTGCAAAACCCTCATCACACCCCAATCGTTACTTAATTGCTCACAATATAGGCGCTGGGCCAGTGCTGGAAGATATGCTGTTTTCCTTTCAAATTACCGGGCATTATCGCTACAGCGCTGATCAAGTACTCAAGAGGGCTGAACAGTGAGAAAATTGCGTTTTTACTCAGCGATCAGCGCCTCTCTTTGACCGGAATATGCAGATACATTTCCGCTGTCGGGCTGCTAACCTGGTATTGAGGTGGATAAAGCTCGAAGTCCGGTCTCTCGATATAGTCATAATTAGACTTTGGCAACCAGCTTCCCCAGATATACTTTAAGGTCTGTTCCAGGGTGTCGATTGACCCGCGATGGATAAACCTCGCATAGAGTTGCTCCGGTAGTTCCCGGGCCACCATTCCCTCGGGCACTTGAGTCAAGTCGGCAACTGGCGCACAGCAGATATAATTAAACCGAATTTCATTGCCGGCTTCCTCGTAACACTCATAGATACCAAAAGATTCATCGCCAATGCGGTTGGGGACCTGATCTCTGTAGGGGCGAAAAGCAGACCAGAGCTTTGGCAAGCTGAGATTTTCGTGATCGTACTCCTGCGCTACCCCCACCAGTTGCATCGCCGGGCGCGCAATAATTTGTGGCTCCATAGAGAGTTCGTTTTGCAAAAAGTGCAGCATATGCGGGCTAAATTGATCTTTATACAGCAACCGGAAAGGGTCTTGCTGCTTGCGATACTGCGCCGGAGTTACATTAAATAAAGCTTTAAATGCACGCGTAAAGGCTTCCTGGGAATCAAATTGACACTCCATCGCAAGTTCAAGAATGCCTATATCCTCACTCAGCAACCTCTTTGCCGCGACCGTCAAGCGGCGCTTGCGCAAATACTCTTTCGGCGAATCCCCCACTAATGCTTTAAAAATTCGGCTGAAATGGTAGGTTGAATAATGAGAGGCAGCGGCAATTTCATGAACGGTAATTTTGTCATATAGATGCTGCTCTACGAAATTGATACTTTTAAAAAACCGTTGCATAAGAGGCTCCTTTTTTGCCAGTTTACGCCGGGGAAGCGAGATTTTCGAGTCCCGCTCTGCCTATTCGACCTGTGCTTGAAGTTCAATCCGCTCACTGGTGATATAGAAACGTAAATGAGCAAACGCCCTGTCTCTCAGCGGAATCAGTGCCCGATAGGCGGTATCATTGAAGAGCGCATGGATCGCCGCTCGATCGGGAAAAGACAACACGGCAAATCCCTGTGCCGACTCGCCCCCATCCAGCGCCTCCTCAACCTCATAAGAGGCAATAGGAACCCCACCATAGCGCTGAATTAGCGCCGGGATTTTGCTTAGATAAGCCTGTAAAGCCTGTGTTTCCTGCAGGTCTGGCGAGGATTCTACATGTAGAAATACTGGTAACATAATCACAATCTCCAGAGCATCGCTAGTTTTGCAAGGCAACTCGTCTGTACCAGACAACCAGCAGAGGAACAATTGCAAGCTCGATAATCGTCGGCGGCAGTACCTGCTCGTCTACCAGTCCAAACTCCAGGATATTGGTTAATCGGCCCAGACCGCCAATAAACAGGGACAAAGCCGCGAAATAAAACAGCGCCTTATTTTTTTCAATATTTCGAAGAAAATAGAGTAAAACCAGACCCTGCGTAAAGAAAACCCCAAAGGCAAACCGGTATTGATTATCCCCAAATCCCCGCAAGGGGCTATCCGCTGAAAAAATCATCGCGCTACCACTTAGAACAGCACTGCCATTGAGACCGCCAAAGGCACTGATTCCCCCCGGAACAAAACAGATTAGCGCCAGAGCCACCACTAGCAACTGGAAAATTTTTCTTTCTGTAGCACTCACCTGATTCATGATGTCAGCCCTGTTTAGCGTGTTTGAAGAGATGGCTTAAGCATATTGCCCGGTGAGATCTTATTTTTGATATTTCTTGCGCTCTTGCGATATCACAAAGACAGCAAGAAATGTCAAAACCCAAGACGCTTAACCCCTTATCTTTCTCCCCAACAGCCGGGCACATCCATATCCGGACACCGATCCCCAACATCTACAGAGACAGAAAGATGATTCAGAGCGTATTGATTACCGGAGCAAATGCGGGCTTAGGCAAGGAGTGCGCCAGGCAACTGGCAGAGTACCCGCAGATTAACAAGATCTACCTCGGCTGCCGCAATCTACAGAAAGCCAAAGAAGCCCAAGCAGATCTGGTAGCGGAGACCGGCAGAAATATCTTCGAAGTATTACTTATTGATGTTGCGGATCAACAATCCGTGAAAGAAGCGGTTAAAACCCTCAACTCCCCGATTGATGCCCTGGTTATGAATGCTGGCGGTACCGGAGGTAAAGCGTTTTATCAGAAAACCCGCGAGGGAGTCACACAAATTTTTGCCGTCAACCTACTCGGGCACGTGCTCCTGACTAACGAATTGCTAAGAGCCAACAAGTTAACCCAGGCCGCCATCTACGCCGGCTCCGAAGCCGCTCGCGGTGTAAAGGAGATGGGCATGAAGAGACCGGATCTGAAAAGCGCCTCTGTGCAGGAGTTTATGCAGATCTGTGAAGGGCAGCTCTATGCCAGTAGCAAAGATGCCACAGTACCCTACGGCCCGATAAAGTATATGGGCGCCCTGTGGATGTCTTCCATGGCGCGGGAATTCCCTCATATCCGCTTCGTAACCATGAGTCCCGGGGCGACTGTAGGCACCGAGGGCTTTAATACCCTGTCATTATTCAAACAATATATGATGAAGGGCATGATGCGGATTATGCTGCTACTGGGCAAGGTCCACAAAGTAGAAGTGGGCGCCAAACGCTATATCGACGCCCTGCTGGATACATCTTTCCGCACGGGTATCTTTTACGGCAGTGAACGCGGATTAACTGGCCCTATTGGTGAACAGCGGAAGCTTTTCCCAGACCTGGACAATCCAACCTATCAGGACAATGCCAAAACGGCGATCAATCACTTTATTTAATCCCCTGTGCCATCAGGTAGGGAACCCCTGCGCCTTACCTGAACTCAACCTGAGAGTGCCCGCCTAACCCTAAATAATCCCCCCCCTTCCTTGTCTCCATCCAAACCCGATAACTGTGGATAAGTTCGTTAGGTTTTTGCAAGCCTACTCAAATCAGGGAACCTCTGAAAGGTTTTACCGCATCCACTACGTATTTCGATCTGAATGCAGCATAAGATAGTAGAAACTGGCTCGCAAATGAGGAAGACATAAGTAACTTTAGAAGACTATCATATAAAGATATTTCATTTATACACTGAGCTCTGGAAGGATATATTGACCTTATTAAGCTTGATATCGACTCAGACGAGCTTGAAGTTGATAAATACCTGGACCTTCAAGAGGATTTAATCTGCTACGAAAAACCACTTTATGGCTTTCAAAAACCTGAAAAAATCTATTGAATTAAAGCTAATTTCATCAACTCAACTTCCAGCAAAAAACGACAGGGGAAAATTATGAAGAATATTCACCAACCGATTAAAGATATCATATCGTACTATGCCAGCAAACTATCGAATCAAGAGGTTTTAGACATACTACAAAAAAACTCCATTGAATCTAAACGTGAGGCAAAGGATATTCTTTTATTTCTTGACTCTATGTGCATTGAAATTAGCAAAGACGCACAAAATAACACCCTAGTACTTCGGCAGCCGATTAAGACCGTTGATGCAGAAAAGGTCTGCGATATTATTGAAGATTACATAGAGGCAATCGGCTATGGAAACGACGCAAATTAACCCTGGGAAACTTACAAAGTTATCCTCCGCCCACATAACCATCTTTCAGCTTGAGGGCCTTAGAACCATCGGCAGCTTGTTAACAGCTTCACACTGACAACCGCTAAATTACTCTTTACATCAGGCATAACGATTGATTATTATCACTCCAAGGTAGCTTCAGCCCTTTCTTCCCACAAGAGCAGATCAATCGATCGTGAAGAGTGAACTCCCAGTCAAAGTTAGTTCATCAATAGCTTATTCTCAAGTAATCAACCGCGATATGCCATAGAGTGGGACAAGGGCTCATCGCAAGATTGAGAAATAAGATGTTGTACTCTATATCAAGCCAGGCCCTTAAACAGCAAGTCAAGGTTGCCACCAAGTTTTGGCCCTTCGCAGGCGCCAAAGCCTCTCACACAAGAGAAATTTTGTGTCGCCTATACGGTTATAAAAGCTACCATCACTTCCAAAAAATAGCATCACACAGTCACTGTGATAAGAAGCCTCTAGATGCTAAAGCTGTCACAATGAAGCTACCCGAGTGGTCAGCCAAGCTTGCTGCTCTCGGGAGAATGAACCAAGCCCAGTCAAAGCAATTGATTATCAGGCTTTGGTATGGATATTTAAAAGAGTACAAGGATACCCTTCTATATCAAAGTGAAGTTCGTTTCTACGGTGAGTGCCAGGACTTTACCAGCAACAACAATTCACTAACTTATCACTTCGACGCTAGTCCCAGCGTCAAAGACTGCATTGAGTCCCTAGGTGTTCCCCATACCGAGATAGGCAGTATTCGTATCAATGGAGACCTCTCTGAGTTTACCACCCCTGTCAGAGACCAGGACTACATCGAAGTTTTCCCCAGCAAGCCAGGTAGCTATTTTGCTTGTAAACCAGCAAAGCTTACTTTTTTATTAGACGTCCACCTGGGGGCACTTGCCCGCTACCTTCGAATGGCTGGATTTGACACCCTTTATCACCCACAAGATCAGGGAGATAAGCTGTTAGCAGAAGTAGCAGCGCTGCAAGATTGCGTACTACTGACCAGGGATATAGGCCTACTTAAACACGCGAAAGTCAGCTATGGACGCTGGCTGCGCAATCAAGATCCTGAGGCTCAGTTTTTGGAAGTAGTAAAACACTATCAACTTTCACAAGCTTTTAAGCCATTTAGCCGTTGCATAAAATGTAATGGTAAAATTGGAAAGGTCGCGACCGAAAGCATTATTGACAAAGTCCCTACAAGCGTTCTTGAGGTGCAGAAAGAGTTCAGCCAGTGCCAAGTATGCAAACAAGTTTACTGGACAGGCTCTCATTTTAAGAGAATGGAGGCATTGCTCTCTAAGGCAATGGAGGTATAAGCATGTTATCAAGGAAGCTAAAACAAAAAGCCCATGACTCACTTCTTCTGGCCAGCACACAAATAGTTCGGCAAAGTCAGATCTTTCTCTCTACAGGACAAAACCTGGAAAAGCTCCCGCTAAAAATAAAAAATACTAGAACTCTTTTCAAGCCAAAGAAGTGTTATATATTTAAAGAGCCATATCAAAAGATTGGAAAAATCTATCACTCTCTTTGCCCTTCTTGTGCTGATTTCAATAGCAGTAAAAGAGGTTATAGCGCCCCTATGCAAGGCTATCGCGCTCTAATAACCGGAGGCCGTATAAAAATTGGCTTTGCGACTGCACTTAAGTTGCTTAGGATTGACGCCGAAATATTGATCACAACAAGGTTTACCAGTGATGCCGCCAGGCGATTCCAGCAGGCTACATGGAAAATAACTGAGCATACTTAATCCACAAGGTGTATTTTGAAAGTTAAATTGAAAAAACTGATAGCTCGAGGAGCTATTACCCTGTCAATTTTATTATTTGGCTCTATTACAGCATACTTTATAGCTTTTGATCCTCCAAAAATGGCTATGGATAGGGCTAAAGATTTGGTATTTTCATTCCAAAAATTGGATCGAAAAAGCTTCGAGACCCACTGGTCTAAGTCTCACGGTCCTGTGCCTACAAATCAGGAAATAAGAGAAGAAATTATATCTTGGGGAGAGAAACAAGGTGAATTTATAAACATTGAGGAGATCAAGGAGCTAGATATAAGAAAGCATATTTCATTTACTGGCAAGGGCATCACTCATATATATAAATATCAAATCCTCTGTAAATTTACTAAGGGGGATGTAATATTTATTGTATCAGTGAAAGGCAACAGAGGTGGATTTGAGGTACTAAATCTTACTATGGGCAACCCTATTTAAATTTAGCACCGACAAGAATTTTTCTGAAACGCTCTAAATGGTTCTCTCCAGGAAAAATCCATACCCTGGAGAGAGCCCACTACTCACTCAACAGGGCACCAAAGCCTTAGCCACACGGGAATTGGTCTCCCGCCCTAACTGTTCAGAAATAAAGTTCCCAGCCTCTGCCAGCAACTGTAAATCCACACCGGTTTCAATACCCATACCATTGAGCATATAGAGTACATCCTCACTGGCAACATTGCCGGAAGCGCCACGGGCATAGGGGCAGCCGCCGAGGCCGGCTACGGCGGAATCCACTACTGCGACGCCCATTTGCAGGGCAGCATAGATATTAGCCAGTGCCTGACCGTAGGTATCGTGGAAGTGCACCGCGAGCTTTTCCACCGGTACGAGGGCCATCACCTGCTCCAGCATACGCTTGGCAGCTTCCGGGGTGCCGACACCGATAGTGTCGCCGAGAGAGATTTCGTAGCAACCCATTTCCAATAGAGCGGCACTGACTTCTGCCACTTTGGCCGGATCAATATCGCCTTCATAGGGGCAACCGAGTACGCAGGATACGTATCCGCGCACGGGTATGCCGTCTTGCTTGGCTTTTTCCACCAGTGGGCGGAAGCGCTCCAGACTCTCGGCGATACTGCAATTAATGTTTTTCTGGGTGAAGGCTTCTGAGGCCGCGCCGAATACGGCGACCTCATCGGCTTTGGCTGCCACTGCGCGCTCATAGCCTTTTAAGTTTGGCGTGAGCGCACTGTAGATAACACCGTCTTTGCGCTGGATACCCGCCAGCACTTCCTCGCTGGCGGCCATTTGCGGTACCCATTTGGGGCTGACAAAACTGCCGGCTTCAATCACCGACAGCCCACTGGCGCTGAGCTTATCCACCAGGGCGATACGGGTTTCCACAGAGATAGGCTGCTTTTCATTTTGCAGGCCATCGCGGGGCCCAACTTCGACAATTTTAACTTGCTTGGGCAAAGTCATTACTGCTCCTCCCCGGCGAAATCCACCAGCAGGCTACCGCCATCCACCAGTTCGCCTTCGGCGCAGAAGAACTGCTGCACGGTGCCGGCGGCTGGAGCGCGCAGGGTGTGTTCCATTTTCATGGCTTCCATCACCAGCAGCGGCTGGTCTTTTTCCACCGTCGAACCGGGCGCTACCAACAGGGAAATAATGGTGCCGTTCATGGGGGCATCGAGGCCGTGGGCCTGGTCATTGCTCTCGCCGATATCCGGTGGCAGCAACTTAAATTCCACCTGGGTGCCATCGATAAATACGGCACCGCCGTCGCGGGTATCCACGCTGGAAAAGCTCATACGACGGCCATTCACCAGGATAAAATCGCGGCCCGGCAGCAGGCGAATCTCGCCGCTATTTTCCCCCTCAGGCAGGGCAGCGCAAGTCCAGCGCAGGCCGTCGCCCTCACTGACAAAGCGGATTTGCGCGTGCTGGCCACGATAGTCGACGGTCTGGGCGCGACTACCGGCCAGGGCATTGCGCCAGTTATCGCCGCAGTGCCAGGGGGAGAAGGGGTCCCGCTGCGGGGCGCTATTGCGCAGATCGCGCTCTTCACGCTGCTGTAAATATCCGGCAATGGCGGCGCACTTCAGTGGTGTCAGCGTCTGCTCCTGATGCAGCACTTCCGCTTCATAATCCTCGATAAAGTGGGTCGAAATACAACCGCTGGCAAAGGCCTGGTGATTGATCACCCGGCGCAGGAATTCGATATTGTGGCGCACGCCGGCGATCTGATAATCGCGCAGTGCGCGGTCCAGTTTGGCCAGGGCCTCTTTGCGGGTGCGGCCGTGGCAGATTAGCTTGGCGATCATCGGGTCGTAATGCACGCTGATTTCATCGCCACTCTGCACGCCGGTATCCACCCGCACGCCCTCGCCTTCCACCGGGGGCTGGTGGCGCACCAATACGCCCGTTGCCGGCAGGAAATCATTATCCGGGTCTTCGGCGTAGATACGCACTTCCATGGCGTGACCGTTGATGTGCAGCTCATCCTGGCTCATGGGCAGGGGCTCGCCAGCGGCAACGGCCAGCTGCCAGGCCACCAGGTCCTGACCGGAAATCATTTCTGTAACCGGGTGCTCCACCTGCAAACGCGTATTCATTTCCATAAAGTAGAAGGCACCGCTGGCATCCAGCAGGAATTCCACTGTGCCGGCTCCCACATAGCCGATGGCGTGGGCCGCGCGCAGGGCCGCTTCGCCCATACGCGCGCGCAGCTCCGGGGTCATACCCGGCGCAGGCGCTTCTTCCACCACTTTTTGGTGGCGGCGCTGTACCGAGCAGTCCCGCTCAAACAGGTAGACGCCGTTGCCCTGTTGATCACAAAACACCTGGATTTCCACATGGCGGGGACTCACCACATAGCGCTCCAGCAACATAATATCGTCGCCAAAGGCATTCATGGCTTCGCGCTTGGCCGCAGACAGTGCCGGCTGGAATTCAGCGGCGCTGTCGACGCGACGCATGCCCTTACCGCCGCCGCCGGCAGCGGCCTTCAGCAGTACCGGGTAACCGATGCGATTGGCGTGGCCCTCCAGCAGATCTTCATTTTGGTTGGTGCCGTGGTAACCGGGCACCAGGGGCACATTGGCCTCCTCCATAATGCGCTTGGCGGCGGACTTGGAACCCATCGCCTCGATTGCACCGGTGGGCGGGCCGACAAAAATAATGCCGGCGCTATCGCAGGCGCGGCAAAACTCGGCATTTTCCGACAGGAAGCCGTAACCGGGGTGGATGGCATCGGCACCGGTCTGCTTGGCAGCGCCAAGAACCTTGTCGATATCCAGGTAGGAGTCCCTGGCCGGGGCCGGGCCCAGGTATACCGCTTCGTCTGCTATCTGCACGTGCAGGGCGTCGGCATCCGCATCGGAATAGACAGCAACAGTGGCCACCCCCAAGCGGCGCGCGGTCTTGATAATACGGCAGGCAATTTCACCGCGATTGGCTATTAACAGTTTGCGAATCATAAAAATTATCCTTCGCTACCATTCATCCATTTGGGCACACGCTTTTCCAAAAACGCGCTCAACCCTTCCTGTCCCTCCGGCGATACGCGCACGGCGGCGATCAGCGCACTGGTCTGCCCCTGTAAATCGTCGTTGATTACCCGGTTGGACATGGACATGGCCAGCTGCTTGGCCATGGCGACTGCTTTAGGGCCATTGTCGGCAATGGCATTCACTAATTTCTGTACATGCAGGTCCAGATCAGCCTCGGCACAGACTTCGGATACCAAACCGATCTGTTCCGCGCGTGCGGCGGAGAAGCGCTCCGCAGTGACAAAGTAACGGCGCGCGTGGCGGGTGCCGATCGCATTGATGACATAGGGGCTGATGGTGGCGGGCAGCAAGCCGATTTTGACTTCAGACAAACAGAAGCTGGCGCGCTCAGACGCCACCGCCATATCGCAGCAGCTCACCAGGCCCACGGCGCCGCCAAATGCGGCACCCTGCACCCGCGCGATGGTGGGGGCGGGGAAGGTGTCGAGCTTGTACAGCATGGCGGCCAGCGCGGCGGCGTCGCGGCGGTTTTCCTCTTCTGAATAAGTCGCCATGCGCTTCATCCAGTTGAGGTCGGCTCCGGCAGAAAAGCTCTTGCCATTGGAAGCCAGCACCAGCACACGCACGGCGGGGTTTTGCCCCAGGGTGTCAAAGGTGGTGGCCAGCTTGTGAATCAGTTCATCATCGAAAGCGTTGTGGATTTCCGGCCGGTTCAGGGTGACCGTGGCCACGCCCTCGCTATCCACTTCGCACAGCAATTTATCGCTCATTGTAATTCCTCGATTGGGGCGTTTCTCGATAGCGGCACCGGGGCAATCCAGCGGTGCCGCAACCACGGTTGCTTACATGCGGAACACGCCGAACTGGGTCTCTTGCGGCTCCTTGTGGCTGGCCGCCGCCAGACACAGGCCGAGCACGCGGCGGGTATCCGCCGGGTCGATAACGCCGTCATCCCACAGGCGCGCGGAGGCGTAATAGGGGTGCCCCTGGTGCTCGTAGTTATCCACAATCGGCTGTTTAAACTGGCGCTCTTCCTCCTCGCTCCAGGATTCTCCCCGCGCTGCCATCTGATCGCGCTTCACCTGGGCCAATACGCCAGCAGCCTGTTCCCCTCCCATAACCGAGATGCGCGCATTGGGCCACATAAACAGGAAGTTGGGATCGTAGGCGCGGCCACACATACCGTAGTTACCGGCGCCGAAGGAGCCGCCGATAAGAATGGTAATTTTGGGCACTTTCGCGGTAGCTACTGCGGTCACCATCTTGGCGCCGTGTTTGGCAATACCGCCCGCCTCGTACTGTTTACCCACCATAAAGCCGGTGATATTTTGCAGGAATACCAGTGGAATCTTGCGCTGCGCGCACAGCTCAATAAAGTGCGCGCCCTTCTGTGCGCTCTCCGCAAACAAGATGCCGTTGTTGGCAACAATTCCTACCGGGTAGCCCTGGATACGGGCAAAACCGGTGACCAGGGTAGTGCCGTACAGCGCTTTAAATTCATCGAACTCGGAGCCGTCCACAACCCGCGCGATAATCTCGCGCACATCAAATGGCTGGCGTGAATCTTTGGGCACCACACCGTAAATATCTTCCGGTGGATAAATCGGCTCCACCGGCTTTTGGATATCCAGGCCGGGGTTTTTAATACGGTTCAGGCGCGCCACCGAGCGGCGCGCCAATTGCAGGGCGTGTACGTCGTTATTGGCGTAGTGATCGGAAACCCCGGAAGTGCGGCAGTGCACCTCGGCACCGCCAAGTTCCTCGGCGGAAACCTCTTCACCAGTGGCCGCTTTTACCAGGGGCGGACCCGCCAGGAAGATGGTGGCCTGCTCTTTCACCATAATGGATTCGTCTGCCATCGCCGGTACATAGGCGCCGCCGGCGGTACAGCTGCCCATAACCACTGCGATCTGTGGAATATTCTGAGCAGACAGATTGGCCTGATTGAAGAAGATACGACCGAAGTGCTCGCGATCCGGGAAGACGTCGTCCTGGCGCGGCAGGTTGGCACCACCGGAATCCACCAGGTAAATACACGGCAGGTTGTTCTGCTCGGCGATGGTCTGCGCGCGCAGGTGTTTTTTTACCGTGAGCGGGTAATAGGTGCCGCCCTTTACCGTGGCATCGTTGGCGACAATGACACAGGGCTGACCGGAGACGGTGCCGATGCCGGTAATAATACCCGCAGCCGGAACATCCTCACCGTAAACCTCGTGGGCGGCCAGCTGGGAAAACTCCATAAACGGGCTGCCCGGATCGAGCAGCGCATCGATACGGTCCCGGGGCAATAATTTTCCTCGCGCCAGGTGTTTTTCCCGTGCGCGCTCGCCGCCGCCCTGGGCGATGGCTTCCACTTTTTCACGCAGGTCTGCCACCAGCGCCTGCATCTGCTCGCGATTTTCGCCAAAGGCGGCGTCGCGCGTATTTATTTTGCTCTGCAACTGATTCATAAAGTCTGATTCACTTTCCCGGAGAAAAGACCTCCACAGGGTGCAGCTTATCGCCGCAGTGCCCGGCTGGAGACAGCTGCCACCGACAGGTGCCGGCGGCGAGAAGAAATACCCTGCCTTAGCGGGTCTCTTTAAACAGCTCGCGACCGATCAGCATACGGCGCACTTCGGAAGTGCCCGCGCCGATTTCGTAGAGCTTGGCATCGCGCAACAGGCGACCGGTGGCGTACTCGTTGATATAGCCATTGCCGCCCAGTGTCTGGATCGCCTGCAAGGCCATCTGGGTTGCGCGCTCCGCAGTAAACAGGATTACGGCGGCGGCGTCCTTGCGCGAGTCCTCACCGCGATCACAAGCTCGCGCCACGGCGTAGAGATAGGCGCGGCTGGCATTCAGGTCGGCGTACATATCGGCGATCTTGCCCTGCATCAGCTGGAATTCACCGATGGCCTTGCCGAACTGCTTGCGCTCGTGAATATAGGGCACCACCACGTCCAGGCAGGCCTGCATAATACCGACGGGGCCGCCGGACAGAATGGTGCGCTCGTAGTCGAGCCCGCTCATCAAAACACGCACGCCGCCGTTCAGTTCACCGAGGATATTTTCTTCCGGTACTTCGCAGTCTTCGAACACCAGCTCACAGGTGTTGGAACCGCGCATACCCAGCTTGTCGAGTTTCTGCGCCTGGGAGAAGCCGGCAAAACCGCGCTCAACGATAAATGCGGTAATACCGCCGGAGCTGATGCCCGGCTCGGTGCGCGCGTAGATCACATAGGTATCGGCGTCGGGGCCGTTGGTGATCCACATTTTATTGCCGTTCAGAATAAAGCGGTCGCCGCGCTTTTCCGCACGCAGTTGCAGGCTCACCACATCGGAACCGGAGTTGGGTTCGCTCATCGCCAGTGCGCCCACGTGTTCACCGGAACACAGCTTGGGCAGGTACTTGAGCTTCTGCTCGCGGGTACCGTTTTTGCGAAGCTGGTTGACGCACAGGTTGGAGTGGGCCCCGTAGGACAGGCCCACAGAGGCGGAGGCGCGGGAGATTTCTTCCATGGCTACAGCGTGCGCCAGGTAACCCATATTGGAGCCGCCGAACTCCTCTTCCACGGTCATGCCCAGCAGGCCCAGTTCGCCGAACTTTTTCCACATATCGGCGGGGAACAGGTTGTCTTCGTCGATCTGCGCCGCGCGCGGCGCCAGCTCCGCCTGACAGAACTTGTAGACCATGTCACGGAGCATATCGATGTCTTCACCGAGGCCGAAATTCAGGGTGGGGTAGGAGGTGTTCATAACGGCTCCACTGATATTTAAAGTGTCTTTAATTCAAATAACCGCCTTGGCGGCTGTTCAATACCACAAGGGACCACTGCGCACTCGGTGCACAGTGTCGAATCTGTTCAGGCGCTGCTGTCGTCACCACTTTGCGCCAGGGACTCTCGGGCCCTGGACTCGGCTTCGTCCAGCTCTTCCATCAGGCTCTCGATATCCCGCAGCTGCTGCTGCAACTGCAAGCGCTTTTGCGCGATGCGCTCCAGCAGGCGGTGCAACTGCTCCACATTGCCGTGGGCCGGATCGTACATATCGATAATTTCGCGGCTCTCATCCAGGGAGAATCCCAGCCGCTTACCGCGCAGGATCAGCTTCAGGCGCACTCGCTCTTCGGGGCTGTAGACCCGAGTCTGGCCGCGCCGCTCCGGCTTGAGCAGGCCCTTGTCCTCATAGAAACGGATGGCGCGGGTGGTGATATCAAATTCCCGCGCCAGCTGGGAAATGCTGTAACTATGGGGCTCCGGTTGACTGGCTTCTGCTTTCATAACGACGTCCTCAAGATGGCCTCAAGCCTAGCAAGAGTTTACGTTAACGTAAACGTAAAGCAGACGCCAAAAAGGGACCCCGGATCATTTTCAGTCACTTAAATTGAGAACCGCTCTGTAAGCCAGAGGCATCCCGGAGTTGTTCAGGCTCCCCTTAACCCACCGGGGTTCTGTGGGGGGTGGCCTCAGCGCCGAGCAGCTGTTGCAACTGATTGTTGAGAAGTTTTTGGTAGGAAGGGCTCAGGCCGGTCACTTCCAGTGCCCAGCCGGCGCCATGGTGTTCGATACGCCCCATCAGGGAACTGTCTTCCAGCAGCTCCGGGTGTAAAAACAGGCCGCGAGATTGATTGAGCAGCTGATCGGCGCAGAAATCCGGGTTCTGCGGCTGGGATGGAACCACCGCCAGAGCCAGCTTCAAACCGGTAGTACGGCTGACGCTCTGCATCTCCCGCAGCAGTAAACCGCAGCACACTGCGCGAAAAGCCGCATCGGTACCGGAAAAATCCAGGCCAACTTGCGGCCCCGGGCAATTCAGCGGGCTGGCACCGTAGATACGCTGCAACCGGCGCATGCGCCCATCCAGCTGCCGCTGCAACCCCTCCAGGGCACTGCGGCTCAGTTGATTGCCCAGTTGCGTCCAATTGAGAGGGCGCAAATAGAGCCCGACACTGGACTCGACAATCTCGGTATCGGTGTCCGCTTCATCCGATTCGGGTGCCTGTGCCGGCAGCTTGTGTCCCCTGGACAAACTGCCGCTGAGCAGGGCCGCGGCCGCACTAAACGGCAGGGCAAAAACCAGGGTCAGCAACAGGCTGGCCCAGGGAAAGGTAATGGCGTTTCCGGGCACAAATGCCACGGTGATATTGCCGGCGATACTATCGTGTAGAACCACGGGCTCGGTAATCGTCTCGCCCCCTTTCAGGTCCCCCACTTCGGCCAGGGAATTCGATTCCACATCCTCAATTAAAATGCCGGCAACCATGGGCAACTCCAGCAGTTGGCGGGCGATCAACTGCAAACTGATGCGGTCCCCGCTCACAATACTCTCCAGGCTCTGCCCGGCGAGGATAGTCGCCGCAGCCTTTGCCGCAACTCTGTCCCGCTCTATGGCAGCGCTGTGCTGCTGACCATAAAAATGCCCCAGCGCCGCTGCACAGAATATTGCCAGTGTGCCCCAGATAGTCACAGCCAGTAATCGCTGGCGAGCGCGCTTGGACAGCTGGGTAAGCTGAGCCGGTATATTGCGAAAAGTAGATACAATGGAAGCTGACATAAACTGAGGCAGATATTTTGTGTATTGTTTTTTTACGCTTGCCCCAGCTATTTCGGAGCAGCGAGTATTTTAGCGGCAGGCACCAAAGTTGTGCACCGCCAATTAACTCCTGAGCGATTGGTAAAGCAGTCAGCGAAATAGTTCAACCGAACCCAACCAATTCGAAAAAAAATCTTATCCCCCGGCCCTATTAAAAAACGATAAGCGGCCGACATTGAAATTAAGCCTCGGCAATTTTAGCGAAGAATCTCACAAGAGCTATAATGCGCCGAACATTTTATACAAACGGGACAGCGCTTATGGGTGATCGAATAAATTCACAAGAATTCCACCTCTCCCTGGAACAGATTGCCCAGGCTTCGGGCAGCGGCACGGTGCGCTATCTGAACTACCGCGATGGGATCGCCCGAGTCGGGCTGGAATATTCTGGCACAGCCCCCTTCCCCGCTGAAAGTACCGACTTTACCCCAGCCCCCGAAGCACCGGATACACTTGAAGCCATCTGGTGTGTCACCCTACTGAGCCGCTCGGTCTCCCTATCCCAACTGCAATACCTCCTGCAATTTTTTCACGAACAACAGTGGAGTCTATTCGCCGCTGATACTTTGGCCCAGAGACACGATCGCACCGTTATTCGCTGCCAAATTGATGGGGATCTCGATTTCGACAGCGCGCGTCTGGCCTGCCTGGGGGTGGCCGATGAACTGGGGGTAGACTTGACCATCCAGGCCTCTGTTACCCAGAGGGTGCCGAAGCTGGCCGGCTTCGATATGGACTCAACCCTGATCGATGCAGAGGTGATCGACGAGCTGGCCAAAATTACCGGTATCGGGGATCAAGTCGCCGCGATTACCGGCGCCGCCATGGCCGGCAATATCGACTTTTGCGAGAGTTTCAAGCGGCGCATGGCCCTGCTGAAAGGTTTTTCCGAGCAGCGCTTGGCGGAAATTGCCGGAAAATTGCCGTTAAAAGAGGGCGCCTATGAGCTATTGAGCGCGCTGCGCGCCCTGGGCTGCAAAACGGCACTGCTGTCCGGCGGCTTTACCTACTTCGCCGAATTTCTACAGCGCGAGCGCCTGCCCCTGGATTACACCCACGCCAACGAGCTGACATTTGCCGAGGGTGCCCTCACCGGTGAAGTGGTGGAGCCCATTGTCGATGGCGAGCGCAAACGCAAGTTACTACAGGAAATCGCCGAGGAGTTAGGACTGGGGTTGGAGCGCGTGGTGGCCATGGGAGACGGCGCCAACGATATTCCCATGTTGAATTTGGGCGAGCTGGGTATCGCGATTCACCCCAAGCCCAAGGTGAGACTACAGGCGCCCCAGGCCATCAATCTATTTGGACTGGATGCCGCCCTCTACCTGTTTGGACTCAACGATCGGCAA
Source organism: Microbulbifer regidiadema (SeqCode) (assembly GCF_052467605.1). Taxonomy (NCBI): domain Bacteria; kingdom Pseudomonadati; phylum Pseudomonadota; class Gammaproteobacteria; order Cellvibrionales; family Microbulbiferaceae; genus Microbulbifer; species Microbulbifer regidiadema (SeqCode). Next base: position 3,668,791 of record NZ_CP174316.1, on the reverse strand, counting down.
ATCGCTAAGCTCGGGGTATAACCCGACTTAGCATTTACAGCATCGCGTGAGGAAAAGGAAAGCTCGGCCGCTTGTTGTTATCCGAGCAGGCGTTGGGGCCGGATTTCTGCCCACAGCTGGCAATAAAAAGTCCCAGGACAACCAATAGTAAAGCCCGTTTATACATAGGTGCCTCCTTTCCTGAGTAAAATCTCTGGGGCAGGAGAGTACGCAAAGGCAATCCGTTTGAACAGTCGTTTAATGATTTTAATGCCAAAAATCTGCGCTATTAACAACGCTACCGTACCAGTTCGCTGAGCGATAAAAACAAGCGAAAAAAATGCGCGACGAGGCAAACTTTAGTGTTCGCCAGAGTGCAGGGGAGAGAAAAACGAAAAGGGACACTGCCGCAATCCATGCATAGCGCAGGGGAATTGCGGCAGCGGGATAAAATAGCGATTAGCCCGCTTTTTTACCGTAGATCACCAGGCTGTTCACTTTCACGCTCAGCGGGTGATAGCCCACCTTGGCGCGCTCAAAAATACGTGCAGCCACGTCTTTTTTACCGGTCTCAACCATATTGCGGTACAGCGGGCGCAGGAACTTGTTGCGGCCGATGCTGGTGAGGAAGTGCTCCAGGCGCTCGAAGGCCGGCTCGTAGTCGTTGCGCACAGCGATCATCAGCCAGCTGAAGGCCACTTCGTTGTTGCGGGATTGGGTCAGGCCAAAGGCGCTGTCCAGTTCCTGCAACTGCGCTTCGCTCAGTTTCTCCGGCATACCGTCGAGGAAGTATTTCCACTGGTGGAAGGTCCAGCCCCGGGTATCGATATCCTTCGCCGCCAGCTCGCCGCCCAGCCACTGCTGGCGCACCGGGTCCAGCTTGCTGAAGGCATCGGACTGCGGATGCGGCGCACCCTCGGGGATACCCGGCTCGAAAATCCACTGCTGAATGCGCTCGCGATCCAGTTTATCGGCGTGCTCCAGCAGCAGGGTCTTGTCCAGGTACTTGACGAAGTCCTCGGTGGTGATGCTCTGGAAGGAGAAGTGGTTGAAGTACTCCATCAGGAAGCGGTCGAACGCCTCGCGGCCCACTTTTTGCTCCAGCTCGTACAGGAACAGGGAGCCTTTCTCGTAGGGGATATTGGAGAAGACTTCATCGGGATCCCGACCGCGCAGGTCGATGGCCATAATCTCATCGCGGGGCTCTTTATCGGCCAGGTCCGCTTGCAGATCGTCATAGCCCAGGGCCATTTCCATCTGGTAGCGCTCGTCACCGTAGACAAACTGCATAATGCGGTTGGTCAGGTAGGTGGTGAAACCTTCGTTCAGCCACAGGTCGCGCCAGCTGGCGTTGGTCACCAGGTTGCCGGACCAGGAGTGCGCCAGTTCGTGGGCGATCAGGGCCACCAGGCTCTTGTCGCCGGCAATCACCGTCGGGGTGATAAAGCTCAGGCGCGGGTTTTCCATACCGCCGAAGGGGAAGCTGGGCGGCAGGATCAGCAGGTCGTAGCGGTCCCAGTGGTAGGGGCCGTAGGCCTTCTCGGTCACTTCCAGCATGGACTCGGTATCGGCAAACTCCGCCGCCGCAGATTCCAGCATTGAGGGCTCGGCGTAGACACCGGTGCGCTCGCCCATAGGCTTAAATTGCAGGTCGCCGACCGCCAGGGCGATCAGGTAGGAGGGAATGCGCTGGGGCATTTCAAACTCATAGACGCCATCTTTGGCCGCCTGCGGGTCGTTGTTGGCACTCATCACCGCGCGCAGTTCTTTCGGGGTGCGCACGGTGGCGTTGTAAGTGATACGAACTTTGGGGGAGTCCTGTAGCGGAATAAAGCTGCGCGCGTGGATCGCCTGGGCCTGGGTAAACAGGAACGGGTGCTTCTTGCCCGCAGTCTGCTGCGGCTCCAGCCACTGCACACCCGAGGCGCCCGGCGCTGTGCGGTAGCGAATAGTGATGCTGTCGGCATCTTCCGGCAGCTCAATATTCAGCGGGGTGCCCAGGTGGCCGTCCTGCTCTCCCATGGAGAATTTTACCGGCGCGCCATTGGCGGAGACAGAGACCACTTCCAGCTCGCGGGTATCGAGCACCATCGGCAGGTTCTTGTCATTGAGGCGCTTGAAGTCCAGCTGGGCTTCACCTTCCAGAACCTTGCGGGAGAAGTCGACAGTCAGGTCCAGATCCAGGTGCTGTACCTGGTAGTCATTGCTGTTGGCGAAAGAGTGGTAGTCCACACCGGACTGCGGCGCCTTATCGACACCGGGCTTCTTTTCCATCACAGCGGACGCCTTCAGCGGCGCGCTGGCACTGTCTAATTCGGCCTTGGAAGGCTCCGACTTGGAACAGCCTCCGGCAACGGCAAGGCCGCCGACGATCAGACTGGTACACAGTAAACGGGGCAACATGGGTCTACTCCCTGAGTTCAGCTTGTCAATTTGCGCCACAGGATACCCGACCACGCGCCGATGAGAAACGACAGAGGCCTGCGCGCCCGTCGCCCACCGGCGCGCCAATCCCCCACAGCACCCCGAGCTACCGACGGTCATGCCGCGTTTTGTCAATAAACCAGATTAATGTCTCAGTTTCGGCGCCTTGGGGCGAATTTCATGACTAATAGCGGTACAGGCAGAAAAATTATGAGCGGGAATTAACACGTCGTTCACCTTCCAGATTCAGACTGCGGGTCCTTTATAACAAGCACATAAGGAGAACCCCATGTCTCTGTCCCGGAGGCGGTTTCTACAATTTTCCGGCGCCAGCCTGGCCGCCCTACCCCTTTTGAAGGCCTACGGCTCCGGCCAGGAGCCCTTCCAGCACGGCGTGGCCAGCGGTGACCCCCTGGCCGACCGCGTGATTCTCTGGACCCGCATCACCCCGTCCGCCGACCCGGAATTCCAGTCTATGCTGCCCTACACTTGGCAGATCGCCCTGGACCCGGAAATGGCCATGGTGGTCAACAGCGGCAGTGGCATCACCGGGCCTGAGGTGGACTACACCATCAAAGTGGATGCCGGCGGCCTGCAAGCGGGCACCAGCTACTACTACCGCTTCTATTCCAACGGCATCGACTCGCCGGTAGGCCGCACCCGCACCCTGCCCAGCGGCCATGTGGACAGGCTGCGCTTTGCCGTGACCAGCTGCTCCAACTACCCCATGGGTTACTTCAACGTCTACCGGGAGATCGCCCTGCGCGCAGACCTGGATGTGGTGCTGCACCTGGGCGACTATATCTACGAATACGGCCCCGGTGGCTACGGCACCGACACCGGCCTCGGCCGCGAGCCAATCCCCGCCAAGGAAATGGTGGATATCCAGGATTACCGCCAGCGCTACGCCCAGTACCGCTCCGACCCGGACTTGCAGGAGGTACACCGCCAGCACCCGTTTATCTGTGTCTGGGACGACCATGAAACCACGAATAACGCCTGGGCCGGCGGCGCCGAGAACCACAATATCGAAGAGGGTGAGGGCGACTGGTTTGTGCGCCGCTCGGTGGCCAACCAGGCCTACTTCGAGTGGATGCCGATCCGCGATAACGGCCTCTTCGATCTGTTTGGCGACAGGGCCATCTACCGCAGCTTCCGCTTCGGCAACCTGATGGACCTGATGATGCTGGATACCCGCATCGCCGCGCGCTCCGAGCAGGCCGACTGGTTCGATCAGCAGAGCGCCGATGACCCGGAGCGCAGTATTCTCGGTGCCGAGCAGGAGCAGTGGCTGCACAGCAGCCTGACCCAGTCCCAAGTGGACGGCGTGCGCTGGCGGATGCTGGGGCAACAGGTGATGATGGCGCAACTCAGCCTGGCGCGGGATTTATCCGTAAATATGGATCAGTGGGATGGCTACACCGCCTCCCGCGAGCGCCTGTTCGACCATATTGCCGACAATAATATCGACAACTTCGTGGTACTCACCGGAGATATCCACAGCTCCTGGGCCTGGGACCTGGCCAGCAATCCGTTCAGTATTTTGAAATACGGCCGCCTCACCGGTCGCGGCGCCCTCGGCGGCGAATTTATTACCCCCGGGGTCACCTCCAGCTTCCTGGACAAATCCCATCTGAGTGATATCGCCTCCATCGCTATGGATGGATTGATTCCGCACCTCAAGTGGGTGGAGATCACCCAGCGCGGCTACCTGCTAATGGATGTTTCCCACTCTCGCGCCAAGGCTCACTGGTATCACGTGGATACAGTCACCAGTCAGAATTACAACGCCAGCCTGGCGCGAATTTACCAGCAGGAAGCGGGGCAGAATCATATCCAGCGCGCCTGGACCGAGAGCACGGCCGGGGAGATTGTCCCAGCCCCGGCACCACAGTACGGCGCCCTGGCGCGCAATACCATTGCCGCCCTGCGCAGCCGCTACCACGTCTGATTTATCGGCATTAAAAAACCGCGCGATCGGCAGAGATGGCGCGGTTTTTTAAACGCTGGCGGAGAGGAGTTATTCGAGACTGAAGTCGAAGTTCATCTCTTCCGCCGGAGCCTGCACATAGTAGCCCTGAATATAGTCGGTACCGGTCTGCCACAGGGTCGGCAGCATGCTGGCCTGCTCGATATGGGGCACTATCACCTTGGTATTCGCCTCACCCAGGCGCTGTACCAGCCCCGCCAGGGAGTCACTGCTCTCACCCTCGTCCTGGACCTCGCGCACAAAGGAGGGGTCTATCTTGGCGATATCCACCTTTACATGCTCCAGCGCCTTGAACGGATTGAGGCCGGTGCCGAAGTGACACACGGAGACCCGGCAGCCCAGTTGCTGCACCTGGGTGGTGAAATCCCGGGCCGCGTGCAGGTTGCTGTTGATATCCTCCTGGCGCAGCTGGAAGATCACCGTTCCCGGCGCCACCTTGGCCGCCTTAAACGCCACCCCCAGCCAACCGGGCAAGCTGCTGTCCACCAGGGAGGCGGAGGTAATATGCAGCATCAGGGTAATATTCTTGCCCTCAGCCCGGGCCGCCGCTGCGGCCTTGATCGCGGTAATAATTACCCAGCGGTCCATTTTCGCCGACAGGCCCGCATCGCCGAGTTCTTGCAGGAAGGCCAGCGGCGCCAGCTCTTCCCTGTCGTCGAGCATGCGCACCAGCACTTCGTACAACTGCTCGCCGGTCCCCTGCAAGCTGAGGATCGGCTGGTACAGCAGTTTCAGGCTGCCGGCTTCCAGGGCCTGAACCACGCGGGCGCGGTGGTAGGTATCGGCATCGGCACCGCCGTCGGTGTCCGGTTCGTAAAGGGCAAAATTGCCGCCTTTCTTATCCGCTCCCAGGGCCTGCTTGTGCGCCGATAGCGCCTGATCCAACACCTGCTGCGCACCGCTGGAGGCCTCACTCATCAGAGACATACCGATAGAGGCGGTGATTTGCAGGGTTTTGCCATCCGCATCGAAGATGGTATCGGAAACCTTTTTCAGAATATCGCGGGCGCGCTGCTCAATGCTGTCCGGGGTGGTATTGGGGCTGAGCAGGCAGAAGGCGTCCTCGCTGTATCGCGCCAGGGTATCGCCACTGCGCTGGCAGGACTTGAGCAGTTCCGCCAATGCTTTTTGCAGGGCGTCGGCGCCGGCCACCCCCACAGCTTTCAACACCTCATCTTCAAAGCGGTCCACCTCGATCAGCATCAGACCACCGGTATTGTGGGAATCTGCGGCGGATTTGATACAGGAATCCAAAACCTGAAGGAAGTGCTGGCGATTGAACAGCCCGGTCAGCGGGTCGCGGTTTTTAATATCGCTGAGCTGTGCCTCCAACTGCTCCGTATCGCCTCTGCGGGAGGCGATACGCACCTGTAAACAGCGCTCATCGTCGTAAGTGGTGCTGAGCACTTCTGCGCGGGTGGGCAGGGACTCGCCGGAGGCGGTCTTGGCGGTAAACTGCCACTCCTTCGCCTCCAGCTCGTTATTGTCGATCGCGCAGCTTTTCAGAAACTCGCGCCCCGCCTCCTGTTCACTTTCCGCCAGCATATCGATCAGCGGCTGATATTCGATATCCTCGCCGGAGTCGTAGCCAAAGCGCTCGGCCAGAGAATCATTGGCGTAGACGATCAGGCCATCAGAGATATAAGCGATAGCATCTTTGGAACTATCGAGCAGCTCTTTGGCGCGCTGCAAAGTAGCGTGATAGCGGCGATCGTGCAGGCGCGCCTGGCGGCGGTTGGCCAGCGCCGCCAGCTCCCGCTGTATCACAAAGAGCAGGTGTTGGTCCTCATCCACCACCACCACATCGCGGGCCCCGAGCTTCAGCCCCTCCACCACCGGTTGGGCACCGCTGCGCTCGGTCAACATAATGACCGGGACATCCTTTTGCAGTTTGCTAATGGTGCGCAGTGCCACTGCGGGGGACACCTGGGTGCTGCTCTCGGCAGCAATCGCCAAATCCCAGGTTTTATCCTGTAGCAGGCGGTTAAATGCTGCCTCGCTGGCGACATGCTGTGCTCGGTTGGGACGGCCTGCGTTGTGCAGCATACTCACAAGGCGTTGGGCTTCCGATGGGGTATCGTGAATCAGGAGAAGTCGTATTGTGTCGTTGCTACTCATTATTTGCTCTATTTTTAAATGGCGGCACACAGCTACCGCTGGCGGTAATTTTAGGGGGCCTAGAGGCTGGCATACAAGAGTAGATCAAACTGGCACCTGTGACCTAAATCACACAAAACACCCAGTTAAAAGAGTCCACTTTTCTGCGCCCCCGCTCCGCTGACCGCTATTCAAATTTTTACGGCGTAATTACCTGCCCTTGGGATGGCCTGCCTGGGAAACCGATCGAGCGGGTAAATATATCGAGCATAGAGATAGAGCCGTTAGCATAGATCAATTTGCTGGGAGTTTACTTCTCCAACCCTGCGCTTTCCCCCGCCAGCCGGCTCGCTGCGCTGGGGAAATAAACATGCTCCGCCTCATTTCCCCGCGACTTCCGCTAATAGCCATTCCAGAGCTGCGAAAACCATCGTCATACATACAGCTCCATTTAAATTCTGAGACGGTTAATTAAATACGCCTTGTAGCGATAAAAAACTCAATTAGCACGCCAGTAAAAAGTGTTAACAGAGGCGCCAAGCAACCGCACCTAACAGTTTTGCTAGGTGACGCTCCCCACCCTCGAACTTAGTCTAACCGCCGGTATTTATGGCCGCTGGCCAGATGCAGGGAAGCCATTACTGGGGAATCCCCAGTGATCCGACTCACTTATCGAGCCGCCCCCGATTCCCTCAGCCAGCTCCACAGATTTTCAAACGTCACCAGGAAACCGACATGGAACAAGTTGAGAGCAAACGCCCTGCTACCCCGAAAAAAAACCGCAAAGCGACACAGGAAAAAGCTTCCCCATCCAGGCGCGAGCCCACCACACCGCTGGAGCCAGTACCGCCCGCCAACACCGCTCTTTTTCCCGCAACCACCGAAGTGCGCGACAGTCGCGAGCATGTACTCTGGTATGACTCCAATGTTCTCAAAACACTGGATGAGGAAACCCGCAAGGCGATTACCCAGCGTCTCGGCCAGGGGCGTTACAACGGTATTGTCCTCTACGCCGATAATTTTGATCTTTTAAACGAAGCCGCCTCCCCCAGATTACAGCGGGTCGTGCATTTGGAGGATATGGGCGAGTGGGAAAAATTTGCCCAGCGGTTGCAAGACAGCGCCGAGCAGGGAAAACCCGCAATCGTATCCAGCTACGAAGCCCAGGTACTGAGTGCCGCGAGCGAAACCGGCCTGCGCACCAGCCTGCGTATTCACGTAGACAATGCCGAGAGCCTGCACACCTCTTTCCACCAGGGCATGCACTACGACCATCTGATGGTGTCCTTCAAAGACCCCACCAATATCCCGCTGGAACTGGTCATTGCCGAACTGCACAAGACCAACACAGTACTGCTCAAAGAGGTGCACCAGGATGTAGACGATGCCGTCATCGCACTCGGCGTCCTCGAGCTTGGCAGTGACGGGGTCCTCGCCTCTTTCACCTCCATGGAACAGTTCGACCGTTTCGCCAACAAAATGGATGCGCAGACCTCGCCGAAAATAGATATCGAAGTGGGCGTTATTGACCGCATCACTCACCTGGGCCTGGGCTATCGAGCCTGTATCGACACCACCCATATGTTCAACCCGGATGAGGGCATCCTGGTGGGCTCGACCTCAACTGGCGGCATTCTCTGCTGTCCGGAGGTGTTCCACCTGCCGTATATGGAACTGCGTCCATTCCGTATCAACGCCGCCTCGGTACACAGCTATGTATTCCAAAGCAATGATCGCACCAGTTATATCAGCGAACTGCGCGCCGGCAGCCAACTGACCACAGTCAACGCCAAAGGGGAAACCCGCCAGGTTTACGTGGGGCGCACCAAAACAGAAATTCGCCCGCTGCTCCTGATTGAGGCCACCTTCCCGCAAAACCGCAAGGTGAACATCATCATGCAGGACGACTGGCATGTGCGCGTGTTCTCCGACAAGGCAACCCCGCTGAATGTCACCGAACTCAAGCCCGGCGATCGCGTACTGGGCTTCGGCACCGAACCCGGCCGCCACGTCGGTGTGAAAGTCGACGAACACATTATCGAACTCTGATTCCCCGCCCGGAGGCGCGCTGCGCCTCCGCCAAATCACCGACCGGATATACAAGGAGAGTGAAAGTGCACCAGGTACTCATCACCGGCGCAACCGGCTTTGTCGGCAGCGCACTGGCGGCAAACCTTTTAGCTCGCGGGGTTAAAGTCATCGCCCTATCCCGCAATGATCCAGACAGCATTCGCACAATCAATGCCGTACTCACCGCTGCACACGGCTGCCAGCTGGATGTGAGCGGCGCAGTTGAAAACCACCTGACAGTGATCGATACGGATTTCAGTGCGCTGGAAAATATTCTCACCGCAACCGATCTCAGTAGTGTGACCGAGGTGTGGCATGTAGCGGCGGAGATGAGCTACTCCCCCCATAAGCTGGAAAGCGCTATTAACACCAATGTGGGCAATACCGCGCGGCTCTACCAGAACGTTCAGCAACAGGCGCCCAAGTGCCGGCGCTTCTATTACGTCTCCACCGCCTATGTCGCGGGTATGGCCGGCGGTGAAGTGAAGGAAGAGCTGCACCCCTTCAGCCAGATGGTGAATACCTACCAGACCACCAAGTGGAGCGCGGAGCACTCCCTACACCTGCTGTCGCGGCGCAACCACCTGCCGATCACGATCTTCCGCCCCAGCGTAGTCGTGGGGCACCGCCATACCCACTGGGTACACCGTAACGGCTTTGGTTTTTACATGTTCCAGGACGCCATGTTGGCCGTGGCCGGCGCGGGCAACTGCGATCTCGCCGTCGACCTGCTGCCAGAGCCGCGTCTGGACCTGGTTTCCGTGGACCAGCTGTGCGCCGACGCCTGTTCACTAACCCTGCGCAGCGCAGATTCCGGAGAGTTCGAGGTATTCCACTGCTCCGGCGGCGTTGCAGTGCCGGCAGAAAAAATGGTGCAGATTTGGGCGGATGTCGCCGGAGTGAAGGCCCACCTGGGCAACCCCAGCACCTCGATCGAACAAAAATTTGATCGGGCCGTAAGGCTCAACCAGCGCTTTATGCGCATCGAGTGGCACTTCGACCGCTCCCGCCTGGATGCCGTTACCGGGCGCACTGAACCCGTTAAACCCCTATCTGCGCAAGAGGTCTGGGCGCTGTGCGCCTGGTATGCCGAAAAACCCACAGCCACCCAAACCAGTGCGGCCGAGAAGGCTGAAACTGCCGAAGTGATCTGAGGAGCTGACCATGGACAGTTTCACCGCCTCGACAACCGCCGCCGAAGTCACCGCCACGGCCCCCCAGCCCATCGATGCCATGGCCGAGTTCTTTGTTCACTTGGGTGAGCTGGCCAACGTCAACACCAACCAGATCCTGATCGTCAGCGGGCAAATCCAACCACAATTACTGGAGCAGAGTGTGCAGCGTGCGGCGGGGCAGATACCGCTGCTGCGCACCCGCCCCAAAGGTCAGCAGCTGCACGAAGTAGATACCGGCGCCCACCAATGGGTGCACTACCTGGAGTATGTGGGGGCCTGCGACTTCAACGATCCCGATTTCCGCCAGCTGCTGATGGATTTCAGCTCGGCGCACCGCCTGCAGTGGCGCGATCGCCCGCCCCTCCAGGTCTTGCTGGTCAATGGCGGCAAGGGGCACAACTCCTGCGTCTATCTGAGCAGTCATCACGGCGTCGCCGACGCCCGCAGTGACTGTCTGCTGCTGCGCGCGATCATCGACCACTACGCCCATATCAGCGGTGTCCCCGGTGCGCTTGCCCCCAGTCAGGCGCTGCCCTTCACACCGCTGCCGGAAATTCGCCCGGACTGGTTCCGCCCCCTAAAGCGCGGCTATCGCTGGCTGCAAGCATTTGCCAGTGTGGGGCTCGACCTGATGCGCAACGACAGCGGCATGCCGGTAAAACTACGCGGACAGCGCTGGGAGACTGCGGACACTCACCGGGAAATCGGCCAACTGGATTTTTTCCAGAGCCTGATGCCCAGAGCCCTGGAAGAGCGCCTGGCCAACACAGCCAAGTCCAATGGGGTCACCATAAACACCCTGCTGTGCAGCGCCCTGGCGCGACTGATGGAAACTTCAGGTCGGCACAAGTCCGGCTATTTGCGCATGACCTGTGCGGTGAGCCTGCGCCGGCTGATAGCCCCCCGCTACGACCGCAGCTTTCGCAACTATCTAATCCCCACCGGGATTCGCCTGCGCACCGGCCTGAGCACCCCGCTCCTACTGGAAAACATGCACAGCGCCATGGCTAAGGCGCGGGGCAGTGGCCGGGTCAGCACTGAAATCGCAAGGCTGGAAACCCTGCTGCCGATACTGCGACTGCGCCCCCTGCACGGCTTGGCGCGGCGCCTGCTGAATCGGGCCCTCGGCACCAATGCCTGTTACTCCAACCCGGGGCGGATCGAGGAGGACTTTTCTCACTTTGGTTCCGAGCAACACAAAACCCAGAGCTATGTGGGCTTCGGCTGCCTAGTGCCGCCCTACGACTTCATTCTCTATACCCCCACCGTCAACGGCCGGATGCAATTGGATCTGGTTTATCGCCGCTCGGCGTTTGCCGATATCCACGCAGAATTCGCAGCCCCCTTCCTCGGTGAGTTGCGCAAGCTGCTGGACGAGCTATCCCCCACTCACCGGAGTTGATGCACTATGAGCTACGCCATTGCTATCCCCTTAACCCTGGTACTGGGCTACCTGGCTTTTGTCCTGCTACAGCTCGGCTACTGGGGGCGACTCTCCCTGCTGGCCAGCTGGGACAACCGCGTCGATCGCGCCCTGGAATTTGCCACGCGCCGTCACGGCGAGCGCGAACTGATCGAACTCACGCGACCACTTAGCTGGAGTCGCGAACAGCACTGGAGTGCCCCGCTAATCCTGCGCACCGTCCGACAACTATCGGCCTGTTGGAGCCACCTGGGGGTCAGTGCAGGAGACCGGGTCGCCATCTACAAAGCCAACCAGTTCGACTACTTCCTGTTCTCAGTCGCCGCATTGCGCATCGGAGCTATCGCAGTCCCCATCAACGGCCGTATCGCCCCCGATACAGCGGCAAGCTATATGGAGCGCATGGGGGTGAAGCTGCTGCTCACCGATACCCATGGCTGGCAAAAGCTCAGCAATACCGATAGTGCCACCCGTTTTATTACAGGGCTTACAGCGGTCGTGCTGACCGATAGCGACAAGCACCTGACCCCGAGCGTACACAGCCTGGCAGCACTGCTACTCGAACCCCTGCCCCCGGTACCTGAGTGCCCCCGAGGCGCCGCCGATCCCCTCTATATTGTTCACACCTCGGGTACCACCGGCACCCCCAAAGGGGTAATCCTGAAACAGGAGGGCATCGCACAGTCCCTGCGCTCCATAGTGCTGTTCAACCCCATTTCCACCCGCGACCTGGCCTGTTTTGCCCTGCCGCTGAACCACCAGGTCTCCCATCTCTACCTGCACGGTATGCTGATGATGGGAATACACGTCATTCTGGATGACAAGCTGGAGGCAAAAGAGCTGGTGTCGCAGCTGCACAAACGCGAGCCCAGTGTTTTCTTTGGGTTTCCCGTCACTTACACACGCCTAATGGAATCCGGCGCCCTGGATCAACCCCTGGACAGCGTGCGTATTTGGGGCACTACCGCCGATGCCAGTCACGAGGTACAGCAGCGCGCATTTATCGCTCACGGCTCCTTCTTCACCCGCCTGGGCCTGCCCTGGCGCGGCTCACTATTTGTCGACGGCCTCGGCTCCAGTGAAGTGGGTATTGCCGCACTCCTGCGTATCACCACTCCCTGGACCCGACACTTCGACCGCCGTGTGGGTCGCAAAACACCCCTGGGCCCAATGATCAAGATTGCCGACGCCGACGGGGTTCCCGTGCCCAAAGGCCAAGTGGGACGCCTGATGATCAAGGGCAAGAGCATGTTCGACGGTTACTGGAATGCCCACGACGTCTACTACGCCTCAACCCTGGACGGCTGGTGGTTTACCGGGGATATGGTACGCCAGGGCAGCGATGGGGAAATTGTCCACCTGGATCGGGAGGTGGACGTGATCCACAGCGCCACCGGACCGGTGTACACCCTGCCCCTGGAAGAAATCGTGCTGAAGCAAAGTGGCGTGCTCGACACCTGTGTGTTCGGTTTGCGCCCCTACCCAAACGGCCCCGAGATGCCGGCAGCCGTTGTCGCCCCACAGGTGGGTGCCGACCTGGCAGAGGCGGAATCCCTGCGCAAAAGTCTCAACGCCCAGCTCCCGCCGGAGCAGCGACTGGATTACCTGTGGGTGATCGACTGGGCAGAATTCCCCATGGGCGCCACCGGTAAAACCCTCAAACGTCGCCTGCGCGAGCGCTACACCCCGATAGTGCAACAGCCGCACACGGCAATTACGGAGGCGGCCCCGTGCGAAGACACAGCCTTGCAAAGCGCCTGATTGCCGCCGCCATATCCACTGCGACAATCCCCGCCCTGGGCCAGACCCAGTGGGCCTTCGATACCAGCGGCAACAGTAAAACCTGGATCAGCGACTACGAATTGAGTCTACAGATGATCCACGAGCGCGAGCAATTGGGCGAAGCTCTGGGGGATGATGACACCCGACGCAGCGCCGCCGAGCTGCGTCTGGACTTACAAATACGCTGCACCCAAGGCTATTGCAACGGCACCCGGATCGTTCTCAAACCCCGCCTCGCTGCGGACAAAGATGAGCGCCCGGCCACAGTACCAGATCCCTACCCAGACTGGTTTGCCGAGGGCTACCTGCTCTACGAAACTGGTGGCGGCACCCGTTTCGGCGCCGGCAAGCGCCTACAGGGTTGGGGCCCATCACTGCTCTACAGCCCCACCAACCGACTGTTTCCCGACAACGGCGCCGTGACACCACGGCGGGATATTCCCGGCAAGCCCATGGTTTTCGCCAGTACCGATATCTCCGCCCGGGGGCGCGCAAGCCTGTTGGTGGCGGATCCGCGCCTGGACACCGTGGAGGCTATCGACAGCGGTGGCAGCTTCCAGCTAACCCGGGCCGAGTGGAATTGGGTCGAGGGCCAGGTGACCAGCATCGGCGCTGTCATCGCTGCTGGCGGCGGTTTTCAACCCTATGCCGGCGGCTACTTCCAGCACGGCCTCGGCGATGCCTGGACCCTCGGCGCAGAGTTTGCCGCTTCGCGGGGCTACGCACAGTCCAGTGGCACAGGTATCGAACTGGTGCAAAACCGCAGTCACTGGCGCTGGGACGGAGTGATCAATCTGCGCTACGGCGCCACTTCCGGCGCCGAAACCGGCCTCGAACTTATCTATAACGGCTATGCCCTGAGCGGGACTGAACTGCGCAACCCTCAGCTCGCCGCCCTGCCATCAGCGGGCAGCGGGCCATCCCGCAACCGCCCACTGCACCCGTTTGTACAGCGCCAATACGCCCTGCTGCAAACCACTTGGCCAAAGCTGTTTGGCGACCGCCGCTGGAGCCTTACTGCCAGGGTATTGCAGGGCCTGGACCAATCCAGCAGCAGCGGCTTTGCCGAACTTTCCTACAGCCCCAGCGACAGCGTCACCCTCTATTTGGGTCTCTCCGGCAGCCGCGCCAACGAGGATCTGGCGCTGAGCCAACCGGTGACCAGCAGCAGTTACCTGGCTGTGGACCTCTTTTTCTGAATGGAACACATGGATAGAGCGAAAAAATGGAGAACAAGATGAACCTGGTCGAATTCGAATCTGTGACCAAGCGCTACCAGCTCGGCGAAGTCCAAGTCACCGCCCTCAACAGCGTCGACTTCACGGTGCAAAAAGGCGATTTTGTCGCGATCACCGGCCCCAGTGGTAGCGGTAAAACCACCATGCTGAATCTGATCGGCTGCCTCGACAGTGCCACCTCTGGCGAGATTCGCGTAGCCGGTCAAGCGGTCAGCCAGCTCAGCGATCGCCAACTGGACACCCTGCGCTCCCGCACCTACGGCATTATTTTTCAGAACTTTAACCTGGTGCCGGTATTGAGCGCATTGGAAAACGTTATGTTGCCCCTGTATCTGCACGGACTGAGCAAGGCGGAAATGCGCCGGCGCGCCCAGGCATCCCTGGCCGCTGTGAACCTGAGTCGCTTCGCCGGCTTCCGCCCGGATCAATTATCCGGTGGCCAGCGGCAGCGGGTCGCGGTGGCCAGAGCACTGGTGACAGAACCGAAGCTGATCCTCGCCGATGAGCCCACCGCTAGCCTGGACACCGCCAGCGCCCTCTCCCTGGTGGAGTTAATGAAACAGTTGAACCGGGAACAGGGTGTCACCTTTGTCTTTTCCACCCACGACCAGCGCCTGCTGCAACACGTCAAGCGGGTCGTAGAGCTGCGCGATGGCCACCTGAGCGACAGCGCCGCTGAAGCGCCGCTCACTGCAGCGGCCGAATTAACAACAGATACAAGCGAGGTGGCGTAATGTGGTCGATGGCTTTTCGCAACCTGTACCGCGACCGCAGGCGCACCCTCGCCACCGTAATCGCGGTGGCCGTGGGTTTGTTCGCGGTGCTGATGTTTCTCAGCTATATCCGCTTCGTTGAAGGGTCTCTGGCCTCAGTCGTGATCTATCGCGACGCCAACGCCCACGTACAGGTATATCGCACCGACGGCCCGGAGCAGCTGGCCGCCTCCCCAGCCCAGTACTCGCTGGATAAGAGCGAGCAGGCCCTGATCCATCGGGTGAGTGCCGAGTTACCCCATTTTCTGCGCGCCTCCAACCAGCTGGCCGGCGTGGGGGTGGTGCAGGCGGGCAGTGAAAACGCCGTATTCCTGGCCCGGGGCATAGACCCGGCTTTTGAGCGGGCACTGCAAGCGGCTAGCCCCCTGGCTGCCACTCCTCCACCGGAGGATGGGTTGCTCCTTACCCCCCAGTTGCAGGACCTGCTCGGCTACCCCGCCAAA
This sequence comes from Microbulbifer regidiadema (SeqCode), assembly GCF_052467605.1. Lineage (NCBI taxonomy): Bacteria > Pseudomonadati > Pseudomonadota > Gammaproteobacteria > Cellvibrionales > Microbulbiferaceae > Microbulbifer > Microbulbifer regidiadema (SeqCode). The sequence goes on along the minus strand of NZ_CP174316.1, from coordinate 3,653,397 downwards.
GGCACCGAACTCCAGCTGTTCAGCGCCTCCTACGCCAACCGGATCAACGCTATTGAGGCGCCCTTACTGGGTGACTTCTCCACCGGTATTGAGGCGATTGAAGACAAGGGGCTCAAGGCACCGCTGGCGCTGCTGCAATCCCTCTACGATACCGATGCCGTTTCCAGGGTGGTGATTCAGCTCGACAACCGCCAGCACAGCGGCCCATTCCGCGAACAGCTGACGGCAAGCCTCGCGAGTGAGGCGCCGGGCCGTTTTGAAGTGACCACCTGGGACCACCCCCAGATCGGCCAGCTCTACACCAGTTTTATGGGGTTTTTTAATATGGTCTTCGCCTTCACCGGCCTGGTGGTGTTCACTATTGCCCTCACCACCATCCAACACACCCTGGCGATGAATGTAGCCGATCGCACCCGCGAAATCGGTATGCTGCGCTCGCTCGGTTTTAGCCGCAAACGCATCGCCGGTCTGTTTGTCAGGGAGAGCCTGCTAACCACCGTCGCTGCGGCCGTGGTCGCCACCATTGCCGCTTATATTGCAATGCTAACCCTCGGCGCCGCCGGTGCAGAAACCCAGTTGCCGCGCATCTCTGAGCCGGCCCGTCTGAACCTGGACCTGCCCCTATCCACAGCCCTCGGCGCCATTGCCTGTGTCGGGGCCGGTATCACTCTCGGCGCGCTGCTGACCGCGCGCAAAAAAGTCGGCGGAGAAGTTCGCCCCGGGCGCCGCAGCGTACCGCTTACCCAGTTGCTATCCGCCACAGCCAGTGTGGTCGTAGCACTGACCCTATTCCCCGTGCAACCCCAGGCAGCTGAACCGCTGGAAGTAGCGGCAACGGCCACCCCCGACAAGGAAATTATGCGCCACTGGCTACACGAGGCAGACCTGGCTCGCGGGGGTTGGGGCAGCTACCAGTGGAAGTTGCGCATTCACACTGAAGACCCCGCCGGCACCACCGAGACCGATTACGATATCGCTGTGCGGGACGGGCGGGCCCTGGCCATGACCACAGCACCCAGGCGCTACCGGGGCGAGAAAATCCTTATCGCCTCCCGCGCCATGTGGTACGCCAAACCGGGGCTGCGCAAACCCATCAGTATCAGCCCGCAGCAACGGCTCGTAGGCGAGGCGGCCAATGGCGATATCGCCTCCACTCAGTACGCCCGCGACTACACACCGGAATACCTGGGTAGTGCTGAAGTTGACGGAACACCCTGCCACAAACTGAAACTCACCGCCGCCACTGACAGCGCGACCTATGAGTCCATCGTTTATTACCTCGACAAAAACACCCTGCTGGGAGTGAAAGCGGAATTTCTCACCGCCAGTGGCATGCCCCTCAAGATCGCCCTGTTCGAGTACGGCAACCAGGTGCAGGTGGGGGACAGAAAGCAGCCTTTTGTGTCGCAGATGAAGATCGTCAACGCGAACTTTCCCGACCGCTACAGCGTGCTTGAGTACGCCCAGGTATCACTGGCCAAGCCGCCGGAAAGCCTGTTTACCGTCGACACACTGATGACTCTGTAGGAGCCCACATGACCGCTAAATTATTGCTGACAATGTCCCTGCGCAATTTGTGGCGCCAGGGGCGCAAAACTCTGGGCACTTTTGTGGTGATGAGTATTTCGGTGCTCGCCCTGTGTCTGCTGGCCGGCTACACCCAGTCCAGTGTGGCACTGATCCGCGATGCCTTTATGCACTGGGGGGCACGGGGTCACCTGGTGATTGAAAGACCCGCTTCCGACCTGGCGCGACAGGTCGAAGGCGCGGGGCAATTGCCGCTGACCGCCGAGCTACAAGGGGATATCAATTCAGTGCTGGCATCGGACCCAGACGTTGTCGCCAGCGCTCGCATCCTGCGTATTTCCGGCATGGTCTCCAATGCCCAGGTGAGCAGTATCTTCGCCGGTATCGGCCAGGATGTACGGGAAATCCGCGCCATCAAGGGCCCCGCCTACGAGTACGATGTGGTGGCGGGCACTCCCCTGTGGATGGAAACCCGTGCTGAACCTTTGATTCTCGGCCAGGGGTTGGCGGCGATACTCGGCTGCGAAATCCCCTCGGTGGGCTTCGCACCGCTGCAACCCGGGGACACGCCCGAGTCGCGCCCCATCAACTGCCCACCCGGTCCCCTGGAGCTGACCGCCACCACCCGTGGGACCGCCAGGGTCAACGCGATACGCGCGCTACCCACCGGCATCATGGACTGGGGCATTAAAGAGATAAATGATCGACTCGTCGTTCTGCCCATGGCCGATGCCCAGGCCCTGCTGAACACCTCCGATGTGAGCGAGTATCACGTGTTGCTGAGTGACAGCGCCGATGTCGGTGCAGCCCAGGCCCGAATCAAGGGGCAGCTGCAACAGGCGGGGCTCAGCGATATCGAGGTGTTCCTGTGGTCCGATCGCGCCGCGTTTTACCACCAGTTTAAAGCGGTGCTGAGTGGCTTCCTCAACTTTATCGCAATCATCGCCTGCGCCATTGGTTTTACCAGCCTGCTGAATGCCAGCTATATGAACTTTTCCCAGCGCGCGCGGGAATTCGCCACCCTGCGCAGCCTCGGCTTTACCCGCCGCTTTGTGCTGACACTGACGGCACTGGAAAACAGCTGGCTGGCCCTGGCCGCTGCGGCACTGGGTATCGGCATTACCGCCGCAATTGTCTGGGCCGTCCGCGCCGCGCAAATTATGTGGACGCCACCGGGCTCAACCAATGCTATCCCCGTCGACCTCGCCTGGGTTATTCCCATTTATCTGGCAACGGCTTGCGCCCTGGTCCTGATCGCAGCTGTCGCCAGCGCCATTCCCACTCGCAAAATACTGAGAAGGCCAATTCGCGCGGTGCTCTCCGACGCATAGCCGCCACCTCACAAGCAAAGGAGAAATTTCAATGACTGAAATGGCACGCAATAGGCGCTGGAAGCGCTTTGTAGATCCCCAGTCCGGTAAAGCACTGGTAGTCCCTTTAGATCACGGCCTGACTGTGGGCCCGATTGCCGGTATCCAGCGACCGGAGGAGATGCTCAGCTGGCTCGATACAGACGCGGTAACTGGCGTTGTCCTGCACAAGGGCCTGGCGGAGCGCCTCGGCGGCAAGCTCGACTGTGGACTGATTATTCACCTCAATGGTTCCGTATGCACCGATGAGCAGCCGGATATCAAGCAGCTGGTCACCACCGTTGAGGCCGCCGTGCGCCTGGGGGCCGATGCCGTTTCAATCCAAACCAATTTCTCCGCAGCAACCGCATCCCACAATTTGCGCTTGATCGGTCACGTTGTGGACGAGGCCCACTCCTGGGGAATGCCGGTGCTGAATATGGTTTATGACAAAAGCAGCGATGCCCAGGGCCTCGAGCGTCTGCGTCACTTTATGCGCACCGCTGTAGAGCTGGGCGTGGATGCACTCAAGGTGGCGGCACCGCAAAATCTACAACGCATTCCCGAACTTATCGATGGCATTCAGGACCATACCCCCGTGCTATTTGCCGGTGGCGCCCTGGCCGATGAACGCGCATTGATTGAGTTAGCTGCGGCGACAGTGGAGTTCGGGGCCGGGGGTATCTGTGTGGGGCGCAATGTATTTCAGCGCTCCAATCCGGCCACAACCCTGATGCAACTGCAAAGCGTATTCCGCGATGACGTGCTGTCGGAGAGCGGCTTTGCCCGCTCATTGACACTGAATCAACAGGAGCCGGAGCTGGCCCTGTAACAAAACTCGGGTAATGCAGCGCACCGCTGCACCACCAAAATAGTGTGCCGGCCCGATTGCCGGTGCAGCAGGCAACTGAGGAGAAGCCTTGCCGTGAACCCTTTAGATTCCAATCAGGGATGTGTCGATCTACTGGTCGATCGCCATGTTCGCGATGGCCGGGGCGACCACCCTGCACTCATTGAAATCGCCCCCTCCGGCCGCCGCAGTATCAGTTACCGAAAGTTGCAGCAGCTGAGCTTTGCCGCAGCCATTGATCTGAACTTACACCTGGCCGGCAGCCGCAGCCAACAGCGCATCGCCCTGGTCGGCGGGGCCACACTGGAAAATACCGTTTACTGGCTGGCGGCTATGCGCAGTGGCCACCTGCCATTTATGGTCCACCCGTCCCTCCCTCAGGGACACTACCGCAATCTGTGGGAAGATTTTGATCCCAAGGTAATCCTGGCAGCCCCCAGCGTAGAGGGGGCTGACCTGTGCGCACCTTTCGAGCCTATGTCATCGATCGAGGAATTGAGCGGCCTCGCAGCGGGGTCGGTGGCAACCAGTGAAATCAGCCGGCTGGCGGCAGACCTGGACCTGAGACCCGCCCTGGTGCTGGCCACCTCCGGCTCCACCGGAAGACCAAAACTCTGTGTGCACAGCCACCGCTCTTTTTGGGAGTTCGAGCGCACGGTCAGTGGTCCGCTGTGGAATATCCGCGCAGAGGATCGGGTGCTTGCCACTACCGGTCCCTTCTTTTCCTTTGGCTTACAGGGACTGCACGTTCCCCTGAGCCGGGGAGCCACTGCCATTATGTTGCCCCAATGGAAACAGCACTGCGATTTTCTCGATGTTATCGAAGCGGAAAAAGTCAGTGTCTTTCTCGCAGTGCCAACCCTCTACCATTTATTAATGTCCCGTGCCGAGCGCGAATATCAGCTGGAGCATTTGCGCCTGTCCCTCTCCGCCGGTGAGCGCTTACCCGCCGTAGTGCGCAGACGTTGGCAGGCCTGGAGCGGTGCGCAAATTCTAGACTCAATCGGCACCACCGAAACCTTCGCCCCCTATTTATCTGAATTGGCTAGTGGCGAAGAAGCTCTGCAAAAAGTCGAGGGATTTCGCTACAGCGAAATCCCTCACGGTGACGGCGACGATATCAGCCTGTCTCTATCTCGTGGCTGCCTGATGCTCGGCTACCTGGTACCCGCTACGGGTGAACTGCAAGCGGTAAAACAGCCCTTCGCAACCAGCGATCTTTTCTCACGGGATAAAAAGGGGTTTCATTTTATTTCCCGCGACAGCGAGCGAATTAAAGTGGCTGGGCACTGGGTCAGCCCGCAGGAACTCGAAGCATTTCTACTCGCGGATAAACGGGTAGCCAAAGCCGCAGCCCTGCCTATTGAAACGGCCGAAGGGTTGATTCGATTGCGCGCTTATGTGGTTGCCAATAATAGCGGCTACTCGGCAACCGCACTGGTGGACGACCTGATGAAGAGAATCCGGGAGCAACTGCACCCCCGCGCCCTGTGCCCCGACCGCATTGAGCTAGTGGAGGATATTGCCAGTACCCCCAGTGGCAAACTCAAGCGGCAGGAACTGCGCAGCTTTATCGGCCAGCAGGCCGCCCGTGCCGGCGCAGTATTGGCTTAAGGTCTGATCAAACCGATAGAGAGTGCCCTGGCCACAGCTTGGCGGCGGTTGGCGACGCCGAGTTTCTGTATCACATTGCGAATATGGAAATTCACTGTGGCCTCAGAGCAGCCGAGAATCCTGGAAATTTCCCAGGACGTCTTGCCTACTGCCGCCCAGTGCAGGCACTCCCCTTCGCGGCGGGTGAGCCCGATTTCAGCAGCGACGGCCCCCTGGTCAATGCGGCTAATCGCCTCGTAGGCGTATGAAGCGAGCAATTGAATCATAGGCATGGTTTCCTGCAACCAGCTGCCGAGCCTTGGGGTGTAAGTCGCTCCATTGGCAACAGAAATCATCATTAAGCGGCTCTGTCTGGCACCGCGCAGTGCTGTGGAAACACCGGAGGCAATACCGTGGGATTCGGACTCCTCATATATCCGCCCAGCGTCACCGGAAAAATGTGCCCGGTGCCAGATCATCGGGATTGGCGACTGGCGGCAGTGGCGCACGACCGGGTCGCGGGTTACCCATTTTCCCCGGCTATAGTTCTCAATGCAGTCACTGGGATAGTTGGTTTCTACCGAATACTGCTCGAGGGTACCAGCAGGATCTTCCAACCCAATAAGATAATAATCAAACCCTATCGCACTAATAGAGCGTTGCACACGGTCCTTAACCTGTTGAATTGTCTGTGCATTCAACAATTCCGGCAGGGCCTGAATAACTTCCTTTTTCGGATACAAAATTCCCTCTCCGACTTCTTACAAAAACGTCTTCACACTTATCCGCAAAAAACCTCTGGATAATAACTCTGGCGCATGACAAAAATAGAAAACAGTTTACCCGCCAAGCAACTTATTAACGCTTCACCTATTAAAAAGCAACCCGACATATCACACAGAAGCGAAATATATACAAACTATTAACAAAAGGATAAGGCAACAAAAATATGCCCCACCACAGACACACACCTATCAGCCAGCCAACAGCTGCTCTTCACAGTAGGCAAAGAAAATCTGCAAACCATCCCAGCAAGCCTAAAAACATAACGATTAACCCCGCAAAAAATCTATCAATTCTGGCCTATTTTTTTTAAAAAAATAAACATCACTGCAACAAAGGCTAAATATCGCGCAAAACCCGCAAGTGAGAATTTGGCAAAAGACAATAGAATTTAAAACAGCTTCAACGAAAACTGCTGAAGCGATATGATTGATAGTGTGGTTTTTTCGTTTAGTCACACAGTGAAAAAACACTTTAAAGTTAGCGATAGAGAGCCAACGGCAGAAAGGAGTTCCGCCCATGCTTCACACACTACACCGACTTTCCGCCCTCACCATTAGTATGTACATCCTCTGCCATATCACCAATCACCTGGTAGCCCTAGCGGGCATTGAGACCCATATCAATTTTATGCAGAGTTTCCGACAAATTTATCGGAGACAAATTATCGAAGTCCTACTGCTCGGTTGCGCCCTTTTCCAGGTGCTATCAGGGCTTACCTTTATTGTTAAAAGGTGGGGGCAACGGCAGGGCTTTTTCGATCGTGCCCAAGCAGTATCTGGCGGCTATCTGGCCTTCTTTTTAATGTTTCATATATCAGCAGTGATGTACGGCAGGTGGGTACAGGGCCTGGATACTAATTTCTTTTTTGCCGCAGCCGGCCTGCAAGCAAAGGCCTACCCGATCTTCTTTGCCCCCTACTACACCCTGGCAGTGGTATCTTTCTTTACCCATCTCGCCTGTGGTTTACGTTGGATATTTCGGGAAAAATTTTCAAGCGCAGCCCTGGATCGCAGTGCTGGGGCTGTCATAGCGGTTGGGCTGGTAGTTGGGCTCACCATAGTAAGCACTTTTAGTGGCACCTATTACCCGGTGCCACTGCCGCAGGAATACTGCCTGACCAGCTGCTAAGTAACGCGCTTGGCCAAGGCGTTACAACACCGGAGATTTAGACGGTACACCGGGGATTTCACGCACTAATTTTGGCACTAGGTAGCCGGGTACACGGTGGCGTAGCTGTTCGATAATTTCCACGGCCTGCTGGTCGGACACCTCAAAATGGGCGGCGCCGTTAACCCGGTCCAATTGGTGTAAATAGTAAGGCAGCACGCCGGCATCAAATAGGGTTTCACTCAGTGCCTCCAACGCCGCCGCGCTGTCGTTCACCCCTTTAAGCAATACCGCCTGATTGAGCAGGGTCACGCCAGCCTCGCGCAGGCGCAGCAGGGCCGATCTGACTTCGCTATCAATTTCACGGGCATGATTGCAGTGCAATACCAATACCGGCTTTAAACGGGAGCCCGCAAACCACTCCAGCATCTCGCGGTTTACCCGGCTCGGTGCGACGATCGGCAAACGGCTGTGAATTCTTAATTTATCCAGGTGGGCGATCTGCGCCAGTTCTCCCGACAACCAGGCGAGCTGTCGATCACTCAGCACCAAGGGGTCACCACCGCTCAAGATAACTTCGCGCAACTCCGTGCGCGCGCGGATATACTCCAGCGCGGCCAAGCCCTGCTTGCGGGTCAGGTGATTGTCGCCATAGGGGAATTCCCGGCGAAAACAGTAGCGGCAATTCACCGCGCACTGCCCTGCGGCAATCAGTAGCAAGCGCCCGTGATATTTATGCACGACACCGGGCAGCGGATTGGCCTCGGCCTCCTGCAAGGGATCGGCGCTAAATCCCGGTACCCGCTCCAATTCCGATGCGCCCGGCAAAACCTGTAAGAGCAAGGGATCGCTGGGATCACCGGGGCGCATTCTGCGCACAAAGGGCCGCGGAACACGCAGGGAGAAGCCCGACGCAGCTCTTAAAGCATCGGGCACTTGGCTGGGGTCCAGCTGCAATAAGTCAATTAACTCTGCCGGCTCTGTGACCAAATCAGACAATTCGTCCTGCCAGCGGCGGGTTTCCTGCGTGTCGATAAGTGCTATGTCGGGGGCCGATAACGCCATTGTGGGTACACTACAAAATAACGAATTGTAACAGATCCCAGGCAACTAGCCCTGCCCCGCTACACCATCCTTGAGCTGAGGGGCCTCTGAATAATTTCGCGATGCCTCCAGCTTGCAGAGCGGCTCTCAATCAAGGCGCGACTTCGCGGGAATGCCAGACTGTTTACGAGGCACTGTGAAAGACCCGCAGACATATTACGCAATCATTTAAGGGCTCCCTGATAGGCATAGCCCCTAATCAAAGTCACGATTCACCCTACAGATAATTCAATAAAAATCGATTTGCTCTGGCCGTGATACAACTGAAATAAACAGTTATTGCAGCGGGCCGCAGAAGCATCGCGCAGTACCAGCCCCCTTAAACCATGCAGAAACTCGCAAACACTCACAAAAAATTTACCGCGCAAATTCCCCACAAAATCCTTTACCTTTCTTTACCGGAGATGCGCCCCACTTTATGGCAGAAGACAGCGAGCATTAACTCTTACCACTGGAGTGATTACTCACTGATAAAAACCCACCCAACCAATGTTTTTAGGCAACCACCACAGTCAAAAAAACCACCACCTTCAAGAGAATAAAAAAGGATAAAGCAAAAAGAAAACCGCTCACTAGCAAAATAAAAACCACTAACAGGCGGCAACACAAAAAAAATGCCAACAAAATAACAAAAAAATCACAATTCCCTTATTCCCAATAGGGTTAATTCGATGTTAATTTAAACGCCGGCAAAGAAAATTATTTTGCCGCCCCACCCGAAGGTGGACACTATCGAGAAATAAATAAAAACACCTAAAAGGTGTTCACACAGAAAGTTTAGAATTACAAAAAGGAATTACCCGATGGAAATGCAGCTTGAATTGCTTGAAGCCAATAAAGACCTACTCATTGAGCAAACTCGCGCACATCCTTTCTTAAAACGCTGTCGCGAAGGCTCCATCACTCTGGATGAACTGAAAATATTTTTGGTTCAGCAAGGTATTTACAGTGGTTTTTTCGTTAGATACCTGTGCGCAATGATGGCCAACCTGCCCAGCAACCATGAAGTTCTGGAGCTGGCAGAAAACCTGATGGAAGAGTTAGGCCTGGAGCCCGACAGCCCCAAACCACACGCGATTATTTATCGTGAAACCCTTGAACATTTTGGTTTAACCCTGGAAAACGCCGAAGTTTTACCCGGCACCCAGCACTTGATCGACGCCATGTTCAAGAACTGTCGCGATCTCAGAGCCAGCGCCGGACTCGGCGCTCTGTGCCTGGGCGCTGAAGCGCTGGTCCCCGATTTATACAGCGATATTGTGGCCGGATTTCGCTCCTGTGGCGTAACCGATAAAGAGATGGAATTTTTCCTCCTGCACATTGAGTGTGATGACGGCCACGCAGAAACCATTCGCGATATTATGGTGGATATCGCCTCCAAAGATCCCAGCCAACTGGACATCATGCTCGAAGCCGGGCGCCACCTTGTAGAGGCCCGCCTACAATTCTTCGATTCTATTGAAAGCGCCTACCACGCCTCCAAACATAAACAGGCTGAAGCTGTCACCGCTTAAACAGCAAGTACCAATCAACCCGCTCACAGGTGTTGTTGGAGAAAGCTCCGGCATAGGGAAATGCCACCAACATAAATTCGACAAAGATCGAATAATTTTGAGTTAGGTTTTTATAAATTATTTTGCCAAGCATTAATAAATAAGGAAATTTTATTAAATAGTGCAAAAATAATTTAACTTGCTGTGAGAATTGGAGATACACATGGCTAACACACTATCAATGGCAAAAAACGAACTGGTTGAACGGGCCAGTGAAGCGATGAAACAGCACCTCAGCACACCCGAGTGGTCGCTGCGAGAAAAGCTGGCGCTGACTTGTCGAATCTTATTTAACGACGGCCACGACTCTGGCCTGGCAGGACAAATTACTGCCCGCAGCGAAAAGCCCGGGACCTATTACACCCAGCGCCTGGGCCTCGGCTTCGATGAAATTACCTCATCCAATTTACTCGAGGTCAACGAAGACCTAGAGGTACTGTCCGGCGAGGGGATGGCCAACCCCGCCAACCGCTTCCACTCCTGGATCTACCGCGCGCGCCCCGATGTGAACTGTATTGTGCACACCCACCCCATGCACGTGTGCGCGCTGTCCATGCTGGAGCGCCCGCTGAAAATTTCCCATATGGACGCCTGTATGCTGTATGAGGATATTGCTTTCCTCAAAGACTGGCCGGGAGTACCTGTGGGCAACAGTGAGGGGGAATTGATTTCTGCGGCGATCGCAGACAAGCGCGCAATCCTGCTCGGCCACCACGGCCTGATTATGGCCTGCCGCTCTGTGGAGGAGGCCTGCGTTATGGCGGTTCAGTGCGAGCGCGCGGCCAAGCTGCAAATCCTGGCCGAGTCCGCCGGTACCATTCAGGATATTGACCCGGAACTGGGCCGCGAAGCCCACGACTGGATTCTTCAGGAAAAACGCACACAGGCAACGTTTGCTTACTTTGTGCGCCGCATGCAGAGGAGAGGTTACGGCGGCGGGGAAGACCCTCTAAGCTAAGCCCGTCAGGGGCAGTGGAGCCGGCATCCACTGCCCAGTGGCGCGCCCGGCGCCGCAATATCTGTGGCGCCCGCCCCCATTATCTCCCAGGTTATTCGTTCCAGCTCCCAGCCTCCTGTATAATCCCGCTCCATCGTACAGGGCTGGCGGTAAAGTCTCTTTTCCCCAGCCAGACGAGTTACCTGTGGCTAGCATTTGTGGCGGGCACCCAGCCTTGGCCGGAACCGGCTAGAAACCAAAAACTCGTTAAAAATCATATAGATAAATGACTTAAAGGGCTCTATTTGCTATGGCTAGTTACTCCACTAACGAATTCAAGGGCGGCCTCAAGGTGATGCTGGACGGCGACCCCTGCTCAATCGTGGAAAACGAATTCGTCAAACCTGGTAAGGGCCAGGCGTTCAACCGCGTCAAGCTGCGCAACCTGAAAACCGGTCGCGTATGGGAGCGCACCTTCCGCTCCGGTGAGAGCCTGGAAGCGGCGGACGTAATGGACCGCGAAATGGAATACTTGTACAACGACGGCGAGTTTTACCATTTCATGGAGCCCGAGACTTTTGAGCAGCACCAAGCCAGCAGCGATGCGGTGGGCGATGCGGCCAAGTGGCTCAAAGAGCAGGATATTTGCACTGTAACCCTGTACAACGGCTCGCCGCTGGCAGTGACTCCGCCCAACCACGTGATTCTGGAAATCACCGATACCGACCCGGGCCTGCGCGGCGACACCGCCCAGGGCGGCACCAAGCCGGCCACTCTGGTTACCGGCGCAGTAGTGAAGGTTCCCCTGTTCCTGGAGATCGGTGAAACCATCAAGGTCGACACCCGCACCGCCGAATACCTGGGCCGTGCCAAGGAAGACTGAGCACGCCCTACCCTCCGAGCGGCCTCCGGCCGCTCGTCTCCAGAGCTACCCCCATGAACACAGATACCTGGCGCCCCACCGCCACCATTGCCGCCCTGCGCCAGCGCGCAGCGCTACTCGCTGAAATTCGCACTTTTTTTGCCGCCCGCGACGTGCTGGAAGCCGAGGTGCCGGTACTGTCCCAGCGCGCCACCAGCGACCCCCATATCGAGTCCATCACCACCGAGTGCCGGGGCGAAAACGCCTACCTGGCCACCAGCCCCGAGTTTGGTTTAAAGCGTCTGTTGGCAGCGGGATTGGGGGATTGCTACTACCTGGGCAAAGCCTTCCGCCAAGGCGAATCCGGCGGCCGCCACAACCCCGAGTTCACCATGCTGGAGTGGTACCGCTGCGGCTGGGATGACCACCAGCTGATGGGGGAAGTCTCCGAGCTGCTCAGGGGTATTTTGGCCACCGAGCAGGTTCAGTCCCTCAGTTACCGGGAGCTGTTTTTGCGAGAGCTGCAACTGGACCCCCACAGCGCCAGCGAAGCCGAGCTGATCGCCTGCGTTGAACGGGAGATGGAGTTGTCCTTTGTCCCCCGCGAGCGCGGCGAGTGCCTGGACCTGCTGATGAGCCACCGCCTGGAGCCCAGCATGAACGAGGGCATCACCCTGCTCTACGATTTTCCCGCAGAGCAGGCGGCACTGGCAAAAGTGGTGACAGATAAAGAGGGGGTTCCCGTGGCTAGGCGCTTCGAGGCCTATGTGGGGGGATTGGAACTGGCCAACGGCTACTGGGAGCTGACCGACAGCGACGAGCAGCGGCGCCGTTTTGTCCAAGACCTGGAATACCGCCGCAGTCACCAGCGCCCGCTACACCCGTTTGAAGAGCGCCTGGTGGCGGCCCTGGATCAGGGCATGCCGGAGTGTGCCGGTGTCGCCCTGGGAGTCGACCGGCTGCTGATGCTAAAAGCCGGCTACCAGTCCATCGAAGAAGTGATCGCCTTCCCTTTCAGCCGCGCCTAGCGGCCGCTTACGGCGAGCTGTACTGGTAGCGGGCGAGTTCGCCGACCGCAAAAAAACCACTGTCGAGCAACAGCTGCTGGCGATCGGCGGGCACCAAGGTCACCAGGCTGCGGTGTTGGCCACCCCGCGCCGCAGCGGCTAAATGGCTAAACAGGGCCCGGCCAATTCCCCGCTGCCGGTAATCCGGCAGCGTCACCGAGTCGTAGAGGCCCAGGGCATCGGCGGCCGCAAACAGACACGCGGCAGCTACCGGCACGCCATCCAAACGGGCGAGAAACAGTTTCAGGCGCCCGCGCCGCTGTTCGGGAATCTCTTGCAGGCCCCGATAGAAGCGCGCCAGTTGCGCCCCCTCGGGCTCCCCTGCCACCGCAGCCTGCACCGCACCATAGTCGGACAAATTCTCCGCCTGCACCGCAGCAATGGCCAGTTGTTCCACCGCCGGGGGCTCGGCAGTGCTGAGCTTCTCGATCTCCACCGCCATAGCCACCAGGGACTGGCGCCGCTTTAACCCCAGTGCGTCCAGGGTGTCGTTGTCCAGGGGTTTTGAGGCGCTGTGCCAGAGGGTGAAAGGGCTGTGCCGCTCGGCAAAATAATCCAGCACAAAGCGCTGAATAATACGCGGCGGCATCACCATATTGGAAAACACCTGATTGAGCCCCGCAGAGGGCAGGCCGCTATCACTGCGGACAATGCCGGTAATTTCCTTGGTGCCATCGGGGTTTAGCAGGCCTGCGCGGTAGTCCGCGTAAGCCTCCAAATTGCGGCAGACGAGATTTTTCGCGCTGAGACTGTATTTCATGGGTCAAAGGATAGTGCTGTTGCGTCATTTCCCCAGTGAACCCAACCCCGCAGACAGCGTTGCTGCGGGGCCACAAGCCCTACTTCTGCACTTGCGACAGGGCACACTGATCCATGGATAGCGCCGGTTCAGCACAGGTGGCCGCCCCGACAACTTTTGCCGGCACACCGGCCACCAGGGCCTTTGCCGGTACCGATTTCAGAACCACACTACCGGAGGCGACCTGGGCGCACTCGCCAATTTCAATATTGCCCAGCACCTTGCTGCCCGCGCCAATTAAAACCCCGTGGCGGATTTTCGGATGGCGATCGCCGCTCTCTTTGCCGGTGCCGCCCAAGGTAACGGACTGCATAATGGAAACGTTGTTTTCCACCACGGCAGTCTCACCGATCACAATGCCGGTGGCGTGATCCAGCAGTATACCCTCGCCCAGGCGCGCGGCCGGGTGAATATCCACGCTGAATACCACTGAGACCCGGTGTTGCAGGAACATGGCCAGAGAGCGGCGCTGCTGCTGCCACAGCCAGTGAGCCACACGGTGGACTTGCAGGGCGTGGAAGCCCTTAAAGTATAGAAAGGGTTCGTGCAGGGAGTGGCAGGCGGAGTCGCGCAGGTAGATTGCGTTCAAATCCGCGCGGGCCGCGTGCCCGATCGAGGGGTCGGCCTGTAGCGCCTCATCGATCACCTCGCGAATTAACAGCGCCGGAGCCACCGCATTGTCGAGCTTGTTGGCCAGGTGAAAACTGAGCGCCGCCTCCAGGGAGCTGTGGTTCAGGATGGTCGCGTGCAGAAAGCTGGCCAGGATCGGCTCCCGCTCCACCTGCTGCGCCACCTCCATACGAATCTTCTCCCAGATCAGATCCGCCTCGGCCTCGGTGCATGTCGCATCCATGATTGCTCTCTCCATGTTACACGGTCCCCAGAGTCAGTGGGGGCTCCAGCAATGCCGACTGCTGCTCGCGCAATGCCAGTATATGCTCAGCCCAGTAGCGGGCGGTATTAAACCAGGGGAATGCCAGGGGAAAAGCCGGGTCCTGCCAGCGCCGCGCCAACCAGGCGGCGTGGTGCATCTGGCGCAGGCAGCGCAGCGGCTCCACCAGCTGCAACTGCTGGGGGTCAAAGCGATAGAAGGTCTCATAGCCCTCCAACACCGCATCCAGGTACGCGGTTTGCTCGGCGCGATTGCCGGAAATCAGCATCCAGATATCCTGGATCGCCGGCCCCATCAGGCAGTCGTCCAAATCTACAAACCAGGGCGTCTCATCCCGCCACAGGAAGTTGCCACTGTGGCAATCGCCGTGCAGGCGCAGCGTATCCCAATCCCGCTCAAACAGCGGCGCTATCTGTTCAATAATGTGGCCGGTAACCGAAGCGTAAGCCTCGCGGTTCTCCGGCGGCAGGAAATCGCCCTCCAGAATAAATTCCCGGCTATCGATGGCGAAGCGCTGCAAAGTGAGAGATGGGCGCTGGCTAAACGGTTTGGCACTGCCGGCCGCGTGAATGCGCCCCAGCATGGTGCCCACCTGCTCCAGGTGATCAAAATTATCCAGCTCCAACTGGCGACCGCCGCGCCGGGGGAAAAGGGCAAAACGGAATCCAGCGGACTCCATCAGGGTGCGCCCGTCAAACTGGATCGGCGCCACCACCGGAATTTCCGCCTCAGCCAACTCCAGGGTGAACTGGTGCTCCTCCAGTATCTGCTCGTCACTCCAGCGCCCGGGGCGATAGAACTTGGCAATCAGCGGCTCAGCGTCCTCGATACCCACCTGGTAAACGCGGTTTTCATAGCTGTTTAAAGGAAAAATACGCGCATCGGAAAGCAGCCCGGTACTCTCGACACAGTCGATCACCACGTCCGGCGTCAGGGCTTCATAGGGATGATGATTCGGGGTCATAGTGGGTACCAACTGGATTGCAGCTGGCTATGCTAACGCGGTCGCGGGGGCGGGGACAAACTCGGAGTCGCACCGCCAGCGAAAGCGGCCACCTCAAAGGGCGTTCAGCGCGGGAAACTACCCACAGTCAAGGGCACAAAAAAACGGGATTAGTCGCCATTTGCCCGCTGTTGCTGCAACAACTGAACCACCTGGTCACGACCAAAGACCTCGGCAAAATCCTCTGCCGAGTGGCCGGCCTTATTGACCTGTTGCGCATCGCAGTCCTGATTTAGCAAGGTGCGCGCAAGGGCAAACTCACCGCGAAAAATTGCCGCCATCAGTGCGGTGTTGCCACGGCGATCCTGAGCGCAGGGATCTGCCCCTTTTTGCAACAGGTAGTCCACCGCCTGGCCATTGCCGTTATAGGTGGCAATCATCAGCGCCGTATAACCTTTTGGGTTGCGAATATTGAGGGGGAAACCGGCTTCGGAAAACTCACGCAGCACCTCGACATCCCCCACCCTGGCTGCGGCAAAATAATACTGGGACAGCTCGGTAAAATCAGATTGTGTTTTTTCCACTTCCCCGGCCTGAACCCCCAGGGCGAGAAAGACCAGTGCGAATAAAAATGCTCTCATAATTTCACCTGTACAAATTGAGCGGGCGACGGCTGTCGCCCGCTCTTTGGTAAAAATTACCGGGCCAGTTTTTTCACTTGTCCCAGATCTCCGCCAACCGCTTTGGTCAGGCGCTGGCCGTAGTCCTTGTCGGCCTGGTAGAAGTAGCTCAGCATAATGTGCTTGGTGTTGTCATCGCGTACTTTACCCAGGTCGCCAGCGAGATTTTCAATCAAATTCTGGCGCTCCTCCGGGCTCAGACTGCGATAGAAAGCACCCGCCTGGGCAAACGGCAATTGCTTGTCAATCGCCTTTTGCTGAGTGCTGCCACTGAGCGGCTTGTTGCTGTACAGACCTTTGGCGTCCTCACTGCGCACATCGATACGGCTCGGCTGGTAGTTCACATCTGAAGCCTGCTGGCCGTAGTTGCCCGCGCCGTCCTGGTTCCAGTTGTTTACTGCCACCACAGGGCGGTTGATGGGCAATTGCTGGTGGTTGGCGCCCAGGCGATACATTTGCGTATCGGAGTAGGAGAACACACGACCCTGTAGCAGGCGGTCTTCCGATGGCTCAATACCCGGGACAATATTGGCCGGCGCAAACGCAGACTGTTCAGTTTCCTGGAAGAAATTAGTGGGCACACGGTTGAGGGTCATAGTGCCGACTTTGGTTTCCTCCACGTCCAGCCACATTTTAGTGGCGTCCAGCGGATTGTAATTAAAGCTGTTTAACTGCGAGGGTTTCAGCACTTTAATATACAGGTCCCACTGGGGGTATTCGCCTTTTTCAATCGCGGCATACATATCGCGGGTTGCGTGGCTGAAATCCTTGCTCTGGATTTCCGCTGCCTCTTCCACAGTCAGGTTTTTAATGCCCTGGCGAGTTTTCCAGTGGAACTTCACGTAGTTCACTTCACCCTGGTCATTGATAAATTTATAGGCGTGAACCCCCCAGCCATCCATCTGGCGCAAGTTAGCCGGTGTGCCGTAATCGGAGTACACCCAACTCAGCATATGGGTGGATTCCGGTACATGACTGAAGAAGTCAAAGAAGCGATTGGGGTCCTGCTGATTGGTCACCGGCGAGGGCTTCAGGGAGTGGACCATATCCGGGAACTTAATCGCGTCGCGGATAAAAAATACCGGCAGGTTGTTACCCACCAGATCCCAGTTGCCCTCTTCGGTATAAAACTTGGTGGCAAATCCACGGGGATCACGCAGGGTTTCCGGAGAGCCCTTGGAGTGAATAACCGTTGAAAAACGCACAAATACCGGCGTTTTGCTGCCGCGCTCGAACACCGCCGCACGAGTTAAATCACTCAGATCCGCTGTCGCCACAAATTCACCGTGAACACCGGTGCCGCGCGCATGAACGACACGCTCGGGGATACGTTCACGGGCAAAACGCTGTAATTTTTGAATCAATTGAACATCTTGCAGCAAATTACCGCCATTTTCTCCGGCTGTTTGCGCGTTCTGGTTATCCCCGACAGGAGCGCCGTTATCGCGGGTCAGGGTCTCTGCATTGGCACCGCCTATCAGACCGATAGTTAATGCAAATAAGGGTAAGTATTTCATAGGACTATTTAACTCTACCGCCATCTCTATTACAGGGATAGAGCTTATAGGGGCAGGCAATCAGAGAGAAATTAGGCCTCCTTATCGCTCTTATAGTGGGGATCAATAGTAAGGGCGCAAGCTGATATATATTAGCAATAAATAAAAATGAGAATTATTTTCTTTTGGGATAAATTACTCTCAAGGTGCATTTATTTGCGACTCAATAATTCCCCACTAAACACAAACAGCCAAATTCCCATACAGAAGATATTTTCTAATTATGTCTTTTGAAATAATTAACAGTTAGGGAGTACAGCTACGGCGGCTTTTTAACCCACAGGGCGAAGGGAAGGTTGCGGCGGGTGTGACTGCAACCATACCCACCGCTGCAAGGCTGGGATTAGGGGGGATGCACTTCAGAGTTGAATGCAGGCGTGATAGATACCGTAAGAGGCCACACCCAGGCCAAAAAACAGCTGGCCCACCAATAACACCCGGAAGGCGAACGTATAGCGGGCCACTTCCCCCCGACGAATGGCATCGTTGGAAAAGATTCTCGCCTCCTCCGGGAAACCCATTTCCAGAGTTTTCAGAGCGGGCACCGCGAGTTTGAGCAGCTGGCGGCTGCGAATATCCATCAACCAAAATACCGTAACCAATATGACTACAAACCCACCCAGCAAGGCCAAAATCAGCGGGTGGAAGTCTTTCTCCACGGCGGTAAAAATTCCGCCCTCGACAAACATGGTCAATACAACAAAAAAATTAAAAACCCTAAGGCGCTGATCGGCGGCAAAGCGGTAGTGTTCGCAGAGGTACTGTCCCTGTTCCAAACGGAATCTCCTTAGCTGTTAATACCTATAAAAGTGCTCCGCGCTGCGGGAATGATTGACCGCAAGGCCGGCAGGTATTTATTGATCTATTTATCTGCAAAGTGCTGTACGGGCCCGCTGAAACACTGGATCTGTGTCCCACTAAAAAGGCCGGGCTATGCCCGGCCTATAACGCCTTGATTCAGCACACTATTATCGTCAGCGATTTTCGCGGTGATCGATCAGTGCGTCAACCACAGAAGGGTCGGCCAGAGTGGAAACATCTCCCAGATTATCCAGCTCATTACAGGCAATCTTCCTGAGGATACGCCGCATAATTTTGCCGGAGCGGGTTTTTGGTAGCGCCGGCGCCCACTGAATAAAGTCCGGTTTGGCAATCGGGCCTATCTCCTTGCGGCAGAGTTCAATTAACTCTGTCTTCAGCGCATCACTGGGCGCGTGGCCGGATTTCAGCATCACAAAGGCGTAGATCCCCTGCCCCTTGATATCGTGGGGATAGCCCACCACTGCCGCTTCCGCCGTATCATTGTGCAATACCAGAGCACTCTCTATCTCTGCGGTACCCAGTCGGTGCCCAGACACATTCAGCACATCGTCAATGCGCCCGGTGATCCAGTAATAACCATCACTATCGCGGCGGGCACCATCGCCGGTAAAGTAATAGCCGGGGAATGCGGAAAAATAGGTCTCCAGCATTCGCTGGCGGTTGCCGTACACATCGCGAATCATCGAGGGCCAGCTCTTTTTAATCACCAGAGAGCCCTCCCCTTCGCCATCGATCTCCCGGCCCTCGCTATCCAGCAGAGCCGGCTGTACACCAAAGAAGGGCCGGGTCGCCGATCCGGGCTTGAGGGGCATGGCGCCGGGCAGTGGCGTGATCATATGGGCACCGGTTTCAGTCTGCCACCAGGTGTCCACAATCGGGCAACGCTTATCCCCCACCACACTGTAATACCACTCCCAGGCCTCCGGGTTTATCGGCTCCCCCACCGTACCCAACAATCGTAGGGAACTGCGCGCGGCGGCTGTGACAAACTCATCACCGGCCCCCATCAACGCGCGAATCGCCGTCGGTGCGGTGTAGAAAATATTGACCCGGTGCTTATCCACAACCTGCCAAAAGCGCGAGGCATTCGGGTAAGTGGGCACCCCCTCAAACATCAGACTGGTGGCACCGGCACACAGGGGCCCGTAGACAATATAGCTGTGCCCGGTAATCCAGCCCACATCGGCGGTACACCAGAATATCTCTCCCTCGCGATAATCAAATGTATATTTGAAGGTCATGGTGGCCATCAGCAGATAGCCCGCAGTGGTATGCAAAACCCCCTTGGGTTTTCCGGTGGAGCCCGAGGTATAAAGAATAAACAGCGGGTCCTCTGCCCCCATTACTTCAGGCGCGCAGTCTGACGCCATCTCGCCGATGGAATCGCCGTACCAGATATCCCGTTTGCGGTCCCAGTCCACCGCTGTGCCCGTATGTTTAACCACGATCGCCGTATGCACATTGGGGCAGTCCGCCAGCGCTTTATCCACATTGGCTTTCAGGGGCACGCGCTTGCCGCCGCGCACCGCTTCATCCGCCGTTATCACCAGGCGGCAGTCGGAATCGAGAATGCGGTCTTTCAGGGATACCGGGGAGAAGCCGCCAAATACCACCGAATGCACAGCACCGATACGGGCACAGGCGAGCATGGCGTAGGCCGCCTCCGGGATCATCGGCATATAGATACAAACCCGATCCCCCTTTTTAACCCCACGGGACTTCAGCAGGTTGGCCAAGCGGCACACATTCTCGTACAGACTCCGATAGCTGATCGCCTTACTATCTGCGGGATTGTCCCCCTCCCACAGAATCGCGGTCTGCTCACCCCGGCTGGCCAGGTGCCGGTCGATACAGTTTACCGTGACATTCAACTGCCCATCGGAGAACCAGGCCGCATGGCCCCTGTGCAGATCCTCCTCTAGAACTTGGGTAAACGGTTTGTCCCAGTGTAAAAAATCCTTGGCCTGTTGCGCCCAAAACGCCTCGGGGCTTTCCACCGACTGGCGGTACATTTTCTCGTAATCTTCGGCGCCAATCAGCGCGTTGGCAGCAAAACTGGGGGGGATTGGGCGGGTATGCACTTCAGACATCATATTCTCCTTTATTATTAGCGCGGCATGGCTAGCCTAGAGAAATCGGAGTTTATTAGAGCTTTATTCTTGTCACTTTATAACATAGCCGCTGTGAAACAGTCCCCTCATCTCACCGCAAGGTAAGTGGGGGGGCACGCAAATCCTACAAAGTGAAATTGTAATAAGAGGAACGGGCAACGGAAGAAAGTCGATTAATAGCCCTATCGATTTTTGCAGACCCTGCAAATGTCTTTTAAATCCAGATATCGTTTTCCGCAGTTAAGCCTCCGCCGGTATCGCCGGTATTGACAACCCCTCTGGGCTCCACCAATAGAACTTCACATTCCTGTTCAGCCCTGGGTTTATGCTCCACACCTTTAGGTACTACCGTCATCTCGCCGGGCCCAAGGGAGATAACACTATCGCGAAATTCAATCTGTAGATATCCTGAAATCACAATAAACACCTCGTCGGTATCGGGGTGACTATGCCAGGTAAACTCCCCCTGAACCTTGACCAACCTGAACTGGTAATCGTTCATCTCGGCAACCACTTTAGGGGACTAATGCTCTGAGAACAGATTCAATTTTTCTTTAAAATTGATAACTTTATAATTCAATTTTCTATACCGATTTTAATTAACCTCACAACCTTCAATAAAGCAATTGGCAGCTTTTGAGGATTTTTTTTTGCGAAGGAAACGTATACAAACCTTTTGATATCTTCAGTGCAGACTTACACCTTCCACACCTCAGTGAACCCCGCCGATATCTCTGCTGCATTAACAACCCTACCTTAAGGCTAAACCGACGGCTAGCGTTTGTGTCAGGTAGCTTTGGCGCCTAAGTCTTCCTCCATATCAGAATTCAGAAGTAGACAACCCACACCTGTATCTATGCATTTGTACCATATGGAGATACCCCATTAATATTTATCACCTTCTGAGCGATTGGGGCGAACGGGCTTTGTAATTGTAGAGAAGCGTGATATATAGATGATGGTTTTTAATTGACTATTATGAGCACTAGTAACAGTTATGGACTGGCCAAATAACGTGGACTGCTATCATGCAATGGCGAAATTCACTACCTATTACATGCAAGGTGAACAGCAGGAAAAGTGGTTAAGAATCATTACTGACGGCCTTGAAACTGGAGCCTCCCCACCGGGCAAAGCTTTCTTATATGAGATCGATAAAGTGATTAACTCTTCTCCAAAACCAAGCATGCCAAATCGATCAGATTTATATCAACTAATTTGTACAGTATGCATTTAAAAACTCACAAGATACAACTTTAATCCCCCACAAACAAAAAAAGGAATCAAGACATTTTGCGATAAAAACATAAAGTTACAAAATTCAATAACAAAGCCCCACTCAGAAAATTTACACACACGGCAGTGACCAAGGAAACAAAAAGGATAGGGATACTTGAACACCGATAACGACCTCAATATTGAAACCGCAATCAAAGGTTAACCATATTACATTTCCATCAATCCAAAAAGAAGATAATTTTCATTTAAATATTTTTCAAATATTTTAATACAACCTAATACAAGCAATTACCCCCACCTCACAGAAGCATCACCAGCTTCAAAACCAAAGATCACCGAGATAACTTAGATTTGAGCATAGCAAAAACATTTCACTAGGCTAGGTACAACTATCCACTTCGCACTCTAGCCCCTAATACCCTACACTTCAACCCATACTGACCGAGCTACTTTTCTCTCGCTCCAGCTTTACAAAAATTCAATTAGAAGCAGCAGATCTTTTTAACATTTTACATAAAAAATTAGTACTGGCGGGAGAATCCATCGCCAAAAATTTAATCTTCTTGTAGCCTACAAATCTAGCACTGGAAATTTCTTTCTTCGAATCACGATAAATAGCAGAAAGACAAATATTTACAGTAGATTTGCACACAGTGCTACACACAATAAATCGATAACACAAAGAGGAATTTATGTTAAAATTATTTTTTACAACCATTTTAGCTCTTTCTTTATCCAGCAATGTATTGGGTGCAGATGTTTTAACACATACAGGAAAAGTAACTAAGGTGGTTGCATTCCCTCATTCTTACGGGAGCTATGACGAGACTCAAAAAGGACGTTTAGCAATTTATGTTGAGGGTTTACCCCAAGGGTGTGGCAGTGAGCTATCGCGCGTAGTAATAGGTGTTGATCACCCGATACATGATTCAGTTTTATCATTAGCATTAATGGCAATAGCCTCTCAAGCGGAGGTTAATGTTGCATACTTTGATCAATGTACTGTTAGATCTGATTCCTGGGATTTAGCCTACTTCAATATTAATTAACACGTTATAAATTGGGCTGCCGGTGGTTTTCAGCTAGCGGTCCCAACAGATTTAAGACGCATATGGAAACAGAAAAGCTGATCCAAAAAACAAAAATCTCTCATATGAGCAATGCCAAATGGATAAAATTGTTTAATGCATGCCAGGAATATCCATTTACCATCGGCGGCGTCGAGTGGCAGTTTTTAGGCTGAGATACATCTATTAAAAACAGTATTTGCGTGAGTGACTGCCTACATAATAACGAACACTTCAATGATTGTTTACCAGCGCCATACGCCAAACTCAATGAAATTGAATGGATCTTGATTCCCTCACAGTTTGAAGCCCCCTATTCAGACAAAAAAAGACCACTACCTAATATCTTCAATGATATAGAGGCAATAAGAGTACATCTTGAAAAATATGCCAACTTCCCTATCATTGAGGTTGAAAATGGTATCAAGATTATTGGCTACGAGTATTAACCCGGCGGAAAAGTTATTTTCAATCTTGTAAGCATCCATAAATTTTCCGCAGTAAGCTTTTCGAACTTTACACGATGCTATATTTTTAAGAGGCCTCCCCATTAAACCTAAAAATATGGAAACCCATAGAGCAGAACCAGCAGTCATTGAGTTAAATGGCTTTCTTAATGCACTAAGATGTGTGATCGACTGCCCCAAAAGGATGTTTAGTGCAACACTTATAGAAAAGAATGTTGATTTAAATTCGACCATTAAAGATATAAAAAATAGTATTGATGAGCGTGGAAGAATCATAGAGCAGAAAAAATTTGATTACCAAACCACGCATCAACTTTTCATCGATCATATCTATAAGAAGATATCGGGAACTAATACAAGAGGGCTGGATAATTTAGATTGGAACCTCATTGAGTATTATGGCCTTATCTCAACGCAAGACCTAGAGGATGGTCCCTGGAATAGACTTGTCAGCCAAGAGCATACGACATTAAGATTTCTTGATAATGAAGGAGATGAATATATTTTACTAATCGTGGAGTTTAGCGATTTTGTAGTACTAACCCAACTAGGATTAGCATGGAGTGAGAAATAAAAACAACTGAGATCAACAATACACCTTCAGCAAGTATCACATTTTTTCACATTCGTAACAACGATGCCATTTACCACAGACCGAGGTGGCCAATATTGCACCCCACTGAAGCAAAGAAGCAAATATGAAGATAGATATACCGGATGAAATTGCTAAAAGTGCAGGGTTGGGCGAAAGAGAAATGAAAGAGTTTCTTGCCGTCTCCCTGTACAAAAAGAAGCGGATTAATGGCGTTCAAGGAGGTAAAATTGTAGGCGGTTCCGAAATGGAGTTTCATGGCCTTTTAGAAAAATATAACGAATTCGTGAACTACGATACTGATGAATATATGGAAGATTCAGACATTTTAAAGGATTTCTAATATATCAGCCACAGGCTATACAACGGCACCAAGTCACTGACACTGCTTCTCCAACTCAACACGAGACAACATCTGTATTAAATCCGGCTGAGCCGGGCACTAAGGATCACAGTGAATTTACGGATAGAAATAAAAGAATCTGACAGCACGAAAAGTAAAAGGGGTGCGCTCTTATACCTTGCCTATAACTTATTTAATGTCTTCATGTTAATCCTGATTTACAGGGATTCAGCGATAATTCGTAGTGACGGCCCTTCTGGCTTTTCAGAGCTGATTATTAAGGGCTTGTAAGGACACCTTTCGGTTGAACCTCCTATGTATCGCGGCATCCTCGTTACTTATATTTTTTTCTAGTGTAGCAGTTATTGAAGCATGCTCAGATGATACTGGCCATTGCCGGGAATGGTATATTCTCTAAGCTTGTGTATTACTCGTATAGATCGGGCAGTACGGGGATCTGTTTGCATATGTGTGACTGCCCCAGCACTATAAGCAATAGTAGCGAATGAAACACTATAAAGAATTACTTAAATTCGATCCCATTGAGCACTAGACTACAGGGCAATATTGGCCACCTGACAAATAAATCAAGATAGAACGTCATATTAGATCAATATGTGGCCAGATAAACCCTCCAAACACAAAAGCACTAGAGACAGAAATCATGCAGCGTTCAATCTTTATTTTGATAATCTACCTGTTAATAATTCCTGCGGTTAATGCCAAACAACTGGCAATTACTTTCGATGATGCCCCCCGCAAAGCCGACGGCTACTTTGACGGCCCCACTCGGGCCAAAGTGCTTATTGAAAGCCTGGAACAGCATAAAATCGGCAAAGTGGCCTTCTTTTCCACCACTCAGTCTTTAGATAAAGAGGGGTTGGAACGGATTCGCCGCTACGATAAGGCCGGACATATTATTGGCAATCACACCCACAGCCACCCCAATTTTCTGAAGACAGAGCTATCCGCCTATCAAGCAGATTTTTTACGGGCCCACCAGCTACTGCAACAGTTTGATAATTTTAAACCCTATTTTCGCTTTCCCTATCTGCGCGAGGGAGAAACTGTCGAAAAACGCGATGGCATGCGCAGCCTATTACAGGAAAACAATTATCAAAACGCCTATATCACCTTAAATAACTACGATTGGTATATCGAAGAGCTTTTTCAAAGCGCAGTGAAAGACGGGAGGCCGGTTGATATGGAGAGGCTTTCCAGCTTTTATGTCGACGTGCTGATGGCGAGTATTAACTACTACGACGCTATGGCGAGTAAATACCTCGGGCACTCCCCCAAGCACGTGATACTGCTACATGAAATGGATATTACGGCGCTGTTTATTGGCGATCTGGCCCAGCGGCTGCGGCAGGAGGGCTGGAAAATAATTCCCCTGGAAGAGGCCTATAAAGACCCCATCGCCACATACCAGCTCGCCCAACCGATTAAATACAACCCCGGCAGAGTCGGTGAGATCGCTCTCGCTAAAGGGCAAAAGAAAAATCTCTGGCACTACACCCTGGATGAGTCCTACCTGCAAAAGAGGTTTAATCAGGAAGTGTTATTGATGTCTGCTCACTGAGCGGCGGACAGGGGGAGAGCTACAGGGCGCAGGCCCTGTAGCGGGGAGAATCAGGCTTCGGCAAGCTGAACCGGAATGGTATTTGTGCTGCGCTCTACCTTGTTGCTCTCATCCAGGTAGACCAGCTTGGGCTTGTGGCTATCGGCCTCTGCCTCGGTCATCTGGGCATAGGAGGCGATAATAATGCGATCGCCTACCTGCACTCTGCGCGCGGCGGCGCCATTCATAGAGATAATGCCGGAGCCGCGCTCGGCGAGAATCACATAGGTGTGAAAGCGCTCGCCATTACTCACATTGTAAATATCAATTTTTTCAAATTCGCGCAGACCCGCCAGTTCTACCAGGTCCTCATCAATTGCACAGGAACCGTCATACCAGAGTTCGGCCTGAGTCACTGCGGCCATGTGCAACTTGCACTTCAACATTTCAATTTGCATAGTTGGATGCCCCTCACAGTTCCAGGGAAACATTGTCGATCAGGCGCGCCGCACTGGTGTACATAGCGCCCAAAATCGTGATTTGTTTATCGTCATCTGCCGCCGGTTGTAAATCCTTACTGCAACAGATAGAGAAGTAGTCGACCCGAAAGCCACTCTCTTCAATTCGCTTGTGCGCCTCTTTTTCGAGGTCGGCAAAATCCCGGCGTCCCGCCACGATCTCATCCTTGGCCCAGTTCAGCAACTGATTGAGCACAGCGACCTTGGGCCGCTCATCGGCGGTGATATAACCATTGCGAGAGCTCATCGCCAAGCCGTCTTCCTCGCGATGCACCGGTGCCTCCACAATTTCCACCGGCATACACAGGTCTTCCACCATGCGGCGAATCACTGCCAGCTGTTGGAAATCCTTAATCCCGAAAATAGCCTTGTCCGGCTGCACAATATTGAACAGCTTCGCCACTACGGTGGTGACCCCCTCAAAGTGACCGGGGCGACTGGCGCCACACAGAACATCGGTCATCGCCGGGCAAACCACACGGGTCTGCTGGTCCATACCGTTGGGGTAAATTTCACTCTCATCCGGGTGGAACAGGAAGTCACAGTCCGCTTCGCGCAGTCTGGCCATATCCCGCTCCATAGTGCGCGGATACTTATCCCAGTCCTCGTTCAAACCAAACTGCAAACGGTTGACGAAGATGGATACCACCACCAGATCGCAGTGTTGTTGGGCGATTTTGACCAGCTCTATATGGGCATCGTGCAGATTGCCCATAGTGGGCACAAAGCCGACGGTCTTGCCGTCTTTGCGGGCCTGGGCCAGCGCCTCGCGCAGGCTTGCTACGTGGTGGAAGATTTGCATCTCGCTACCGCTCACTATGAATCAGCGCGGCATCATACTCGCTGAGACCGGGTGTCTCAACATAGCAAAATGACCGCTCTCTATAAGGTTTCCCCGCAGAATCCCGCCTGTGCTCCACTAAACAACCGCCAGCAATACCTGAACCACTAGTCAGCATCGCCTTTGTGGATTGCGCCGAATTTTAACCCATTCAGTTCAGGAAGTGTTCAGACCTGCCGGGGCAAACTTCACGTCAAGATACACAAACGACCTGACTTGAAAGAAAAGAGCCCCAGACTCGGGAGAGATGCTATGAGACACCTCACAACTGCCATCGCCACCCTAAGCCTATTAATGATTGCGGCGCCCGCCCTGTCCGAAGCGCACCGTGGGCACCAGCGCGCACTGGACAGCAGCCACCAATACGGCAGAGCCGAGCGCGAGCAGCGCCATATAGAGCGCGGCCACAACAAGCAGCACGATAAACACCACGACCGCCAGCAGGAAAAAAGACAGCGCAAGCAGGAGCGTAAACAGGAGCGCAGAGAGGAGCGTCAGCACCGCCGCGAGGTGCGCCAAGCCTACAAAGCGGGGTACAACAAAGGCTATAACAAGGGTCACCGGGCAGTACACAGACCTGTTTACCGCCGCAGCTATCACGGTCACCGCCCCCACCACCGTCCCTCGCACTACGGTTACGGCTACCGCTGGCGTCACCTGCCACGCAATTTTGTCAGCATCAGTATTGGTGCCGCAGGCTTCTACTACAGTGATGGAATTTTTTACCGCCCGGCCTCCTCTGGCTATGTGGTAGCCCAGGCTCCGAAAGGCGCTATCGTTCACAGCCTGCCGGCGTCAGCACTGACCGTTGCAGTGGGCGGACACAATTACTATGTGGCCTACGACACCTACTACCTGTGGGATCAGCGCCATCGCGGCTACCGGGTAGTGCCCAGACCCGGCGTGATCTAAGGTGGCCTTTAAATAATTCCACAATAATTCTGCGGGCTTGCAGAATTATTTGGCGACACTCTAACCAATACCCTCCCTCCCCTGCGGCCTTCGGGCCGCCTTTTTTCTCACCACCCCCCAAATACCCCTTGCCACACCCGCGCACAAGAAATAAAAGCGCCGCTGCGAGCGGTTTCGCCATTTACTTTTTTATACACAAAAATTAGCGTTTTTTTATCTATAGTTATTGCTTTCCGGTCCTGCTGGGCCCAAGATTCGCGCCCGCCAAATACCAACAGAAAGGCGCCATGAAGAAGCAACAAGTAAAAGACTGGACTTGCGAAGATTCGGCCGAACTCTACGGCATCCGCAATTGGGGCGCCGGATATTTCGACCTGAATGAAAACGGTGAAATTTCACTGCAAGTCGACGGCCCCGACGGGGCATCACACAGCGTATCCCTGATGGAAATTGCCCGCGGCGCCACCGAGCGCGGCCTGGGCATGCCCCTGCTATTGCGTATCGAGAATCTGCTCGAAGCGCAGATCGCCCGGATTAACGAATCCTTTGCCCGCGCTATCGATGGCTGCGGCTACGGCAACGTTTTTCGCGGTGTATTCCCCATTAAGGTGAACCAGCAGTGCCAGGTTATTGAAGAAATTGCCAATGCCGGACGCCGCTTTAACCACGGCCTGGAAGCGGGCAGTAAAGCGGAGCTGATTGCCGCACTGTCCATTCTGGATAACACCGAATCCCTGATCGTCTGTAACGGCTACAAGGACGAAGAATTTATCAACCTCGGCCTGCAGGCCCAGCGCCTGGGTGTGCAGGTTTTCTTTGTCGTGGAAACCCCCTCGGAAGTGGAAACCATTATCCGCTGCGCCGAGCGCGAGCAAGTGCGCCCGAATATCGGCGCGCGGGTAAAGCTCGCCTCCAAGGTGGGCGGCTACTGGAATGCCACCAGCGGCGATCGCAGTATTTTCGGACTGGGCAGTAACGACCTGATCGCCATGGTCGACCAGCTGCGCAACCACGATATGCTCGACTGCCTCAAGCTGCTGCACTACCACCTGGGCTCGCAGGTGCCGAATATCCGCGATATCCGCACCGGGGTGCTGGAAGCTTGCCGCTACTACGCCGACCTGGTTGAAGAGGGCGCGCCGATGGGCTACCTGGACCTGGGCGGTGGCCTGGCGGTGGATTACGACGGCAGTAAAACCAATTACACCCACTCCAAAAATTACTCCCTGGACGAGTACTGTGTGGATGTGGTGGAAGCCATTATGGGCACCCTCGATAGCGAGGGCGTCGCGCACCCGGTGATTATTACCGAGTCCGGCCGCGCCACTGTGGCTTACTCCTCGGTGCTGCTGTTCGATATTCTCGACACCACCCGTTTCGAACCGGTGGAACTCGAACACACCAAGATCAGCGAGGGCGACCACCAGATGCTGCTCAACCTGCAAGACGCAGTGCGCAGTATCACCCCCAAAAACCTGCAAGAGAGCTACAACGACGCGCTCTACTATCGCGACGAGGTGCGCTCCCTGTACCTGCACGGCCAGGTGAGCCTGCGCGAGCGCGCCAATGCGGAAAACCTGTTCCTGCAGGGCGCCCAGGATATTCGCAAACTGCTCGATGAAGCCGAGGAAATCCCCGCAGACCTGCAGGCGCTGCCGGAAGTGCTGTCGGATATCTACTACGCCAATGTGAGCGTATTCCAATCGGTGCCGGATATCTGGGCTATCGATCAGGTGTTCCCGCTATTGCCGATCCACCGCCTGGACGAGGCGCCGACCCGCTCCGCCATCATCGCCGACATCACCTGCGACTGTGACGGCAAGATCGACCGCTTTATAGGCCGGGAAAAAGAGCAGAAAACCCTGCCCTTGCACGAACTCAAAGACGGCGAGGACTATATTCTCGGCACCTTCCTGATCGGCGCCTACCAGGAGACCCTCGGCGACCTGCACAACCTGTTCGGGGACACCAATGTGGTGAGCGTGCGCATCCAGGAAGACGGCAGTATCGACTTCAGCCACGAAATTCACGGCGACAGTATTTCCGATGTACTGAGTTACGTAGAATATCAGCCCAAAGCGCTGTTCGAGCGCTTCCGTCGCCTGGCGGAGCGCGCCGTCAAACAGGGGCTGATTACTGCCGCCCAGCGCAAGCAGATTCTGCAAACCTATACCGCCAGCATGAGCGGTTACACCTATTTCGAAAAGTGAATAATAAGGCGCCAACGCCTTTGCAAAGATAGCGGCCGCAAAAGCCGCAGATTAAGGAGATCTTTATGGCCAACGTACTGATCATCGGCGCCGGCGGTGTCGGCCAGGTGGTTGCGCACAAGTGCGCACAAGTTCCTGAAGTATTTGAAAATATCACCCTGGCGAGCCGCACCAAAAGCAAGTGCGACAAGATTGCCGCTATGCTGCCGCGCAAAATCGACACCGCTGAAGTCGACGCGGACAATGTGCCGGAGCTGGTTAAGCTTATCGAGAAAGTGAAGCCGGACATGGTTATCAACGTGGCCCTGCCCTACCAGGACCTGCACATTATGGATGCCTGTCTGGAAACCGGCGTGCACTACCTGGACACCGCCAACTACGAGCCGCCGGAAGAGGCCAAGTTCGAGTACAAGTGGCAGTGGGCCTACCAGGAAAAATTCGAGAAGGCCGGCCTGATGGCACTGCTGGGCAGCGGTTTCGATCCCGGCGTCACCAGCGTATTTACCGCCTACGCCAAGAAGCACCACTTCGATCGTATCCACACCCTGGATATCCTCGACTGCAATGCCGGCGACCACGGCCTGCCGTTCGCCACCAACTTCAACCCGGAAATTAATATCCGCGAGATCACCGCCAACGGTCGCTACTGGGAAAATGGCCAGTGGGTAACCACCAAGCCGATGGAAGAAAAGCGCGTCTTCAACTTCCCCGAAGGCATTGGCGACAAGGATATCTACCTGCTGTACCACGAAGAGCTGGAGTCCCTGTCCAAGCACTTCCCGGAAATCGAGCGCGCGCGCTTCTGGATGACCTTTGGCGAGAGCTACCTGAAGCACCTGGAAGTCCTGCAAAACGTCGGCATGACCGGTATTGAGCCAGTGGAATTCCAGGGCCAGCAAATTGTACCTATCCAGTTCCTTAAGGAGCTGCTGCCAGATCCCGCCAGCCTCGGCCCCTTGACCAAGGGCAAGACCTGCATCGGCAACATTATTCGCGGCAGCAAAGACGGCGAAGAGAAGATCTACTACGTCTACAACACCTGTGACCACCAGGACTGCTACCAGGAGGTTCAATCCCAGGCGATCTCCTACACCACCGGTGTCCCGGCGATGATCGGCGCCAAGATGATGCTGGAAGGCAAGTGGATGAAGCCCGGCGTGTGGAATATGGAGCAGATGGACCCAGATCCCTTTATGGACGATCTGAACAAGTACGGCCTGCCCTGGCAGGAAACCTGGTTGGACAAGCCCTTCCAGTAAAGCGCACTTTTCTCCGTTCTCCGGGGTGGGCCCCAGCGCCCGCCCCACCGCACCAGGATATAACGCCCCCATGGACCTCACTCCCCGCGTTGACTACTTCGGACACTTTGATCCCTACCGCGTCCCCTCCCCCTGCTTTGTCGTCGATGAGATCGCCCTGCGCGACAATTTGGCCCTGCTCGCCGACGTACAGGAGCGCAGCGGCGCCAAGGTACTGGCGGCGCTCAAAGCCTTTTCCATGTTCAGCACCGGCCCCATTGTGGCCGAATACCTGTCCGGCACCTGTGCCAGCGGCCTGCACGAAGCCAAGCTGGGTTACGAAGAGTACGGTGGCCGCGACCAGGGCAAGGAAGTCCACGTATTTAGTGCCGGCTACAAGGAGGAGGAGCTGCGCGAAATACTGCAATTCGCCCACCATGTGATCTTCAACTCCTTCTCCCAGTGGAAGCGCTACCGGCAGCTGTGCCTGGATATGCAAAAGCAGCGTGCGGAACTGCGCTTCGGCCTGCGCATTAACCCGGAGCACTCCGAGGGCCACACCGATCTCTACGATCCCTGCGCCCCCTGTTCGCGCCTGGGCATCGTGCGCTCGCTGTTTGAGGGCGAGTCCCTGGAGGGAATCAGCGGCCTGCACTTCCACACCTTGTGCGAACAGGATTTCAAACCCCTGCAGCGCACTATCGCTGCGGTAGAAGAGAAGTTTGGCGACCTGATCCCGCAGATGGAGTGGATCAACTTCGGCGGCGGCCACCACATTACCCGCCGCGACTACCAGGTGGACGAACTGGTCGACGCAGTGCGCGATTTCTCCGCTAAGTACGCGGTGCAGGTCTACCTGGAACCCGGTGAAGCCATCTCCCTATTCGCCGGCATCCTGGTAGCCGAGGTAGTGGATATTGCCTGGAATGGCGAACACCAGGCCATCCTGGATGCCTCCGCCACCTGCCATATGCCCGATGTGCTGGAGATGCCCTACCGCCCGGAAATTACCGGGGCCGCCCGTCCCGGCGACCTGCCCCACACCTATCGCCTGGGCGGACAGAGCTGCCTGGCAGGGGACAGCATCGGCGAATACAGTTTCAGTGAGCCGCTGCGCCTCGGTGAGCGCCTGGTGTTCGAGGAAATGGCCTATTACACCATGGTCAAAACCAACACCTTTAACGGCATTCCCCTACCCGCTATCGCCCTGTGGAACTCGGATACCGACGACCTGAAGATGATCAAGACCTTCGGCTACGAGGATTTCAAGGAGCGCCTCTCCTAATAGGGAGCCTTTAAATAACTCCGTGATAGATGCGCTGGAGGCCAGACTAGCCCCCAGCGCCAGAGGACTTATAAATGCAGTCAGAAAACGAATACCCCATTTTTCTCGGCTCCGAAATCGAGCAGCCGAAGCCCGAAGACGCCCTCTTTCATATTATCCCCATCCCCTATGAAGAGACCGTCTCCTACGGTGGCGGTACCGGCAAGGGCCCGTCTTCCATCCTGGAGGCCTCCTGGCAGCTGGAGACTTTCGACAATTTCTCCAACCCCTGCGACCTGGGCATTTACACCCGCCCGCCGGTCTCGGTAGCCGGCCCCGCAGAGCAGGTGATGGACAATATCGCCGCAGCCACCCAAGAGGTATTGAAACTGGGCAAGATGCCGGTGGGTATCGGCGGTGAGCACTCGGTGACCTGGGGTATTATCAAAGGCCTCCTGGACGCCGGTGAAACAGACTTTGGCGTAGTGCAAATCGATGCCCACGCCGACCTGCGCGATCGCTATGAAGGTCACAAGCACAGCCACGCCAGCGTAATGCGCCTGGTGGTAGAAGCCGGCGTGCCTCTGTTCCAGCTGGGCATCCGCGCCTACTGCGAAGAGGAAGTGCAGGCGCGCAAGGACCACAACGTGGGCTACCTGGATGCCCACCAGCTGGTGCCCAACAACGTGCAGGAATTCCAATTGCCGGAGAATTTCCCCAGGAAAGTCTTCTTTACCCTGGATGTGGACGGCATGGACCCATCGGTCTTCCCCTCCACCGGCACCCCGGTACCCGGCGGTCTCGGCTGGTACCAGACCCTCAACCTGTTCGAATGCGTAGCGCAGCAGAGAGAGATTATCGGCTTCGACCTGCTGGAATTTGCACCGATCGAGGGCTTCCACGCCTATGATTTTGCCGCTGCACAGCTGATGTACAAGCTGATGGGGATTATCCAGCGCAACCGCTGACTGGTGCTCCAGTATCCAGTACTTTGACAATTCTTAACTTATTAACTTGCCTTTCATACCGGGATAGGAGTTAGTATGACTATGTGAGTAGTCACTTGCTGGAGAAACCGTGAATAAACTGAATGTCGTTATTGGCGCCAGTGCATTCCTGGCGCTGGCCACCTTTGCCTTTAGCCCACCGGCCGATGCGCGCGGCTATGAGCGCGGGGGAGAGCACCGCCACCATCATCGCAAAGATGGTAATCGCGGACCGCGTATTTCGATCGGATTTATCGCCTCAGTCCTGCCGGCTGGCCATGTGCGCGTCGCTGTGGGCGGACGCCCCTATTTCTACCAAGGCGGGCACTTCTATCGCCAAGGTCCCCGTGGCTATGTCGTCGTCGCCGCCCCCCTGGGCGCCGCTGTCGCCAGCCTGCCGGGCAGTGCTGTGCGCGTTAAAGTGGGCAGAGTCACTTACTTCCAATACGCCGACACCTACTATAAGTGGCGCCCCGCCACCCGCACCTACGTGGTCGTAGCACCGCCCGCAGGAGCACCCGTCCCCGTTGCCGTTGTTCCCGCGCCGGCGCCGGCGGTAGCGGTCCCCGTCGCTGAAGCCCCTGTGGTTGAAGTCCCTGTCGTTGAGGCCCCGGCACCCGCCACTCCGGCCCCGGGTCCCGAGGGCTTCCAGCCCGGACAAGTGCTGGAGACCCTGCCCAAGGGCTACGTTGCTGAAATTATCAATGGCATCCAGTACTACCGCTATGGCGGCAATTACTTTATGCCCACTCAGCGCGATGGCCAGGAGGTCTACGTAGTCGTCAAGCTGTAAGCACGGCTTCGCTGTTCAGCCCGTGAAAGCGGGCAAACTGCCCCAGAGCCCGGTGGTAGCTCGCCTCCAGCGAGACACCGGGCTTCTTATTCCAGTGCAGGGCCTCGACCCGCAGCACGCCCGCGTCCCGATCCGCCCTCAAGTCCACCTGCCCCACAAATTGATCGCCGTATAAAATCGGCAGGCAAAAGTAGCCATAGCGGCGCTTGGCTGCCGGCACATAGCACTCCAATTGGTATTCAAAATCAAACAGCCGGCGCAGGCGTTTGCGCTGCAATATCAGCGGATCGAAAGGGGATAACAGGCGTACTTTGCGCGCTGCTCGCACGGGCTCCCGCTCCAACTGCTCGGTGAGCAACAGTTCTTTGCCCCACTGGGTGAGTTCCCCGCTTGCCAGCATACGTTCGATGGCTTGCCGGATAAGGGGGTTATCCTCCCGGCGCAGGTAGGCAATTTCCTCCGCTCGGCCAATGCCCTGGCACCCCAGAAAAGTGCGCACCAGATGGCTGCCGTACTCGACTTCTGAAGCCGCACTGGTAGAGATATTGGCCGGCAGTACCCGCTCCGGGAGATCGAAGACTTTTTGAAAGCCCTCCCTGTGGCTGACCATCAGCTCCCCCTCGTGAAACAGCTGCTCCAGCGCCTTCTTTTCATCGGACCACTGCCACCAACCGCCCTTGGCGCGCACAAAGTCACTGGCGCGCAGAGCGCCCTCCTCGCGCACGCGATCCAGCACATAGCGACACAGCTTGGCGTTTTTCTCAAACCAGTGGCGCTGACCGGCGCGGATACGATCCATACGCACCCGTGCATAGGGGTAGTGGGTCATTGGCAAATAGGCGGCGGCGTGGGACCAGTACTCGAAGATTTCCCGACGCTGCTCCGCCTCCGCCAGGTGTGATTCGCGGTAGCCGGGCAGGCGGTTGTAGAGCTGGTGGTGGTGGGCCCGGGTAATTCGCTGGATGGCATCCAGCTGTAGGGCGCCCAGATGTTGTAACAACTCCGACAATCCTTCAGTCCAGGAGCTGTGGATAAATTGGCGTTGCAGCACCAGTGCGCGGATCTTTTGTTCGGATAACAAGATAGAGAGTCTCTGAATAATTGCATAGCATTTCTGCGACCCTTAAAGACTACAGCTGCTGTGCCGCTATTTCTTGTGAAAGCTAAAAATTCCTGTGCAACCGTACCTTGATTGATAACCGCTCTACAATCCAGCCATATCACAGTATTATTCAGAGGTTCCCCAACCTCGCCTACCGCCAAATTAAATCTTGAGAGCAATTTACAGTTAAGCAGCCCAATGCTTGTTGCCACTCCCCAGAGTATTGCTTGCCACACCTTTTAAATTTCGTGCATAGCCGCTATTTTTGGAAAAAACCTCGATCGCAAGCCAACAAACTCCTATGCCATAGGCTGCAAGTTTGATCATTGATGGTGCCGACATGCCATTGGAAACAGCTAATTCAAGGTCCGCCCAGCCCGTTGCGTTGTCAATCCCGCAAGCAGCAGCCAGGATAATCGGGGTGCGCGCGGCTTTAAGTACGCTGTTGCGGCTGTCAGCATTTTTTAAATCATACTGGTTAACATTTACATCCACCAAGTACATGCCGGCGGCTTCGCAGAACTTCTCCAGATCTTCCTTACGGGTGTTCTTTCCCCGTGGATTGGAGAAAAATACACTCTGGTTGGATAGCGTTTTCCCGTTGGCAACCAGACTACTGATACCCGGTTGTTTGGCCAGGCTTTGCAGGGCCTGTACAAAAGTACCCGCTCCCTCGCCGTGTACCAACCAATTAATAGAAGCATCATTGGCCTGCGCCTGCTGGATCAGCGCGGCCAGTGATTGCGCATTGTCCGGTTTTTGGTGTTGGCCGTTTTGCCAGTACAGAGAATAGTGTTTTCTGCTGCCCTCTAAATCTCTGGGTTTTAATGCAGCTTTATACGCAGGAAGAATATGGTTTATTAATAGTTCACCAGCCTCTTCTTTATTATCAAACTTACCACTGACCGCTGCATAATGGGCACTGCCCCATCGGTGGCTGTAGTCCATGGTTTTTAGCCGCTCGGTGTCAGTTTTCCATTTATTCTCTACATCATCTCTATTCACACGATACAAACCACTAGCCTGATTTGTCACGGAAGCGGAAATCGAGCTATCGATAATCAAACCGTATACTAGAACATCGCCGTTTGTGTGTATCTGATAGTGAAACTGGGCACCATCCAGATTTAGGGTTTTGGCTCCGATATTCCGACTGCCGGGAGTAATGGCCAAACTGTAGAGTGCCCGTACCAAGTTGGTCTTATAATAATTACCTGGGTGCTCTCGCTTCAGTTGTTCCCAGGTTCCCGCGTGGCCTGGGTGTACATAGACATTCCGATCGATATTCGGGATTTCCCCCCGCTTGATAATGAGTTTCACAATGGCTCCTTGCCGTTACTAGTTTTTATAGTCCTGAAATACCGCTAAATAGCCTATGCTTGCCAAGCCGGTGGCGGACTGCCGGGCTTGGTGATAATAATTTCACCTTCAAACTTCCCTCCCCTGCGCCACTCGGGATATACCCAGCGTTCAATATCCCGTTTCGAACTGGCCCTGGCTCCCGGCCACCGTTGTTGAGCATTCGATAATTGTGTTTTAGCATCAGCCCCAAGTTGCAGCTCGATACTATCGCAAACAGAATCTCGAATGCTGTTCATAGCCTTTAAGCACGGCTCAACCGGCGCATAGCCCAAATAGTTGAAAACAAAGTAGATATAATGGCGCTGGTCCAAGGGAATAAAAATGAAGCTGGAGAAGTGGGTGTTATAGAAGGGACACTCTACCAGTGATTCCGGCGAGTGTTGCTCATGCTTTTCAAAAAATATTGCCGTAGCTCTGTCCAGCTCATACAGTTGCCAGTTCACCGGAGCTTGTTGTACTTTGTGGTTTGGCTGACAGGGGCCATTGTAATACAAAGTCCGCATAATGACCTGCTCAAAGTGCTGAGGGTTGAGGCAGCTCATCTCTTGAGGTAGGGCATCATGGCGGATTAGTGACAACACAAATGATATATAGCCTATAGGGCGGTCACGCCAGATAGGGCCAAATAGCTGCCAGTTGCGCCTCATTAGTATCTGCCGAGCAACCCCTTCACGCTCCCACTCTTCATAGCCACTATCATCAAAGTAATTACTGTTATCAAAAATATTGACGCTCTGCGGCGGCTCCTGGCTGGAATCTGCAAAGCTGTCATAACAGACGTTGGGCGGCAGGCTAAATGCCAGGCGGCTGCCGGAGAGATCGATAGTAACCCTTTCGCGCTCGTGGCGGCGGGGAATATAGGGATATTGGCGTGAAGCAAATAGACGACCTAGCATATACAGAGCAATCCTTTGAATAGTTCTGCCCAGACTTTACTACGTTTCTTTAGGAATAATCAGGGCTTTGCCCTGTCGTTTGGTAAAACTGATTGTTACCGACAATAGCGCCCCTATACCCTACCTATTGTTTGTTATGAAATAAATCACAGAGCATCACACCGGCTATATATCTATAGCACGCTAACAACTCAAAGCGGCCAGAGTTATCTTCTTAGATTTCCTAGCCTGCTACAAGTTTTTATATCCAAGTATCCCCGCTTCAATTCGAGGAGGGTTTTATATAGGTCAGCACTGATACTTTTGTCAGCTACCACTTCCTTTTAATTATGAAAACCACCAGCCGCTACCTTACTGCTACCCCCTGTAACAAGCATATTGCTTTATTTTTTGTTAATGCTTTTTTAGCAACTTTGAAGTACGGCCAAATAGCCTATTCCTGCCAGGCTGGCGGTGGGCTGCCGGGTTTGGTGATAATGATTTTACCCTCGAAATCATCAGTTTCGTACCATTCCGGGTAAATCCAGGATTCAATATCCCGTTTAGCGCTAGCCTTTGCCCTTGGCCACTTTTGACGGGCTTTCAAGAGTTGGTCTTTGGCACCGGTACCAAGTTGTAATTGAAGACTGTTACAGATCGAGTCACGGATACTGTTCATTACTTTTAAACAGGGCTCGACAGGGGCATAGCCAAGATAGCGGAAATTAAGCTTGATATAGATATCCTGATCTAGGGGGATAAAAAAACAGCTAGAGAAGTAGGTATCGTGGTGAGGACACTCTGCCAATACTTCCGGCGGGTTGATACGATGTTTTTCAAAAAAAATCGCCGTGACCCCGTCCAACTCACGCAGCTGCCAATTCACTGGGGCCAGCTGTATTTCGTGGTTAGGGAGACAGGGGCCGCAGTAGTACAGGTGGCGCATAATGACCTGCTCAAAATGCTGAGGGTTGAGGCAATTCATATCTTTGGGCAGGGTGTCGTGGCGGTTTAGTGACAGCACAAAATCAATAGTATCGATAGGACTCCCGTGCCAAATAGGGCCAAATAGCTCCCAGCTACGCTTCATAAGAGTCTGAGAGGCAACACCCTCACGCTCCCACTCTTCATAGCCACTATCATCAAAGTAATTACTGTTATCAAAAATATTGACGCTCTGCGGCGGCTCCTGGCTGGAATCTGCAAAGCTGTCATAACAGACATTGGGCGGCAGGCTAAATGCCAGGCGGCTGCCGGAGAGATCGATAGCAATCCTTTCGCGCTGGTGGCGGCGGGGAATATAGGGATATTGGCGTGAAGCAAATAGACGACCTAGCATATACAGAGCAACCCTTTGGATACTGAGGTTTAAACCCGATGGTGGACTCGGTTGCTCGACAGCCGCAAACCCAGGGAGTCTCTAAATAATTCTACAAGCCCCATAGAACAGACCTTAAAGACTTACAGAGATATTACGAGGCTCCCCCACAGAAAAACTTATTCGCCCTGGTAGTATTCTGGCGCCAGATTATCGAAGCGAGTGTATTTGCCCACAAAGGCTGCGCGGCAGGTGCCGATCTCACCGTTACGCTGCTTGCCGATAATCAACTCGGCCATGCCTTTATCCGGGCTGTCCTCGTTGTAGTATTCATCGCGGTAGATAAACAGGATCACGTCGGCGTCCTGCTCGATCGCCCCGGATTCCCGCAGGTCCGAGTTCATCGGCCGTTTGTTGGGGCGCTGCTCTACTCCCCGGTTGAGCTGCGACAGGGCAATCACCGGGCATTCGTATTCTTTCGCCAGCGCCTTGAGAGAGCGGGAGATCTCGGAGATCTCCTGGGTGCGGCCCTCGGTGGAACCCTTCACCTGCATCAGCTGCAAGTAGTCCACCATAATCATCGCCGGCATACTCTTGGCCTCGGCGTCTTCGCGGCTTAACTTGGGGTTCTCGCGCATCAATTTGTTGATGTGATCGCGCACCGTGCGCTTGGTACGGGCGCGCACCTCGCTGGGGCTCAGTGCCGGGGTATCGTCGATATACAGGGACTTGCCTTTCATCTTCTGCACGGCGCTGGACAGCTTGGGCCAGTCCTCTTCCTGCAGTTTGCCGTTCCTGATGCGCCCCTGGTCGATACGACCAATAGAGGACAACATCCGCATCACCAGGCTGTCCGAGGGCATCTCCATACTGAAGACCAGTGTCGGGCTCTCCTGGCAGAGCATGGCGCTCTCGATAAAATTCAATGCCAGTGCGGTCTTACCCATGGAGGGACGCGCGGCGAGAATAACCAGTTCGCCCGGCTGCCAGCCGGAGGTGCGCTGGTCCAGTTCGGTCAGACCGGTGCTGATACCGGTAATATCACCCTCGGTTTTAAACAGCTCATCGATGCGCTCGACGGTCTTTTTCAGCAGCGTATCCACGCCGACAAAGCCGCCCTCTTTGGCGCGCCCCTCGGCGATTTCCGCCACGCGGCGCTCGGCCATCTGCAGCAGGTCGGCGGAGGCGAGACCACCGGGATTAAAACTGGTGCGGCTGATCTCACCGGCAGCGGCGATCAGCTGGCGCAGCATAGAGCGCTCACGCACGATCTTGGCGTAGGCGACGATATTCGCTGCGGAGGGGGTATTTTCGGCCAATTCCGCCAGGTAGGCAGGGCCACCCACTTCACCGAGCAGGTCGCGGCTGGCGAGGCCTTCGGCGAGGGTAACGATATCCAGGGGCTGTTCACCATTACTCAGCTCGCCCATCACCGCAAAAATCTTGCGGTGGCTGGCACTGAAGAAGTCCTCTTCACTCAGCTGTTCGGCAACGGCATCAATACGGCCCGGGTCCAACATCAAGCCACCCAGCACGGACTGCTCCGCCTCTACCGAATGCGGTAGCGGTGAACTCTCTTCGCTATGATTTTCGTCTTCAGGGGCGGCGTATTCGTCGATCATGGGAATATTACGGGGTAGTAAAAACAAAACGGGCGCTGGACCCGATAGGGTACAGCGCCCGATTGTAGCGCGGCTGGCGCTCGAAGCACCAACCACTCGTCAGCAAAACCTTACTCGGCTTCGATAACGACTTTAACAGCAGCGATTACGTCGGAGTGCAGCTGTACGTCTACGTCGTACTCGCCCACTTCGCGCAGTGCGCCTTCCGGCAGCTTCACTTCAGCTTTAGCTACTTCAACGCCACCAGCGGAGATCGCTTCAGCGATGTCGCGAGTGCCGATAGAACCGAACAGCTTGCCTTCGTCGCCAGCGTTAGCAGCGATGGTAACAACCAGATCGGCCAGCTTGGTAGCGCGGCTCTCAG
Source organism: Microbulbifer regidiadema (SeqCode) (assembly GCF_052467605.1). Taxonomy (NCBI): domain Bacteria; kingdom Pseudomonadati; phylum Pseudomonadota; class Gammaproteobacteria; order Cellvibrionales; family Microbulbiferaceae; genus Microbulbifer; species Microbulbifer regidiadema (SeqCode). Next base: position 3,612,185 of record NZ_CP174316.1, on the reverse strand, counting down.
CTTCAGCCAGCTTAGCGGCAGCAGCGGCTTCCAGTTCAGCGCGCTTAGCTTCGAACTCAGCAATGTTAGTTGCGGTAGCAGCAATTGCTTTACCAGTCGGCAGCAGGAAATTGCGGCCAAAACCGGCTTTAACATCAACGCGGTCACCCACGTTGCCCAGTTTGCCTACTTTATCGAGCAGAATAACTTCCATCTCGGTTTCCTCAATTTCTGTATTGTGCGAGCGCGCCTATTTGGAGGAGCGCCCGCGAATATCTATCCAGCTATCTACCAGGGCCAAGCCGCAAAGAAAGCCTACCAGGGGCATTGCGGCAACCACTAGCATTACATACATCGCCACCAGGGGACCTATCCCCCAATTGCGGTCAGCAACTTGCCAATGAACCAGAGCTATACCGGCCACTTGTAAGGGAAGAGCAGCAACTAATCCCCAGTGAGCGTAGCCAGGCGTAGCTAGGCAGAGTAGCCAAAGCAGCATCCCTACCAGCGCCAACCACCTAGGCAAACGCAGCTGATGGAACTCCTGGCGAAAACCGCCGGGGTTATACAGCAGGGCTTGCCAATAACGCCCCAATACCAGGGCTAAGACGGCAAACATAGCCAGCAGCCAACTCAGGTTTCCAGTGAATTGGACTTCAGCTAATGGGTTCTGCTCCAACGCCTCCCGAGCACCAGGACTCCATGAGACCCCTGTCGCCTCTAAAGACTGCTCAAGTCCCTGCACGAGACCGCCGCTTAAGTTAGAGGTCAGCAATACTCCCACTACTGAAGCAGCTGTTGCAGTCATCAGCGCGGCAGCCCAGGACTGAGTGCTACGCAGCGCTATAGCAGCGCAAAAGACGACCACAAAACCGCTAATAGTAAGACCTGCTACCTGCAAAGGTACATGGCCTGTCATGTATGTAACTACGGCAGGCAACAGCGCCCAGGCCAAAACCATCAGGCCGTTACTGCTGCCTCGGCGCAAACTCACCAGCGCGAGAATTGCCGGGCTTATCAGCGGTAATCCCAACATGGTGAGGATTACCGTCCTGACGCGTCCGCGCATAATAAATTCAGCTACGGCGCGCATAGTTAGATAGCTTCTTTATTAATGAGTCTAAGCAAACTGCGGCTTAGGCTTCGTGGCTGTCCGTGTACGGCAGCAGGGCCAGGTAGCGCGCGCGCTTGACCGCAGAGGCCAGCTGACGCTGATACTTGGCTTTGGTACCGGTAATACGGCTAGGAACAATTTTGCCAGTCTCGGAGATGTAGGCTTTCAGGGTATCGAGATCTTTGTAGTCGATACGCTTAACACCTTCAGCGGTGAAACGGCAGAACTTGCGACGACGGAAAAAACGTGCCATCTGATAATCCCCTTACTCTTCGCTTTCAGCGTTATCGGAAGAAGCTTCTGCGTCGGAAGAAGCTTTCTCTTCTCCGGCGCGCTCGCGACGCTCAGTGCGCTCTGCACGGGCAGCTTTGCGCTCACGGCTTTCTTTTTCCGCTTTCATGATCGGGCTCTCTTCAGTGATCGCCTCGTCTTCACGAATTACCAGATTACGGATAACCGCATCGTTGTAACGGAAGTTGGTAGTCAGTTCCTCAAGGGCTTCTTCAGTACATTCTACATTCATCAGAATGTAGTGAGCCTTGTGGATCTTGTTGATCGGGTAAGCCAGACGGCGACGGCCCCAGTCTTCCAGACGGTGAACCTGTCCACCGCTCTCCTTGATGGACGCAGTGTAGCGCTCCACCATGCCAGGTACCTGCTCGCTCTGGTCCGGGTGAACCAGGAATACAATTTCGTAATGACGCATTTTAGCTCCTTACGGGTTAATCAGCCTCTCGGACAGTCCGATGAGGCAAGGAGTACAACGGGCACGGATAAACCGAGCCTATTGCGGGCGGCGTATTCTAGGCAGTTGTGGGATTGGTTGCAAGTTGATCAATTACTTCAAGCCCAGTGCCTTCGCCAACCCAGTTGCAAGTTGATCAATTGCTTCAGGCTAAGCGCCCTCATTAACTCAGTTAGCGGTTACACAAAGTTGACTGGCCTGCCACTTTATTTGGCGGCAGATTTAGCAGATTGAGACATGGTACTGCTCGGTCTGGTCATGGGTCTGGCAAGCTCGCTTCGCCTATGATGCCCGGCATTAACGGGAGAAGTACCATGCCCCAACAAACCCATATTCTAAATTTTGGCCCTTTCCAGGTGCCGGTCACCACCGCCCGCAATGGCGACAGCCCACTGGTATTAGTACTCCCCGCTATGGGAGTCCCCGCCAACCGCTATCGCCTTCTGCTGGAGGAGCTGCAAAAACTCGGTTACAGCACCGCCATCAGCGAACTGCCCGGCACCGGGGAGAGCCTGCCCAGACCCCACCGCAAAGCCGACTACGGCTACAACGACCTGGTGTTCTCATTTATCCCGCAGTTGATCGAACTGCTGGAACAGCAGTTCCCCCAGGGTCCAGCACTTATTCTCGGTCACAGTATTGGCGGCCAGACCAGCACTCTGGCGGCGCGCGCCGGTCTCACCGGCAACGCCAAGGTTGTCAGTATCGCCGCCGGCCATGTCGACCACCGCAGCTGGCGCGGCCTGCACAAGTGCGCCATCTTAGTCTTCGCCTCGATTGCCAGTATTACCTCAAGCCTGCTGGGTTATTTCCCCGGTGCGCGTATGGGGTTCGGCTGGCACGAGGCGCGCAGACTGATGAAGGACTGGGCCCGATCCATTTTTAGCGGCCGCTTCGCGCCGGAGGATCGCTTTGGGCAAATGGAGAAAACAAACCAGCCCACCCTGCATATCGCACTGGACGGCGACCCCTTCGCCCCCATTCAGGCCGCCCGCAGATTGGCGGCGATCGTCGGCGGTGAAACCCGGGAGATGCAACCCACCTACCCCAAAGGCAATCCACATCTCAGCTGGATCAAGAACCCCACCCCGGTGATTGAGGCGGTACAGCAGTGGCTGAATAATAAAGAGCCCACTCCGAGCTGATTTCTCGCATCCCTAACAGAGAGAGCTTTTATGGCTGTCTCTGTTAGGGACTAATAACATTTGCCCCCCTCCCCCTACCGACATACCTCGATCAATATCGGCGTATGTACTTCCGCTTTACTGTCCAGTTCCGATTGTGGCCAGTGAGCAGTGCTCTTGAGCGGTAAATTCACCGCTGAAACAATATCGCCCAAGAGATTACCCCGATGAACAGCAGTCCATTCAACACCTTCGCCCAGCTGCACCAAGCCGCTGCCCCCCTGATCCTGCCCAACGCCTGGGATGCCGCCAGCGCTCTACTCTGTGAAAATGCAGGCGCCAAAGCCGTGGGCACCAGCAGTGCCGCCCTAGCCTGGTCACTGGGGTATGCCGACGGCGGTGCGCTGCCAGTCGAGGAACACTTAAACGCTATCGCACGTATTGCCCGTGTAACCTCATTACCGCTAACCGTGGATATTGAGGATGGATACTCCCAAAACCCCGCAGAGGTAGCGGAGCTGGCCTGTAAAATGGTGGCGCTCGGCGTTGCAGGTATCAATATTGAAGATGGCAAAGACACGCAGGAATCTCTCGGCGAAAAGATTAGCGCTATTCGCCAAGCACTTAACGGCCGCCCGCTTTTTATTAATGCGCGTACCGATGTTTATCTCAATGCTCTCGCCAGCGGTGATCAAGCGATAAAGATGTGTATAGAGAGATTGGAACTCTATAAAAGCTCAGGTGCTGACAGCGGCTTTATACCGGGGCTTAGCGCAGTTGACGAAGCGAGGCGCCTGGCAGCGGGTATCGACCTGCCACTGAATATTATGTTGCTACCAGGTATGGCCCCGATATCGGAATTTTTTGCCGCAGGTATAAAGCGCTTTAGCACCGGGCCGGTATTGTTCCAGTCTGTTTACGGCCATTTGAGCGAAGCATTAAAACAGCTGATACCGATGGAAACTGGTGATGATTTCTTTGACCAAGCGCTCGATTACAACACCCTTAACTCTGCCTTTATTTAAATAACACCAAATAAACAACAGGGCGAAAATATTTATTTCCAAGTCCTGGTTAGCCGTCCTTTTTGGCGAATGCCCCACCAGTTAGCAGTCGGCTGGATAGAGGATAATGGATGGTTTCTATATAAGGCTCAAACGTGCCGACAACCAGCATTACTCTAGTTGTCGGCACAAGGCTAACTGCCTGCAATATCTATTTAATCAACAAGCAGGGGGGACATCAGCAAGCTAATTCCTGCTTAATAAAAATCGATGGCGCTGCTATCAGCGCCAAAATCTTCGAAAAAATCACTATACCCCCAAGTCACCACAGACTTATCGTCTTTAAATGCTGCGAAGGCTCCACCATTCGTAAAGATAGTCAATACACCAGACGTCAATTGATCGCTAACACTACTGATACCGGAACTAGTAATACCCCAGCTTACTACCGATCCATCCGCCTTTAATGCGGCAAAGCCACCAAAATTGGGATAGATTGTTTCTACATCACCAGTCAACTCAGAACTGACTTCGCTACTATCGCCGCCACAATCATTGTCCCCCCAAGTGACAACAGAACCATCAGATTTAACCGCAGCAAAAGCAAGTTGGGATGCAAAGATTTTATTTACATCGCTCGCAAGCTGGCCACTTACATCGCTACTGTCGCCACCGAAGCCATCATTACCCCAGGTAACCACTGAGCCATCTGATTTGAGTGCCGCAAAAGCGCTCTCAGCTGCAAAGACCTGTACAACATCACTGGAGAGTTCTGCGCTCACCGCACTGCTATCACCACCGCGATCTTCATCTCCCCAAGTCACCACAGAGCCATCGGACTTCAGTGCGGCAAAAGCAAAGTACGATGAAAAAACCGTCACCACACCACTGGAAATTTCTGTGTTCACCGCACTGCTATCCCCTCCATCATCCGAGTCCCCCCAGGTCACTACAGAACCATCGGATTTCAGTGCAGCAAAAGCATAACCTGTAGAAAAAACCGTCACCACATCACTGGAGAGCTCCGCGCTCACCGCACTGCTATCCCCTCCTGAGTTACTACTTCCCCAGGTTACAAAGGAGCCATCCGATTTTCGCGCAGCAAAAGCTCTACTAGTTGCATAAACTTCTTCAACGTCACTGGCTAACTGGGTACTAACGGCACTGCTATCCCCACCGGAGTCACTATCCCCCCAAGTAACAATAGAGCCATCAGACTTCAGTGCTGCAAATGCATCTTCTGTTGAATAAATATTAACAACATTATCCGCCAGATTGGCACTTACAGAGCTGCTGTCTCCACCAGAATTCTCAGTCCCCCAGGTAACAACAGAGCCATCAGACTTTAATGCTGCAAAGGCCCATCCCGTAGAAAAAATTTCTACAACACCACTGGTTAAGCTGGCACTAACCTCACTAAAATTAGTAGCTGAACCAGAGTAATCATCGGGCCATGACACCACCGAACCATTATTTTTTAGTGCCGCAAAGCTAATCCAAGAGGAAACAATTTCACGCACATAGACAAGGTGTTCAATTTCTACATCCGCCGTTTCACCTTCATAGGTGGCGCTCAGGGTGGCTGAGCCACTCGCCATTGCGGTGATCAGGCCGGCCTCTACCGTGGCCGAGCCGGTAACATTACTGAGTGACCAGTCGGCCTCTTCGGTAACGTCCACTGAACTATCATCGTCATAGTAGGCGGTGAGATAGTATTGATCAAAATTAGAGGTGTCTCTATCCAGCTGCAAACTCTGAAGAATAGGGTCTACCTCGATATCAACCGTTTCACTTATCCCTTCATAGGTGGCAGCCAGGGTAAATGAGCCACTGTGCAGTGGCGTGACCAGTCCGGCCGCAACCGTTGCCAGGTCAGTATCACTTACAGACCAGTCCGCATCGGCGGTGACATCAGTAGAGGAGTCATCGCTGTAATAGGCGGTTAAAGAATACTGGTACTCATTCGCGCTATCCTGCTCCAAACCAACACTTTCCAGCGTAACGGTATCTGTTCCACCACCGCTACTACTGCCCCCACCGCCACAGGCACTGAGCAAGCCAGCAGCAAGCGTTAATATTCCAAAACGTAAAATATGTAAAATGTGTAAATGCCAAGACTGATATTGGCCTGTGATTCCATTCATAGAAAGCTCCTCCTGTGAAGGCGGGCATAATAAAAACTCACATTCTATATAGCAATATAAACGGCACTTAAAAAAATAACGCCCCCTTACAAAATAACCGACAAATATTTAGGTACGGCTGCACCAGCTATTGCAAAACGATCAAGAAGAGATACTAAAATTTTTATGCTATTTAATTTAGGGAGAGGCGCTATACTTGGCCATATAGACTTTTTAAAAATTGGGCTCGACAAATCCGCAACGGCAGGTTGGCTTTAAACCAATTTTCGCTCGATTTTGGCGAATGATCCGATAATTAGCTGTCGGCTGGATAGAAGATAATGGATGGTTTCTATATAAGGCTCAAACGTGCCGACAACCAGTATTACTCTAGTGCAGTATATTAAATAGATTACTGATATATAATGTGAGTTTCATTTAGCGATTAAGTGAAGACCAATGCCAGCTCAAGTTGAAATCAATTTATCACCGGAAGAAAAAAAGCAGTTAGAAAAGAATATAAAAAGTCGAAAAATATCGGTGAGATTGGCTGAGCGGTCAAAGATTATTTTGCTCGCTGCCAAGCAGGTTCCCAACTACCAAATTGCGAAAAAGTTAAGCGTTGATGTCAATACGGTGGGCCGATGGCGCAATCGTTTTGCAGAAAAGCGTCTGGCAGGTATAGAGAAGGATTTGCCCAGGGGGGCTAATCATGGCGGTAAGAATTCAGAAGAGCAGGCAAAACTCCGCTCGAAAATTATCAAGATGACGACAGGAAGTAAGCCAAAGGATGGGGCACACTGGACAACGCGAGGCATGGCGAAAGTCTTAGGAATTAACCACTCTTTTGTCAGCAGGGTATGGCAGGAAGTGGGCCTTAAGCCTCATCTAACCGAAAAGTTCAAGGTGAGTAACGATCCTGCTTTTGAAGAAAAATTACGCGATGTTGTTGGCTTGTATATGTCACCGCCAGAAAATGCGGTTGTCTTTTGTGTGGATGAAAAAAGCTCGATTCAGGCCCTGGATCGGACACAGCCTGGACTACCCATGAAACCGGGGCAGTGTGGCACCATGCCCCATGATTATAAACGTCACGGGACAAGCACTCTTTTTGCCGCCCTTAATACGCTGACTGGTGAGGTCATAGGTGAGTGTAGAAAGCGCCATCGTCATCAGGAGTTCTTAGGCTTTTTAAAGACCGTAGAAAAGCAAACACCCAAAGAACAGGATCTTCATCTTATCGTCGATAATTACGCGACTCACAAGCATGAAAATGTAAAGCGCTGGCTCAAGAGAAACAAACGAGTTCATCTTCATTTTATTCCGACCAGTTCATCCTGGCTAAATCTGGTGGAAAGATTTTTTGGATTACTCACAGAGAAGCAGTTGCGCCGAGGGGTATTCACCTCAGTCAAGGAGTTGGAAACGGCTATCCTGAAATTTATTGAAACACATAATGAAGCCAAGAAAGCTTTTGTGTGGACGAAATCTGCTGAGGAAATTTTATTGAAAGTGGAGCGTGCACACCAAGCACTCTCAAATCAGAAATCTATTTAATACAGCACACTAGATAGGAGATAGGCTCTGTTAAGAAACTTAAGCGCGCCGACAATCATCATTGCTGTGATTGTCGGCGCCAAGCCTAACTGCTCGCACTATCTACTTGATCAATAAGTAAAATTAATATCAGCAAGCAGTCAATAGCTTTCGCTAAATAAGAGAATCGTCATTTAGTAGAAATTGATTTCACTGCTGTCACCGCCTTGTGAATCATCGCCCCAAGTCACTACAGATTTATCGTCTTTCAACGCTGTATAGGCATCCCTAGTGGTAAAAACAGCTAACACACCACTTTCCAGATTCTCACTAACACTACTAGTATCAGCGCTACCGCCCCAGGATATCACCGATCCATTAGGCTTTAATGCAGCAAAGCCTAATGCACCGGTATAGATCGTTTCTATATCCGTTAACTCAGAACTGACTTCACTACTATCACCACCCCAGTCAGTATCACCCCAAGTAACGACTGAACTATCGGATTTAAGCGCTGCAAAAGCGCGTTCAGCGGTATAAATTATATCTACATCACCCGTCAGCTGATCACTCACATCGCTACTATCACCACCCCAGTCAGCATCACCCCAGGTAACGACTGAACCATCAGATTTTAGTGCCGCAAAAACTTTGCTATTTGCAAAGACCTGCACAACATCGCTAGAAATTTCTTCGTTCACCGCACTACTATCGCCACCCATATCACTATCTCCCCAAGTCACCACAGAACCATCAGGCTTGAGTGCGGCAAAGGCAAAGTCTGTTGAAAAAATAGTCACTACATCACTGGAGAGTTCTGCGCTCACCGCACTGCTATCGCCGCCCGCAGTAACTCCCCCCCAGGTCACCACAGAGCCATCGGACTTCAATGCAGCAAAGGCAAAGTCTGTTGAAAAAACAGTCACTACATCACTGGAGAGTTCCGCACTTACCGCACTGCTATCGCCCCCCTCAATTCCCCAGGTTACGACAGAGCCATCTGATTTTCGTGCAGCAAAAGCCGACCTAGTTGAATAAACCTCCTCAACATCACTGGCTAACTGGGTACTTACCGCACGACTATCAGCACCAGCATTGCCCCAAGTAACAATTGAACCATCGGACTTCAATGCCGCAAACGCGGTATCCGTTGAATAAATATGAACAACACCATCCGCTAGGCTGGCACTTACAGAGCTGCTGTCTCCGCCATCAATAATCGCTGTTCCCCAAGTGATAACAGAACCATCGGACTTTAATGCTGCAAAGGCATTCTTCGTAGAAAAAATTGCTGCGACATCGCTGGTTAAGCTATCACTAACATCACTAAAAAAAATACCGCTAAAAGAATAATTATCGGGCCATGACACTACCGAACCATTATTTTTTAATGCAGCAAACTCATACTCAGAGGGAAAGACTTCACGCACATAGACAAGGTGTTCAATTTCTATATCCGCCGTTTCACCTTCATAGGTGGCGCTCAGGGTGGCTGAGCCACTCCCCACTGCGGTGATTAGGCCGGCCTCTACCGTGGCCGAGCCGGTAACATTACTGAGTGACCAGTCGGCCTCTTCGGTAACGTCCACTGAACTATCATCGTCATAGTAGGCAGTGAGATAGTATTGATCAAAATTCGAGGCATCCCTATCCAGCTGCACACTCTGGAAAATAGGGTCTATCTCGATATCAACCGTTTTACTCATCCCTTCATAGGTGGCAGTCAGGGTAAATGAGCCACTGTGCAGTGGCGTGACCAGTCCGGCCGCAACCGTTGCCAGGTCCGTATCACTTACAGACCAGTCCGCATCGGCGGTGACATCGCTAGAGGAGTCATCACTGTAATAGGCGGTTAAAGAATACTGGTATTCATTCGCGCTATCCTGTTCCAAGCCAACACTTTCCAGCGTAATAGTATCCGGAACGGGATATGTCGTGCCTCCACCGTTGTTACCACTGCTCCCCCCGCCGCCACAGGCACTGAGCAAGCCAGCTGCAAGCGTTAATAGCCCAAAACGTAAAATATGCAAAATGTGCAAATACCAAGATTGATATTGGCCTGTAACTCCATTCATATAATCCCCTCCACTAAAGACGGATATAATATGAAGCCAAACCGAATATAGCAATGCAAACGGCTCTCAGTATCCAAGTTATTCCGCTAAATATAAGCAGAATAGGCAGCATAAAAAATCAACGGCTGGAAGGATAACCCCCCACCCATCTATTAAAAAAAAAACGAACAAGTAAGCCGCTGAATATAGCTATATCAATAAGTAATCTTGTACCGGCTAAAAACTGAAAAACACCCTATTTGTACCAGAACCTGAGATCTAATTTATGCTAAATATATAGGTTTTTATTCTAGCCAGGTTCGCCTTCGCTCAATTGCAGTCCGGATGACTTTCAATCTATCTATTAAAAATACCCTCTGAAAAATAAACAAGTATTCACCAGGCCAATAGCGCAGAGGGTGTTTATCAATATATTTAAAATACCCGCAGCTATAACAAGATTTCAGGCAGTTTTAAGCCGGGGATGCAAGGCAGGCACTGAGCATAATGCTCCCCATAACAAACAGCGAGCTGGTACAAAAATACCAATAATAAGTCTAGCGAGACTTTATCAGCAATATCACCGAAACCCGGAGCTATTAAGAAAATAGCTTACCGGTACAGAGCCAATATCGATATCAATCTGCACCCCCAGGGATAAACTTCCTGTGGCGGTGCAGATCAACCAGGTCGCTCAGCCGTTGCGTTGGCGCACCGCTTCAAACAGGCAGACCCCGGTGGCAACCGAAACGTTTAAGCTGCTGACCTCGCCCGCCATAGGAATTTTGATCAGGTGATCGCAATGCTCCCGGGTCAGGCGCCGCAGGCCACTGCCCTCTGCGCCCATAACCAGTGCCAGGGGGCCGGTTAACTGGCTTTGGTACACATCCTGGGTCGCCTCACCGGCCGCGCCATAGATCCATACCCCCGCCTGTTGCAACTGCTGTAACGCGCGGGCCAGGTTGGTCACGGTGACAAAGGGCAAGACTTCGGCGGCACCACAGGCCACCTTGCGGGCGGTTGGGGTCAGCCCCGCCGATTTATCTTTTGGGGCAATTACCGCATGCACTCCAGCGGCCTCAGCCGAGCGCAGGCAGGCGCCCAAATTGTGTGGATCGGTCACGCCATCCAACACCAGGAGAAAAGGCGCTTCGCCGCGCTGATCCAACTGTTGCAGCAGCTCGAACAGAAACTTTTCATCGTGAACCTTTGCCTTACTGGAACAGAGGGCAATCACCCCCTGGTGATTGGCGTCATCTTCAACCTTTTCATCCAGCGCGCGCCGGTCAATAAAGCGCACGGCGATATCATTCTTTTCCGCCTGCTGAATTATTTTCTGCAAGCGCTGATCTTTGCGACCGCGCAGCAGCAGAAGCTCCGATACATTCTGCGGGGAACCCTTTAGCAGGGCCTGCACCGCGTGCAGGCCGTAGATCACTTCTTGACTCAATTTATGCCTCGATCACTTTTTCTTTTTACTGCCAGAAGAACTCTTTTTCTTCTTTTTCAATTTGCCCGAGCGGGTCTTGGCCTTCTCGGCCTTTTGCGCGGCCTTGCGGGCGGCCACTGCCGGACGTTTTCCGCCCTTGCGCGTCGGGGTGCGCTTTTTGAGCTTGCGCTTGGGCTCGGCCTCTTCTCCCCTGCCGTCTTCACTGCCCGTTTTTACCGGCGGCATCGGTTCCGCTTCTTCTACGGGGATTTCAGCACTGGCCTCCACCGGGACAACTTCAGCAGAACCCACTTTGCGCTTGCGGAAAGGCGAGGCTTTCGCGGTGGTTTCGCTGTGTTTGGCCCAGGGGTTGGCGCTGGTATTGCGGGGATTCTCTTTGCTGTCGCGGCCCCGGCGCTCGCGTTCTAATTGGTGTTCTACTGCCATTTCCATTGCGCGGGCACTCACCCGCGTACTCTCTCTCTTTTTCTTTAGCTCGCGCTTGGCGCGCGGCACCAGTTCATTCAGGATAAAATCCACCTTGCGCTCTTCGAGATCCACTCGCGCCACCTGCACGGTAACAGAGTCACCCAGGTGGTAGCGTTTGCCGCTGCGCTCTCCGATAAGGCGCTGATGCGCCTGCTCAAAGCGGTAGTAGTCTTTGGGCAGGGCTGTCACATGGATCAGGCCCTCCACATAGAGATTGTCCAACTCCACAAATAATCCAAACCCGGTGACCGCACTGATCACACCGGAATAGGTCTCGCCCACGTGATCCTGTAGGTATTCACACTTGAGCCAGCTGAGCACATCCCGGGTCGCATCATCGGCGCGCCGCTCAGTCAGGGAGCACTGCTCGCCCAACTGCAACATGGCTGCCATGTCGTAGGGCAGAATCTGCTCGCGAGCAATCGGCTTGGCCCCGGGCACTGAGTACACTTTTTTGGCCACCGCAGCTGGGTTGGCGCTGCCATTGCGCACCAGCCAGCGTAGTGCCCGGTGCAGAAGCAGATCCGGGTAGCGGCGAATCGGGGAGGTGAAATGGGCGTAAGCCGGGTAGTCCAAGCCAAAATGTCCGCGATTTTCCGGCTGGTAAACCGCCTGATTCATAGAGCGCAGCAGCATAACCTGAATAATATGGGCATCCGCACGACCCTCGATCTGCTCCATAAGGTCCTGGAAATCTTTGGGTTGGGGCTCACTGCCACCGGGAAGGCGCAGACCCAACTCACCCAAATATTCGCGCAAATTGCTCAGCTTCTCCTCTTTGGGCGCATCGTGCACCCGGTAGAGTGCGGGCAGCTCGGATAGCTCCATCAGGCTCGCCGCGCAGACATTGGCCGCGAGCATACACTCTTCAATTAATTTGTGCGCGTCGTTACGCACCAGTGGGATAATCCGCTCAATTTTTCGCTGGGCGTCAAATAGTATCCGCGTCTCTGTGGTCTCAAAATCAATGGCACCACGGCGCTCCCGCGCTCCGCGCAGCGCCAGGTAAAGATCGTGCAGGTTATCCAGGTGCGGGGTCAAACTCGCAAATTGCTTGCGGGCGCCGCTGTCGCGGTTATCCCGTTCGTCGAGTATTTGCCCTACCTGGGTATAAGTCAGGCGTGCGTGGCTGCGCATCACCGCTTCAAAGAAACGGTAATCGCGAATCGCACCGCTGCGATCGATGTGCATTTCACACACCATACACAGCCGGTCGACGTCGGGGTTTAGGGAGCAGAGGCCGTTGGATAATTTCTCCGGCAGCATAGGCACAACAAAATCCGGGAAATACACCGAGTTTCCGCGGCTGTGCGCTTCCTCATCCAGCGCGCTACCCGGGCGCACGTAGTAGGAGACATCGGCAATGGCCACCAACAATTTCCAGCTATCGTCGGGGAGTAGTTCGCAATAGACCGCGTCATCAAAATCCCGCGCGTCTTCGCCATCGATAGTGACCAGGGGCAACTGGCGCAAATCCACCCGCGACTTTTTATGTTCTTCGAGTACCTCATCGGCGATCTCATTGACCTCCGCCGTCAGTGCACTGGGCCAAGTGTGGGGAATCCCGTAATTGCGAATTGCGACATCGATCTCCATACCCGGGGCGAGGTGATCCCCGAGCACTTCGCTGATCTCCCCCTGGGGCACTCTATCCCGGCCCGGCTGGGTAACAATATTTACCACCACATACTGGCCGTGAGCGGCGCCGGCAGTATCCGCAGAGGCCACCATAATATCGAGATTAATGCGGGGGTTATCCGGGCGCACAAAACAAATACCCTTCTCCCGGTACAAGCGCCCGGCCAGCTGCTGGGTATTGTGCTTGATCACCCGAACGACCGCGCCCTCGCGCTTGCCGCGAAAACCACCGGGGGCTTCCCGCACCAGTACTTCATCACCATCGAAGACTTTGCGCATCTGCCGGTGGGATAAAAAGAGATCGGTGCCGCCGTCGCTGGGGATCACAAAACCAAAACCATCCCGGTGGCCCATAACCCGGCCGCGTATCAGGCTCATTTTATCCAAAACGCCAAAGTCCCCGGCGCGGTTGCTGGCGATCTGTCCGTCCCGGGACATGGCGATCAGGCGCCGCCGCACGCCTTCGCGGCGGTCCTCGTCGGTCAACTCCAATAAGTCGGCCACTGTTTCCCAGGGCACCGGCTCCGCCTGTTTCTCCAGGATTTGTAACAAGTACTCCCGGCTGGGCACCGGTTTTTCGTATTTCTCCGCCTCGCGCTGGGCATGGGGGTCAACATTGAGGGGGTCTGAGGTATTTTTTTGAGTCAAAACAGCATCCGTTGTTGGGCAGTTGCCCAGGTTTGGCAACCTCCGGAGATTATCCGGCATAAAGAAAGGCGGCGCTGATGGTGGTTTCCTGGTCAATAATTCGCCGCTATTGCACGCATTATAAGCGATTTCGCCGATTTTCCCGACCCATGAAAAAAATGTTGAAAAAAGCGCAACACAACCGTTGACACAGGGGGGGCATATCTCTATAGTTCGCGTCCTCAACGGAGCACACGTTGATTTGCCCAGGTGGCGGAATTGGTAGACGCGCTAGCTTCAGGTGCTAGTGACCTAACGGTCGTGGAGGTTCAAGTCCTCTCCTGGGCACCAATTCCAAAAAGGCCGACTCGCAAGAGTCGGCCTTTTTTCGTTTGGGTAACTGACTTTGCTATCCCCAACTGCAATACGCAGATTGTTAAAGCTCTATTCGCGAGCAACTACAAAACTCTACAAATCCCGCAGGCGCGCAGAGACATTATCGCGCTACGCAAAAGCCCCCCTGTAATATACACAGCATAAAAAAAGCCGGTTTGTCAGACCGGCTTTTTATCTGTGGCAGGGTTATTTAACGCCCTGCACTACCGCCACTCAGGTCTCCCAGAACATCCCCGACCACATCGACTCCAACCTCCAGCTGAGCATCAAATTGCCGACGATCTTCATCTTCGCTATCCGCAGAAGCGACGGAAGGCGCCAGCTCTCCAGACTTGAGGCGCATCTCTGGAGAGTTCACCGCATCAATACCGCTGCTATAGGGTTTCACTGCACTAAAGATTGCCGGGTCCACCTGGCTGAAATCTTCCACCGCATTTTGCACCGCTGACTTGAGGCCCTGAGAGGCCTGAGCGCCGGCAATAGACTGCAACTCATCACCGGTACTGGTCACCGTTGGGATCTGGCCAATAAAATCGGGCTCATAGTAGCTGATGGAATAGATATCCAGTGTATCGGTGACATCCATACGCAGTGGGTTGGTTGTCTCACCAATCAGGGTCCAGAGTTGAGTTTCCGTTCCCAGAGTTACCGCAGAGGCAGTAATGTGGGTGTCACCATAGCTTTCAGCAGTTAGGTCGCCGAAACTGGAGCTGGCCAGGGATACGCTGCCGCGCCCCGCATTGATCTCGTCAATAACCAGGTCTCCCGCAGCCAACACGCTGATATTGATGTCCGCTCCGGAAGTAGCAACGCCCAAGACGCCAACGTCCGCCTCTATATCTACATCACCGGCAACAACCAGCTCTGCACGATCGGCTACCAAACTACCGCCGATGGTACCTGTCGCGCTACTCGTGACATAGATATCGCCTTCGCCATCATAGCCGAGTCGCATACCGCTAAACTGCAGTCCGGCCCCATTTTTATTGAAGCTTTCGGAAGTATTACCACCATTTTCAAAATCAAAAACCTGATCGGTCAGAACGGTAATAGAGTTAGAAGTATTATCCAGGTATTCAAAGCCGGTGAAGTCGAAGTTACCTACCTGATTACCGCTGCTATAAATCTCCCAGGTCGCGCCCGACGGGTTGTACTGGAAGTCATCAGACCCGCTGCCGCCATCCAGCTCTACGCCCTGGCCAATATCAGTATTTACCGTCAAAAGGTCATCGCCAGCACCGAGGGAGATACTGTCAATTACCGTGCCCGAGAAGGTAACTGTGTCGTTACCCGCACCGGTATTAATTTCTGTGAGTTCACCGCCATTTAAATTGAACTGGTCATTGCCAGAGCCGGCAGTAATAGACTCGATACCGGTAATAGTGAGGGATGTTTCACCATCAGATACGGTGTGCCCAGAATCATTGATATTCCAGGTAGTATTAAGATTAGATCCATAAACCGCATCAGAGCCTGAACCAGCCGCTACAGTATCCAAGTCGGCAAAGGTCACCTCGCCAATTGTCATGGTATCCAGAGCACTAAACTCATACTCACCATCGATATCCTGGCCAACGTAGCTTCCAGCGCCCGCTACCGATTCGAGGTTCTCGAAATAGACGGTCAGGCTATTAACTTCAGCTTCTACACTGCCATCAACCAGAGCGCCAGCGGAGCTGGTCGAGGTCCAGGTAGCCGCCCCATCGGCCTGTACCGTGTTACTCCCCCCCGCACCATCGACGCTTTCCAGGCCAGTGAAGTCGATACCTGCAACGCTGATATCGCCATCGGAGTTGAGGGTAAAGTTATCGTCATCATCGGTAGCCACTAAAGAGTCATTGCTACCCGAGGTATTCACCGCTTCAAGGCCACTAAAGCTGATGCCGGCAGTTGCCAGTGCTCCATCACCCTCCAATTGGAATTCAGCAGAATTGTGAGTGTTTGTCAGGATAGAAGTCGTCGCACTGGAAATACTATCGAAAGATAGTGAGCCTGCAGCCACTTGGTTGTCAGTACCGGTCAATGACAAACCATCGGTATAGGCACTGGCGTCCAGAGTATCATCGCCGCCATTGCCATCAACCGCAGACATACCGGATACGGTTATGCTGCTAATTTCTACATCACCATCAGCCTGGAGTACAAAGGCATCATCATTGGCTGTAGCAACCAAGTCTGCGTTTACGGCAGTGATATTCTCTACATTGCTAACAGTGATGCTGCTGTTAACAGCCTCCTTGTTAGCTCCCGTTAGGGCCCAATCGGCATCATCGGCACCGATAACCGTATCGTTACCCCCTCGAGCATTAATGGTGCTCAAGCCGGTAAAATCGATACCGTAGCTGGTCGCTGCGTTATCGCCACTTATAGTAAAAGTATCCGCACCAGTAGAACCTCTTAACGTAGAAGTTACGGCGCTAACAATACCGTCAAAAGTCAGGCTATCTGCCATAACTTGATTAGCCGTGCCACTGAGCTCCAGGGCACCGGTATAGTCGCTGGCATCCAGGCTATCGTTGCCACCCTGACCATCGACTGCCGATACGCCCGAGAAGGTCATATTGTCGACTTCGATGATGTCGCCAGTCGCTTGCAGCACAAAGGCATCGGCACCACTGCTTCCCAGCAAGCTGGCGCTATCTGCCGTTACGAGCTCCACATCGATAAAGGTAATACCACTGTTAATGGCTTTATTATTCTCCCCCTCCAGGGTCCAGTCGGCAGCATAGGCACCGGTAACTGAATCACTACCGTCCCCAGTTTCAACCTCCTCAACCCCGGTAAAGGCAATTTCATTCACCGCAACTGCATTATTACCAGCCACCGTGAATTCTTCATTTGAGCCGGTAGCAGTCAGTTTTGCAGTGATTGCACTAGAGATATCACTAAAGGTCAGCGTGTCTGTATCTCCGCCTGCCTCTGGAGTGAGCTTAACCTGCTCCGCTGTACCTGTGAGTGTCAGGCCCTCGTCATAGGCACTGGCATCCAGGCTGTCGCCTTCACTACTGCTGCTGTTGCCATTACCAAACACCGCCAATAACGTGCCGGAAACGCTCATTTCATTGACACTGACCGCACCCTCATCGCTCACAACAAACGTTTCTGCGTCGGCACTGCTGCCCTGAAGGTTGGCCTCGTCCACAACCAGGGCTTCTACATTACTAAAAGTGATGCCACTATTGGTTGCTACCTTAGTACCGCTGCCCAGTGTCCAGTCTTCTTCATTGGCACCTGTAACAGTGTCTGTGCCACCCTTTGCATCAACACTGTCAATTTCACTGAAGCTAATCTGATTCGCCTTCAGCTCTTCAAAACCCGTTACTTCAAAAACATCATTGCCGGATGAGGCCTCAAGATTGCCCCCGCTGGCAGCTTCAATACTGCTGAAGGTGATTGAGTTTGAGATCGCTTCTTTACTAACACCTGTCAGAGTCACCGTACTGATTGCGCTGATACTGTCATCACCAGTACCCCCGTCGACCGAGGTCACCTTACTAAAGCTTATGCCCTCAACCTTCAGAGCATTATTACCAGTGATTTCAAATTCATCTGAATCATCGGTACCTGTCAGATTTAAAGTTTCTGCACTGTCGATATCGCTAAAGGTTAGGGCATCTGCATTTGCTGAAACCTTAACCTCATTAGCCTCGCCGGTGAGTGTCAGGCCCCCACTATAGGCGGTGG
This sequence comes from Microbulbifer regidiadema (SeqCode), assembly GCF_052467605.1. Classification (NCBI taxonomy): domain Bacteria; kingdom Pseudomonadati; phylum Pseudomonadota; class Gammaproteobacteria; order Cellvibrionales; family Microbulbiferaceae; genus Microbulbifer; species Microbulbifer regidiadema (SeqCode). The sequence continues at coordinate 3,594,243 of NZ_CP174316.1, read as the reverse complement.
CATCCAGGCTGTCGCCACCACCATTGCCAGCCACTCCTAGCATGTCCGAAACGGTCATACCGTTAACCGTGACAGCATCTTCCACGGTCAGAGCAAAGGCTTCTGCCTTGGTACTGCTGCCCTGAAGGCTAGCCTGGTCAGCAACCAGAAAATCCACACCGCTAAAGGCTATATCACTGTTTTCAGCTTTATTATTAACATCCGTATCATCACTCAGTATCCAGTCTGCATTCTCGGCACCGGTAACTCTATCGCTGCCCTCACCAGCGTTAACTTCTTCGACCTCGGTAAAGTTAATCTCATTCACCGCAACCGCATTAGCACCAGCCACCGTGAACTCTTCATCCAAATCGGTGCCAGTTAGTTTTTCCGTAATTGCTGTGGTGATGTCGCTAAAGGTTAGCGTATCTGTGTCTGAGGTAAGCTTGACCTGCTTTGTTGTGTTTGTGAGTGTCAGGCCCTCACCATAGGCACTGGCATCCAGGCTGTCACCTTCGCTACTGCTGCTGCCATTGCCCATTACCGCCAATAACGTGCCGGAAATGGTCATATCATTGACACTGACAGCGCCCTCCTCAGTCACAACAAAGGTTTCTGCGTTGGCGCTACTGCCCTGAAGGTTGGCGTTGTCGGCAACCAGGCTCTCTACATTACTGAAGGTTATGTCGCTGTTTTCAGCTTTATTATCAACATCCGTATCACTGCTCAGTATCCAGTCTGCGCCGTTGGCGCCAATAACCTTGTTGCTGCCCGCACCAGCGTCAACCTCTTCGACGCCAGTAAAATCAATTTCATTCACCGCAACCGTATTATTACCAGCCACCGTAAACTCTTCATCCAAATCGGTGCCGGTTAGTTTTTCCGTAATTGCCGTGGTGATGTCACTAAAGGTTAGTGTGTCTGCATCCGCATCTGGCTCTGGAGTGAGCTTAACCTGCTCCGCTGTGCCGGTGAGTGTCAGGCCTTCGCCATAAACACTGGCATCCAGGCTGTCGCCTTCACTACTGCTGCTGTTGCCATTACCAAACACCGCCAATAACGTGCCGGAAACGCTCATTTCATTGACGCTGACAGCACCCTCATTGCTCACAACAAACGTTTCTGCGTCGGCGCTGCTGCCCTGAAGGTTGGCCTCATCCACAACCAGGGCTTCTACATTACTAAATGTGATGCCGCTATTGGTTGCTACCTTGGCGTCGCTGCCCAGTGTCCAGTCTTCTTCATTGGCACCTGTAACAGTGTCCGTACCACCCTTTGCATCAACACTATTAATACCACTGAAGCTAATCAGGTTCGCATTCAGCTCTTCAAAACCCATTACTTCAAAAACATCATTGCCCGATGAGGCCTCAAGGTTACCCCCGCTGGCAGCTTCAATACTGCTGAAGGTGATTGAGTTTGAGATCGCTTCTTTACTAACACCTGTCAGAGTCACCGTACTGATTGCACTGATACTGTCATCGCCAGCCCCCCCATCGACCGCTGTCACTCCAGCAAAGCTGATGTATGCAGCATCCAGGGTATAATCACCGGTGATTTCAAACTCATCCGAATCATCGCTACCGGTCAGCTTGGCCGTAGTTGCACTCGTGATATCGCTAAAGGTCAGCGTATCTGTGTCTGCCTCTGGAGTGAGCTTGACCTGCCCCGCTGTACCTGTGAGTGTCAGGCCTTCGCTATAAGCACTGGCATTCAGACTGTCGCCTTCACTACTGCTGCTGTTGCCATTACCCAGCACCGCCAATAACGTGCCGGAAACACTCATGTCATTGACGCTGACAGCACCCTCATTGCTCACAACAAAGGTTTCTGCCTTGGCGCTGCTGCCCTGAAGGTTGGCGTTGTCCGCATCCAGAGTCTCTACATTGCTAAAGGCTATGCCGCTGTTTTCAGCTTTATTATCAGCATCTGTATCACTGCTCAGTATCCAGTCTGCGCCGTTGGCGCCAATAACCTTATCGCTGCCCGTACCAGCATCAACCTCCCCGACCCCGGTAAAGTCAACACTATTAACCGCAACCGTAACCGTGTCTGTATCATCCGTCGTTACGACGAACTCTTCAGCCGAATCGGTGCCGGTTAATTTTTCCGTAATTGCCGTGGTGATGTCACTAAAGGTTAGCGTGTCAGTATCGGCACCAGCCTCTGGAGTGAGCTTGACCTGCTCCTCTGTGCCAGTGAGTGTCAGGCCTTCGCTGTAAACTCTGGCATCCAGGGTATCATTGCCGTCATTGCCTTTAACAGAAGACATCCCATAGACAGCCATGCTGGAAACTGCGACATTCAGGTTATTGTCATCGTCATACTGAAGTACAAAGGCATCGGCACCGCTTGTGCCGGCTAGATCTGCATTGACCGCCGTTAGGATTTCTACATCGCTAAAGGTGATGCCATTGTTAGTGGCTTCGTAATCATTACCAGTTAGAGTCCAGTCTACACCATCGGCACCTGTAACACTGTCCGTGCCACCCTTTGCATCAACACTGTCAATTTCACTGAAGCTAATCTGATTTGCCTTCAGTTCCTCGAAACCCGTTACTTCAAAAGTATCATCGAGCGATGAGGCCTCAAGACTGCCCCCTCTGGCAGCTTCAATATCGCTGAAGGTGATTGAATTTGAGATCGCTTCTTTACTAACACCTGTCAGAGTCACCGTATTGATTGCGATGATACTGTCATCGCCATCACCCCCATCGACCTCTGTCACATCCTCAAAGCTGATGCCTGCAGCCTTCAGGGTAGAATCACCAGTGATTTCAAACTCATCCGAATCGTCACTGCCGGTCAGCTTGGCCGTGCTTGCACTCGCGATATTGCTAAAGGTTAGGGCATCTAAGCCTGTGTCTACAGCTACCGAGACCTTAACCTCATTAGTCCCGCCGGTAAGTGCCAAGCCCTCGCTATAGCTATAGGTAGTGGCATCGACGCTGTCGGTACCGCCGTTGCCTACTACCTCGCTCACACTGCTAAAACTGATCCCCGATTCAGTGTGATCGAAAGCATTTGCGCCCGTAACTACGAAGGTGTCGGTACTCTCGGTACCTGTCAGCGTGCCTACAGTCGCACTCACAATATCGCTAAAGATCAGTGTGTCTGTGTCTGTGTCTGAGGTGAGCTTGACCTGCTCCGCTGTGCCAGTGAGTGTTAGGCCTTCGCGATAAGCACTGGCATTCAGGCTGTCATCGCCGCCGTTGCCGAGCACCTGAGATATGTCAGAAAGGGTCATGCCATTGACGGTGACATCACCGTCAATGGTCAGCTCAAAAGCTTCTTGTGCACCCGTTCCCTGAAGGTTTGCACTTTTGGCAATCAGCTTCTCTACACCGCTAAAGGTAATACCGCTGTTTTGAGCCTGGTTATCCACAGCTGTTTCAGTGCCGGTATCACCATTACTAACCAGTGTCCAATCCGCTGTATCGGCGCCGGTAACCTCATCTGTACCGTCACCAGCGACAACCTCACTGACACCGGTAAAGCCAACACTATTAACCGTAACCGTAACCGTGTCTGTATCATCCGTCGTTACGACGAACTCTTCAGCCGAATCCGTGCCGGTTAATTTTTCCGTAATTGCCGTGGTGATGTTGCTAAAGGTTAGCGTGTCAGTATCGGCACCAGCCTCTGGAGTGAGCTTGACCTGCTCCTCTGTGCCAGTGAGTGTCAGGCCTTCGCTGTAAACTCTGGCATCCAGGGTATCATTGCCGTCATTGCCTTTAACAGAAGACATCCCATAGACAGCCATGCTGGAAACTGCGACATTCAGGTTATTGTCATCGTCATACTGAAGTACAAAGGCATCGGCACCGCTTGTGCCGGCTAGATCTGCATTGACCGCCGTTAGGATTTCTACATCGCTAAAGGTGATGCCATTGTTAGTGGCTTCGTAATCATTACCAGTTAGAGTCCAGTCTACACCATCGGCACCTGTAACACTGTCCGTGCCACCCTTTGCATCAACACTGTCAATTTCACTGAAGCTAATCTGATTTGCCTTCAGTTCCTCGAAACCCGTTACTTCAAAAGTATCATCGAGCGATGAGGCCTCAAGACTGCCCCCTCTGGCAGCTTCAATATCGCTGAAGGTGATTGAATTTGAGATCGCTTCTTTACTAACACCTGTCAGAGTCACCGTATTGATTGCGATGATACTGTCATCGCCATCACCCCCATCGACCGCTGTCACTCCAGCAAAGCTGATGCCTGCAGCCTTCAGGGTAGAATCACCAGTGATTTCAAACTCATCCGAATCGTCACTGCCGGTCAGCTTGGCCGTGCTTGCACTCGCGATATTGCTAAAGGTTAGGGCATCTAAGCCTGTGTCTACAGCTACCGAGACCTTAACCTCATTAGTCCCGCCGGTAAGTGCCAAGCCCTCGCTATAGGTAGTGGCATCGACGCTGTCGGTACCGCCGTTGCCTACTACCTCGCTCACACTGCTAAAACTGATCCCCGATTCAGTGTGATCGAAAGCATTTGCGCCCGTAACTATGAAGGTGTCGGTACTCTCGGTACCTGTCAGCGTGCCTACAGTCGCACTCACAATATCGCTAAAAATCAGTGTGTCTGTATCTGAAGTGAGCTTGACCTGCTCCGTTGAGCCTGTCAGCGTTAGGCCATCGCTGTAAACACTGGCATCCAGGGTATCATTGCCGTCATTGCCTTTAACAGAAGACATCCCATAGACAGCCATGCTGGAAACTGCGACATTCAGGTTATCGTCATCGTCATACTGAAGTACAAAGGCATCGGCACCGCTTGTGCCGGCTAGATCTGCATTGACTGCGGTCAGGGTTTCTACATTACTGAAGGTGATGCCATGGTTAGTGGCTTCGTAATCATAACCAGTTAGAGTCCACTCTTCACCATCGGCACCTGTAACACTGTCCGTGCCATCCTTTGCATCAACACTGTCAATTTCACTGAAGCTAATCTGATTTGCCTTCAGTTCCTCGAAACCCGTTACTTCAAAAGTATCATCGAGCGATGAGGCCTCAAGACTGCCCCCACTGGCAGCTTCAATACTGCTGAAGGTGATTGAGTTTGAGACCGCCTCTTTACTTGCGCCTGTCAGGGCCACCGTACTGATTGCAGTGATACTGTCATCGCCATCCCCCCCATCGACCGCTGTCACACCATCAAAGCTGATGCCTGCAGCCTTCAGGGTATAATCACCGATGATTTCAAACTCATCCGAACCATCACTGCCAGTCAGCTTGGCCGTGGTTGCACTAGTGATTTCGCTAAAGGTTAGGGCATCTAAGCCAGTGTCTACAGCTACCGAGACCTTAACCTCATTAGTCCCGCCGGTAAGTGCCAGGCCCTCGCTATAGCTATAGGTAGTGGCATCGACGCTGTCGGTACCGCCATTGCCTACTACCTCGCTCACACTGCTAAAACTGATCCCCGATTCAGTGTGATCGAAAGCATTTGCGCCCGTAACTACGAAGGTGTCGGTACTCTCGGTACCTGTCAGCGTGCCTACAGTCGCACTCACAATATCGCTAAAGATCAGTGTGTCTGTGTCTGAGGTGAGCTTGACCTGCTCCGCTGTGCCAGTGAGTGTTAGGCCTTCGCGATAAGCACTGGCATTCAGGCTGTCATCGCCGCCGTTGCCGAGCACCTGAGATATGTCAGAAAGGGTCATGCCATTGACGGTGACATCACCGTCAATGGTCAGCTCAAAAGCTTCTTGTGCACCCGTTCCCTGAAGGTTTGCACTTTTGGCAATCAGCTTCTCTACACCGCTAAAGATAATACCGCTGTTTTGAGCCTGGTTATCCACAGCTGCTTCAGTGCCGGTATCACCATTACTAACCAGTGTCCAATCCGCTGTATCGGCGCCGGTAACCTCATCTGTACCGTCACCAGCGACAACCTCACTGACACCGGTAAAGCCAACACTATTAACCGTAACCGTAACCGTGTCTGTATCATCCGTCGTTACGACGAACTCTTCAGCCGAATCGGTGCCGGTTAATTTTTCCGTAATTGCCGTGGTGATGTTGCTAAAGGTTAGCGTGTCAGTATCGGCACCAGCCTCTGGAGTGAGCTTGACCTGCTCCTCTGTGCCAGTGAGTGTCAGGCCTTCGCTGTAAACTCTGGCATCCAGGGTATCATTGCCGTCATTGCCTTTAACAGAAGACATCCCATAGACAGCCATGCTGGAAACTGCGACATTCAGGTTATTGTCATCGTCATACTGAAGTACAAAGGCATCGGCACCGCTTGTGCCGGCTAGATCTGCATTGACCGCCGTTAGGATTTCTACATCGCTAAAGGTGATGCCATTGTTAGTGGCTTCGTAATCATTACCAGTTAGAGTCCAGTCTACACCATCGGCACCTGTAACACTGTCCGTGCCACCCTTTGCATCAACACTGTCAATTTCACTGAAGCTAATCTGATTTGCCTTCAGTTCCTCGAAACCCGTTACTTCAAAAGTATCATCGAGCGATGAGGCCTCAAGACTGCCCCCTCTGGCAGCTTCAATATCGCTGAAGGTGATTGAATTTGAGACCGCTTCTTTACTAACACCTGTCAGAGTCACCGTATTGATTGCGATGATACTGTCATCGCCATCACCCCCATCGACCGCTGTCACTCCAGCAAAGCTGATGCCTGCAGCCTTCAGGGTAGAATCACCAGTGATTTCAAACTCATCCGAATCGTCACTGCCGGTCAGCTTGGCCGTGCTTGCACTCGCGATATTGCTAAAGGTTAGGGCATCTAAGCCTGTGTCTACAGCTACCGAGACCTTAACCTCATTAGTCCCGCCGGTAAGTGCCAAGCCCTCGCTATAGGTAGTGGCATCGACGCTGTCGGTACCGCCGTTGCCTACTACCTCGCTCACACTGCTAAAACTGATCCCCGATTCAGTGTGATCGAAAGCATTTGCGCCCGTAACTATGAAGGTGTCGGTACTCTCGGTACCTGTCAGCGTGCCTACAGTCGCACTCACAATATCGCTAAAAATCAGTGTGTCTGTATCTGAAGTGAGCTTGACCTGCTCCGTTGAGCCTGTCAGCGTTAGGCCATCGCTGTAAACACTGGCATCCAGGGTATCATTGCCGTCATTGCCTTTAACAGAAGACATCCCATAGACAGCCATGCTGGAAACTGCGACATTCAGGTTATCGTCATCGTCATACTGAAGTACAAAGGCATCGGCACCGCTTGTGCCGGCTAGATCTGCATTGACTGCGGTCAGGGTTTCTACATTACTGAAGGTGATGCCATGGTTAGTGGCTTCGTAATCATAACCAGTTAGAGTCCACTCTTCACCATCGGCACCTGTAACACTGTCCGTGCCATCCTTTGCATCAACACTGTCAATTTCACTGAAGCTAATCTGATTTGCCTTCAGTTCCTCGAAACCCGTTACTTCAAAAGTATCATCGAGCGATGAGGCCTCAAGACTGCCCCCACTGGCAGCTTCAATACTGCTGAAGGTGATTGAGTTTGAGACCGCCTCTTTACTTGCGCCTGTCAGGGCCACCGTACTGATTGCAGTGATACTGTCATCGCCATCCCCCCCATCGACCGCTGTCACACCATCAAAGCTGATGCCTGCAGCCTTCAGGGTATAATCACCGATGATTTCAAACTCATCCGAACCATCACTGCCAGTCAGCTTGGCCGTGGTTGCACTAGTGATTTCGCTAAAGGTTAGGGCATCTAAGCCAGTGTCTACAGCTACCGAGACCTTAACCTCATTAGTCCCGCCGGTAAGTGCCAGGCCCTCGCTATAGCTATAGGTAGTGGCATCGACGCTGTCGGTACCGCCATTGCCTACTACCTCGCTCACACTGCTAAAACTGATCCCCGATTCAGTGTGATCGAAAGCATTTGCGCCCGTAACTACGAAGGTGTCGGTACTCTCGGTACCTGTCAGCGTGCCTACAGTCGCACTCACAATATCGCTAAAGATCAGTGTGTCTGTGTCTGAGGTGAGCTTGACCTGCTCCGCTGTGCCAGTGAGTGTTAGGCCTTCGCGATAAGCACTGGCATTCAGGCTGTCATCGCCGCCGTTGCCGAGCACCTGAGATATGTCAGAAAGGGTCATGCCATTGACGGTGACATCACCGTCAATGGTCAGCTCAAAAGCTTCTTGTGCACCCGTTCCCTGAAGGTTTGCACTTTTGGCAATCAGCTTCTCTACACCGCTAAAGATAATACCGCTGTTTTGAGCCTGGTTATCCACAGCTGCTTCAGTGCCGGTATCACCATTACTAACCAGTGTCCAATCCGCTGTATCGGCGCCGGTAACCTCATCTGTACCGTCACCAGCGACAACCTCACTGACACCGGTAAAGCCAACACTATTAACCGTAACCGTAACCGTGTCTGTATCATCCGTCGTTACGACGAACTCTTCAGCCGAATCGGTGCCGGTTAATTTTTCCGTAATTGCCGTGGTGATGTTGCTAAAGGTTAGCGTGTCAGTATCGGCACCAGCCTCTGGAGTGAGCTTGACCTGCTCCTCTGTGCCAGTGAGTGTCAGGCCTTCGCTGTAAACTCTGGCATCCAGGGTATCATTGCCGTCATTGCCTTTAACAGAAGACATCCCATAGACAGCCATGCTGGAAACTGCGACATTCAGGTTATTGTCATCGTCATACTGAAGTACAAAGGCATCGGCACCGCTTGTGCCGGCTAGATCTGCATTGACCGCCGTTAGGATTTCTACATCGCTAAAGGTGATGCCATTGTTAGTGGCTTCGTAATCATTACCAGTTAGAGTCCAGTCTACACCATCGGCACCTGTAACACTGTCCGTGCCACCCTTTGCATCAACACTGTCAATTTCACTGAAGCTAATCTGATTTGCCTTCAGTTCCTCGAAACCCGTTACTTCAAAAGTATCATCGAGCGATGAGGCCTCAAGCTCACCCCCTCTGGCAGCTTCAATATCGCTGAAGGTGATTGAGTTTGAGATCGCTTCTTTACTAACACCTGTCAGAGTCATCGTATTGATTGCGATGATACTGTCATCGCCATCACCCCCATCGACCTCTGTCACATCCTCAAAGCTGATGCCTGCAGCCTTCAGGGTAAAATCACCAGTGATTTCAAACTCATCCGAATCGTCACTGCCGGTCAGCTTGGCCGTGCTTGCACTCGCGATACCGCTAAAGGTTAGGGCATCTAAGCCTGTGTCTACAGCTACCGAGACCTTAACCTCATTAGTCCCACCGGTAAGTGCCAGGCCCTCGCTATAGCTATAGGTAGTGGCATCGACGCTGTCAGTACCGCCGTTGCCTACTACCTCGCTCACACTGCTAAAACTGATCCCCGATTCAGTGTGATCGAAAGCATTTGCGCCCGTAACTATGAAAGTGTCGGTACTCTCGGTACCTGTCAGCTTACCTACAACTGCACTAGCAATATCAGTAAAAATTAACGTGTCTGCGTCTGCGCTTGCTGTGAGTTTGACCTGGTGAGTATCACTCGTGAGTGTCAGACCCTCGTTGTAATCACTGGCATCCAGGCTATCATCGCCGCCGTTACCAACCACCTGAGACAGGCCGGAAACGGTCATGCCGTTGACACTGACGTTGACGTTGGCATCATCGTCAATGGTCAGCTCAAAAGCTTCTTCAGCATCCGTTCCCTGAAGATTTGCACTTTTGGCAACCAGATCTTCTGCATTGCTAAAGGTAATACCGCTGTTTTTAGCCTGAGCAGCTACCGCTGTTTCAGTGCCCGTACCTGCATCAATGGTACTAACCAGTGTCCAATCCGCTGTCTCAGCGCCGGTAACCTCATCTGTACCGTTTCCAGCGTCAACCTCACTGACACCGGTAAACTCTATCGTGTTAACCGCAACCGTAACCGTGTCCGTATCATCCGTCGTTACGATGAAGCTTTCATCCGCACTACTACCGGTCAGTTTTGCAGTGGTTGCACTGGCAATACCGCTAAAGATTAACTTGTCTGTGTCTGTACCTGAGGTGACCTTGACCTGATTAGCCACACCCGTGAGTGCTAGGCCCGCGCTATAAGCACTGGCATCGACGCTGTCAGTGCCGCCGTTGCCTAATACCTCGCTCACACTGTTAAAACTGATCCCCGATTCATCGTGATCTAAAGCATTTGCGCCCGTAACTTCGAAGGTATCGGCACTATCGGTACCTGTCAGTTTGCCTACAGTCGCACTCACAATATCACTAAAGATTAGTGTGTCTGTGTCTGAGGTGAGCTTGACCTGCTCCTCTGTACCAGTGAGTGTCAGACCTTCGCTATAAGCACTGGCATTCAAGCTGTCGCTGCTATCGCTGTCGCTATCACTGGCCTTGCCAAACACCTGAGACAGGCCGGAAAAGGTCATGCCGTTGACACTGACATCACCGTCAATGGTCAGCTCAAAAGCTTCTTCAGCATCCGTTCCCTGAAGGTTTGCACTGTCGGCAACCAGATCTTCTGCATTGCTAAAGGTAATATTGCTGTTTTTAGCCTGAGCAGCTACCGCTGTTTCAGTGCCCGTAGCATCATCAATAGCGCTAATCAGAGTCCAATCCGCTGTATCGGCGCCGGTAACCGTATCAGTACCGTCTCCGGTATCAATAGTAGAGTTAAACCCTGTCACACTAATTCCATTAGCCGTGACTTCTGTTTCGCTCACTACCGTGAAGGTATCCGCCTCTGTAGAACCGTTCAGGTTAAAGGTGCTGCCGCCGTTATTGTTGATCCCTTCAATGCCAGTGAAGGTAATACCGCTTGTCTTTGCGCTATTGGCCGTTTCGGTTAGAGTCACGGTATCGATCACGACTACAGTGTCAGTCGCACTATACCCTTCCGGGTCCGCTGCTACAGTACTTACCCCGCTAAAACGGATACTCGATTGAGTGTGATCTAAAGTATTTTCTTCAATAATTGTGAAGGTGTCTTCGTTATTACGCCCCGTCAATTTAGCGGCGGTTACGGTAGCGATACCCTCGAACAGCAGTGAATCGCTGGCCTTAATTTTTCCAGGCTTATTCCTGAGTATTAAACCGTTCGTATAAGTGCTGGCATCCAAGTTGTCGTTAAAAGCAGTACCAGTGACACTGCCATACACCTGAGTCATACCGGAAACGGTCATACCATTGACGGTGACAATATCACCGTCGTTCAGCGTAAAGTTTTCTTGAGCATCTGTACCCCGAAGCTTAGCCTCCGTCCCTCCATCCTCCGATGTCCTCGCAACCAGAGTTTCTACATCGCTAAAAGTAATATTGCTGTTTTGAGCCTGATTATCGACGGCAACTTCAGTGCCAGTATCGGCATCAATAGTGCTAATCAGTGTCCAATCTACACCAGCAGCACCAGTAACTTTGTCACTCCCCCCGCCCAGATTAACTACTTCGATTTCGTCAAACGTAATAGTTGCATCTGGATTATCAGAGTCAGAAAGCGTAAATGTATTATCTTCGGTGACAGTTATTTCATCATCATTATCTGAAAATATAAAAGTATCAGTGCCGGCTCCAGCTGTCACAGTAGCTGTACTGGTTACAGTAAAATCACCCAGGGTATTAGTGGTATCAACACCTCCTAAACCCACCTTTAAGGTAAGGTTATCAACTGAAATAGCACCTGAATTGGTAAATGACCCATTGGCGCTTACATCAAGTGTGCCCCCAAGTGTTATACTTCCGGCATTAGTGAAATCCTCACCCGCCAAAATCGAGAGCTCGCCACTGCTATCATTAGTAATGCTATATCCACTTTCAATTAATACATTACTAAAAGAATCCAGAGTAAGGGTATTCGCTGAATCCAAATCGATATCGGCTAAAACACGAATACCATCGGAAAAATCGGAACTCTCGGAGTCCTCCGGCTCCACACTGCCATCTGGGCCACTCCCTGCAGTCGCACTAGAAAGTCGGATAGTTATGTCGTTACTATCAAGGCCCTGAACAATGGAAGTAACGGAAACGCAGTTTGCACTTTCACAAGTGTCGTCAATAATATCCATCCAACCTGGATCCAACAGCCACAGACCTGTCTGCCCTTCCCCATGACTCTGGGTGGAGACAAACATATTGTCCTCATCCAGATTCAGATAGATCTTGCCGGAGGTTTCCACCAGGCCGCCATCACCGCCATCTGCCCCGGATTCGGCGAGAATCGTACCGCCAAACTCGGTAGTATCATCGGCCCAAACAATAACCGTACCGCCATCGGCATCACCGACACCACTGGCATCGATATTGGCTTCTGCGGTGACACTGGTGGTTTCGGCATTGCGAATATCTGCGTTATCGCCCTGGTAATCGCCGCCAATAAGGACTTCACCACCGGAGGAAGTGCCACGGGCATCAATATCCCCACTGACCACGACTTCATCGCCTAAAACGGCAACATAGCCCCCGCTGCCCGAATCAGCCGCTACCGAGATGGCGCCGCTGTGCTCGGCGAAATCGCCCTCCAGGACAACTTCGCCCCCCGCACTGCCGGATGCCTCCAGGGTTCCGCTATTGACGACTCCGGAGCCCGAGCCAAACAGGCGTATCTTGCCGCCGCTGGTATCAATGCCACTCGCGGTTACTGTGCCTTCGTTATTGACCGCCGCAGTAAACAGGTCACCGGAGACGCTGGCTTCCATTAAAACCTGAGCGCCTTCGATGGCCCCTTCGTTTAATACCGCGCTGTCGAGTCCGAGGTCATTTTCCATAACCTCTTTCGTGACTTTGATACCGATCATGCCGTCGGCATCAAACGTTAATAGGGCTTCATCCGCTGCTGCCAGGCTGACCAGTTCAGCGCTGATCAAACCACTCGAGGCGTTTGTCACCTGCTTGCCGACCAGCACCGCACTGGATGCATTAATTACGCCCCGGTTAATCACAACCCCGGAGGAACCCGACTCGCCCTGAAAAGCAAAGTCGCCGTTCATAAAATCTTCCGGACTCATATCGAGCCCGGAAGCGGTGATCGCGCCGACATTAACCGTGGCCGTTTCGGTAAAAAGGACCCCGCGCGGGTTTACGAGAATAACGTGGCCATTGGCCTCTATTGAGCCCTGAATCGTGGTGACATCCTGATCCAGAATTCGGTTAAGTACGATAGACGAGGAGTCCGGCTGCAGGAATTGGATTAATTCCTCTTCGGTTAAATTAAAGGAGTCCCAGTCAATTGATAACAGGTCCGTTGTTTGATCAACGGTTGTTGTACTTCCATCAACGTCAATGGTACCGCTACCACCGGTTACCACTCCGCCTTCTGGTCCCGCATGGGCCATCGGGCTCATCAGCCCAGCAAGCAGGCCTGCATAGGCAAAACTTGATACCTTAATGGCACTTGCTAGTTTTCTTAACTCAAGCTTTTTATTTTTGGCTTTCATACCAGTACCTTGCGAAGCGGAACCTTGTTAATTTTAAGTATTCGGGAAAAAATATTTATTCAGTTATAAAAAATAGAGAAGTCAGCGTAGACCGTGGGCTCATCTTCACCAACTGCTGTATTTGCTATCGAGGAGCTCGACATAATGGGCCAGGCAACCGAGACTTTACTCGAGAAGCTGTCACTCCAGTTCATCTTAAACAGCATGCCGCCGCCGGAGAATCGCGCCCAATCGTCCTCTAAATCTTCTTCATAGTTATTCACATAGCCGTAGCCGACATCCGCAATCAGAGCCACCTGGAACAGGTCATTTAAGCGCTGATTAAACACAATGGGATTCATAAACTCGGGGAAATTGACATACCACTCTGCGGAGAGAACTGCACCCATATCCGCAGAAAAGTCCCTGGCAGAGAAGGCGCGCACACCATTGGCACCACCGAGCGACAGTTGCTCGAATCCCGGTAGATTACTCTCACTATATTGTGCTCGGCCCTTCAGGATCAGCCTGGAGTGATCGTCGGTAAAGGGCATCGGCAGGAATATCAATGAGCTGGAATTAATTGCCAATTTATTGAAATCTTCCCCTCTGCCCTCTTCGTCTACGCTCAGATTCTGGTGTTTCCCGTACTGTGCGGTAGCACTCAATGTATTGAGCATGGAAAGGAAACCGTTGGACAGGCTGTCCATATACACACCGACCTCTCCGCCATAGACGTGGTCATTGTCGAATTCAACAATACCTTCGAGATCTGATTCCTTTTCCGTTAACCCAAAGGAGCCGGTAAAATTAAAGTCCCGCGAGCGCCGAAACTTATGATCCAGTGAAATAGCATAATTTTTATTGACACCAGAAATTCCCAGCGCATTAATTGCAACGTTTTCACCGGTCTCGTCGTACAGATTAAACGTATTATGATCGGCTGATATTTCCAAGCGTGTGCGAGGGCCGAACAGGGGGAAACTATATCTTAACTGAGCGAGATCCGAGCCGTAATCATCATCCGACTCAGGGTTGGATTTCAAATAACCCAGGGTTAAAGCATCACCGAAACCCAGCGGATTTAACCAATCGACGGTTGTATAAATCCTTTCACTACCGGTATAAAGCGAGCCGTGGTTATCCGCCCTAAAAGTAGCGCGCCAGGAGCCCGACTCCCGTGTTTTTAGGTTAAGCTTGGTTTCTCCGGGATTATCACCGGCACTAAAGTACCCGGTAACATTTAAGCCCGGCAGGTCATTGAGTAGATACAGCCCCTCTTCGATATTTTCATGATTTACCAGCTGGCCGCGCTGGCTATCAAAGGGTTCAGCAAGTTTTTCCTCGGTATACTTTTCGTTATCCTCTGCAACAACCTGACCCAACAATCCCTCTTGTACCGTTAAGGTAACCACTCCGTCTTCTACGTCTTGGGCAGGGATTTGTACCTGGGCCAGGAAAAGCCCCTGGCGACGATAAAAGCTGGTCAGCTCGGCGGCGATCTCCTCGAGATCACCATAGCTTAACCCGCGCTCTTCATTTTGCTTTTCAATAACGCCGACAAGTTTTCTCAGTTCCGCCGGGCCCAAGCCGCCCGGATTAAACTGGGCATTCATGGCACCTAGCAGTACCGCTAACTCTTCCAGATTGTCTACGGTATAGCCACTAGCGAGGATTTGATCCTCTTTCATAAATTTCACCCGAAGCTCTTCTGCCATACTCTCGACAGTTTCTCGGGAAATACCAAACTCGGGGTATTCCTCCAAACGGTGAAACCTAAATTCTTTTACCGTGATTCGCGGCCCCTGATTGCGCTCAGCAATCTCGGGGATTTCAGTATTTAAGTTAGGGTCTTCAGCTTCGTAAGTGCGCTGCAGGAAATCTTCAGTTACATCAACTTCATTAATAGTCGCAGTATCCTGATTAAAGGCCTCCCTAACACGGCTGCGAAAACTGGACCCATCCTCCTGGGCAAACGCCGGCACTTGCGATACAAGCAAGCCAGCACCTATAAACAATGCTAGCTTACTCTTTTCTAGCCTAAGCATATCTCCCCCAGTTTTACTCTCTAAATCTCAATCTAAATCGAACCAGCTTGATTATCGTAACGATATTCACTGGCAATTATTTAACCTAGTTAACATCTCTAACAATGCGGAAACCTGTCAGCTCATCGGGCTGGCCGCTATGGAGCTTCTTGGTTGTTGTCAGGCAGCGGCTCATCGGGTCAATCCGACTGCCCCCAAGAGCGAGCAACTCTCCATCTGTACCAAAACCCCACTCCTGGACATTGCCGACGGCATTGAGCAGTCCAAAGCCATTGGAAGATCCGGCCTTGGCGGGAACCAGCTCAGCTCCCTTCTCGATACCGCCATAACTCAAGTGGCAATTTCGATCCGCTACTTCGTCCTCACCCCTGGCATTGGCGGCGGCAAACCACTCCTGCTCAGAGGGCAGGCGGTAGCGATAACCAGTCTCTTCACTGAGCCAGCTTAGATAGGCCTCTGCGGTCGCCAGGGACAGATTGTTGGCCGGCAGATCCGAAGCCGCCGGGGTCTCCTCACCGCACTGGCCCGCTATCTGGCAGAATTGTGCCAATTCGGTACTGCTAACCTCATACTTGCCCACAGCCAAAGGCCTGCCGCTCACACCTTTAATAACAACCATTGCCGGGCCTTTGCGGCCGTCCACAAGGCGGTCGCGGCAGGTGTAGCGATCACCTCGCCGGCCACTGCCGGGTACCAGGTGGCCACAGAAATCCAGCTTAAAGTCCTTCAGTGGCTGATAGGCGGGCAGTAGGGCCCTGAACTGATCGACGAGGCCTTCGGTCTGAACCGGGTCTTTAGCACCGAGATTCGATGCGCAATTGAGCAGCTCTTCACCCACTACAGGGCGTATCTTCAGGGCTTTTGTACTGTCCAGACTCGCTAAGCGGGACAACTGTGATCCGACTGCGCTGGCACTGATAGAAAAGCTACAGTTGAGCGCCACTTCCATATCATCGAGCACCGCATCAATTTGCTGCTGCTTCAGTGCCTCCAGGCGGCGACGCTCCGCCCGCTCTTCAGCCAGACGGATGCGCTCAGCTTCCCGCTCTTCGGCGATGCGTTCAGCCTCAAGGCGAGCACGCAGATTCTCTCTGTCATTCGCCAGCTGCGACTTGATCGCCTCAGCTTCTTTAGACTCGCCATACCAGTTGGCAACGCCTGCAAGCATTACGTCTGCTTGGTCAAGGTTACCCAGGTTTAGCTGACCCGTTGCCGCTGCCAGGAAGAGCTCTGAAACCTGGCGTCGGGAAGCGTCGATGAACTCTTCGTCGGAGGGGTTCAACTTGGCGTACTCCTCCAGCTCCAGCTGCAGGTCCCGCTCCCAAGCCGGGGTCAATATACTCAAACCAATCAGGCGGGTGATGGCCTCTTTCTTATCGGCGATGCGCCGGGCCAAAAGCTCCTGTTCGTGCTTGCGCTCAAGCTCGACCCTAACCCGCTCCTGCTCCACTGCGTTTTGCTGCTGTAAGTGGCCATAACCCACAACGGCCCCGCCCAAAACCATAACAAATGCACTGCCGAGCACCCACTTCCAGGCATGGCTGACAAAGAACGCCTGGACAAATTTATCAACGGTACTGGTGCGGTTCTCCCGCTTCAGTTCAAGCGCCGACTCGAGTGCCCGCCACTGTCGGCGGTTAAGACCCTTGATTCGCTTGGGCCGCAGGCCTTTCTCTAAGGCCTTGTCTGCCGGTGTTTTGTCATAGGGGTGGCGCCCACAGAAAAGCTCATAGGCAACACAGCCCAGTGCATATACATCGTCACTGGGCGCCGGCTCAGCCCCTTTGAGCATCTCCAGGCTGGCATAGGCCGGGGTGAGGGCGCCGAGTGTGCCCGCATCAAATATGGTGGTTTCACCGGCCTTACTCGCGATTCCCCCCTCGGAAACGGCTCGGGCAATACCGAAATCAAATACTTTTGCCCCCTTCTTATTGGTGACAAAGATATTGCCCGGCTTAAAGTCCGAGTGGACGATCTTGTGGGAGTGGGCATATATCAGTGCCTGGGAGATATCCCAAAACACCGAGCGGGCGCGCTCCGGCTCCAGCCCCACATCGGCGTGATCGCGCAACAACTTGTCCAAAGGAGCCCCCTCCAGGAACTCCATTGTCATAAATACGCGATCGCCATCGCGGTCAAAATCGTAGACCGTTACAATATTGGGGTGAGCCAGTGTTTGCGACTTGCGCGCTTCCCGCTGGAGGGAGATAAAGGCATCGGGGTGCTTCTGAAAATCGTCATTCAGCAGCTTGATAGCAACATAGGGCTCACTGTCATTGGCTTCCAGCTTGCGGCGATCGAGAGCTTTATAAACCGCTCCCATACCCCCCACACCCAAAAGCTTATCGAGCTCAAACCGCCCCTTGATAACCGTTTTGGTCACGGCATTTGCTTCAGTGGACTCAAAGGGCTCGGACAGAAAAGCCGATTCCACAGGGCCCAGGTCCAGCCCCTCACCGGTTCCCGAGCGATCATCCAGCCTTTTGAGCGAGGGCGCAAAAACCGTAGCATCTGAGCTAAAGTCAGCGGCAGCCGAGGGAATTACCGGCTGAGCGCCTCTAATCGGGGGGTGATCATTGGCCCCGGTCTTATCCTGCTGGACAACAACCGTTATATCACCGTCTTCTGTCAGTCCAGCACTTGAGTGACCCGAATCCGGCGAAGCGTCACTCGGCCGGACAATGCGCGTCTTATCGTTCAATTCCGCCTCCATGGGAAGCCATTACGACATATCCAAGTCCGCAAAAGCTCTGTTATAAATCCATAAAGAGCCCCTGAATAATTCCGTAACGCCTCTGACTTGCAGGACAACCTGCAATCAGGGTGCGGCTTCGCAGGAGTGTGGACCTAAAGGTCGCAATGCAGGGGGCGGGTACTCCGCAAGCCCCTAAGGGCGGGCCCGGAAAGCTATAACTGCTGAATAAAGCCCCTGCAAAGGACTGCGGCCATTCACTGCAAGCTGCGCCCAACATCTGTAGCCTTCAAGGCCTACAGAGATATTACGGAATCGTTCAGAGCCTCCCTAATGGATAAGGCAATAAATATAGGGAGCAAAGTATATCGAACAGCCTTTGCGGCAACAATAAATCAGTATTCAAATAATTTTGCCTTAACATGCCATCCAGCCAATATACCAAAGCAACACCCGTAACCACTAGGGATTAGGCCGTTACAGGGCTAAATTACATATTATTACAAGGCTATCTCAGCAAAAGCATATTACTGGATGTTTTCAAATCGATATCTATCTGTCAATCAATATCCATGACCAGATCTGCACATTTGTCCCTATTAGAGATTTAATCGTTTTTGTGAATAAAAAAATGGGGTCAGAGTCAAATAAGGCAAATGGCTATAATTCGTAACTGCCTAGGGACGCCACTCGAAATTAGTGCCAGAGTCGATTAAATAACGAGAAAATTAGTTTGTTTTTATCTCTCTCTTTGTTTAAATCACCTCAGTTGCCACCGCGACGACAACCTGAACTACTGCAAATCGCGGTGGTAAAGGATTAACCACCAATATTACACACCAACCAATGAGGGACACCCCATGGCTGTTTACATGAATTACAACAACAAGGCCATCAAAGGCAATGTTACTGCTTCCGGCTACGAAGACTGGATCGAAATCGACAACTTCAACTTCGGCGTTGGTCGTGGCATTACCATGGAAGCTGGCGCTATGTCAAACCGCGAAGCTACCCGCCCAAGCCTGAGCGAAGTTAGCTTCAGCAAGCGTTTGGACGCGGCTTCCGGCGGCCTGTTCAAGTCTTCCGTTACCGGTGACGAAGGCGTTACCGTTGAGATCCACGTAGTACAAACCGGTGCTAACTCCGTAGAGAAGTACGCTGTTTACAAACTGGAAAACACTCTGATTTCCTCCTACAGCATGTCCGGTTCTGCTGGTGGTCCTCCCGCTGAGTCCATCTCCCTGAGCTACGCTAAAATCGAAGCGGAACTCAACCACGCAGACAAGACCAACAAAAACCCAGCCAGCATGCGCGTTGGGTACGACCTGGAAACAGCCAAGCCGCTGTAAGCCTGCACGGTCTGATCTGCATGCACAATGGCCTGCGAACTTCCGCAGGCCATTATTTAGCAGTTCTTTAGCTGAGTGCTTACGGAGCCTTCAGCTAAACAACTGAACACAAAACAACAAGTACTATTCTTAAAGGCACCGTAGGGATAGTAGGGGCTGCCCATGACTACATTAAATCAAGACCAAAGACTGATTAAGGTCGACAGCCCGCTCGGCACTGATGCAGTGATCGCCACAAGCCTTCAGGGTGAGGAGTATATCTCCAAGCCCTTCCGCTACGACCTGCAACTCCTATCTGACGATCACGCCATTAGCCAGAATGATATCGTCGGCAAAGCCCTCACCATATCCATACATCACTCAGAAACCCCTCGTTACATTAATGGCTATGTTACGCAGCTATCTCTGCGCGACGTAAATGCTGAAGGGGTGCGCAGTTATAGTGCGATAGTTCAACCTGGTCTTTGGTTTACCACCCTCGGCGGCTCCAACAGAATTTTTGAAAAGAAATCTGCAAAGCAGATTCTTGAAGAAGTCTTAGGCGAATACAGTAAGGTTATTAAGTTAAGCGTTAAATTAAATGCTGAATATATAACTCGTGAATACTGTGTACAATTTGATGAAAGCGATTTCGAGTTTATCAATCGCCTTATGTCTGAAGAAGGTATCTCGTACTACTTCAAACACTCAAGTGGGCAACACGAACTGATTCTTTGCGATGACAGCCAGGACTTCTATGACTGTACCAGTGAGCAAATAGAATACGACGGCGATGGCAGCCATCCAACCAAAAATACCGTGAGCAGTTGGCAGAGAAATTTCAACTATCACGGTGGCGGTTTTGAGCTGAAAGATTATTGTGAGTTCACTGCAACCAAAGACAATAAGCAGCAGGTTAAAACTACCAGTCAGCTAAATGATGTCAGCAATTACGTCCGTGGTATTTATGGGCTGAACCATTTCCAAGTAGATGGTGAGCATAAGCATAAATTCACCGATAGCTACCATAAAGCGTTGGCCGAGCGCTCAATGGAGGCGCAAGAAGCCCTATTTGATGTAAGCCATGGGCGCAGCGACTGCCCCTCTTTTGCCGCTGGTGGCCGTTTTGACTTTGACCATACGCTCTCCTCGGAAAAAGGAAAGTACCTGATTACTTCCGTCAGTATCTCTGCAACAGACGGCAATAATAAAAGTACCCACTTCCACAATACCTTTAACTGCATCCCCGCATCAGTAACACCAAGACCTGAGCCCTCGCTATTTGCCAAGAAGGTCCACTCCCCTCAAGTCGCACGCGTCCTTGAGGTTAAGGCAACCACCGCAGATAGCTCCCAGGACCCCTATACCCAAATCAAAGTGCAGTTCCCTTGGAATTCACAACAAAACAGCTGCTGGGTACGGGTGATGCAATCATTTGCCGGAAAAAACTGGGGGGCAAATTTTGTTCCCAGGATAAACCAGGAAGTTGTCGTCACTTATATTAATGGTGACCCGGATAGGCCATTAATCACCGGAGCCGTATACAACGGTGATAATCCAGGCCCGAACTACACCGCAACTCAAAGCGGTTGGAAAACCGAGTATGAGAACAGCGCCTTCAATGAGCTCCGCTTTGATGATAAAGGCGGCAGTGAAGAAGTCTATATGGAGGCGGGCAAAGACCATAACTTCCTCATCCATAATGATCAGAATGGCAAGATAGAGAACAAACAAACTCTGGAAGTTAAACAAGACCGGACAATTACAGTTACCGATGGCAATGAGGTTGTTACCGTTGCAAAGGGCGACCAGAAACTCAATGTTAATCAAGGTCATCAAACTGTTACTATCGGATCAGGAAACCATAAACTCAAAGTCAGCCAAGGTACTCAAACTACTGATGTTATGGGGGCGATTAAAATTTCCTCCAATACCTCAATCGAGTTGAAGGTAGGCAGCAGCAGTATTAAGCTAACTCCGCAGGGCATTACCATCAAAGGTTTGACACTTTCTTGCGCGGGAGATGCCACTGCGGAAGTCAAAGGTGGCGGTACACTGACGCTGAAAGGCGGCATCACCATGATTAATTGATGCGGGTATATCAATGACGGACCTCATTAAGGTAGAAGCACTAACAGCGGATGAGCTACTCAAAAATTTTGAAGTTAGTGACGAGGCCGAAGAATATTTAGTACTAGATACAGCGCCAGAAGTCAGTATAAATCGCCTTATGGATGCCGGCCTATTTCCAGATGCGATCAAGCTGCTGGCTCACGGGCTCCCCAAGCGGGAAGCCGTGTGGTGGGCCTGCCTCGCAGCTCGGGATATCCAGAGCCCAGAAACTGACGAAGACAATGTAAATGCACTTAATGCGGCGGAAACCTGGGCAAAAAAACCCAGTGAAGAAGCTCGCTTGCGCTGTAAACTGTTCGGTGACAAAACCAAGCATAAAACACCTGCAAGCTGGGCAGCTACAGCAGCCAGCTGGTGCCATGGAAGCCTAGCCTCTGAGGGCGAACCCGTGATAGAACCTCCCGAACACCTCTACGCACACGCCGTTGCCGGCAGCGTTACTCTGGCTGCGGCATTATCCGACCCCGTTGACCCAAATAAAAGATTTATGCGCTACATGGAGCAAGGTCTCGACTTGGCTCGCGGCGGAAATGGCAGGATTGAGGGATAAACTATGGGTAAACCAGCTTCCCGTATCACTGATATGCATGTGTGCCCAATGGTCACCGGTACTGTCCCCCACGTAGGTGGCCCTATAGTCAGCCCTGGAGCCCCCACTGTTATTATCGGTGGAATGCCAGCAGCAACCGTGGGCAGCACATGCACCTGTGTAGGACCGCCGGATAGTGTTGCCATGGGAAGTACAACCGTAATGCTACAAAAAAAGCCTGCGGCACGAATGGGAGATACAACAGGCCATGGCGGGAAAATCGTTGTTGGCTACCCAACGGTATTGATCGGCGGATAAAATAAATCCGCCTTACCATTGGCTAAATACGGTATGCCGGCACCGACAAGTTAAGACCGGCCTTATCTGGATAAGATAATCTGATACTTACAATAACCTGTTTATCTTTTTAAAGTGCATTACTCCGCCACAGCACTTACTCCAAGTAAAGATAACGACTATAAAATAAAATTTTTAAATAAAAATTAACGCACAGAGAAATCTCTCTTGCGAGATTACAACCGAGTGCCCGGTAAGTAATCCGGGCTAAAAGCCTCAGAATAACTCTGCAATATCTCTGTAAGCCTTATAGATTAAGATATTCGGTATAGCTCGCCGCGAATAGCCTTAACCCTTTGCAAGAGCTACAACGCAATAACTGTAGCCGCTTCAGGGCCTGCAGCATTATTTAGGGAGTCGCAATGACTAGGCTTTCACTCTATGTGAAAGCTTTAAGCCTACCCAGAACAATAAAGCTCAAGCCTGATAAAAATAAAAACAACCAACTTAATCGACCAAGAAGAAATATAAATATAGACGAACCATAACCCCCTCCTTTGGAGAGCCTTAATAAAAATCAAGAACCCTATAAAAGCTCAAGAAAAGCCATGTAAAAATAGAGAGAAGAATCAACGCAAAAGCAGCAAGGTACTCGTATAAACCTGCAACCAAATCACAAAAAATTCACTCAAAAGATCAACAGTCTAGAGCAAGAATATAAACACCAGCAAAACATACATTCTATACGCTTCAAATCAATACAAAAATCAAGCCTGCAAGTATAGGTGAAAGAACCCTGCCAATTCAGAAGATAAATCAAGAGAGATTTCAATATGTACAAAAAATTTAAACTATTTTCAGTATTTTTATTATTAACTGCCATATCATCAGGAGGAACTAGCGCTATGGCTTCATTTAACCCATTTAAAGCTTGTACATTTTCAGAAATGAAAATCAAGTTAACCCTAAATGGCGAACCTGCATCAGGAGCCGAGATCACAAGATCAATACAATGGCAAAAAGAATGGATAGATACTTTCACTTCAGATGAAGAAGGAATTGCGATTCTCCCCGCCAAATTCTCAAATTCCTTAACTCAAGTCCTACCAGTGGAGTTTGTATCCGCACAAAAAATTACAGTCGAATATAACGACCAATCATACAAGATATGGGTATATGCAAAGAGACACCCAGAAGAAAACTCAGAACTTGACGGCAAACCTTTTGACTTAACATGCGAACTATCAGATGAACTCAAATTAGAGGAAGTTTTCGATTCATATCTAAAAACTTCTTGTAAGTTTATTTAAAATAAAAACACAAGGATGACAACACTATGCTTAGCCCAAAATACAGCGCCAAGCTTGCTGCAGATACTTACTTAGTAAAAGAACCCAATACCCGGGAGTTGTTTTTTGAAGTCTACAAGGATGATTTTGAAATTGATAAAGAGTTATCCGGAAAATTTGATGGGGAGGCCGGTGCACTCGCTATAATAAAAAGCACAGATACTAGAGGAATAGTTCTATCAGGAAAAAAACAATATAAAGGACAAGCCTTTGTAAGCATACTTGGCACTGACAGTTTATATGACTTGTTAACCGACCTAAATGCCGGCGTGAGAAGATTTCATACTGGAGGTTCCGTTCACCAGGGATTTTTTTATACCTTTGAATCTTTTTTACCAAAACTGGAAAACTTCGCACGTAACCTTCCAAGCGACATTCACACTATCCACTGTGTAGGACACAGTCTTGGTGGAGCACTAGCCACTCTTGCCGCAGACTGGCTGTCATCGCACACAGGCAAGTCGATAAAACTGTATACATTTGGTAGCCCACGAGTAGGGCTTGACCACTTTTCTAGCAACTGTAAACGAAAACTCAAAGCCGAAAACATTTATCGTGTTTATCATCGTGCGGATCCTGTACCCATGGTACCCACCTGGCCATTTATCCATATACCAAATGGCGGCACTGGGGACTTTGAGCTGCCAACTCCCAGCCTCAATCCCGGAACAAACCACAGCAGTACAACCTACATCACCTCGGTTTCTCCCAATGGAACCAGCTTAGACTGGGATGGCATAAAACTTAGAAAACCCAAAGGCAATCTAGATAAAAGTATCGAAGCATGGTTAAAATCTGATAATCACCTCTCCCTAACGATGAATGCCGCATGGATGGCTGGTGAAGCACTACTCTGGGTGCTCAAGAAAATTACAAACCTCGCAGGGATTTCACTCGTAGTAACCGGCGGGACTGCTTTCACCCTTCTCGATAGGCTTGCAATATTCATGAATAAGGCCTATCAGATTAGTGAAGATATCTCTTTCTGGGTCTTGCGACTTATTCGTAGATTAGCACAGCTAATCGGCTTGGCTGTTGTAGAGGGCGCAGATATGACCGTATCCTTTATACGCATGATATTTTTACGTATACACCGTGCAGTATCCGACTTAGTGATGAAGGCTGGCAGGCCAAATCAATAGTTAAGCGTTAAAGTTATTTCTATAAGTATGTTATCAGTGGTACCTAGTCCAGCAATGACACTTCATCAAAGTCACTGCTGGGCTAATCTACTTTTCCCTGCTCTACAGGGTAATTGCCCCATACTGATGAATATTAAAAACCTATTCAAAACAGTAGCTTCGCAATAAAATCAATAAAACTTAGATTTGAAAAATATAACCAATCAAATAAAAACACCCTTGACAGAATAACCATAATATTTTCAGCGTGAAAAACTATACATTTAGATTACTTGCAATATCTTTTATATTAACTCTTGCGTCATTTAGAGGGTCTTACGCTATGATCTCATTTAACCCCTTTAAAGCTTA
Organism: Microbulbifer regidiadema (SeqCode); assembly: GCF_052467605.1. NCBI lineage: Bacteria > Pseudomonadati > Pseudomonadota > Gammaproteobacteria > Cellvibrionales > Microbulbiferaceae > Microbulbifer > Microbulbifer regidiadema (SeqCode). The sequence goes on along the minus strand of NZ_CP174316.1, from coordinate 3,569,068 downwards.
CACGTTTTCAGAAATGAAAATCAAGCTAACTTTTAATGGAGAACCCATATCAGGTGCCAAGATTAAACGCTCAATCCGATGGAAAAAAGAGTGGATAGATACCTTTACATCAGATAAAGATGGGGTCGTTGTTCTTCCGCCTAAGTTTTCAAACTCATTAACACAGATATTGCCAATAGAGTTTATCGCTTCTCAGACCATTAACGTTAGCTATAAGGACAAAGATTATGAAATCTGGATTTATGCAAAAAGAAATCCCGCCGAAAATTCCGAAACGGGAAAACCACTTAACCTAACCTGCGAGCTAACCGACAAACAAAGACTGGAAGAAGTCTTCGGGTCCCTCTTATTAACCTCATGCCAATTTAATTAAACACCTGCATTCAACTCCTAAACACACTATAGAATCTGGAAAATGACAACCAACTTAGCCAGAGCAATTAGAGAATATTTAGTGTGCACAAAAAAATATAGCCTCAAATTACTTATGATATCTTCTTTATTAATCAGCATACTACCTGAAGAAACCAATGCTATGGCACCATTCAACCCCTTTAAAGCTTGCATATTTTCAGAAATAAAAATCAAACTAACCCTAAATGGTGAGCCCGCAGCAGGAGCAGAAATTATACGCTCAATAGAATGGAAACAAGAGTGGGTAGATACCTTTACAGCAGATAAAGAAGGCTTTGCCATTCTTCCTGCTAAATTCTCAAACTCTCTGACACAGATACTGCCAATTGAGTTTGTAGCTTCTCAAGCCATTGACGTTAATTATGAAAATAAAACCTACGAAGTCTGGGTTTACGCAAAAAGAAATCCCAACAAAAACTCTGAAACTGGAAAGCCACTTAACCTCACTTGTGAGCTAACAGATAAAACCAGATTAGAAGAAGTTTTCGGCTCCGCCTTACTAACCTCATGCCAGTTTAATTAAATTCAAATAAAAGCAACCATGCAGAGCACATAAAAATCCTCAATACAGATAAAAAATTACAGGCGGACCTTTACCTTTCGATATGCCTGAGAGAAACCAATGAAATTAGCAGGGATATTTGGTTATGATTTTATAATTTATCTGCAGGCCAGAATAACTTATCGAATTTCCCGTTATATGGACTGAAATATGGCCGCCTCACTTATATGCATAACATTTTTATACATATACTGTTTAGTATTCGAATTAGAGGTAAAAGCTGACAGGCAAAATCGACAGTTACACGTTAAAATTATTTGTATCAGTGATAGCTAGCCCAGCAATGAAATGCAATCAAAGTCACTACTGGGCCAACTTATACTTCTCTATTCTACCGCGTAGCTAAAGTCCCCGTCCTCCGTTGAGGAAACCTTAATTGCCTTAACCTCTTCGCCACGTGCCATTTTATCTAGGCACTGGCCGGCCAACTCAGGCAACAGCGTTTTATTTAGAATAACTTCAATATTACGGGCACCGGTATCAGCTTCATGACAACGAGCGACAATATTAATTAAGACATCCTCATCATAGCTAAAGGAAGCACCATAATGCTCATGAACTCGCTTCTCAATTTTGCGCATATTAATTTTGCAGATTTCTACCAGATTCTCATCATCTAGAGGATAGTAAGCAATTACATTGGCTCTCCCCAGGAATGCAGGCTTAAATTTTTGCAACAGATGCGGGCGGATATTATCCATTAATACATCTGGCTCGGGCTTCTCTTCAACCTGGTTAAATATAGCCCGAATAGCATCCTCGCCCGCATTAGAGGTCATAATGATAACGGTATTCTTGAAATCAATATCCCGCCCTTCACCATCCTTGATGGTACCTTTATCAAAAAGGTTATAGAAAATATCCTGTACGCCGGGGTGCGCCTTTTCCATTTCATCCAATAGAATTACAGAATAAGGTCTACGGCGTGCAGCCTCAGTAAGAACACCACCTTCACCATAGCCTACATAGCCGGGAGGAGAGCCCAAGAGCATGGAAACCTTATGCTCTTCTTTAAATTCCGCCATATTGATAGTGGTAATATTTTGCTCACCACCAAATAGCTCATCTGCTAAAGCAAGGGCGGTCTCGGTTTTACCGACACCACTCGTACCACAGAACATAAAGACGCCCACGGGCTTACGCGGGTCTGTTAGACCTGCACGAGAAGTGCGAATGGCTTGAGCTACAGCTTCAATAGCATGCGGTTGCCCAATAACCCGCTTATTCAAGCGCTCAGACAGCGTTTTCACCGCAACAATCTCGTCGCTCACCATCTTTCCAACAGGAATTCCGGTCCAGTTTGCGACAACAGCAGCAATAGCTTGCTCATCCACCGCAGGCTGCATTAGCGGAGTGTCACCCTGAACAGCTTCCAAATCTGCTGTTAAGCTCTTTAGCCGTTGCTGATAGTCCGCTAACAGTGCTTCATCTGGACTTTCTTCTCCACCCTGAGCCTTCATAAATTCACTATCAATTTGATCGCGAAGCTCTTGGATCTGCTCGATCAGCTCATTCTCTTTAACCAGCTGCTGTTCCAGCGTTTCCAGGCGCTGTTCTTCTGAGGCCTTGAAGGCTCTCAGTTCTTCCAACTGCTCCTCGTGCTCTCCCATTGCAGCATTTTCGCGCTCAAGTTTAGCCAGAGTCGTACTAGTGCGCTCAATATTGATACGCGCATCTTCAATGGCTCCAGGGGTTGCCGACTGGCTGAGAGTCACCCGAGCACAGGCCGTATCCAACAAGCTGACGGATTTATCTGGCAGCTGGCGCCCAGGGATATAGCGATGAGATAATTTGACCGAGGCGATAATTGCCTCATCCAGAATTCGAACTTTGTGGTGCTCTTCCAGAGAGGCCGCAATGCCTCGCATCATATCAATTGCATTGCTCTCGTCGGGCTCTTCAACTTTTACTACCTGGAATCGACGAGTCAGAGCGGGATCACGCTCAAAATATTTTTTATACTCTGCCCAAGTTGTAGCCGCTAAAGTGCGCAGCTCACCCCGAGCCAAGGCCGGCTTCAGCAGGTTGGCCGCATCACCCTGCCCCTCTTTACCACCAGCACCAATCATCGTGTGTGCTTCATCGATAAATAAAATAATGGGGGTTGCGGAAGCGCGTACTTCTGAAATTACAGATTTTAGACGATTTTCAAATTCACCTTTTACACTCGCGCCCGCTTGGAGCAAGCCCAGGTCAAGGGTGCGTACAGCAACACCACGGAGTGGCTCAGGCACATCACCACTGGCTATGCGAAGCGCAAAACCCTCAACAACCGCTGTTTTACCAACACCCGCTTCACCAGTCAAAATCGGGTTATTTTGACGGCGACGAGTCAGGATATCGATGCACTGGCGAATTTCCTCATCGCGGCCAAGTACCGGGTCAATCTCCCCTTTTTTTGCTCTTTCGGTCAGGTTGATCGTGTACTTATCTAATGCTGGAGCCTTAGAAGCTGCTGCTGCAACTGCTGCCGCGCCATCACCCATATCCGCTGTAGCACTAATGTGGCTGGACTCACCACTCTGCCCAAACATTGCTCGCGCGGTTTCACGAATTGATTCCGGGGCTATTTCTTTCAGTTCGGGGCAAGACTCGAGAATCTGGCGGCGGGAAGTCTCTTCCAATAGCAGCGCAGCAATAAAGTGCCCAGAACTGATTGCTCTGTGCCCATAATCAATAGAAGCCAGCATCCAGGCATTCTTTGCCGCTTCTACGATGGTAGGAGAGAGCGCTGGGGGACGGCTGCTACCGGCCCGAAACCTTGCTATCGCAGTAGCTAATTGCTTGGCGAAGTTGGCGGGATTACAGTCGTGCTTTTCCAGCAAGTGGAATAAATCTGTATCAGACTGGTCCAGTAACTTCAGCAACCAGTGTTCCAACTCAACATTATACTGATTTTGTGACAAACATAGGCCGGCAGCGCCCTCAAGTGAGTCGCGCATATGCGGCGTCATGGTATCAACCAATCTCTTCAAATCGACATTGATCACGTTGACTATCCTTTCCTAAATAATGTTATTAATTTTACTTATGCAGCAGGCAAAGCTTCATCGGGTGAAATATTATCTGCACTCAAGGTAATCTGGACTAACCTATCACCATCTTGCTCACTAGCCATATGGGTATTCCAGCCCAGTAAAGGTTCATTGTCAGATTTTCTACTTAGCTGCACAGGGGCTACCTGGCTAGTTAAAAGCGTCACTGACAACTCAAAATCCAACTCAATACCAGCACTGAAATGTATAAATTCCTTAAGCGCTTCTAACTTTTTAGTTCCTGGAGCAATCGTCATAAATTGCTCATAAGGAATAGAATCAATAATTACTCGAAATTTATTCTGCGCTTGGAAGCAGTGTGTCCCAAGAATCGCATTAACGCCCAAACAGTTGTTTATACCTTTGGGTGCCTGAACGCAAGGTAAGCGACACAAGATATCATTGGGCAATTCATCCCACTGCCCCTGAAACTGCTCTATACGCACAGATAAATCAAAATAATGTTTAATCATGCCGGATAGAGCAGTGGCCGAACAGCGTCCACTGGAAAGATACCCCCCCATTCCCACCAGAGCTTCATCTGGTATCGGCATCCGGTAACGCATCTCACTAGTACCAAGCCCTGCCAGAGATGCAAGTGCCTGAGTAAATTTATCAGGAGCGGTGGAGTTTTGCAGGCGCTGCCGCTCATAGTTCACCGGCAGCTGATACTTATGCCAAGCTTGGTAAAAAAGTGAAATACTGCGGTGATTAAACATGTCGATAAAATCACGAAGTGCAGTATTATTCTCGCGTAGTTCCCTTTGCACTAATTCGGTTAAGTAATAAGGCATTACCCCCTGGCTACCGATTAGACCTGTGAACCCCACCTCCATATGCCACTGCTGAGAATTCTCTTCGCCGAGCTCTTCACCCTCGACGGTATCTTTCTCTAAACGCAGAACATCCGAGCTTACAAAAGACAAACCAGATTGGGCACTAAAGCGTATAAACTCTTTAGCCGGTGGAGCTGCACTTGCTATTGGCTCTTTACTAAAATCGGTACCAGCCAAATGGACCGCACGCTCGACCAGCCTTACCGCTTGAAAAAAATCAAAACTATAAGGCTCTCGGCGCAATCGTTCGATTACAGTAAAGCTTTTTCGCCGGCGCGAGGTGGCCATCGTTTCAACTCTCCATCTCTGCCACTCATCGTAGCAATCAGTTTTGTAAACGAATTAATCGAACAATATAGCCCCAAAAAACGCTCTATTATGCTGGCAAATAATAAGGGGCTTGTGCCATTCAACATCATCGAATCAAGTTCAATTTCAACCTCTGTACCGCGACACAAAACTACGCTTTGGTCTATCTGAATAGGTGCAGTAACAGGTTTTGTATTCAGCTTTAACAGCGACTCAATCAGGTTACGCGTACTTGCCGAGTCGCGAAAATCATAAAGCCTAAAAATTTCTTTTAATGCGTTGCAGCCACCCGCTCCTGACAGCGACAGGTGATTAAGATTGAGATGAGAGATCAATCGCCAATATCCCCGCTCTCTTCGCGGTGGTCGTAGTGTTGCGGTTGGAGAAACGACACAACTAATTCTAGCTGTGGGCAAATCGCCATCAACAACCTCAAGGTAGGGTTGCGAATTTCCACTAGGCAGTTTCTTAGCCAAGTTTCGATTGCAACAAGTCAGCTTAATATCTAGCGTTTGATCACTAATTCTGTGAGGATTAAAATTTAGATCAACCAGGTTGATATCAATTTCAGACGCCTGCTCATTTCGGTGCTCACCCTCGATGACATCTCTGCGACGACTAAACCAAAATGCCGATTGGTCATCGTGATATTGGCTGTGCTGAATACCATAGAAAGGTCGATACTTGGTTGTCTCACCATCACCATCAGTAGCCGCAACCTCATCAACAGAATATATTTCCAAACCATCTCTGCGACGCGCATCGGGAATAACATGATAACTATACTGGGCGTGACTGAGAGGAATTGGATCTGCACTTTGCTGAAATAAATTTACCGCCGGAGTACATCCCAACGCAAACATGCTAGGACTTAACTGCTTTTCTAGCTCTTCATGGGTTTCAGACAGATAAAAATAGAGATTTAACGTATCCCCATAACTATCATTCAGGGCTTCACCAATATTTAATATATCTAAGAATAGAAATTTTTCTGGGAAAGCAAAATACTCTGTTAGCAGTCGATAGCCAATAAATGCCGTATCGGGATATGGCAGTAAACCCTCATCCGGGTTAAGCCCCACTTGACTGACTTCATCTGCTGAAAGAAAAGTTGGCTTTGGATCACTTTCTCCACTGGCCACAACCAATTTTACACACTTGCTCAAAAGCAGGTCATACAAACTATGAATGTGAGATGGCTGGCCGCGCAGGAAAAAGCGCAACTTTTGCGGGCTCAACTCGGAAAACTTGATACTTGGACTTAACGTCTTCAGTGAAAGCTTAAGAACCGCATTCGCCCCCTGGACATCATTACAGCCTGGAGCAATAAATGGTCTAGGCATCAGACTGGCGCTAACCGCCTGGAACGGACAAATTTCCGCCGGATAGTTGGTCGTAAAGCGACAGGTTTGCCCCTGAAAGCTGTCACTTTCCAATAGAGTATTTTTTTCTACTGGGGTTATCGCATCCAAATCCTTCTCTGGTTCAAATTGGACAATAGCACAGGAAGGTATAGGGCGAAGATAGTGAGGATACAGCGTCTCCAGCATGGCATCGGTTAGCTCTGGAAAGTCATCGCTGAGCTTTTGCTGCACCCGGGCATTCATATAAGCGACCCCGGATAGCAGTCGCCCTACCAGAGGATCATCTACCGTGTCTGCATCCAACTGGAGTCTGGATGCCGCAGCAGGGTGCATTTTTGCAAACTCAGCAGAGGTCTGCTGAATAAATGCGAGTTCGCGCTCGTAGAGATCTATTAATTTTTCACTCATTACATAATCTCAGACACGTCTACCAGCTGGGTAACTGGGTTGAGTGCCGAATCAAATACAATAATTTCTGATGCCGGATTTACATGTAACATTGCTTCAACACGAAAACGTATACTGGGATCCTCGACATCCACTTTATCTTGGGTAGTTACTTTGACTGAACGTATCCTTGGTTCGAAACCCAATATAGTTTTTTCTATATCCCGGCAGAATTGCTTGCGGCTAATTGCTGAAGACAGGTTTACCGTCGACAAATCCGGTAAACCGTAGTTGATATTTGATTGCTGTAAATTTTCATGGGTACTGGGTGCGGAAATACATTTAAATCGCGTATTGAACAAATACTCCAAATCACGACGCACCCCCTCTCGCAACTGCCTTAACACTTGGTGAGGTTGATGCACATCCAGCCTGCTGGAAGATTCTAATAAGCGATCCAATACCGGAGCCAGTAAACGTTTTTCTCTCGCCATAATCGTTAAGAACCTCCAACGCCAATTGTTGCCAATGCTGTTGTAAGCTTCAACTCGGATACAAGGTGGTCAACGGTATAATGGCTCTTGAGATGGATAACACTTTGATAGCTACCCGCTTTACCTGGCTCATCGCTAACTTGAACACGGGATTCCCGCAGGGGATATCGAGCCTGCATTTCCCAGGAGAGGTCATCTCTGCCTGTTGTATATTCGTTAAGCCAGCTCTGTAATTGTCTTTCACAATCAGCGGCATTCATATAGGCACCGACCTTATCCCTAATCATTACCTTGATATAATGAGCAAAACGGGAGGCACAAAGTATTTGCTGAAGCATAGAGCTAATACGGGCATTAGCTGTAGCAGCCTTGGAAGTATATTGTTTTGGTCTTTGCAGTGACGGTACACTATTGAAGGCACTGTATGGGGTATCATAACAATGATTCAAACATACATAACCCAATTCACTTAAATCCCGCTCGGCGAAATCAGTAACCAGAATTGAGGTGGACATACGGATCATTCCTGGTGTGCTATCTGGCCTATAAGGCATCATTGGTAGCTGAGTGACTAAGCCTCCCCCCAGGTGATCACGTGCAACGCCCCGAATGTGGGAAAACCATCCAACCTCACTAAACTCCCTCAGCAATACAGCCCCCAAAGCAAAACAGGCATTACCCCATAAATAATTATGACTATGGGACGCCCGCACCTGCTCTTGAAATCTCAACCCGCGATATGAAGAGAACTCTTCATTGTATGGTTCTCTTAACAGGACTTGCGGCAGGGTTAAAGCAATAAAGCGGCTATCTTCCAAGTCCCTGAGGCCGTTCCAGCGAATATATTCCTTTTGACGGAATACCTCGGAGAAATTGATAGGTTTTGCCAGCTCGGAAAAATGATCTATACCAAATAGCTGTGGTGCGACTGCACACACAAATGGTGCAAATGCTGCGGCGGCAGTATGTGCAATACCCTGTAAGGTAAACACGTCATCATAGGGATGATCGGGCAAGGGGCGGTGCGATACGTAGTAATCCCCCAGCAATAAACCAAAGGGTTCCCCTCCAGGGGTGCCGAACTCTTCGTTGTAGACCAAATGAAATAGGCCTGACTGGTCAAAGTCCGGGGCCCGCTCGATATCCTTGGTGAGATCTTTCCAACTGGCATCAAGGAGTTTGATTTTAATACTCTCAGAGTGAGGGGTGTCGAATACCAATAGGGACAGCCCGCGCCAACTCGCTTCAAGCCGTTGGAATTTTTGGTGGTGAATTATACAGTTTAGTTGGTCGCAAATAATTTCATCCAACTCACTAATAACTCTACTAAGGTACTGACGAACAGAGTAATTTTCTCTATTCGCACAGGGGCATAATTCCGTTAACCAGTATTCAAAAGCAAAAAGTTCATCCGGTTCCTGTAGGAATTTGCGTAGTTCATTCTGCTGCCCTTTCGCCAACTTCTCCGGTAAAACATCAGATTGCTCTTCCGATATTTTGTCATGTGCTACACGGGGCACCGGCATACTCCAACAAGAATTATTATTTAAATAAAGTAAAACTTCGGCCTTGACCAAGGCCAGGTGAAGAGAGGACCCACTCTACCGAGCGGGTCCAAAGCATTATCCCGCAGACGGGATATTTGCCACCATACGCAAGGATGTTGTTAACTCTTCCATCTGCAACCAGGGTTTCAGATAGGCAACAGCACTGTAAGACCCAGGCTGACCCGGAATCTCTTTTACCTCTACGCGCGCCTCAGAAAGCGGATATTTAGCTTTCATTTCAGGGCTGGCATCGGGGTTGGAGTTAGTGTACTGAGAAATCCACTTGTTCAACCAGCGCTCACAGTCACTTGCTTCCATGAAAGAGCCCACTTTATCGCGAGCCATTACCTTGAGGTAGTGCGCAATACGGGAGGTCGCCATCAAGTAAGGCAGGCGTGCAGAGATAGACGCGTTGGCAGTTGCATCCGGGTCATCGTACATTTTGGGTTTCTGTGCAGTTTGAGCACCAAAGAATACAGAGTAATCGGTATTCTTATAGTGACACAGAGGTAAGAAGCCCTGAGCACTCAATTCTGCCTCGCGGCGATCGGTAATACCGATCTCGGTGGGGCATTTCTGGTCGAGGTCACCATCATCACTTTTAAATACATGAGATGGAAGGCCCTCTACTTTACCGCCACCCTCAGCACCACGGATAGCGGTACACCAGGAGTTCTCGGCGAATGCTTTCGTCATGGTCGTACCCATAACATATGAGGCATTCATCCAGCAGTATTGATCGTGCTCTGCTGGACGCGAAACACCACTTTCATCAACTTCGAACTCTTCGAAGTCAAAAGCCTCAATCGGCTTGGTGTTAGCACCGTATGGAGTACGGGCCAGAGTGCGCGGCATTACCAGGGATACAAAACGGGAGTCGTCGCTATCGCGGAAACTGCGCCACTTAATATATTCGGCAGATTCAAAAATACCGCCCAGGTCTCTCGGTTTGGAGAGTTCTGTGTAGTCATCGAAACCAAACATGCCGGCACCGGCTGCCGCAACAAACGGACAGAAGCCCGCTGCTGCAACGTTGGACATCTTACTCAACAGGTCGATGTCCTCTGGGTGACTGGTGAACTCGAAATCACCAATCATGACACCGTAAGGCTCACCACCGGCAGTGCCAAACTCTTCTTCATAAATTTTCTTGAAGGTCTGGCTCTGATCGAATTCAACGGCCTTATCCAGATCGCGGAACAGCTCACGCTTGCTCAGGTTGAGCATGCGGATCTTCATGGTTGCGCCAGTTTCAGAACTCATTACCAGATGATTCAGGCCTCGCCATGATCCTTCCAGCTTCTGAAACTTCTCGTCGTGCAAAATAGCAGACAACTGCTTGGACATAGCCTTGTCAATTGCACTAACAGCCTTCTTGATGGTCTGAGTCAGGTTACGGTCCCAGGTGACCGTTCCCTTCATAACTTGCTCAGTTAAATTCGCAAGTAGGTCTTGCGCCTCTTGAGGCTCAGTTTGTTTGGTTGCGGCAATGGCTTGATCCAGGAGGCTCGCTGACTGCTCTTCAGCTTCACCACCTGCAACGCTTTCTACTTCAGTGCTCATTCTGAATCTTCTCCTTTATCCTCACCCAAACCCAGCTGTTCAGAAATTGCGCTGACATTTTCAGTACTCTGGAGGATATCCTCAAGCACCTTCTCAAGCTCCTCTGAACGATCAGCTTTACTCAGTAGGTCACGCAATTTACTGCGAGCCTCAAGCAGTTGCTTGAGCGGCTCAACCTGTTCAACAATTTTCTCAGGAGAGAAGTCATCCATATGATTAAAGTCGAGATTAACAGCCATTTTGCTGCCGTCATCAGACAGAGCATTCTCTACCTGAAGGTTCAACTTCGGGTTAACTTTACCCATAACATCGTTGAAGTTATCGCGGTCAATTTGAACAAACTTACGCTCTTTCAACACCTTGCGGTTTTCGGTGTTATCACCAGAGTAATCACCCATAACGCCGGCCACAAAAGGAAGCTCTTTCTTAACTTCGGCCCCGTTAGTTTCGACATCGTAAGTGATATGTACACGTGGCTTGCGCACACGCTTAAGTTTATTGTGGATGCTTTCAGACATCTAAGGTCTCCTTTCCGACTTTAGGACTGCTGTTCTTAGTTAATTATCAATTACCAACCATCATTGTTGTTGGATTCTTGCGGTTCACGCCAACCCTCATCAAGGGCAGGCTCAGATACACTCTCACTCGGTGTATCTGCAGCAACCGCTGGAGCTGATGAAGTACCAGCTGTAGTCACTGGTGGGGTTATATATTTTTGTGTATCCGTGCCATCGAGACGAACACCCGTCAACTGCGAGTAAAGTGCCTTTGACTGATCATCGGGCAGTAGCTCCGACATCAGTTCTGAAACGGTCATGCGTCCCCAGCCTATCAACCGCTCCAGGCCCGGAGCCAGCGGCGTATGAGGCTCGTAGGTACGGAAGTACTTTGCCGCCTGCTCGAGTAGTTTCAGAGCATCTTCCCTGGAGACTACCGGGCCAGTTGGTACAACTACGGCACTTGTAGACACAGTAGCAACTGCGGGCCCCTCTGTCTGGGTCCCACCGCCCGTAAGCTCTTCGGAAGATTCCGGCTCCTGCGCAACTTGAGTCTGCTCCAGCGACTCCAACTTAGCTTTATACACAAAGCGGCTTGTTCGCAGTACCTCATCCAGTAGGGATGAAATATTAGTGGTGGGAGGGGCATCGTGGCCACAGCTCTGACGCAAATTGTTATTGATTGCCTTGAAGTACTCAAGTGCCCCTTCAATAGTTTGAATCAGGTTTTGTGCCCATTCGGCACTCGCACTATTTACACATTGCTCAACCTGTTCGAAACTGTAGCCCAGTGTCTCTATGCGGGCAGTTTTCGCATCCTCATCCGTTAGCTTGTCAGCATCCCGGGCCTGCTGGAACTGGAAGAATGAGAAGTCCCCATAATCCCCCTCTGGAGTAATAGCAGCACTGCGAATTGGCATCATCAAGGTGCCATCACCGCCATCACCATTAAGGCCCGTTAAGGGGGCAACCTTGGTTTCAAGGCCGTCTTCATCGGGCAGGGGGTACAGGCCTTCCCAATGCTGCTCTACCAGCGAGTCAATCAGCTGTAAGCCATCTCTAAGGCCGACAAAGCCGTGCAGGCGAATCAAGGCCTCGGTATACCAACTGGCAACTTCTAAGTCTTTACTCTTTTTACTGAGGATATTCTCAGCCACTTTCGCTACATCTCGCCAGGGCGCTAGCAAGTCAGTATCTGCATCATCAAACATTGCAGAGCGCTCAGCGGCCCGCGCACTGTTGCGCGCATCTTTGATCGAGTAGTAGTCAGAAGTTGGCGAACGATCCTCGCGGATATCTTCCCCTACGGGGTTATCCTCTGAGATTGGAGCAACTAATTCATCGATATTTATCGTGTTTGGGAATGCCATCAAAAAAGGCCCTTAAACCAAATCAAATCAAATCCTTTAATCAGAATTCTGAGAAGAGTACACGTTGTAGCTATCTAATCAAGGTAAATAGTACGCTTAATAGCTATTAGCTTGAAAAAACATAGACACTTGACCATTTTACGCTATTTATTTTTGTTAGATTTTGGCTTCTTATTCCAAGCTATTACATAGGAACTACGGTTGAATCGCAACTGTCTACGCTGGTCACAACTTTAAAGGTGGCCAGGATATGTAAAAACTCGGACCTACTCTTTTCAAAACCCTCCTGAGAAGACCATAAAAATACAGAGTAGAAACTACTCTGACACTGGAAAAATGTGACCAGATAGCGGACCGGGGTGTTTGCAACATCAGCGCACATTTCATAAATATGACCATCTCGGCGATTACCCATCAAAGGCTCGGGCCCCGATATCAGAACCCCATCCTTCACCCGGGTTAGACATTGCTGTATTTGAGCCCTGCCAAATTGTTCAAGCGATAATTGTTGGGGCAGCTGACTTCGATCCTGCCTCAATACAATCAAATAACGACTTAACTCTGAGCTTCCCGCCTGGATCACCGCCTCCCTATTCAGGTTATTAAATTCCCGCCAACCGGCAGGGACACCAATAGAGATTGCCCCCCCTACACCTTCCAGAAACTCAAGCACTGGCGGCAGCGGGGGATCGCCGCAATTACTGGACTTTTCAGTACAGTGTATTAAATGATCACCCAGACAGAGCTGCGTATGCCATCCAGCCTCCCAGAACTTTTGCATAAGTTGATATGCTTCTGTTCTATTATCAGTCGTTTTAATTTGCGATTTTACCCCGGTCAAAAGTCCCTTAATCTGACTAAAATCCAAACCAAATTCACGCCCCAGTGCAGCTATTGCATATCGCCGCTCTACAGAGCCCCTTATCCTCCCAGTGAAAATTATCCGGTAAGACATATCAGTAACCTTAGCTTCCTGCTCTGATACCTTTTTAGTCAACCAGGGCCTCTGATACACCCAATCTGATCTCAATCAGGTTGGGTACACTTTCTTAGCCAGACGCCCTGGAGTAATCAGTGATTAGTAAATAAAAATAAAACGCTAGCGTCATATCAATGCAGCGTTTTTGCGTGATTTTTTTTATGTAATACGCTCAAATTTTCTGACTGACGCAAGGAAAATAAATGTGCATAAATAAAGGGCAGGCAACCTGTATCACGCAACTTCAAGAAATCCGCATCCCCAAGCTTGCCCAGTTTTTCTTCCGAAACGCAATAAACACCCCTGAATTTATGCTTGACTCCGCCTGGCAGATCTATATTTATTTCTTTTTCAACCAGTAAATTTAACTGCTGAAGAAACTCCACAAATTTCCACGCCTGCAATTTCTGAAGGTGTATAGTCTCCAGGCGACGCTGATTATCCAGCAGGTACTTACTGGGCTGTCCATTGCGCTCAAATAGATTCTTGCCTTGAGAAGCACTATCACCTACAGACAATAGGGATGACTCAACACAAACATAGGCACTGGAAAGATCCCCCTGCCTGTATTTCAAGCCAAAAGGGTAACTGCGAATCGCTAGAGGGATATAGTCACTCTGCCACTGCCCCTGCTGCCAAAAAAGATTCTCACCCGGCTTCACACCCAACAGCGCACAACTTCCCAGCTTTCCCGTCTCTTTCGACTTGGTAAATATAATGGGGCAAGCACGCGCTATCGCCGCAAACTCTGGCAGTACAATTGGGCAAATATGTAAATTTTTACTATGCGAAAGATCAAATTCAAGCAGTCGGCAGCTGCGGTGCTTTTTTTTATCCAGAATGGTCAGCTGTCTCACTTTGCGCTCCAAAATCCTAGCTCATACTCTGCTGCAAACGTACGCCCAACATTGAACTGTAAAGTTCTGGGCTCGGTAATGACGAGCAAAGTAAGGTTGTAGGTGCCACGTGTTGTGATCCTTCACTCCACCAAAGACTATAAGTGGGATAATTACTCTTACTCATCTGCCCCAGCAAACCGGCAAAACCCCTCTCAAGACTGTTTGACAGCCCACTGGCTACAATAAAGTCTCCCTGCGCAGAGGGCAGGGAGATAATTCCAGCTCTTTCTGGTGGGGCACTAAACGCTTCACATAGCTGGTCTGCATGCAGCATATTTTGCAACGCTGTAATTGCCAGTTCAGACAAGCTCTGAAACCAGCTTTTGGCATCTGACATAAAGGCAAAAGCATCCACCACCGGGGACAACGGAGCGGCAAATGTCAGCGGAAAGTATCGCCCTACACTGTCTACACTGGGCACTAACACACCCGCCCACGCATGGGTATCGATAATCCCTTTACAGTGCACAAATCGCCAAATCGGACTAGTCAAATAATAATCCAACCACTCCTGACCTGCGAGTTCACGGGAACCAAATACCGCACGCTGCAGCCAGCCATCCCACACGGAGACAAAGCTACCGGGGAGTTGCCGCTGCACGAAATCCCCGTGCCCCGGCAACTTACCAAAAATACCTACTGTATTTTGCAAATCACTTACTCCGCCTACAGCGTCTCGGGGCACCGATAGCCGCCCAGCAAGCTGCGATCAAATGGATTGTTTACATTGGATGCAATTAATTTAAATTGAGCCTTGCGCCCCTCCTCAGAGAAAGTCACAAAATGCTCCGCATTACTCCGCCCGGCCTGCAGGTCTGAGCTGGCCAGCAATCTGTACCAGGCCCAATCCCCCTCAAAGTGTTTGCGGTGTACTGTTTCATTCAAATCCTCAAAAATGATTCGTACACGATTACTTTCACCGCCTCGCCAAGTCAACCTTTTAGTCGTCTGTGGACCATGGGAATAGGAAACTCGCTGCTCACCCAGTTCAAGCTCAAACTGACGGACACCGTGATCCAGCTTTGTCGGCTCAATACGGAAGGAGTAAGAGGCCCCTTCACCGGCACTAAAGAAGGTTTTGCGAATACGTTCTGCTCTACGCAACTGAGAAAGCGCGTTGCGTGAAAGGCTGATGCCCTGCCCTTCGACATATTTAATTTGCCAGTTTCTGGTATCCACGAATGGCTTTAGATACTGGTTCACAAACTGCTCTTCAATACCGCCCGGCTTAAAGTACTGATTAAACTCCATAACCGGTACTTCCTGCTCACGACTACTACGCAGGGGATATCGGTTTGCCAAACTATTGCTATAGCTTTGGTATACCTCTTCGCGCCAAACCCGATTGATATGCGCTTTGGTCTTGGCCATCACCAGCCCCCAAGCGCTATCGGCAATATCGGTCAACCACTGGTCAAAGGGCGCGGGCGCATTGGCCGCCTTGACCCTGAGCTGCTTAATAGCGTCACTACCACCGGCAAAACGCGCCTTGGCACGGCCAAAAGCGGCCTGATTAGAATCGGGAGCACTATCAATCTCAGTCAGGTACTCCTGAATTTGGTTGATCGTTGTCAGATACTCCTGAATTCGAGCAGGTCGGCCCTTTTCGCTCTGGGTAATTCGCTGAATCTCTTCAAACCTAACATCTACAATATTGGGTTTATAGTGCTCCTGTAGGGCTCCAGCAGCCTGGCCCAATGCAGCCTGACCCAGCCTGCGGGTAGTACTGGATACCGGCAGCGGAACTCCAGAGGCATCAACCGGAACCTCCGGGCGCAGAGTCAGTCGAGTATTATCAGAAGCAATTTCCGTAATCGCCAGTAATGGTGAATAAATCGGATCAGACAGTTTGGACAAAACATCCAGTGCCTGTGAAGTGCTGCCGAACCTCTGGATTTTGAACCCGCCGAGGAAGCTCTGCCAGCGCTGTAAGTACTCACCCAGGTAGATCCGCTTTACTTCCTCACCGAGTTTTTCCCGGTCAGCTTCCGTAAAGTCCTCACCATTCAGATCCCCACCGTAAATCCAGCGCTCCTCTGCCATGTTTGTCATTAGCTGGGAGTCTGCACCAAAATCCAACTCTTTATAGCCAGCCTTGGTGTAGAGGAAGGGAGTAGTAAAGCGTGGATTACGCGCATCCATACCAAAAATCTGCTCAGTATCCCCGCCAATTTCCTGGTAAAGATCTACAGGGGTCAGTCCGAAATCACTGTTTTGCAACTGGGCAAACAAGCGTTGCGGGACCGGTATACGGCGCAATTGTTGTCTTGCGCGAGCCACCACTCTCTCATTTTCTTTAAGTGAACTGGGCAGAGGTTGCGCAAAAAGCTGATCGAGGTGATAGCGCAATTCTTCCTGTTGCGCCGCCTCTCCTGGCAACTGGCGCTCCCAGCGAGCGGTGTAATAATCCTCAATCGTCTTAAGATCCAGCTTATCCGTATTGAAGAACATCAAGTAGGTTTTGAGTGTACTGACCAGAGCGGGATCACTGCTGCCGAGGCGGCTGAGGTCAGTTTCAATATCGCGCAGCAAGGCGGGGAGGTAAATAGTCTCCAATTTATGTCGATAGAGCTCATTCGCTGCAGTATCGATCCTGGTGTCATATAGGCCCAGGTTACTAATCCACGGGTGCTCCTCGCGTTCGTAGACTGCACTGGCATGCTTGAGGGGCTCCAGTAACTGCAGGGCATTAACAGACGTAATACTTTTACCTTTTAGCTCCTGCTCTGCGCTTTGGTAGGCGCTAAGATTGTCGCGAACCTCACCCATGGATAATTTATTCTGCGCGAGACTGCCACTCCATAGGAAAAGGGCACCGACAAAGCTGCCTCCCAAAGTGGCAAAAACGCCTCGGCGCAACCAGAGATTCGCCGACTCAATGCGTCGATTAACCCCCACCAGTTCAGCCTCAGGGAAAACGACATCCTTCAGCAGTCGATTTAAGAAAAAGCTCTTTCCAACCCCCTGGAACTTGGGGCCTACGCTGCGCTCCAAACCAAAGTCAGCCGTTACCGAAGACATCATACGGTCGACCGGGCTGCCCTCTTGAGTACCACTGGTAAAGTAGACCCCCCTGACCATTGGTACCGTTTCATAGCGATTGGGGCCAAAAGTCTGTTTGACAAAATCGGTAAGGATCTCGGTCAGGCTTTCCATGCGGGCGGGGAAACCTTGCAGTAGCGCCCGCTTTTCTATGTTTCTCTCTTGGTGAACACGCCATAAAACGCGCTGATTCAAACGCTCTATCAGCTGTTCAAATTCCGCTTTAAAGTTGTCGAGGGGAGCACCAACTGTGGCATTCGCTTCACGGGGAAAACTCATGCCCCAGACTTGTTCCCGCTCAGCTTGAGAGAGGTTGTCGAAAAACTCAGTAAAACCTGCAACCAAATCGCACTTAGTGAAAGTGAGATAAATAGGAAAGCGTATACCCAGCTCTTGCTGTAGTTCATTAACGCGCTGGCGAATAAGTTTGGCCTGATGCTGACGCTGCTCCTCTGTTTGCACCATTAGGTCCTGCAAACTAATCGCAACCAGGGCGCCATTAATCGGGCGGCGACGGCGGTATCGTTTTAACAAACTCAAAAATGCCTTCCAGGCACTATTATCGTAAACCCGATGACTATCTTGGGTGGTATATCGCCCTGCGGTATCAATTAAAACCGCATCATTGGTAAACCACCAATCGCAGTTCCGGGTGCCACCCACACCGCCGAGGGCCTCTTTACCGTGACTCTGCGCCAGGGGGAACTCCAATCCAGAGTTCACCAGGGCTGTTGTTTTACCGCAACCCGGAGGGCCGATAATGACGTACCAGGGAAGTTGGTACAGGGACACCTGGCCTTTTTCGGATTTAAACCGCGCACTGCGCAATACACCCATGGCTTCGCGAAAGCGGCCAGAAAGAGCGTCTAGCTCCTCCCGCGAGCGCTCTTCGTCGGGATCTGCCGACTCGGCTTCTTGCGACTCCTCAATACCTTTAATCAGGGCCTGATTTTGACGCCGCTCTACCAGCCACTGGCTAACATTCCACACCAGCCAAATAGCAAAAATAAAAACAATAACGGTTAGGCGGATAGAATGAGGAATTGTGGCGTTATCACTGCCAAATTTAATGTAATCAGCCGCAAACCAAATAAATAGGGACAGAGCTGACAGTCCAATGAGCCCCAGTACCCACTTATTGGTAAAAAAATTACGCAAACGTTTCATGAATTGCTCCATCTTCCGGGATATCGATAGTGCCCCGGATCAATATCAGCCCGAGTGTTAGCCGTCCCCCTGTGGAGACTCATTATCACTCTTGGACAAATCTAGAATTTGGTCTGCGACCGGTGTCGTCGTTTCATAGAGCCACCAGCGATAACCACTATAAGTTGCAACTAGCAACCCCAGCACAACACTCATGATCACCCACAGGGGAATGTAGTGGATCAGTCGGGATTTTCGCTCTACACATCCCTGCCAGCGCGGCGAAAGATCCCGGTCCATCGGCTGCTTGTGCTGCTCAATGGTTCTATAGAGTTCATCGCGAATTTGCTCTATTTGTTCGTGTCCACGCTGCACTAGGCGATACTTACCTTGGAAGCCGAGGCTTAAGCACAGATAAAAGAGTTCGAGGAGCTCTAAGTGACTCGCAGGTGTTTCCAGCATGCGCTGTAAAATGGCAAAACACTTCTCTCCACCAAAAGTCTCTTGGTGGAATAGGCTGAGTAAAGAGTGCTGACTCCAACCGCTGGCGGTGCCCCAGGGGGTGGTCAAAACCACTTCATCCACAACGGTGCAGAGCAGGTAACGGGCAGTCAAAACTGACTCGGGTGTTAAGGCGAGTCGCTTTGCTTCCTGTTCAAAACTCTGGATCTCCGTGGTAAGACGCTTGTGCAGGTCTGGCACATTAGCATGATTCATTGTTGTGCGTAATTTAATAATTACGCCTAACAATTTTGAGGCCGCTGATACCAGAGGATTGAGGCTATTGCGTACCTGAACCTCAACTGGGGCATCCTGGCTAGCAAAAAATTGCGGCTGAGCTTGTGCTGCCGCCGGTGCTGCCGCAGCACCGGGGGTGGGAATCAAAACGGTTCTATCGCCGGCATTGGGAGCATGCGGCGGAGTAAAATGGTTATTACTCATATCAATTGTTCCTTACGGCCCAGAGTTCCATGGTCAACCCAGGGAACTCGGCACCAAGATGTACCGCAAAACCGCCCGAGCGGGTCATGGCCTGCCATAACTCTCCGCTCCGCTCGACTTCAAAATAAGTAAACCCGGCGTGGTATGGGATTTGTCGCGGAGCCACAGGCAGGGGGCGCAGAGACAGGCCGGGCAACTGAGCGGAAATAAGTTCTCTGACAGCCTCGACAGGGGCAAGTTTCGCCTGGGTTGGAAAGCGGCTGCGCAAAAGATCACCGGGCATATCTGCTTTCGCAGCCATAATAAAGCTGGCCGTTTTTAATAGTGAAGGATCGGTTACTGGCGCAACATAAATGCCAAACTTGCGCTGTACCAACTCCATAGCGATCGCTGTTTGCTCCAGCACTGTGGAAAGAGACTGCCTCAATGCAGAAAACACTCCTGCAAAGCTCTGCTGTAAATCTTCATGGGCATAGGCTGGAATTTCCGGGGGGCGTTTCGACGCTGAAGTAAAAGTCGAAAGCTCACCGGCCAACTGTAGCAGTTCGAGAAATAAGCTGTGCGGGTGCAGGCGAGGCTGAGCTGTAATCTGTTTTAACAATGGCTCAAAGCGGTTAATCACTTGCAACAATAAATAATCGGCGATTTCTGCCGAGCCACTCCTGCCACTGTCACTGAGGCGATGCCCAAGAGCCGTGCCACGGTGATCGAGCAGCCCTTTAACTTCTTCAATATAAGCATTGATTACCGGAGAAGTCTCCGCATTTAACAGCGGAGGAATATAGTCCGCATCCAGTTCTACCGGTTTTTCCGGCTGGCGCTCCTTAATCCGAGCAACACCAATGGCTGCATAACCACTCAGGTCGTCACTGCCCAACTTCAAGCAAGCTCTTAATTTGCCCACCTGAATTCGTGCGGACTCACCGGATGATGCCGCACTATTGCGGGCATCAAAATTTGAGGCTTGATAGCGCGCCTGCGGAAAGTCCTCTTGGTCCCGAATAGACTCCTGACTGCCTGGACGCTTCATTGGTACACACAGGTAGACTATTTCATCGCGGGTATTCACCGGAACGTCCAGAACGTCCGGCAAATGCTCGTTTTCAGGGGCTAGTATCGGTGTGCCATCGGGGAAAACCGCTTTGACTCTCGATAGAGAAATTTTTCCCATCGATAAGGGTTCACTGTCAATCGCCAGCTCCACAAACCCCCAGGTATAAGGCCCGAGCGACGCTGTACGCGCTTCGACAAGCTGTTCGAGATAGCGATCCTGCTGTTGAAAATGCTGAGGGCGCAAAAACATGCCCTCGCTCCAGATCACTTTATTGTTTGCCGACATAAATGTTCCTTAGACAAGCTCGCATAATATTTCCGAGGCACAATTTTTTGCCCTACTGAGCCCGCTGCATATCAGGGAGCGTTTTTTTCATTCTTTCGTAATCTTCTTTGGAGATTGTCACTGTATCTCCATTGCCATCTTCGCGATCGCGACTAATCAGTTTTGCCCGGCGACGCTTGGCAATATCATCGGGGGTACCAATTCGAGTATCGGCAAGCGACACCTCATAGGTATTCTTTTTATGGTCTGTAACCGGTAAAACCATTAATGCCTCGGCATCCTGATACTGTACAAACTCAGCCAAAAGCCCGATATATTTTACGTCTGGAGTCAATGCCAGCTCTTCGATACGCTGCTCTCCAGGAGCAAATTCTTTAAGAACAACAGTGCCAAGCAGATCTTTACCGAGGCGGGACTGCGCGTTTTCGTACAAATTAAGAAAATCTTCCCGGGCAAACTGGCGTTCATCCGCGAGCATAAATACTCGTATCACGACGGGCGAAGCGCGGCCATCATCATCCGGGTTCACATCATTTTGTGTATCCACAACCAATTCGAGGCTGGTATCCAGATTTAAAGTTCGCCTTGTTGTTTGACAGCCGACAACAGCGACGGCTAAAACTGCAATTAAACCGACCTGAAATAATTTTTTAATCGACACAAGCAACTCCTTCTTTTCCGTCAATTTATTAATTTTTAATACTTCGCGCATTTTTTAACTCTGATAACTGATTCTCATAAGTCACTGCAAATTCATCACCAAACAACTTGCGATAGCAATTATCCGGATCAGCTAGCAACTCCCGATAAACTGCAGTGAATCCTTCCCATTTTTTGGCATTTTTATTGGAAAAAACACTGGAGGTATTTCCCAGCCTGCGCTCAATATTTTCCGGGCTAAAGAATTTGAGCATGGCGCTGTAACCGGCTCTCATACCAGCCAAAACCGCAACTTGATGATCTGATAAATCATCAAAGCTATCTTTTACCGCCTCAGCCGGATTCATAAACGCACCGGTACCGGCAAACATAGCCTCCAGGGCGTCCCGCTCAGTCACACTAAATTTCAGCGGATTATTGGCTTCCGTTTGAATCATGGTTCTCTGCACGCGCAGCTCATTCTTAATGCTGTTTCTCGCACGCAAAAGATCAATCAGACGAGCCACTGTCTCTCGCACAATTTCAGCGCCCTGCTGGTCAGCCTGCTGCAACTGAACCGGATTCATATTTAAACCCAGCGCGGAGGCTAAAACACTGCCCCCAGGGGAGCCAGTAACAGGAGGCTCGGGCAAGTGTGAGAACTGTTGCGCCTGGGTAGCCAGGTCCTCCGGTGAGGAAGCCTGCCCGGAACCAAACCCCGGGGTGCCATTCACTTGCTGTCCCTCCATCGCAGCAAAAGAGTCTGCGAAGGAATTGTCCTGCATGGTTGGAGGTACTAACTGCTGATTAAAAGTCGGGGGAGTCTGCCCGGTCTGCCCGGTCTGCACTGGCGGAAACTGGGAATGCTGCTGCATTGGCGGCAACTGGGAATGCCGCTGCACTGGCGGAAACTGGGACTGCTGAGGCTGCTCTATTGGCGGCAACTGGGAATGCTGCTGCACTGGCGGAAACTGGGACTGCTGAGGCTGCTCTATTGGCGGCAACTGGGAATGCTGCTGCACTGGCGGAAACTGGGACTGCTGAGCCTGTTCTATTGGCGGCAACTGGGAATGCTGCTGCACTGGCGGAAACTGGGACTGCTGAGCCTGCTCTATTGGCTGCAGCTGGGGCTGATCGAACTGTGACGGCGGTATAGAGTTCCCCACAGTTTGCTGCGGCATCTCCCCCAATCCTCCTGCTGGGGGTCGAGGCACCAACGGAGATTCTGGCTGTAAATCTGTCTCAGCAGCAGTTTCCAACACCTGCGAAGGATTTACCTGCATCGAATGCTGGTGGGCTGGCACGTGATCTTCTTCGCTACCCTCTTTCCACCACTCGTCATCGGAGGACCACTGATCAGCAGATTGCTGCTGGCCCGGGGTGCGCAGGAGGCTACCCAGTGATGATTCTGGCGCGCCCCCGCCCAGGCCCGGTTGCTCAAAGGCGAGGAGCGGGTCTAAGGAGCCCGATTGCCCAGTGATAAGGCTGTCACTCGTTGCTGTATTAACTTGACTGCTAGCCCCTATCGACCCCCACTCCCCGGTTTCAGAAGTATTGGCGGGGGCACCGGACCCCGGCACAAGATAACTATCCAGCTCCTTTGCATCAGCTTGGTTTTTCATTTTTGCCATAGCATCCGCACTGAATGTCGTTCGATCTGAATTATCGAAAATATCTGAACTACCCAGGCCTTTAGGAAGATCTCCCTCCTCTTTGGGCTTGCGCACTGAAACTTTTAACTTATATTCCCCAAGAGCGATTATATCGCCCTCTTTTAACGGGACTTGATTGCCCTTTCCTAACGGATTTTCCGAGTCGTTGTAATAGGTACCATTGGTACTAGTATCCACTAGAAAATACTGGTTCTCAGCAAAGCAAATCTGAGCATGCTTTGAGGACACCACTCGATCGGGATCGGGCAAAACCCAATAATTATCGGCAGAGCGACCCAGACTGCCACCAGCTTTCGTGAACAGTTTTGTATGTTTAAGCATATTGGCGCCGGAGGGGTCAGCCAATACAGATAGAATTAGATCCATTTATTCCTGACTCACAATAGTGGTTTATTCACAGTCTTCAGGTAAATTTGTTGCCTGTGCAACGCTATAAAGCCCTAGCCGCTGACACTTAAGTCCAGGGGCCCTTGAGTGTACCGCCCCCCAGGGAGGTAAATCGAGGCAAAATTACCTGATCGCGCCCCTGTACTGAACGCAGAGTACTAAGACCAGCCTGCATAAACTTTGCCGCAGACCGATCTGTCAGCAGTGCTTCTGCACAGGGGGTCAACCACTCACCATGGGGTAATTTGCGCAAGTGAAGAGGCAAATTTTCATAGCTTGCAGATGACGGGGGCTGCAATTTGCCAGTTTCAGAAAAATCCTGGCAAACCCCTAAGGCCAATAGGTAAACACTGTTTCCCCAGAGATAATACTCGTGGCCCTGCTCAGGGGTTAACTCTTCAAAATTAAAACACTCTGTAGTCGAGGTATCTTTTCCAAAAGGAAGCCTCAACATAAACCGGGGAGCTGCCAGCGCCACATGCTCACTCGCCGAGTACTCACGTACCGCTTGCCAACTTTCCGCGAACTGGTCACTCAGGGGGTAATACCAATCATCAGGGTCCACAGAACCCGATAAATTGGGACAACCTGCCAGCTTTGGATCTCCGCCCAGCAAAAGGGCGCTGTCCGCTGCCTCTGCGATTGTCGACAAATCTATCAGCAGATGCAGGTCCCGCTCGTCATCGGTAATAAAATAATCCCCTATGACCAAGTTATAAGGGATATTTCCGGATGCGGTTTCACGCTCAACCAGTAATTTAAATACCTGTGATTTTTCCAGGTCATTTTCGGCCTCAGCAAAGTCGGCAAGTAGCTCTTCTTTACTGACGTCTATCAAGTAAAAATCCAGATTTTTGTGCTCTTCGACACGCCTCAATAGAAGCTGCAGGCTCAGCCAACTGGCCTCCAACTGGCGAAAATCACTGTGATGCATCAATTTTCGCATCGAATCCGAAGTCGCCTCAGCCAGTGCATCCAGGTACTCAGCCTGCCGGGGGTCCTCACTTTTCTGTACAAAGGGAGCCACAATATCTTTGATCAGCCGGTCAACCTGGAAAGTATTCTGACTTTCTCTCTCATTGCGCTCACGACCAGCGGCCAGGATTGCATCTAAAACGGACTGTTCACTACTGTGCTGCTGCAGCTCTGGCTGAGCCGTCAGCTCTGGCTTCCACTGCTGTATCTCCTCCGCAGCCTGTGGGAACTGGCGCGGATCGAGCAGTCTGCGCTCCAGCTCGATAAACTTCTTAAACAGCGGCAAACGGCTATACAGGTAGTCCGGATGCAAATCATCAAAGCAGGGTAAGCCCAGGGGGCGATCCATGACCGGCAGCTGTAAACTCACCCCGAGGTCGGCAAAAACACCCTCAAAGGTATCCCGGTTCAGCAAATATACCCTGCGACTGGAAATCGTATCCGGCTCACACTGACAGCGGCTCCCTCTTCCACTGAAGTCCCCCAGGATAGCAACTTTTAATCTATCAGTGCCTAAATCCATAACTGGTTTTTCCTTATTGTTATCACCAAGGATCTGAAATCCCGCAGAAATACTGGGCCTACTCACAATTTGTCACCTGCTGACAGGGCTTATCGCCCTGCTTTATATCGAGCGTTTCTTTAGACTTTTCTGCGGCTTTATTTACTTTTTTGGGACGGCCGCGCTTTAGTGGCCGCACCCTTTGGTTAACGACCTGTTCAATTTTTTCTTTAAACGCATCCCCACCGAGCACATGACCTAATTTAATCGTCTCGGCGATGTAGTCGAGCAGCTTTCGGTCAAAGCTATACTGGAACAATTTCCTATAGGATTGCGCCCTCTCCACCGCAGTATCCCCCAGGGACAGGTACAAACGGTGATCCTTAATCAAATTATCTTTCTTAATGTTTGCATGGTGATTAAAACTTGACCAGTCGTACTCCTCAAGGGAGTCAGCCAACCCCATGTACAGGGGACGCAACTCTACATACCGGTAGCAGGTCAGCAGGTATGCGTCAGAATCAATCAAACTGGACTTATAACGCCCCCGCCACAGTGTCCCCGAGCGCTTATAGCGATGGTTGACAAACTGTACGTAGCGGCGCCCAAGAGATTGCATCATAGATGATATCCCATCCGGAATCCTAGGCGTAGCTATGATCTGGATCATATTGGGCAGCAAAACATAAGCGTGAACATCAACGCCATACTGGTCCGACGCGTTACGTAAACTAATCAAATAGTATTGATAATCCTCCTCAGCAAAGAAACAGGGCAGATTGTTGTGACCGACCTGCACAATATGTTGGGGAACATTTATCAAATTGAGCCTGGGCAAACGGGGCATTTTGCCTATGGGTCCTTTGTAGCGGGCTTAAAGCCTTTTGGGTAAATTGTTAAAGTCGCTATTATCGCAAATCAATTAAAAGTATTTCAAACTTGATATACGAGTAAATTAACATTACTTTCGCGGTTCGATTGTAATAATATTACGCCCTATTATTTGCTTTTTATTCAAGGGGAGTTGCACCAGACATGGATCAAATAAGTCTGGCGGTCAACGGGCGCACTGATATTGGCCAAGTTCGAGAGGAAAACGAAGATTGTATTCGCTGGCATGCGTCGGCGGATCAACCCTTTGCCTATATTGTGGTGGCCGATGGTATGGGCGGTTACACCGGTGGTGCCACTGCCAGTAAAATTGCGGTAGAGACGGTTCAAGCCCATCTCGATGACCTGCTGAAACACACTTTTTTCTCCTGCACATCCGAACAGCAACAGCTTATATTGCGCGCGACCATTATTGACGCGATAAATAGCGCAAATACGGCACTTCTCAACACAAAAAACCTAAACCCCCAGTTCTCCAACATGGGAACAACACTGGTTGTAGCGGTCATGTGGCGCGATTTTTTAATCGTTGCACATATCGGCGACTCTCGCGCATATCTATGGAACAATTATGGATTACAGCGCCTTACAAAAGATCACAGTGTTGTACAGGAAATGGTTGATTCTGGTCAATTAACTCCCGAACAGGCCAAAGAGTCCAATATTCGCAACCACATTACCCGCGCCCTGGGTGTTTCCAATAGTATCGAAGCCGACATTAACAGCTGGAAACTCACGGAAAACGCACTCCTGTTGTTATGTAGCGACGGTTTGACTGAATATCTCGATGATCACGCGATCGAGCGAGTGCTCGCCACTCACCGCCCCGCTCTGGAATGTGTGTACCGCTTTATTGACGACGCCAATAGACTTGGTGGACGCGACAATATTACTGCGGGAATACTGGAATATTCTTCACAACCATTGCACCAGATACTGCCTCAAGAACAAAATGTTACCGAACGTCCCAAATCTCCTGATGTAACCATTCGAAAGTTACACCGTTAATTTGTTTTATCGGATATTGCCATATGACACCGGAGCGTCTCACCCAACTAATAGCAAATTTACTCGACGCACTCACCCCTCCGCCAATCCCCCAATCTCACGAGAACCCCGCATCGGCTATACGCTGGTGCTCCGAAGTCGAGCAATTACTGGGAAATACCCCGCACAACCTGTGGCGGGAAGACTTTTGGCCAGATCTACCGCGCATTATCGCCAATCGATATACGATCGACTCAGCACCCATGGTGCCCCTCCTCTATAACGCCGATAGTAATTCAACCCAGCTGATCAATGTCCCCGGGGTCAATCCTGAAAATAAGGTGGTGCCCGCCCTGGATCGCAGTCACCGAGTTGCCGGACATATTGTCAGCGCAACGGGAGAGGTGGTTTTTGAGCGAACAGATATAGTGATTCCCGGGCCCCTACCTTTTAAATGGAAGCGCTACTACCGTTCATCTATCCATGAGGATATCGGTATCGGTGTGGGTTGGCGGCACTCCCTCAGCGAACAGCTGGTTGTGCAGGACAATACGGTCGAGCTGATCACCGCCGAGGGCAGATCCGTAAAATTCAAATTACCCGCTATTGGTCACGGGTGCTACAACCGCTTTGAACGGTTGATGCTATCCCGACAGAGCCTGCACAGCTACTGCGTAACCACATTCGATCAACAGCACAAAATTTTTCGCTCCGATGGGGTCAATAGCGCTTTACCCCTTACAGAGATTAGGGATCAATTTGGCAACGCCTTAACAATTGACTACCGGGAGGGCTTACCGCAAAAAATAATCAGCTCTTGGGGCCGCGTCATTGAATTTAATTGCCAAAATAGTCACATCTATAGCCTGATAAATAGTCATGCCGCAGAGGAGCAGAGCGATCTCTGCTGGTACGACTACCAGGAAGATCTATTAGTTAACAGCGGAAGTGGGCTAAAAAAAGAAAGGTATCGATACAAAGATACAAAAATCGCCCACCTGGACAACAGTCAATCTGGCGAGTGTCAGTTTATATATGACACCGATAATCGCTGCCATCGAATAAAGTCCAACGACTTAGACATCAATATTAGCTGGCAGGCAAATAACAATACCTGTACGGTCGAACCAGAATCATCCAGTCCCATTTATCTTCGCTTTAACAAATTCGGCCTACGAATCTCTGAACGTCAGCAATCGCATACCCTAAACTGGCTCTTTGACTCCTACGGCAACCTGTGTGAGAAAATTAAAGCTGATGGCCAGAGAGTCTTTTTCCGTCACGATGAATTTGGACGGCTTGTCCGCTCCACCTCCCAGCGCATTAGCAGTCGCTACATTTACGACGATATCGGTTACTTAAAGGCGGCGCTCATCAACGGTGAGACCCTGTGGCAATACCAGTTTAATGATAAAGGCCGCCCAGAGCTTATCATTGACCCCGCCCAACAAGCCTGGAAGTTCCTTTACACCGATCGGGGTCAACTGGCACGCGTCCAGGACCCAGAGGGGGGCAAAGTGGACTTCAGCTGGGATGGACAAGGTCAGCTGCAAAGTGTACGCCGGGAGGAAAAACGCCTGGACTTTGAGTACGACCACTGGCAGCGAATCACTTCACTAAAAGTGAACGGCGAAGTATGGCGCGAGTGGAGCTATGGCCATAGCGGCGAATTGCGCGAGGCCCACCTCGGCACTTACCAATACGGCCTGGGCTACTCCGAACGCGGCCTACCCAATGCCATCCACGGGGATAGCGGCCAAAGTCTTCTCTGTGATTACAACCGTGCCGGCAAGCCCTGCCATATCAATTTTGCCGATGGCAACAACTGGGAACTGCGCTATAGCCCGAAGGGTGAGCTAACCAGCCTGGAAACGGCGGAGGGGAGCTACCACTGGGAATACGACTGCCATGGACAACTGGTCAGGCACACGGCGCCCGGGGAGCGAATCTGGCGCTGGTACTACAATATCAACGGCAGTCTACATGAATATTGTGATAATGATTCCCGCTGGTACTTCAATTACAACAGCAGCGGCGCACTAACCGACATTCGCAATAACAGCGGTCAAAACTGTGAGTTTCACTACGATCAACAGCACAGGCTGGTACAGGCAGATAACGCCCTATCCTCGGTCCGCTTTAAATACGACAATCGCGACCGGATAATTGCCGAACACCACGACAGTGCCGAGGTCCGGGACTTCAGCCTCCAATACCAATACGACAAACGCGGCTGGCTAAAAAGCGCCAGCTCCGACAATCTCGATTTATCCTATACATTTGCTCCCAGCGGGGCTCTCTATGGCATTGATGCCAACGGTGAGTCGGTGCTCCGCACCGAGGCCAAAGACCAGGGTATCCTCCAGGTTCAGGGAGAGCTGCGCAGCAGCCACAAATATTTGTTTGGACACCTGACTGAGGTGGAATCTGGCCAGGCACTCGCCTGGCAATTTGACAAAACGTCCCCCCTGCAATTGACCAACCCGCTGCGGGCCCAGCAGCTCCCCAGCCTGCCCGAGACCGAGAGTGACAAACGCGGCAATATTATCAGCCAGGGTAATATTGCCGGGCGCAAGGATTCCCAGTACCAATACGATGGCTGGGGCCTGATGAGTCATGCTGAGTGCGGCGAGTTTAAAACGTATTTCCGCTATGATCCTTTCGGTCGGCGATTGAGCAAAACCTGCACACACAGAAAGTCGACTCGTCAGCGCCGTGTTGTCACTATTTGGAGCAGTCTGGGAATCTGGGGAGAAATTCACAATATCGACGGCAAATCCCGGGGTTTAAGCCACTGGATTAACCACCCGCAAACCGATGCCATTCTCTGCCAGTGGAGCCCCGATAATATCGAGTACTACCTTACCAACCCCGACGGCAGGCCACTCGCCATTTTTGATGCCCAGGGCACTATCCAGTGGTCCCAGAGCGGAGAGCCCGTAGAGAAAGGTAAAGACCCCCGCAACCAGAGCCCCAGTGCTTGGCGGGGAGCAAACTTACTCGCCGATATGGAAACCGGGCTCTGGTATCACCCTTCCGGCTACTGGAGTCCCAGTCTCGGTATCTGGCTAAATGGGGAGCGCTCACACAACTTGGCGAGTTCGGCCCCAGTTATCGGGCAGCTGTAACCGGGTATTCGGGCAGCGACCTCAACAGTCACTGGCCGAAGCCGCGCTGATCTGGCTATACACTTTGGGGGTATCTATCTACCCGTAAGTGTTATGGAAGAGCGCTCGGAGTTTGAGATCGGTGGGATCCACGTCGCCAGGGGCGAGTCCTGCCATATCGACCTACCCATTGTCAGGCTGTATACAAGTACAGATATGGCGATTCCCGTGTATGTGCGGCGCGGCAAAAAAGATGGCCCCAAGATATTTGTCTGCGCTGCCCTACATGGCGATGAACTCAACGGCATTGAGGTAATAAGTCGCCTTATCCAGAGTAGCAGGCTGAGATCCCTGCGCGGAACTCTGATTGCCGTGCCGATGGTTAACGTTTACGGGGTATTACAGCACACCCGCTACTTGCCGGACCGGCGGGACCTCAACCGCTCATTCCCCGGTTCGGCGAAGGGCTCTCTCGCCGCGCGTATGGCTCACGTCTTCCTCAAGGAGATAGTCAGCAAGTGTGACTACGGTATCGATTTGCATACAGGTGCCATCCACCGCAGTAACCTTCCACAAATTCGCGCCAATCTGGACGATGCACAAACTCGCAGAATCGCCAAAGCTTTTGGTGTTCCCGTATTACTCAACGCCTCAATTCGCGATGGCTCCCTGCGCCAGGCGGCCGCAGACCTTGGGGTCAGAGTGTTGCTATATGAGGCCGGCGAAGCCCTGCGCTTCGATGAGCTCTGTATTCGCGCCGGCGTAAAAGGGGTAATCAACGCACTGAAGTGCTTGGAAATGCTGCCAAAAACCCGCAAAACGAATGTTATTGAGCCGTTTGTCGCTCGGCGAAGTGGCTGGCTGCGCGCGGCAGACAGCGGCATCGCCAAGTACTGCAAAGCACTTGGCGATCGGGTCTACCGGGGCGACTTGCTGGCAACCATCGCCGACCCCTACGGCCAGGAACTAGACCAGGTATTCTGCAATGCGGACGGGATAATTATTGGCCGGCAAAATATCCCCCTGGTGCAGGAGGGAGAGGCGATATACCACATCGCCTACTTCCGCGAACCCGAGGGTGTTGCCGAAAATCTGGAGCTGCTCCAGGATACCCTGCTACCGGACGAAGACTTTTAGAGCACCCTCTACGGTTTTCGCAACAGCTCCAGTACTTCTTTGCTCGGATACCCCTGAACTTCAACGCCGGCACGCTTTTCAAATTCGCGCACCGCCTTGCGTGTGCCCGGCCCCGCCTTGCCGTCGATTTCACCGCTGTAGAGGCCCCTCTGCTTGAGTAGCCTCTGCAACTCTTCCACCTGAACACTATCGAGCGGTGTAAACGGGCGCTCCCAGTCATTGACCAGCGGAGCCCCGCCGCCAATCCGATCTGCCAGCAGGCCGATAGCGATGGCATAGCGGTCGGAGTTGTTGTAGCGCTTGAGGACAAAGAAGTTCTTGAAAACCAGGAATACCGGACCCTTGCGCCCATTCGGCAGCTTTAACTCGGCAATGGCTTTTTTACTGGGAAAGGCCTTGCCGTTGGCCCGGGTAACCCCGAGCTTTTCCCACTCGGTCACGGCCATCTTGCCCGCCGGCATTTTACCGGCGGGGATATTGACCTCGTAACCCCAGGGTTTGCCCCGCTGCCAGCCGTTACTGGAGAGCAAGTTGGCAGCGGTGGCCAGTGCATCCGGAACAGAGTTCCAAATATCCCTTTTGCCATCTCCATCGATATCGATTGCGTAGGCCTGATAGCTGGTGGGGATAAATTGGGTATGCCCCATTGCCCCGGCCCAGGAGCCCAGCAACTGCTTACCTTCGATATCGCCGGCCTGCAAAATCTTTAACGCAGCCAGCAACTGCTGGCGACCAAATTTCTTGCGCCGGGGATCCGCATAGGCCAGTGTTGCCAGGGAGCGAATCACACTGCGCATGACCTTGTCGTTGCCGAGGATGCCGCCAAAGCTGGATTCCACCGACCAGATCGCCAACAGGATATTGGGGTCCACCCCGAAGCGCTTCTGGATCTTGTCCAGCCAGGGCTTCACCTTGACCTTTTCGCGCTTGCCCCGCTCAATTGCTCTCTTTTGCACCCGGTTGTCAAAGTACTGCCATACCGGCGCTTTGAACTCGGGCTGGTAATTGGCGCGATCCAGTACCCACTGATCCGGGGAATTGATGCCCTGAAAGGCTCGATCGTAAACTTGTGCAGAGATACCGTTGTCGATCGCCGTTTTGCGGAACTCTTTTACCCACTGCTCGAAAGCCGGGTCGGCTCTCTCTTGTGCGTGGGTATTGGAAACCAGGAGAGCCGCGCTGATAGCGAGGATAGCGGATAGATATTGAAACCACTGCATTCTGGGCATGGAGTTACCTTAGACACAACTTTTGCTCGCTCAAGGGTAGAACGAGCCACCCTTATCCGAAAGGTGGACCGGTCGGTAACCGTTGAACTTCCCACCCACTATTAAACTGGACAGTCACTCCAGGGGGAAGTTCGCGCTGCTCACCTTGAGAGTGAGCCCTGCCGCAAAACAGGAAAAATTACGGGATGACGTAAAACAACACCGCAAAGAAATGCAAAATACCGCCCGCCAGTACAAAGAGGTGCCAAATGGCATGGTGGAAGCGCAGGCTGCGCCAGAGATAAAAAGCGATTCCGCCGGTGTAACAGAGACCGCCCAACACTAACAGCCACAGGCCGCCAGTTTCCAGGCTATCCGACAGCGGCTTGATAGCCGCGACCACTACCCAGCCCATCAGGGCGCTGAGGGTAATCGACAGGGCTCGGATCTTCTTCAAGGGGGTGAACTGGATAATCAACCCGACCAGCGCGAGCCCCCAAATAATCCCGAACAGCCACCAGCCCCAGGGGCCCCGCAGAGTGACCAGGGTGAAGGGGGTGTAGGTTCCCGCAATCAAAAGAAAGATCGATGAGTGGTCCAGAGTCCGCAGTATCTCCTTGGCGCCGATATGGCTGACGGCGTGATACAGCGTGGAGGCGAGGAAACACAGTATCAGCGTGGAGGCATAGACGCTGGAGCTGACAATATGCCAGGCATCGCCACGCAAAGCGGCGAAACCACTTAATACCCCCAGACCGGCAATCGCCAGCAGGGCCCCAATACCATGGGTGACGCTATTGGCGATCTCTTCAGCGAAACTATAACGACTGGCAACAGAAACGGAAGATGACATAAATTAGCCCGGTTAAATTCGGCTTATTGGCCCACATAGAATGTTCGACCAATAATTTGAAACAGGCCTAATGATCAGAGGCCTCACTTAAAATAGCAAGGCCTTACCGGGCGTATACTCACAACCGAGCAGTCAGAGCTTAGACGCTGGCGTTGTGAATACCCATTTCGCAAAGAGCGGAAGATTCGCGAACAATGGTTTCGTTGCGATCGGGACCGGTAGAAACAATATCTACAGGCGCGCCTACCAGCTCTTCGATACGGGCGATATAGGCGCGCGCATTGGCCGGCAGATCCGCTTCGCGACGCACACCGAAGGTATTTTCGGTCCAGCCGGGCATAGACTCATATACCGGCTCGACGTCTTCCCAACCTGCGGCATCAAAAGGTACCGGTACTTCTTCACCGGCACTGTTGCGGTAGCCCACGCACACCTTCACTTCCTCTAAGCCATCGAGAACATCCAGTTTGGTCAGGCACAGACCGGAGATGCTGTTGATGCGGATCGCGTGGCGCACAGCAACGGCATCAAACCAACCGGTGCGGCGCTGGCGGCCGGTAGTGGCACCGAACTCGTGACCTTTCTCACCCAGGTGACGGCCGACTTCACAGTCAAGCTCAGTGGGGAAAGGACCGCCGCCGACGCGAGTGGTATAGGCCTTGGTAATGCCCAATACATAGTCCAGGTACAGAGGACCAAAACCAGAACCAGTAGCGGTACCACCGGCAGTGGTATTGGAGGAGGTCACGAACGGGTAGGTACCGTGGTCGATATCCAGCAGGGAGCCCTGGGCGCCTTCAAACAGGATGTGCTCGCCGTTCTCGCGCGCTTTGTGCAGGTGGTCGGCAACATCGGTGATCATCGGCACCAGTTGCTCGCGCCAGATCTTGGCCTGCTCAACGGTATCTTCATAGCTCACCGGATCTACTTTGTAGTATTCGGTCAGGGCGAAGTTGTGGTAGTCGATCAGTTCCTTCAGCTGGTTGCAGAAGTTATCCCAGTTGCACAGGTCGCCCAGGCGCAGACCGCGACGGGCGACTTTATCCTCGTAGGCGGGGCCGATACCGCGACCGGTAGTGCCGATCGCTTTGGCGCCGCGCGCCTTTTCACGGGCCTGGTCGAGGGCGACATGCACCGGCAGAATCAGCGGACAAGCCGGGGACAGGCGCAGGCGCTCGCGCACGGGAACTTCGCGCTCTTCCAGTTCGGCCATCTCCTTCAGCAGCGCTTCCGGGGAGAGCACCACACCGTTGCCGATCAGGCAGGTAACACTGGGGCGCAGGATGCCGGAGGGGATCAGGTGCAGTACGGTTTTTTCACCATCGATAACCAGGGTGTGACCCGCATTGTGGCCGCCCTGGAAACGCACGACCAGCGAGACCTGCTCGGTTAGCAAGTCGACAATTTTGCCCTTGCCCTCATCGCCCCACTGGGTCCCCAGTACTACTACGTTCTTGCCCATCTGTATAAATCTCTAAACTCAGGTTTTTCTCTGCAGGAGCCGGGGCCCCTCATAAATGGATGTCTGCGGGCGAGCCCGCTGGATACTAGGCACATCCACTGCGCCCGAAAAATCAGTCTCGCGGCTTAACCACCCACGATTCGCCCTCTGCCACCAACTCGCGGTCACAGCGGGACTCCAGTTCACTATCGACGCCACCGGCGAGGGCTGTGATAACCACTTCGCCGCGCTCCCGCAGCTCGTGAACCGCCTTCCACAATTCGGCGGCTCGGGAGCCGCTCACATCTGGCGCCAGTATTGCAGCGCGCTCGTCTACGGCGGCGCTGCCCAGGTTACTCAATGCCACCAGGTCACTACTGAAGCCCGTGGCCGGGCGATCGCGCCCAAATACAGCGCCGATACCGTTGTAGCGGCCACCGTTGGCC
Source organism: Microbulbifer regidiadema (SeqCode) (assembly GCF_052467605.1). NCBI lineage: Bacteria > Pseudomonadati > Pseudomonadota > Gammaproteobacteria > Cellvibrionales > Microbulbiferaceae > Microbulbifer > Microbulbifer regidiadema (SeqCode). The sequence continues at coordinate 3,534,097 of NZ_CP174316.1, read as the reverse complement.
AGCGCCTGGCCGTGCCCCGGTGTATAGGCGGCAAAGACCAGACCGGTCTCGTAGTCGTAACCGCGCACTTCGCTCAAATCGAAGAACAGCGTGACTTCCGGGTAGCGTTCGCTCAGGGCCTCTGCCACCTGCCTCAGATCGGAGACTGCCGCCAACAGGTTTTGCGGGGCGCCCGTAAACAGCTCGCGGGCGCGATCCAGACACTCCCGATCCCCAACCAGCCCCGGCAGGACTTTTAACCACTCGGCAGCTTGCTGATCGGCGACATTCTCCTCGACCCACTCGCACAGATCTGCGGTCGCTTTACTCTGCAGCATTGCCGACAGGGCGCTGCGCTGCTCGCCGTTGAGACCCGCCGCTTCCACCAGGCTCTGGTAAATAGCCACGTGGCCCAGGTCCAGATGCACCTGACGGATACCGGCAACCTGCAGGCTCTGTAACATCAGCGAGATCACCTCGAGATCCGCACTGAGGCTGTCTACACCAAACAGCTCGGCACCGACTTGTATCGGCGCCCGCGAGCCCATCGGCGTTCGCGGCTTGGTGTATACCACCTGGCCGGCATAACAGAGACGATTGGCGCCCCGGCGGGGGAAACTGTGGGCATCGATTCGAGCCGTCTGCGGAGTCATATCCGCGCGTATCCCCAGGGTGCGACCGGATATCTGGTCGGTGACCTTGAAGGTGCTCAGATCTACATCATGGCCCATCCCGATCAGGAGGGAGTCAGTAAATTCCAACATCGGCGGTATCACCAACTCGTACCCCCAACAATGATAGAGGTCCAGTAGTCGGCGGCGCAGAGTTTCCAATTGCACGGCATCCGCAGGCAGAATTTCTGCAATGCCATCCGGCAACATCCAGCGATCGGCTTGAGTCATGATGAAATGAATTCGTCAGCGAAGAAATTGCGGTGCCGCAGCGCTTCCCACAAATAAGCCACAGCACTTCCCACAAAAAAACCGGGCGAGGCCCGGTTTGCGTGATTTTAGCATCAAGTGCTGACAGGAAGGTAGGGTTATCGAAACCGAGCCCGCGCGCATAGCACCGGCACCCGCTGCTATGCGTGGCTCAGCCTTACTCTCCCTTGGGGTCTTTCAGATAGCGGAAGAATTCACTATCCGGGTCGACCAGCAACATATCCGACTTGCTCTGGAAGGACTCTTTATAAGCCTGCAAACTGCGGGTAAAGCGATAGAACTCCGGGTTTTTGCTGTAGGCCGCCGCATAAATAGCTGCCGCCTCCGCATCACCGGCACCGCGCAGCTCTTCGGACTTGCGGTAGGCCTCGGATTCAATCACCACTTTCTGGCGATCTGCGTTGGCCTTGATACGCTCACTAGCCTCCTCACCCTTGGCGCGGTGATCCCGCGCTTCCAGTTCACGGCCGGCGCGCATCCGCTGGAATACGGACTCGGAGACTTCCGGCGGCAGGTCGATGCGCTTGACCCGCACATCGATCACTTCCACACCCAGACTCTTCTGGGCAACCTGACTCAGGTTCTTGGTGATCTCCGCCATTAGCGCATCGCGCTCATCCGTATCTTCCTTGTCTACGTTCTCACCGCTGACTACCTCGTGCAGTGTGCGCACACCAAACTGGTTGCGCAGGCGGTCGTTGATTTGCTCTGACAACAGACGCACCGCATTGCGCTCATCACCGCGAGTGGCGATATAGAACTTATCCACATCGGAGATTCGGTACTTAGCGTACGAATCAACCATCATAAATTTGTTCTCACTGTTGAGCATACGCACGGGGCTGGAATCCACCGTTTGAATGCGCGCGTCAAACTTGCGCAGCTTTTCCGCAATAGGAAACTTGAAGTAAAGCCCCGGCTCGGTATAGGTGCGCACCAGCTCACCAAAGCGCAGCAACACGGCTTTTTCAGTCTCTTTCACCACAAAGGCGCTGGAGGAAAGAACCAGCACGCCCAGCAGGATGACAACAATAATACCCAGTGTTTTGTTATTCATATCATCCCCTCCTAGCGAATAGCCTGGCTGCGGCGGCTACTGGCGGTATCCTGGCGCAGACGCTCAACAATACGCTGGTAGACTTCCTCAATCATGACCGGCGAGGTGCCCTGGCTCTGGGCCGCGCGCACCGCACCCGCACTCCCCTGTGCCAGCTTGTCCAGCGGTAGATACATCATGTTATTGCCGCCCTCGACGTCCACCATCACTTTGGAGGTGCTGGACATCACATCCTGCATCGCGTCCAGATAGAGGCGTTCGCGGGTCACTTGCGGGGCGCGCTCGTATTCGGCCAGCAGCTTCTCAAAGCGCACCGCCTCACCGCGGGCACTCTCCACTACGCGGGCCTTGTAGGCCTCGGCCTCTTCGATAATGCGCTGAGCCTGACCGCGAGCCACCGGAATTTTCTCGTTGGCGTAGGCCTGGGCTTCATTTTGCAGACGCACTTCGTCCTCACGGGCCTTGGTGACATCGTCAAAGGCATCCTGAACCTCGCGCGGCGCCTTGGCGTCAGTGAGGTTGACCACATCCACTCGAATACCGGTCTGGTACAGATCCAGATACTCCTGCAATCGCTGCTGAGTATCGGCAGAGACCTGGGTCCGGTTCTGTGAGATCACACCGTTGAGGCTGAGAGAGCCGACGACGTGGCGCAGGGCGCTATCGGTCGCCTCCTGTAAACTCTTCACCGGGTCGCGAACCCGCAGAACGAAGGACTCGGCATCGCCAACCTGCCACTGCACGGTGAGTACCACCTCTACAATATTGGCGTCTTCGGTCAGCATCTGCCCGGTCGTGCGCTCGGTGCGCACCTCGGTCATATTCACCTTGGTCACGCTATCGATCAGCGGCGGATTCCAGTGCAGACCGGCGGACTCTGTCGAGTGGTATTTACCCAGGCGCAAAACAACCGCCTGTTCGTTGGCATTGACCTGATAAATCCCCAGGCCACCGTAAATCAATACAGCGAGACCAATCACCAGTACCCAGGGAAATTTGGCTGAATCGCCACTGGGGCTGCTGCCGCCACCGCCAAACAGGCCACCTAGTCGCTGCTGAATTTTTCGCAATAGTTCATCGAGATCCGGCGGGCCTCCGCTATTGCGGTTACCGCCACCACCCCAGGGGTCTTTATTGTTACCACCCGGCTCATTCCAGGCCATTTAACTTACTCCAACTATGATCACTTAATCGTTTACTTCGGCGGATTCTAGCATCCCTTGCCGACAAAATATTGCCGGCAGCCCCCGCCTGAGACAAGTGGCTGGCCCGTGAAGACCAACCCCAAATAAATTCGACTACAAACTGCAATATGGCCTGAATTTAACCATCAGTATTTATACGACAACTACTCGGCAAGCGGCTCTTCTGGCGACCATTCCGGCGCATCACTGCCGCCGATATGTGGTGCCAGTAGACGCTGGAAATCGCTGTGCGGCAACAGTATTTGCAGTTCGCAGTCACCGTTATCGCGATAGCCTTCAGACTGCACCGCATTGATCTCAAACAGCTGTGCCCGCAGCCTGGACTGGTGGGGTTTTACCACCAGCTGCCCGCGCACCATTTGCTCCCCCAGGCGCTCGGCAATCGCTTCGATTAGAAGCTCACAACCTGCGCCGGTTGCCGCAGAGAGCCACACGGCCCGGGGCACCCCCTGATCGTCCCGGTCTATACGCGGCGCGAAGTCCGCCAGCAGATCAATCTTGTTGTAGACAACCAGCTGCGGCAGTTCTGAGGCATCAATTTCCTCCAGAACCGTTTGTACCTCTTCCATCAGGTGCAGGCGATCATCTGCCGCAGCATCCACCACATGCAGAAGCAAAGTCGCGCTGGCGGCCTCTTCCAGCGTTGCCCGGAAAGCCTCTACCAGCTTGTGCGGCAAGTGAGAGACAAACCCCACCGTATCAGCCAGTACCATGGCGCCCACATTGGGTAATTCAACCCTGCGCATAGTGGGGTCGAGGGTGGCAAACAGTTGATCCCTGACATAGACATCTGCATCGGTCAGGCGATTAAACAGGGTCGACTTGCCCGCATTGGTATAGCCGACCAAAGATACCGTGGCCATTTCCGCCCGCGAGCGTGCGCGGCGCCCCTGCTCCCGCTGACGGCGCACCTTCTCCAGCCGCTTTTCGATGGAATCTATGCGTGCGCGCAGTAATCGCCGGTCAGTTTCCAGCTGGGTCTCACCGGGCCCGCGCAGACCGATACCGCCTTTTTGCCGCTCCAGGTGGGTCCAGCCTCGCACCAATCGCGTGGCCATATGGCGCAACTGGGCCAGTTCCACCTGTAGCTTGCCCTCGTGGGTTCGCGCACGCTGGGCAAAAATATCCAGAATCAGTCCCGTGCGATCCAGTACCCGGCATTTTAATTCGCGCTCGATATTGCGCTCCTGGCTCGGAGAGAGGATGTGGTCAAAGATAACCAGGGCGGCTTCCTGATCTTTTACCACCTGGCGAATCTCCTCCAACTTACCCCGACCGACAAAAGTCTTCGGGTCTGGAGTAGCGCGCTGGCCAAAAATAAAACTGACAGGATCTGCTCCGGCAGATAGGGCCAACTCCTCGAATTCACGAGGGTCGTCGGGACTGTCGATAGCGGAGAGTTCTAGGTGTACCAGTACTGCAAGTTCACCGGATTCCGGTCGATCGAAAAACAATGGGAATTCTCTATTGCGAAAAGGGCGCGACAGGCCCTGACTGAGGTGACAACCGGCAAGCCCTGCAAGGGGCTCACCGAGCTGCGGGCACCCCGATAAAGCGGGGCGCAGGTGAAACTGATACGGATCTCTTAGCTAAAAGATTCGCGCTCACCGCCTTCACCGTTACCCTCACCACCGTGCTGGGCTGCGGGATTCAACAGCGGTACGCGCACTGCACGCGACGGTACAACCGTAGAAATAGCGTGCTTGTACACCATTTGGCTCACAGTATTTTTGAGTAACACCACGAACTGGTCGAAAGATTCAATTTGCCCTTGGAGCTTGATGCCGTTTACCAGATAAATAGAAACCGGGATACGCTCTTTGCGCAATACGTTGAGGTAAGGGTCTTGTAAGCTATGCCCTTTTGACATCTTTTTTCTCCTTGTCAAAAAGCTGAATGCGGTATGCAGGCCGCAATCGCACCCGCGAAGAGCGCGGATCAAAAAACGACTGAGGTTGAATACGCGTATAAGTAGTGTAGTAGCGAGCCGGAAAAGGCCGGCTCTGTGAAAACTGACTGAACGGGCTTGTCGTTTAATAGCCCAACCACGTTATGGATGCTTAAGCGAGAAATTTCAAGGCTTCTGCCAATATTTCGTCACTCTCACGCACCCCGCCTTGCTCATCCTGAGTATACAAAGTTAGCAGGTCTGGCCAGCGCCGCAGCCAGGTTAACTGGCGCTTGGCCAGCTGTCTCGTCGCGGCAATTCCAGCGGCCACCATACCATCGTAATCGGTTTGCCCCTGTAAGTATTGCCAAACCTGTCGGTAGCCCACCGCGCGGATTGCCGGCAGGTCCTCATGCAGGTCTCCCCGCTCCCGCAGGCCCTGGACTTCATCGATAAAGCCCGCTGTGAGCATCTGGCGAAAACGCCGCTCGATACGCTGGTGCAGCAGGGAGCGATCGCGGGGCATAATAGCCATTTGGCACACTTGGTACTGCTGCTGTATTCCCCCAGCTTCCTGCTCGCGGCGCAGCTGCGAAAGCGGCACACCGGTGAGGCGATAAACTTCCAGGCCCCTCTCGATGCGCACCGAGTGATTGGGATGCAGCTCCGCCGCCAATTGCGGGTCCACCTGGGCCAGCTCCCCGTGCAGTGCCGGCCACCCCTCGCGCTCGGCGCGCGCTTCAATTTCTGCCCGCACTGTTGCATCGGCCTCAGGTAACTTGGCCATACCTTCCAACAGAGAGCGGAAATACAACATAGTTCCGCCAACCAGCAATGGCACTTTACCAGCAGCGGTAATTTCTGCCATGACTTCCAGCGCATCTTTGCGAAAACGGCCCGCCGAATAAGACTCGGCCGGATCACAGATATCAATCAGGCGGTGGGGATATGCAGCTAACTCCTCGGCTGAGGGTTTGGCCGAGCCGATATCCAGGCCTCGGTAGACCAGCGCGGAATCGACACTGATTAATTCCACCGGCAAGCGATCGGCCAGCGCCATGGCCAGATCCGTTTTGCCCGAAGCCGTCGGCCCCATCAGAAAAATTGCACGGGGCTTGTCGCCCGGCGAACTGTTATTCAATTTACCACCCACTTCTGCCGCGCAGCTATTGGCCGCGCATAAACCACTTATCCATATCCGCCAGTTTAACCTGGGTCCAAGTCGGGCGACCGTGGTTGCACTGACCGCTGCGCTCGGTGCGCTCCATATCCCGCAACAGGGCATTCATCTCCGGAATGGTCAGGCGCCGATTGGCGCGCACCGAACCGTGACAGGCCATAGTCCCCAGTACCTCGTTGATACGCTCACCAATACGGGCGCTGTCGCCTTCGCCGAGCAGGTCCGAGAGCACATCGCGCACCAGCTGTTCCACCTCGGCGCCGTGCAGCATTGTGGGCACCTGGCGCACCAGTAAGGTCTCGGGGCCGGCCCGCTGCAAGACGAAACCGAGCGCGGTGAATACCTCGCTGCGCTCTTCGAAACAGTCCGCTTCCCGCTGGCTGACCGCCAGGCTCACCGGAACCAGGAGGGGTTGGGCCTGGATGCCACCGGCCGCATAAGCCACCTTCATCTGCTCATAGACAATGCGCTCGTGGGCGGCGTGCATATCGACAACGACCATCCCGTGCTCGTTTTGCGCGAGAATATAGATCCCGTGCAACTGCGCCAGGGCAAAGCCCAGCGGCGGCACTTCTGCTTCGCTTTCAATGTCCGCACCTATGGTCGCCCCGGAAGGCGCTTGGGGCACGGACACTGGCCGGCTGCTGGGAACACCCTGCGGCTGTTGTGTCGCCGGGGATGAGTCCTGATACGGTTGGTGCAGAGCGCCGTAAGCGTTCATCTGCTCGCGCAAATTGGAGGGCGAGGGGCGATTGCTGAGTGGCATTTTATGCTGCCCGGCAAATTCACCGACCTGTAGGCCCGTGACCTGCTCCTGGCGCTCCTGTTCCGGCTCGCTTTCCGTTTCCTCTTTCTGCCCCGGGCGCACATCCGCCAGGGCACGGTGCAAACTGCCAAACAGGAAGTCGTGAACCAGGCGGCTGTCGCGGAAGCGCACCTCGTGTTTGGTCGGGTGTACATTCACATCGACGGAAGCGGGGTCCAGCTCCAGGTAAAGTACAAATGCCGGGTGGCGGCCGTGGTACAAGACATCGGCGAACGCCCGGCGCACCGCGTGGCTGACCACCTTGTCCCGTATAGCGCGGCCGTTGACGTAAAAGAACTGCAAGTCGGCCTGGGAGCGCGAGAACGCGGGTTCCGCAACCCACCCCCACAGGCGCAGACCGTTGCGCTCCACATCGATATGCAGCGCATTCTGCATAAATGCCGGCCCGCACACCTGGGCCACACGGCGCTCCATTTCCACCCGCCCGGTGCCCGCGCGCAGGTTGTGGACACCCTTGCCGTTGTGGCGCAGGCTGATAGAGACATCAAATCGCGACAGTGCCAGGCGCTTGATCGTATCGTCGATACGGTTGAATTCTGTTTTCTCGGTGCGCAGGAATTTGCGTCGAGCGGGGGTATTGAAGAACAGGTCGCGCACATCCACCGTGGTGCCACGGGGGTGAGCCGAGGGCGCAAGCTGCGCCTGCATATCGCGCCCCTCCGCACTGACCTGCCAACCCTTGCCACTTTCATCGCGGCTGCTGGTCAGTGCCAGGCGCGCCACCGAGGAGATACTGGCGAGGGCCTCGCCGCGAAAGCCCAGGGTGGCCACCGCCTCCAGATCTTCCAAAACGTGAATCTTGGAAGTCGCGTGGCGGGCCAGGGCCATGGGCAGGTCTTCCCGCTCTATGCCCTTGCCGTTATCGCGCACTTTCATGCGCTTGCTACCACCGCCGTCCACATCGACCTCAAGTCGCGTAGCGCCCGCATCCAGGCTGTTTTCCAGCAACTCCTTGATCACCGATGCCGGGCGCTCAACTACCTCACCGGCGGCAATCTGGTTGGCGAGACGAGGGGAGAGTTGCTGGATTTTATCGTGCATAAATCTGGCCTGTTAATGCTGCAAGGACCGCTCGGCGCCGAGATCTCAGCCGGAGGGGATACTCAGGGTCTGCCCCACCCGAATCACGGAGCTCTCAATGCCATTCGCTCTCATCAGGGCGGCGACAGAAATATTATACCGCGTCGCGATCCCCGACAGGGTCTCCCCGCGGGCGATCACGTGACTGCGAGACTTATCGCTCTGGTTGGCGGCGAGCCAGGTATCTGCCGGGGGGCGGCTGTTAAAGTGCGCCACTATACCGTCGGCGAGCTTTTGCGCCAGTTTGCGCTGGAAGCTGGGGTCGCGCAGGCGCTTCGCCTCCTGGGGGTTGGTAATAAAACCCGTCTCCACGAGAATTGAAGGTACATCCGGCGAACGCAGCACTGAGAAGTTGGCCTGCTCCACCTGTTTTTTATGCAGGTGAGTGACGGTGCCAATCTGCGACAGCACACTGGCGCCGATATCCAGGCTGGCATTCATGGTGGCAGTCATGGAGAGATCGAGCAATACGCCAGCAAGGGTGTCGTCCTTATCGCCCAGGCTCAAACTGCCGGCGCCACCGATAAGATCGGATTCGTTTTCCCGCGCGGCCAAAAAGCGGGCGGTCTCACTGGTTGCACCCCGCGAGGAGACCGCGTAGACCCCAGCGCCACGGGCATCTTTGCGGGTAAAGGCATCGGCGTGGATCGACACAAAAAGGTCCGCACGCATATTGCGCCCAATTTTTACCCGCTCCCGCAGCGGGATATAGTAATCCCCGGTGCGCACCAGCTTGGCGGTAAAGCCCTTCTCAGCGTTGATCTTTTTGTGCAGCTGCTTGGCGATTGCCAGCACCACATCCTTTTCCCGCAGGCGACCGGGGCCGGAAGCGCCCGGGTCCTCCCCGCCGTGCCCTGCATCAATCGCGACAATGATATTGCGCTCACTGCTGACCTGCTCCAGCGTTTTCTCGCTGCCTTTCACCTCGTCGTAAAGATCGATCACCAGCCGGTCCGGCAGACTTTCGTGGCGCGGCAGAACAAAGCTGCGCGGATTGATCTGCTGCTTGAGATCCAGCACCACCCGCAGGTCTCTCTTGTTTTGGCGGGCGTGGCGCACCCGCGCGATCGGGGTCTTGTCCAGATCCAACTTATCCAGCTCTGCTTTCAGCTCGGTCCCCGAGAGATCGACAACCACCCGGTGCGGGCCCTTGAGGGTAAATAGCTTGTGCTCCGCCGGGCCACTCAAGTCAAACACCAGGCGCGTATGGTCGGGGGCGCGCCACACCCGCACACCATCCACGTCTACCGCAGAGGCCGGCAGGACAGTAGCCAACCACAGCGCGACAATTGATAGAGACCGCCACATCAAACTCATTACTTCCCAGCCCCGTTGCTTATAGGTATCGGTAATTCCCTGTACTCTGGTGTTTTCAGGATTCTGGCAACAACTTTTGCAGTAGATCCAGCACCCGCTCCCCCTGGGGTGAATGCGCGATCAACCTGAGCTGGCGGCCGCTTTCAGGGACATCCAACTCAACCTCCAGGTCCGGGGCGGGCAGTATGCCCTCGCCCCGTTCGGGCCACTCGACCAGACTCAAGCTCTGCGCAGAGAAGTAATCCCGCACCCCCATAAATTCCAACTCTTCCGGGTCACCCAGGCGATAGAGGTCGAAGTGGTAAACCCGGTGCGCACCGAGATCATAGGGCTCCACCAGGGTATAGGTGGGACTCTTTACTGCGCCCTCGTGCCCAAAGGCCCTCAGCACCCCCCGGCAAAAAGTCGTCTTGCCCGCACCCAGCTGGCCCTGCAAATACAGCGTCAGCCCCTGCTGCAGGCCCGCCGCGAGACAGGCCCGCCCGAGCGAGTTGCCGCCGGATACGGTGGCTGCTTCATCAGCCAAATGCAATGTCAGTTCACTCGCCATCAATCTACCAAACGTCTAATCCAGGGTAATAAATCCGTCGCGAGCAATCCGCGCAGGCCCTCTTCGGCAGCGCGATTGCCCGCCTCTCCGTGTAACCACACCGCCAGTCGGGCAGCCTCCAGTAGCGGCAGGTGCTGACCAATCAATGCTGCGATAATGCCAGTAAGCAGGTCCCCCATACCACCGGAAGCCATACCCGGGTTACCCGTGTTGATCAGGTCAACGCCGCCACCGTGCGCAATCAGGGTGCCGGCGCCTTTTAATATCACTACGCCACTGAATTTTTGCTGAACTGCCACGGCAGCTGCGCGGGGATCGGCGAGCACCTCGGCGGTATCACAGCCCAGGAGGCGGGCGGCCTCCCCCACATGGGGGGTCAGCACCCAGTCGTCCCGCCGCACCCCGGCCAGGACCCGGCCCCCGGCGAGAATATTCAAGGCATCGGCATCTACGACCAAGGGCGCCTCGGCTCGGCCGGCTCGCGCCAGCAGCTGCTCACTCCAGGGGGAGCGCCCCAAACCGGGGCCCACGGCAATCACGCTGGGGCCTTCGAGCAGCGGTTCCAGCTCCTGCCCGGAGATCACCGGGTGGGCCATCACTTCCGGGCTGCGGGTCAGCGCCGCAGGCAAGTGCTCGGGGCGGGTCGCCAGGGAAATCAGCCCGGCACCACAGCGCGCAGCAGATTGCGCAGCCATCAATGCGGCACCGCCAAAGCCGCTATCACCGCCCACCACCAGAATATGACCAAACTGGTTTTTAAAACTATCGGCCGCGCGCGCAGGCAGGCGACGGATGGCATCCCCCTCGTAGCGCATAGCCAAGGGTTCGACCGCCCGATAGGCGGCCTCGGGTGCCCCCAAGTCTTCGAAAATCACCTCTCCACAGAGCGCCGGGCCGCGACCGCAGTAGAGCCCCATTTTGCGCCCGATAAAAGTCACCGTCATATCGGCACTGACCGCCTCGCCGGCACTGCCGGTATCGGCACTCAAACCGGAGGGGATATCCACCGCCAACACCGGACCGGGGCTTTTGCGGATTCGCTCAAGCGCATGCGCCACGCCAGAGCGCAGCTCACCGCTAAAGCCCGTTCCCAGCAGCGCATCCACAATCAGAGTATTGGCATCCGCCGTATCCAATTCAGCGAGGGAGTTCACCACCTGAACACCCTCCCGGCAGGCGTACTCATAGGCCTCGCGGGCGTCGCCGCTCAGGTGCTGAGGATCGCTACACGCATAGACGGTGACCGGGATTTTCTTTTGCGCGGCAAGCGCGGCTATCACATAGCCGTCGCCACCGTTGTTCCCACCACCGCAGAAAACCTGGAGGCGGCCGATCTGCGGCCAGCGCCTGCGTAGATGTGAAAAAGCCGCGCGACCGGCGCGCTTCATCAGTTGGATAGAGGGGATCTCCAGTGCAGCAATTGTCTGTCGATCCAGCTCACGTACCGACTCGGCACTGTATAGAGGTTGAGGCGTGTCCATGCAGCTCCCGCGATGTGGTCAAGAATTCATCTGTGGCAAAATAGGCAATTACATCGCCATTGTTTGCGCCAACCGCAAAGTATACCGCCCCGGCTAGGCATTGTGCTTGCAGGGAATATCGAGCCGCTTTATCTATGACCGAATCACTGCTCGCCGACTTAGCCCAACAGATTAAAATTTGGGGCCGGGAACTGGGTTTCCAACAAGTGGGTATTACCGATTGCCAACTGGAAGAGGAAGGGGAGCGCCTGCGCGCCTGGATTGAGGCGGGCTATCACGCTGATATGGACTGGATGGGCGCTCACGGTGAGAAACGCTGGCGCCCCGAATTATTGGAGCCGGGAACACTGCGGGTCATCAGCGTGCGCCTGGACTACCTGCCACCAGACACCCAGCCGATTAAAGTATTGAAGGATTCGAGTAAGGCCTATGTGTCCCGCTATGCCAATGGCCGCGATTACCACAAACTGATCCGCAAACGCCTGGCCAACCTGGCCAAGCAAATTGACAGCTACTGCGCCGAGCGGGGTATTGAGTCGAAAGGTCGGGCGTTTACCGACAGTGCCCCGGTGATGGAGAAGGCCCTGGCAGCCAAGGCCGGCCTGGGCTGGATTGGCAAAAATACGCTGGTACTCAATTCGACCGCCGGCTCCTACTTTTTCCTCGGCGAGATCTATACCAATTTGCCGCTGCCCGTGGATATCAGCGAGCAACCGGATCAGTGCGGCGACTGTGTCGCCTGCCTCAGGGTTTGCCCCACCGATGCCTTTGTGGACGACCGTACCCTGGATGCGCGGCGCTGTATCTCCTACCTCACTATTGAGAACAAGGGCCCAATCCCTGAGGAGTTTCGCGAGCCTATCGGCAATCGGATCTACGGCTGTGACGACTGCCAGATCGTGTGCCCTTGGAATAAATTCGCCAAGCCCACCAGTGAAAAAGACTTTCACCCCCGCCACGGATTGGACAATGGCGAGCTGCTGACGCTGTTTACCTGGAGCGAAGAGGAGTTCCTGCGCAAGACCGAGGGCTCGGCGATTCGCCGTATCGGCCACGAGCGCTGGCTGCGCAACCTGGCTGTTGCCCTGGGCAATGGCGAGGCCACACCCGAAGTCATCAATACCCTGGAGAGTGCACGCGCCGGCGCTACACCCCTGGTCTTGGAGCATATCGATTGGGCGCTGGAGCGGTTGCACAGCGGGCGCAGGCGCAAGCGTAAAATCAAACGCAAGCCCGCCGGCTAATCGGGAGTGGGGGTCAGAGACGGAAGAAGGTTTCGCGGTAGTGGCACAACTCGTTGATGGAATCGCGGATATCATCGAGCGCCAAGTGACTACTATGTTTTTTGACTCCGTCCAAAACCTCTGGGCGCCAGCGGCGAGCCAATTCCTTCACTGAACTGACATCCAGATTGCGGTAGTGGAAATAGGCTTCCAGCGCCGGCATATATTTCACCAGAAAGCGGCGGTCCTGGCCGATAGAGTTACCGCACATGGGGGAGGCGCCCTCGGGGACCCACTGTCGCAGGAACTCCAGGGTCTCCCTCTCTGCGTCACGCTCGGAATTGCTGGACGCCTTAACCCGCGCTACCAGCCCGGAACCGCCGTGCTGTTCGGTATTCCATTCATCCATAGCCTCCAGCAGGGCATCGCTTTGGTGAATCACCATTGAGGGGCCCTCGGCGAGAATCTCCAGGCGTGAATCCGTCACGATCGTGGCAATTTCAATAATGCGCTCTTTGTCTGGATTTAAACCGGTCATCTCCAGGTCAATCCAGATCAGGTTGTTCTGATCCACAACGGGCCTCCTCAAACTTTCCGCGCAAGTTACCGCAACTACCCGGCAATAGCTATAATCCGCCGCTAGTCTCCAGGTGCTAGTGCATGAGTAAACGCAAATTAAATCGCCGCCAACAGTGGCGTATCAACAAAATCCAGCAAGAACGCGAAGCCCGCGCGCGCAAGCGCGAGCAATCTGCCGAAGACGCCCTGGAAGAAGGGCAACTGGGGCAGGAGCAGATCGGTCTGGTTATCGCCAACTATGGCACACAGGTTTTAGTGGAGAGCGAGAGTGATCCGAGCCTGCGCCAGCGCTGCCATTTGCGCGCCAATATCGAAACCTTGGTGACCGGCGATCGCGTTGCCTGGCACCCCGCCAGCGAAGATAGCGATGGGGGCATTGGTGTTATCGGCGCGCGCCTGCCGCGCAACTCCGAGCTACAGAGGCCCGATCGCTACGGCGACCTGAAAACGGTTGCCGCCAATATCGATCGCATATTGATCGTTATCGCCCCCTACCCGGAACCCTTTGCCAATGCCATAGACCGCTATCTGGTCGCCGCAGAGACCACAGGCATAGCGCCGATGCTGCTGCTCAATAAAACCGATCTGATCGATGAGCGCAATCGCGAGTCACTGGAAGAGCTGCTCGCCCCCTACCCAGAGCTGGGCTATCCGGTTTTGCGGCTGTCCACCAAAACTGGCGAGGGCCTGCCGGAGCTGCTGGAAACCCTTGCGCAAGGATGTAGCGTTTTTGTAGGGCAGTCCGGGGTGGGCAAGTCATCCCTGGTCAACGCACTGCTGCCCAGTGCCGGCGCCCGCACCGGTGCCCTTTCAGAGGCCACACAGAAGGGGACTCACACCACTACAGCGGCGGAACTGTTTCACCTGCCCAGTGGGGGTGATCTGATAGACTCCCCAGGCATTCGCGAGTTTGGACTCTGGCATATGGAGGAGGCCGCCCTACTGGAAGGGTTTGTGGAATTCCGACCATTTATAGGACACTGCCGCTTTCGCGACTGCCGCCACCAGGGCGAACCCGGTTGCGCTATCCAGGAGGCTCTGACCGATGGAAAAATTAGCGAGCGCCGCATGAATAGCTTTCTGCATTTGCGCAACAGCCTGGAATCGGAGAACAAGTTTTGAAACTGATTATCGAAGCGGAAGAGCTCGCGGCTCAGTTTGAGCGCGAAGAGCTGCTGATTGTCGATCTCAGCTCACCCCACAACTACCTCAACGGCCATATCCCCGGGGCTGTTCACCTGCCCTTCCAGGCACTCATGGCTGGCACCGCGCCCGCACCGGGCAAGCTGCCCGGTATCGAGCAACTGACCCAGGTGTTTCAAGCTATCGGCCTAAAGCCGGAACAGCATGTGGTCGCCTGTGACGACGAGGGCGGCGGTTGGGCCGGGCGCTTTTTGTGGACTCTGGAAATGATAGGCCACCGCAATTACAGCTACCTGAATGGCGGTATGCTGGCCTGGCGAGGCGCCGACCTTCCCCTTACCAGCGAGTCAGCGCAAATCGAGCCGAGCGATATTCAAATCACCGTCAGCAGTGACGCTGCAATGGATGCCCAGCAAATCCTGGATCAACTGGGCAGCGATAAATTTCTTGTCTGGGATGCCCGCTCCCCCCAGGAGTATCGCGGTGAGCGGGTCCTGGCCATGAAGGGCGGCCATATTCCCGGGGCGATCAATTGCGAGTGGACCCAATTGATGGACCCGCAAAGAGATTTGCGTATCCGCTCCGATGCTCGCGAATTCCTCGCCGCCCTGGGAATTGATAGCTCACATAAGATTGTCACCCACTGCCAGAGCCATCACCGCTCCGGCTTTACCTGGTTAGTGGGTAGATCCCTGGGATTTGATATCCGCGCTTACCCAGGTTCCTGGAGCGAGTGGGGCAACTTGCCCAATACCCCGGTACAGCAGTAGATACATTGAGAAAAGACGTAGATTTATGAACCCTAAACTTTTTGCCGCCCTGCAATACCTCACGCCGCAACACGCACTCTCCCGCGCTGCCGGCTGGTTGGCGAATACGGAACTCAAGTGGATCAAAGATCCTTTCACCCGCTGGTTTGTGGAAAAATACGGCGTGGATATGCAGGAGGCCAAAGAGAGCGACTGCACTGCCTACCGCACCTTCAATGAATTCTTTACCCGCGAGTTGGTGGACGGCGCCCGCCCCGTTATCGAAGGGCAACACACCCTCGCCAGCCCCGCCGACGGCGCCATCAGCCAGCTGGGCCAGATCCATAACGGCCGTATTTTCCAGGCCAAGGGTCACGACTACAGCCTGGTTGAGCTGGTGGGCGGTGATCCCAAGGTAGCGGCGCAATTTAATGACGGACACTTCGCCACTGTGTATCTGTCACCGAAGGATTATCACCGTGTGCATATGCCCATGGCCGGCACCCTGCGCAGCATGACCTATGTGCCCGGGCAGCTTTTCTCCGTGAATACGGTAACGGCAGAAAATGTGCCGCGCCTGTTCGCGCGCAATGAGCGCCTGGTCTGCGTGTTCGATACAGAAGCGGGCCCTATGGCAATGATCCTGGTGGGCGCAATGATTGTCGCCGGTATCGAAACCGTATGGGCCGGACAAGTCGCTCCTATCCAGCGCAAGGTTATCAGCACAGATTATCTGGATAAGGCGCCCATCCACCTGGAGAAAGGTGAAGAGATGGGACGCTTTAAGCTGGGCTCTACCGTCATTATGCTATTTGGTGCAGACCAGGTGAGCTGGCTCGATCAGCTTGAGGCCGAGTCGCCCGTGCGCATGGGTGAGCATTTCGGTAATTTACTGTCCGATAAGGACTGATATTTAGAAGGGGCAGCGGCAGTCTTTAGGAGCCTCTAAACAACTCCTTAACTGCCGCCTCGAGAAAAGCGCGCGCTTATTTTGTCAGGCGCGTTAGCAGCTGCCCCAATCGGCCACCGCGGAATAGATAGTCGTCGCGAATATTTGCCGCATCCACTTGGGGGTAAGCCCCGGGCTCTATATCCCTGAGGATACTGATCTTTTCCTCAGCTCTCATCTTGCCGCGTTCGATCAGCTTTTGCTCGCGATCCTCGACCTCAGCCAGGTCGCACAGGCGGGGCTTAGTGAGCGCCTGTTTTTGCCCATCGAGCACAATCATCACTTTTGGCCGCAGGCGCCGGTCGTAGGTCTGCTCCACTACCACACCCACTTCTCCGGTCGACAGCTCTACCTGGGTACCGGTGGGGTAGAGACCAATAGCCTGGATAAACTCCACCACCAACTGCTCCTGATAGGCGATACCGCGCAGGTCATACAGTTTGGCAACTGCCCGGGATGGTGCCACCGGCTCACTGGAACCGCGGGGGTTAGTGGCCTCATCGTAAAAAGTTACTATTCCGCACATGCGCGCCAGCACCGAAATCCGGTCACCGCGCAAGCCCTCGGGGTAGCCGCTGCCATCGTGGCGCTCGCAGTGACCGCTAACGATTTCAATCACCTGCGCATCTATTTTCGGGTCTGCCGCCAGCATCTTCACGCTGTGCTGCACAAATTTGCGATACTCCAGCTCGCTGCGCGGGTCGCGCCGCTTCATCTGCAACACTTCCCCGTCGATAGACAGTTTACCCACATCTTTTAGCAGAGTAGCCACCCCCAACTTCAGTAAGTCAGTACGCGAAAGGCCAATATGGCGGCCGAATAGCACGGCCCAAATACTGGCGCGCACCGAGTGGCTGTAGGTGTGCTCATCTTTATCCCGCACCCGGGCCAACCAGGCGAACGCATCGGGGCTGCGCAATACACTCTCAACCAGATCCTCGACAACCTGATTGACCTGCTGCACCGGTATGGGTCTGTTATTGGCGATAAGACCCATTACCTCACTCATGCCATAGAGAATCTGGCCGTGGAGCTTGCGCGCATTGCTGGCTTCCCGCTGCACCGGCTGTGGCGGGGGGTATTTTTTATGGGAAACAGAGACAGGTTTGCAGGGGATAGTGACCGCTGTACGAGTGGAGGCGCCCCTCTTAGCGGAAGTCTCACTGTCACCGAGTAATCGGCGCAGCGTAACACCGGCACTGCCGACAGTTTTGTGAATGTCGACATACACAAAGCGACAGTATTTCTGTAATTGGCGGATTTCTTCCAGATCGCGGATATAGAAACCCTGTAGCGCAAATGGCGCTCGCGCCCAAGGCCGGTCAAGCTTGGAGACAAACATGCCGCGCTGTAAATCACCGACAGAAATTTTTGCTTGTTCGATTGCCACTGGGAAGATGCCGACAACTGTAATTAATACTACAAAGCTGCCCAGAGAGACCTGCGGCTCAATCTCCTCGGTCTCTGGGGCAAGCCAACCTTTATATCATGGAGCGATATTAAGGTTCACCCGCCCAAAGTGAGACTGCATTCACAGACTCAGCGATCAGTCGCCAAATCAGGCGTGATACTGACCCGACAGCTCTACCACAGCTTCAATCATGGCACCGGCGTGCTTGGGATCCACCTTCGGGGTAATACCGTGACCTAAATTGAAAACATGGCCACTTCCCTGCCCAAATGACTTCAGAACAGCCGCCACTTCTGTGCGAATTCGCTCGGGGCTGGCGTAGAGAACAGCCGGGTCCAAATTGCCTTGCAGGGCCACCTTGTCGCCCACGCGGGCGCGGGCACTGCCAATGTCGGTAGTCCAGTCCAAGCCCAGGGCATCGGCGCCAGTATCTGCCATTGCCTCCAGCCACTGACCCCCGCCCTTAGTGAACAGGATTGCCGGCACTCGACGACCGTCGACTTCCTTAATCAGCCCCTGGAGAATTCTCTGCATATATTTCAGGGAGAATTCACGATAAGCACTGTGGCTGAGTGCCCCGCCCCAGGTATCAAAGATTTGTACGGCCTGGGCACCAGCGCGAATCTGGGCGTTCAGGTAATCGGTAACAGAGTCAGCCAGCACCGTGAGCAATTGGTGCATCAATTCCGGGCGGTTGTAGAGCATTTCCTTGCAGCGGGCAAAATCCTTGCTGGAGCCGCCTTCAACCATATAAGTGGCCAGTGTCCAGGGACTGCCGGAGAAACCGATAAGCGGCACGCGACCATTCAACTCGCGGCGGATGGTGGACACGGCATTCATCACATAGTCCAAATCCTTTTCGCTGTTCACCACTTCCAGGGCTTCGATATCGGCCGCCGTGCGCAGGGGCTTGTGGAACTTGGGGCCCTCGCCTTCGGAGAAGTAGAGGCCCAAGCCCATGGCATCGGGAATGGTCAGGATATCGGAAAACAGAATGGCGGCATCCAGCGGGTAGCGCTCCAGGGGTTGCAGCGTCACCTCACAGGCCAGCTCGGTATTGCGGCACAGATCCATAAAGCTGCCGGCTTCGGCGCGACTGGCTCGATATTCCGGCAGGTAGCGCCCCGCCTGTCGCATCATCCATACAGGCGTTCGATCCACTGGCTGGCGCAGCAGGGCGCGAAGAAAGCGATCGTTTTTCAATTCGGACGGTTTGGTATCAGACATAGAAACACCGAGCGGGCTAAAAAAACGGCCATTGTACAGGGGCTGGGCCGCTATACACAGGGTGGCAAAGATATTGCGGGGTGCCTATTGGGACTGGCACAAATATACACGGGATAATTGGGCAGTGAGGGACGGTGCCCTCACTGCAAATCAGAAACGATTAAATATCCAGGTAATCGAGGATACCCTCACCGGCCTGGCGCCCTTCCCAGATAGCGGTCACTACCAGGTCGGAGCCTCGCACCATATCGCCGCCGGCAAATACCTTCTCATTGGAGGTCTGGAATTTGTATTTTTGTTTTTCTGGAGCGACGACACCACCCCAGTCGGCAACTTCAATATTGTGCTCTGAAAACCACTCCGCCGGGCTGGGACGGAAGCCAAAGGCCACCAGGACAATATCCGCCGGGATAATTTCTTCCGAACCGGGCACTACCTGAGGGCGGCGACGGCCGTTTTCATCGGGCTCACCGAGTTCTGTGGTTACCACTTTAACCCCAGCCACCTTGCCATCGCCAACGATCTCAACCGGCTGGCGGTTGAATTTGAACTGTACGCCCTCTTCCTTGGCATTGGCCACTTCCCGACGCGAGCCGGGCATATTTTCCTCATCGCGGCGGTAGGCACAGGTGACGCTTTTGGCGCCCAGTCGAATCGAGCTGCGGTTGCAGTCCATGGCGGTATCACCACCACCGAGAACCACCACGCGCTTGCCCTCAACCGAAACAAATTCCGAGGCGTCGCGCTCCCAGCCCATATTGCGATTTACGTTGGCAATCAGGAATGGCAAAGCATCGTGAACACCGGGCAGATCTTCACCGGGGAAGCCGCCTCTCATATAGTTGTAAGTGCCCATCCCCATAAAGACAGCATCGTAGTCATTGAGCAGCTGCTCAAAACTGATGTCCTTACCCACCTCAGTATTGAGACAGAACTCAACCCCCATCTCAGTAAACACTTCCCGGCGCTGCTGCATTACCGACTTCTCCAGCTTGAACTCGGGAATACCAAAAGTAATCAAGCCGCCAATTTCCGGGTGCTTGTCGAACACCACCGGCTGCACGCCATTGCGCACCAAAATATCAGCGCAGCCCAGACCCGCCGGGCCGGCACCAATCACCGCCACTCGCTTGCCCGTTTTCTCCACATGACTTAAGTCCGGGCGCCAACCCAGGGCGAAGGCTGTATCGGTAATGTATTTTTCCGCATTGCCGATGGTGACCGCACCAAAGCCATCATTGAGGGTACATGCGCCCTCACAGAGACGGTCCTGGGGGCACACCCGGCCACAGACTTCCGGCAGGGTATTGGTTTCGTGGCAGAGTTCGGCTGCCTCAATAACATTGCCCTCGCTGATCAGCTTCAACCAGTTGGGAATGTAGTTGTGTACCGGGCACTTCCATTCGCAGTAGGGATTGCCGCAATCCAGGCAGCGGTGCGCCTGGCTGGCCACCTGCCGCTCACTGAAAGGCTCATAAATCTCAACAAACTCGCCGGTGCGGGTGATGATGTCCTTCTTCGGCGGATCGATGCGACTTACGTCGATAAACTGGAAGTCATTGTTCAGTCTGTCTTTCATACTGTTTCTCTACCCCGCCTTTATTCGCCGCGCTTGCGCACGTCGGAAAGAAGATCTGCAAGGCTCGCCGCCTTTGGTTTAACCAGCCAGAAACGGCTCAAGTAATCATCGAAGTTATCCAATAACTCGGCGCCCCAGGCGCTCTGGGTCTCCGCCGCATACTCTTCGATAACTTCGCGCAGGTGACTCTGGTGTGGTTCGAGAATTTCGCTGCTGATTCGGCGCAGCTCGATCAACTCATGGTTGCAGCGATCGAAGAAATCCCGCTCCATATCCAGCACATAGGCAAAGCCACCGGTCATACCGGCGCCGAAATTAAATCCGGTGCGCCCGAGAACCGCGACCATACCCCCGGTCATATATTCACAGCAGTGATCTCCCGCCCCTTCGACGACCGCAAAGGCACCGGAGTTGCGCACGGCGAAGCGCTCACCGGCACAGCCCGCCGCAAATAACTTGCCGCCCGTGGCACCGTAGAGACAGGTATTGCCGACAATACTGGTTTCCTGGGAGGCGAATGAGCTGCCTTGCGGCGGTCGTATAACCAGCTTGCCGCCAGCCATACCTTTGCCCACATAGTCGTTGGCATCGCCATCCAGATACATTTCCAGACCGCCGGCATTCCACACACCGAATGACTGGCCGGCGACCCCTTTGAGGCGCAGTTTCACCGGAGCTGCAACCATGCCCTGGTTGCCGTAGCGCTTGGCGATCTCACCGGACAGGCGCGCACCCAGGGATCGGTCACAGTTGGTCACGTCGTAGCTGAACTCGCCACCTTTGAAGCCTTCGATGGTCGGCAGGATATCCGCCACCATCCGCTCCGCCAGCTCACCCTTATCCCACGGATCATTCGTCGCGGACTGACAGGTTTGCGGCTTGCTGTCCAACAGCTCATCCGTATGCAATAGAGGCGCGAGATCCAGCTTTTTCTGCTTGTCAGTTTCGCCATCCAGCACGCGCAGCAAGTCCACACGCCCCACCAGATCCTCCAGGGTCCGCACGCCCAGACGCGCCATCCACTCGCGGGTCTCCTCGGCGACAAAACGGAAGAAGTTCATCGCCATTTCTGCGGTGCCGATATAGTGCTCGTCACGCAGGTCCTTCTTCTGAGTGGCGATACCGGTGGCGCAGTTATTCAAGTGGCAGATGCGAAGATACTTACAGCCGATCGCCACCATGGGTGCCGTACCAAAGCCAAAGCTCTCGGCACCGAGAATTGCCGCCTTGATCACATCGAGGCCGGTTTTCAGACCCCCATCGGTTTGTACCCGAACCTTGCCGCGCAGATCATTGGCGCGCAGGGTCTGGTGGGTTTCCGCCAATCCCAGCTCCCAGGGCGACCCGGCATAGCGAATCGAGGTGATTGGGCTGGCCGCTGTGCCGCCGTCATAGCCGGAGATGGTAATCAAATCCGCATAGGCTTTTGCAACACCCGCAGCAATGGTGCCAACCCCAGGCCGCGATACCAGTTTTACCGAGACCAAAGCATCGGGATTAACCTGTTTGAGGTCGTAGATCAGCTGCGCCAAATCCTCGATGGAATAGATATCGTGATGGGGCGGCGGAGAAATCAGGGTCACACCGGGCACCGAATAGCGCAGCCGCGCGATCAGTTCGTTGACCTTGCCACCGGGCAGCTGACCGCCTTCACCGGGCTTGGCGCCCTGGGCTACCTTAATTTGCAATACCTCGGCATTTACCAGGTAGTGCGGTGTTACGCCAAAACGACCGGAGGCAATTTGCTTGATCTTGGAAACTTTATCAGTGCCAAAACGAGCTGGATCTTCACCGCCCTCGCCACTGTTTGAACGCCCACCCAGGCGATTCATCGCTTGGGCCAGGGATTCATGGGCTTCGGGGGACAGGGCCCCCAGTGACATGGCGGCAGTATCAAAGCGACGCAAAATCTGCTCTGCCGGCTCCACGTCTTCCAGAGCTACCGGTTCGATGTTCTCCCTGAAGTCCAGCATATCCCGCAATGTCGCCACGGGGCGCTGGTTAACCAGCTCCGCATAGTCCCGCCACGCGGCATAATCACCGGTGCTGGCAGCGCGCCGCAGGGTAGTCACCACATCCGGGTTAAAAGCGTGATACTCCTGGCCGTAAACAAACTTGTGCAGACCACCGGGGGAAACCGGTTTGCGGGCTTTCCAGGCGATATCGGCACGGGCCGCCATATCGGCTTGCAGCTCGGGGAAGCCGGCACCTTCGATGCGAGTGGGCGCTCCGGGGAAACACAGATCCACCACATCCCTGGAAATACCCACCAGCTCGAACAGCAGTGCGCCGCGATAAGAGGCAACGGTGGAAATGCCCATCTTGGACAGGATTTTTAACAGGCCCTTGATAATGCCGTTGCGATAATTTTTCTGCGCCTCAGCGGCATCCAGTAGCAATTCACCGGTATCGATCAGGTGATTGATAATGCTGTAGGAGAAATACGGGTGTACTGCGGTGGCACCGACGCCGACCAAACAGGCCAACTGATGCGCATCGCGGGCGCTGGCGGTATCCACCACAACATTGGAATCACAGCGCAAGCCCGCATGTACCAGGTGGTGGTGCACCGCACCCGTCGCCAGCAGTGCATCGATTGGCAAGTGCCCCTCGCGAATATCGCGATCGGACAGCACGACAATCACAGCCCCTGCCCTCACTGAGGCCTCAACTTTGGCGCAGAGCTGTTCAATCGCCGACTTGAGATCCAACTCAGTGGGGTCGTAGTTCAGGTCGAAGATCTCCGCTTCGAAGCCCGGGCGATCAAGGGATAAGAGTGCCGTGTACTTCATATGGGAAAGTACTGGCGAAGACAGGATTACCCGATCCGCATGCTCCGGAGTTTCCTCAAATACGGATTTCTCTCGACCCAGGCAGGTTTCCAGAGACATCACCACAGTTTCCCGCAGGGGGTCAATTGGCGGGTTGGTTACCTGGGCAAACTGCTGGCGAAAGTAGTCGTAGAGCGAGCGATTGTAGCGGGACAAAACCGCCATCGGCGTATCATCGCCCATTGAACCGACCGCTTCCTGGCCCGCCTCAGCCATGGGCCGGACGACTTTATCGCGCTCTTCCAGGGAGGAGCTGAACAGCTTTTGGTAGACTTTGAATTGCTGGTGGGAGAAGTTGTTGTCCACCGGCGCAGTAACCAGAGTAGAGCGGATACGGCGTGCTTTATTCTTGAGCCAGCGCTTATAGGGCTGTGCCCGCTTGAGCATATTATCGATGTCAGCGGTGTGGTAGAGCTTGCCTTCCTGGGTGTCCACCGACAGCATCTGCCCCGGTCCGAGGCGGCCCTTAGCCACAACATCTTCGGGAGCATAGTCGTACACGCCCACTTCGGAGGCCACAGTGATCAGGTCATCCTTGGTAATCACCCAGCGCGAGGGGCGCAAGCCGTTGCGGTCCAGGGTACACACGGCATAGCGGCCATCCGTCATCACCAATCCAGCCGGCCCATCCCAGGGCTCCATATGCATGGAGATATATTCGTAAAAGGCGCGCAGGTCCGCATCCATTCCTTCAACATTTTGCCAGGCCGGTGGCACTAGCATACGCACGGCCCGGTGCAGTTCCATACCGCCCGCCAACAGCATCTCCAGCATATTGTCCAGGCTGGAGGAGTCGGAACCCTCACGGTTAACCAGGGGCACCAGCTCATTCAGCTCTGGAATCAGGTCAGTAGCAAATTTACTGGTGCGGGCAACAGACCAGTTGCGGTTGCCGGTAATAGTGTTGATCTCACCATTGTGCGCCAGCAGGCGAAATGGCTGGGCCAGGGGCCAGCGGGGCATGGTGTTGGTAGAGAAGCGCTGGTGGAAAACACAGATCGCGGTTTCCAGGCGCGGGTCGGCCAGCTCTGGGAAAAACTTGGGCAGATCAGCCGGAATCATCAGGCCCTTGTAGGAGAGGACACTGGTTGAAAGGCTGGCGATATAGACTTCGCTACTTAAGCGCAACTCGGCTTTGCGACGGGCCACATAGAGACGGGCATTGAATTTCGCCTCGCCGAGGGGCTCGTCTGCATCGTTGATCAGCAACTGCTCAAAGTGCGGCAGGCAATCCCGGGCAATGGGGCCCAGGCATTCCGGGTTGGTCGGTACGGTGCGCCAGCCGACGGTCTTTAGGCCCTGAGCTTGCAACTCAGTTTCGAGAATTTTGCGGGCCTTCTCGGCTTCAGCTTGATCCAGTGGGAGCATGATTGACCCCACGGCGTAGGTTGCTGTCAGCTCAGCGCCAAACAGGGTCTTGGCTTCTGCGCGGAGGAAAGTATCCGGCTTTTGCAGCAAAAGACCGCAACCATCGCCAGTCTTACCGTCGGCGGCAATACCGCCCCGGTGGGTCATGCAAGTGAGGGATTCAATGGCCGTCTGCACTAACTTGTGACTTGCCACACCGTGCAAATGAGCGATCAGACCAAAACCGCAGTTGTCCTTAAACTCATCCAACTGATACAGACTGCTACCCATAGAATTCCTCGTCGCTATCGATTGGGGGACCACTGGCGCTTAAAAAAAGAAGTGCCTGTTATGGGCGAATGTCACTTTAAGCTTCGCGCTACGCTCTCCTGCGGTCCCTTGGTAAAAGATCCCGAGATAAAAAAAGCCCTCTGTTGGGGCTTTTTTTGTTGTTATTGGCGGTTTTTTACCCCGCCTTTCCTTTCGGGGGGGCGCAATATTACTTGCCCAACACTACATTTTCAACTTTTAGCAGTGTATTAGTCTGTCAAATCAAACAAAACCAAACTTATCTTCTAGTAGTCAATCTTTCTGGTACTCAATCCTATTTTTAAGACAATAAGAGCAGGGTTATCACTCAGCACCACAGTTTTTCAGTGCATTTATAATCATTTTTCTAGGGGTATCATCGACAATAATTGCTTCTCCCAGCGCCTTTAGCAGTACCAAACGCAATTTTCCGTCCAACACCTTCTTATCCACCTGCATTACTTGGAGGAATTCATCGGTTGTCATACCTTCCGGTGCCTGCTGCGGCAAATCAGCCGCCTCTAGCATCACTCGCAACCGCTCCACCAGCTCTGCATCGATATCTCCGCGCAATCTGGATAACTCCAACGCCATAACCATGCCGGCGGCAACGGCCTCACCGTGTAACCAACTGCCATACCCCTGGACTGCCTCAATAGCGTGGCCGAAGGTATGGCCAAGATTCAGTATCGCCCTACGACCACTCTCGCGCTCATCACTGGCAACAACATCCGCCTTGTCGGCGCAACAGCGCTCAATAGCGTAAGCCAGTGCTGCGGGCTCCCGCGTTAGTAACTTTTGTAAATTCTCCTCGATCCATTCGAAGAAGGGTCTGTCACAGATCAATCCGTATTTAATGACCTCGGCGAGGCCGGCGGAAAATTCACGTGCAGGCAATGTGGCAAGGGTATCGGTATCCGCAAGGACCAGGCGGGGCTGGTGGAAGGCGCCAATCATATTTTTACCAAGAGGATGATTAACGCCGGTCTTTCCCCCAACAGAGGAGTCAACCAAAGACAGCAGGGTAGTCGGTACCTGAATAAAGTTAACCCCGCGCTGATAACAGGCTGCAGCAAAACCGCACATATCTCCAACGACACCACCGCCCAACGCGATTAGTGTCGTAGTGCGGTTGTGACGCTTTTCCAGCAGCACATCAAAAATTCGATTCACTGTGTCGAGTGATTTAAAAGCTTCACCATCGGGAAGCTCGACAACATCCACTTTATCGAGCCCTTTTAGCCCTTCCAATAATGTCGCCAAATAAAAAGGAGCAATAGTTTCATTGGTAACAATGCAAACTTGCCGGCCTTTAATGTAAGGGAGGACATATTGCGGGTCACCGAGCAAACCTGAACCAATAATTATCGGATAACTACGCTCGCCGAGTTCTACGTTAAGACTGTGCATGCTGCTCTCTATCCCCTTAGTGATTATCTCAACAGAAGTGAGACGCACTTTAGCACAGGCACTTGGGGCTAATCGGACAGCAGGTTGCCTAAATGTTCCGCGACCAGAAGGGAGGCTTGTTTTGGTGAGAGGTAATTGGTGTCGCAGATAATATCTGCAACTTCGCGGTACAGCGGTTCGCGTTCCTGCAATATTTCCGCAATACGCTGACGGGGGTTGGGTACGCGCAGCAGTGGGCGATTGGTATTTTTAGACGTGCGCTCCAGAAGCTGATCGATATTGGCCTGCAAATAAACTACGTGACCATATTTCTGCAGCTGGCGCCGGTTCTCTTCCAGCAAAACGATGCCGCCACCGGTGCCGATAATCTGGCACTCACCCTGGCAGAGCTCCTCCAGTATTTCACTCTCACGGCGGCGAAATCCGGCCTCGCCTTCCACATCAAAAATCCAGGGGATATCCGCACCCGTGCGCTCTTCCAACACCTTGTCAGTATCGGCAAAAGGCAGCTGCAATTGCGCTGCCAGCAACCTGCCGATAGTAGACTTGCCGGCCCCCATGGGGCCGACCAGAAAAATAGAGCGGGTGATCACTTAGTGTAAAACGCCTCGTCTTCGAGAATACGCGGTGTGATAAACATCAGGATCTCGCGTTTGTCATCGGTGCGGATAGTCTTTTTGAATAAGTTGCCAACATAGGGGATGTCGCCCAGCAGAGGGACTTTGGTTTCACCCTCCACAACATTGCTTTCAAAAATTCCCCCCAAAACAATAGTCTCGCCGTTGCGCACCAATACCTTGGTCTCCAGGGTATTGACGTTAATTGTAGGCACTTGCCCCGCCCCTACATCGACGTAATCACCAACACTATTCTGCTCAATATTGAGCGCCATAATAATATTGTTATCCGGAGTAATCTGCGGCGTTACATTTAATTGTAAGACGGCCTCGCGGAAAGTGATCGATGCGGCGCCAGAGGAAGTTGCCTCCTGGTAGGGTATCTCTACCCCGGACTGAATGGTTGCTTCCTGCTTATCACCGGTAACTACTTTGGGCTGAGAAACAATCTCCGCCACCCCGACATCTTCAAGCGCAGACAGCTCAAGACTCAGGAAAAAATCATCTTGTAAGATCGCATAAGCCATGCTGCCTGCGGGGTTGCTCACACCGAGATCCACCAACAGAGGGTCAAAATCCCCGGTTAGACTGCCAAGAGCGGTACCATCATCCAGCGTTACACCGCCGGAGCCGACACCATAGGTACTGTCATTAATCTCACTGCCATCAACAAAATCCCACTGCACGCCCAGCTCACGCTGGAAATCGCTGTTAGCAGTAACAATCCGCGCCTCAATCATCACCTGGCGAATGGGAATATCGATTACCTCTATCAGTTCGCGGAACTGGGCAATCTTGTCTTCGGTATCAGTGAGGATAATTGTGTTAGTTCGCTCATCAACAATGGCGCTACCGCGGGAGGAAAGCATACTCATCTGCTGATCTGTACTGCCGCTGCCACCAGAAGCGCCATCAGTTCCCGAGAACAAGTTAAAGATCTCACCAGCGTCGGCATAGCGGACACTGATAAACTCTGTTCTCAAGGGGGCCAGCTCTTCCAGCTGTTTACGCGTTTCAAGCTCCTGGCGCTCGCGCTCAGCAATTTCTGCTGCCGGAGCTACCATAATAACGCTGCCCTCCTGACGCTTATCCAGGCCCTTCGCTTTAAGGATAAGAGCCAGAGCCTGGTCCCACGGAACACCATCGAGGCGCAAGGTGATTTTGCCCTGTACCGTATCGCTGGCAACTAGGTTGAGGTCGGTAAAGTCAGCGATAACCTGTAAAACAGAACGAACTTCAATATCCTGGAAATTCAGCGACAACTTCTTGCCGTTGAATTGGAACTCCTTTTCTTTTTCACGGATTTCCTGCGCGGATAGCGGCTTAACACTCAGCACATACTCAGTATCCGCCTGGTAAGCCAAATAATCGTACTCGGTATCGTTGGGGTCTACAGCAATAACGGTGTTGCGCCCATCGTAGTCCACAACAATATTGCTTACCGGTGTGGCAAAATCAGTAACGTCCAGTCTCTGGCGCAAAGACTCAGGCAATTCAGCACCCAGGAAGGTTAAATAAATTTTACCGTTGGTACGCTCAACATCGATATTTACCGCCGGGTCAGTGAGGCTCACTATTACCTTGCCTTCACCTTCATCGCCACGACGGAAATCTACATTGTTTACCCCAATGTTGCCGGCGGCCTGGAACTGTTTTTCACCGCCTAGTTTCAAACCGGTATCGCCCTCAACAGCTTCTGCAACTGAAACTGCTTTTTCAGAAGACTCGGTGCCAATTTCCATAACCAGCTGATTGCCCTGGCGTTCACTGGAATAGGTGGGCAACTGGTCGAGGTTTACGATCAGACGTGTGCGATCTTCACTGGAAACAATCACCGCACTCCTGGCTGCACCAATGCCCAGTGAGTACTTCTTCTGCGGCAGCACACTTTCAACACCGGCAAAATCCAAAACAATCCGGGCCGGCTGCTCTATGGTATAACCGGTAGGTTCAGGCGGCGTATCGCTAAAAGTTAGACGCAGTTGCACACGACTGCCAGGCAACTCAGCAAATTGAATATCATTAAGCTGATTTACTTGGGCATGCAGCGCCACAGGAAATATCAATAAACCAAGTAGTAGCAGCTGAAATCGAGCCATTACATTGGCGAACTGTTTGTGGTTCATTATTTGTTGCCCCTTTCTTCCAACGCCAGTGCCCGAGGCCTCTCAATCCAGCCGCCAGTGCCATCCGGTATAATTTCAAGAATATCAAGCTGCGAACTTGTCGCGTTAACTACGCGGCCGTGATTTTTACCTAAATAATTGCCTACTGTAATACGGTGGATTCCACCCGTACCATCATTAATTAGCGCCCACATCTGTCCATCGCGAGAGAGACTACCCACCATCGACAGCAGATCAATACTCACTCTTTCAAGCAATTCCCGCTGCCGGGTCAGGTCCGGCGCTATGTCCAGCTTGCGCCCGACAATACGCTGCTCTGACTCCAGTACCGGGCGGGAAAAGGGGCTACGCTGCGCAGCGGCACTGTAAACATAGGGGCTGTATGGCGTAAAAGTGGGTATCGGTTCAATCTGCCCTTTTGGCTTGCGCTCAACAGCGGCCATTCTTTCTTTCAGGTCACTGTGATCGGAGTTCAAGCCGCAGCCAGAAAGAAACAACAAGGTTATTGCAGCAAGTAGGTATTTTGTCATCCCTCTTCACCCTGCCCCTTGTAGCGATAGGTTTTTGCATTGATGACCATATTCAGCAGACCTTTATCACCGCGCTCACCTGTAATATTAAAATCGTGCAAAGTCACTATTCGAGGCATACCTGCAATACCGCTGACAAAGCCCCCAAACTCGTGATAGCCGCCCTGCACTTCTATTCGAATCGGCAGCTCCACATAAAACTCACCAACGCGCTCTTTTTCCAAGGCAACTTTGTTAATTGTTAAGCCCGAGCCGCGCCCGTACTCATCAATATCCTCAAGCAAGCCAGGCACTTCGGTATCTTTTGGCAACTGTTTCAGCAAAGCGCCAAAAGTCTCTTTCATTTCAACTAACTGAGTTCTATAGGCGTCAAGGTTGGCGGCTTCAAACTGCTTTCGTTCAAACTGGGTGAAGAGTTCCCTCTCTTTATTCGCCGCTAAATCAAGGCTCTCATATAAGTTTTTAATAAAGAGGTAATAACCACCGCCAATTATGACGACAGCGACAAGGGCCAATACAGCCAGGCGCCCCGGTAAAGGCCAAACGCCTATCCGAGTGAGATCGATATCATTGATATCAAGCTCATTCAACTGCTTTAGTGAGTCTGCCAGTGCCATGGACCAAATCCTTTACTGTTTTGCGCCATCTTTACTATCTTTTTGCTTGCGGCCACTTACGTTCACCGTAAGTTTAAATTCACTGGCTTGCTCACCGTATTGTGGAGTTGCCGTTACGCCAGTTAACTGGGGGGCCTCATACCAATCTGATTGGTCCAGGTTGCGCATAAAAGAGGAAACTCGATTATTTGATTCGGCCACGCCGACTAGATTTAATCTATTTCCTTCGCGCTTCATTCCACTGAGCCATAATCCCTCAGGGGTTGCCTGTACTATCTCATCAAAGTAACGCACAGAAAGAGGGCGGTTACCCTGTAGCTCCTGAATCACTCTCATGCGGTCAATGAGCTCCTGACGGCGTTTTTTGAGATCTTTGATCTCTTTTACTTGAACATTGAGCGCATTAATTTTGGTCTGCAGAATCTGGTTTCGCTCTTTCTGATCGACAACCTGATCGTCCACCATCTTCATCCAAAAGAATGCCACCGCTGCTGCGGCAATAAGCACCAGCAGTGCGACTTGCTGAAAATCTTTTTGTTTTTGCGCACGGTAGTCCTGGCGCCAGGGGAGAAGGTTAATTTTTGCCATATCAGTACTCCTTCTCCCTCATCGCCAAACCAGCGGCGATCATTAAAGAGGGAGCCTCATTCGCCAGCGCCTGCTTATTGACCCTTGAAGAGACTCCCATCTTCAAAAAGGGATTAGCAATTAGAGTGGGTCTGCCTAATTTCTCACCAATCAACTCACCCACGCCCTCCATCGCGGCTACCCCACCGCCCAACAGGATATGGTCCACATCACTGTAAGATGTCGAGGAGTAAAAGAACTGTAAAGAGCGAGTGACCTGCTGTACAACCGCATCGCGGAAAGGCTCTAACACTTCCGTAAAATAGTCATCCGGCAAGCCGCTACCGCCCTGGCGCTTTGCCAGAGCGGCCTCCTCAGCTGAAAGGCCATAGCGGCGCTGAATTTCATCGGTAAGCTGGCGTCCGCCAAAAAGCTGCTCGCGGGTATACACGGTCTTGCCATCGACAAGCACCGACAGCGCGCTCATGGTTGAGCCGATATCGATCACCGCCACTACCAGCTGCTCTTGCGGTGGGAGCTGGTCCTCCAACAAGGTGTAAGTCCGCTCTATGGCATAGGCTTCCACATCCACCACGCCGGCCTCCAGCTCTGCTTCCGCCAGCGCAGAAGTTCGCTGCTCAATATTCTCTGTGCGGCAAGCGGCGAGAAGCACCTCTACTTGCTCCTCTCCCCTTTCAGAAGGACCTTGGACCTCAAAGTCCAGACTCACCTCTTCCAGCGGATAGGGAATATACTGGTCAGCTTCTAGGGCAATTCTTGCCTCAAGATCTTCATCGGAGAGGTCCGCTGGCATTTCCAGCGTCTTGGTGATCACTGCCGACCCGGATACAGCGACTGCGGCGAGGCGCAGGCGGGTCTTGGAGCGCCGCACTACTTTGCGAATAGCCTCAGCTGTCGCTCCCACATCGTTGATATTCTTATCAACTACCGCATTGGGGGGAAGGGGTTCCACGGCGTAACTTTCGACACGATATTTGTCGCCGTTGCGACTTAGCTCCAGCAACTTGACCGCAGTAGAGCTAATATCGAGTCCCAACATGGCCTTGGGGCCTTTGTTCAGAAAAGGGAAAATTCCCATTTTTTCTTATCTTTTCCGTGGGTTATGAGGGTTTGATGTTATAGCACTTTAAATTACCGCTTCAACCTGCATTTGCATAGGTAATAGCGCACAATATTCGTATAATTATTCACCTAATCACTTGAACGAAGTACACAGAAGCAGTTTCATGACCGTAAAAGCCCGCAATCGTCTGCTCGCACTGCTTTGGCTCGGCCTGGCCGGTGTGGCCGCTACCGCTATGGCCCTAGCCAGTATCTACCTCTACCTCAAGCCGGGACTGCCCTCGGTGGAGAGCCTCCGCGATATCCGCCTGCAAACCCCGTTGAGGGTCTACTCGCAGGATATGAAACTAATCGGCGAGTTCGGTGAAAAGCGGCGCAACCCTATCACGATTGAGCAGACGCCAGAACCCTTTATTCACGCGATTCTTGCCGCCGAGGACGCAAGCTTTTACTCCCACAACGGTGTCTCCATCAAGGGCTTGATGCGCGCGGCCTCGCAACTGATCAAGACCGGCTCGATCCAGTCAGGTGGTAGTACACTAACAATGCAGGTAGCGCGCAACTTCTTTCTCAGTCGCGAGCAGCGTTTTGTACGCAAGTTCAACGAAATTTTGCTTTCACTACAAATCGAGCAAGAGTTGAGTAAGGATGAAATCCTCGCCCTCTATATCAACAAGATCTTCCTCGGCAACCGCGCTTATGGCTTCCAGGCCGCTGCTCAGGTGTATTACGGCAAAGATATCAAGGACCTGAATCTGGCCCAGTGGGCCATGATGGCCGGGCTGCCCAAGGCACCATCGACTTTCAATCCGCTGGCCAACCCCTCCCGCGCCCTAGTGCGCCGCAACTGGATTTTGAAGCGGATGCTGGATTTGGGGTATATCAGCCAGGATCAATTCAAACAGTCCATCACAGCACCGGTAACAGCCAGCTATCACAGCCGCGACCTCGACCTGAATGCTCCCTATATCGCAGAAATGGCGCGGAAAGAGGCTGTAGAACTCTTCGGCGACAATGCCTATACCGATGGCTATCAAATTATCACGACCGTGGACAGCCGCTTACAGGAGGCCGCGCGCAACGCCCTACAACACGGCCTGGAAAGCTATGACGCGCGCCACGGCTACCGCGGTCCAGAGCAGCGCCTGGCTCCGGAGTTACTGCAAGATAGCGACCAACTGATTGATTTACTCAACGAAATTCCGATTTTAGGCGGTCTGGAACCCGGCGTTGTAACTGCGGTAGAACCCAAGAAACTTCTGGTACAACTCCGGGACCGACGCGTCATCGAAGTGCCCTGGAGCAACGGCCTCGACACCATCAGACCGTACATTTCTGAAAGTGCTCGCGGCGCGCGCCTCCAGTCCGCTGAAAAAATGTTTGCACCGGGAGATGTTATCCGACTGCGCAAAGTCGTTAAGGACAGCCAAGTGGAAGAGACCCCCAGTGAAGCCGAGGCAACGGCTGGAGTGGATCTATCCACAGGCCCCGCCGAACCCGCAGAGCCGCAAACCAGCGAAGAGTGGGTACTGACCCAGGTGCCAGATGCCCAGGGCGCGCTGGTATCTATTGCACCTGAAGACGGCGCTATCCGCGCACTCGTCGGTGGCTACGACTTCCGTCAGAGTCACTTTAACCGCGTCACTCAGGCGGCGCGGCAGCCCGGCTCCAGCTTTAAGCCTTTTATTTACGCTTCGGCCATCGAGCGCGGATATACCGCAGCCAGTATTATCAATGACGCCCCGATTATCTTCGAGCAGAGCAACCTGCAAGATGTTTGGCGCCCGGAGAATGATGGCGGGACCTTTCTCGGCCCAACCCGCCTGCGTATGGCGCTATACCGATCGCGCAATATGGTCTCAATCCGCCTGCTGCAATCCCTCGGCCTGGACTACGCCCTGGGCTTTGTCGAGGGATTTGGGTTTGAGCGCAGCAAGTTGGCCCGCAACCTGACTATCGCACTGGGAAGCTCCGCTCTCACCCCCCTGGAAATGGTGCGGGGCTACGCCGCTTTCGCCAACGGCGGCTACCGTGTGGAACCCTACCTGGTGGATCGCGTGCTGGACGTCAATGGCGAGGTCCTCTACCAGGCACTGCCCCTAACCGTATGCAATAACTGCCCAGAGCTGGGCAGCGGCCCCGCAGTCCTGTCCGCCGAGCCCCTCGACCTCGCAGATTTACACCCTGAGGAGCCGCAGGTCGATCAGGGGCAGGAGCCGGCGGAGCTGCACCTACTCCCGGTGGGTCCCCTCGACCCGAGCAAGAGTCAGGCCCGCCCCCGCGCACCGCGAGCCATGTCGGCAGAGACCGCCTACATTATGGACTCGATGCTCAAAGATGTGATTAAAAGGGGTACCGGGCGCCGCGCTCTGAAGATGAAGCGCGGCGATATTGCCGGTAAGACCGGGACCACCAACGGTCCGCGCGACGCCTGGTTCTCCGGTTATAGCCCCCACCTGGCCACCAGTGCCTGGGTTGGCTTCGACTCCTACGGCGAACTGGGTAAGAATGAATACGGCGGTTCTGCCGCCCTGCCTATCTGGATCGATTTTATGAGCACCGCCCTAGAGGGGCTTCCCGAGCGCCACCTGGCGCAGCCGGATAACATAGTCACGGTACGCATCAATCCGAAAAATGGCCTGCGCACCTCCTACGGCGGCATGTTTGAGATATTTAGAACCAACCGGATGCCCGGTCGCGAGGTATACAACCCCTACCGCAATCGCTATACCGATGACACCAGGGACCTGCCCAGCCAAGAAGCCCAGGGCGACTCTCTGCCGGAAGAGCTGTTCTAAACCCATCACTCAATCAAAAAAGGGGCCTTTGGCCCCTTTTTTCGTCATACCTCAGAGACAGCCTCAGTGGCTGCGATAGCGCGCACAGGCCCGCTCCAGGCCCTGTAGGTCTGGTATAACCGCCTCCTCGCCAGACAGTGCCACATGCATCAGCTCTCCGGGACTCAGCGGCTGCTCGCGCAGCGCCAGCTCTTCCGCGGTAACCCGCACCAGGCGCGGTGTACCGTGCAGGAGCAGTGCAAAATACGGCAAGTCGCCATCGGGGTTTCCGGTGCTGAGCACCGCGATACGTCCCTCTTCCGCAACCGCCCCCAGGGCGCCGCCGCGCATCACTTCAAAGGACACAACGGGCAGGCGCTGTTCCCGCCAGACCAGATCCCCCAGATACCACTCCGGTACCTCTTGAACCGCCATCGGCGTCTGCATGGCAACAACCTCGGAGAGGCTATCCACCGGCACCAGTAGCTGCCCCTGCTCCAGAGGCAACAACAGGCTGCTCACTTCCTGGGGAACATCTACCGACAGTGCTTCAACTTCACTCATTGCCTATCTCTATTTAGTCCTGATATTTGCCATCTCAGCTGCCGACGGCCTCGGCATCTGCGTACTCACGGATAGCCGCCAGCAGTACATCTTCCTGGTAGGGCTTACCCAGGTAGTGGTTAACGCCCAGGGACATAGCGTGATCGCGATGTTTGCTGCCGGTACGCGAGGTGATCATCACAATCGGGATATCCCGCAGACGACTGCTGGAGCGAATATGGCGCGCGACTTCGAAGCCATCCATACGCGGCATCTCGATATCCAGCAGAATCAGATCTGGGATCTTATCCTGCAACTGGATAACGGCATCCTGACCATCTTTCGCGGTCCTGACCAAATAGCCCTCCCGCTCCAGGAAGCGAGTTGTAACCTTGCGCACCGTTACCGAGTCGTCCACAACCATAACCGTCTGCTGACGCGCTTCCTGCACCGGCTGCACTTCGGTCTGCTCCTGAACCTGGAGCTGTGGCACTTCCGGTCTGGCCAGCTGGGTCGCCTGGCGGCGCAGCAGGGCGTGGGCGTCGAGAATCACTACGACACTACCATCACCGGTCACGGTTGCCCCTGACACCCCCTGAACCCCGGAGAACTGCGGACCGAGACTTTTCACTACGATCTCGCGGCTGCCTTTGATCGCATCCACTTGCAGGGCCATAGCGTGCCCCTCAGAGCGCACCAGCAGCACCGGCAGTTGCATATCGTCGACACTGAGCTTGGGCTGGGCACCGGATTTCAGCAGGGTACCGAAGTAGCTCACCTGATAGAGTTCACCGGCGTACTCGAAGCGCGCGTCATCAGAGCGGTAGTAGTGCTCCAACTCAAATGGGCTGAGGCGCACAATACCTTCGATAGTATTCAGCGGCAGAGCAAATAGATCATCGCCAATTCGCACCATCAAAGCGCGGTTAACCGAGACAGTGAAAGGCAGGCGAACGACAAACTCGGTTCCCGCACCCGATTCAGAGTTGATATGGACGCTGCCACCGATTTGCTTCAGCTCGGCAGATACGACGTCCATTCCCACCCCGCGACCGGAGATCTGGGTCACCTTTTGCGCAGTGGTGAAACCAGCTTGCAAAATAAATTGCAGGATCTCGCTATTAGAGAGCTCCGCATCCGGCCTCATCAGGCCATTTTCCACCGCTTTTTCACGCACCCGAATCAAGTTGATACCGGCACCGTCATCGCGGATGGTGAGGACAACCTCACTGCCCTCCCTTTTGAGGGCTACATCGATGCGCCCGCGCTCGGCCTTGCCGGCTGCCAGGCGCTCCTCCGGCATTTCGATACCGTGGTCCACGGCGTTGCGCAGCATATGCTCCAGCGGGGCAACCATGCGCTCCAGCATTGACCGGTCCAGCTCGCCCTCGACGTTGGAGAATGCCAGCTCAACCTGCTTGCCCAGCTCAGCGCTCACCTGGCGCACGATACGGCGCAGGCGCGGTACCAGGCGGGAGAAAGGTACCATGCGGCTGCGCATCAGACCTTCCTGCAATTCGGTATTTACCCGGGATTGTTGCAGCAACAGGGTTTCGGTATCGCGAGCCTTGTTATCCAGGGTGGAGCGCAGCTCCATCAAGTCAGAGGTGGACTCGAGCAGGGAGCGGGACAGCTGCTGAATAGACGAGTAGCGGTCCATTTCCAGCGGGTCGAAGTCGCCGTCCTGTTCTGCCAACTGCTCCTGACGGAACAGGATCTGGGCTTCGGTCTCGCGGTCCAGGCGACGCAACTGCTCGTTGAGACGCACCAGCGTCACATCCATCTCGTCCAGGGCGAGACCGAACTCACTCATCTGCTCTTCGAGACGACCGCGGGAAATAGCGGTCTCACCGGCGAGGTTTACCAGCTCTTCCAGAAGCTCGGCGGCGACACGCACCATCTCCTGCGGTTGATTGCGGGTCGGCGCCGCGACTTCCTGCTCGGCACCGGCCTTGCGGATAAACGGCAAGACGTTATCGCCCTCCTGAACCGCAACCGCCTCCGGCAATTGAGGGGGAGTCTCTTCTGTCGCTGGCGCTTCGGCCTCGGTATCCTGCACAGCTACAGCTTCGCAATCGGCTTCCTGTAGGACTTCGGTGGGCTCCAGCACGACTTCCGCAGCGGCCGTATTGGCGGGTTCTTGGTCCGCCCAATCCGTACCGACCAACTGTATAAAGGCATCGAGCTGTTCACCGTTCATCCAGGCGCGAACGGTCTCTACACCATCGGCGAGACGGTCGTGAATGCCGTGGGCATCGGCAAAGAAGCTTGCGGAGGGACGCTCGCTGCCACTCATGCCCTCGATTACAGTTTCAAAGCGGTGGGCAACTTCACCCAGCCCCATCAGGCCGGCCATGCGCGCGCCCCCTTTGAAGGTGTGCAGCACCCGCTTCAGAGCCTCGCCCTGGGTGCGACTTTCCGGCTCCTCCTCCCAACTCTGGATCAATTCCTCCAGCTCGTCGGTAAGGTCTCCGGCCTCCTCCATAAAGACATCGACAACATCCGGATCAATATCTGCCAGCAACTTGTGCAAATCGACTGACTGACCGGAGCTCTGTGGCGACACCTGAGTGTCCTCTGTCTCGACAATCAAATCGCCAAACGATTCGACCGCCGAAATAGGCTCCGCCGCGACAACTTCAACCGCTACCGGCTGCAATTGCGAGACCTCCTCTGCCTCAAGCTCACCGCTGAGCGGCGGCTCGATCCACTCTTGAGGAGGCGCTTCCGCTAGCGCTAATTCGCTGACCACTGTGGACTCTGGCTGCTGCTCTTCGGGCTCGGCAACCGCCAGTGCTTCACCGTCGATACCCAGCTCGCCGAGATCGTAGTCATCCTCGGCGGAGGTGGGAGTTGCCTCGCCCTGGACCAGGTAGCGCAGCGCCTCTTCTACGGCTTCGCTGACCTCCGGCAGGTCCTGTGCCGCCGCGACCGCATCGACTAAATCGAGCAGCTCGTTGTGCCCCTGCTCAAGAGAGGCCCAGAGTGCGGGCTCCTGCTCCAGATCACCGGCAAGCACCTTGTTATAGACATTCAGTAACAACTCTGCGAGTTCGGCCAGAGTCGGCAATTGCGCCCGATTGGCGGCCTCTTGCAAGGTATTGAGTTCTTCGGCAACCAGTACCACCCGGCTCTTATCCGCCGGGTCGGCGCGCCACTCAGAGAGCATCTGGTCCGCATCGAGCAACACTCGCATGCCATCGGCCATAAGAACTTCGAGCAGTTGCGGATCCACTGCCCGGGGCTCATTGGCCTCGCGCTCGCGAATTAAGTGGCCGACTGAGCGCTCTTGCAATTCCGCCACCCGGGCGAGGAACTGCTCCGATTTTTCAATCGCCAGGGGTTCTGAAGAGCGAATCTGTTCCAGTACTTGGCGCACATAGATGGCGCCATCGCTGATCAGATCAAAAATATCTGCATCGATAGGCACCTGGTAAATGCGCAGTTCTTTAGCGAAGCGCTCCAGTGGTGCCATGATTTCGGCAACCACTTTGACTTCCGCCATATGCGCAGACCCCTTCAGGGTGTGTAGCGCCCGGTGTAATGGATCGCTGGGAACACCATATAAAGGTGCCGCAGCCTGCATCTCATGCAGGTATTCATCCACAACAACGAGGTGGGTCTCCGCCTCCTGCACAAAGATTTCCCAGAGCTGGGCCAGGTCCTCGCTGCTATCTTCAGCCGTATCAACGATAGCCACACCGCCGGCACTCTGGGCTTCCAGGTCAGCGGGCATCTCCCCCGCACTCAGCTGTTCTGCCCAGGCTTGCAACTGCAAGGTGAGCTGCTGATCCGGATCACTCTGGCCGAGCTTAAACGCCTCAATCATTGAGGGCAGCTTCTGATAGACCTGCTCAATCAAATATACATGGGCGGGGCCGGGCTTCACGCTGCCATCGATCACCCGATTGAGCATATTTTCGATCGCCCAGGCCAGCTCACCGATATCCAGAGCCTCGACCATACGGCCCGAGCCCTTCAGGGTGTGGAAGCCGCGGCGGAACTCCACCAGCGCATCTTGATTGGCAAAATTGGCTGCCCACTCGGGGAAGTAGCAGCTGATATGCGCGAGTACCTCCCCGGCCTCCTCGAGGAAAATCTCGATGATTTCATCGTCGATCAGGCTCTCGGTATCGTCACCGAGCTCCGCCATCGCATCCGCAGCGGGTTCCACTGCGGGGGGCTCTGCCAGCGGTGCTGGCTCGATAATTTCAGCGACCTCAACAGGCTCCAGCTCTGGCGCGAACACCTCGTCGGGCTCAGATACGGGTGCGATTGCCGGTGCAGCTTCATCCTGCGGCTCTTCAGTGGAGAACCAGGACGCTTCCAGTCCCACGTCGCCTGTATCTTCCGCCTCGCTCTGGACGACCTCTGCACTGCTACCCACTTCACTAACCGACGGCGCTGCGGCTGCAACGGAGGCTTCCAGAGACTCTTCGACAGCCAGTGCCGCTTCTTCGCCAGGAACCAAGTCGTAGTCGATAAGGTCCGGCAGCTCGGATTCAGGTAGTAGCTGCGGCTCCGGGCTGACCTCGGCCTCTGCTGGCGCCTGTACAGAGACGCCCAGAGCCTCGACGCTCTCTTCGGCCAAGGCCAGCAGCATCTCTGTATCAGCCAGGCCTTCCGCACGGCGCTCCAGATAATATTCAACACTGGTAATGGCGTCGGCCAGGGTATCCAGCATTGTCCATTCAGGCTGCTCCCCGGCCTTGATCAGGGCGCTATCAATATAGTGGTTACACGCGGAAATAATCTCGCCGGCACGCTGGTAGCCCACCATATCTAGGCCACCACACACCTCTTGCAAGCGCTGCGGTACACGGCTCAGGTAACTGATATCCCAGTGGCTGGCCACATACTCCATAACCGCTTCTTTTACCGCCTCCAAACCGAGTCTGGCTTCGCGCAGTACGGAGTTAGTGGCATCCCCCATAATGGGCTGCTCATCGTCTACGTTTTTATTGCGATCGACGGTGGCGGCCAGTGCGGAATCTAGCTGTACCAGCTCCCCAGCGGCGCGCATCAGATACTCTTCGACGTCGGTACCACGGGAGGCATCGCGAAGGTCTTCATAGACGCTGCGAGCTCGAAGCCGCTGAGCTTCCAGTCCCAAAATACCCAGCGTATCGGCGAGGCGCTTGGCCACAGCAGCAGTATCAGACAGTGACGGCTGCTCTATATCGGTTGCGCTGGGCTCCAGAGCTTCGCGCACTAACTGCAATTCATCGCGCACCGCAGCAATGGCGCTGCCCAGGGCCTCGGGGCCCATCGCCAGCACATCCTCCGTATCCGGGCGCGGTGTGCCGGGCACCGCCTTATCCAGGGCGAAGCGCTGGTAGAGCTTCTCACAGTGCGGGCCATTGGGACCGGCCAGGTAGACATAAAAAAGCAGGTTGCACAGAAAATCCTGGTCCAGGCGCGCATCCAGCACCTTTGCACCGCGCCCCTGTAACAACCTGAACTCGATATCCACCTTGCGCAGCAAGTGGCGCAGTGCGGGTTGCACATTGATGCGGTGCTCACCCAGCGCCTCCAGGATACCGAACAGTACCTCCCACAGGGACTGGCGGCAGCTGCCACTGTAAAGCAGCTGCATTTTTTCAATAATCTTGGTGAGATAGGCCAGGCTCTCGCCGCTGTTTACGTCTCGGATCAGACCCGCAGCGGCAACGTGGTACATCTTGCGCAGCTTGGTGACCAAGTCATTCAGGCGAGCACTATCGGCGACCAGGGGTTGGCGTTTTCCAACCACCTTTGCCAGTGAGGAGAGTTCCGGGGAAAAAAGCGCCCCCTCACTGATCAAACGCTCGCGGCGCACCGCGCGCAAGTCATTCATCAGCGGGAGTAAGAGCACTGCGTTATCGCGACGCTGGAAGGAAACCTTTTCGAGATAAAGGGGCAACTCCAACAGTGCGCGCATCAGGAACTCGCGCGTCTCGTCGGTATTCTCAACCGCTCCAGTGGCGAGAGCTTGGATAAGCTGCTCCATCTCTTCTGCCAGCATCGCGGCACCGCTGAGCTGCACCATGTGCAAACTGCCGTGTACCTGGTGCACCAGCGACAAGCTGTTTTGTAGAAGAGAGGCACCCGCATCGGGTTCTACAGCGAACGTCTCAAGAAACTGGCGCGCCTGCGCCAGCGTCTCGTTAATTTCACCGATCAGCCAATCCAAGGCCGTGAAGTTCGGATTGTCGTGACTCACGCCAAGTCCCCAATAATTTATTCAGTACTCAAGCGCTACAGTTTTCCGCGAGACATACCCGCAGATTTATCGGAAGCAATTCCGTGCGCCCCTTTTGCGCCCGGCCAAGGTTTACAGTGGCCGGGCATTATTGTGTGGGTTAGGCCAGGGCCCGATCTTCGCGGGACTCCAGTGAATGGGTGTCTTCACCTTCAATGGTAAAGGTATCTGTATCCATTTCCGGTAATTCCACGTCATACAGCTCGCTGTTGCTCTCAACACTTTCCTCTTGCGGAAGCTTGAAGCCGGCAACGGATTCGCGCAGCGCGCTGGCGGTCTGCGCCAGGTTACCAATCGACTGGGCGGTAGCCTGGGTACCCGCAGAGGTCTGCGAGGTAATTTCCTGAATCACGTTCATCGTGTTGGAAATGTGGCCGGCAGAGGAGGCCTGCTGACGTGCGGCGTTAGAAATGTTCTGAATCAACGAGGCCAGGTTGCTGGATACACTTTCAATTTCTTCCAGGGCAACACCCGCATCCTGGGCCAAGCGAGCTCCACGTACCACCTCACTGGTGGTCTGCTCCATGGAGATTACCGCTTCGTTGGTATCCGACTGAATCGCTTTTACCAGGCCTTCAATCTGCTTGGTTGCAGCGGCGGAGCGCTCCGCGAGTCGCTGAACCTCGTCCGCAACCACGGCGAAGCCGCGACCGGCGTCACCGGCCATGCTCGCCTGAATCGCAGCATTCAATGCCAGAATGTTGGTCTGGTCGGCAATGTCGTTAATCAAGCTCACGATATCGCCAATCTCCTGGGAGGATTCACCCAGGCGCT
The DNA here is from genome assembly GCF_052467605.1 of Microbulbifer regidiadema (SeqCode). Classification (NCBI taxonomy): domain Bacteria; kingdom Pseudomonadati; phylum Pseudomonadota; class Gammaproteobacteria; order Cellvibrionales; family Microbulbiferaceae; genus Microbulbifer; species Microbulbifer regidiadema (SeqCode). The sequence continues at coordinate 3,491,961 of NZ_CP174316.1, read as the reverse complement.
TAATCCGTTTGGAGGTATCCTGAATCTGCTCGCGGATATTATCCATGCCTTTAATGGTGTTCTGTACCACCTTGGCGCCGTTACTTGCAATATGTACCGAGCGCTCGGCTACCTGGGCAGATTCGGAGGCGTTGGCAGATACCTGGTCAATGGTGACCGCCATTTCGTTAACTGCGGCAGAAGCTCCGGCAATTTCCTGCGCCTGGTGCTCGGAGGCCTCGGCGAGGTGCAGTGCGGTCTGCTGGGTTTCCTGGGACAGGCCCGATACTTCCTGTGCCGCACCGTTAATCCGCGATACCAGCACACGCAGTTGGTCAATGGTGAAGTTGATGGAGTCGGCAATCGCACCGGTAAAGGCTTCGGTTACCGTTGCAGAGGTGGTCAAGTCACCGTCGGCGAGGTCCGCCAACTCATCCAGCAGCTGCATAATCGCGTGCTGGTTGCGCTCGTTGGTATCTTCCTCTTTCTTCAGGTTGCGGCGGGTACCGGAGAAGGCCATCGCCATCATACCGAAGATCAACAGTACGAATACCAAAGCCAGTGCAGCGATGGTCAAGTTGTTGGGCTGGCGGTGGTCGGACAGGTTTACGATTCGGTCATTCAGGCTACTCAGCGCTTCGATCAGCTGGGGGGATGACACGATAATACCGTCGGAGGCCTGGCGGGTAGCAAACAGGGCCGGGGTTGCCTCAAAGATATCCCGTACCGAGGTGCTTACAAATCCGAACAGCTCGGTAATTTCATCCAGGGAGTGGCGGGCCTCCTCGTCGGTGATACGGGAAATCCCCATCACTACATCGCCACTTTTCATACCGTCAACCACCTTACCGAAAAGACTGGCATCGGTATTAAACTGGTCGGCGGCAGCTTCGGCATCATCGCCACCCTGGAGCATTTTATCGATATTTCGACCAATACGCTCCGCACGCCATACCTGCAACTGGGCCTGCTCGACCTGATTGGCCGGGGCGTTGTTAGCCAACAGGATTTCAACAATATTGTTGTGCTCGGCCTGTAGTTCCGGCAGCGAGTCACTCAGCGTTGAAGCGATATCGTTAAGGAATACAATCGTTTCCTGATTGCCGATAATCGTGTCGACCTGCTCGCGCAAGTTGCGCCAAACCTGGTCATAGGCAGAGAGCTCGGCGCTCAGTGCGCGGCGACTGTCACTGTCCATTCGCTGAAGCTGATTCCAGGCGTTATCCATTTCTTCGGTAACGTTTTCCAGCTCAGTGAAAGCCTCACTATCACCTGCGGTTGCCGCCGGTGCATAGGAAACTACCTGATAGGAGAGAGCCCGCAATTCGGCGACTTGTTGCAGGTACTGTTTATCCTGCTCGTCTCGACTCTGTACCAAATAAATACTGACAATAAGCCCCGCCAGCGTGGCGAGTACCAGTAGACCTAATACCAACGCGGCAGGGTTACTGCGCAGCGCGGAAAAGGAACTCTGGGAGCCTGGTTTCATAATTTACTCCTAGCGGGCCGTTGCATTGGGCCGGTTTAATACCACTGTAGTTTTAACGCTTTAATGACAAAACCCCTCAGTCAGTGCCACACATCCCTGCACTAATTGCGGGCCACCCGGCTGACCACCCACGGCAACCGGAAAGAAAAACTGGATTGCTCAGCGCAAAGCCGCATCCATAAATTGCGCATCCTTGATCAGTGCCCGCATATCGAGGACCAGCCAGCGATGCTGCTGTAAAACAAATTGGCCGTGCACCATTGGTGCAAATGGCTCGCTCAAATCCGTTGGCGCCTCACGGGCATACTCGAATGCCAAGTGCTGCATCCCGTACAACTTATCGACAATGAGACCCACATAGGTCTTATCCCGCTCGAGCACTAAAACCCGGCGCTGCTGCCGGGGGCCGGAGAGATAGCCGCCGTAAAAAGCTGCGAGATCAATGAGGGGAAGCAGGCGACCACGGACATTGGAGACCCCTTTAACCCAGGGCTGCACGCCGGGAATAAAGGTGTGCTGTGGCACTTCGAGCAATTCCACGATGTCATCCATAGAGGCGACAAAGTGCTTATCCAGAAGAGAGAAACCGATACCGGTCCAGTAGGGTTTGATTTCCCGGCGACCGGGCAGGCCAGTGGCCTGCGCTTTGGCGCGCCGGGCAATATCAACCAGAGCTAAGTAAGGTGTTTGTGACTGCACTTTTCGCAGCTGGCTATTAGGCCAACACCTCCCCGATAGTATCCAGCAACTTGCTTTCATCGACAGGTTTGGTCAGGTAGGCTCTGGCGCCTTGGCGCATCCCCCAAACGCGGTCGGTATCCTGATCCTTGGTAGTTACCATAATGATCGGGATCTCACCGGTACTGCTATCTTTGCTCAACTGGCGAGTGGCCTGAAAGCCGTTGAGCCCCGGCATCACAATATCCATCAGGATCAGGTCGGGGCGCTCGGCGCGGGCCATTTCAACTCCGCTTTCACCATTCGGAGCGGAGATCGCTATATGTCCATTCTTTTCCAGAATGCTTGATAGTTTGTGTGTTTCGGTAGGAGAGTCATCAACTATTAATACTCTTGCCATCATTTCCCCCATGACATCTTTTTTCGGCAACTACGCAACAACCACTGCGCTCGGCGGTTTTGTTGTGATTATCCTCGCTAGCATGTGCCGAAATGCACTATGACTACCGACGGTCCGGGTACAGGATTTAACCCAACCACTATTCGCTGGGGCTCCATGTACACTAGTTAAAGCTATATGCTGCGGCGCCCGTGGACACAGTGCCCACGATGGAATCCGCTATCTGTATTTTCTTTTTCTACTCAACCGCTTAGGCGGCATGGTGCGGCTTGGCGTGGACACAGTGCCCACGATGGAATCCGCTATCTGTATTTTCTTTTTCTACTCAACCGCTTAGGCGGCATGGTGCGGCTTGGCGTGGGCAGAAATAGCACCCAGCAGCTCGCTCTTACTAAAAGGCTTGGTCAGGTATTGATCACAACCGACAACACGCCCCTTGGCCTTGTCGAACAAACCGTCCTTACTCGACAGCATTACAACGGGAGTGGAGCGGAACTCACTGTTATTTTTAATCAGTGCGCAGGTTTGATAGCCATCCAGGCGCGGCATCATAATGTCGACAAAAATGACATCCGGACGGGAGTCCGCGATTTTTGCTAATGCATCAAAACCGTCTGTCGCAGTGACAACCGTGCAGCCCGCCTTTTGCAACAGCGTTTCCGCTGTGCGGCGAATTGTCTTACTGTCGTCGATCACCATCACAGTCAGACTTTCCCAGTTAAGCTCCATAGTCTTTTTTGAATCCCCTGTTTACTTATTTTCGGGCACACGAAAACTTTACTTGCGCCCTTTTTTCAAACCACTTTTGGGGTTCGGGCGCCAAGCCTGGCGAAGGTCGCACGCTGAAACGAACTTTTATCACAGAACCCCAGGCGAATCCACCGGAGTCGACACCTGGCGGGCGACGCAGTTCAAATTATCGCCACCGGTATAATCCCCGCAGGGATTGCGTTAAAAGGTTGCACCTTGGCAAGGCTACTCTTACCTTATCCGCCCAATGAGAGCTGGCAACGGCAACAAAAACGAGCCTGCAACCCGTGCTGACCGGGACAGAGATACCCAACGATACGGAAGCCCCTATGAATTATTCCCTCGGTGTGGTGATGGACCCCATCGCCCAGATCAATTTTAAAAAAGATACGACACTCGCACTGTTACAAGCCGCACAAGATTGTGGTTTCCAGTTGTTTTATTTTGAGCAAAGTGATCTCTATCTGGAAAATGGCCGCGCAACTGGGCGCGGCTGCCCCATGCAGGTTTTCGCCGATGAGAATCGATGGTTTTCCCTGGAGGCACCCAGAGAGATGCCGCTTGGCGATCTGGATGTCATCTTGATGCGTGTCGACCCGCCCTTCGATAATGAATACATTTACTCCACGTATATCCTCGAAGCGGCGGAGCGCGAGGGCGCGATGGTGGTCAACAAACCCCAGGCGCTGCGCGACTGCAATGAGAAGATTTTTGCGACCAGCTTCCCCCAGTGCTGCCCGCCAGTTCTCGTCAGCCGCGATATGGCCAAGCTGCGAAAATTCCACCAGACCCATCAAGACGTCATCTTCAAGCCCCTAGATGGTATGGGCGGAGCCGGTATTTTCCACTGCAAGCCCGATGGCGCCAATCTGGGAGCGATCCTGGAGATGCTAACAGATCACGGTCGCCAGCAGATTATGGCGCAGCGCTACATTCCCGAAATCAAAGATGGCGACAAGCGCATCCTGGTGGTTAACGGTGAAGCAATACCCTATTGCCTGGCGCGAATTCCAGAAGCGGGGGAAACCCGTGGCAACCTGGCCGCCGGTGGGCGCGGCGAAGCGCGCCCACTAACCGATCGGGACCGCTGGATCGTCGAGCAGGTTGCTCCCACTTTAAGGGAAAAGGGTCTACTATTTGTCGGCCTGGATGTTATTGGGGATTACCTGACAGAAATTAATGTCACCAGTCCCACCTGCGTACGAGAAATCGATGCCGCCTACAATACGGATATTGGCGCGCGACTAATGAGCGGCATCACACACCTACTGGCGCAAAAAAGGTAAACTGGGCGTCCGAAAACTCTCAGGGCAGTTCACCACTGGGCGCAAGGCTGTGTGAAACACTCGTCAGAATAAGTAGTAGTTGATAATAGATAATGAATTCCTCCGCCAACGCGACACAATTTCACGCCATGCAGCGTGAGCGCTTTGTGTTCTCATTATTCCTTGCCGCCGCATTACATGTGCTGATTATTTTTGGAGTGGTCTTTGCCACTCCCGAGGGCACTCAGGCGCCGCCAACGCTTGAGGTGACACTCGCCCAGCACCGCGCGGCCCAGGCCCCGGACGATGCCGATTATTTGGCACAACACAATCAATTAGCCAGCGGTGCTGCCGACTCGCCGAAAGAGTTATCCACAAACCGCCGTGCAGAATTTGCCGACACGCAAATTCACGATGTTAACCCGCTACCACAACAGCAGGCGGCGCGCCCGGCGGAACAGCGCCGCCAGTTGATTACCACCATTGGCGACAGTCCCATCCAAGCGCCGGAACTCCCGGCGGAAGATAAATTTTCGGAAGAAAAGCGCGGCAATGCACCCAGTGATCTGGCGCAGAGCAACCCCGAAGTAGCCAGCCTACAGGCCCGTCTGGATAAGATTCGCCAGACCATTGCCCAGCGCCCGCGAGTGCGCAGACTCACCTCGGTGGCCACCAAGGCCTCAGCGGATGCGGCCTATTTACACGAGTGGCGGCAAAAAGTAGAAGCTGTCGGCAGCGACAACTTCCCCGAGGAGGCCCTGCGCAACCAAATTACCGGCAGCTTGCGTATGATGGTGCGACTGCTGCCCACCGGAGCCGTCGAAGAAGTTGTTATTCTTGAGTCATCTGGCGAGCGTATACTCGACGATGCCGCCCAACAAATCGTGCGCCTGGCGGCACCCTTTGCCCCCTTCCCAGCAGAGATTCGCCGCGAGGTGGACCGCCTGGAAATCATACGAACCTGGCGCTTTGAAATGACCGGATTCTCCACTTCTGCGGGGGATCTGCCTGAACGAGGCTAAAATGGGCTCTCAACCGGCGGCTTGCGACTGACCTATGCCAAATTCGAATATCGATAGCGACCTGACCCACGGCAGCCTGCGCGGCCAGTTTCTCCTGGCCATGCCCGGTATGGAGGACCCCCGTTTCAAGCACGCTATCGCACTGATCGTTGAGCACAACAGCGACGGCGCTATGGGGATCGTGATCAATATCCCCAGCAAAGTGCACTGGCACGAAGTGTTCGAGCAACTGTCCCTGGAGGACCTCAGCCTGCGCGGCGGCGAATCGGTGCTGCTGGGGGGGCCCATGTCCCCGGAGCAGGGCTTTGTACTGCACGGCACCGGTATGCACTTCGACTCGACCACCGAAATCAATACGGATATCAGTTTGACCGCCTCCAAGGATATCCTCGAATCCCTCGCCGCCGGGCGCGGCCCCGACGATGTGCTACTCGCACTCGGCTACGCGGGCTGGGGTCCCGGACAGCTGGAACAGGAGCTGGCGGAGAACGCCTGGCTGACACTGCCGGCAGAACCTGAAACTCTATTCGCCACCCCGGTCGAAAAGCGCTGGCAAAGCGCCGCCGCCCGCCACGGCATCGACCTCTCCGGCCTCGGCTCCCAAGCGGGCCACGCCTAGCAGCAGACTTACTGACCCGTATGAATAAACCCGTTACCGCCCTCGCGTTTGACTTCGGCACCCGCTCCATTGGCATTGCCTACGGCCAAAGCCTCACCGGAGGCGCCCGGGAACTGCCCCCCCTGCCCGCCAAAGACGGCAAACCCAATTGGGACTCCGTCGAAAGCCTGATCAAAGAGTGGCAACCCCACCTCTTACTGGTTGGCCTGCCCCTCAATATGGATGGCAGCGACAGTGAATTTGGCCTGCGCGCGCGCAAATTCAGCCAGCGCCTGCACGGCCGCTATGGCCTGCCGGTAGAACTGATTGACGAGCGCTTGAGCACCCGAGCTGCCAAGGAGGAGGCCAATGAACGCGGGCACCGGGGCAATTACGCACAGGACCCGGTGGACTCTATCGCCGCGCGAATTATTCTCGAGGATTGGTTGCGCGCACGGGACTAGCCCCGCTATCGCTGCAACCTCACCGCCGTACGACTCTGTTAGAATGTCGCCTTCAACCAATAAGTGATTGAACCGCATGTCTATAGATCGTATTCGCATCGCCACCCGCCAGAGCGCCCTGGCCCTGTGGCAGGCCAACTATGTCAAAGACCGCCTACAGCAGGCGCACCCCGAACTGCATATCGAATTACTGCCCCTCACCAGCCGGGGTGATCAGGTTCTGGATATTCCCCTGACCAAAGTCGGCGGCAAGGGCCTTTTCGTCAAAGAGCTGGAAGTGGCGATGCTGGAAGGCCGTGCGGATATCGCGGTTCACTCGATGAAAGATGTCCCGATGGAGTTCCCCGAGGGGCTGCACCTGCCCATTATCTGCGAGCGCGAAGACCCCCGCGACGCCTTTGTCAGCAACCTTTACGACAGTCTGGATGATCTGCCCCAGGGCGCCGTTGTCGGGACCTCCAGCTTGCGCCGACAGTGCCAGCTGCTGGCCCGCCGCCCTGACCTCAAGATCACCTTCCTGCGCGGCAATGTGAATACCCGGCTGGCCAAGCTGGATGCCGGCGATTACGACGCAATCATCCTCGCCGCAGCCGGGCTGTTGCGACTGGAAATGCCCGAGCGCATCCGCAGCTTTCTGGCCACCGCTACCCTGCTGCCCGCTGGCGGACAGGGCGCTGTGGGTATTGAGACGCGCCGCGACAACGAGCTGGAAGCGCTGATTCGCCCGCTGCACTGCGATGAAACGGCCGCCCGTCTCAGCGCAGAACGCGCCCTGGTCAAGCGTCTCAACGGCGGCTGCCAGGTGCCTATCGGCTGCTACGCCGAGCTGGAGGGCGACACCCTGTGGCTGCGCGGATTGGTCGGCAGCCCCGATGGCGAGACCATGATACGCGCGGAGAGTCGCGGGCCCGCCGCCGAGGGAGAGCGCCTGGGCACAGAGCTGGCAGAACAGCTGCTGGCCGATGGTGCCGATAAGATTCTCGCCGCTATCTGATATGGACGATCTCAACCCCGGCCCGCTGCTGGGCAAACGTATTCTCAGCACGCGGCCGGCGCCGCAGGGGGAGAACTGGTGCGCCCTACTGCGCAGCCTGGGAGCCCGGGCAGACAATATCCCCATGCTCGGCATTGAGCCCCTCGAGGATAAGGCCGCCGTGCAGACCTTAAAAAATTCGATTCTCGACTTCGATCAAGTGGATATAGCGATCTTCGTCTCCCAGAACGCCGTGCGCTACGGCGTGGATTGGCTGGAAGATTACTGGCCGCAACTTCCCCAGGGGCCCCGCTTCCTCGCTATCGGCGCGGCAACGGCGAGCGCCCTGGAACAGCGGGGCATCCCCTGTGAGCAAAGTGGCAACACGATGAATTCCGAGGCGCTGCTGCGCCTGCCCTGGCTGCAACAACTGGACGGGCAGCGGGTTATTATTTTTCGCGGTGCCGGCGGCCGCCCCCTGATCGGCGATACCCTGAGCAACAGGGGAGCGCGGGTTACTTATTGTGAACTCTACCGCAGAACCCTGCCGCAAGAGGCCGCCGCTACCCTGAAGGAATATCAATTCCAGCCCGATATTATTAGTGTCCACAGCGGTGAAACCCTCGGCAATCTGGTTAACTGTATCCAGCAAATAAACCGCAACACCCTCTTTGCGGCCACACTTATCTGCCCCAGTGTGCGGGTTACCGCGTTGGCAAAAGAGCTGGGCTTTACCCGCTGCCGCACCGCGCTAAACGCCGGTGATAACGCTATGCTGGAAACACTGCGTCAAGCACTCGGCTGATTTGCTATCGAATTCTCGATCGCTTTGCGTTAAAAATCTTAAAACGGCGTTTAGCCCGCTATTAAGGCTCGCGCCACTCGCTATAATCTGACGACATTTTCCACCTGCGCCGCTATACCCATGACCGATAAAAAAGATCAACATGCAGCCGCACCCCATGAGCCCTCGCAAGATACAGCGCCGGTAAAAGGTAAAAGCAATTTTGCCAAAGCCGCACAGGAACAGGCCTCGACCGGTAAAGCGCGCGGCGGAGCGGCAGCGACTCAATCCAATCGGCTCTGGTGGTCGCTGTTGTTTATATTTCTGTTGATCGCTGCGGCCGCGCTGACCTGGTTTAACTCACCGCAGCTGCGCGAATATATAGGCGCTTATCTCGACTTCCTGCCCAAAGCGAGCACTACCCGCATCGCGCCGGGTGCCGACGTCAGCGCGGACGGCGAGGCCCCCGCGCAGACACCGGCAGGCAGTGCCGCCCCAGAATTCCCTGCCGCTACCCCCACTGAAGCTCGGGCCCCCGATCACTCAGAGACGCTCAAACAGTTGGAACAGGCCGATAGCGGTCTGCGCGATCAACTGGAACAGCAGAGTCGCACTATCCAGCAGCTGCAACAGCAGCTGGCATCCATACAGCGCAATGTCACCGCGCAGAGCAATCGCCTGGGTCAGCTGGGAAATGTAAGCCGCGACGACTGGCAGCTGGCTGAGGCCGATTACCTGCTGCGCCTCGCCAACCAGCGCCTGCTGCTCGAAGGCGACAGCCGCACTGCTCTGGGGTTGGTCGAGCGGGTCGACGAAATATTGCGCGACGTGGACCTGCCGGACCTGTATGGCGTGCGCCAGCAACTCGCCCGCGATATCACCGCCCTGAAACTGGTTCAAAACGTCGACCGCCAGGGTTTATACCTCCGCCTCAGCGCCCTGGAAGAACAGCTGATTCGCACAAGCATCCAGCCACAATTCGATATGGCCTCGGTGGAGGCCCCCGGGGAAGCGCCGTCTGGCCACGAGGAGAATGCCCCCCTGTGGAAGCGCGAGTGGCACAACTTCGCCCGTTTTATGCGCGAATCGGTGCGTCCCATCGACGGTAATATCAACCCGGTAATGCTGTCTCCGCAGAGTGAAGCGCGCTTTCGCCAAACTCTGCGCCTGAATATGGAGCAGGCCCAACTGGCACTGCTGCGCGGGGATACTGCAATTTATAGAGACGCCCTGGATAGCGCGCGGACACTGCTGCTCAGCTATGGCACGGCCAGCCCTCAGCGCGATGCGCTGGCGCAGCAACTGGTAGACCTGAGCGAACAGCGTATCCAGGTCGATATGCCCGATCTCAGCAGCTCGCAACTGGCCCTGCGCAATTATATTGAGCGCCTCCACAAAACCTCGAGGGCGCCCACCGCTCCACAACAGGAGCAGAGCCAGTGAAAAGACTGATCTTCACCGCCCTGGTACTCCTATTGCTCGGCGCCCTGCTACCTGAGGTCATCAACAACTATCCCGGTTACCTGGTAATCGGCATCGGCGGCGCGCTGAATAAAGGCTACGAGATGAACCTTTGGTTCGCCATCTTCTTTCTGGTGGCAGCCCTGATTACACTGTTCTTCGCCATATGGCTGGCTCGCAGCCTATTTCGCGCTATCAGGGGAAGTGTCGATCGGCTGAGATTCGGCCGCCAACGCGTGGCCCGCCGGCGCCTGACCAGCGGTCTGGTGGAATTTATGGAGGGCAATTGGTCGCGGGCACGCCGGCAGCTGCTTAAGAGCGCACCGCGCTCCGAGGCCCCACTGATCAATTACTTGGCGGCGGCGCGCAGCGCCTTCGAGCTGGGCTTCCGCGAGGAGGCCAACGAGTTACTCGCCAAAGCGGAGGCCTGTGGCGAAGATACCCGCCTCGCCGTTGCCCTGAGCCAGGCGCGCATGCAGCTACTGGATAAACACTACGAACAGTGTATTGCCAGCTTGGAGCGCGCCAAACAGCTCGAGCCCAAACACCCAACCCTATTGCAACTTCTCAAGCAGGCCTATTATCTTCTCGGCGACTGGGACCGCCTTCGCGCCCTGCTGCCCGAGCTGGAGAAGCATGCCAATATGCCGGAAGAGGAGCTGCACACACTGGAGCTCGAGATATACCAGCAGCAGTTGACCGAAGCGGCCAATCGCAAAGATACCGATAAGATACACAAGACTTGGCAGGGCCTGACCAGCCGCTGGCAGCGCAATCGAGCCCTGCGCAGCCTCTATGCCCAGCAGATGCACCGCATCGGCGAGGATATCGAGGCAGAGAAGCACCTGCGCTGGCTACTCAACCGGGCCTGGGACCCCAAGCTTGCCGAACTCTATGGCTGTCTGGTGGGCGCAGACCCGGCGAAACAAATATCTGCTGCCGAGGGCTGGCTGAAAGAGTACGGCGAGAGCGCCGCCCTGCTGACCTGTCTCGGGCGCCTCGCAATGCGCAATCAGCTGTGGGGCAAGGCCCAACAGCACTTCGAGAAAAGCCTGCTGTTGCGTCAGGACCCCATCACCTCCGCCGAACTGGCCCGTTTATGCCAATCCCTGGGGGAGAAAGATAAAGCGGCCAAGCTCTACGAAGAGGGTCTGCTACAAGCCGTCAAAGACCTGCCGCAGTTGCCCATGCCGAGCCAGGACACCCCCCTGCTGGGTGCGCACGCCTGAGCCCCGACCACTGAAAGGCCCCAAAGGGCCTTTCGGGCACTCCGCAAATACGCCTATAGTGAAGCTCCACTTACCTATTAAGGACACCGCTGTGATTCCGCCAGCGCACTACACCCTCGCTCTTTTTTTTATAATCGGTGTGTTTTTTTCCAGCGCCACCTCTGCCGAATATGCGGTAAATCCCCAAGATAAACACTTGAGCGATTACCAGTACCCCTACCCGGTTAAGTACTTTCAGTGGCAACAGCAGGGGCAGCCTCTGCGCATGGCCTTTATGGATGTGGCACCCGCTGGGGACAAAAGGCCAAGAGGGACGGTACTTCTGCTGCACGGTAAAAATTTTTCGGCTGCCTACTGGAAGGACACAATCAGCCAACTCAGCCAACTGGGATTTCGGGTGATAGCCCCCGACCAAATCGGTTTTGGAAAATCCAGTAAACCGCTGGGCCAGTACACGTTTCAGCGTCTCAGCGACAATACCAGGGCTCTGCTAGATCAATTAAAGGTGGGAAAGGTGTCTGTGGTTGGGCACTCTATGGGGGGGATGCTGGCGACCAGATTTACCCTGATGTACCCGGAGCGGGTCGAAAAGCTCGCACTTGTAAACCCTATCGGCCTTGAGGATTGGAAGCGCTGGGTCCCCTACGAGGCGCTGGACAAGGCCATTAGTCGGGAAAAAAAACAGAGCCCGGAAACCATTAAGCGCTATATGAGTAAGGCCTACTTCTCCGGTCAGTGGCGCGAGGCATACAACCCGCTACTGGATATTCAGGCTGGCTGGACTCTGGGACCCGATGCCGCGCATATGGCCACGGTGGACGCGCTAACCTCAGAGATGGTCTTCACCCAACCGGTACTCTATGAGTTTGCCGATATAAAAGTGCCGACCCTATTGATTATTGGCACTCGGGACCGCACAGCCATTGGTCGCGCCCGCGCCTCTAAAATGGTGCAAGACAAATTGGGACGTTACGATCAACTGGGCAAACGTGCGGCGGCACAAATTCCCGCTGCCCAATTAATCGAACTGGACGCTGTCGGACACCTGCCCCAGTTTGAAGCATTCCCCGCTTATTTTGACGCCCTCAGTAAATTTCTTACGGCCCCGTTGGAAAAATAAGCTTCACCGGTTCAGAGCAAGCGCTAAGCCTGCACAGTGCAAATGGCGAATTAATCGCCGTTTGCACACACTGGGCTACACGCCTTAAAGCGCCATTAGGCAATCAGGGGCAAACCGACAAATAACACCATGGCAAAATAGGTAATCACCCCCTGTAAAAGGGCAATTAAAATGGCTTTCAAAAAGCCTGTACCCAGCACAAGCATATAGGCAATAGCTGCCAGGGGAATCGTCAGTAAAATCCCTGCGCTATCCGTCACCCCCGGCAACATACCACCGACGATTCTCTGAATAATCAGTGCGAGCAGCAGCGCGAATAGACAATAAAATACCCCGGTATTCTTCGCTCCCAACATGGCGGCCGCCAGCTTCAGAGGCAAAACCAGTACTGCCACCATAATGATTACAAAAATAATTAATTCCATTTGTAACCTCTCCATTTCGTTTTAGGGAGCCTCTGTAAGCCGTGCAGGGCAGACCTTGAAGGCCGCAGCTGCACTATGGCAGGGCTGTAATCATGTGCGCTACTGCGTCTAGCTCGCATAGATATTATGGAATTATTCAAAGGCTCCCGACGATTTATTCCACTACTAAGCGCCATCCCCTACCGAGAAAATTACGACCCACTGAAAATGTCGCCAGACCCAAAATATAGACTGGCCGATCTATAGGTTGGCAGCCAATATCCATCTGACCATTGATAATCTGCTATATGACGCTGTAGCAACGCAGTGGCAGATCATACTTATATAAATCAAAACCACAATAAAGTTCACAAATAAAAAAAGCTGGCGGAAAATTCACGTCAGCTTTGCGAACCAGTCACCGATAAGCTCTCAGGGAGTGCAGGTTTATTGACGCACTAAAATTAAATCTGAAGCTATTTGCTCACCATTTTTCACATAGGTCTCTTGTCGTTGTAACCTGCCATTACCCAACCATGCAAAAGCGAGGCTGTCCAAACGACTGCCCGAAGCAAAATTGGTTATATCCTTGAAGGAGAATTCTATAGCTTCCCCAGTAGTATTTTTCTGCCAACTCAACCTGGGCTGGTTGCCCTGTGGGCAGTAGTGTGTCACCAGTAAATCGTCACCATCCAGGTGATAAACCGTTAATGAATGTTGGCGCCCCTTATGAATCCAACTTTCAATGAGCACGCTTCCCCCAGCTATTTCGCTAAAATTGATTATAAAATCGTTATTTTTCTCCCCCTCTTCCCGCCACTCCCCACTGAGCGCCTTAATCTTATTAAAGGCCTCCTCTGCGCCCTGGCTGGCAAATACGGGCTTAAAAAACATCAATGTAAACAACAAAATTAATAGTCTAGGCGCTCTTGCTATCATCTTCCCCTCCACACCTTATTAAAAATCGCTTGAAAAACTGCCGCTCAGAGCAGCGGCCTATAGAATATAGGGCAACCTAAATAGCCATTAAGCGCTCGGCTATGCGCTGCATCGCAACGGCAGATTGACTATCCATATCGCGATTCATCAAGATAATAAAACCATCGTTACTTTCCCGGTCAAAATACATAGCTACAAATACACCCAGATCAGTTCCCATATGTCCCACAAGCCCATCGCGATCTCGCCAAAAGAAACGCTGCGAATCTGAAATCGACACAGGTAATTGCAGACGAAACATCTCCTGGTATATCGCCTCTGATAAGATCTGCGCGCCAGATTTATCGCGGTTATGCAGTAGCCCCAGGAGGAAATCGCTCAGATCGGCAATACTTATACGAACACCACCGTCAGGATACTGCGGATTGCCGCTGTGCGCATGCGCATGAAATTGCTTGTACTCAAACGGGGGGTTAATAAATTTTCCGATTAAATAGTTCATCTTCTCCGATTCACTATCTGCACACAGCCCAATAAATGGTACGCATTGCTCTACTTTGTAGGGAACTGCGATAGAGCTCAGATCTAACCCATTGAGCCTCCAGCTGGCAGTCTCCATATCCAGGCGGTAAAATAAAGTATCCCGGCTGTAGTTAGCCAGAGATTGACCGGTTACTGACTCAACCAATAATCCGGCTAAACCAGCAGAAAGATTGCTGTATTCCCTGTGCTCGCCGGGATTGCTTGCCAGATAATAATCCCCACTACCGTACCGGCTTCCCCCTTTAACCAGCAGAGAACGTAGATGTTGCTCCAAACTGATAGAGGGATCACGATTTTCCGCGTAAGTAGCGTAGTCGTAGTAATCTTTGATGGCTGCGGAGTGACTGGCCAGATGTCTCAGCGTAATTTTTTCCCCTTCCATATGTGGATTGTCGACCTTAAATGGTAAATAGCTATTAATATCCTCATCCAACGCCAATTTACCATCGTCGACCAATTGCAATAGTGTTGCACCCATAATCGGCTTACTTATCGAGGCAATATTAAATAACGTATCCTGAGTCACTGGTTTGCCAGTCTCAATATCGGCCGAAGCGCAAGTTCACCCTCTTTTATTCTGGCAACGGCTATTCCGGGTATGGCTGTCTCATGCATAACTACAGGAATAAACTCTTCGATATTATCAATTCCGGCACTTTGCTCCTGCTCACTTGGTACGACTAGAAAAAATATGAAAACATCTATCGATATCAGGGCCACGGTTGAGCCCGTACCTGACCGCGACGCCAGCAGTAAAAGCTATAGATGCAAAGAAGGAAGAAAAAAATAAAGAGTGACCGCTAAGCGGTCACTGTACTGAACGCCACCAGGAGCGTTTACTTGGGCGGGGGTACTGACAATAGAGTGCTGTGCTTATTCGAGGCCTAATTTAGACCAGATTTCATCAACTTTTTTAACCACTTTTGGATCGCGCTCAATGGGCACTCCCCATTCACGAGTCGTCTCCCCTTCCCATTTGTTCGTTGCATCAAAACCAATTTTTGAGCCCAAACCAGACACAGGCGAAGCAAAATCCAAATAGTCAATTGGAGTATTTTCCACCATCACCGTATCCCGCGCCGGGTCCATACGCGTGGTCATCGCCCAGATCACATCTTTCCAATCCCGGGCATTGACGTCTTCATCGGCGACAATAACAAATTTGGTGTACATAAACTGACGCAGGAAAGACCAGACCCCCATCATGACCCGCTTGGCGTGACCGGCGTACTGCTTTTTCATGGTGACAACGGCGAGGCGGTAAGAGCACCCCTCTGGCGGCAGATAAAAATCGACAATTTCGGGAAACTGTTTCTGTAGGATTGGCACAAAAACCTCATTTAAAGCCTCCCCCAGAATCGCCGGCTCATCCGGTGGGCGCCCGGTGTAGGTGCTGTGGTAAATGGGATCTTTGCGCTGGGTGATCTTCTCCACCGTAAATACCGGGAAGCTATCCACTTCGTTGTAGTAACCGGTGTGATCGCCGTAGGGCCCCTCGTCGGCCATATCCTCAGGGTAGATAAACCCTTCCAGCACATATTCAGCACTGGCGGGCACCTGTAGATCGCTGAGTAAAGCCTCGCAGACTTCTGTCTTATCACCGCGCAACAGCCCGGCAAAGGCATATTCGGACAAGGTATCCGGCACAGGGGTGACCGCTCCCAAAATGGTGGCGGGATCGGCCCCCAGGGCAACGGCTACCGGATAGGGCTCACCGGGGTGTTTCTTACACCAGTCCCGATAGTCCAGCGCGCCGCCGCGATGGCTGAGCCAGCGCATAATCAAGCGGTTCTTGCCGATTAGTTGCATCCGGTAGATACCCAGGTTTTGCCGTTTTTTCTCCGGCCCCCGGGTAATTACCAGTGGCCAGGTGACCAGCGGCGCCGCATCCCCCGGCCAGCAGGTCTGAATGGGCAGTTTGTGCAGATCGACCTGATCCCGCTCAAGCACTACCTGCTGACAGGCTGCAGCCTTTACGACTTTGGGCCCCATATTCAGGACCTGCTTGAAGACCGGCAACTTCTCCCAGGCATCGCGCAAATTTTCCGGCGGTTGTGGCTCTTTGAGAAACGCCAACAGCTCCCCCACTTCGCGCAGCTCGGCGACACTCTCCCTTCCCATTCCCAGGGCCACTCGCTCTGGGGTGCCAAAGAGATTGGCGAGTACCGGGGTATCAAAACCTATCGGATTTTCAAACAGCAACGCAGGCCCCTCGGCGCGCAATACCCGATCGGAAATCTCTGTCATTTCCAAAACCGGGTCAACGGGGTGCTTGATGCGTTTTAACAGGCCGCGCTTTTCCAGCAACTTAATAAAGTCGCGTAGATCTTTATATTTCATGGGCTAACAGGGCGTGACGATAAACCAGAGCACAGTGTAAAACAGAAGGCGCAAGATGGGTAACAACACTCCAATTGGAGCGCAGAACAGGCGGGAGGGGGTCGCGGCTCGCAAGCCTAAGCTGCGAGCCGCTGAAATAATAAGCTTATTACAGCTTAGAAGCGGGGGCGACGCGGACGATCTTCGCGAGGCTTCGCTTCGTTAACGCGGATGTTACGGCCAGACAGCGGTTGGTCGTTCATCTCTTCGATAGCTTTACGCGCTTCATCGTCGTTAGGCATTTCTACGAAACCGAAGCCTTTAGAGCGGCCAGTCTCACGGTCGGTGATAACAGTAGCCCGAGAGATCTCTCCGAACGCACCGAAAGCTTCGTGCAGGTCGTCAGAGGTTACCGCGTAGGCCAGATTTCCAATATAGATATTCACAAAAGGTTCTCACTAGGTGTGTGGGCTGTCGTGCAGTCACAAATGGATAACCAGCTCCACCAGATTAACCATTTGAGATTGGCCCTTTGCGGAGAGACTCCTGGGCCAATTCAGTCAGGCGCGTTGCCTAAAATCCATATCAAGCGCCACAATGTGGAACTTTATATGCCTTATGGCTCGCCTTTTCAACAGTAATAGGCGCAATTCATCGCCTTATTCTGTCCCAAATAAATAAAGAGCGCCTTTTTAGGCGCTACTTTATATACAAAAATTATTTCCGTTTCATGGATAGGAAGAATTCATCATTTGTCTTGAAATCTTTCAGCTTATCCACTAAGAATTCTGTCGCTGCAACATCTTCCATATCGTGCAGTAGCTTGCGCAAAATCCACACTCGCTGCAACTCGCCCTCAGGCATTAACAGCTCTTCCCGACGCGTGCCGGATCTGCGCACATTAATGGCCGGATATACGCGTTTTTCTGCGATCTTACGATCCAGCTGCAACTCCATATTACCGGTACCTTTAAATTCCTCGAAAATCACTTCGTCCATTTTCGAGCCGGTATCGATCAGTGCAGTAGCAATAATAGACAGACTTCCGCCTTCTTCAATATTTCGCGCAGCACCAAAGAAGCGCTTCGGACGCTCGAGGGCGTGGGCATCAACACCACCGGTCAATACTTTACCGGAACTGGGAACAGTTGTGTTGTAAGCGCGGGCCAGACGGGTGATCGAGTCGAGCAGGATAACCACATCCTTCTTGTGCTCAACCAGGCGCTTGGCCTTTTCAATCACCATTTCTGCCACCTGTACGTGGCGCGCGGGCGGCTCATCGAAGGTTGAGGCCACCACTTCACCGCGCACCGAGCGCTGCATTTCTGTCACTTCCTCGGGGCGCTCATCGATCAATAATACGATCAAATGGCACTCTGGATTATTGCGCGTAATGGCCTGTGCCATATTTTGCAACATAATCGTTTTACCGGCCTTCGGCGGTGCAACAATCAAGCCGCGCTGGCCTTTTCCGATCGGGGCAACAAGATCAATAATACGACCAATCAAGTCTTCGGAGGAGCCATTTCCGCACTCGAGAGTGAGGCGATCGTTGGGGAAAAGAGGAGTGAGGTTTTCGAAAAGAATTTTGTTACGTGCGTTTTCCGGCTTGTCAAAATTAATTTCGTTAACTTTTAATAAGGCAAAATATCTTTCACCTTCTTTTGGTGGGCGAATCTTTCCGGAAATTGAGTCACCCGTACGTAAATTAAATCGGCGAATCTGACTTGGAGATACATATATATCATCCGGTCCCGCGAGATAAGAAGAGTCAGCGGAACGCAAAAATCCAAAACCATCTTGAAGGATTTCTAATACGCCGTCGCCATAAATATCTTCACCGCTTTTGGCGTGGCGCTTGAGAATATTGAAAATAATATCCTGCTTGCGCGAACGGGCCAGATTTTCCAGGCCCATGCCTTTGGCTATTTCAATCAACTCTTCAATGGGTTTGGTTTTTAATTCGGAGAGATTCATACCAATTGCTTATTAATGTTTCTGTTGTCATTTGGCGCGGACACGCCTGAAATTATGAGGAGGGGTTTGATATTTAGAGATTAGCTCGTCTATTTGCCCAAAACACCCAGGTACATTTTCCCACCAAAACCACGATACTCAGTAAACTTATGCTCCCCATAATCAATTTATGGAGCATTATCAGAACAAGTTCAACTCGAGGAGTACACGCACCGGGAATGGTCTGGGACCCTGTGGAGGGGCGTCTTTGTCAGCTCGTCTCACCTATTTCAAGACCGCTGAACTATTTCAGAATTACAGCCAGTATAACGGGTGTTTCCCATCCTGCAAAGAAATTTACCCCCTTTGCAGGATGAAAGCGACAGCCTTACAGCTGGCTATCGATAAATTCGGTCAGTTGAGCGCGGGACAGTGCGCCGACTTTAGTACCTTCGACATTGCCGCCTTTGAACAGCAGCAGGGTGGGGATACCGCGAACATTGTATTTTGCCGGGCTCTCTTTGTTGGCATCAACGTCCACTTTGACGATCTTCAACTTATCGCCGTACTCACCCGCCAGGTCTTCCAGCACTGGAGCGATCATCTTGCACGGACCGCACCACTGTGCCCAAAAGTCTACCAGCACCGGGCCTTCAGCCTTGAGAACTTCTGCTTCGAATTCAGCGTCAGATACGTTGATGATTGAGTGCTCGCTCATATTGTATTCCTGTTCTTTAGTTACTCGATGCGGGGCGGCGCCAACACATCTTCTCACGGTCACAGCGGTGGTTGTACAGCTGCGATGCACCATTGCTCCCAAAATTGGGGCGCACAGTGAAATTTCAAGCCTCTCCTGCCAACAGACTTACGTCTGTTCCAGAAAGCGCTGCAAAATCTCATCGATATAGTCAAAACCAAAGGCACTGGCAGCAATGCGCTTATCTAAACACGCCACAAGTTCCATCGCCGTCAGCGCCGGCCACTGTTTTTGCAGCTCGGACAGTGGCAGGCCGGTATAGCGGGTAAAAATCTCGCTGGGAACACCATCCACCAGGCGCAGGGCATTCATCAGAAACTCCAGGGGCAAATCCTCGCGCTCAATCCTATCAGTATGAGGTTGCGATAAGGTGCTGTGCAGCAACCCGGGCTGCTGTCGGGCAGTGGACAGATAATCCCGGGGCGTGCGAGTGCGCCGACTGCGCAGAATTTGCCCCGTTTCGGCTAAAGTTACCTTGCCGTGAGCGCCGGCACCAATACCTAAATAGTCGCCAAAAGACCAGTAGTTGATATTGTGACGGGACTCAAGCTGGGGCTTGCTATAAGCCGACACCTCGTAGCGGCGATAGCCCTCCGCCGCAAGCAGCTCACGTCCACTGCCCTGCATACTGGCGATCAGCTGGGAGCCGGGGGTAACCGGTGGCGCACTGTAAAATGCCGTATTTGGCTCAATGGTGAGCTGATACCAGGAGATATGTTCAGGCGCCAGGGCAATTGCCCGGCGCAAATCGTCGAGAGCTTCCGCCTCGCTCTGCTCCGGCAGTCCGTGCATCAGATCGAGGTTAATATTGTCGAAGCCGGCGCGGCGCGCCATTGCCAGAGCGCCCTCGGCCTCCGCCCCGCTGTGAATACGTCCCAGCTGTTGTAGCTGATGGGAATCGAAGCTCTGCACACCAATAGACAGGCGGTTGACCCCGGCGGCCCGGTAGCCGGTGAACTTGGCCTGTTCAAACGTGCCGGGATTGGCCTCCAGGGTTATCTCAATCCCCTCGGCAAAGCCCACCACCTGCTCGGCCGCCGCCAGAATCTGCCCAATGGCCTGGGGGGAAAACAGACTCGGGGTACCGCCGCCAAAAAAGATGGACTGCAATTTACGCCCCTGTACCCAGGGCCGCTGGCTCAGCAGGTCCAGGCGCAGCTGCTCCACATAGTCAGATTCCGGCAGGGCGTAGTCTGAATTGGCCCGGTCCCGATCAACCTGATGGGAGTTAAAGTCACAGTAGGGGCATTTGCGCACGCACCAGGGGATATGGATATACAGGCTGAGCGGCGGCAGCTGTAATGCCGTATTGTGATCAGACAAAGTCAGCACCCTGCATATTCTGCTGCCACAGAAGTTCAAACTGCACCATGGCCTGGGCCCGGTGGCTCAGCTGATTCTTGCCCTCCCTCGGCAGTTCAGCGGAAGTCATTCCCTCAGATGCGATAAAGAACAGTGGATCGTAGCCAAAGCCCTGCTCACCTGCGGGCTCGCGCAAAATTGTCCCGCTCCACTTGGCGCTGCATACCAGGGGCACCGGGTCATCCCATTGGCGCACAAAAGCCAGTGCGCAGTGGAAGCTGGCAGAGCGCTGCTTTTCCTCGATATCCTGTAGGGCTTCCAATAGCTTTGCGTTATTTTTCTCATCGCTCGCCCCGGCGCCCGCATAGCGCGCGGAGTAGATGCCCGGAGCACCGCACAGGGCATCCACCGCCAGACCCGAGTCATCCGCCAGTGCCGGCAGGCCACTGATGCGGCTGGCGTGGCGCGCTTTGATCAAAGCATTTTCAATAAAGCTCAATCCGGTCTCGTCGGCGTCTGTCACCCCAAAGTCAGATTGGGGGACGACTTGTACGTCCCACGAGGCGAACAGCTGTGAAAATTCGCGAAGTTTGCCGGCATTGCCGCTGGCAAGAACAATTTTATTTAGCATATGGTTTCAAATAAAAAGCGGGCCTGGGCCCGCAGTGAATCTTAAAGAGGGGAATTTAGCCTGCGCTCAGCTGGCGGCATCTCGGCGGATTAATCCCGGTCCAGCTTGCGACGGAAGTTGATCGTCTCATTTTTTCCATTGGGCAGTTTGACCTCTACGTTAAAGGTGAGGGTCTCCTCATCCTCAAAGCGCAGTGGCGCGAGATAGTACACCGCCTTGCCCTCGCGGATTTCCTTGAACTCAAGTGGTCTCGACTGCTGAATCAGGTTGGTGGCGGTGCCGGACATCTCGGCGCTGAGACCATGGGTTCCGCCCTCTTTCTTGACCACCGATACATTTACGTAGGCCCGCCCCCTCGCCCGCGCCAGCTGGTACTGACGGGCGATATCCGGCTGGATAAAGTCACTGTTGAATACTGAATAGATCACTCGATAGTCGCCAAAATCGGCATAGTTCTTAATCGTGCGCGCCTCTTGTGCAGCAGCGCCGGCAGACAAGACGAGCAGGGCCACAGATGCAGCCAGGGCAAGGATAGGTTTCACATTCCACCTCCAGTTGTTATAAGCCTCACCTCTCCCAGCAGGTTCGGTGGTCAAATCCGCTCAGTCCCCACGGGAACCCAGCGCTCAATCGGTCCATCACGCCAAGGCCCTCCACTAAAGAGCTGGCGCAAATCTTAGTTTAGCGAGTTAGATGATAGATGGCTGTCTCACCAAACAAATTGGGTAAAAAGTCCTTGAGTATCCGCCCAGCTTTAGACTCGGAAACTACCTGGCGATGCAGAATCGTCCAGCGGTTTTGCCGGCACAGCACCTCAAAGTCTGTAAAAGTACAAAAGTGAATATTAGGCGTGTCATACCATTCATAAGGCAATA
This sequence comes from Microbulbifer regidiadema (SeqCode), assembly GCF_052467605.1. Lineage (NCBI taxonomy): Bacteria > Pseudomonadati > Pseudomonadota > Gammaproteobacteria > Cellvibrionales > Microbulbiferaceae > Microbulbifer > Microbulbifer regidiadema (SeqCode). The sequence goes on along the minus strand of NZ_CP174316.1, from coordinate 3,470,023 downwards.
AATCGGAAACCGGCATACGCCCGGAAAATGCGAGGTGCCGGCGCGCCTTCCACTGTCCGAAGTTTGGGAAAGTAATGATGCAATCCCGCCCGACCCTAAGCATCTCCTCTACCACCAGGTGGGGCTTGCTCAAGGTCTGTAGCGCCTGGGTCATAACCACGGTATCAAAGCTAGCATCGGCAAAGTTGCCCAGCCCCGTATTCAGGTTTTGCTCGACCACATTGACGCCGCGTGCCACACATCGCTCAATTTGGGCCGGATCAATTTCCAGGCCGTAGCCTTTCACCCCTTTATTGCTTCCCAGCTGTTCGAGCAGCGCGCCGTCACCACAGCCCAGGTCGAGCACCCGGCTCGCAGGAGTAATCCACTCCTGAATAACATCTAAATCTATTCGCATCAGCACACCCCCTCGACGACTTCCGCTGCGACCCGCTGCATATAGGCACGAAAAATCCCCTCATAGCGGGCGTTGGGCAACAGGAAGGCGTCGTGCCCCATAGCCGACTCCACCTCGGCGTAGCTCACAGGAATATCCGCATGCATCAGGGCATCGGCAATTTCCCTGGAGCGCTCCGGCGCAAAGCGCCAGTCAGAAGTGAATGACACCAGCAAAAACCGGCACTTGGCGTGGGAAAAGGCCTCGACCGGGTCATCGCCGTACTCTCGCGCCAAATCGAAGAAGTCCAGCGCCCGGGTCATCAAGATGTAAGTATTGGGATCAAAGGTATTGGAGAAGCTCGCCCCCTGGTAGCGCAGGTAACTCTGTATCTGAAACTCCACCTCTTCATCCGAGCCCCGCTGGAAACTCCCACTGCGCAACTCGCGGCCAAACTTGCGCCCCAGGCCGTCGTCGGAAAGGTAAGTGATATGCCCGATCATACGCGCGACGGCGAGGCCCCGGCGGGGCAGCTTCTCCTCGCGCAGATAGTGGCCGTTACAAAAGTCCGGGTCGGAGGTAATCGCCTGGCGCGCGGTCTCGTTAAACGCAATATTTTGTGCGGATAACTTCATGGCCGAAGCGATAACCACGCAGTGGCGCAGGCGCTCGGGATATTCCAGCGACCAGCGCATCGCCTGCATGCCACCGAGGCTGCCGCCGATAACCGCCGCCCACTGTCGAATGCCCAACACATCTGCCAGGCGCGCCTGGCTGTGTACCCAGTCGCGCACCCGCAGCGGTGGAAAGTCCGGCCCCCAGGCGGCGCCGGTATCCGGGTTGATAGAGACCGGACCGGTAGATCCGTGACAACCGCCGAGATTGTTCAGCGCCACTACGAAGAAACGGTTGGTGTCGATCGGCTTGCCCGGACCGATATAGTGATCCCACCACCCCGGGCGCTTATCCTCGGCGCGGTGCCGCCCCGCAGCGTGATGGTGCCCGGACAGCGCGTGGCAGATCAGGACCGCATTGTTCTTTTCCCGGTTGAGCTCACCGTAGGTTTCGTAAACCAGGGTATAACTCTTGAGTACTCGGCCACAGGCCAGTTCCAGTGGCTCACTAAAGTGATGGCTTTTGGGCTCGACCAGGCCCACGGAGCCGGCATCAGCGTCAGTGGCAATTTGGGCTTCTGAAGAAGCGGTAGGATTTTCCGTCGACAAGGTACTGTATCTGTCAGGTTGAAAGGTGTTGCCCGGCAAATTGCCAAAGCCGCCAGTGAGTGAGAGCACTGCAACTTATAACAAATGCCAGACAGAACCAATATCAATTAACTTCAAGTCGTCTGCGAGGCCTTCAGGGGAGTGACGTTGCGCGCGCGCGGCGCCGGTGCAACGGGTTGCGGTGCCGAGCCGTTGTGCCGCAGCAAATCCTCCAGCGCCACCAGCGCCTTGTCATTGCGCTGCACTTCATCCTCGAGAGTGCGAAGATCTGTGCGGCGGTTGCAGGTTTTCTGCTTCAGCTCTGTCAGCTTAATCAAATGGCGGTTGAGTAACTGCTTTTGATACTGCGCATGTTGCTTGAGCGGCTCGAGGGCGTGCTCCAGCCAGTTTTCCGCCTTGTTACTCATATCCTCGTAAAGCCTGCCCACCTCACTGGCTAGTGTGGTGATAAAGCGCTCGCTGAGACGGTTGCGGCGCGCGAGTAGCAACTGCGGAGAGCGTCTCAACTGCGCCGCTTGGCGGTGCAGTCCCCGCAGCACAAAGCGGAACTTGCGGATGGTGAAATACTGTTCGGCGGTATCGACTTTCTTCAAGCTGGAGCGCTCAAACACCGCATCGAGCAAGCGATTGGCCTGATCCACTTCCCGCTCGAGATTGGACAGTTGGTAGTCGACCCCTTCCATAAAAGTATCGATGGCCTTGGCCAGCCCCATAGGCGTCCAGCGGCGATTGAGGTTAGCCAGGGTATCGTCGATCAGCGCCTGCAACTGCTGTCTGGAAATCGGCGTCAGCAGGGAAGAACTTTGCCGCGCCAGCATTCTCTGGCTCGATTTGAGCGTCAGCAGCTCCTGGTGGCAGAGTTTGTGCTGCTCGCGCACGGTGACCTGTAGCTGCTCCAACTCTGCCAATTGCTCTGCGGTATTGCCGCTATTGCGCTGCAAGTGGGCCAGCGCCGCGCGGCCACTGTTCAGGCGGCGCTTGAGCAGATCGCGGGTATCCGCCATCAAGGTGAGGGCTTGCTGCAGGGAGCGGTGTTCGGCCATTTTTTGGCGGTGTTCCAGCAGGCGCTGCACCAACATCCGCTCAAATTCACCAAAGCGGCTGTTGCGCAACAGATCGGCATCCCGCTGCTGCCGCCCCAACAGGGCCATTTTTGCAGAGACCCCAGCCACGCTCTCCTGCGGCAGAGACAGGAGAGCGGCCACTTCGGCGCGCATGCGCCGCAACAACAACTCGGCATCCTCCTCGGGGTCATCCCAGAGCACATCCATCTTGTTGAGCAGGGCCATCACAGAGGTTCCGCGATGCTCCTGCAAGGGTGCCAGGTGAGTCTCCCACATCCCCATATCGGTACCGCTGACTCCGGCATCGGCCGCCAGCAAAAAGGCGACAGCCTGAGCTCCGGGCAGTGTGCTCAAGGTGAGTTCCGGCTCGTTGCCGAGGGCATTCAGCCCCGGGGTATCGATAATGCGCAAGCCTTGATCCAGCAGCGGGTGCGGCAGGCAGATCAAGGCAAAGCGCCAGGCGGGGATTTCGACAAGATTGCCCTTGCCGTCCAGGTGACGCCGATCGAAACCGTAGCGGGCAGCCTCTTCCGGCATAACCGACTTGGTCGCGGCGACCTTTAGTAAAGTCTCTCGGGTCGCCTCGGGGTCATTGGCATCAAACTCGTGAGTTACCCACTTTTGCGGAATTCGGCGGAAGCTCTCCAGGCTGGTATTCGTCGCCAGGGTCTCAATCGGCAGCAGGCGCAGGCTGGCGCGCTCACTGCCATCACTGAAGATTTCTGTGGGGCACATGGTCGTACGCCCGGGTCTTGAGGGCAGTAAACGCTGGCCGTAGGTTTGCGACAACAGCGCATTGAGCAGCTCTGTTTTCCCCCGCGAAAACTCCCCCACCAAAACCAGAGTGAACTGATCATCGGCGAGCAGGGCGCGGGCCTGTTGTACAACTTGGCAGGCCCCGGCGGAATTGGAGAAATGCTGTTCAAGCCATTGGCTGAAGTGGGCAAATTGGCGATCGAGATTCTTTTTCCAACGGTCGTAGTCGGAAATATGCTGGCGTAAAAGTGCGTCTTCCATTTACGGTGTTCTTGTTATTGAGACCCGGTGACTAGCGACCCGCCCCCGAGATAAAGGGAGCGGCCGTAATCGATAGTATTAAGAGTCTAACACCGCGCAGATGCGATCCAGTGCGCGCGGCTGAAGAAATGTTCAGCCGGTCACATTTTAAAAGCCGGGAATATGCCAGAACAGGCTGTAGACAAAAGCGGGCATATTGGCCATCTGGGCAAAGCCCAATAGCAGTTTGTCGGCCACCGTGAGCAGGATAAAGACAAATATCGGGCTGATATCGATCACCCCCAAAGGCGGAATCAAACGTCGCACAGGACCGCAGAAAGGCTCCAGGAGTTGATGCAGTAAAATCAAAGCCGGATGGCCACTATTGGGGGCAATCCAGCTGGCGACGATGGAGATCAACAGACCGATAAACACCACCGCGATCACCGTGGAGACACAGCCAATCAGCGACCACAGCAGTGCACTGAGGGGATTAACCAGGCCGTAACCTGCGATCGTGGCACAAGCCATAATCATGGCCCAACCGACTAACAGTGCCAGCACCAGCGAGGCCATATCGATACCAAAAAGTCCCGGTACCACTTTGCGCAGCGGCAACAGTAAAGGGTTGGTCACCTTCACAACGCCCTGGGATAAGGGGTTGTAAAAATCCGCACGGCCCAGCTGCAACAAGAAACGCAATAACACGGCGAAAAGGTACAAAATGCCCAGTATGCCCACGACATAAACGCCGATACTGCTAAAGGTATTGACCATGAATAAACCCTAAACAAAAAGATTTTCAGCAGCCACCGCTGCACCTATCCAACTGGAGCGGTAGCTTTACCGATCCAACTCCTTTGCCATTTCCGCCGCCCGCTCTTCGCAATCGCGCATGGCGCTGGCAACCAACTGGGGCAAGCCGCCCTGTTCAAAGCGCTGCACCGCGCGCTCGGTAGTACCACCTGGAGACATCACGTTGCGCTTCAATTGGGCGACATCCACATCGCTGGCGACCGCCAGTTTGGCGGCGCCCAGGGCAGTTTGCAACACGAGGCGCTGCGCATCCGCGCGGGCGAGGCCACCGGCGGAAGCGGCGTCGATCATCGCCTCCATAAACTGGAAAAAGTAAGCCGGTGCCGATCCCGCGACCGCAATCACCTGGTCGATGCCGCGCTCCTCATCGACCCAGTAGGAGATACCTACCGCAGCGACGATGCGCTCGGCAGTGACTCTCTGCTCGTCACTCACTTTGGTATCGGCATAGAGACCGGTAACTCCGGTTTGAACCAGTGCCGGGGTGTTGGGCATAGCCCGAACGATAGGAAGGTGCGCACCCATCCAGCGGTGGTAAGCCGCCAGCGGAATACCTGCGGCAAAAGTGATAATCAGCGGTGCGCGATCTGCCAGGTGAGGTTGTAGCCCCTCACAGAGCTCCCGCATCACCTGTGGCTTCACCGACAGCACAATCACATCGGCATCGGCGATAGCGGCAATATTATCGTCGCTAACGGCTACCCCATGGCTCGCGGCAAAGGTATTGAGCTTGTCCCAATCCCGGCCTGTGGCAGTAATCTGCTCTGCGGGATACCCAGAGGCCACCAAACCGCCGATGACTGCACCCGCCATATTGCCGGCACCACCAATAAAAACCATTTTAGGGCTCACTGTACTCACTTATATCACCTTGGGCGGTTGCAAAATTTTGTCGCTGCTCCCCTATCGAAGCACCCCGCTAATATGTGGCCGCCGGATTCAAATAACAAGAGAGCCCAGCTGGCTCCCACGAAGAGAAGAGTATGCACAGGGGGTGGCGCTCACTGCGAGCAGCACTGCCAGCGGGTACTCGAAGATGTACCCGCCACCATCGCTATCAGGATATGCACTCGGCCAGCTTCGGGGGCTGAGACCTAGACGGTAAAGGCCTCTGTATCGGCAGCCGTTTTGGCGAGGGAACTCAACGCCACAAAGTCGAGTGCGCCGGCGGCTCACCTTTAAATAAAGAGCATCAGTCTAAATAAGCGCTAGCTGCCTGCTCCCAGGAAAAGAAAACGGCCCTAACGGCCGTTTTCTTTTCGAGTTAAGCGCTTTAAGGCCCGTCTGCATAACCGAACAGAAAGGGAAAGATTTCCACAATCGCAATCAGGTTGAGGGCAATCGCCGTAAGCCACAGCCAATAGCGCCTATCATCGCCAAATATCCCAGTAACTGCCGAGTTCATAAAGCTGGTAATCAGCGAAATTTTGGGGGAGACAAAGGAGAGCAGACAAATAAAAGCCAACCACTCCAGCGCCACCCAGGTCACCAGTACACTATTCGTTACAGACAGAGACAGTACCGCACACAGGGTCAAAAGCAGCAGTACTACATCTACAGTCCCAGATTTTGTCATCCCATTAACCCAAAAGATACTTTCGTACTAATTCCGTTGTGCAGAATAGTTTCGCGCCCCAAAAATATCTGTGCCGATGCGCACAATGGTGGCGCCGCAGGCGATAGCGGCCTCCATATCTCCAGACATGCCCATAGACAGGGTATCCAGGGTCTGCTGGGGAAGCTGTTTGCGCAAGCCTTGCAGTAGCGCTGCCAGGCGGGTAAATGGCTCGCGCTGTTCCACGGCGCCCTCGCGGGCTGCGGGGATCGCCATCAGACCGCGCAGACGCAGCCCCGGCAATCTCACCACTTCAGCCGCCAGAGCGGCCAAATCCTGTGGGGCTATGCCAGACTTGCTCTGCTCGCCATCGATATTCACCTGCAAGCAGATATTGAGCGGTGCTATATGAGCGGGGCGCTGTGCCGATAGGCGCTGGGCGATTTTCAGGCGGTCCACCGTGTGCATCCAGTGAAATCGCTCTGCCACCGCGCGGCTTTTATTCGATTGCAGTGGCCCAATAAAGTGCCAGTGAATGTCCAGGTCGGACAGGGCATCTTGTTTCTCCAGAGCCTCCTGTAAATAATTTTCACCAAAGTGCCGCTGACCTGCGGCAAAAGCGCTGCGCAAGTCCTCCGCCGGCCGAGTTTTAGAAACCGCCAACAGGGTGATTTCTGCGGGGTTGCGATCGCAGTTGTTGCAGCATGTCACAATCCGCTCACCTACTGCATTCAGGTTTTCGACGATTGTCTCTTTGCGCATATACTGGGGCCCTTACCGATTTGAGCGGCGATTTTACCTGAGCCCAAACAAGAACCCTAAGGTAGCAGTATGGATATCACTGAACTCCTCGCCTTTAGCGCCAAGCAAAACGCCTCCGACTTGCACCTCTCGGCGGGCCTGCCGCCGATGATTCGCGTCGATGGCGACGTGCGCCGTATCAACCTGCCATCCATGGAGCACAAGCAGGTACACAGCCTGATCTACGAGATCATGAACGACAAGCAGCGCAAGGATTACGAAGAGCTGCTGGAGACAGACTTCTCTTTTGAAGTCCCCGGTGTCGCCCGCTTTCGTGTGAATGCCTTTAACCACAACCGGGGTGCCGGCGCAGTATTCCGGACCATTCCCTCCAAGGTTCTCACCATGGAAGACCTGGGCATGGGCCAGGTGTTCAAGCAGATTTCAGATACCCCCCGCGGCCTGGTGCTGGTAACCGGGCCCACAGGTTCCGGTAAGTCCACCACCCTGGCGGCGATGATGGACTATATCAACGACAACAAATACGAACATATCCTCACCATCGAGGACCCGATCGAATTTGTGCACGAATCCAAAAAGTGCCTGGTGAACCAGCGCGAGGTGCACCGGGATACCCACGGCTTTGCCGAGGCACTGCGCTCTGCACTGCGTGAAGACCCGGACATTATTCTCGTCGGTGAGATGCGGGACCTGGAGACCATTCGCCTGGCGCTGACAGCGGCAGAGACCGGTCACTTGGTATTCGGCACCCTGCACACCACTTCCGCCGCCAAAACCATTGACCGTGTGGTGGATGTATTCCCGGCACAGGAAAAGGCCATGGTGCGTTCAATGCTGTCGGAATCCCTGCAGGCGGTTATCTCCCAGACGCTAATGAAGAAAACCGGCGGTGGCCGGGTCGCCGCACACGAAATTATGCGTGGTACCCCGGCTATCCGTAACCTGATCCGCGAAGACAAAATCGCGCAGATGTACTCGGCCATCCAGACCGGTGCCAGTGTCGGCATGCAGACCATGGACCAGTGCCTGGAAGACCTGGTGGCGCGGCGTATCATCAGCCGCGAAGTGGCGCGCGAAAAAGCCAAGATGCCGGAAAACTTCTAAACGGCCCCAAATCCGCCCCCCAATCTGGGGAAAAAGTCGAGTTAAAACGCGGTAGACAGCATGGATATTGAAAGACTCCTACAACTGGTTGTAGAGAAAGGTGCTTCGGACTTATTTATCACGGCGGGCGTGCCGCCCTCCATCAAACTGCACGGCCGCGTTGTGCCCTGTAGCAGCACCGCGCTCACACCGGAAAAAGCGCGCGAGCTGGTGGTAAGCACCATGAACGAGAAGCAGCGGCGCGAATTTGCCGAGCAAAAGGAACTGAACTTCGCGATTGCCGTGCGCAATGTGGGGCGTTTCCGGGTATCGGCCTTCTTCCAGCGCAACCTGGTGGGCATGGTACTGCGTCGCATCGAAACCAAAATCCCCTCCATCGACGGGCTCGGCCTGCCCGACGTACTCAAAGACCTGGCCATGACCAAGCGCGGGCTGATCATTTTTGTGGGCGCCACCGGTACCGGTAAGTCCACCTCTCTCGCCTCCATCATCGGCCACCGCAATGAGAACACCAAGGGCCATATCATCACCATTGAGGACCCGATCGAATTTATCCACCAACATCGCGGCTGTATTGTGACCCAGCGCGAAGTGGGCCTGGATACCGAGTCGTTCGAGGTCGCCCTGAAGAACACCCTGCGTCAGGCGCCGGATGTCATCCTGATTGGTGAGGTGCGCTCCCGCGAGACTATGGACCACGCCATCGCCTTCGCCGAGACCGGCCACCTGTGCCTGTGTACCCTGCACGCCAACAACGCCAACCAGGCCCTCGACCGGATCATTCACTTCTTCCCGGCGGACCGCCACAAACAGCTGTTTATGGACCTGTCCCTCAACCTGAAGGCGATGGTGGCCCAGCAGCTGGTACCGACCCCCGATGGCGATGGCCGCCGCGCCTGTCTCGAGATCATGATCAATACCCCGCTGATGTCGGACCTGATCCGCAAGGGCCAGGTGGATAAGATCAAGGAGTTGATGAAGCGTTCCGGGGAGCAGGGCATGCAGACCTTCGACCAGGCCCTCTACGAGCTCTACGATGGGGGAGAAATTACCTATGAGGATGCCCTGTCCCACGCCGACTCTGCCAACGATTTGCGCCTGATGATTAAGCTCAAATCCGAATCCGATGCCGAGTACTTAAATAGTGCCGCCGGCGAGTTGAGCCTGCAAAATGACTCAGAGTACGGCGACGGTGGCCCCCAGCTCTACTAGCCCCCAATCCTGCCAGATCAATACCGTTTACAGACAACCCGGTCTGTAAACGGTTCGCACCCGCTATAATCCGCCTCCGCTAACGCCCCGATCCAGGAGCCGGTGCCGCCCGATATTTACTGCCTCCCACTTTAATCAACTGAGAAGACCGCGAGTACAATTATGTTAGAGGCACTTTCCTCACTTATTGCCGCAACCGCTCTGTTACTCGGCTCCCCCGGGCCCGCGCCACTTGCCCTGGCCGCCTCGGGAGCAACCTTTGGAGTGAAAAAAAGCGGCCGCTTTCTTATCGGTATCCTGCTCGGCCTCAGTGTTGCTATTGTCGGGGCAACCGCCGGTATCGCCGCCCTGCTCGCGGCCTGGCCACAGGCGCGCCTGCTAGTACAGCTTTGCGGTGCCTTATATATTGGCTATATCGCGATTAAAATTGCCACGGCCCCGCTACTGGAACAGGGCAAAGCGGCAGCCGTGCACCCCCCGTCGCTGTTTGATGGATTTATTTTTAACTTATTAAACCCCAAGGCCTATGCCGCCTTCCTTGCCCTCTTCTCCCAATTTTTACTGCCGTTCGGAGAGAGTGGCCCAAGCTATTTCGCCACGGGTTTGGTCTGTTTACTGGTGGCCGCTGCGGTGGATTTTATCTGGCTGTGTTTGGGGGGAAGCCTGCGGCCAGTTTTTTATAAGCCCAGACAGGCGCGAATCATCAGAGTCTGTTTTGCGCTATCAATGCTGGCAGCAGTGCTCGCCGTTTTTATGCGCGGGAACAGTTAAGCCCTAGCAAATTTCTGCAATCAGGCTTTTTACCGAGGGCAACATGCGCCGGCTTACCAGCGGCGCCGCCGTCACTCCCTCCAACTCCACCCGATAATTTGTACCGTCCCGGCGCAGGCCAACAATATATTGCACCGCCACCAGCGCACTGCGGTGGATACGCACAAAGCGCGGGCCAAACTCTCCCTCCAGCTCTTTCAGAGACTCATCCAGAATGGTCTCTCCAGCGGGGTGGTAGGCCACCACATATTTGCTGTCGGCGATCAGACAGCGGATCGAGTCGACCTCCAGCAGCTCTACCCCCAGACGACTGATCGCCTTAATGCGGCTGCGGCCCCGGGGTTCGTCCCGCTCTCGCTTTGTTAACAGTTGCTGCTGGGGTTTACTCAGACGCTGTACCCCGGCAATCGCCTCACGCAGCTGTTCGACGTTCACAGGTTTCAATAGATAACCAGCCGCTGAAGTGGCAAAAGCGGGTAGAGCAAACTCATCGTGAGCGGTGCAGAAAATTATTGCCGGTGGGCACGGAAGACTGGACAGCTGTTGGGCCAACTGCAAGCCACTGCCGCCGGGCATTTCTATATCCAGCAGTATAAGATCCGGGTCGAGCGCATGTACCTGTGCCAGTCCGGCTTCAATATCTGCCGCCTCCCCCACAGCGCTGCAATTATCGACTCTCTCCAACTGCCGGTGCAGGCGGGTCCGAGCCAGGGGCTCGTCATCAATAATCAGTACACGCAACTGTGTCACTCCATCACCTCAATAGCTTTGTTGGAATTTGTGGCGATCGCTATTTCCTGTGGGTCCACCGCCCGGGGGGACAAGGGTAGCCGCAGTAGCACCCGGTACCGGCCCAGCTCCCGACCGGCGGTAAATTTGAAGCGATCACCGTAGTAAGCGCTGAGGCGCTGACGAATATTTTCTGTCGCCATGCCGTTACCCGCCCTTGTCGGCGCGGCGCCGACCTGCGGCAGCGGATTTTCAATCGCGATATTAAGCATGCCCTCCTCCAGCGAGAGCTGCACCGCAATCTCCCCGCCTGCACGCAGCTGGGCCACACCGTGCAACACCGCATTTTCCAGCAGGGGTTGCAGCAACATACTGGGCAGCTGGACACTATCCAGCCCCTCGCCAATCTGCCAGCGCTGCTGCAAGCGCTCGCCCAGGCGCAGGGCTTCAATCTCCAGATAGCGCTGGGCCAACGTCACTTCCTGCGCCAAGGGCACCAGTTTCGGATCGGCGAGGCTGGCGCGAAACAATACGCACAAATCCTCCACCAGCCGCTCCGCGCGATCCGGATCAACAGCGATCAAACTGGCCAGGCTGTTCATGCTGTTAAAGAGGAAGTGGGGGCGGATTCGGGATTGCAGCGCTTCGATTCGAGCGCCGAGTTCCGCCTGCTGCTGGTTGTACAGCTGCTGTTGCAGGTAGGCGTAGCGCAAAACCACCCCCGCACAGATAGCGCCGAGTAGGCAGTCGCCGGCAAACCCCCAGCTGTCGAAACTGGTCTGCAACAGTAGCGCGCGCAGATAGCGCTGCACGGCCATTACCAATATCAACACCGATAATACCGCGATAAAGCTCAAGCCGCCGGCGAGCTTGTGGGACATCTTGGCCAGACTGGGCCGCAGCCGGCACAGCAGCGCAGCCGAGGGCAGTATCACCCACTGAACCACCAGAGAAATCAGTCCCAGGCGCTGCCAGCTGAATTCACGCAAACCATCCAGAGCCAGTACCAGCACCAGGGCCAACAACTCCCCCATCAGCACCAACGCTGCCAGAGAGGTCACGCTACAGAGGTCCGGTAAGAAGGGGGCCTGCCCGGAAAACGCAGAATCCTTATTTCCTGCGCGATATTTTCGAATTTTCTGCGTTATAATGCCCAGCGGCCAGGGAAATGACATGCAGTTGTTATTCTTGATTGTCCCAAAGTTCCAAGCGCAAGATATCACCAAGCTCCCCAGCCTTTCATCTCAATGCAGCCAGGAAAACCATGAGTAACGAAAAATCCCCTTCCGAGTCCGCCAACAATCCCGCCGCCAAACTCTGGGGTGGCCGCTTTAGCGAAGCCACCGATGCCTTTGTCGAGCGATTTACCGCCTCGGTGAGCTTTGACCAGCGTATGGCCATGGAAGATATCCAGGGATCACTTGCCCACGCGCAGATGTTGTCAGAAGTGGGGGTATTAAGTGCTGATGAATATCACAAGATAGCCGATGGCCTGAAAGGCATCGCCGAGGAGATAACAGCGGGGGCATTTCCCTGGTCTGTGCAGCTCGAAGACGTACATATGAATATCGAAGCGCGCCTGACCCAGCGCATTGGCGCCACCGGCAAGAAACTGCATACCGGCCGCTCGCGCAACGATCAGGTGGCAACCGATATCCGCCTGTGGCTGCGCGGGCGCATCGACCTGATCGCGGCGGAACTGACCCGCCTGCAAAGCGGCCTGGTCGATTTGGCCGAGCGCGAAGCCGATACCATTATGCCCGGCTTTACCCACTTACAGAGCGCGCAACCGGTGACTTTTGGCCACCACTTGCTGGCCTGGAATGCCATGCTGAGCCGGGATTTCGAGCGCCTGATGGATTGCCGCAAGCGGGTTAACCGCTCGCCGCTGGGCGCCGCTGCGCTGGCTGGCACCAGCTACCCGATCAATCGCGCGCGCACAGCGGAATTGCTGGGCTTCGACGCCCCCACGGAGAACTCCCTCGACTCGGTCAGCGACCGGGATTTCGCCATCGAATTCTGCGCCTTCGCGGCGCTGCTGCTCACCCACCTCTCCCGCGCCAGTGAGGAGTTGGTGCTGTGGACTTCCAGCCAGTTCGACTTTATCGACCTGCCCGACCGCTTCTGCACCGGCTCCTCCATCATGCCGCAGAAGAAAAACCCCGATGTACCGGAGCTGGTGCGCGGAAAAACCGGCCGGGTCAACGGTCACCTGATCGCACTGCTCACCCTGATGAAGAGCCAGCCGCTGGCCTACAACAAGGACAACCAGGAGGATAAAGAGCCGCTGTTCGACGCCGCCGATACCGCGCTGGATTGTCTGCGCGCGTTTGCCGATATGGCACCGGCACTCAAGGCGAAGAAAGAAAATATGCTGGAGGCTGCGGCCAAGGGCTTCTCTACCGCGACGGATCTGGCCGATTACCTGGTGCGCAAAGGGGTGGCCTTCCGCGATGCCCACGAGATTGTCGGCCAGTCGGTATCCTTTGCCATTGAACAGGACAAAGACCTAGCCGAACTCAGCCTGGCCCAGCTACAACAATTCTCTACAGAGATTGGCGACGACGTATTTGAGGTGCTGACTCTGGAGGGTTCAGTGGCGGCCCGCGACCATATTGGCGGCACCGCTCCGAATCAAGTGCGCGCGGCCTGTCAGCGCGCGCGGGAGGAGATTGCGCAGCGCGCCTAAGCGCTGTTTAGGCGGATAAACCGAGAGAAACCTGCTCGCCCTGCTGCTCGCTCAATACGCGGTCGAGTAAAGTGGGCAGGTCTTCAGCAGTCGTGGTGCACTTCCAGCCGGGATTTTCAAACGAGAGGTGGTAGCCACCGGATTTGGCCGCAACCCACAACTCCCGGTTGGCGGACTGGCGCGAGAGAATGACCTGGCTGCCATTGTCCTCCAGGGTCAGGGTCAGCACCGCATCACTGCGTTCGTAGTCGATATCCCAATCGCAGTGATCGAGCGCATCCTCAATACCGATTAGGGTCTGCTCCACAGCCGCATCATATTCCGCTTGGCTCATCGTTGCTTACTTCTGTTACCGTGTAATTTGTTGAATCAGGTGGGCCGCTATACTATCAGGCTTTTGCCGGTTACCGCTGCGAATCTCCGACTCCCAGGATGTTATCAATGCTCAAACGACTCTCTCTATTATCTATCGCCATCAGCGCTACAGCGCTGTTGCTGGGCTGTGGCCAAAAAGGGCCCCTCTATCTGCCGCAGGACCCCGCCATGCCCGCCAGCAATATTCCCGGCGGCCCACCGCAGACAACACCGACCAGCCCTGCGGCGCAGCCCGGCGAGCCCGGCTCCGCAGCAGAGCAAGCGCTGGAAACGGTCGACGAAATTGAATCCGAAGACGGCTATGAGTCCGACTTCGATATCGATAACACCATTGAGAGCGGCCCCACTATCGAGGTCGACGACGAATCCGGTACAGCGGATGACTCCAATGTCGAGGAAGATTTAGCAGAGTAAGAATCGGTAAAATGAGAGAGTTTAGTTATCGCGATGGCAGCCTGTGGGCTGAACAGGTTTCCCTAGAGCAAATTGCCGAGCGCTTCGGCACCCCCACCTATGTCTACAGCCGCGCGCACTTTGAGCGGCAATACCGGGATTACGCCGAGGCCCTCGGCGAGCGCCCCGGCCTTATCTGCTACGCGGTAAAAGCCAATAGCAATTTGGGCATTCTGTCGCTGCTGGCACAGTTGGGCGCGGGTTTTGATATTGTGTCCGGCGGCGAACTCGAGCGGGTGCTGCTCGCCGGCGGCGACCCAGCGCGCATCGTCTTTTCCGGGGTGGGTAAAACTGCAGAGGAGATGCGCCGCGCTCTGGAAGTGGGCGTACACTGCTTCAATATTGAATCGGAGGCGGAAATTGATCGGCTGGAGCGGGTGGCCGCAGAGTGTGGCAAGACCGCGCCGATTTCCATCAGGGTCAATCCCGATGTGGATGCCCAGACCCACCCCTATATCTCTACCGGCCTCAAAGAAAATAAATTTGGCATCGCCATAGATAAGGCGATCGAAGTTTATCAACGCGCGGCGGCTTCCGCGCACCTGAAAATTACCGGTGTGGATTGCCATATCGGCTCGCAGCTCACCGAAATCGCACCGTTTCTCGATGCCCTCGACCGCCTGCTGATCCTTGTCGACCAGCTCGCCGAGCTGGGAATAATTTTGCAGCACCTGGACCTGGGCGGAGGCCTCGGCGTGCGCTATCGCGGTGAAGAGCCACCGCCGATTGGCGACTACCTGGCGGCGGTGCACCAGCGTATCGGCGCGCGCAATTTATCCCTGATTCTTGAACCGGGGCGCTCTATTGCCGCCAATGGCGGCGCCCTGCTGACTCGGGTCGAATACCTGAAACGCACCGAAGAGCACAATTTTGCTATCGTCGACGCGGCCATGAATGACAACCTGCGCCCGGCCCTCTACCAGGCCTGGCAGGATATTGTGCCAGTGACACCGGACGAGAGTGACAGTACCCTATGGGATATTGTCGGCCCCGTCTGTGAAACCGGCGACTTCCTCGGCAAAAACCGCTCTCAATCGCTGCAAGAGGGCCAGTTGTTGGCCATGTTGTCCACCGGTGCCTACGGTTTCACCATGAGTTCCAATTACAACAGCCGCTGTCGCGCCGCTGAAGTGCTTGTGGATGGCGACAAAACTTACTTGGTGCGTGAGCGGGAGACTTTTGCTGACTTGGTTCGCGGTGAAACCACGGTACCCCAAAAAGCCTGATCAGTGACTTGCATCGCAGTGGGGCCCATTTTCAGCCCGGGCCCCAAACCGCAGCCAACGCAGCGGATAATAAATACGAACAGAGAAATGGAATGCGCGTTAAATTCAGCAAGATGCACGGGCTCGGTAACGATTTTGTGATGCTCGACGGCGTCAGCCAAAAAATCAAACTGACCCCGGAAAAGATCCGCCGCCTGGCGGATCGCTGCCTCGGCGTAGGCTGCGACCAGGTGCTACTGGTAGAGCCGCCCCGCACCCCCGAAGCAGATTTTCGCTACCGAATATTTAACGCCGATGGCAGTGAAGTAGAGAACTGCGGCAACGGTGCCCGCTGTTTTGCCCGCTTCGTGCGCGAGCGCCGTCTCACCGGTAAGAAAAATATCCTGGTGGAAACTGCCGCCGGGTTGCTACACCTGAAAGTGCTCGACGGCGATCAGGTGAGTGTCGATATGGGGGAGCCGGTTCTCGAACCGCAGGCGGTGCCCTTTTCTGCCGATCGCCGCGCCGAGTCCTACCCGCTCGAAGTCGATGGCGAGACCTTCACCATTGGCGCCGTATCTATGGGTAATCCCCACGCCGTCCTATTGGTTGAAGATATCGCCTCGGCACCGCTGGAAAGGCTGGGCCCCCTGATCGAGCGGCACCCGCGTTTCCCGCAAAAGGTCAACGCCGGCTTCCTGCAAGTAGACACGCGCAATGAAGCACATCTCAGAGTATTTGAGCGCGGCGTTGGCGAAACTCGCGCCTGCGGCACCGGGGCCTGCGCCGCCATGGTATACGCCCGTCTGCGCGGCCTGGTGGATGACAAAGTCGATATGCAGCTCCCCGGCGGCACACTGACAATTCACTGGAGCGGACCGGGTCAGCCCGTTACTATGACCGGGCCCGCGACCACGGTTTTTCACGGGCAGATTATTCTCTAAACCACTGTCGGGGATATTTGGCCGTCAAGCGCCCGCTGCCCCGCACCCGTGTCGGAAAAAGCAAACACAATGGAACACACAGACGCCAATCGACCCCTCGAAGAGATTGCCGGCGACGCTCAAAAGGAAGTCCAGCGCGACGATAAACTGCTCGCGCGGCAGGTGGCCCGCTACCTGGTGCAAAACCCGGAGTTCTTTGAGGAGCGCATGGAGCTGCTGGAGACGATCAAACTGCCACGGGAAAACGGCAAAACCGTGTCATTGATGACCCACCAAACCCACTTGCTGCGGGAGCGCAATATCGAGATGCGCCAGCGCCTCGATCAGCTTTTGCACAATGCCCGGGACAACGACCAGCTGTTCTTCAATAGCCGCCGACTGATCCTGGCACTGCTGGAAGCTGAAAATATTGCGGAGGTCACCGAGACGCTCTATGCCAGCTTCGCCTCCGACTTCAACGTCGAGTTCACCAGCCTGACCCTGTTCGAGCCCATCTCCGCCCCCCGCCAAAGTCTGGGGCGAGTTCAAACCAGTACACTGGCCGATGCCGAGGGGACAATTGGCGGCATTATTCGCAACGGCCGCCCCATCTGTGGTGTTTTGCGCCAGCGGGAAAAAGAGTTCCTGTTTGCCGAGAGTGCGCAACATATCGGTTCTGCTGCGGTAGTGCCGCTGGCCAATCAACTGGGTACCCTGGCGGTGGGCTCTGCCGATCCCCAATACTACCGCTCCAGCCTGGGCACCTTATTTCTGTCCTATATCGGTGAAGTCCTGGAGCGCCTGCTGCCAAAACTGCTCAATCGGTAAGCTGCGATCACTGTCGCCACGTCCGCCGACGGCACGACAGTGAGACGGGAAATTTAGATAGGGCGGCTGCCATATTTGGGTTGCGGTTTGCGCGGGGGATCGGCGGTAACCTCGGGATCAACTTCATTAATCGCACCACCGCCGGCGAGAAACGCCTCTACATCGGAACTTAACTGGCTTCTGGCACGCCGGCGCGAAGTAATACTGCGCTCTTCGGCAAATTCCTCGGAGTCCTTGCTGCGAGCGTTCTTGCCGGGATCTTCATAACCATCTTTCATAACAAAACCCTGTAACCTTTACTCCTGTTACAGAGGGAGTACCTCTGTGCCGCCCCTCTCCCGCGACATCGACAAAACTGACAACCACTTTCGGTGGCAATCCCCTACCGCCTGAATAAGCGGCGATTAATATATAGGCAGTTCCTCACTCCGCTGCCAGTGGCACAAGGAGGAGGCTGTAGAGTTTTTTGTTGCGAATAGGAGTGGAAGTATTTCGGTTAGTTATGCAGTTTTTTGCGCCCAGCCTATAGCGGAAACAGGGAAAAGAGACAGCGCAAATAGCGCAAAGCGGGATGGGGGATTAGTAGAAGTGTGGCGAAAGCCCCTTGCGGGGCTTCCTTTAGCGCTCAATCGCCAGGCGCTAAAAGCGCGGCCAAACGAGCTACACCGCCTCGCTACCGGTTTCACCGGTACGGATACGAATCACTTCTTCGAGCGCCGTAATAAAGATTTTACCGTCACCAATTTTGCCGGTTTGTGCCGCCTTGGTAATTGCCTCAACCGCAGAGTCCACCATCTCGTCATCTACGGCGAGTTCCAGTTTTACCTTTGGTAGAAAGTCCACCACATACTCGGCACCACGATAGAGTTCGGTATGACCCTTTTGGCGCCCAAAACCTTTTACTTCGGTGACGGTCATTCCCTGCACGCCCACTTCAGACAGGGCAGTGCGCACATCATCCAATTTGAAGGGCTTTACTACAGCCGTAATCAATTTCATCTTGAGTATTTCCCCTGATTCGTCCTCGTCGAGAGAACCTTACCCAGGTCACTGCCCCGTTTGTGGGGCAGCACCGGCACTGTTAACTTATTTGCTCATAAATTCCGGGTAAGCTTCCATTCCGCATTCGGTCAAGTCAACACCCTCTTGCTCTTCCTCTTCGCTCACACGGATGCCGGTCACCCGTTTGAGCAGATACCACACCGCCAGAGAGCTGATAAATACCCAGGCAAAGATAGTCAGTGCACCGATCAACTGTCCGCTAAGGCTGGCGTCACTATTGGTCACCGGTACCAATAACAAACCGAATAAACCAACCACTCCGTGTACGGAAATCGCCCCCACCGGATCATCAATTTGCAGCTTGTCCAGGGTGATAATAGAGAAGACCACCAATACCCCGGCGATCATACCGAAGAGGGTTGCCTGCAACGCCGTCGGAGTTGAAGGTTCTGCGGTAATTGCCACCAGGCCCGCCAGAACACCATTTAGCAACATGGTCAGGTCCGCTTTGCCGAAGAGGATACGCGCAGTAATCAGTGCGGCAATAGCGCCGCCGGCAGCGGCGGTATTGGTATTTACAAATACCATAGCGACGCTGTGTGCGCTGGTGGCATCCCCCAGTTTCAATACCGAGCCGCCATTAAAGCCAAACCAGCCCATCCACAGGATAAAGGTACCCAGGGTCGCCAGCGGCAAGTTAGCGCCGGGAATGGCATACACCTGCCCCTTGAGGCCGTATTTGCCTTTGCGCGCGCCCAGCAGCAGAACACCGGCAAGGGCGGCCGCCGCACCCGCCATATGTACGATACCGGAACCGGCAAAGTCGGAGAAACCGAGATCCCCGAGGTTATACAGACCGAAAACATCTTGGCCGCCCCAGGTCCAGGCGCCTTCCAGCGGGTAGATAAAGCCGGTCAAAATCACCGCAAAAGCCAGGAAACTCCACAGCTTCATACGCTCGGCAACCGCACCGGAGACAATCGACATCGCAGTGGCCACAAAAACCACCTGGAAGAAAAAGTCTGAAGCCGCCGAATACACAGAGTCGCCTTCAAAACCATTTTCAGCGGAATCGCTGAGAACACTTTCCAGACTAAACGCCTCAATACCTGCAAGCGCCCAGCCGCCGTCGTACATAATGGCGTAGCCCGTCAGCAGGTACATAATGCAGGCGATCGCAAACAGCGCCACATTCTTGGTGAGAATTTCTGTGGTGTTTTTGGAGCGCACCAGGCCCGCTTCCAACATGGAAAAGCCGGCGGCCATCCACATAACCAGGGCGCCACACATGAGAAAGTAAAAAGTATCAACTGCGTATTGCAATTGAAAAAGATGATTCTCCATATTTCTCTCCGTTCAAATCTGGATATTTTTAAAATTATTTTTTGCTTGCTGACTAAATAGCCGCACTACCGGTTTCCTCGGTGCGTATGCGCACAACCTGCTCAAGCTCTGCGACAAAAATTTTTCCATCGCCGATCTTGCCGCTCTGCGCACTGGAACCAACTGCCTCGATTACCGCATCCAGTTGCGAATCTGCCACCGCGATTTGCAGCATGGTTTTCGGCAGAAAATCCACCACATACTCGGCGCCGCGATACAATTCTGTGTGCCCTTTCTGGCGACCAAAGCCCTTCACTTCAGTAACCGTTACACCGTTAACCCCCGCCTCCCGCAGGGCATCTCGCACAGCATCCAGCTTGAAGGGTTTAATCACTGCGGTAATTAATTTCATGGCATCCCCCAAAGAAAATGGACCCGCGCTGAGGCACAGGCCCTTTTGTGTTACCAGGTATAAGTCGCAGCGGCGAGCAGTGAAGGTTCGCACCAGTCGGTCTCATAGCACTCCCTATCGCTGGCATCGGTGCCGACGACAGAAGCGCTCAGGCTCAAAGCGTCAAAGGCTTTACTGAGGGTAATGGCGTAATCGAGATAGGAATCAGACCCATCGAGAAAGCCCTCCTCCTCGAACAGGTTGAGTCCCAGGTGTAAATCGAGAGAAAGGTCTGACGGAAGCGCGAAGCTATATTCCGCATAGGGGTAATAAAACTCACCGGTATCCGCCCAATAATCATCGGAGTAAGCGAGCCCTAAAGTTAAATCCGAGAAACTCAGACTGCCGTATACCTCCTGATAATCTTCATCTGCATTGCCGCCGTGATAGGCGTAATAGATATAGCCCAGATCAAAGCTGACAGTGTCACTGATGTCCGCGCTATAACCGCCGTAAAAATCCTGCTCGTAGTCGGTTTCATCGGAGCCGTAATCGAAATCCACTTGGGATGCCCAGGTACCGATATAGAGGCCATTGGCAAAATCGACATCGATCCCCCCCTGTAGGGCCGGGCCCCCGTCCGTTTGGCTGATGCCACGGAACTTGTAGTCAGACACAATGCCGATATTGGCACTGATACTGGGAGCGCCCTCGGCGGCCATCGCCAGGTTTGCGCCGAGAGCGAGAACGGCACCGGTGACGAGAGTGGCAACTTTATACATTTTATTTTCCACTGTGATTCTCCAAGACTTTTTAAGCGGTTATTTCGAGTGCTTTAGGAGCGCCGCCTGCCATCAGCCCTTTACGGTCGAGTGTGACGGGAGTCGCTTGCGTCTCGTGAAGTGCGACTTTCCCAGGCTCGCAATGATCGTGAATGGGACGCCGGCACAGACTGTTTACATATTGGTTGCAGACTTGATGCCAACACCGCAAGTACAAGTAAAATCAACAAGTTAGAAGCAATCCGCTTAATAAAATCGGTACGATTAGAGACTCGCAGACGGCGCTGCGCACCAACATGGAACTCCCATTGCGCCCCTGCACTGAAGTTGGGAGGAAAAGATTAAGGTGCACTCAGAACAGTGCGCTGGTAGGCTGCTTTTGCGGAAAAATGCACTGGGTTACAATCCGGTGCTATTCATACCCACCCATTTAGCGAGGAACTGCCCGTGGCAGCAGATAAACTGCAACAGCTGCTGAAAGAGCTACAACAACAGGGCGCGGTGGTGACCAGCGACTTGCGCAGCGCCCTGGAAGTCTCACTGGATAAATTGCCACTGGTCTCCCAGCGGGAGTTCGACACCCAGGTGGAGATACTGCGCCGCACTCGGGAAAAGCTGGCGCGACTCGAAGATAAAGTCGAGATGCTGGAGCAGGCCCTGACACAGCGGGACAACGCCGCCGAGGACTAAGCCCAGGGAGCCATTTCAAGGATGAAATCGTGAGCCTCTCAGTCACCTATGCCCGGGCCCAGCTCGGGGTTTCCGCCCCCCTCGTCACGGTGGAAACCCACCTGGCCAACGGCCTTCCCGCTTTCCATATTGTGGGCCTGCCGGAGGCGGCGGTGCGGGAGAGTCGCGACCGGGTGCGCAGCGCCTTAATTAACAGCCATTTCGACTTCCCCCAGCGCCGCATTACCGTCAACCTGGCCCCCGCCGATCTTCCCAAAGAGGGCGGCCGCTACGACTTAGCCATCGCCATCGGCATCCTCAGCGCCTCGGGCCAGGTGCCCACCGAACCCCTGGAGCGCTATGAATTTATTGGTGAGCTGGCCCTCACCGGCGCACTGCGGGAAGTGCGTGGTAGCTTACCGGCCGCCGTCGCCTGCACCGGCGAGGAACGCAAGCTGGTGGTGCCGACGGAAAATGGGGCTGAAGCCGCACTGGCCACGGGCGCAGTCGGCACCGCCGGCTCACTACTGGAGGTTTGCGCCGAGTTACACGGGCGCGAAGCCATGCCCAGCGCGGCTGCCGAGCCTATTGTCGAGGCGCACCAGTGTGCGGACCTGGCCGATGTGCGCGGCCAGCTAAAAGCTCGTCGCGCCCTCGAAGTGGCCGCAGCTGGCGGCCACAACCTGCTTTTCTACGGCCCTCCCGGCACCGGTAAAACCATGTTGGCCAGCCGCCTGCCCGGCATATTGCCCCCTTTGACCACTGAAGAGTCTCTAGAGGTAGCGAGCGTTTACTCCAGTGCGGGACTGCCTCACCAGAGCCTGCGCCCGTTCAGGGCCCCGCATCACAGCGCCTCGCCCACGGCACTGGTCGGCGGTGGCAGCACCCCGAGGCCCGGTGAGATATCCCTAGCCCACCGGGGGGTACTATTCCTCGATGAAATGCCCGAGTTTCCCAGACACGCTCTGGAGATACTGCGGGAACCCCTGGAGAACGGCGAAGTCCGTATCTCCCGCGCGCGGGCCCAGGTCACCTACCCCGCCCACTTTCAGCTAGTCGGGGCTATGAACCCCTGCCCCTGTGGCTATTTAGGCGAGCCGCGCTGTCGCTGCACTCCGGACCAGATAGATCGATATCGCAACAAGCTCTCAGGTCCACTGCTGGATCGTATCGATATGCAGGTGGAGGTGGGTGCTATGAATGCTCTGCAATTACAGGATGCCGCGCCCGGCGAGGCCTCCATTACCGTGAGAGAGAGAGTGGATAGTGCGCGCCAGCGACAGGTACAGCGACAGGGTAAAACCAACAACCTGTTACAAGGCGCAGAGCTGGAAAGGCACTGCGCCCTGGGGGAAAGGGAAAAAATGTTACTTCGCCAATCGGTGGAAAAACTGGGGCTCTCCGCACGCAGTTACCACCGAATACTCAAAGTGGCGCGCACCCTGGCCGACCTCGCTCACCTGGACAGTATCAGTAGCGCGCAAATTGCCGAGGCATTGGCCTATCGCAATTTGGATAGGCGCCAAACGGCTAAAGCCTAATCGGCCAATACAGTGTACATAGCCGGTCGGGCAATAGCTTGGGAGCCTCGGAACAACTCCGCAAGAAGGCCCGTCCTAAGGAGCCTTCAGAGCGATTAGGATCGAGACATTTCAAGCGTTGAAATAGTGGCTATTAATATTTTTTCTGTAGCACCCCATCTGCGCCAAAGAAAAATAGTGTCTCCCCAAATAATTTGACTCCTTACTCCCGGTTGCTCGGTTTGCCAGAGGGAAAATTGTATTGTTCAAAAAATTTTTAAGGTGCATCAGGTGCCCAAATTGAAATGCGCCTATATTTGGATCAAAAAATTCTAAATTTACAAGATCCAGGGCCATAGCGTGGTTACAGCGACCTCGGATAGCGACTAAACGATATGGATTAACCGATGGCACCTCACAAAAATAGTCACCGACCCCCGCTGAAACCCAACTTATGACTTTTCTAGGTTTCACGGCCCCAGTGAAGCCACTATCGTGCAACCAAATATTGGCGTCCTGTAGTTGAGTAGCCGGCGCCTTTATCTTGTTATTCAATTGTATTGCCGGCATTATGGCATTAGTTATGCCTCTCCCGCCTTGCCCCATTAAGGAATCTAAGTAATCCTGGTTGTTAACTGGGTCATTGAGTTGCCCATTAAGCCAATAAAGCGATAGCGCACAACAAATCCCCCCGCTAGCCTGGTTCCTTGCCAGCACAGTGTAAACTCCGCTCCCGGGAGACTGTGAAAATAGCTTGATTCTGGTACTACCATATGCCTGGCTGCGAACTCTAGCGAGAATTCTATGGGTTCCTGCAACCTCTTCAGGCGAGGGTAGGGGATCAGCTACTTTTCTGTTTCTAAAAGGCACTTTCGCATCCTCAATTATTGACCACTTTGCGTATTAATACATACATGTAAACAATTGAGACTGAGCATACAAAAGTGTCTGCATTATCTTTTGATATTTCTTGCTGCTTTCTATTTTAAAACTTGTGTTGCCAGCTTAACTACATTTATAGGCCTAGCATACTCAATCCAGACGAAATTACTTTAATTATGCTTATGATCTTCTTTGAGTTTAAAGCAGGCTAACAATTGACGCAGAGAAACGCCATAAAAAATCAGGACTATCCAGTAATAGGAATCAACATACGGGACTAGAGCCGTATATCAAATAGTTACAATTGATATAAATTGTTCACTGCATAGATATCCAAATTTTAGAATCAAATTTATACAAATCGAATATAGAAAGATACTAGGTTGAAAAAAATGGCAATACAAGTAGGATAAAGGACATCAAGTTTATCCGCGACAGTTTATGCCCCATTATGGGGCTTTTTTTTTGAGAAGAGATAAAAGCCCGTTTATCGGTGCGCTGTAAAGGGATGTAAGTGTAATCATGTGTAATTTAATCCAACTGGCCAGATCTATTTCCAGCAAAAGCGAAAATTTACCATTTTCTGTATATTCATCAAATAAGGAACAATGCATTGCTAATGTTCCAGTTATTAAACCATTACTAATATTTGTACTATCCGGCTCTAAAGAGTTAGGCAAGAATTCCGAAGTTACGTGTAAGACCGGGTCATTTGTCTTTCTTTCAAACAGCCCGAAAGTGGACATGCGTAATATTCCAGATAATCAGGAATACTTCGCGATTCTTTTAGAGTTTGATTACAGCGACTTTGAGCAATTCCATAATGAATATGTATCAAATTGTACACATGTCAATGGAAAAATTACTAAATCCATGAAAAAGTCTCTGTTTCAATTTATTGAATGGTCTGCTTTAGCACCGGCTGAGTCTATACATTATCGAAGAAAAGAAATGCTCCAGTTAATCTATATGGCTGGTTATACAGAAATATCCCAGTTGGTCCAAGCTCCCAGTCTAAGTCATAAAGTATTCGAGATTATTAGTTCAAATGTTGCTTCTAAATGGTGCGTAGAGGATCTTGCATCAAGATTGGCTATGAGTGAATCCACTTTGAGAAGAAAACTGAAGGCAGAAGGCTCTAGTACCCAGGCAATTAAAAGTAGGGCTAGGCTCGGCCATGGACTGCATTTGATTCAAACAACAATGGATCAGATTAGTTCAATTTCAGAAAGGTGCGGCTATCAATCCCAATCAAGATTTACCGAACAGTTTAAAACATTGTTTGGAATAACACCAAGTGAATTAAGAAAGACCAGATTGAACGATTTTGGAGAAGAGATGACTGCTATTTGACCTATGAGCTACGACCATCGTTGGTACAATGTATATGAGGAAATTAACCTCATATACATTTATAGGACTCATGTATGAAAAAGATTGCCGTAATACTCTCTGGTTGCGGATATCTCGATGGATCTGAAATTAGAGAATCCGTACTAACTCTGCTGGCATTGGAGTTGGCGGGCGCTCAATACGAAGTCTTTGCCCCAGATATTGACCAGCATCATGTTGTTAATCATATGACAGGTCAAGAACAGACGGGTATGGCGAGAAGCGTATTAGAAGAATCTGCAAGAATTGCACGAGGCAATATTAAAGAACTTGGCTTTTTGAATACCTCTGAATTTGATGCTTTGATTATGCCTGGTGGTTTTGGCTTGGCTAAGAATCTATCCACCTTTGCCTTCGATGGAAGCGGCGCATCCATCAACGAACTTGTAATATCAAAAATCATCGATTTCAATGACTCAGGAAAACCTATTGGTGCGATATGTATTGCACCAGCCATACTGGCTTTGGCTATCGGTAATAAAAAACCAGCCATGACCGTTGGGAATGATGACGGTGTCGCGAGTGAATTGGTTAAACTGGGTGTACAGCATCAAGCATGCCAAACTAGCGCATGTATCATTGATCAAAAAAATAAAATCGTCAGCACTCCCGCATACATGGACAACCAAGCTAAGCTGCCAGATATATACAAGGGTATAACTAGATTAGTTTCTGATATCATTAGCATGGCATAATTTTTGGTTAGCTCTCATCTGATGGGTGAGAGCCTATATTCTTAATTGCTAGCTTATGGTATTGATAATTTAAAAAATCGAAGATCATGAGATGCTGTAGGGATTGATTTCATTAGAAGCAAATCCTTAGCAGTTATTATGTGATCGTTCACTGTATTAATTAGCATCGCTAAAGATACAAGGTTATCTCCTGACAAAACTCTAACTCAGAGCTAACTGACTTTTCAAGAACTTCAGAACTTGATTCAATGCCCCATATCCAGTGAAATATTATTTTCATAGGCCCCACTAAAATAGCTTCGCAGCGACCTCCAACAAGAATTAATTTACAAATAATTCAAACTTTTTAGCGGTGAAGAGAGGCTAGTAAAACAGGCACATCATAATATATTTATTTGGCTTAAAATATTTTAATTGATCTTACCTGCATTTTTTACCCCCCATTAAGAGGTATTTGCATTTAGGAAAGAGCATACTTTCCATCTCCCCTGTATACAGGATCAAAATATTTACCTCACCCTATCCGGTCTTATCTTTCCCCACCTCTAAAACCCAAAAGAACTTTTAACAAGTTAAATTATTAATTAATTCATCATCAATTAACATTACGAATCTTGATCGATTTCGAGTAAATATTGACTCTATCTGGCGATAAGCATTTCTGCATGCCTAACGTGATCGTTTTTAGGCAAATTTTGTTTGTTTTAAGTGTAATTAATCTGAGTAACAAAAAGTAACATTTGGGAAAATTCAACTCAGATACGGAGTTTTTATGTTGCGGAAAGTTTTTACGGTTACATTATCCTTTGCTCTTTATTCAGCATCTGTCTCGTCACTGGCTATGACTCTATCAAGCCCTGATATTGTTCATGGTGAGCACTTGAGTAAAACACAAGAATTTAGTGGAGGTGGTTTCGACTGTGGCGGTGAAAATTTATCACCTGAATTGTCATGGTCTGACGCTCCTGAAGGGACAAAGTATTTTGCTATTTCAGTTTATGATCCAGATGCTCCTACAGGTAGTGGGTGGTGGCATTGGCAAGTAGTTAATATTCCCGCTGAGGTATCAATGCTTCCAGCTGGTGCAGGATCTCTGGGAAGTAAAGTTATACCTACTGGTAGTAAGACCATCGAAAATGATTATGGTCAGCGCAGCTTTGGTGGAGCATGTCCACCCAAGGGTAATGGCCCCCATCGCTATCAATTCACCGTCTATGCTTTGCCTAAGAAATTAGATTTACCTGAAAACCCGTCTTCAGCGCTGGTCGGTTTCCAGCTTAATGCATTTTCATTAGGGTCAGCCACAATCGAGGCTGTTTATCAGCGTAAATAAAAGATAGTTGTATAGGTACTTTCGGTTGGGCGAGAGTACCTAATTGATAGGTGAAGGAATACGTTATGGATTCAGGAGTAATGGTAGAAACACCGAAGATAATGGGGCGGTGGAATAAAATACGTGTAATAGCTCTTCATGGAAAAGGAAGTAACAGTGATATAACTTCCCTTCAAATGGATAATCTAGGGCTGAACTCAGACGAATTTGAAGTTGTTTGTGTTAATGGTCCATTTTCCAGCTCTGCTCCTGGAATTGGACTTAAACCACTTTCTGATCTACGTTTAGAAAATTTCTATTCCTGGTTCCCTGAAGATGATTCAGATAGTAAGGGATATTTGGATGCGATATGTTCTTCAGTTGAGAAAGTTCTTTCCGCAATCAATGACTACGGTGGATTTAATGTCATATACGGATTTAGCCAAGGTGCAGGTATAGCTAAGTTAGTGAATGAAATTTATCTTAACGAAGAATTGCTTTTTGAGATAAATAGAAGAGGCAATGTAGAAATACCAAAGAAAAGGGTGGATAACCTGCTCTTTGAATGTGGTATTTTTGCTTGTGCTTCAAATGCATTTTTTGAAGAACAGCATAAGTTGAAACCCAGCCTGCATAACTTCAATGCGAAGACCTCCTCTTTTTTTAGCCTCCATATAATTGGAAAATACGATGAGCTAAAAAATAGTTCTGAAGAGTTCTTCAGGTCGATGCCTCCAGACAAGAGCATTGTGCGGTATTTTGATGGTGGCCATGAAATTCCATCAAATAATGACGAAATAAAGCCTCTTTTATCTGACATTAAGGACTTTATCACTTCTGCTGAACCTAAATTTGTATTAGATACTGATAAGAAATCTAGCCACCAAGTTTGGTATAAAAGCTGCTCATTTAGCGAATTTTCAGTTGACGAAAAACTACAAATTGCCAATGTTCGGATATCAGATGATATCACAGAAAAAACTATCAGTAATATCCTATTGGCACAGCCGGAAAATTCTCCGCTGTTTCGACTGGCTCGTAGTACCACCGATATTTATACTAGCTATGGACAAATGTATGATTTCTGTTCAATGGGTGGTGAAGGTGACTTACGACGATTAGGTGTTAATCCTGGTGATGCTGTAGCTTATCTAGCACCTCCCGGAGGTGGCGCTGTTTCTGCTGCAGCCTTTCTAACCATTGCATCACAAGCTTGTGCTGTTCCTTTCAATGCAAGCATGACACAACAAGATGCCATGCTAGCCCTTGAACAATACAATGTTCAGCACCTAATCTTATTCAATCATGTTCAATCAGTAGGAGTTATCTCTGCTTTTGAAGCCTATGCAGAACAGAATAACGTTGGGCTACACTATGCCGAGCAATCTGATAATGATTCTCCTGGACTTTTCCGATTTAAATCATCCTTAAAAAACTTTTCTCAACTTACACCACTTAAAACAAAAGCAAAGGATCACTGCCTTCTACTACGGACATCCGGAACAACGTCTGTACCTAAAGTCGTACCTTTACGTCAAGCAGATCTGGTGATTAATGCTCAGATATTAGCTGATGGTCTTGGTATTGATTCCAATGATGTTACCTACAGTGTAATGCCACTTGACCACATTGGTGGGCTAAGTGCATCTATTTTATGCAGTATTGCTGCAGGATCATCAATAACCTGTGACGATTTATACACACCTGAGGGAATGATTGAGGCTCTGTCCATTTCTAACCCACAGCCTACTTGGTATTCCTCAGTTCCTACAATTCACAATGCGACTATTCGGCATCTGACCAGTGATACTGAGAGATATTTAGACGAAGAGGGGGTCTGGATCGGACACAACCTCCGCTTTGTGCGTTCTGGTGCTGCCGCCTTAAAAGAGACAGATAAAGAGAAGTTAGAGCATACATTGGGATGTCAGGTTATCCCTACATACAGCATGTCTGAATTGATGCCTATTTGCCAACCGGTTAAAACACCTGACGGATGGGATCAATTTCCGGAATCAGTAGGAGTTCCTGTTACAGCCTCAATGGCTATTGTTAACCCTTCTACTTTACAGGCTTTACCTTTTGGTCAAGAAGGGGAAGTGGCCATATCAGGTCCAACAGTATTCTCTGGCTATAGAGATAACAATGAAGCAAACAGAGAATCTCGCTTTCTCATGCAATCTAAAGGAGCTGAAAGTTGGCAAGATTGGTTTCTAACTGGTGATCTTGGTGAAATGTCTCAGAATGGTTCATTATCGTTGAAGGGACGAATAAAAGAACTTATCAAACGCGGGGGTGAACAGATTTCACCAGCAGAAGTTGAAAGCGTCCTGGTTCGGAGCCCATCAGTCAATATCGCAGTTTGCTTCTCGGTCCCATCGGAAATTTACGGCGAGGAAGTCGGCTGCGCAATTGTTCTTGATCCTGATAACTCTGATTTCAACTCTGAGAGTGAAGCTATATCGAGCTTGAGGGCACACCTTAAAGCACAAGATTTTTCTTTATTTAAGAGCCCAAGCGTATGGAAATTTATCAGAAATGAGGACCTTCCTAGAACTACAAGTGGGAAGCTCATTCGCAAGGGCCTATTTGAAGTACTCTCAAATACAAAATCTGCGCTAGCTAGTGCTAATCAACAATCACCCAAACCTTTAGATAACGAATATAGCAAGCCATCAAAAAGTGGATTTGATGACCCCATTGATGGATCGATCGCTTTGAGCCAAGACAAGCCAAATGTTGATTGGGCTGCACTTGCGGGATTCAGGTTCCTTCTCGCGTGCTATGTGATGTTTATGCATATTGGATCCAATGAATCCTGGGATGCATTTTCTAATCTTCGCCAGTTTCCATGGCATGTTCATGCTTTCTTTACGCTGTCTGGATTTTCTTTAGCTATTATCATGCCTTCTTTAATCAGAAGAAAAATGTCGTTCATCTCTGCTCGAATTTTAGGCATGTACCCCTTATATGGCTTGGCCTTGCTACTAGCTATTGGAAATCTTGTAGTTAGCTGTAATCCTTCTACTTTTATCTCTCAGTTTAATTGGAGCCCATTGCTTAATAGTAGTGATCAGATGTTCTGCCAAGGAACTCCTCTTATTGAAGGGAACTGGCTGACAAATTTTCTAATGACTATTGGTATTCATATCACAGGTCTTCAGGCAACTCCATTATGGGGAGCTTCATGGTTTTTAGGGTTCTACCTGTGGTTCATATCTATGTTTTTCCAGTGCCTAATTATATTTCCGGTAATGTATAACTATTTATACAAACACAGGGGAAGAACTGCCCACTTGCTTGGCATAACTGCTGTTGGACTTATAGCTAATATCGTAATCGTAATGGGATTTTGGTATGGGTATGCAATTGATGCAACTGGATACGGGCTTTTTGATGTCATAACGGGTATGCGTCTTGAGCCTACCAGTATACAGGTCGAAACTGCTGGGAAAGATAACGCCATTATCTTAGGATTTTATCTGTTCTCTCCTTTCTGGATGGTCTATTTCATCGCAGGTATGTGCGCAGCATTTATATTCGATTCTGTAAGGCCTAATGAATGGCGAAATTCGAAAATATGGGGTTATATTGCCGATGCAATTACTATCTTTATTGTTGCGATTAGTGTAGCTCACATAGCCCAAGGATACGCGCCCTATGGTGAAGAGGTCGTAAAAGTATCAGTTGATACATTCTTTATGCGTCCTGATGCAGCCAATAGTCACGCTGATCCATCCGTGGTTAATCGGATTTGGGACAATATATATGGACGTCTATTTGCCCCAATTACTTTACTGTGGATTTTCGCTATATCTACAGGGCAAGGATGGACTGCTAAAATATTAAGATTCAACCCTATTTCACAGTCATTAGCACCGACGGCTTACGCTTGCTTTCTATTTCATCAGCTAGTTGGCCAATGGTATTACGCAGCTACTCGACAGGGTGAATGGTGGAATTGGTGGAATCATCAGAAAACTTTCTATTGGTTTAGCCCTCAACCAGTTCCTGTCGAATGGTATGAGTATTTTTATGTGGTTGGACTGGTTGTTATCTTTTCCAAAGTTGTACAATCATTTGAACCGATGATCAGAAAATTGGCATCCACTTTCATTTTAAGTATCAGGAGAATCTTTTCTGACAATACTCACGTTACAAAAGAACAAAACATACAGACGAAAGTTCTAACTATTGTAGAGCGTGTTACAGGTATGGAAATTCAACCTCATTGGAGTCTTGAGGAGTGTGGCCTAGCATCACTTGGTGTAGTTCAGTTCACTGCGACATTAGAGGCAGAGCTATCTACTGACCTGTATAAGGTATCACTTAATGTTTCTGAAGTTATTGCAGCAAAAGATATTGCTAAAATAGCTGAGCTTGCAGAAGCTGCAATATCTCAAGCTCAAGAATCATGTGAACAACAAATTGGAATAGGAAATCGACAAACCGCCTGATTTTTTCTGACGATGTTCCGGCCTGAAAAAATATCAGGCTGGAACATTCGTACTTTCAATGTATGGAATCCATTACTGATGAAATTTTACGTTTTTACTGCCTTACTAGTTGTATCTTCTTCAGCTTATGCCATGGATGATTGTGCTTTTGACTATGGAGGCCATCTTTATGCCGGATTTTCTAAAGGCCAATTCGATACTAAAAATATTGATAAAGATAAAGATTATGTGACTCATAATAACGCCTCCAGGGTAGACGGTAGCATTTCCTATAGCTGTAATGATACGACAGTTAAATATATTTATTCTTCCGGGTGGGACTTAGAAGGTACACAGCTTAAAAGCAATAAGCTAATTAATGCCATATCAATCAATAATGATAATTTTGGCAGCCTTATTTATGGCCAATTATCAACTCCATATAAGTTATCAGGTAAGGCTGGTGATCCTTTTTGGGATACAGCAGCAGGGACTGTATACGCAGGAAATAATTTTGGTTTCTCAAGCTTAACCAGAGGATTCAGTCCAGATTCTTTGGTATACAAATCTCCCAACCTTAAAAACATATATATAATCGCTGGTTACAGTGGATCTAATTCAAAAGGAGATTACCATAGTGGCCTGGAATATAAAAAGGATAATCGTTTGATTGGAATCCAATATATAAGCATAGGAGATAGCCCATCAATCGCTAATGGGCAGTCGGTCGATAAGGCAGTACGACTTTATGCTCGAAATCAATTCAGTTCCTGGAAAGTCAGTTTATCATTTGAAGAAGTTGACAAAATTATTGGAAAGCGTGAGCAATACCTTAATATTTCAGCGGAGCGACCGATCGTTAATTTTGGACGAATAGCTCTTTCTTATGGCCAGGTAGCCGATGCAGGATTTAAACTTATAAATGGATCAACATACTATGGCGATGGACATGGCTATAGTATTGGGACGTTTTATGAAGCTACAAAAAATTTTGAAGTCTATTTCATCGGTTCAGCGCTTAGACTTGATGATAATGTTGACCAAGACAGCCTGGTTTTAGGTTTGAAATATAATTTCAGCTTTTAAAGTTATAGAAAAATGGATTATGTTTTTTAGCACTTAAGAGTATATACAACTACCATACTCTAAATTAGGCTTTGACACTAAGATTAATAGTATAAATAAGCACTTATCCAAAAGGCATGGTTGAAAATCTAACCTTTTTCTCCCATTTTGCTACAGTGGGCGTGATCCGCCCACCTTGCAACACAAATAGATGCTACAAAAAATTACATTTCTCAAAATAAATTTAACTACCTGATTAACATAAAAGCGCACTGCAAATATCAATCAGCAACCACCCGCATAGCGGGTGGTATCATGAAAACACCCTAGCAGCTTCGTCAATTGCATCTACTCTTGGAGACACTATTCCATCTTTTGATTCTTTATGCACTCTAGAATTACTTTCTCACCAAGCCCACTGTAATCACGCAATAGCCTCGTGCCCCAAAGTATCTCCCAGTAAAATTTCCCTATATATACTCGAATTTCCGAAACATCTAGATTACAGATTTCCTTTTGAAGAACCAACTGCACTGTAAATACTGAGCTTTGGAGGAAGTATCAACTACATATAAATGTGATACCTCATCGAATATCTTTCGATTAACTCAACGTCCTTTTTGTAGTGGCAAACTATTTTAGGCTACCTAACTCTGAGCACTCCAATATTTCCTTTTCACCATATTTACTGGCAGTCCATCCTTTTTCTGGTGGGGCGATCAGTTGACACAACCATTTATATAGTTATCATGGTAACCACAACCATCCAAGGGCACTAGATATGAACGAGCATCTATTCATTATTGCCAAGATTTCCCCCAAGGCGGAGTTCTTCATGCAAGCCAAGCAGGCCATCCTGTCCATAGTAGCTAATACATTGGAGGAAGATGGCTGCCTGAAGTTTGCAGTACACGAGGATGGGAAACACCTGTTTTTATACGAGGAGTGGCGCAGTCAGGAAGGCTTAGACAAGCATTACGCTATGCCTTATATCACTCCGATATTCGAAGCCTATCAAGAGTGGCTAAAAGAGCCTGTGGAGATCAATAAGCTGGAGAGGTTAGCTTAATACCCTTATGTTTTTTCTCAAAGAACTTCCCTCACAACAGATGGTTGAGGGATACTCCAAACGATTCTCTATAAAAGATCCCGCTGCCATTCAGGACGCGCTTGGCATGATGCGGGATGCGAGCCTACTATTGCGGGAGCTTGAGGGTTATTTTTCCGAGCACGGAATCTCCCAGCTACGCTTCCTGGTAATGATCGTTATCGACCGGGAGCCTCAAAGAGACAGTTTACTAGCCTCAGAAATTGCAGAACGCATTGATGTTTCTCGGCCGGTAATGACAAGAACCCTGAAAAGCATGCTGGAAGATAAGCTTATCGCTATGGAAGCAGATTCCAGTGATGGCCGGGCAAAATGTGTAGCACTCACCAAGATCGGTAAAAAGTTTCTACAGGAAATACTACCAGGATACTTTAAGATAATTTCTAAATTTATGAAGGAATTGAACAGGTGAAGAAATCCTTACTACACGCCCTGTGTATCTGGGCATTGGTTTACCCTATTGTTACTCTATTACTTTTGGGGATGCAGGCACTGGAATTGCAAATTGCAATTGGTTTAAAAGCACTAATAATGACCGCTATTCTGGTCCCACTAATGTATTTCTATCTTGTGCCAAAGGTACATCAATTTTTGGCCCGGCATTAATTTGCCGAGCCATGTTTTGTAGCGCCAATATCTAGTCAGCAGAATATTTTTCAGCTTCTAGCTGTTCATTTAATTTTTCTTCCGCTTTCTGTGCATACTGAAGGCAGCTTACTGATTTTTTCTGTACAGCTGTGTTTTTAAACTCCCAGCCGCTGGCAGGTACATGGGGGGTAAGTAGTAAATCACAAGGTAAATCCCGCACACGGGCGAAGCTTGTACGGAAGTCCTCTAGGATATTGGGGTAGCGGCGGTTATCAATCAGTTGATAACCGGGCGCTGAAAGGCTATCAACATAGGCTACATCTGTAATTTTACCATCCACTTTGTCTTCCCAGGTCCAGGCCATACTGCCCGGGGTATGGCCTGGGATAAAATGTACGCGTAGACGCAAGTCCCCTAGAACCACTTGCTCGCCATCATGCAGAATACGATCCGCCTTTATTGGCGGATATAAAAGTTCGTCGGCAAAGTGTATATCATTGGCGCCGCCGCGAGCCATTAACACCGCTGACTCGGCATTGGTTACCACCTGAGCGCCCGTCACACGTTTTAGCTCAGCTATAGAACCAATGTGGTCTGCATGGGCTTGGCTGTGCAAGATTAATTTTAGGTCCGTGGGGGCAACTCCCAATCTGCGCATATTCTCCAATAAGTGCTCGGCCGTCTGCTCCATGCCACCATCAATTAGAATCGCCCCCTCTTTGCCTTTTAATAACAGTGAGGTAATCCCCTCGGTACCTATTTGCCAAGTGGTATCTGCAATCTTTAGCGGCGCTACTGGCCGGCGCCAGAATTTCGGCACCTTGTAGTTTTCCAGTTGCGGCAAGACAGCAAAATTTTCCGCAGCCGAAAAACTGGAATAAGCTGCCATTACTATTGCGGCTAATCTGATTCTTATATTCATCTATTAGTCTCTTTTTTCTGCATCTGAGATACACCTCGGGGCCCCATTGAGCAGGGTACTTTTAATCCAACCAGTAATTCGCGTAAAAACTGCTTTCCGGTGATTAACACCATCCGTATCCGTCATATAGTGATCGTAACCGGGGTATTCCCAATAAGTCAGCTCACAACGTCCAGCTGATGCATAGGCATCTCGTGTTGCTCGACTGGAGCTGACCGGAGCAGATTTATCTTCTGTACCCTGGATCAATAATACGGGGGCATGGCTCTTCAATAAATCATTGACCGGCACCTGATCGACGACATCGGCCCACCAACGCATAGAATTACCTCCCCAGACTTCCGCGCTTTCAGGGTTGGCTCGGGCATAGGCGAGTTTGACATCTACTTCTTTAGCTACGTGGGGCGGAACCAAACTCTTTAACACTTGAGCAAAGGACTGCCCCAATCCACTTGAAAAGACCACTGCCGCATCAGGATTTAGCCTCGGCGCCAGTCGTGCAACAAGAGCACCACCCTCGGAACCGCCGAACAGGACCAGCTTGCCATTCCACCAATCAGCGCCGCGCAGCTCCTCAATAATTTGCTCTACATCTACCGCACGCTGCTCAACGGTGTGGTTAGCTACATACACTTTTGAACAATCTTTAAATTGCTCTTCCGGGCTGTCAGAGTGAGTTACACCATATTTTTCTACCAGCAATACAGCATATCCTGCCGCCATCTCTTTAGCCTGTTGGATAGTAGTATTTTTAACAGCAGGTAGGCAGCCAGATCCCTGGGCTATCAGGAACAAGCCATATTTCCCGTTATTCGATGGTTGCTCTAAAGACCAGTAAAGCGCTGACCCATCTGGGCGTTTACTGACTTTAAGTAGAGGTTCGGCGGACACGCCGATATGCAAAGTCGCTAGCAGAAAACCAGTTGCCGTTATAAAGGCCGATTTAAGAAAACCCATAGCGAGAACTCCCTGCCCTCACCTGAAATTAATGGCGGGACTATATTTGCTTGGTTATTGTTGAAGAGGGGGTGAACCTCATATTCACCCCCTCTCCGAACCCAAGAAAAAGTAATGGTTCCCGAGCTAACTGAAGCTAATCACATCAAGATTTTTTCCAATCATCAGCACTTAAGCGATAAAGGCAGTGCCGCTGCAGATGGCTTTCGCTGGGGACCAGTGGGTGTTCAAAGACGAGAGAATCCCGCCGCATACCCAGTCGCTCCATCACCCGCTGGGAACGAAGGTTTTGTAGTGCAGTAAAGGAAACGACTTCGCTGAGATTCAGGGTATTAAAAGCTACATCCAAAGATGCTTGTGCAGCTTCACTGGCATAGCCTTTTCCCCAATGGGGAAAGGCCAAGCGCCAGCCAATCTCTACCGCTGGAGTGAAGGGCAAATCTTCGGTCACATTTTTCATACCGACAAATCCGAGAAACTCGTTGGTGTCTCTCAGCTCCAAGGCCCAAAAGCCCCAGCCGTATTTCTCAATATGCGCAATACTGCGATCCACACCGGCATCACTCTGCTGTCGCGTCAGCAATGATGGGAAGAACTCCATCACCTTAGGGTCGGCATTCATTTCGGCAAATACAGGCTTATCTTCCTCTCGCCACTGGCGCAGCTGTAAGCGTTCGGTCGTGGGTTGTATTAATTCAGGCATGGAATATTCGCTATTCAATATTTTATTTCTGCTGAAAACCTTTAGACGGTGCAACCATAAAATCGCACTGATCCAGCCATTTTCGCTGCCCTGGATAAGCCGCTTCCTCAAAGCCCAATTTCTGGTAGAGAGTCCGTGCCGCTAGACGCTAGATTAGTACGCAGGACAAATAAAGAGCACTCGATTGCATCCAGGGCTCTAGTTCCTGTTTGTGCAAGCTGTACTACCAGCGCACGCCCCAATCCAGCTCCGCGATGATTGGGCGAGACAATTAAGCGACTTAGGTGGCCGCGGCCCAGGTGTTGGTAATATTGCCCAAAAGCCAGGACATCAACGTTGGGAGTTGCCACTCTTCCATTGGCTTCAGTCTCAAGTTCTCCACGGCAATTCCCTTTAAAGTTACTTGCGGCTCTTCGCCAGCCACCGGTCCAACTGATCGGCGAAAGCTTTGCGGTCCGCCTGACTCAGGGCCGGAGGTCCGCCGGTATGCACGCCGCTGGAGCGCAGGGTATCCATAAAGTCCCGCATATTCAGACGCGCGCGGATATTGGCTTTGGTGTAACGCTCCCCACGGGGATTCAAGGCCTCTGCACCCTTATCGATCACCTCTGCGGCCAGGGGAATATCGCTGGTAATAATCAGGTCCCCCGCCTCACAGCGCTGCACTATCTCGTTATCCGCTACATCAAAGCCGGCGGTGACTTGCACGGAGCGGATATAGCGCGACGGCGGCACCCGCACCGCTTGGTTGGCCACCAGTGTCAATTCGGTGGCGGTGCGCTCGGCGGCGCGAAACAGGATTTCCTTGATGGCGACCGGGCAGGCATCGGCATCGACCCAGAGTTTTGTCATGGCTATACAACCTTATCGAGCGTATCGGGCGCTGCGCCCTCATCGCATTTCTTGCAATTGAGCTGGAATCCCAGCATGGACTCGCGCCCCTCTTTAGTGATTACCCAGGGCCGGTTGGTCCAGGGGGGATTGTGGCGTACATGTTGGAAATGACCACAGGCGAGTTCCGCCACCCAGTGGTCCTCTTCATCCAGGTGGTAGCCGGCAATAGGTTGTTGCATGGAGGTTACACAAGCGGGAAATAAGGCGCAGTTATAGCCAATCCCAGGCACAAAGTATACGCGTGGCCGATCGTTCACACTGGTGCTGGGAGGATTTGAGTCAAGGCTGCTAGAATCTGCTGTTTTCCGCTACGCGAAGATGCAGCTCCATCTATGACCCAGCTCAACCCCCGCCAATCCGAAGCCGTGAAGTATGTCGATGGCCCCTGCCTGGTACTGGCTGGCGCCGGCTCCGGCAAGACCAGCGTAATCACCCGCAAGATCGCCTACCTGATCGAGCAGTGTGGCTATGCCGCGCGCAATATCGCCGCCCTCACCTTCACCAACAAGGCGGCGCGGGAGATGAAAGAGCGGGTCGGCAAGCTGCTGGCAGGCCCGGATGGCAAGCGCTCCAAGGCGAGTCACGGCCTCACCGTGTCCACCTTCCACAACCTGGGGCTGAATATCCTGCGCAAGGAATACCGCGCCGCCGGCTTTAAGCCGGGCTTCTCTATCTTCGATGCCGAAGACGCCCGCGCCCTGATCAAAGAGCTGATGTTGAGAGATGGCGACCTGGATACGGATCTGCTGGACCGGGTGCAGAACCAGATTTCCAACTGGAAGAACGATATGCTCACCCCGCGCCGCGCTATGGAACAGGCGCAGAGCCCCGGTGAGCAGGCCATCGCTATCGCCTACGACCGCTACTGCGAAGCCCTCAAAGCCTACAATGCGGTCGACTTCGACGACCTGATCCTGCTGCCGGTGCAGTTGTTCGACAAGGACCCGGAGCTATTGCAGCGTTGGCGCAAGAAGATTCGCTACCTGCTGGTGGACGAGTATCAGGACACCAATAACTCCCAGTACCTACTGGTGAAGCTACTGGTGGGCGGGCGCGGCGGCCTCACTGTGGTGGGGGATGACGACCAGTCTATCTACGCTTGGCGCGGCGCGCGCCCGGAGAATATGAGTGCGCTGAAGAGCGATTTCCCCAACCTGCGCCTGATCAAGCTGGAGCAGAACTACCGCTCCACCAGCCGTATCCTCAAGGTGGCCAACCACCTGATCGCCCACAACCCCCATGAGTTCGACAAGGCCCTGTGGTCCGATCGCGGTCTGGGGGAAGAGATCCGCGTACTCAAAGTGGCCAATGAAAACGAGGAGGCAGAGCGCGTCGCCAACGAGATCTTCCTGCAAAAGAGCCGTCGCGGCTGCAAGTTTATGGATTTTGCCGTGCTCTATCGCGGCAATCACCAGGCGCGCCTGATCGAAATGAAATTGCAGGAACACCAGATTCCCTACCAGATGTCCGGCGGCACCTCCTTCTTCGCCCGTGCCGAGATCAAGGACGTCATGGCCTACCTGCGCCTGCTGGTAAACCCGGACGATGACAATGCGTTCCTGCGTATTATCAACACTCCGCGCCGCCAGATAGGCACCAGCAGCCTGGAAGCCCTGGGCAACTATGCCAAGGGCCGCGAGATCTCCATGTTCAAGGCCTGCTCGGAACTGGGTTTTAAGGAATATATCAACGAGCAGGGCTATGAGCGCCTAAACCGCTTCGCCCTGTGGCTCGAAGGGGTACAGCGAAACTGTCGCGATACCAGTGCTAATAGCGCCCTGCGCGAGATGCTGGAAGATATCGACTACGCCGGCTGGCTCTCACAAAACGCCAGCAGCGAGAAGGTGGCCGAGAAGCGCATGGAGAATGTGTATTGGTTGCTGGAAAGCCTCAACAAGATTATGGAGGGCACCGACGATGAGCTGGAGCAGGATATTCGCTTGGAACAGGCCATCTCCAAACTAATCCTGCGGGACATGCTGGAGCGCCAGGAGGAAGAGGAAGCCACCGATAAGGTCAGCCTGATGACCCTGCACGCCGCCAAGGGCCTGGAGTTCCCGCACGTGTTTATGATCGGTATGGAAGAGAACTTACTTCCCCACCGCAACAGTATCGAAGACGACAATATCCAAGAGGAGCGCCGTCTCACCTACGTGGGCATCACCCGCGCCCAGCGCACCCTCACTATGACCCTGGCCGGCAAGCGCAAGCAGTTCGGCGAAACCCAGGACACCACGCCCAGCCGCTTTATCGACGAGCTGCCGGAAGAGGATGTATTGCTAGAGGGGTTTGGCAAGGCGACACCGGAGCAGAATCAGGCGAAGGGAGAGGAAACTCTGGGGTCTTTGTTGAGTATGTTTGATTAATAAACTTAATCAGTTAATCAACTCTTCTAGCAAAGGGCCACTCAGCTGAGTGGCCCTTTTATTTTGAACTATCAACAGAATACAAAGCTCTAGTTCAGAAGAATTATCAAGCCTTTATATATTCGTGAAAAAATACTATTCTAAGCCAGCAATTCCATCAGAAAAATAGACTTATCGATGAACTACTGTATTGCAGATAATTTCCAACGGTCAATATAACCCGAAGCGCCTAAACATGATTCATCACCGTTACGCTTACAGCTGTCCATCTCCTGGTAAACACGAAGATAATAAAATGTACCGTCAAAAAATAGTGGCTCAACTTCTCGATAACGCCATTCCACACAATTTACATTGTCACCTGAACAGCTGCTATATACCTCAAATTCAACATTATCTACAAAGTATCTATGCTCTCGGAAATCACCTTTATCAGACCAACCGAAAAGACTCGATGCGTATTCAGTGATGTAATCATTCCCTTTAGATACCTGTATACCACTACCATCTGTATAATAGCGCAATCCAAATTGCTCGTAATAATTCGGCAATTCCGGATCAAGTGGATCGAAAATACCACCATAATTAAAAATATCTGAAGGAACAGGAATCTCAGTACCGCGTACAACCGGAGTGGCATAACCCCCGTCAATCGAAGCTAAAGAACCATCTTCTCGGCGTAATACGCCTAAAGTTCGGATGGCTGCACCATCAACTCCAAAAGTGTAATACTCTACTTTTACACCGCGATTACTTTCGATAATCAAATTCCCAACATCATTGAATGAGAGCACACCGCTATCTACATAATCAGAGAGAAAGTCAAATCTCTGATCAATCGTTCCATTCTCATTCGGAGTAATAATCGACGGCTCCCAAAGCTCCACAGATGAAAAGTTACTATATTCAGAGCGATCCCTAAACCCAAGAATAGAAAACTCAGATGAAGATATCCCCTCTAGGCTACCAACCCGCTGGTTATTTACCTGAGCGAATCGGTCCACCAAAACAAAATCAACAGTCTCTCCACCTTCACCCTGCAACTGACAAGAATAAGCATAGTCAACCTTATATGCAGAATAAAATGCAGCATCATAATACTTTATTAACCGAACACTCTTCAAATCAGCGATAGAGCTTTCAGCATTAAGGCAATAATCAGGGAAATCACTAGTTCGGCCCAATTCAGACACATCTAAAGTTGTGATATTTTCAGTCACTTCAAAACTTACAGAGTTATTTTTTTCATAGCTAGAATAACGATCTACAAATTTTCCAGAACCGGATGAGCCACCTGATAGATTAACCGCCAATCCTTGAATACGTTCACTGTAAGTATGTAAGGTTACAAATATAAAGTCCTCCCCAGAATAACCTTCAACAGGAACAATTTGTTTATCATCACTAACAAACTGTTCAAGAATCTGCTCATAGGTTTCACCACTTACGGAAGGCGTGCTTTTTAAATTTAGTGCCACTTTTGCAGCTACTGGATAATCCTGTATGAAATCATAAGTATTTTCGTGAGAAAATAGTGACGAATCACCGCCATTAACTATATACCTAAGACCAACAGCACTCTCCAACAACATTTCCTGTGGTAAAACCTGTGATGCAACCAATAATTCATCGGATGTAGTGATATCACCTTCATTAACTTTTTCCAGAAAAGCAGCTGAAGTGGTAGACAAGGCATTTATATAAAGTGC
Organism: Microbulbifer regidiadema (SeqCode); assembly: GCF_052467605.1. NCBI lineage: Bacteria > Pseudomonadati > Pseudomonadota > Gammaproteobacteria > Cellvibrionales > Microbulbiferaceae > Microbulbifer > Microbulbifer regidiadema (SeqCode). The sequence continues at coordinate 3,428,226 of NZ_CP174316.1, read as the reverse complement.
TGGAAATTCATTAACAGAAACAAAGCCTTCACTCTCTCTCGCCTCAATTTGTGAAAAATCTCCCACATAAGATTTGAGAATAATTTCTTTACGTTCCTCAGTCGGAGGGTAGTGAACAACTATACTAACCAAATCATCAGTCGCTGCATTTTTAATCTCTGCAGAGAAAGCTTTGCTATCAACAATTGCATCGTAATCGGTGTCGCCGACTTTGATCACCACTGAAGCAATACCGTCAATATCTTCCCCTATTAAACCTTGAATAGTCAGCTGAGCTGATTGTGAGCCGCTTTCTCCAGACGCCTCTGATGATCCGACATTTTCACTATTTCCGTTATTATCTCCACCACGACAAGCAGCCAATAGAAACGATAGAGCAGCGAAAGAAAGAAACTTACCTAACGTCATACACGCAATTTCCTTTTGTTGTTGTATACATCTGACTTACGAGCAGGCGCGAATAATACAGATTTTGGGAGATTGGAGGGATAGAAGACCTAATTACAGCTTATTACATCGATGACTACAGACTATTTAATAAAAAATGTTACCTATAGTCACTAAAGACAGTTAATGGTGTTTATTTTTATACCCAATCTATTTAGCTTATGGGAAGAACAGAATAGTAACTGAACATTGCTAATGGCAAAAATCCAGTTGGCTGAAGGTAAGCCACCCTAGATAAATAACAAAAAAGGCCGCTCAATGAGCGGCCTTTTTCCTATAGCGCGGAACAGCTTATTTACTGTTATCGGCCATATAATCAACTGCAGCCTTCACTTCATCATCGCTACAGTCCATACACAGGCCTTTGGCTGGCATAGCATTGAAGCCATTAATCGCATGGCTATACAGAGTGTCCATGCCCTGGGCAATACGGGGAGCCCAGGCAGCTGCATCGCCAAATCTAGGCGCACCTGCAACACCTAATGCATGGCAGGTCTGGCAGCTTGCATTGTAGATATCCTCACCGCTGCGAGTACCGCCGCCGCTGGCACCTTCAGGTGCCGCCGCTACTGCCGCCGCACACTCCTCGCCCTTCATGCAGGTTTCACCTGCCGGCGCAATGCGCTCTGCGATTTGTTCATCAACAGACTGCTGGGCCACTGCCGCAGCCGCACTGACGGCCAGTGCCGCCACAATACCCAAAATACTCTTCATCATATTCCCCCAAAGGACCGAAGTGAGTTGGCCCGCAAACGTTCAATATACTGCCGCAAACCCTTACGCTGCGCATTATAAGCACTGCACCGCCCCCTGCCAAAGACTATATAACCCAAATCCCCTTTAATCCGTCCCCCAGCTTCGGTATAATCCGCCTCCCATTGGCGCAGACAGCCAAAACCGCCCGTAGCTCAGCTGGATAGAGCGTCGCCCTCCGGAGGCGAAGGTCAGAGGTTCGAATCCTCTCGGGCGGGCCATATACAAAGAAGCCCGCTTATGCGGGCTTCTTTGTATATGGCCAACTCCCAGGCTTTGTTCGGACTCAGGTTCGACTCGGAAGCCGCGCAGCTGCCGCAGGGCGAAGCTAATCCTCACGCGCGATCCGCCTCTGCGCCCTTGTTATAACCAACCCCCAGATTCCGTTCGGACTCAGGTTTTACTCAGAGGTCGCGCAGCTGCCGCAGAGCAACAAGCCCACAAGGCGAGGCTAATCCTCGCGTGCTACCTGTCTCTGCGAACCTCCTTGTATATAGCCAGTTCCCAACTAATCCAAATGCTGCTTTACACCAAGCAGGGATTGACGCTATAGCTGCAACCTCCGACAACAAGATTCAGTCTTACATTGCACCCAGTCAAATGGCGAACCCATGGATATGGAAGAAGTGACAAGAAAGTGGTAAAGCAATTGCAAGCTTTGAAGAGGAACAATGAATTAAGAAGTAAAACCTATATTCAAGCTATCCCCCACAAACTAACCTACCAGCATTTCACTCAGTTGATTTCTGCGGTGATAGCAAACCAACAACCGTTCTTGTGCTCGTGTCAGGCCAACATACATACGGCGTACATCATCGGCGAGGTCAATATCTTTATCTTCCTGATAGTTAGACTCATAGCTACCATCAAGAATAATTACGGTATCAAACTCTAACCCCTTACTGCTAGGGATCGGCATAACACTGACAGTTTCAGAATCGGGGTTGTAGCGCTTTTTGTATTGGCCGGCCGCAAGCCAAATACAAGGAATTCCAGCCTGCTTCATTGCAGCAGTCATCAGTTTTCCCGCACGCCCTCCTGGATATAGTACTGCTATATCTTTCCACGCCCTCCCTTTCTGATGCCAAGCCGTTAAACAACGCAGCGCAAATTCAATCTCGTCTTCTAGGCTTTCAAAGCTTTTCACCGACGGTTCAGCACCACTTTTCCCCGCTGTTTTAGGCTCGATTAAGGGAACCTCGGAGTCATTAGATTGAGAGAAGTAGTCCTTGGCAAAATGATATGCAAAATCGAGAATTTCTCTTGTATTGCGATAGTTTAGCCTAAGTATCGTAGTTCGCCCCTGAGCCTTTATCCCCACACTCGACAAGCTAAAACCAAGACCTGACTTTCTCTTATAAATAGACTGTGCATCATCGTACAGTAGCAGCAGTGAATTAGTATCAGGATCAACCATCTGAGAAATTAAGGTTAGCCATTCCGCTTCAAAATCATGCCCCTCATCAATCAGCACCGCCCCGTACTGTCCCTTGGGAATATGCCCTTTCTCAACCGAATCAATCACCGTGAATACTTGCCGCTCCCAAATGGGAGCATCCCTATTGATTAGATCAACATGATAAGCTCGCAACTGCTCGCCGCACCAATCGTGAAAATGATAAACCTGAACCCGATTGTCGATACCTTTTTCACTAATAAAACTACGCAGCCGAGCGGCAAGCGTAATATTGAAGCACAGCACTAAAATGGGCTTGTTTAACGCCTCGGCCAAATAGAGACATCGATACCCCAGAATTAATGTTTTGCCAGAACCCGCAACACCATGAACAACGCGATGACCATCCCCCAAGCTGCGGGCTAGCTGTTCTTGCTGTATATCCATGATTTTTACAATATCTGGTACACTTTCAACTAATGTGCTCTCCGCTGCACTCTCCTCATTTTCAGCAAACAAGTCTTCCTGTGCTGATTCAATACGTATTTCTGGAAATAGATACCAGCGAATACGATCAATCTGAGGCAGGGTTAATTTATTACCAAACTGGTAATTAAACATCCCCCATAATCGCTCTTGGAATTCTTCTGCGCTAACGCTTTCTGTCATCTCATCCCGACAGATCAACAGGTGGCTTGGCAGTAATTTATCGCGATACTCCTCCGGGATACCCTTATCAAGTTGCTTGCGCGTGATATTAGAAAATACCACACCATACCCATATGGAAAGCACAGTTTCCCTTTATGCTTCCCCATTGCCTGCTGCAACTGGGGGTCAGCCTCCAGCACCTTTAGAACCTGGTAGCTACACTGCCTAGCCTGCTCGATCGGGTTACTCACTTTTTTACGACCGCTGGGGGTTTCGAGTTCAACCTCAGAATGACTAATACGCTTAACACTGGATGGCTTCCAGTCTTTAACCTCCAAGAATAGAATACCGCGAGAAGGGTGCAGGATGATAAAATCTGGATAACGGCGCTTTTCTCCCAGGGGGATATCAAACCAGCACAGATAATCATCCTCCAGAAGCGCTTCGAGACGCCGAGCAAAGCGCCTTTCACCTGAAGTCATTTTGGCAAGGCAGGAACCAAGAGCGGGGATTAATTTAGCCACAAATTCCTCTCTGCATATAAAGGGGAGACTGATAATCTTCCATAATTGATACTCGAATATACAGCTCGGTTACAGTCAACTAGCGGTCACTCATATGAGCAAATGATAACCTTAAAGGATAGAACTTATCACGCCAACCCAACAAGCTTAACTGGATAAAATTTTAATAGAGATATAATCGGCACAGCGGAAATCAAAAAAATACCAATATTGCGCACCTGCTTTAATCGCATTTGCAGGCGCATAGCGCCTTACATCAAAATAGCCTTACCTTTATTCCTGAGAATTATGCAGTGGAAGGAACAAGTATTTGGCTAATTGAGCACAAAGCATCACTCGGTGATTTCTCACCCATGAATGAAGATGGCTCTAAATTCATAATTGGAACAGCTTTTGTTCCGGCCAGTAGCAAAGAAGACGCTATGTCTTTATTTGAGCAATACCTTGATAGGCAGGGAATGAAAATATTAGCGCTGAAAAGCTGTAAACAATATGATCCCGCTGACTTTAGCGAAGCCAGTAAAGATGGCCAGCGAGTAATACTTGCGGCGTCCAGCTCAATGACAGACGAGCAGGTCCGCTACATAGGCATGTCTTCTGAAGCAATGAGCCTATAGGATTCCCTTCCTACCTGCACGATATCGGGAGCCCCTACGCCAACGGCACCCCCAAAGGTTCAATTGCTACCAGCTCCCCCGCTTCCACACTGCCACTCTCGCGCGCCAAAACGATAAAGCAGTTAGCCGCAGCCAAACCGGTAAGGATATGGCTCCCCTGGGTACCCACCGGCTCTACCACCAGCTCCCCATTTTCATCGCTGCGATAAGTACCCCGCTGGAAGTCTGTGCGGCCGGGCTTTTTCTTTAGGGGTTTTAACAATTTTGCCTGTAAAGTCTGCGGGCCAGTCCACCGATCACCTTTCATGACACTCAGCGCGGGCACGGCCAGCTGGTAGAAAGTCACCAGAGCGGAAACCGGATTGCCCGGGAGGCCGAAGAAGGGCGTTTCCTGCAGGAAACCAAAGGCAAAAGGTTTACCGGGCTTCATCGCCACTTTCCAGAAACCTATCTCTCCCAGTTCTTCCAACACTTCGCGGGTGTAATCCGCTTCGCCAACGGAGACACCCCCAGAGGTAATAATGGCATCGGCCGCTCGGGCCGCGCGCTGCAAAACTTCGCTAATAGCCCGCTTGTTATCGGGCAATATGCCCAAGTCCAAGACCGCCAAATCCAACTGCTCAATAGCCGCCAACAGCGCGATGCGGTTGCTATCGTAGATATCGCCCTTGTTTAAAACCTCACCGGGCTGGCGCAGTTCGTCGCCGGTGGAGAACAGCGCGATTACCGGTTTGCGTACCAAGCTAACCGTGCCGACACCGGCGGCGGCGAGCAGAGCGAGATGGGGAACGCCGATACGCTCGCCAGCCTTAAGCAGGCAGGCCCCTGCGGCCACATCCTCAGCGCAGCGGCGGATATGCTCGCCGGGGCGAACTGCACCGTTGATTCGTATCGAGCCGGCGAGAGTGTCGACATTTTCCTGCATCACCACAGTATCCGCACCGACAGGGAGCGCAGCTCCGGTCATAATGCGCACACAAGTGCCCGGGTTCAGTACCCCCTCGAAAGGCGCCCCGGCAAAGGACTTGCCGATCAGCTCCAGCGGCAAGCCACTGGCCAGATCCTCGAAACGCAGGGCGTAGCCATCCATCGCCGCATTGTCACAGGGCGGTAGGTTAACGGTGGAGACAACGTCCTCGGCCAAGACTCGGCCATTAGCTTGTGCCAGGGGCAATATTTCGCTGCCATCGACGGGGCTCAGAGCTTCGAGAAGTTTTTCGCGGGCACTTTCTATGGGCATCAGGCCCGCTTGGTTACAGCAGTCAATGGTGGACATGGACAATACCTCTTACTTCATTCCTTTGCAGTTGGGACAAATCACTCACTGCCGTTTTGCGAGAACGCAGAGCCCATACCCAACCTTTTTAATAAGTGTTTAATCTAAATCTTCACGCTGACATCACTGATACCCAATGCACAAATAATCAATGGCTCAGTGAGGCCGGCGGAAATCAATTGCCAGGTCTGCCCTTCGCGGCTACTGCACGCCTGCCCTGAAAAGCCATTGTCCCATCTTTACCAAAGAGCACACGAAGAACAAGCGCTCTATTAAACAGGCTCAAAATGGAATCTTATAACCCAGCAAGACTACCGGCCTTAAACTGGGCAAAGTAGCCAGCACCTTCCCGCAGCTGTAGACGCTCGCAGGAGAGGCGGGAAATATCGGCGTAAAACACCTGTTCTGCCGCAGTTAATCGCAGGCGTATGCGGCCATCAACAAGCTGTTGCTGGGTCACTAAAGTTACCGGCAGGCAATTGAGGATACTGGACAGACCCGGCTTCTCTACACAGAGGCTGATATCTCCGGCTTGTAGCAGAAAAGCTGCACTATCGCCTTTGCGATAATGCCCCGTTACTCTATCGGCAAAGATAGGAACCCCACCCCAATCCAAAGTCAGTAAGCCAGCGCGCAGGGATTCCACTCGCGCTTCGATCCGGCTGCGGCAGCTATCCGCCACTCCCTGGCGATCTAAACGCCGGGCAACTTCGGCCAGGGGAAGTGGCGCGGACAACTTGGCGGAATCCATCCACAAACAGCGCTGGGCCAGCAGCTGTATTTCGTCAAAGTCGTGACTGGTCCAGATTACCAGCGCCGGATATCGAGCCCAGAAATCCCGCAGGATCGGCAATAGGCGCCGCAGTACCTGAGCGCGGTCAACCGCTGATAGCGGTTCATCCAATAACTGCAAAGGTGCATTATTAAAAAGCTGGCGCAATACGGCCACTCGCTGAGCCTCGCCGCCAGAGAGCAATTCCACCGGCTGATGTAGCAGCGCGTCAATACCAAAAGCCTTTAATAGCCGATCACACTCTTGCTCGGGCAGCGGCCTGCGACTGTAGCGGCGAGCCAGTGCCAGGTTATCAGCCACCGATTGGCCGGCAAACAGACGGCTATCCTGAAAGCCTAAAGAGAGGCTTCTCTTGTGGCTAGCCAGGGCGCGGCGCCCGCGCTGCCAGAGCGTATTGGCAAAAGTGATATTGCCCCGGCAGCAGCGCTGGCCGGCCAGCGCTGCCAGCAGTGTACTTTTGCCACTGCCAGAGGGACCGGTCAGGCCAAAAATGCCAGAGGCCGGCAGCTCCAACTGCCAGGGTGTGGCGCTATTCAGCGAGGTCACCAACCCGGTAACGCTGAGCCCGATAACCTCAGAGGAGCTGGCCGCAGTACCGAACAGAGGTGAGGTGATTTCCACTAACCCAGTACCCCCATAACCGGCTTAGCGCGCTCGCCGTTTGCTCCACGCGGGGCCAGTCTATACCCCAGCCAGCGCGCGGCGAGCAACAGCAGGGTGCTGATCCCCATCAATAGCAAAGCCAACCGGTGCGCCGCCCCGTACTCCATCGCCTCCACATGTTGATAGAGCGCGATGGAAACCACCTGGGTCTCAGCGGGAATAGCGCCACCAATCATCAGCACCACCCCGAACTCCCCCAGGGTGTGGGCAAAAGTCAAAGCGCAGGCGCTCACAATAGCGGCGCGGCTGGCCGGTAACAGCACTTTTAGCAGTGCCGCCCAGGGTGGAATACCCAGTGCAGCGGCGGCCTGGATCAGGCGCCGACCATTAGTATTAAATGCAGCCAATAGCGGCTGCACCATAAACGGCAGGGAATAAATCACCGAAGCAAATACCAAGCCGGTAAAGGAAAACACCAGGGGACCGTGAAAAATATATGACAGCCACTGACCGGGGGCGTAATTGGGGGAAAACAACAGTAGTAAATAAAAGCCCAACACTGTGGGTGGCAGTACCAGTGGCAGGGTAATTAATACCTCTATACCGTGGCGCCAGCGGCTCTGCCATTGGCTCAATTTCCAGGCCAGCGGCACGCCAATTATAAACAGCAGTAAGGTCGTTAAGCCGGCCAGCTTTAACGTCAGCCACAGAGCCTGCCAATCGGCAGCGGCGATATTCATAAACCGCTCCCTCGATATTGCGCCGTCAACACACCGTAACCCAAACGGTGCAGTTGCAGCTGTACTTCCGCTGAGCGCAAGTAATCGGCGAGAGACTGCGCCTTTTTAGGGCGGCGGCTCTGAGTGGGAATCACTAGCTGCTGCTCAATAGGGTTATACAAATGCTGCGGCAGCAACCAGAAGTGATCGCGGCCGGCTGCCAACACCTGGCTGGCGGCGACAAAACCCAGCTGTGCATTGCCGGAGTCCAGTATTAAATAGGCTTGGCCGGCGTTGTGGGCCCGAGCTAACTGGGCTTGCTTTTCCTCCCACAAACCCAGGCTTTGCAGTACCTGCCGGGCGGCGCTACCAAAGGGGGCCACCTCGGGATCAGCTAATACGATTTTACCGAGCCAGATTTGCAGTAACTGCTCGATGTTCGATTCTGATTTTGGGTGCCAGAGAGCGAGTAAACCCAGGGCGTAAGTCTGACGAGTGTTGGCCAGTGCCCCGCCCTGCTTTTCCAACAGTTCGGGACGCTCGCGATCGGCAGACAGGAATAAATCGAAGGGCGCGCGGTGCGCTATTTGTTGGTAGAGCAGCCCGGAGCTGCCACTGCTGAGTCGCACCGCGCAGGCATGGCGACGCTCAAATTCTGGCAGCACCCGCTCCAGTGCCGGGCGAAAGCTGGCCGCTACCGCCACTCGCAAAGTGCAATTATCCGCATTTACCGGCAGTGCAATCGTCACCAGTAAAATGAACAATGGCAGGCTCAGCCTTCGGACCACTTTTCCATCTCCGCAGTATCGCTGACCCGGGCCTCAACCCAGCGCTCTGAAGGCTGGCCACGCTCATCGGCAATCACTTCGCGCTTCCAAAAAGGCGCCTCGGTTTTGAGGCGATCCATAATGTATTGGCAGGCGGCAAAGGCGGCCTGGCGGTGGGCGCTGGTAACGCCGACAAAAACAATCTCATCGTTGACCTGCATGGGACCAACCCGGTGAACAATGGTGACACGCCCCAGGGACCAGCGCTCGCGGGCAGCATTGATAATCCGTTGCAGGCTCTTTTCGGTCATGCCCGCATAGTGTTCCAGGGCCAAACCGCAGACATCACTACCGGCATTGAAGTCCCGCACCGAACCCACAAACAGGGCACAGGCACCATCGCCACTACGGCCCTGTAGCGCGGTGTATTCAGCCGCTACGTCGAGAGGCGTTGCACAGACTTCGATACGATCAACAGGGTTCATGCGAGCACCACTAGCCGCCGGTAACCGGCGGGAAAAATGCAACTTCATCCCCGGCTTTTACCAGGGCTCCGCTTTCCGCCAGCTCCTGGTTCAGGGCCATACGGATATCGTCCCGTTGCAGATGCGCGCTCCAATCCGGGTACTGCTCACATAGGGTGTTGCGCAGCTCGCTGAGACTGCCGGAAAAGTTCTCCAGGGCAATCTCACCCAGGCCCAATTGCTGGCGCAGGCGTGCGAAAAACAGAACCTTGACCATCGCTGTATACCTCTACAATTTTTACACTTTGTCCGCTGCGTCAGCGCGCCAGCGGCCGCGCTTGCCGCCGTTTTTCTGCAGCAGGCGGGTTGGGCCAATTTCCATCGCCGGGTCCACAGCCTTACACATATCATAAATGGTTAGCGCCGCTACCGAAGCCGCTGTCAAAGCTTCCATCTCTACCCCCGTGCGCCCCGCCAAACGGCAGAAAGCGCTGATATGCACGCTGTGCTTTTCCGGCTGCAATTCAAAGTCCACCGCTACCTTGGTCAGTGCCAGGGGGTGGCACAGGGGAATGAGATCCGAGGTTTTCTTCGCAGCCTGGATACCGGCGATACGGGCTATGGATAGGACATCGCCTTTCTTGTGAGCCCCCTGGCTCAGCAGTTCAAAAGCCTCTGCACTCATGCAGATACTGCTCTCGGCTAGGGCGCTGCGGTCGGTGATAGCCTTCTCGGTGACATCCACCATACTGGCTTCGCCGCGCTGGTTTAAATGGGTTAGCTGACTCACGAATTACCCCCGGCTCTCGCAGGGCGCGCTGACAGAGCGCACATGGGGGACAAAGTTGCAGGGCTTGTGGCGGGCATCCAATTGCTCCAGCAATATGCCCTCCCAGGCCGTACGACAGGCACCGGTGGAACCGGGCATGCAGCAGATCAGTGTGCGATTGGCGAGACCGGCGAGCGCGCGCGACTGTATAGTGGAGCTGCCGATATCCCCCAGGGAAATATGGCGGAACAGCTCGCCGAAGCCGTCGACGGTTTTATCGAACAGCGGGCTCAGGGCCTCCGGTGTGGAGTCGCGCTCGGTAAAGCCGGTACCACCGGTCACCAATACCACCTGCACTGTCGGATCTGCAATCCAGGCGGAGACCAGCGCGCGCATCTGATAAATATCGTCCGGGGCAATGCGTTTATCCGCGAGCCGATGGCCGGCAGTTTTAAGGGCTTCCACCAGATACTGGCCGGAAGTATCGGTCTGCTCGTTGCGGGTATCGGATACCGTGAGTACCGCGATATTGAGCGGTACAAATTCTTTACTGGCGTGTGCGGACATAATCAGTGGTCTCTCACAAAACTGTTTTCTAGCGTTTTATCTGGCCTACTCAGGCCGAGATAATCTGCCGGCGTATTGATATTGCGATGCCAATCGCCGGCATTTTTAATCGGTATGGATTCCCCCCCCAGGTGACGTAGCAGCGCGCCGACAGAATTGCGTACACTGCCTTCCACCGCACGGCGCAAATAATCGACGCAGTCGCCAGTTAAGGGCAGCCACAGGGGGAAAAAGTGGCCATCAAAATAACAGGGGCGGCCTCTTGCCTGCCCCTCGGTCAATAACTCTGTGAGGTGTTCCCGCCCGAGTAAGGGCATATCGACCGGGATCACCAGGGCCGCATCGGCGCCGGTCGCCAGCGCGACCGAGTAGAGACCACCCAGAGGGCCCCGCTCCGGCACCAAGTCTGCAATAGCGCCGGGGCGAGCGCCACTAGTCACGATTTTTTCCAGCGATAACTCACTCAATAGGGCCTCGGCATACTGTAAAAAATTGCCCTGTTGCGGGTGTACCAGCAGAGCCTTGTCGCGGCCCATCCGGCTGGAGCGGCCGCCGGCCAGTACCACGCCGATTGTCGATTTGCCCCCCTGAAGCTCACTCATAAAACTACCCCCCCAGCATCGCCAGGTTGCGGGTAGCGCCGGTAAACCCTTCGTGTAAATGGTGGCCTGCGGTCTTATCGACTATCAGCTCGCGGATATGGGCCGCCAGCGCATCGCTGTCGCCAGCGGCGATGATTTCGCGCATATCAAAGCCCTGATCGGCGAACAGACACAGGTGCAACTTGCCCTGGGCGGATACCCGCAGGCGGTTGCAGCTGGCACAAAAGTCTTTGCCATAGGGGGTAATCAGGCCGATACGGCCGGCGTAATCCGGGTGGAAGTACTCCCGCGCCGGGCCCGCATCGCGGGTGCGGATAGCCTGCTCCCAGCCTTCGCGCAACAACAGGGTTTCTATATCGCCACCGGAGACATGGTTGCTGGCGAAGAAGTCGCGGTTATCGCCGGTGCGCATCAACTCAATAAAACGCAGGGTCACCGGAGTCTCGCGAACCCAGGCGAGGAAATTATCCAGCTCCGCCAGGTTGTACTGGCGCATCAGCACTGCGTTGACCTTGGTATCGATACCCAAGGCCAGGGCGCGATCCAGGCCAGCTAAGGCTTTATCCAGGCGGTTGTGGCCGGTGATATGGTGGAATTGAGCCGGGTCGAGGCTGTCGATACTGACATTGACCTGATCCAGGCCCGCACGGTGCCAGTCATCAATCTGACTGGGCAGGCGGTAACCGTTGGTGGTGATGGCGAGGCGGCGAATCTTATCGCTGGCGCGCACGGCTTCGAGTAGCGGCACCAGGTCTTTGCGCAGGGAGGGCTCTCCGCCAGTAAGGCGTACCTTTTCCGTACCCAAAGAGGCAAAAGCGCGCACCAAGGTGCCCACCTCAGCCACTGAGAGTGGGTTTTCCCCGTCCAGGGAGCGTCCGCAACCGATGCCCTCGGGCAGGCAGTAGTTGCAGCGGTAGTTGCAGATGTCCGTCACGGACAGGCGCAGGTAGTAAAACCTGCGGCCAAAATTGTCTTGTAACATTAAACGCCTTTCCAATTGCGGGAGGCCGCGCAGTTTCCCGCTAGACCCTGGTGGCCGGTACGGCCACGGTCCCGGCACCTTGCCGTGTCAATAAAAAACGACGCGGTTTAGGTAGCGGGACTCGGTGTTTAAACTGATGTCAGTGTATCAAGCTGGTTAATTTATGCTTGGGTTAGAAGTGTTACTCCCTTGGTGCTCGAACGGATGCTCCTCGGGGAGACATCAAAACGTGCAGCTTCAATCGATTAAAATTTATAAATTATAAAAACAGGTCCAAGGTGCGGGGAAAACCCCGGCCGAAGCCGGGGGCCTCGCTAAGGAGTTCTTTCAGCCGCTTAGAAATTAGCGGTTACCATAATCCAAAGCTTGTCGGTGTCAGCATACGCTGTGGAGTCATCATCAGCATCGAAAGCTGCGTACTTAACCAGAGCGGAAATATCCTCGGTGATTTTGCGCCCATAGCTCAGGTTCCACTCATCTCCGTAACTTTCAGAACCCTCGGATGCTTCAAAATTGTGATAGGTTAAACCCAGGTTGCCACCGGCAACTTTAATAGAACCACCAACATACAGGTCTTCAAGACCGTTAAGAGGAGTGGCCAGGAATTTGTCGGCAAAGCCCTGGAATTTGTGCAGGGTTGCCAGCGGGGTTTTAAAACCAACATCATTGTCGGAACCCAAAACTTCATAACCAAGTTTTGTCGCAACCGGACCCAAGTCGGCTCCCAATTCTGCCAGGTAATAGTTAGCACTATAGTCATACTGGTTATCACCAATATCTGACTGCTGTGCATAACTGAGGTTGGCTTTTACCGGACCAAATTTACCTTTGTAATCTACCCCATAAGTGCGGCTGGCATTATTGGTGGAATCTTCCAGATCCAGGTTGTAAACAAAAGCGCTGACTTTATGGTTTTCAGCCACTGGATAAATCGCGTGTAGCAGTTGGATATCACCGCCAATATCGGAATTCGAGCTGTCTTCACCGAAAATACGGTTAACGTTGTACACGTAGCTATAATCCAGCTGGAAGCTATCGGCACTACCGTACTGATAACGCACACCATCGTAGGTCTGCTCGTTTTGTCTCCAGCCAACACCGCCGACAAATCGCTGCCCGTCCAGGTTAATACGCTGACGGCCGGCGGTAATTATGGAGTTGCCACCGCTGTAGCGAATATAGGCCTGGTTAATTTCAGTTCCTTCTGGATCAGCCACCACCGGGTGGTCGATATTGCCATTGGTGGTGGAGTTGTAACTATCATTACCAATTGCAGTAACATCATCCATTTCCAGGAAGCCGGTAAAGCCACGGTAGCTACCACTGCGCCAGTTGAGGCGAGTTCTTAACGTGGATGCAACAGCTTCGTCTTCCATGTCATACTGATCGAGAGTAGGGTTGATTATGGCATCTTGATCGACAACCTCTACACGGTAACGCAGGTTCAATCCGACTTCACCGGATTTCAACGCATCCACCAGAGTGGCACTTTCACTTTCCTGCGCAGCGGCCTGCAATGCGACTGTGCTGCAGGCCCCCAACAGTAAGGCACCGAAAATTTTTGGGAACTTGGAGGTGTTCATGACGCTTTTCCTTCGCAGCAATGGTTTGAACTGAAACAAATTACAATTTTTCTGGCCCAACTGAAACCATAGTTTTTTTCACGATTAAATTTTCTTTACTCTCCAGCCTTAAAAGTGGCGTCATTCCGAGCAGCTAGTGGGCACTACCTATCCCGCAAAGCCCCGGTTTTTCGACTTTTATTACTTCAATGCATATCTCGTTCCAATTCGTAAGTAATCACACCGGTTAGTGAGGAGCGGAAGAAACTGTTATAGTGACGCCCACAGCAGTTAGCCCTAGGGTATATTCGCAGAAGCAAATAGCTGTACAGACCCTACTTGCCGCAATAGGAAGCTACTCTAACAGAATAAAATTGAATAATTACTATTGAAAGGAATATCGACTTGATAAGTTGAGCCAGCATTATCCCCGGGAGACTCACCGGTGAACTGCTCTGCGGCAAGAAGATCGAGAACTGCCGCTCCCATGCAAATTCCGAGCACTTGTACTGCCACACCGCAGGCCACATCAACCTCCTCACCTCATCTAACTTGAGTGCATTCTGGAGCGCAAGTTCGGTATAGGCTTTAAGAGTTACCGCTCCATCCTATAGATTAAGAGTACTAAAGGAGTAAATTTTCAAATGAGGCAAATCTTTATAACAAAGATTCTAAAGGAAGGAAAATCTCCCTAAAACATTTGAGCGAAACATCGACAGATGAGATAGCAGATATCGCCATTAAAAAGAACTTGAAGCTCGGCAGCAATCTTTGAATGCCGGCTGTGATATTGTTAGCCAGGATACCGAAAGGCGGTCGGTGATTGATAGAAAGTTACCAGATGAAACTATAGAAGTAATTCTCTCAGGATAGACAATATTTTATGAAAGCGAATAAGCCTGAGCTGGATCAATCTGGAATTTCCAGAAATTAACAAGAAAAGGCTTGGCATCACAAAAAATAATAGGCAATACCCAAGCTATATTTAAATCCAGCCAGAACACACTAGAAAAACGCTTCAGCTTAGTTCAACCTCCACGGCCCACAACAAATAAGCTTGGCCAGACAAGCACACTAGCGGCTCAAGCCTCCTCCATATGACATTCTAACTTATAATCTCACAGCCTTACGAGACCAACCTTGTATTTCATTCTTACCTATCATTTAATCACTGCAGAATTTTCAACACATTTTTCGGGCAAACCTTGCCTATCGCAACCAAACACTCGTACCAAACGAAATGCAAATGGACAAACAAATATGCATTCATTAAAAATAGTGGCCACATCAATACTTTTAGCAGGCTGCATTTCTGAAAGTTACGCAGAGAGTAAGTTTTATGCAGGACTGGAGCATCGGCATGACTCCATTAATGGCAACCTGAGCGCAGGCCTTAACGCCGAAATTTTAAACGGCGACACAATACATACCCAGCACTATGAGTCCTCGGAAATACAACCTAAATCATACAACTCATGGGACATTTACTTGGGATACGAATTTCAACCCAACATTTCAGTCGAAGCGGGATACTCTCAAAGTAACAATCAGAAAAAATATTTTGACGACCCAAACATTGGTCTATCACATGGAATTGGCGAGGTTCAACTCAAACACTTAAGCATTGATCTGCTAGGTAAATATAATCTCAAAAAACACGACAAAATAAGCCTAATCGGCAGTCTAGGAGTAAGTTCAAGGGAGGTAGAGTCTTATGTTCAGTATGAAACAGGCGGCGGCTGTATAAATGAGATGAACTGTAATGCTAACGTAACAAATAAAGATAGCGATAGCAGTACAAACACACGACTTCAGTATGGAGTTGGTTTTCAATACAGTCTTGGCAAAAGTGCCTCTACACGACTTATACTAAAACAACGTATCAATGATCCCGCCGAGTCAAGCTACGCCCTATCTCTTGGGGCACAGTATCATTTTTAACAAATAATGTAATTCAAATAAAGCAGGCGCTTAAAGCACATTCGTTATTTTAGGCGCTCTTTTCTCAGTTCAAAATTAGATTTCCCGTTTAAGTGAGACTGATAGATCTAGATATATTTTAGGAGAAGACAGCTCAAAGTTTTATTCTAAACCGTTAATCAATGCTCCATCTCTCTCCGGCATACCGATATACTCAATTGACTCAATCTTTAAATCAGTATGTTTTAGCTTGGAACAGAGCTTTGGCGGCTACACTTACTCGGTTTCAGCAACCAGAAATAGTAAGAGTCGAAAATACTGCCTTTTAAATTGCCTCTCAAGGGCCAATTGCCAGCTCATATGCTACAAGTACTTATCGCTAGCCTATCCCGTGATTCACGCCGATACATGTCGGTACCAACCTCCCAGATGGTCTGGCATCCAATCTTCCATCATGCAATGACGATATCGTTTTAATTAAGAGGAGAGGTTTATGGCACTGAGTTCATTGCCCAAAGCGGCTTTTTTACTACTGGCGACGCTTGCGCTGACTTACTCTGCGTTGACGATTTCCGATAGCCACACCAAAAAAGAAAAAGGTCCACCAGCGGCCAAACACGGGGATGTCGAGAAGGCGTGGTCTAATGCGGGAAACGGCCAGCGAATTACCGTATTTACCGCCGATTTAACCACTGCAAATGAAAATAAGCTCGGTAAAAAAGTCAACCCACAAACCCCTAAAGATGCACAGGGTTTCTTTATTGGCGCCTACAACAGTCTTACCCATAGAATGAGATTTATGCTTGGCTACAGCCATTTGTCCAAGGGCGGGGTGAGCATGTCGCATTTTCATATGCAATGTAAAGGTGATGGCAAAGAGCCGCCTATTTGTAAACCGGGCCAACCCAGTGGCCCAATTATCCAGACTATCTGCGGGATGCCCACACACCCCGGTATGATGTCCGATTGGCCCAAGACCCAGGCGGACAAAGGCAAACACACCCTGGCAGAAAAATGTGCTGAGGGCACCAATGGCTATATTATGGGTATATGGACGGTAGAAGAGCCTTATCGCAAGGGGCTTATGGAAGGCAAGGTCTTCGTTAATCTACATACCCCGCTGGACCCCAAAGGCGAGGTCTCCGGCCTGTTAACCAAACAGTAGTGTCCTGCACCGCTGGGTTCACTGGTGCTAAAATACGCTGGAAAAATAAGGTTCGACTGGACCCTGCTATCTCAATAGCAGGGTCCGGTTTTCGTACTCAATCTATCAATTATCGACTCTGAAAAATCAAAATTTTGCCGTAAGCATTAACCAAAGCTTATCGGTATCTGTACTGTAATCCTCCGCATCGTAACTTGCATACTTTACCAACGCAGAGAAAGTGTCATTAAATTTATGGCCGTAACTGATATTCCACTCGGTGCCGTAATCCGCTGAACCTTCATTAGCCGTAAAGCTGTGATAAGTAATACCCAAATCACCACCGGCCAGTTCCAGCTTGGCTCCCAGATATAAATCCTCAATGCCATCTGCTGGGGTTTGCAGGAACTGATCCGTATAACCTTGGAATTTGTGTAGCGTCGCCAGTGGTGTACTGAAACCAACACCGCTATCTGAACCCAATACTTCATAGCCCAGTTTGCCTTTAACCGGCCCCAGAGGAGCACTAATTTCAGCTAAGTAATAATCAGCAGCAAAATCACTGGGATTACTGCCAATATCCTCCTGGCGCGCATAACTCAGCTCAGCTGCAAACAGAGCAAAATCCCCCCGGTAAGCGGCACCAAAAGTGCGGGCGGCAAAGCTTGCTGCGTTATCCAGGTCCAGGTTGTAGAAGAAGGCGCTCAACTGATGCTTTTCTGCCAGTGGATAGCTGGCATGCAGTAGCTGAATATCCCCATCCAAGTCTGACTGAGGGCTATCTTCACCGAAAATACGATTGACGTTGTAGATATAGCTGTAATCCAGCTGCAACTGGCCCTCCCCGCCAAACTGGTAGCGCAAGCCGTCATAAGTCTGCTCGTTCTGACGCCAGCCTACACCGCCAATAAAGCGCTGGCCATCCAGATTAATCCGCTGCCGTCCGACGATAATTTTACTGTTGCTGCCGCTGTACTTTACATAGGCCTGATTGACCTCAGTGCCCTGAGGGTCAGCAACTACCGGGTACTCGGTATTGCCATTCACTGTAGAGTTGTAATTGTCGTTACCGATTTCACTGACGTTATCCATTTCAAGCAATACATCGAAGCCACGGTAGCGGCCACTGGTCCAGTTCAGGCGGGTTCGCAAAGTCGAAGCGATGGCAATATCGTCTATAGCATCCTGCTCAACATGCTCGACCCGATAGCGAAGGTTCACGCCTACCTCTCCGGAAGTTAGTGCATCCGTTAAGGTGGCAGTTTCATTTTCTGCCGCGAGCGCCTGAGAAGCAGAAGCTCCGAGGATGATAGCCGCGACTGCGGTGGATAATTTCTGTTGGTTCATTCGCCGCTCCTTTACAAAACTATTTTGGGTGAAAGGCAACTGCACGAATATGATCGAAGTTATTGCCGACCACAGCAGTTATCCCAGCGCGAGTGCATTATGCAAGCGGAGTAGCAAGCGATTTATTGATATACATCAAATAGAAGCCTCGCCTTCACCAATATTAGCGAACTATTTTTGTCAGGTTTATTCGGCGAATAAAAATTTTTGAATAAAAAAAGTGTTTGCGCGAAATGAGAAAAACTAAAAACAACTGCAATCAACAAAACTCGATAAAATTATTTTCCAGCATCGCAATCGGAAGTAATAACCATTAAAAAATTATGAAAATAGTTTCAAACGTTAAAGATTATATTCAAATTTAGTCCAGGAAAAACCAGTAGGAATCAAGCATATCTGAGCGGCGAGCCCTCTTGGCAGCTTCACAACCAAGTTCAGTATCGCAAACGTTGATCGGATTCGAAGGCATCGGGTCTTATAGGGGGGGGGCGATAACCCCCAGGGAGTGGCAGGGCATCAGCCTTCGGTTTGAATTTCTCAAGGCCCCGGCTGCCCCCGCACACACAGGGACAGACTAGGTAACCCATTGTTTTTAAAGGGTTTTTTCAATCAATCTACTCAGACAAGCCGCTGCTGGTATATCTTTTCGGTTAAAGCTTCTCTACCAGCACTCGCCACCGATCCTCTCCCTCTTGACGCAGGTCGATAGTCGCTCCCGTTAACTGGCGCACCACTTCAATATTGGTTAACAGATGCAGACTCGGCTTCAGGGTGGTAAAGCTGCCGCCAGCTCCCAGTACCAGTGGGAGTATCAGCTGGTCGGCCAGGTGTTCACCCACCGCTACACCGGCGTGTATATAGCGCTGCATCTGTCGAATCGCGCGATCGGCAACGCGCTCGGCACTGGTCCCCTGCTCAGCCATAGAATCAAACACTTCGGTCAACTGCTGGGATTGCAGGCGCAGAGAGAGCACATTGCCCGGCCCCTGAGATTTCACCTGCCTTTGGTGCAGGCGCTCCGACGGCCACTGGCACTGCTTGCGCACCCGCGCCAACTCCCGCTCGGCCACATGAGCGGGGATATGAGCCGAGGTGGCCACGGCTTCACGCTCCAGCAATTCGCCGCGCTCGGTCAACACCAGTGGCGACCACTGCGATAGCGGTTGGATGCGGGCATGCCAGGAACCACCGCCGGCCGGATAGAAGCCGTAGCCATCCAGAGCCACGTCTACACAGCCCCCCATACGCGCCAACAGGGGTAAGTAGGTCTGGGCAATAAAATCGAAGCTGGGTGCTTTTTTATTGTGGGTACCGCCTTCAAAGTGCAGCTCGCTAATCCCATCGGTCAATAGCAGCGGTAACAATACGGTTTGAAAAACCAAGCTGGTACTGCCGGCAGAACCGATAGGAAAATGGTAGCTACCGGGGCACACTTCTCCCGGTGCAAAAGTAATTTCCGCCGCGCCCAACTGCTCACCGCTAACCTCGGCGCCACTAATCGCTTTGGCTGCACGCAAGCAGGCGAGGTGCTGGCGCAACAAACCGGGCTTTCTACGGCCGGCGCGAATATTTTTTATTCGCACCGGCATACCCAAACACACAGACAAAGTGAGGGAAGTCCGCAAAATCTGTCCGCCGCCCTCCCCCTGGGCGCCGTCTATCTCAATCACTATCTTATTCCTTAAACTTACAGCTTTATTGGCGGGCGTGCCTATCCAGTGGGGCGCAACTTCACCAGTTCATTCATTACCCCATCGAGGCCGCCGTATACAGAGATTTTGTCGATACGACTGCTGACCCGCTCCAGGGCTTCCAGCTCCTTTAGGCGCAGCAGTACCGGGTTGTTGTCCATCAACTTGGCGGTATTGTGCAGAGAGCGCATCGCCTGGGTTTCTTCACGGCGCTTGATCAGGTTTGCCTCAGACTCCTTCTGCGCTTCAACCACCTGATTGAGGATCATCTTCATATCACCGGGCAGGATAATATCCTTGACCCCGACACTGGCCAGCTCAATGCCATACTGCGCCAGCTTGTCGCGAATACCCGTGGCAATCACTATATTCAGACGGTCTTTATCCGCAAGTAAGCTATCCAGTGTCTGGGTACCCACCGCCTCCCGCAGGTGCAGTTGCAATTCGCGGTAAATAAATCCCGTACTATCGCTGAGCTTGAGTGCTACTTTTTTCGCATCGGTGATTTTGTAAGCGCCGGTCAGGTTAATGCGCAGGCTGACCCGATCCTTGGTCAGGATTTCCTGGCCGCTGACCTCGATAGTTTTCAGGCGCAAGTCCAGTACCTTGACCTCAATAGAGCGGTTGTATTTCCAGTAACCGTAACAACCGGGCTGTAGCACTTCTTCCAATTTGCCGTTGACCATTAACAGACCGACGTGCTCATCGGGAATCTCGTTGTAGCTGACCGCCTGTAGGGCGCTGCGCATTTGCCCGGCGCGAACGCCGCGCCCCAGCAACCCCAGGACTTTTTTATCGATGGTGTACTCCTCAGAAATGTCCACCACTTCAACACGCACCGACTCACCACCTCTCCACACTGCACGGAAAGTGCCGGGGGGCAAAATATCCACCAGGTGGTTATCCCGATAAAATAGTCCCACCTGGTGATCTGACAACTCGTAGGATTGCAGGTATTTGCCGAGGGTTTCACCATAGGTCTTCAGCAGAAATTTGGCTTTTATTTCCCCAAAAATCACATCGGTAATATCGTAAGTCTCTGCCCTTACGTCACCGGACAGGAGCGAGATGCGATGGCTGCCGGGCGGCAACACCCCTTCAAAACGGTTGCGGCGAAATAGCAGCACTCGCTCGCTATCCGCAACGTCTACGTTCTTCCATATTTTGAACAGAGATATCATGGCTATTATCTTTTATTCCATTTTTATACTGCGCTACCCCTCAGGGCCGCAAAAGTGGGGCCCGTCCAGCAACAGGGGGGCAATCGTTTGTACCGAGCGAGGCCGGACGGCAGAGGATTCACAAGCTTCTCCAGCGGGCTCCCCCTGAGCCCCCAGCCACACTCCCTGGCCTGGAGAAACTATCGCAAATCTTGCCGCCGGGCCGCACAGGGCAGACCCGCGATCAACAGCGCTGTTGCCGGAGCACTTCCGCGATAAACGGCTAAATCCCATTTACCGCACCGGGAGGCTACCGGGCCCCGGGTAGATTTTTAACGGGGAGTTGAACCCCAGGCTCTCGCCTTTCCACAAGGTCGTTTGGAGGACGACGGAACTTTGGCAGGATTCGAACCTGCTACCGATCGATGATTATCGACTGCTCTACCCAATGAGCTACAAAGTAGGCGTTTGAGCTTCTAACCCGTAGGTACACCTGCCACCAGCGGCGGTGGTGCCGGGCCGGGATTCAGAACCGGCTCCGCTAACGGGCCAAAGGCCTCAAACTCAGTTGCAACCGCCCGGCAAATTCGCCCAGCGGCCTGCATGCTTTAGCAATTCTTGAAGTGCGGCCTATCCCTGGCCTAGACAGCGTCAGCCTTTGACGCAAACTACCTGCTTGAGGGTATACACGATTTCCACCAGGTCTTTCTGTGCTGCCATCACCTTTTCAATAGGTTTATAGGCCGATGGGGTTTCATCGATCACACCCTCGTCTTTGCGGCACTCCACATCAGCGGTGGCCGCGCGGTGCTCCTCCAGGGAGACCAGCTTTTTGGCCTTGGTGCGGGACATCACCCGCCCGGCGCCGTGGCTACAACTACAGAAGCTTTCCTCGTTACCCAGCCCCCGCACAATAAATGACTTAGCGCCCATACTACCGGGAATAATACCCATTTCACCGGTACGCGCTCTTACAGCCCCCTTGCGGGTTACCAACACATCCCTGCCGTAATGGTGCTCGCGGGAAACATAGTTGTGGTGGCAATTCACCGCTTCCATACGCGCCTCAAACTCCATTCCCAGGGCCTGCTTTACCGCACCGATAGTGCGCGCCATCATCACCTCGCGGTTGATGCGGGCAAATTCCTGCGCCCACTCCACCGCCTGCACATAATCATCAAAGTGCTCGGTACCCTCGGGGAAATAGGCCAGGTCGCTATCTGGCAAATGAATATGCCAACGCTCCATATCCCGCTTGGCCTTCTCAATAAAATAAGTGCCAATTCGATTGCCCACGCCCCGGGAGCCGCTGTGCAGCATCAACCACACACTGCCCCGTTCATCCAGGCACATCTCGATAAAGTGATTACCGGTGCCCAAGGTTCCTAAGTGATTGATATTATTGGTATTTTTTAATACCGGGTGGCGTTCTTTGAGCTGTTCGAACTGAGCCGCAAGCGGCGTCCAGCCGACCAGTACATCCTCGGGCGTATCGGCCCAAGCCCCTTTGTCACGCCCCCGTTTACCGCGAAACCCACCAGTGCGGCCGTGGGGCACTGCGCGCTCGATGGCGCTGCGCACCCCAGCCAGATTGTCCGGCAGTTGTGCCGCCGTCAGGCTGGTGCGCACCGCCATCATGCCGCAACCAATATCCACCCCTACGGCAGCGGGGATTACCGCCCCCAGAGTTGGGACCACGCTGCCAATGGTGGCGCCCTTGCCCAGATGTACATCGGGCATCGCCGCCACCCACTTGTGCACGAATGGCATCTGCGAAATATTTTTAAGCTGCGCTTTGGCTTCCTCTTCAAAGGGCACGCCCAGGGTCCAGGATTTAATCGGTACCCCACCTGCCTGCATCACTTCATATGGCATTGGCTTCATCTCTCGCTCCTTTTGAAACCGCGCTTGGTATTCATCTGTTTCGTTTGGTTATTGATATAGCGAATGGAGTGCCAACTTTTACAGAGAATTGAAAATTTTTTGTAACTTATTGTTTTTAAAGGATTTATTTTTAAATTGGACAGTTTTTAGAAGGCTAGTCGTGATAACTCAATCATAAAAATCTATCTTTTTTGATAGATAAATAATATTTTAGATAGTATGAAAACAATCGCTATCAGTATTCTCGGCATCAGCAAGGACCGGCGCGGCAAAGGCGACAAGCGCTGGGACAAGTGGCGCCCGAACATCTCCATGTGCCAACACGATGATCTGTTGATCGATCGGCTGGAACTTCTCTTCGACAACCACTCGAAAAACCTGGCCGACCAGGTCACCGAGGATATTGCGCGAGTCTCCCCTGAAACCGAGGTGGTTCACCACCGGATAAATTTCGCCGATCCGTGGGATTTCGAGAGCGTGTACAGCAACCTGCTGGATTTCGCCCGCGCCTACAACTTTAAGCCGGACGATGAACAGTATCTGGTGCATATCACCACCGGCACCCATGTGGCCCAGATCTGCCTGTACCTGCTGACAGAAGCGGGCTATTTCCCCGGGCGTCTGCTGCAAACCTCCCCGGCGCGCAAGCACAGCAGCTTGCCGGGCGAGTACCAAATCATCGATTTGGATCTATCCAAATACGACCAGATCGCCTCGCGCTTCCAGAGGGAACACCAGGAGGGCACCACCTACCTAAAGGGTGGAATCGAGACCAACAATCTCGCCTTTAACCAGATGATCGAGCAGCTGGAGCAGGTCTCGATCCGCTCCGACGCCCCCATACTGATTACCGGCCCCACAGGGGCGGGCAAATCCCAGCTGGCCCAGCGCGTCTATGAATTGCGCAAGCAGCGCGGCAAGCTGGAGGGTGGTCTGGTAGCGGTAAACTGCGCCACCCTGCGCGGCGAAAATGCGATGTCCGCCCTGTTCGGCCACCGCAAAGGCGCCTATACCGGGGCCACCACCCACCGCCCCGGTTTGCTAATGGAAGCGGATAGGGGCCTGCTGTTTCTCGATGAAATCGGTGAGTTGGGATTGGATGAGCAGGCCATGCTATTGCGTGCGATTGAGCACAAACGCTTTATGCCGTTCGGCTCAGATAAAGAAGTAAGCAGTCACTTCCAGTTGATTGCCGGTACCAACCGGGATCTGGTACAGCTCTGCCAAGAAGGTAAATTTCGTGCGGACCTGCTCGCCCGTATCGACCTGTGGACCTACCGATTGCCCTCCCTGCGCGAGCGCCTTGAAGACCTGGAGCCCAATATCGATTTTGAACTGGAGGCCTTTTCCAGAAAATCCGGGCACCTGGTCAGCTTTAATAAAGCCGCGCGGGAAAAGTACTTGAACTTTGGCCGCTCCCAAGAGGCCCGCTGGTCGGCGAACTTTCGCGATCTCAACGCCAGTATTGTGCGTATGGGCACCCTCGCCGACGGCGGGCGCATCACGATCCAGGTTGTGGATGAAGAGATCCACAGGCTGCGGATTAAGTGGCAAAACCCACAGAGTCAGTCATCCCTATCCCTGGCTCGCATTGAGGCGCTGCTGGGCCCTGAGTACATCGAGCAGATGGATTACTACGAGCAGATCAAGCTGGCGGGGCTGATTCGGGTTTGCGAGGAGTCCAGCTCCATGGCAGAGGCCGGGCGCAAACTTTTTCAGGTGAGCCGCAGCGTAAAAAAATCTAACAATGACTCCCACCGGGTACGCCAACTTTTAGATAAATACGGGCTTAAATTCGACCAACTGAATAAAACATAGAGGCCGCCTAACGGTATTTTTTGTTAGTCTCATTCTTAAACCCCAATGCCGGATCATGGAATGAGACACGCCTACTTAACTCCATTTATTTTTCTGCTCAGCGCCTGCGAGCCAACCCAGTTCGCAGGTGGTACCGCCTTGCCAGATGGCTCTGTCTACCAGGGCGATATGCTAAACGGTCTGTTTCATGGGCAGGGTCAGCTCGAATGGCCCAACGGCATCCATTACCGTGGTAGCTTCCATGAAGGTCGCATGACCGGTGAAGGTAAGTTATCTGAAAGTGATGGCTGTAGCTACGAAGGGGAGTTCCTCAACGGAGAGTTCCATGGCAAAGGCCGCTATAGCTGCGATGAAGCTGAGTGGGCGGGGGAATTCCTTGAGGGAGAGTTGCAAAACGGTACCCTGAATTGGAATGACGGCGAAACTTATAGCGGTGAGTTTTTGAACTATAGCTTCCACGGCCAAGGCAAGCTCACAAAAGAGGATGGCAGCCTTTATCAGGGCACCTTTGAAAACGGCTATTTAATACAGGGCAGTTACTCGGATAGCGATGGCTATCGCTATACCGGCAGCTTCGAATACGGTTCCTACTCCGGCGAAGGAGAACTCACCCAATCCGATGGTACGATTATCCGCGCTACTTTCCGCTATGGCGAAGCGGAGGGTGAAGGGGTGCGCATCAGTACCGATGCCAAAGGCAGCACTATCGAGGAAAGCGGCTATTTCTCCAGTGGTACCTATTACCCCAGCGAAGACGTCTGGCGTACACAGGCAAATATACCCGGCGCCCAGGCAGAAATTCGTCTCTACAGCGAGAGTGAGCGCTTACAAAATGCCATCGCCGCACTGCCCGCACAGAGGCCCGGTGTACGCGATATCTACACACTGCTCATCGGTGGTGATGGCACCTCTCCGGTATTCGCCAGAGAGCTCGACTGGGTGGCAGAGCGTCTCGACGAAGCTTTTGCCATCGACCAGCGCCTGCTGCGTCTCAGCAATGGCGGCGGTTACGCTTTCCCCCTGGCCACCCGTACCAGTATCCAGGAGAGCCTCAAGGCTATTGATCAGTTGATGGATCCCAGAGAGGATTTGCTGCTGATACACCTGGTCAGCCATGGTGCCCGCAATGGAGATTTCAAAATTGCCGAGGGCGAAATCCCCCTCAACGATTTCACCCTGAAAGATGGACAGCAATGGCTGGGCAATATTAACGCCCAGTACCAGTGGATTATTGTTTCGGCCTGCTTTTCCGGTCAGTGGGTAGAAGCGCTAAATAGCCCCAATCGAATCATCTTTACTTCGGCTGCTGCCGACCGCAGCTCCTTTGGTTGCAGTGACGATTCCCAGCGCACCTGGTTTAGCTCGGCGCTTTACGGCGAGGCCCTAAAGCAAGGCGTCGACAATCCCAAAGCCTGGTTTGAAGCTACCAAATTAAAAGTGACTGAGATGGAGAGGGAACAGGGCATCAGGAAAAGCCGCCACTCGCTTCCCCAGTATTCAGTGGGAGAGGATTTCCTAGCTTGGTGGCAGAAAAAAACCCATTAACTCGCTGGGGGCTCTCTGAAAAGATCCCTCTTAGCCCGCAATCGGTATCTATAAGCTCCCGAGCGCAGAGCACCCCTTTTTGCTAACAACGCTCTGATACGATCCAATATTTATCCCGGCGGCGTGCCGCCCTTTGCACAATCGCTGTACAAGCGATAAACACTGATATTCTTTCATTTATTACCCCCAACCTGACAGCCAGATATATAAACTCTCTGTATCATTCTCTCTACGACCCTAAACCGCTATAATTTAATATAAATTCGATAAGCAAATAAACTGGAGCAGGGTAAAATATATCGCGAGAAAATTAGACGCCTTCCCAAGAAGCCCAATTTTCAAGAATCAATTTTTAGAGCTTTAATTAGGCACTACATGGCCAAAACAATAGTTTCTATCGATTTATCAAATCTTTATTTTTATCACCCCTATAAATATCCTGCACTTCAGAGTTGAATGCAGGATATTCATTTTACCTCTCGCAGAAATGTATAAAGAAGAATAACCAGAGATACAATGTGACAAGAGTGCCTACTGTGTGGATATTAGACGTTTATTGTCTGTATAACCGCCACTTCAAATATGAAAAAAATATTGGATTTTGATCCAACAAATAGGCTTAACTTTTCAGCTACCTACAGGAAAGCTCTTACTTGCGACAGAGGATATCCCACAGCGGTTGAATCCCATTCACAGATTGTGAATGGGATTCAGGATAGGTTTAAGCAGACTTTTGCTGCTCAATAAAGCGCTGCATCTGCTCTTCCAGCATCGACAGGGGCAAGGCGCCGTTACTTAGCAGTGCATCGTGAAATGCCCGCAAATCAAATTTGTCACCAAGCTCTCTTTCCGCCTGGGCACGCAGCTGGCGAATTTTAATTTCGCCCATTTTGTAAGACAGCGCCTGACCCGGCCAGGAAATATAGCGATCGACCTCCGCGCGCACATTTGCCGGAGACAGCGACGTATTCTCGGCAAGGAAGTCCAGCGCCTGCTGGCGCGTCCATCCCTGGGAGTGAATACCGGTATCAATCACCAGGCGCGCAGCACGCCACATCTCATAACTGAGCCGACCAAAGTGTTCGTAGGGCGTGGTGTACAGCCCCATTTCCTTGCCCAGGCGCTCTGCATACAGGGCCCAGCCCTCGCCATAAGCGCTCAAGTAGAGGTTGCGGCGAAATTCCGGCACATTCTCAAGCTCCTGCGAAAGGGCGCCCTGTAAATGATGGCCCGGCACCGCCTCGTGCAGGGTCAGCGCGGGCAGCTCGTACAGCGGACGCTGGTCCAGTCCGTGCGTATTCAACCAGTAGGCACCGCCCCGAGTGCCGCCAATGGCCGCCGGGTTATAGGAGGCGGTAGTGTAATTGGGGGCTATTTCACTGGGCACCGGTACCACACCGTAAGGCGTGCGCGGTAGCCGCTTAAAGAATGCCGGCAGTAAGTAGTCGATACGCTTGGAGATATAGGCCGTTTCCTTGAGCAGCTGCTCCGGTGTCTCAGCATAGAACTGTGGATCTGTACGCAGGAACTGGGTGAACTCCGCAAAGCTCCCTTTAAAACCCGAGGCCTTAATCAGCGCGGTCATTTCCGCGCGGATTCTCTCTACCTCGGCCAGACCTGTGCGGTGAATCTCTGCCGGGTCCAGATCCAGAGTCACGTAGTAGCGGATATTGTGGCGATAGTAAGCGCTCCCACCAGGCATCTGCTCGGCCCCCAGGGTCTTGCTGGCGGCTTCGAGGTAATCTTCCTCAAGGAAGTCCGCCAGCCGCGCGAAAGCGGGAATAGCCACCTGTGCAATCACTGCCCGTCCGCGCTGTCGCAGGCGCTTCTGCTCAGCGGGCGCTATAGACTCTGGTATCTCGGCAAAAGGAGTATACAGACTGCTTTTTCTGGGATCTTTGTATACCTGGGCCCGCACTGTTGGCGCTATGCCCTCAACAACGATTTTCGGCAATACAAAGCCGCTGCGAATGCCCTCGCGCATATTCGCAATATTCTCATCGAAGTAGCGACCAAATTCGCCGATGCGGGCAATATAGTCTTCATAGTCGGCGATATCTCTCATCGCCAGGCCGCTATTGGCTTCCAGCGCATCGGCATAGAAACTTGAGAAGGTATTCAGGGGGATTCGGTCGAGAAATAACTCTTTGTGCTCAACTGAACTAGCCAGCACCCAGGAGAGCAGTTCACTATTCACCCGATCTGAAGCACTCAATTTGCGCTTGTCGATAGCTTCAAGGCGCCGAATAAAAGCCCGCTCAGCCTCAATACGGCGCAGGCGATCTTCGGCAGTCACCCCCGGCAGTTCGCGATTGTAGTCGGACACCCCAACCCGCCCAGCACTAATCGGGTCCTCTCGCAGTGTGTACTGCCAATGATCGGCAATAACCCCCTGTAGTGCTTCAGTGGCCGTGGCTGCCCAGGCTGAGGGCGTGACTAAAACGGCGGCAATCATCGGCCCCGCCAGGGATTTCAGGTAATAGGAAAGTGATCTCTTGGTTTTCACCCCGGGCTCCGTAGTGCGGTTGGTATCTTACAAGAACAACAGAGCTTGCCGATTGGCTCCTTTATAAAGACTCAGCAAAGACAAGCTTGTGTCAGCACTATACACCAAGGGGGCTATAGGGGCTCGGCGGGGTAGACATAGCACCACAGTAGGGGCGGCGCCCCTCCCCCACCAAGTGATCAGCCTATTGGCAGTTAAGCTGCGTGGGAATAACAGAACACATCATAGTTTTCACTCAAGCCGAGGGAGTACATGGACTTGCTCCAGAAGGAGTTGATAAACCAGTTGCGGAATTCATCTGCAGTGGGGAACCAGAATTCACCAAAATTTGGGTCGAAAAACGCCACGTCCTCTGCAACCCAGGCCGCCATCGCATGGCCACCCATTTTGCCCTCAATACCGATCTTCTTATAAGTACCTACACCTTTCGGTGGCTTCCGCAGGATTTCATTGACGAGATTGGCCGGATTTTGTCGTGTCGTTTTCCCCCTCCCGTAAAAGTCTCCATGAAAAGCCTGGATTCTATTCTGGGCATTTGCCCCAGGATTCACGATGCTGTCGTTCGTGTGTACCCTTAGAATATTATTAGATCGGAGCCATGACTCAGAGACCCGGTCCTGATTGACGGCATTGCCACCAATCTGGTGCAGAGTCATTACGTGAAAAAGGTGCTGTTCACTCAGTGTGCCATTGGGGAAGAGCCAATTCCAAAGACTGCCTCCCTTTGCGTGATGCTTTATCCAGTGTACAGAAAGGGCTTCACAAACCCCGGCAGAGGTATCTTTATGTATAGTGATCAACCCTCTCACCGGGTTTAAACACTGGCTGAAATTATATAAGAGTGTGCCGCCATGTTGTTGCACCGATCTCTGCACAGGAGCAACTCTGGTTCCCGTAACTGCAAGTATTGTTTTATCAAACCAAATTGGCATACCCATACCTCTGTATTTGCAAAAATATAAGCACTTTGTTTAGTGCATTACTGTGTATGGATAAGATTGAAACAGAAAAATTACAGAGCAGGTAGGCGTTTAATTTTTTTTAAAATCGACTCTGGCACTTTTTTCTCAGAAACTGAATTTACCGTTTAAGCTCGACTTCGGCACAAACTTTAATTTGACTCTGGCACTATTTTTTATCACAAGGAAAACTACTGATATTTACTTCAACCCCCCAAAAAATATAGACCAAACTGGCATTTATAGTCATTTTTATACGGGGTATTTAAATAGACTCTGACACTATTTTTTTCAAATAAAAAAACAGTGTTTACTAGATGCGGCCGTCTATTGTAACACCTTTTTCTCAGTAGGCGACAATTGCTGTATAAATTTTGCGGTACCGGAACAAATCCACAGGCATGACCTAAATCGAAAGAGTGGGTCGATAGTGATATAGGTAAGTGTAGTACTGCAAAAAAAGGCAGCCGGGTAAACCCGGCTGCCGAATGCCCATGGGGGAGGGCAGAGAGGGGGAAATGGATAGTGTACTGCTGCCGGTGGCAGCGCTAACCAAGGACAGCGTTTCCCGGTTTAGGTGCGACTAGCATAGGAGCGAACTTCATAGCCGCCGCTCAGCCCCACAGAGTACATGGAGTTATTCCAGAAAGACTGGGTAAACCAGTTAAAGAAGGCGTTTCGAGATTCGAACCAGAACTCACCAAAATTGGGATCGAAGAAAGTAATGTCCTGTGCAACCCAGGCTGCCATTGCATGACCGGCAAAGGTACCATCGAGGCCGATCTTCTTATAACAACCGGCACCACCGGTTTGATCCAGAATAATCTCCCTCGCTAAAGCATTGGGAGAGAAAACGCCACTCTGCCCCTGTGCCCTGCGGGGGTTATGGATACCTCGAATAGTATTTCCACCCCGACCATTGGGGAAAGCACCGCCAAATACATTTTGGCTGGTCGGGAAAATATTTTGCGTGCTCAACCAGGCCTCGGTTGTTCTATCTTGGTTATTGTGAGTACCGGCCTGCTGTAAAGTCATAACATGAAACAGGCGCTGCTCATTCAAAGTCCCCGCAGGCATTAACCAATCCCACAGGCTGCCCCCATCGGAATGATGCTTGATCCAAAAGGCAGACAGAGATTCACAAACACCGCCGGAGGTATCCTCGTGAATAGTGATTTGCGCTTTTACCGGATCTACGCACTGACTAAAGTTATAAGTCAGCTGGCCTCGATGATTGGCTACAGACTGTTGTACAGGGTTTACGCGGCTTGCAGTTACGGCGAGAACGGTTTTATCGACCCAAATAGGCATGTTCGATCCCTCTTTTTATAAGATAGAAAACGCTGCACAAATCCTTCTATAAAAACCGAAAATTGGTAGCGTCTGTTAATTGGGCGGGCATTGAACCAGAAAAGTTCCCGAGCCAACAGTGTATAAAAGTGATTTTTAAATCGACTCTGGCACTATTTTTTTAGAGCGCACTCACTCTGCCTATCGGGGGCAAATGAGGGGCCCAATAGTCAAAATAAATCTATCAGTGAATCACGCTTAATCGACAATAAAGAGAGTGGAAAAATTAAATCCGGAGTTTATTTTTAACTGATAATTAATACTATTCTTAACCAGCCGTTTATTAACACCGAGTTAATCTACAACATTCGCAGAAACTACAATATACAAAACCAAACAGTTTAATAACTCATTAAAGACAACAGGGCGCAACCTTCATAGCTATGAAACAAATTGCATATGCCTGCCGTAAAAGCGCTCGCCGCTCGGCCAATATTTATTCGCGCAAGAAAACTTGAGTAAAGGGCTTGCAAAAAATGCAGGCAAATAAAAACCCGATCAAATTGAAGCCCCAACAGAGGCTGATGGGATACTCATATTCGATCGGGTTTCGTTCGGGCGGGATTAAACCTGCTCTACGGTCTGCTCAATGCGGCCAAAAATGGACTGACCTTGATCGTCGAGCATTTCGATGGCAATGGTATTGCCAAAGTCCATAAACGGAGTACTCGCCGCACCATCTTGAATGGTCTCGATCATACGAATTTCAGCAATACAGCTGTAGCCAACACCGCCCTCGGCGACAGGCTTACCCGGGCCGCCATTCAGCTTATTGGATACGGTTCCAGAGCCAATAATAGTGCCCGCACACAGTGAACGGGTTCTGGCCGCGTGGGCAACCAGCTGGCCGAAGTGGAAGGTCATATCCACCCCCGCATTGGGCTCGCCGAACTTTTCACCATTCAAGTGGGAGACCAGGGGCAGATGCAGCTTGCCCTCACGCCAGTTCTCACCTAACTGCGCGGGCGTGACACACACCGGGGAGAAAGCGCTAGAGGGTTTGGACTGATAAAAACCAAAGCCCTTGGCCAGTTCCGCTGGAATCAGACCGCGCAGGGATACATCGTTAACCAGCATCACCAGCTTGATATGGGACAGGGCATCCTCGGCGGACACCCCCATGGGCACGTCATCGGTGATCACGGCAATTTCCGCTTCAAAGTCGATGCCAAAACCCGAGCTTTGCGACATCTTTACCGGCTCGCGCGGGGCCAGGAAGGTGTCGGAGCCCCCCTGGTACATGAGCGGATCACTGTAAAAGCTCTCCGGTACCTCGGCACCACGGGCTTTGCGCACCAGCTCAACATGGTTGACGTAAGCGCTGCCGTCGGCCCAGTGATAGGCGCGCGGCAAGGGTGAGGCACACTGGGTTTGATCGAATAGCTCCCCCTGAATCTCACCGTTTTGCAGGCGCTCGTGCAGCTTCTCCAAGTCGCCACAGACGGATGTCCAGTTGTCCAGTGCGCTCTGCATCGTGGGCGCAATATCGCCGGCTGACACCATACGGGTAAGATCGTCGCTGACAACCACCAGTTGGCCATCGCGGCCGGATTTAAGACTGGCTAACTTCACTGTGCCTCCCCTTCAGTTTTTTCCACAAATTCTTCCTCCCCGTGCATCCAGGCGGCATGCCTCGGGGCTTTTTTCGTACGCGACCACTCTTCCAACATATCCTCAGCAACCCGCTTCAGCTCCTTGTGCATACCGGGCTGGGCGGTGTTGGCGGCCAGCTCGATGCGGTGGCCATTGGGATCGAAGAAGTAGATCGACTGGAAGATAGTGTGATCGGTGGGGCCGAGTACGTCGACCCCGGCTGCTTCCAGCTTCTCTTTGGTCGCGAGCATTTCTTCCATGGACTCCACTTCGAAAGCGATATGCTGTACCCACTTAGGGGTATTCTCGTCGCGCCCCATCTCCGGGGAGTTGGGGATTTCGAAGAAGGCAAGCACATTCCCCATACCCGCATCCATAAAGACATGCATATAGGGGTCCGGCTCGCCGGTTGAGGGCACCTCGTTTTCGGCAATGGCCAGCTGGAAGTCCATGCCGAGCAGGTCGCGGTAGAATTCCACCGTCTCCTTGGCGTCCCGGCAGCGATACGCTACGTGGTGAATGCGCTTAATACCCATTGAAGCCTCCGTTTTTATTCCTTTTCTTTAATCACGCCGCGCTTGAGCTGATCGCGCTCAATGGATTCGAATAGGGCTTTAAAGTTGCCCTCACCAAACCCTTCGTCTTCCTTGCGCTGGATAAACTCGAAAAATACCGGACCGAGCATATTGGCGGAGAAGATCTGCAGCAGCAGACGCGGTTGACCGCCCTCAGTGGTGCCATCGAGCAGGATGCCACGGCTCTGGAATTCCTCGGTGGGCTCACCGTGACCCGGCAGGCGCTCTTCCAGCATTTCGTAGTAAGTGTCCGGCGGCGGGGTCATAAACTCCATGCCGCGCTCTTTCAGGCGATCCCAGCAGGCGATCAAATCGTCACAGGCAAAGGCGATATGCTGGATACCTTCGCCGTTGTACTTCATCAGGAACTCTTCGATCTGACCGCCGCCACCAGCTGCTTCTTCGTTCAGAGGGATACGGATCTTGCCATCCGGTGCCGTCATCGCCTTGGACAACAGACCGGTATACTCGCCTTTAATATCGAAGTAGCGAATCTCGCGGAAGTTAAACAGGTCTTCGTAGTACTTGGCCCAGTAATCCATACGGCCGCGATACACGTTGTGGGTGAGGTGGTCCAGAGTGTGGAAACCGCAGCCTGCGGGGCGGCGATCTACGCCCTCTTCCCAGATAAAGTCGATATCGTAAATGGACTCGCCATCTTCGTAGCGGTCGATCAAATACAGAGTCGCACCGCCGATACCTTTGATCGCCGGCAGGCGCAGTTCCATTGGGCCGGTATCCACATGCACGGGCTGTGCACCTTTGCGCAGGGCCTCCTCATAGGCGAACTTGGCATCTTTCACCCGGAAAGCCAGACCACAGGCGGAGGGACCGTGCTCCTGAGCGTAGTAATAGGCGTGGCTGTTGGGCTCATAGTTGGTAATAAAGTTGATATCACCTTGGCGCCACAATTCCACAGCTTTGGAGCGGTGGCGGGCGATTTTCTCAAAGCCCATGGCGGTAAAAACGGTTTCAAGAATGCCTTTTTCCGGCGCGGTAAACTCTACGAATTCGAAGCCGTTCAGTCCCATTGGGTTTTCAAATAAGTCGGCCATGCGGTCCTCCATTTCTTATCATCGCAGTACCTCAAAGCGGGGCTGCGGATTGTGGATTTAAAGCGCAAACGAAGTTAGTTGCAGATGTAACTAATGTCAAGGAACACTGAATTCACAGATAAAATAGTACTAATGGAGGGCTTTTAGTCACTAGAACCAGGCGGTGCCAGGTGAAATCCCCTGCTAACAGTGAGACCTCAGACAGGACTGGGGAGAGTCATCAAACGCTGGATGTGACACAGTGTGTTGTGCCACACCCTGACACAATCGAGCTTATTTAGGGGCGCACTTGCCGGTATCGGTGCGACAAATATGCTCTTTGTGAAACTTGCCGGTCATCTGGTCACACTGAGATTTGCTCACATCGCCAGCACAGGCATTCTCGGCATGCTGACAGCAACCGGTTTCAGCACTGCCCATTCCCGTGCCATTCATGCCCTCCTCTTTCTTGCGCTGTTCGCAGGCAGATAGGGTCAAGACCATCGCCGCAGCCAGTATCCCAATTGATGCTCTGAGTCTCATAGAAGCCTCCTAAGTACCCGGCTTAGCGGCCGGTGGTATGGATATCGCGGAACCTGCCGCGCATTGCTTTGTGCGACCCGCGTAGATTTACCCGGTATTTCCGCCCGCTGAGGGCCGACGACTGGGCGCGCCATCCCGTTTCACCCTGCAAATTTATCGGGCCATGCATTGACTCTAGCCCACACTGGCAGCGAAACCATCTGACTAGCAGGACATTTAGCTTTATTTGCCCCCGACAACCCATTCACGTCAGTGAAACCTTTTTGTATTTGCCAGAGCCGGTACAATCGTTCCCGTTTGCCGGGCCAGAGTCCCGGCTGGAATAGATTTATTGAGGACCCCCTATGCTTCTCGCCGCTCTTGCCATTATTGCCGGCTTTATTGTGCTGGTTTGGAGTGCCGACCGCTTTGTAGATGGTGCTGCTGCCACCGCAAAACACTGCGGCATGCCCACACTGTTAATTGGTATGGTGATCGTCGGCTTTGGCACTTCCGCCCCGGAGATGGTGGTTTCCGCCATTGCCGCACTCAATGGCAATCCCGGCCTGGCTCTGGGCAATGCCTACGGTTCCAATATCGCCAATACCGGCCTGATTCTCGGCTTCAGTGCCCTGTTGATCCCCCTATCAGTACACTCAAAAATTGTGCGCAAAGAGCTGCCACTATTGCTGGCCATCACTCTGCTCAGTGGCGCCTTCCTGTGGAATGGCCAACTGGAGCGCTGGGAGGGCATTGTTCTGCTATTCGGTTTCTTCGCCTTGATCGGCTGGAGTATCTTTTCTGCCCTGCGCAATAAAGGAGACCAGCTCGAGGGCGAATTGGACACCGAACTGGAAGATAACCTTATGCCACTGGGTGCCGCGATCTTTTGGCTGCTGGCGGGGCTGGTTCTATTGATTGTCAGCTCCCGGATTCTCGTATGGGGAGCGGTAACCATTGCCGAGTCCCTGGGGGTCAGCGATTTAGTGATTGGCCTCACCATTGTCGCCCTGGGAACCTCACTGCCCGAATTGGCCGCAACCCTGGTGGCCGCACGAAAAGGGGAATACGACATCGCCATCGGCAACGTCGTCGGCTCCAATATGTTCAACCTTCTGGCGGTAGTCGGCATTGCCGGCACCATTGCCCCTATGGGCAGCGTGCCCCACGAAGTGCTGGCCCGCGACTGGCCGATGGTTCTGGGCCTCACGATCGCCCTGTTTGTGTTTGCCTACGGCTTTAAGGGCCAGGGCCGTATCAATCGCTGGGAGGGCGCCGCCCTGTTATTAGCCTACTTGGCATATACCGGCTATCTGGTGGGAACCATTACCAAAGCCGCGCTCTGACCCTGTGCGGGGTGGTGCCACATCACCCCCTACCCCTATTTCTCCATTAAAAGTCGGCGACTACTGGCCTATCTTTATAAGAGGGGGGCCATAGATCGATCGTTAGCGCTTTCTCTCCAGCCGCGCCAGATGGCCCTGAAGGCGCTCTATCTCATCCAGTAACTCTAGTGCCAGTGCCGCACCGGCAAGATTTACCCCCAAGTCCCGCTCCAGACTGTAAACCCGGCGCACCCGGCGTACACAAATACCACTAAAACGCCACTGTACCTGCCTGTTGCGCGGCTCAATAATACCCTCCTCGACCAAGGCGATAATCCGCTCCGCCGGCACGCCGCAGGCCCGGCACAACTCACTTAGAGTTAACTCACTCTCTTCATCGAGAAGGACACCGCTGAGCTGCTCAACCTTTTTAGGCATCACCACGGTCCTCCCAGGGACTGGCGCGGATTGAAATGAAATGCTTCGCCAAGCTGGCGATAGGCATCGCGCTCCCTGTCGGTACTGGCCTTTGGTGTTACCGTTTGCATCACGATATACATATCCCCCGCTTGCTTTGCCGGGATACCACGGCCCTTCAGGCGCAATTTTTTGCCATTGGTGCTATTTGCCGGAATGGTCACTTTTAGGGGGCCAGCGGGCGTGGGTACCTGGACTTTGGCACCGAGTATGATTTCCCAGGGCGCCAGTGGCAGCTCCAGGTAAACCGTTTTGCCTTCTATATGAAAAAGGGGGTGGGGGTTAAACGCAACTTCCAAATAGAGATCTCCGGGCTTCCCCGCACCGATACCCGGCTCGCCCTGCCCGGCCAATCGAATCTGTTGCCCCGCAGTGATCCCTTTGGGAATAGTGATATTGAGTGTGCGCTCACGCAATTGCGGTCGCCCATCCGCGCCCAGTACCGAGTGCTTTAAGGTCACCTGGCGCGTACTGCCGCGATAACTGTCTTCAAGATCTATCGTGATACGGGCATAAGTATTGTCACCCCGAGCGCTATAAGCACGCTGCTGCCCGTGCCCATAAGTCTGATGAAATCCACTTCGACCAAACAAGCTTTCAAAAAAGTCACTAAAAGCTTCGGGGTCAGCTTCGGTATATCCGCCGCCGTGGAACTCAAACCCCTGATCCCAGTTGGGTGGCGGTCGGAAATCCTGCCCAGACTGAAAACTGCTGCCAAGTTGGTCGTAAGCCGCGCGCTTCTCTGGGTCCTTCAATACTTCATAGGCCTCATTTACTTCCTTAAAGTGCTCTTCGGCGCCCTCTTCCTTACTGACATCAGGATGATATTTGCGTGCTAGCTTGCGATAGGCACGCTTAACCTGCGCCTGATCCGCACTCCGCTCCAGACCGAGTATTTTGTAGTAATCCCTGTATTCCATGGCTTTAATAAAAGCCGATAGTGGGGACGTTCGCCATATACTTATAGCGATAAACCTGACAGGAAGATTATTTGAAGTTCAATGCCTTTTACTAAAAAAGATAGGATGGCGCCGATCGAATAAACGACGCCAATGGGAACTATTAATAACCCGTCTCGTAACTCATTGAGCCACTCAGATATTCAATGGAGCCATCGGTATAGTGAATATACACTTTTGCTAAGTTTGAAGAGTAAGCTCGCACTGTCACAGAACAGGACAAACCGGAACTGCAACCATTAATCCAGTTCACATAGTCTATAGATTTTGTAATATTTGTTATTTCCCACTTTCCAGAAGTCGATGATCCAAAACTAAAATCCAAACCGCCACAATGACTTGTTCCATTACCGTATACATGCCCCCCGGATTTAACGTTCAGTGTACACTCCAAGTCTGCGGAAAGAGCCGGCAGGGCAACTAGAGAACTCGCCAACAAGGAAATAATTATTAATAATTTTTTGACGTTCATTTTGTTTCACCTTAAAAAATACTATATATTTATTAATACTTACAAAACAACTAACAACGCCAACGATGCTAACACCGCCAATAAACACTTCCCATAACAATAAAATTACAAAACAAAAAAAATGAACTGCCTACCAATTTCTTCCGATTAATTTCTGCCAATATAGAAATCATCTGGCACAGCCATTCAATAGAGAAAAAAATTAAATAACAGAAACCTATAATTGGCTTAATAGTAAATATTATTAGAGCAAGGTAAATGTAAAATAAAATAAAATAAAGAAATTTAACCGGGGTAAAATTACGCAAGCAGACTTCAATCTATTAACGTGTAAAAACTAGCCGCAGCCACCCCCCAAGAAGCCGAACTCTCTTCTAGCTCCTCAGGAGAAAGCATATAATATCGATTAAAAGTTACCGCTCAGCAGAATAGGGATCTTCCGCATTTAAATAAGCCAAGATATCGGACTTTTGTTCGCCAGAGTATAGCCACTTTCGAATTTCTTTGACTTTATCGTACAGCTCATCGCCAAATTTTACCCGATACATTTCGGAAAAATTCTCCTGAGCTTTACTTTCTCTGATTCTCTTCTGCCATTCATGAGTAACCAGAGAGTTCAGTGAGCCGGCAAGTCCCTCCGCCTTTAACAGCTCCCACTCACCCTTATCCAACCAGATTCCACCAACGACTGTACTGTAATCAATGCGCTGTTCACTACCTGCCATAATTCTTATTTTCTGCATAATGGCACCGGATACCGGACATAAGATAGCTTGTTTGGTTTCTTCAACCTCCCTATGGCTAAGGCTCTCTTGCTCATCCGGGAAGTGAAAATCAGGATTTTTATTTTTCCATGCAAGAAAGTCTTCTACCAGTATCCAGTTCCCTTCACAGGAAGAACAGGTATACCCTCGAAATAACTCATCGATCAAACCTGGCTTGAGAAGCCCTTCTTTACAGCTGGTACAGCGCTTCATATATTTACCTTAAAAAAACAACCCGGATCTGGAAAATTAGATCCGGGCTTAATGGACTATTATTGCAAATAATAGAACAATACTTTAACTCTCAGTCTCAGCCACTTTATTCAACTCGCCAACCCCCGCCTCTTTCAGCAGGGAATCTACCAGTGGTGCCATAGCGCGATGCTTAAGTGCACTTCCGACCAAAGCTTCCGGCAAGCTTTGCCCTTTGGCCTCACTGTCACTATCCAAGATGCCGTTACTTGCGCGGCCATCAACACCATTTAAACCTTCAACCGAAATGATCTTCATGCCCTCAATATTTTCCATCGGCTTAACACTTTCACGGATAATATTGGGTAGATTTTCGTGCAAACTGAGCACTTTCTTCAGTGCGATTTGGGCTTCATTGAGGCTGTTATAGGCCTCATTCATCAAGCGCTGACCCTCGGCATCCACCGCATATTTCTCACGACTCGCTTCAACC
This sequence comes from Microbulbifer regidiadema (SeqCode), assembly GCF_052467605.1. Taxonomy (NCBI): domain Bacteria; kingdom Pseudomonadati; phylum Pseudomonadota; class Gammaproteobacteria; order Cellvibrionales; family Microbulbiferaceae; genus Microbulbifer; species Microbulbifer regidiadema (SeqCode). Next base: position 3,389,006 of record NZ_CP174316.1, on the reverse strand, counting down.
TTGATACGAATCGCTTCAGCTTCTGCTGATGCTTGCAGGCGCAAGGCTTCGGCCTTATCTTCTGCGGCCGCTTTTTCCGCATCCGCCATGATCTTGATACCCGTGGCTTGGCGCTCTGCCTCTTTTTTCGCTTCAATAATTTCAATGCGCTTGTCACGCTCGGCCACCTCAACATCTTTGGCGGTGCGAACCTGCTCTTCGGCTTTTACTGCCTCGGCTCTGGCTACGTTAGCCTGTTGGTCAGCGAGGGACTGTTCCTTAGACTTCTCAGCAATAGCAATCGCGCGTTTCTGCTCGGCAATTTCTACCGATTTCTCTTTGGAAATACGCTGCTCATCGAGAATACGCTCACCTTCAATTTCCTGTTCTTTCAAGCGACGTTCTTTTTCAATCTCCAATAATTTAGTTGCCTGCTCGGCAGCAATTTGCGATTGGCTCACTTCGCGTTGAGCTTCAATCTCAGCCTGGCGCGCGGCGCGTTCCTGCTCGGCTAATTCACGGGCAATATCGGCTTTCTGTGCGGCTTCGCGATTTTCCAATTCGCGCTGCTGCTCCAGATGTGCATAGCGCTTCTCTTTATCGATCTCTAATTTCTGGCGCTCTGCTTCGAGGTTTTTCTTCTCGATCTGCACCATAGTTTCCTGCTCGACGTCATTGACCTCCTTGCGGCGCGCCTCAATAGAGCGAGTCATACTGGCCAGGCCCTCGGCATCAAATACATTATCCTGGTTAAAGAACTCTTTGTGGGTCTGATCCAGGCCGGTCAGGGATACGGCCTCAAGTTCCAATCCATTCTTCAATAGGTCCTCGGAAACTACCTGCTGCACTTTCTGTACGAACTGGCTGCGCTGCTCATGCAGCTCCGCCATTTCCATTTCCGCAGCAACCGAACGCAACGCATCAACAAATTTGCCTTCAATCATTTCTTTTAAGGCTTCGGGATCTAAAGTGCGCAACCCCAAAGTCTGTGCCGCATTGGCAATCGCATCCGCATCCGGCTTTACCCGCAGGTAAAATTCCGCAAGCACATCCACCCGCATACGATCCTTGGTAATCAAGGCCTGCTGTTCCTTGCGGGAAACCGCAAGGCGCAGGGTATTCATATTGACCGGGATAATTTCATGTAAAACCGGCAGCACCAAAGCCCCGCCATTCATAATGACTTTTTGTCCGCCCATACCGGTACGCACAAATGAGCGCTCTTTTGACGCTCTAGTATACAAACGTGCAAAAATAGTCCCGACAACAATCAAGGCCACTAATATGGCCCCACCAATAAATACCATAACCGGAAGGTTTCCTATCACTGCTAAATTCTCCATTTAGTTATTCTCCATAAGATGTATACTGCTGGGACGAGTTACTCGAAAATGTGCTCCCAGTTCTTCCACCAGCAACACTTTGTCCCCCTGGCCAAATATTTCACTCTCATCCGGCTCCACCATCACATAGTGTGTGGTTCCGTATTCATCACTAAAGCGCGCCTCCGCAGGTGAGCCCACTTCAGCCTTACCTATCGTTATAGTCGCTATGCGGCCAACAAAGGCGCTTCTCTCTAAGGCTTGCGATTCCTCCCTGAGGGCAAAGCGCCGCAGAACATTGCCGACAAAACGCACCTGCGGTAGCGCCAAAAAAAGAACGCCTACAGCAAGTAGGCCACCTGGCAGCAAGTACCCAACGACAGACTCGACGAGCATTTGGATGAGTAGACCCGTCACCCCAAAGCCAAGCAAAAAAACGACGAGTAGGATCAGTGCAGGTACTTCGCCAAAACGCAGCCACCCAAGTAGCTTTGTCATTCCCCCAGACAACCCAGTTTCCGCCACATTCATCTCAAAATCTGGCAGCACGTTATCCAATAAATCTGAAACACCAACACCAATCAATGTCATCACACCTTCAAGCAGCGCTATCATAAACATTAAAAGTAGCGCACCTGTGAAGATCAGATTCTGATCTTGCAATAAAAATATCATCAGCCCCCCGATTTAATCTTGGCTAAACGCTCTTTCACACGATTGCTACGTGCAATCTCCTCAAGCTCCGCCAGCTTACTGGCATCTATTCCCGAATCAGCCGTCGATACACCCACACGGCCAAATGCGTGATTAAATGCCTCTGTAGCCTGCTCTACTTGTAATTTTGCTTTATGCTCTACGCCAGTCTGTGCACTAATAGGGCGGTTGTTAATAGTCTTATTGGCATCAATGTAGTCTTGCAATTGCTCACACATTTCACGTTTCTTGCCTTGCAAAGCAAGGATATAGGAACTCAACTCCTGTATTTCCCTGGCATTTTCACTAATCGCTTCTTCCAAAACGGGCAGTTGCACCTCAATATCCATTTGCTTGGCAATGGCTGCTTCGGCTAAGTCATCGCGCCCCGCTGTTACCGCAATATCAATTTGCTCAGTCAAACGATTGTGGCGGGTATTCTCATCGCTGAGCGCTTTGCTATTAATATACTTATCCGCCTCGGCTTTTCCCAGCTGGTCCCGCACATCTGCAATCGCGCTATCAATGTCTCTAATTGCCTGTTCCATGGTGGATTCCGGCGCAGTGGCTTCAACTGATCCCACAATTGCATTAGCGGACGCAGATATTAGTCGCGATATGCGTTTAATAAATCCTTCACTCATAATCTACCCCCCTTTTCTTCTATAAAAAATACCGTCCAGCGGATGTAGCATAGTTCTAAACAATGCAGAGTTTTCCTCTATCTGATAATGGATTCTGCGTATATTTTTCTACTGCAATAACAGGATTATGCTTCCACGAGATTATTGGCAGCCAGCATACATGCAACTTTCTCTGAGAATACCACCAGGAACTGGTAATAATTATCGGACTAATAAAGAGCAACTAAGGGAAACAGTGCTTTTATGGAGGAAAGGTATCAATGAGTGGGCTTTTTACTCAGGCTGATTTACCGCTACACCATAAGCTTATATACTATTTCACTTTGTGCAGCCACAGCATCGCATTATTTGATATCCACTAGGCGCCACCTTCAGTCGATAAATACATTAAAATCAACTGGGATTTATTAGTGGTATCATCCCTTGGCTGTCACGTCTACCAATGTACACACATCTATTCCACAGGTCAATCAATAGGCTGAAATCTTGAACAAATAAGCGTACCTTACAACAGTCATACGATTATTTTCGCCCTGATAAATAGCACCTGAAAATCCTGTATAGTTTACCATTTTACTGGGACTACAGTTCGAAAAATCAATTACACCGTATAACAACATAATCTTTACTCTAATACCGGCAACACTCTGTAGCTGGCAAACGTGAGCATGTAAAGATCTTTCCGGCCATGTAAATTATCGATAAATGCAATACTCGATATCTATAGAGCCAACTATTAGTTCCGAGAGATATTCAATGCCAGTGGTTATCCAGAGTATAATCTCTGCAAATACTGGGATTCCAATATTTGATTAACTGTATTAATGTTTATCGAATCGATCAAATAAAAACACTATTGACCTTATTACTTTTGACTTATTTATATTTTGAAATACTACAGAAAATATACGGGGACACAGCTCAGCAAGATAAGATGGGGGCTGAGGTGTTTATTTGTCAGCCAACACCCCGATCACTGAAAGGGAACCTTCAAAATGCCAAGTTATTATGTGCAGAAAATTATTACAAAGGTTAAAAGAAGCGACACTTGGCGCTATATGTTAAAGCTGGGGTTAAACCCAAATCGAGGTTCAGCGGGAGTGCCCCACTCAAAACTATCGGACAGAGCCCTAAAATCAGGCACTATCTACCGAGCCCCGCTCTAGGCCAACAACCATTTACCCCCAGCAAGTGTCACTTTACCGAGCGAGCACTTTACAACATCAGCCAGTACCTGTTAGCTGTACATATCCAAAGTCTGACCTCCGTGCACACAAAGCCCTAAGTGTCAGTCGCAATAACAATAAACACCCCCAGGGAAGCTTCGTATCTTGCTGGGGTAAAGGTAGCCAATGGAAAGAAGAAAATTCCTCAAGATCGCCGGTGTCGGCTCCAGTGGTATTTTGTTGCCTCTACAGGGCATTCAGGTCAACGCCGAGCAGCTGCTCAATGAGGGCATGCACAGCTCCCATAAAAGACACCTGGCAGATATAGTCCTGAATTCGGCGCGCAAGGCCGGGGCCAGCTATACCGATGTACGTATCGGTCGCTATCTCAACCAGTTTGTAATGACCCGCGAAACCAACGTGGAGGATATCGTCAATACGGAATCCCTCGGTGCCGGTATTCGCGTGATCGCTAACGGCACCTGGGGTTTTGCCGCCACCAATGACCTTACAGCGGATGGCGTCGCCCGCGCTTCACGCCAGGCGGTTGCTGTCGCCAAGGCCAATGCCAAGTACCAGACCGAGCCCGTGCGTTTGGCACCGGTAAAAGGCGTGGGCGAGGTTTCCTGGCAGACACCGATCAAACAAAATGCCCTACAGGTGCCCATCAGTGAAAAAGTCGATTTCCTGATGGATGTTAACAATGGGGCACTCAAGGCCGGGGCCAGCTATATCCGCTCCTCCCTGTATTTGGTGAATGAGCAGAAATACTTCGCCTCCAGCGATGGCTCCTATATCGACCAGGATATTCACCGCCTATGGGCACCTATGCAGGTGACGGCTGTAGATAAGCAAAGCGGGGCCTTCAAAACTCGCAATGGCCTCTGTGATCCAGTGGGTAGAGGCTATGAATACCTGGCCGGCCACGACAAAGACAAGATTCGCGGACAGACCACACTCTATAAAGCTTCCTACGATATGGCCGAGGATGCAGTGCTCGCGGCCGAGCAAGCCAAGGCCAAGCTATCGGCCAAGTCTATTGATCCGGGCAAGTACGATTTGGTACTGGAGCCCTCGCACCTGTGCCTGACCATCCACGAATCTGTGGGCCATCCTCTTGAGCTCGACCGCGTGCTGGGTTACGAGGCCAACTATGCCGGCACCTCCTTCGCCACCCTGGATAAGTGGCGCAGTGGCAAGTTCCAGTATGGCAGCGACAAAGTCACCCTGTTTGCCGACAAGGTACAACCCGGTTCCCTCGGTGCCGTCGCCTATGACGATGAGGGGGTAAAAACCAAGCGCTGGGACCTGGTAAAAGATGGCATCCTGGTGAACTACCAGGCCACCCGCGATCAGGTGCATATGATCGAGCAAACAGAATCCCACGGTTGCAGCTATGGCGATAGCTGGTCCAGTGTGCAGTTCCAGCGCATGCCCAATGTCTCCCTGGCGCCGGGAGAGGAAAAGTACTCGGCCAAAGACATGATCCGTGATGTGGAAAAAGGCATTTACATTGTCGGACGCGGCTCCTACTCCATCGATCAGCAGCGCTACAACTTCCAATTCGGCGGACAGCTGTTCTACGAGATCAAAAACGGTGAGATCGTCGGCCAGGTCGAAGACGTCGCCTACCAGTCCAACACCCAGGAATTCTGGAATTCCTGCTCGGCGATTTGCGACAGCAGTGATTACCGCTTGGGCGGCACCTTCTTCGATGGCAAGGGCCAGCCGAGCCAGGTGAGTGCAGTCTCCCACGGCTGTTCCACCACCCGTTTTGACCAAATTAATGTAATCAATACCAAGCGCAAGATTTCCTGAGCGGCGCACAAGAATAAGTAATTGGAGAAAAGGCAATGGCCATTCTGAGTAGAAGTGAAGCGAAGCGTATTCTCGACAAGGTTTTAAAATACAGCCGCGCCGATGAAGCCAGCGCACAGCTGGCCGGCAGCGAAACCGGCAATATTCGCTACGCGCGCAACAGCGTTTCCACCAGTGGTATCGTCAACGATATCGAGCTGGCGGTAGAGGCCCGTTTCGGCAAGAAATCCGGTGTGGCCACTATCAACGAATTTAGCGATGCCTCCCTGGAAAAAGTGATGCGTCGCGCGGAAGAGTTGGCCAAGCTGTCTCCGGAAAACCCGGAAGCCATGCCGATGCTGGGACCGCAGAAATATGTCAGCGTAGACGGCTTCGCCAAGTCCACCGCAGATATCACTCCAGACCAGCGCGCCAAGGCTGCGGCGGATTCCATTATTGCGGCCAAGGAAAAGAAAGTGGTTGCCGCAGGTTACCTGGAAGACCAGCGCTCTTTTGCCGCAGTCGCCACCAGTAAAGGCTTGTTCGGCTACCACGCTTCTACCTCTGCCAATTTCACCGTAACCATGCGCACCGAGAATGGCCTGGGTTCCGGTTGGGCTGAAAGTGACGTTACCGATTTCGGCGCGATGAATACCGGCAGCACTTCCTCTGTCGCTATCGACAAGGCGGTCCTGTCCCAGGAAGCCCGCGCCCTGGAACCGGGCAAGTACACCGTGATCCTGGAGCCCAATGCGGTGTCCGGCTTAGTGGGTTATATGATGAGCGGTTTCGATGCGCGCAATGCCGACGAAGGCCGCAGCTTTATGAGCAAAAAGGGCGGCGGTAACCGTAGCGGCGAGAAGATGTTCGACAAGCGCGTAAACTTCTACTCCGATCCCGCCAGTCTCGATGTGCCGGCCCAACCCTGGACCGACGGTGACTTTATGCAGCTGGGGCGCACCGAATGGGTGAAAGACGGTGTGGTGAAAAACCTGGCGCGCAACCGCTACTGGGCGGAGCAGAGCAAGGGCGAAGTGGTCCCCGAGCCCAACAACCTGATTATGCTCGGCGGTGATAAATCCACCGAAGAACTGATCAAAAATACCCGTCGCGGCATTTTAGTGAGCCGCACCTGGTATATCCGTATGGTCGATCCGCAGTCGCTGCTGCTCACCGGCCTCACCCGTGACGGCACCTTCTATATCGAAAACGGCAAGATCAAATACCCGGTGAAGAATTTCCGCTTCAACGAGAGCCCGGTGATCATGCTCAACAATATCGAAGATATGGGCGTACCCCAGCGAGTGGGTATGTGGGGCATGTCTGCGATGATTCCCGCGTTGAAAGTGCGCGACTTCACCTTCAGCAGCCTTTCCGACGCCGTATAACAGCCAGCACCCATCGAGGATAACGAAATGGATAGAAGAAAATTTCTCCAGCTCAGCGGTGCCGGCTTGGGTGTTTCCATGTTGCCGCTGTCCGGCAATCTGGTCGCCGAGAGCAAACTAACCCAAAGCGGTATTGATCTCTCTGTAAAAAAAGAATTTGCCGATGTCGCCCTGAATACCGCCACTAAACTCGGCGCCACTTATGCCGATGTGCGTATTGGTCGCTACCTGAACCAATACGTAATCACCCGTGAGATGAAAGTGCAGGACGTGGTGAACACCGAATCTATCGGCATGGGGATTCGGGTTATTGCCAACGGCACCTGGGGCTTTGCTGCCACCAATGACCTGACAGCCGATGGCGTCGCTCGCGCCACCCGCCAGGCAGTAGCTACCGCCAAGGCCAACTCCAAGTACCAGCAGGAGCCAGTACAGCTGGCTCCGGTAAAAGGCCACGGCGAGGTGAGCTGGCAGACACCGATCCAGAAAAACGCTATGCAGATCCCTCTGGCCGACAAAGTGGACCTGTTAATGAACGTGAACAAGTCCGCTATGGATGCCGGCGCCAGCTATATCAACTCCATGTTGTACCTGGTGAATGAACAAAAGTATTTTGCCTCTACCGACGGCTCCTATATCGACCAGGATATTCACCGTTTGTGGGCGCCCTTCTCGGTCACCGCAGTGGACAAGAAAACCGGCGGCTTCCGCACCCGCCAGGGTCTCAGCCAGCCGGTAGGACGCGGCTTTGAATACCTGGATGGCCGCGCCGAAGACAAGATCCAAGCACAGACAGTGCTCTACCGCGATTCCTACGATATGGCCGAAGACGCACGCCTGGCGGCGCAACAAGCCAAGGAAAAGCTCACGGCTAAATCGGTCAAACCGGGCAAGTACGACCTGGTATTGGACCCAAGCCACCTGTGGCTCACCATCCATGAATCCGTCGGCCACCCGCTGGAGCTGGACCGCGTGCTCGGCTACGAAGCCAACTTTGCCGGTACCTCTTTCGCCACTATCGATAAATGGCGCAGCGGCAAATTCCAATACGGCAGCGACAAGGTCAACCTGTTTGCCGATAAGGTACAGCCCGGTTCACTCGGCGCCGTCGGCTACGACGATGAAGGGGTGAAGACCGGCAACTGGGATCTGGTAAAAGACGGTGTGCTAGTGAACTACCAGGCCACTCGCGACCAGGTACATATGCTGGGACAAAAGAAATCCCACGGCTGCTGCTACGCCGACAGTTGGTCCAGCGTGCAATTCCAGCGCATGTCCAACGTTTCGCTGTTACCCGGCAAGGAAGAGCTAAGCGTCGACGATATGATCAAGGATGTGGAGAAAGGTATCTATATTGTCGGTGCCGGTTCCTTCTCTATCGACCAGCAGCGTTACAACTTCCAGTTCGGTGGACAGCTGTTCTACGAAATTGAAGACGGCAAGATTACCGGTATGGTGGAGGACGTCGCCTACCAGTCCAACACCCAGGAATTCTGGAATGCCTGTTCGCAGGTCTGCGACAAGGATGATTACCGCCTGGGTGGTTCCTTCTTTGACGGTAAAGGCCAGCCGATGCAAACCAGTGCGGTGTCCCACGGTAGTTCCACAGCACGCTTCGACGGTATCAATGTGATTAACACCAAGCGCAAGCTGGGCTAATCACTGATCCACGCAGGGGTCAGGCCGGAAAACCGCTATGGCCCCAGCGTTATGATTAAAGGAAAGCAGGCACTTCACGTCCCTGTACGCTCGTAATCGGCATCTATGCCTCATACGGTCTTGAGTGAAGTACCTACTTTCCTTTCTTAACAATAAACTAACGCAGTAACAGAGTTATCCCGTGTCCCTCACCCGCAAGGCTTTTCTCCAGCGCCTGATCCTGGGTAGCTGCGCCGCAGCGCTGCCGCTGGGCACACGCGCACAAAATACCGCACCGGGTAGTGCGCAGGAGCACTACGATTTTTATTTCACCCGCTTGATGTACGAGTCCGGTGACTGGGATGTGGATCAGCGCATGCCTTCCAACCTGCTCAATTCTCTGGTGGAGTACACCAATCTCAGGGTTGACCCCAAAGAACACATAGTGCCGCTGGCCGATAAGAAAATGCTGCTGGCGCCTTTCTGCTACCTGGCCGGACACAAACTGGTGCAGTTCACCACGGAAGAGGCAAAGAATTTTCGCGATTACGTCAATCGCGGTGGCTTTGTATTTGTCGACGACTGCAACCACGATATCGACGGTCTCTTTGCCAAATCTTTCGAAGCGCAAATGGCCGAGCTGTTTGGCGAAGACTGCCTGCAAAAGCTCCCGGACGATCACGACCTCTACCGCTGTTTCTTTCAATTCGATGAATTGCCGGTAACCAGCTTTGAATTAAATGGCTGGGGTGATGATCTGGTACACGACTACCTGAAAGCCATTGTTGTTAACGGCCGTATCGCCGTGCTCTACAGCAACAAGGATTTCGGCTGCGAATGGGACTACGACTACCGCAACAAACGCTGGCTCGCCATCGATAACACAAAATTTGCGGTGAACATTGTTATTTACGCACTGACGAGCTGATTATGCTGACCACCCTGGAAAATAGTATCGAAGAACAACTGCACAGCCTCGACAATCTGCAACAGGAAATTGCGCGGGTGATTGTCGGCCAAAAACCCGTAGTGGAACAGATGCTGATCTGCCTGTTGGCCGGCGGCCACGCCCTACTCGAAGGGGTGCCGGGGCTGGGTAAAACCCTGCTGATAAAAACCCTCGCCGATGCCAGTGCGCTGGATTTTAAGCGGGTGCAGTTCACCCCGGATTTAATGCCCGGAGATATTCTCGGCAGTGAGATCCTCGAAGAGGATCACAGCACTGGCAAGCGCTTTTTTAAATTCCAGCAGGGCCCGGTTTTCACCAATATCCTGCTCGCCGATGAAATTAACCGCACACCGCCGAAAACCCAGGCAGCCCTACTGGAGTCCATGCAGGAAGGCTCGGTAACCGTGGGCGGTAAAACACTGAAATTGCCCGATCCTTATTTCGTACTGGCCACACAAAACCCCATCGAGCAGGCCGGCACCTATCCGCTGCCGGAAGCTCAGCTGGACCGCTTTCTGTTAAATATTCATATCGACTATCCCGATAAGCGGGATGAAGTTGAAATCCTGCGCTCCACCACCGGTGCCAGCAGGGTCAAACCCAGTCCCAGCCTGGATGCGGAGCAACTGCGCGAAATGCAGCAACTGGTGCGGGAAATTCATGTAAGCGACGATCTGTACCGCTACGTGGCGACACTAGTGCGCGCTACACGCATGGAAACCAGCGGCAGCGATACCCTGCAACAGTGGATCAAGTGGGGCGCCGGTCCCCGCGCGGGGCAGGCTCTGATTCTCGCCGCCAAGGCGCGGGCCCTTTTGCAACGACGCCTCGCCGTCACCCGCGAGGATATCCGCAGCCTGTTACTGCCAGTGCTGCGCCACCGGGTGCTGCTCAGCTTCCAGGCCCAGGCCGATGGCGTGCAGATGCCACAGCTGATTGACGAATTACTGACAGCGGTGCCGGAACCGGGCCGGGACTGATCAGCGTGGAATACCTGTCCCCCAAAACCCTGGCCAGTTGTCGCGACCTGGTGTGGCTGTCGCGGCATATCGCCGAGGGCGTGATGCTCGGTGTGCAACACAGCCAGCGCCGTGGCACCGGCTTGGAATTTCATCAATACCGAGGCTATCAAGCGGGTGATTCCATCCGCCATATCGACTGGAAACTGTTTGCCCGCAGTGATCGCTACTATGTGCGCGAGACCGAGCAGGAGAGCCGTATGCACGTGTGCTTTGTGCTCGATACCAGTGCCTCCCTGGGCCAGGCAAGCTTTGTCGAGCCCAGCCTGAATAAACTGCATTACGCCAAGTGCTGGATTGCCAGCCTGTGCTGGCTGCTCAACGCCCAGGGAGACAGCTTTTCCCTATTGGCGTTTAACAGCAGCCGGACGGTTTATGTACCCGAAGGCCAGGGCGAGGGCCACCAGCGCCAAATCGCCCTTCAGCTACAACAACTCGACGCCAGCGACCACTGGCCAGATCGCGCTCAACTGGCGCCGCTGTGGCAATACTTTGAACGCCCTTGTCAGGTGGTGTTGCTGAGTGATTTTTTTCAACAGGGCAATGAGATCGGCGATTTTGCCGCACGCTTGCATGCCGCCGGCCGCCCCTGCCTGCCACTGCAGTTGTTAGTTGAAGCCGAGCAGACTTTTCCTTTTGTCGGAGAGCTAAAGCTGCTCAATCCAGAAGTAAGCGCCAGTACTCCCGCAACTTTAGAAGTGGACGCCGAGCGGCAACGCCAGTCTTACCTGGATGCTTTTGCTCAAGCGCAGAGCGAGTTAAAAGCACGCTTTGCCACACAGGAGTGTTCACTGCAGACCGACCTTATCGAGCAGCCTGTGGAAAAGTCACTGCGGCAATTTATTCAACTGCACGGCAGGTTGTGCTGAGATGTTGTGGATAAATAACTTATTTCAATCCCCACAGTGGCTATGGCTATTCACTGCCCTGATTATCCCTGTCGCCATTCATTTGCTGCGCCGAAGTAATCCACAGCAGATCTCCTTTGCTGCGCTGCAATGGGTACAAAGATATTCACAGAGTCGCGTGCGCCGCCCTATTGTGGATAACAAATGGTTGCTGCTATTGCGCCTGCTAATCGTCGCCCTGCTGGCAGGTTTATTGGCACAGCCGCTGATTAAACGGGAAATTTATCCCCAAGAGGGCGTGATACTGGTAGACCCCAGAATTGGGGCGGGCGAAGCGAATACATTTATCCACAATTCACTGCCACAGCTTGTCGGGGAAGGTTATAAAGTGCTGTGGTTATCCCCAGAAACACCTTCCGTAACCTCACCCCCACCACAAAATGTAGACCTGTGGAAAACTCTATCGGCACTATCACGCCGGGCGGATTTGCGTAGGGCTCATATCCTGTTGATAAACAACGGGGGTCCAGCATCCCACCAGGCACTGAGAGTCAGTCCCCATTGGCAGTGGCACGGCCTCGATAAAGCATCCAAAGCTCCGAGCCCGGTATTACCGAGCATCGCTTTAATGGGCAATGCGCCCAGCTGGTGGGCACCAGTGTTGGAAGACTGGCAAAGCAATATGCCGGGACTATCGGTGCATATTCAGGAACAAGAAGAGACACCCAATGCCGAGCAGGCAGATTGGTTGATCTACACAGGCCCCGCTCCCCTGCCACAAGTCGTGCTGGAATTTGTTACAGGCGGCGGCCTGTTAATCACCGACAACAGTATCCCCCCTACCGATAATCTCAACTTCGTTGCTGTAGATAACAGCCAGTCAGCTCAAGCGGCCTCAGTGGGACGGGGAAGTTGGCTGCGCTACGAAAGTGACTGGTACAGCGAGGCCTTTTATCGCCGCGCGGATTTGCCCGAACTCCTGTGGCAGCACTGGTCCGGGCAAGACTGGGCTCTGCAACACCACAATCGTAGCCACTGGTCTGGCCATCGGCTGCCGGCAGAGATAGGCCTTCCTGTGGCCGATAGCGAAGTGGAAAACCGCCGCACCGAGCAGCTGTCTCCCTGGATAATAGCCGCCCTGCTGTTACTACTGGCTTTTGAGCGCCTAATTGCCCTATCGCAATCTCCTGCCAAACATAATCGGGAGGCGAACCGTGGATAAGCGCCAGTTAACCCTTAACGGTGTGCGCAGGCGCTGGCAACGGATAGCCCTGCGGCCCTACCTCTGGCTCGCCACTGGCCTCTGTCTTCTGGCTGGCTTGGGTATTTTTGTATTCGGCTGGCCCCAGTGGCTATTGCCCGCCTGGCTCGGGATTATTGTTGTAGCGATACTGCTAGATCGCAGCTGGCGCCCAAGCCCCGAGCGCTTGTGCCGACAGTTGGATGGACAATATCCCCAGCTGCAAGACAGCAGCCAGTTACTTAGCCAGCAGGAATCCTGTCTAAGTCCATTGCAGCAATTACAGCGCGCGCGTATCGAAACAGAGCTGCAACAACTGCTGGAAAGTGGCGACCGGTCGCCTTTCGGTCCAAAAAAACTCCGCAGTACCCTGACAAATGCCTTCGGTGCCTGCCTGGGACTGTTGCTATTTGTACTGAGCGATTCTCACTTCACTGGGGATAAAACTGAGACCACGCAACAAAATACAGCTATTCCCGTTGCCGAAAAACTCGCCATAACCCACGCGGCAACCCATATCCAGCCGCCCGCCTACACTGGGCTCGCAGCCGACAGCCAATCCCTACAAATCGATGTGCCGGAGCAGTCTGCGGTCGAGTGGCAACTTGAATTGAATCAGCCGGTGCAAGGGCTGGAAATGCTGGCCGAAGCTGAGCGCTTCACCTTTTCTCCGCTAGGTGCTCTACCCAGTAAAAAGTGGCAATTACAACGCACTATCGCTAAGGCAGACTTTTACCAGCTCTCAGTGCAACTCGCGGAGAGCCAAATGCTATTGCCGGAAATTCATAATATTCGGGTGCAAAAAGACAGTGCTCCGGAGTTTACCTTTGAGGCACCTAGCCTGCGCGTCGATACCATTAAAGGGAGCGCCCAAGGTATTCCCGTGAAAGTAATCATTAATGATGATTACCAGGTGAGTTCTGCGGATTTATTGGTCACCCTTGCCAGCGGTAGCGGGGAAAATTTACGCTTTCGCGAAGAGCGTATTGCACTCAGCAGCTTGCAGCCCTCCTCTTCAACAGCGGAGCCTTCACGCGAAACGCCCTCAATAAACCGCAAAGAAGTTCGCTACGACTTCACCCTACCTATCCAGCAGTTTTCCATGGAGGCGGGCGATGAACTCTACTGGTATCTGGAGGCCAGAGATAACCGCGAGCCCAGTGCCAACGTTGCCAAGAGCCAACACTTTATCTTGCGCTGGCCACAGGAGGAGATTTTTGGGCTGAGTGACAGCGAGGGTATGGCGATTAAAATACTGCCGGAGTACTTCCGCAGCCAACGCCAGCTGATTATAGATACCGAGGCCCTATTAGCCGAGCGAGAACAGCTGCACCCGCAGGAGTTTCGCAAGCGCGCCGAGGGTTTAGCCTATGAACAGAACTTGTTGCGCATGCGCTACGGCCGCTTTCTCGGCGAAGAGGATTCGGAAGCGGAGCATTCTGGCGCAGAAAGCGAGGAGCACGATGATAAAGAGGAGTCCGAACACGGTCATAGCCACGATCATCCAGAACAAGGTGAGCACCAGGCACATGGCGAAGAAACTGCCGCTCCCTTTGCCCAGCGTGGCTCCCGTTTCCAGCAGGCAGAGCGCATAGTCGCTTCCGTCGGGCATCAGCATGACAGCTCTGAACACGCCACCCTGTTTGATCCCCAAACCAAGGAGCTGCTGCGCAACGCGCTGAACGCCATGTGGAGTTCCTGGCGCGACCTGTCGGTAATCGAACCCCAGGCCTCCCTGCCCCACCAGCACCGGGCGCTGCGTTTTATCAAAGAAGTACAGCAGGCCTCGCGTATTTACTTGCAGAGAGTCGGCTTCGAGGCACCGCCTGTAGACGAAAGCCGCCGCCTCAGCGGTGAACGGGAAGACGTAGTGCCAGAAACTGTCGACAGTGCCTTTGAACAAAAACAAAGAGCACAGGTGCTCACCCTAATGGCCCTGGTAGACGCTGGCGCCGAACTCAATACCGATCTGCTGGTGCAGATAAATGAGCTAGCCGCAGAGCAATCACCAGATCTTGGCCTGGAACTCGCCAAACAGCTGCGTTTATACCAGCAGCGCCACCAACAACCGAACTGTATTGGTTGCACGGACTCCCTGAATCAACTGCTCTATCAGCTACTGCCGGCACCGGAATCCGCCCCTTCACTGCCTTTGCAAACTGAGGCCGACGGCCATTTCAGCCGCTGGCTACACCAGCAAGGGGAGAAATCATTGTGATTGATTTATTAATACCCGGCCTGTGCCTATTGGCCTGTTTAGTATCATTGGTACTGTTGCGCCGCCGAGGCGCCAAGCCGTTCGACTATGGCCTGCAACTGACCATTTGGTTGAGTGCCTGGATGCTCTGGCAGCCGCCGGCAATCATTCCCGCCGAGCGCAATATCTCTATCGACAGCAAACAGCTGGCGAGCTCACATCCAATAAATCTCAATGGTGTGGAAAATATCTCCCTCAATGGGGAGCCACTCGGCCGCGACAAACTTCGGGACCTGGCACCGGTGCGTCTGGAGTTATCGAAGATCCAGGGATCTGATGGCCACTGGGAATTCGACTGGCAGCGGCAAATTACCTTGGGTGATTCTTTAAAGTTAAAGGTTCACAACAACCAGCCACTGACCGAAAACGTAAAAATTAGCCTGCTCAATCCCTACGGCCATACTGAAGACAGTCTTGAGTTGAAAGTGGGAGAAACAATTCAGGCACGACTCACTGCCACTCCAAAACTCGCAGGCTCCCAGCTATACCGGGTGCGGATTGACAGCAAAGCCGGGGAAACCCATACAGATCCCTTACCTATTCTGGTGCGAGAGCCGCTCCAGCCCAAGGTATTGCTATGGCTCACTCGCCCTTCTTTCGAGACAGCCGCTCTCTCCCGCTGGCTGCGTCAATCCGGCGTAGCGGCACAGGTCATGACCCAATTGGCACCTGAAGTTATAAGAACAGAAGCCCTTAACGGATTGCCATTAACCAAACCTGCGGATCTACTCGCAAGCGCAAGTCCCTTCGATCTACTGATTCTCGATAGCCGTTTATGGCCACAGCTTTCCCCTCAGCAGCGGCAACAGCTCAATGAGCTAAGCACAAAAAAGTCACTGTTATGGCTGGTCAGTAGCGATAGCTCTGAGGGCTTTATCCAATACAGCGCATTCCAATCCATGCCTCTGCAAGCGGGAGACTCTCCCCCAGGTTCCGCCGGCTTTGGCTACCAAAAAGCGGATAACCCGCAAGCTCCCCTACTGCGTCATCTAGGCTTTAACGTCACCGAGCCGGGTTCCAATGATTTCTTACTGGGCAACAAAGAAAAACCTCTATTCTGGGGGCGCTCGCACCAGGAACAGCACCTGGGCTTTATCCTATTTACCGATAGTTATCGCTGGCTAACCAGTGGCTTTGCTGCCGAATTCTCCAGCCTGTGGAAGTCCATTGTCGATTACCAACTCCAACACTTGGGCAGACAGCAGCCAGTAACGCTCTCCAATAAGTTACCGCGCACACAAGAGCGCCTCACCCTGTGCAGCCCACTTTTTTCTCAGCAGAGCCCTCGATTACAGGACTCTCAAAATAGCTCCCCCCCTCTCAGCGGAATCGCCGTAGGCAGTAATTCCCAAGGCCAGTGCTACAGCTTCTGGCCACAGGGTTCTGGCTGGCACCAGCTTCAAGCCAAAGCGGAAGGGGGGTCGGTATTAGACTTCTATATCTTCGCCCAAGGGGACTGGCCCCTGTGGCAACAGTCCCTAAATACCACTGAGACACGGCAGATGGCCGCCGCGCGCTTGGGACCAATCGCGGATAATCGCGCCAGTAAAGTAGCACTGGAGCGCCGCTGGCCGGCGCTAATTCTGCTGTTACTGGTATGTATAAGCTGGTGGCGAGAGCGTAGGCTCTTGCACAGATCGCTATCTTGAAGGCTGTGCCGTGGGGTTATTGCCCCGCTGTGCCTCCTGCTGGGGAAATATCAGCTGCTCGACGGGATAGCCCAGGGCTTTGGCCTTATCTAAAAACTGCGCTAACACACCCTTGGGCATGGTCGGGGTGCGGGACAATATCCACAGGTAGGATTTATCGTAGCCAGACACCATCGCGTATTGGTAATCATCCGACAGGGCGATAACGATATAGGACGAGTAAAAGGGGCCGAGAAAAGAGACTTTCAAATGGCCGATATCCCTAGGGCCGACAAACTCGGCCCGACCCTTGGCGATTTGCCAGACATCACGCACTTTGGAATACCCCGAATTAATCACCGCGACAGACCCATCCGGGCTTAGGCTGTAGTCGGCGGTTACCCGAGTCAGGCCGCGCTCAAAAGAGTGATCCAGGCGAGCGATCTCATACCAGCGGCCTAAATAGCGCTGTAGTTGGAAATCCTGTACTGGCTCAACCCCTTCAGGCAGCCGTGTACAGGCCCCTAGCAACAAGAGGGGCAACAGCAACACAAGCAGAGAAAACAGCTTCATCCAGCCACTCCCGGCAAACTCGACTTAGAACAGAGTAGAAGCTCAATACCTCACAATGCAGGATAGCGCTGGGAAGCGCTATTTCACCCATAAAAAAACCACCGCAAGGGTGGTTTTCTTATCGCTGGACTAGCTAACTTATTTTTCGACGAAAGCGCGCTCAATCACATACTCATGAGGCACACCTGCGCGGGTCTCCTTGAACCCCCAGTCATCGAGGATATTGGTGAGATCCTTCAGCATTGCCGGGCTGCCGCACAGCATAAAGCGGTCCTCTTCAACACTCGGCTTGGGCACACCCAGATCGGTAAAGAGTTTGCCAGACAGCATCAGGTCGGTCAGGCGGCCGGTATTGCGGTAGGGCTCACGGGTCACGGTTGGGTAGTAGAGCAGCTGCTCGCGCACCATCTCGCCGAAGTACTCATGCTCCGGCAATTCGTTCTCGATCTGCTCCTGGTAGGCCAGTTCAGAGACATAGCGAACACCGTGGGTAAGGATTACCTGATCGAAACGCTCGTAGACGGTGGGGTCTTTGATAATGCTCATGAAAGGCGCCAGACCAGTACCTGTAGACAGCAACCACAGGCGTTTGCCCGGCAACAGGTGATCCGCAACCAGGGTACCGGTGGGCTTTTGGCTCACGTAAATCTCGTCGCCCGGCACAATCTTCTGCAAACGGGAAGTCAGGGGGCCATCGGGTACCTTGATGCTGAAGAACTCCAACTCATCTTCGTAGTTGGCACTGGCAATAGAGTAAGCGCGCAGCAACGGACGGCCGTTGTCCTGCTGCAGACCGATCATTGTGAAATGTCCATTCTCAAAGCGAAAACCCGAATCCCGAGTGGTCTTGAAGCTAAACAGTGTGTCGTTCCAGTGATGGACTTCCAACACCTTTTCTATATTAAATTTGGACATAAACTTAAAACCGGTTATTCCACGAGTCTCTTGGTAGTTGAATTTTAGCCCTAGAAGATCTATTGGCAAAGTGGGATATTTCGATATTCCTTATCTATTTTAACGATCAACTGGAGATATCCCTTTGCGCTATACGCTCCGCCAGCTAGAGGTCTTCCTCGCCTGTGCCCATTACGAGAATGTCAGCCGCGCTGCGGAGAGCCTGAGTATGTCCCAGTCCGCTGCCTCCACCGCGCTAAAAGAGTTTGAACAGCAGTTTGAGCTGCGCCTGTTCGAGCGTACCGGTAAACGCCTGCGTCTGAATGAATTGGGGCGGCAGTTGTGGCCACGGGCGGAAGAGCTTCTAGAGCGGGCCCAGGAGCTTGAACTGACACTGGCCACTCACCGGGAACTGGGAAGCCTGAAGATCGGAGCCACCCTCACCATTGGCAACTACCTGGCTGCCAGCGTGATGGCCCGTTATATGGAAGAGCAACCCGGCACACGAGTGGAACTAGAAGTTGCCAATACCTCGACAATCGCTGAGCGCGTTCTCAACTTTGAGTTGGATTTGGGACTAATAGAGGGGGAGATCAACCACCCAGAACTTGAAATAATCCCCTGGCGCAACGATGAACTGGTCGTCTTTTGCGCGCCCTCCCACCCTCTGGCTCAGCGCAAACGCCTAAGAGACAAGGACCTCCTCAATGCCACATGGATAACCCGGGAGTCAGGCTCCGGTACCCGCCAGACTTTTGAACGGGCAATGGCGGGAATACTTCCCAGTCTCCATATTTTGCTGGAGCTACAGCATACAGAAGCCATTAAACGAGCAGTAGAGGCCGGACTTGGTATCAGCTGCTTATCCCGGGTTTCATTAGCTGACGCACTAAAGCGGGAATCACTAATTGAGCTATCTGTACCACATAGGAATTTTCATCGAGAATTTTATTTTGCCTTACAGCGACAAAAATATAGAAGTGCGGGAATTGAGCGCTGGATAGAGCTGTGTAAGCAGGCCTAATAAAAAAGCCACCCCAAGGGTGGCTTTCTAACAACCGGCAACGATATTACTTAATTCGTACCAGCTGTGCTTTAGCTTCTTCCGGCACTTCGTCGATAGAAGCAATATTTAACCCACCCATTGGAGCTGCTGCAGTATCTGACCGAAAAGTAACGTTCACAGATTCTGGCAGTTTCCACATTGCGCCAGTTGCAGGGTCAACAATCAACCAGCCAATTAGGCCACCGAAAACGATATTACCGATGTACCAGCCGTCCATACCCGCTTCGATCTCAAAGCTCTGCTCATTGTAACCCGCCATTTGGTATTTCACCGTATAGCTCGCGGAAGAGAAGAAGCCATCGGATGCCGGCAGGGTAATAGTGTCAGGGGTTACACCACTGTGAACATCCAGGCCCACTGAATCAATAATGGTGAAGTTTGCACCGTTCGGAGTGCTATTGATAGTTACCGGATAGGAACTCTCACTCACGATACTTGCACAGCCAGTTACCGTTACCAATCCAGCAACAACAGCCCCCAAAGCAAATTTCTTAAACATATTTACTCCTAGTGTTATATATCTTATTTATCGGTAGCTAGCCGATAGGCTGCGCAATTTAACATAAACTTATATTCATATTACAAAAAATATGCACAATTTGTTCACAGTTGAACGATTAGTCACTACGCCCTAATTAGTACCAAATAGCTCCCCAAAAAAATCCCCTTCATACCAAAATGGCCTAGCTTTAGAGTCAGCCACTTCCCTGGCAATCAGGTAGTTCACCTCGGTAAACTGTTTGGCCGCCTCATAGTTAATCTGCTCGTCCGCAGCATCCCCGGGCTTATGATAGCGCTCGCGGAAGAAGGCCATCTGTGCAGCGGTACCATCTACACTGGAGTCTTTTGCCTCCCGGCCAGTAATCAAATAGATCGAGGGCACTCCACGACGGACAAAGTTGTAGTGGTCACTGCGCACAAAGATCACTTCCTCGGGCATAGGGTCTGGACTGAGTTTTAACCCAGAGCGGTGTGCAGCCTGTTCCGCAATTTGTCCCAAAGAGGAATGCTCAGCACCAAAAGCAATAATGTCGCGGAATGGATACAGCAGCATAGGCATATCAAGATTGATATTGGCTACGATAGACGGCAGTGACACTGTGGGGTACTCGGCAAAGTAGTCCGACCCCAACAGACCTTTTTCTTCAGCGGTAACAGCTACAAACAGCAGCGATCTGCGGGGGGACTGCCCAGATTCTACAAATAGGCGTGCAGTTTCCAGCATAACCGCGATACCAGCTGCATTATCCTGGGCACCGTAGTAAATCTCACCGCCTTCTTTTTTTCCAACGTGATCCAGGTGTGCGGAAAAAACAACATATTCATCTTTCAGCAGTGGATCACTACCCGGCAGAACCGCCACTACATTGGGACTGACTACGCGTTGATGCTTGGAGCTGCTGCTTAATTCCGCGCGGTACTCAAGCGGAAAACCTGTCGGAATCTTTCCCTGCTCAATATCGGCAAAAATACTTTCAAGACTGCGCTCAGCACCATTAAACAGCTTGCTGCCCGCAGCGATACTCAACATCACTCCCGGGTGCATACCCGGGATTGCGCTACCCGGCATACCATTCTTTTTCACCCAATCAAACGTATCGTCAAAGCGGTGCTCTGCATAATATGTGAATGGACGGCGCTTCTCCCGCTCGGGCGTATATAAGCGGATAAAACCTACGGCGCCGTGCTTTGCTGCGGCTTGGCGCTTGGTACGCGAAGAGGAGTGATGTGCCCCCACTTCACTGGGCAGGCTTTGTGGACGCCCAGCCAGAGCAACCACGATTTTCCCCTGGATATCCAGGCCAGCATAATCATCGATGCCGTAGTCTGGAGCCTCAATGCCGTAACCGACAAATACCAACTCAGCATTGAGCTGTGAGTTCTCACTTAGCGCAGAGGGAGATGCGAGGAAATCCTCACCAAACTGCATGGCAATTATATTGTCCGGGCCTTGCAGGATAAATTTAGGATCATCTCCATCCCAACTGGCGCTGCGAAAAGGCACCTCCTGAAAATAGCCTTGCTCACCCGCCGGGAGCAGCCCCATCTTTTGAAACTGCTGAGCGACATACTGTGCGGCTTTGCGATAGCCCTCACTACCGGTATCGCGCCCCTCCAACTCAGCTGATGCGAGGTAATTGATATCCCGTCGGATATAATCGCTATCAGCAATGGGGCTAGTCTTTTCAAGGTTTGAGGTGGTACAAGCCACCAGAAGTGCCATAGTCAGGGCACCCAATAGACTCTTAATTCTCATGGGGAGTGTTACTTCTCAGGAAAAAAGCGTGATTGTTGATACGGACAGGTCCTGTGGAGTTGTACCCTCAACTTGCAGACCGTCGAGCAATAGCCCATCTTACCACGACACCGGCTAGTCTCAGCCGCAGTCCAGCCGCAGTCCAGCCGCAACCTAGTTATGCGGCTTTCTCTATACCGGGGAACGCTCGCCTCACCGCACAAACTACTTTTTCATAAGCATTATCCGCACAAAAATCTCCGTGAGCGGCAAGAAAATGCAAAAAGGGCTGTCGCAGAATTTGCTCGAAGTCATCCCGCAACCACAACCTGGGATCTTTATCACTTGGTGTCACTCTTATCCGCCAACTGGGCACAACCTGCATCCCCCGGCGTATACCGGAAAACCTCAGCAGGTTTTTGCCAAGCCAGGTACAGCCGTGCCAGGAATTCCAGTACTGCAAGGCATCGCAACTGATAAGCAAGCCCCCACTATGCGGGAGCCACAACACAGCCTCGGGAAACTGGCTGTGGGCAAACACCATAAAGCGCCCCCCGGGAATTGGGCAGCTCTCACTCTCACACACGACTCTGTCCGCTGGCGGAGGGTAAAAATCCGAGCCTCTCTGCCGCCAATAGGTAAGGTTAAAGTGATCTCGATAGTAAAGATCGTCGCGTCCATGGTGATAGCCCAGTCGGATGGCATGACTCACCCGCCCCAAATCTTTTAATTTTTCCTCCTGCTGTGGACGCAACCTAACGGGGTTAATCAAAGTAAGCTGGTCCTGCCAGCGGGCGATCCCCATATTTCGGTTAATGGTGATCCCCGGCGCAAACTTGATAGTCCCGGGCACACAAAAAAAGTTGGGCAGCAGCTGGCGAATCTCACCGTGGGGTTGTGCGGAGGGGTAACTGATGCGCACAGGCAAGCCATTTCTCAGCTGTAGGAAACTCGGTTGCGGATACCGCGCAGAATATTTAGGGCAAACTCTGCTCTCCCTTCAGGGACAAAGATATGACTGCTGTGTAGGGTAGATACCACACTGGTATCGATCCCAGCCTCTATCAATTCCTGCGCAACCACAGGAGTGACGCGGGATATCTCGATACCCGCCAGTATCTGCAAACTAATCTGACGAAAGGGGGCACTTGCCACAATCTCTAATTGTCGGGCAGAACTTTGAGGTAGTATCACGCTCACTCCCTTACCCTCGCGAAAAAAATATAAACTCTGAGCCAAAATATGAGTGTCACGGGTATCTGCCAGCTGACAAAACACGTAAATTTCATCGTGTAGTCTGGGGTACAGGGCCCTTAATGCTCTCACTATGGATAGATCAGCTTTCATACTCTCGTTGTCATCTGGAGGTTTTCTTCAGATCGATAAACACAACCGCCTTATCTTTACCGTCAGGATTTTATGGCAGAGTCTTGCTGGTTAAGCCAGGAAAAACCAAAATTCAAAAAAGACCTATTGAAATCTTTCTAGTTAACCGGCATGGTATTTTAATTTGAAAAAAATAAGATCACACATTTTTATAATTATTGTCCCCGAAAGTAAATCCACCTAATCATCAAGTCAATCTTGAAGGTGTGCTGTTTACCTTTTATAAAGACTCAAGCTATTAAATCAAAAATTATTCCGTACCGGGGGATACATCGACTGCCGACGAGTCCTGCTCTGCATCCCAGCGTCTCAACTCCGCATCAATATCCTGCTCCAGACGTACAGGGGGGAAGGAGGGACAGGCTGCCCCACTCTCGGGATCATGCCACGCGGACAGGGGCGCGACAAAAACGATAAAAGATTTATGCAGGCGGTTCTGCCCAATACTCACTTCTGTCCAGGTTGTCTGCCAGGCAAACTTGCCTCGCACAGCATAGTCACTTTCATAGGATTTTAAGGTGAGAAAATAGGGGTAGAGTTTCCCTTGCCGGCAAACAATTCTCCGCTCGGTCTTTATATTGGCCATTTGTGTAAAAGGATCAAAGTACCAATTAATATCGTAGCCAAATACAAATTGCATGGTTCCATCCCGCCTTAAAAAGGCGTAGGACCTACCGCTACCATCGGGCTTTAAACTCCACACATAGCGGGCTTCGCCATCGCGGGAAATCAGCCAGGCACCAACCCATTGATGGGCATGGTAGCGGGATTTTGCCTGCCAGCCGTCATTGAGTGTTTTTCTTTTTTCCTCACTGGCATTGGTCATTAAAGCAAAAACAAGCAATGGTGGGAAAAGGTAGAGTTTGCTCTTTCCCCACCAGCGGATCATCTTTGCTATACCCGAGTTAAACGCGGCCGGCACAACAATCAGCGGCTAGCGACTGACAATATCCGGGCAGCTCGCCCCCGCTTTAGGGGTTTGCCAGTTCGCCAGACGGCGCTGAAAACTCAAGAGCCCACCGCCAGCCTGGAGCCAGTGGCGGCCATCGATCACCGCAAATAGCAGGGTGGTACGGCTCCAGTCTCTGAATGCGACAGAGACAACGCCACCCTTACAGCGGACCGAAGTGCCCGTTTTCACCCGCACTCGGTCGCCATCCAGCTGCCAGTTAATGGCAAAACCATGGGTTAACAGGCCCTTGGTATTAAATCCATAGGCGAACCCGGAGCCATCGGCGTGAAGTTGCCACACTAACTGGTCATCACCTTCACTCACGACCAGCCAATTTCCCGCCCACTTTTGCTGGGCGGATTCCGCCGAGGCCCACAGCGGCACCGCTAGGAGTACTGCTGTGACTAAGGAAATAACCGGTTTAATAAAATGCCGCTTTGGTAAATGACGCAAGAACTTCATGCGCAGCCCCAGGATATCGGCCCCGGTGCAATACCGGGGTGAGTTATTCAAAAGACGACTAAAGAAGTCGCCAATTTTCCTTTCCGATTACGGGGCCAAAGCCTCACTTATCGGCGTGAAAAAATGCTTGGGCGCTATTTTTCACATCCCTCAAATAGTAAGGCTAGACGCAATTTACAACGGTGGCAGGATAAGCATTAAAAATATTTAAATTTACGACAGATTCCCAATTAGAATGGGCGGTCAGGTTTTTCGCTAGCTTAATTAGCTGAACTTGCCTTAGAAAAATTCTTATCCGCCCGCCACACTCGATATTTCAGCTGTACCCCTTGGGGCAGGTAAACAACCAGGGGTAAGTGGCTGCGATAGGGCAACATCAAACCGTCGCCACGCACGCGAATAAATCGCCGGGTTTCTGAGCCCGGCGCGCACACCTTTTGGCTATTCACAGCCGGGGTTAGATCCAACAGCACATAGAAGGGGTAACCCCAGCCGGGAAGAATATCTTTGCGCAAAGACGCGCTGAAACTCTGCCCGTTACAGTCGACCAGCTCACTCTTTCCCGGCATCAGCTCGACTCTAAAACGGCTTTCATCCACCACTTTAGGTAGCTCGATCACATGGCGTGATTTGCCATCGACCTCCCCGGGAAATGCATCCAGCGGTACCGAGCCCAGGCTATCCACAGCCAGTAACAACACGAAGACAGTGGCAACTACTCTTGGCATGGTATGACCTCACTGCTAAGCCGGAGAGTGGCGGACAAAACTTTATAAAGTCTAGTTCGCTTTCCCCTGCGTCTCCCAGCAAAGCGGTGCGCTTTGTCGACGCCAGCAGGATTCGCGATTGGCATTGTTGCAGACGGTGAAGCGGCAAAACCCGCTTTAGACTTTCAAGTCAGAAAATGACTAAGGGGGAATAGAAGCTGCTGCGCGGGTGCCGGCACAGTGCTTTTAGAGGGGGCATAAAAAACCCCGCTCGAGGCGGGGTTTGTATCGTCGGCTGGCTTAGCCGCGCTCTGCACGCTCTTTGGCGACCAGGTAGTCCGCCACTTGCAGCATCAACTCCTGACCATTGCTCTTGCCTTTGTAACCGGGGAAGGAAGAGCTGATACGGTATTTGCCCGCAACAACCACTTCTGGGGTACCGGTCATTTTGTAGGCGCGCTGGTTGGCCATACCCTGCTTCACTTTGCTGTTGATCGCGAAGGAGTTCATCAGTTTGGCCGCCTTGGCACCATCTTCACCGTGCTTGTTAAACAGCGCCTCGATCGCCTTCAAGTCGGGCTTCCAGTTGCGGCCCTCGCGAATAGCCAGCATCTGGCGCTGGTTGTAGATAGTGTTGAAGATCGGGGTGTGCATTTTGTCCAGAACCCCCATGGCTTCTGCGACATAGAAAATACGCGCGTGAACATCCATCACCGGTTGCCAGATCGCAGGCAGCTTCAGCAGTGTCACATCGCTGGGCATCTTTGCTTTCCAGCGATCCAGAATCGATTCAAAGTGATAGCAGTGGGCACAACCGTACCAGAACATCTCAGTCACTTCGATCTTGTCATTGCTTTTCTGCGGTACCGCCTGCGGCAGTACTTCATAGTGCTGGCCCGCTTTAAACTCGCCACTTTCCTGGGCGCAGGCAACGAGGCTGAACATTACAGCCAGAACCATAGTGATTGGGGCGAGAACTGCTCTCATAAGTTTTCTCCAACTTTTATTTAGTGCTGCGAACGCCGTAACTCGGCGGGCTGTCGCGCCACTGAGGACACAATAGACAGCGCAGATTATTTAAGTTCCCGAACCCTCGCGCAAGGAAGCACTGCAAAAACTGTCCAGTTTATCCGGGCAGGGGAGCTTGCGATTAACCCACAGGTACAAAAAAACCGGTCACAGACCGGCTTTTTTGTACCTAAACCAACTGGCGATTAGTTCGTCAGACCGGCAATATAGTTGGCCAGAGCCTTGATCTCCGCATCGGAGAGCTGCTTGGCCACGGTGCGCATAGTGCGAACTTCACCGTCGTTATTGCGAGTACCTGCGCGGAACGCTTTCAGCTGCGCCTCGATATACTCCGGATACTGACCGCTCAGACGCGGGTAACCGGCCGGAGCATTGCCCTGTCCGCTGGGTGAGTGGCACCCCATGCAGGCGGGAACACCCGTCTCCATATTGCCGGCCCGGTAGATTTTTCGACCAAGATCCAGGCTGTCGACTTTGTCCCCATTGTTCAACATCACGGAAACAGCCTCTGCTGAACCGGTCAGCTGCATTGGCTGAGAGGCAAAGTAAGCGGCGATATCCTCTAGGTCCTGCTCTTTGAAGTTATCCAGCTGGCCTATCATTTGCGGTACATCGCGGGTTTTGCTCTGAATATCCTGAAGCTGCTTGAGCAGATATTTTTCGCCGAGCCCGGCAATCTTTGGAAAAGCTGAGGCAAGGCTGTTACCGTCTGCACCGTGGCAGGCTGCACATTGAGCGGCCTTGGTTTTGCCCGCAGCAGCGTCGCCCGCAGCCATCGCCAAGGGCACGGCGCCCAAGCCGAAAGCTAAACCGAGTGCCAGAGCAGTGTTCTTGATAATGCTGTTCATACGTCGTCCCATTGCGCGCTGTGAGATGGCGTTTCGCACCGCCCCCGATAGTCCTGCGACGCGAAAACGGCGGCATTATATACTTGCGCGCCAAGCGAGTGTACCGAATAAACAGACTTATACGATGTCAAATACAGAATTTAAAGCTCAACCACCGAAACTAAACTACCGTTCCATACAATTTCTCACCAGTGCACCCACCCTGGCGGAGTGTCCGGAGGACCTCGGTGCCGAGGTGGCCTTTGCCGGCCGCTCCAATGCGGGGAAGTCCAGTGCCATCAATGCGCTCACGGAAAACAACAAGCTGGCGCGCACCTCAAAAACCCCGGGGCGCACCCAGCTGATCAACTTCTTTCGCCTCTCCGAGCAGCAGCGCCTGGTGGATCTGCCCGGCTATGGCTTTGCCAAGGTCGCCCGCAGTATGAAAGACGAGTGGCAGCGCCATCTGGCCACCTACCTGGAAAAGCGTGAGTGCCTGCGGGGTCTGGTACTGCTAATGGATATTCGCCAACCTCTCAAGGAGTTCGACCTGCATATGCTCACCTGGGCGGTCGAGGCCAAGCTTCCAGTGCACATCCTGTTGACCAAGGCCGACAAGCTAAAGAACGGTCCCGCCAACAACACCCGCTTTGCGGTGGAGAAAGCCCTCAAAGAGCAGGGCCTGAATCACGGGGTCACCCTGCAAATCTTCTCATCGACCAAGAAGACTGGCCTGGACAAACTCGAGCGCAAGCTCAATGAGTGGCTGGAAATCTCCGAGGAGAGCGACCCGGTAGAGGACTGATCTGATTGATAGCCCGGGGGCAGCGCCCCCCGAGCGATCACAAACGCTTCTGTTCGGGAATCAGAGCGCGCAGCAGTACCCGGTGCAGCCGTCGGCGTGTTCCCGGAGTTAAACCGTGTAATTCCTCTGCGTGTAAGTATCTCTGTGCGAGAAGGGCGACCAGAGTCTCTTCATGTATGGCAATCGTCAGCAGACCGGAGTTGCCATCGGCGTCCATCCGCTCAGTCTCCTCAGTGCAAGCTGTTGCCGCCATTGATACAGGCAGACAATCTGGCGCTGGAGAAGTCGCGCATCGGCTGCTGTGCCTCTCCGGGGTACAGAGCGCTGAGGCAATCCGCAGCAATCCTCTGCTTGTGGCTGTCGCCCAATTCGCGGGCAAGCATTGAGCTGGCGCCGGCCAGTATGTAGTTTCGAAGTTTTTCATCGCCCAGCTCCCGGTAGGCAGCCATTAGCCAGAGAGCGCTCTCACTAAAGCGCGTTGCCGAAATGGCATAGGTTGGCCACTGCTTTTCCAGTAGAAAGCTGGCCAGGTCGAAGGCACAGCCCAAATAGGGAATGGCCTCAGCGTAGTTGCGCTCCTCAATCAACAGCTTGCCGCGTTCAATCCAATCGAGCCACGCCTTCTCCGCACGATCGGTGTCGGCGGTCAACCACTGGCGGTGGTTGGCACACAAATAACGTAAATTCACCGGTAAGCCCCCATATTTGACTTCAATCAAAGATAATGCGAACCATTATCATTTGCAAGTGCATTTGTGTTTAAGAGGCGCCTTTCTCGTCCTTACTTAAGGATTTGAGAAGCGTTCACGGGAATAAAAAAAGCCGGTAGATGGGGGCTACCGGCTAGGGGACAGTGCCCTTGGGGTGGGGCACTTGTCAGGCACACCCAGGGGGACGGGCGTACCTGAGGGTTCCTTACAATCCAAAACTCCTCTACCTATCCGAATAGTAGGCTCGCTTTTTCAGCTTCCCAAACGTATCTGGATGGCAGTGGAAGGAATACATCTTATCTTCCAGAAAGTCGTTATTCCGGAAGTGAGTTCCAAACCGCACACTCAAAAGTGCTTTATCACCAACAAAATCGAAATAATTTAATTATGAAGGAGAAATTTGAGAGACATAAAAAAACCCCGGAGTTGGGGACATCCGGGGTGGAAAAAGCTAAACGCTTTGGGGTTAAGGAGTAACAATGAACTGATTTCTTGGATAAGCCCTGCCCATCAATGGTTCCCAGGTCTTTGGTAAATAAGTGTAAACAAAATACGGGTTTTGGCGTTTTATCCGTTCTTCTAGATGTGTGCTGCCGATTTTATGTATGATAACCACCTGTTTGCTTGGCAGTTTCTTACTTGGCTAATCGCAGAAATAATCCAGCGATACTAGCCCAAAGATAGGGGCTACCTTCCTGGTCCTTACTAATTTACCTGCTTACAAGACATCACTATTCCTGCTGCTATCGAGCGCACCTCTAACTTGGGATACAGCGCGAGGAAACCTATTTGCTCGGGAAACTGTCGAGGCGCCGCGATATACCGTCCTACTCCCCCTTTAAAACCAATAGTCTTGAGAGATTTGTAAGCAAAGGTACAAAGATAAAGAGTAAAAAGAGTAAAGAGCCCCCACTGGGTGAAATTCAGTCCTCCAACTCTCGTTCTGGTACGGATAACTAGAAAATAAAATCCAGGAGAATATTGTGTTAGCTTCTGAACTTCGATATCGTCAAATTCCACGAAGTGATAATGCAATTAAAAGGAAGTATATCGTGCAAGTAGAAACCGATGTCAAAGCAGGTCCTGAAGCTGTTATAGACCCGCCCAAATAAGACTTTCGAACTATAAGTAAAGTCCTTGGAATTGGCTGTAGCGGTACAGTCAAGCTAGAGTGCAATAATTCGATTAAAAGGAAGTATATCATGCAAGTAGAAACCGATATCAAAGCAGGTCCTGAAGTTGTTATACCAGAACCGCCCAAATAAGACTTGCGAACGATAAGTAAAGTCTTTGGAATTGGCTGTAGCGATACAGCCAATCTACCCAGCTCTGTGTATGCCGCTCCTGGCTATATCTCCAATAACTTTTATGCACTCCTCTCTACAACAACAGCTGGCCGCCGATATGAAGCTTGCTACAGAGTAGCACTCTAATATATCGGGAAAGGCTGCTAGTATAACCGCAACGCCAAGCCCGCCACCGCCACCCCATACCGAGACAAAACCATTAGATACTGCGAATACCTACAGAACCGTATCTGCAATAGCGGCTAGTCCCCCCTAAAGTCCGCTGCTTATGCTGTGTATAACTTCCCGCTGGCAATTCTCGCTCACCCAGCCCCCATAGGTTGCTAAAAACTATGGACGCTCACTTATTGATAGAGGGGAACTCGAGGTTTGGGGTTATAGCAGACAAAAAAATGCCCCGGACTTGGGGGAGTACCGGGGCAAACATCTGACTTCCTTGGGGGATGATGACGCATTCCAACGATCTTGCCTTTTTAGAGGATCTGTCGCTGGAACAGTTCCACGGATTTTCAAAAAGATTGCAAAAACGTCTAATAAAACACATAAGTTGGCACTTTATTCATCTGTACCAATAAGAGCACGCCAACTGATTCCGTCAACGCACTCGGCCCCCACTTGTTGGATAAATTTTGCCGCCAGATTAGTGGGCCTGATCCCAGTCTCGGCCCCGGCCCAGGTCCACAATCAGGGGAACCTGAAGCTCCGCTGCGCCCTGCATCAGCTCGACAATGCCATTGGCCACAATATCGACCTTATCCTTGGGAACTTCCAACACCAGCTCATCGTGCACCTGCATAATCATCCGGGTCGCCAGCTTCTGTTCCCGCAGCCAGTTATCCACGGCGATCATGGCGCGTTTGATAATATCGGCAGCAGTACCCTGCATAGGGGCATTAATAGCCGTGCGCTCCGCTGCCTGGCGCTGCATACCGTTGCGTGAATTGATTTCCGGCAGGTAGAGGCGGCGTCCAAACAGAGTTTCCACGTAACCCTTCTCTGCCGCCTGTGCGCGGGTGTCTTCCATATAGCGCAACACGCCCGGGTAGCGTTCAAAGTAGCGATCGATATAGGTTTGAGCATCGGCGCGCGGGATATCCAACTGCTTGGCCAGGCCGAACGCCGACATACCGTAAATCAAGCCAAAGTTAATCGCCTTGGCCCGCCGGCGCTGCTCATCAGTCACTTCATCCTGGGTCACTTCGAAGACCTCTGCCGCCGTCGCGCGGTGAATATCGGCCCCCTGGGCAAAGGCGTCCACCAGCCCTTTATCCCCTGATAAGTGCGCCATAATTCGCAGCTCAATTTGGGAGTAGTCCGCCGCGATAATCTCGCTGCCACCGTCAATTCTGGGGTCAACAGTGAAAGCCCGGCGAATACGGCGCCCCTCTTCCGTACGGATCGGAATATTCTGCAAGTTTGGGTCACTGGACGACAGGCGACCGGTAGCGGCCACCGCCTGGTGGTAGGAGGTGTGTACACGACCGCTGCCCGGATCGATCATCTTGGGCAGCTTATCGGTGTAGGTATTCTTCAGTTTGGCCAAACCGCGATACTGCATAATCAGTGCCGGCAGCTCGTGGTTGTGGGCCAGCTCCTGCAATACAGCCTCGGCGGTCGAGGGGGCGCCTTTGGGAGTCTTCTTGATCACCGGAATTTGCAGCTTTTCAAACAGGATCGCGCCCAACTGCTTGGTAGAGCCCAGGTTGAACTCTTCACCGGCGACCTCGTAGGCCTGTTGTTCCAGTGCGCGCATGCGCTGCTCAAGCTCGGCACTCTGGGCTGCCAACATCTTGGCATCAATATAGGCGCCGTTGCGCTCCATACGCGCGAGAACCGGTAGCAGCGGCATCTCTATCGCATCGAGTACCTCTAGCAGAGTTGCCTCTCGCTCCAAGCGTGTATTCAACTCGTTGTGGAGGCGCAAAGTAATATCTGCATCTTCAGCGGCATAGGGGCCCGCTTTGTCCAGTTCGATCTGGTTAAAGGTCAGCTGTTTGGCGCCTTTACCGGCGATATCCTCGAAGTGAACTGTGTGCTCCCCCAGATACTTGAGTGCGAGGCTGTCCATATCGTGACGGCTGCCGGTGCTGTCGAGGACATAGGATTCCAGCATGGTATCCCGGGCAATGCCGCGCAACTCAATACCGTAGTTGGCCAGGATATGGCTGTCGTACTTCAGGTTCTGACCGACCTTTTGCTGCTGAGGGTCTTCCAGCAGAGGTTTGAGTTTGGCCAGAACTTCATCAAAGGGCAGCTGTTCAGGAGCCCCCATATAGTCATGGGCCAGGGGGACATAGGCGGCGCGATAGGGTTCCACGGCAAAAGACACCCCCACCAGTTTTGCCTGCATATAGTTGAGACTGGTGGTTTCAGTATCGAAGGCGAAAATATCTGAGTCCTTCAGTTGCTCCAGCCAGGCATCAAATTCCGCCATTTCAGTGATTATGGCGTAGTCGCGCTCAACCGCTTCCGCCACGGCTTCTTCCACCTCTTCGCTAGTCAGCTCTTCCAGCCAACCGCGAAACTCATTCTGCGAGAATAACTCAACCAACGCCTCGGTATTGGGCTCTGAATTGTGCAGTTCCTGGGGATGATACGGCATCTCCACATCGGTTTTGATCGTGGCGAGCTTATAGGAGAGTTCCGCCGCCTCGCGGTGCTCCACCATTTTCTTGCCGAGAGTTTTTGAGCCGCGGAATCCCAGCGGTGCAATGGCATCCAGGTCGGCATAAATCGTTTCCAAGCCTCCCAGGTTCTGCAACAGCGCCAGCGCGGTTTTCTCGCCCACACCGGGAACTCCGGGGATATTGTCGGATTTATCGCCCATCAGGGCGAGAAAATCGATAATCAGTTCAGGGCCGATGCCAAATTTCTTAGTTACGCCCTCGCTGTCCATTTCAGTATTGGACATGGTGTTGACCAGGGTAACGCCCGGGCGCACCAGCTGCGCCATATCTTTATCGCCGGTGGAAATTATGACCTGCTGCCCCTGACTCTGGGCCTCCAGTGCCAGGGTGCCGATCACATCGTCGGCTTCGACACCATCGACCACCAGACGCGGCAATCCCATCGCATCAATAATGTCGTGAATAGGCTGAATCTGCTCGCGCAGGTCGTCCGGCATAGGGGGGCGGTGGGATTTGTACTCGGCAAACATCTCATCGCGAAAAGTCTTACCTTTGGCATCAAAAACAACCACTACAGGGCTGCCCGGGTGCTCCTTGAGGTGGCGGCGCAGCATACTGATCACACCGCGCACCGCACCGGTGGGCTTACCCTGACTGGTGGTCAAGGGCGGCAAGGCGTGAAAGGCGCGATAGAGATAGGAGGAACCATCCACCAGTATCAACGGGGCGGCTGAGGTGTTTTGTTTGCTCATAGACGATGAATTCTTGCTTGCTTAGTTTGGCGTTCGGGACGCGCGGCAGGCCGATAGGATAACGTCCTTCGCATTGTTTTTCCGCTCACTGGCTTATTCCCCCGCAGGCGGCCCAGTACCCGCCTGCACAAAAGCCCACTCGCCCCACCCCACCGCTAAACACTATCGGCGCATCCCCCCCACCCAATCCCCGGGCTTGGCTAGTCTTGCCGAGAGCGATCTTAGGGGCTCGCGATTACCCGGCGGCCGCCCACTGGCAGCCAGGGGCTTTTATTGCCACTCGCCGATATTGGAGGAGAAATGCTAAAGATGGGAGGATTGATACCTACTCCCCTGTTTACCGCAATGATATTCACCCTTGCGGTAAGTGCCGGCTCTGGCTGCGATATCCAGCGCACCTTTGTAACCCAGACTGACGATAAAGCGCGCTCCCAGCCGCCGGCAGTGCAAGACCACGAGCAACGGCTCAGACAAGCGATACGGGAAAGTGAAAATGACCTGCTGGAGAGGCGGCTGCGACAACTGGAAAAACTGCAACGGCAGGCGGAAAGGGAGGCCGCTCGGGCAGAAAAGCTACGGCGGATAATCCAGCGGTCCTGATACGCTACCCCGCCGCCTCTTCAGGCGGCGGGATTAATAGTTGCGGCTCAGCCCTTGTTGCCATTGGGCACCAGGCTCAAACAGCTGCGGGCCTGGCTCAGCAGGGATTCAATCAGGCCTCTGTAATCCGCCCCTTCGCCCAGTTGATCCCCTAAGAGGTCCAAAGCGGCATAGCGCAATCCCAGGTTTTCAGCCAATTGCCGGTCGCGGTCATTGGCGGGCATATCTCCAAACAGGCAACCGTCACCGATACCTGATAGCTTCAGCATCGCCTGGGCCCCGTGCCCGCCGCCACTGCCGTCACCCAGGGCATGAGTTTTCACCCCTGCGGAACCAAAAAAGTGGCCGTAGGCGTCGTGCGTAACAACGATAGGAGTTTCCCGATACCCTAACAGCGCCCGATCTAAAACTGTCTGCAAGTCGCTCATTGCGCTGGCAAATGCCCGCGCACGGGCCATAAACAGCTCCGCCTGCTGCGGGCGCAACTGCGCCAGGCGCTCCGCGATCTGTGCTGCTGCAATTGCCGCATTGCTGGGGCGCAACCAGAGGTGGGGGTCGCTGGCACTGGCGCCTCCAAACTCAAGCGCGGTAATATCCAGCAACTGTATCCGCTGGTCAGCGGGTAGCAGTGACGCCTGCTTAGCTAATACGCCCTCCATTTGCGGGCCCAGCCACACCAGTAATAGAGCCCGCTCAAGCGCAGCCCGGTCGGCGACTGTCGGGGCGTAGTGGTGAGGGTCGGCGCCCTCAATAAGTACACGCACCGGTATATCCCCAGCGGTAATTTCCCGGGCGATCAGGGCCAAAGGGCGCACACTGACCACCAGCTCATCGCGATTAGCGGATTCCGGTTTGCTACAGGCCGCCAAGCAGAACCCGAATAAAAGTACGCTGGAGAGTGTAAAAAGACGTTTGAAGGGGTACATCGGCAACATTAGGCGGCAAAAAATTGCGATATAATCACAACCAGCGCCAAGCCGCCAGCCTGGCTGTCCATATTCAGCCGATGAAGTATGGAAACATACATATAAAAGAGTTCCCTGCGGAGATTGAATTCTGAATCCACCCCAGCCGCTTATCACAGCTGACAATATCGCCCTTCAGGTGGGCGGCAGGCAGTTACTTAAAGATATTACAGTCGAATTGTCCATGGGGGAGATTGTCACCCTAATCGGCCCCAATGGCGCCGGCAAAACGACCTTGCTGCGACTTCTATTGGGGCTCAGCCAGCCCAGTCAGGGCCGCATATGGCGACAGCCCGGTTTGCGTATCGGCTATATGCCCCAGCGGCTCCATATCGACAGCTCAATGCCCATGTCCGTCGAGCGCTTCTTGCAGTTGGGCCAACCGGCCATGCGGCCCGAACAAGTGCAGTCGGCGCTGGAGAGAGTGGGGGCCGGGCAGCTGATTGGCACCTCCCTGGCAAACCTATCCGGCGGGGAAACCCAGCGGGTTCTGCTCGCCCGTGCGGCATCGCGCAAGCCCCAGCTCCTGGTTCTGGATGAACCCACTCAGGGAGTGGATGTCGGCGGTCAGAGTGAGCTGTATCAACTGATTGCGACTCTGCGCGACGAACTCGGCTGCGGCGTGTTGCTGGTTTCCCACGACCTGCACTTGGTGATGGCTGCAACCGACCGGGTCCTGTGCTTAAACCAGCATATCTGCTGTCACGGACACCCCGAGCAAGTGAGCCGCCACCCGGCCTATCTGGAATTATTTGGCGACAAGGTGGCCCCCTATACCCATCAACACAACCACCAACACAAATTGAGCGGTGATATTGCCCCCGCAGGCGACTGCAACCATCAGCCCCCTCACTCAACCCCAAAAAACAAAGAGCAAGAATAAGTGGTCGATTTCGGCGAATTACTGTACAGCCAATTTCTCTGGTACGCCCTCGCCGCCGGCCTAATGGTCGCCATTGTCAGCGGCCCCTTGGGGTGCTTTGCTGTGTGGCGACGCATGGCCTATTTTGGCGATACCCTGGCCCACTCAGCCCTTCTCGGTGTGACACTGGGCTTTGTTCTACAAATAATGTCCACGGTGGCTGTCGGTATTACCTGCTGTGCACTGGCACTGTTGCTGATGTACTTACAGAAACGCCAAAAGTTGGCGGTGGATACCTTGCTCGGAATTTTGTCCCACTCGATGCTGGCACTGGGAATTGTCACTGTCAGCTTCTTCAAAATTAAGGTGGATCTCCTATCCCTATTGCTCGGAGACCTATTGGCCGTCGGTGGCCAAGACCTGGTGCTGATGGCCATTGCCGCCGCCGCAATCCTGGGGGTGCTCTACTTCCTGTGGGAGCAGCTACTGGCGTTCACTCTGCACGAGGAGTTGGCTTCGGTAGAGGGGCTCCCTGTCGAGCGGTTGCGAATTGCGCTGATGTTGATGCTGGCAATACTGATCGCCATTGCGATGAAAGTCGTTGGGGTTCTGCTGATTACCGCCCTGCTAATTATTCCCGCAGCCACCGCACGCAAGCTGTCGCGCACACCGGAGCGCATGGCTGTGCTGGCCTCACTGCTGGGCTGTCTCGCCGTCGTGCTCGGCCTCCTTGCTTCTATCCTGTGGAATACGCCGGCCGGACCATCCATTGTTCTGGCCGCAGCACTGTTTTTTCTCACCTCACAACTGCGAACTGACTAAAGGTACTAACAGGTTATATCTGTCCTAAATATCTATCTAACCTCCACATTTATTGCAAAATGTCGCTCGAATAGACCTATTAGTGAGATGCTTGTCACGGTTTGTTGCAATAAGCTAATGCTTAGCCACCAGCCAATTGTGTCCATTTTCCGTCGTTGCTAGTGTTGCCCGACGACCAGCCGCACGAGGCCAGTCATGGGTAACGACAATAAAACGGACGCACAACGATATGGAAAAACTCTCCCTCCATCGCAAGGTATTAGCCACAGCCATCGTGGCCGCAACCGCAACTACTAGCCCGCAAACACTTTTTGCCGCCGAGGAACAGGCGATCGAAGAAGTTGCCGTTGTAGGCTCCCGTATTAGCCGCAACGCTGAATTCGAAACAGCGACACCGATCCAGGTTATGGATCGCGATGCCATCGAAAAGTCCGGCTATACCAATCTGCAACAACTGTTCGAGAAAAGCCCTGCCGCCGGTAACGGTACCTTCTCAACCCGAGGCAACAACCAGGACTCCACGGCGAATGGGGCCGCCGCTGTGAGCCTGCGCGGAATGGGCGCCGATGCCACTTTGGTATTGGTCAATGGGCGCCGGGTAGCCATCAGTGCTTTTGCCGAGAGCATTACTACCAACTTTGTGGACATTAACAGTGTACCCCTGGCAGCGATTGAGCGGGTCGAGGTCCTGAAAGATGGCGCTTCCGCCATTTACGGCTCTGACGCAGTTGCCGGAGTGGTTAACCTGGTGCTGCGCAAAGACTTTGAAGGCACAGAGATCTCTGTCGATTACGGTGGTGCCGATGGCTATGACGAACAGTCCGTTTCTGCGGTCTGGGGTATCAATGGGGATGACTCAAACTTAACGGTTATCTTTGACCACCACAAAAATAGCCGCCTATCCAGCACCGAGCGCAGTGGTTTGGATACCGCCGACCAGTCCAGCCGTGGCGGTATGGACTTCCGCTCCTCCAGGGGCTATCCCGGTAGCTTCAATGTGGGTGGTGCCTTTGTTTCCGACCCCAGCTGTCCCGAAGAGCGCGATACCGGTGAGGTCTGTGTCTATGACTACGGTCCCTGGACCCTGATCACACCAGAAGCTGAGCGCACCGGCCTGTTAATGCTGGGCCATACCCAGCTAGCCGAGAGCGTGGAGTTCTTCAGTGAGATCGCCGTTCAGCACAACACATCTGTTGCCCAGGGCGCCCCTACCCCCCTGGATAGCGACGCGGGCCTCTATGTGCTGGCAGACCATCCCAATAACCCCTTTGGCGAAGATGTAGATATCTATCGCTATCGCACCGTTGATGCGGGCGCACGCCAGTGGGACATTGAAACCGATAACTTGCGCGGTGTATTCGGCCTGCGCGGCTCTATCGCCGACTGGGACTGGGAGGCTTCTGTGCAGCGCTCCCGCAGTGAAACCACCCAGAGCGGTGATCGCTCCCAGGGCTGGGTGCGTACGGACCTGCTGCAAGAGCAGATTAATGCCGGTAACTACAACCCCTTTGGCGGGGTTCAGAACCCGGACTCGGTGATTGATGCCATCACCACCAGTCTGGTCCGCCAGGGTAAGTCTGACCTGACCAGCTATAATTTCTCGATCAATGGAGATGTAGTCGATACCGCCAATGGCACCATTGCCATGGCCGCAGGCCTGGAATATCGCGAGGAGAAGGCCTCCGATATTCCCGATGACCAGTTCCAGCGCGGTTTGATCTTTGGTACAGAGTCCGTATCCGCCAGTGCCAGCCGGGATATCTCCTCAGCGTATGTCGAAGTTGCTATTCCCCTACCCGCTAGGTTCGATCTGACCTTGGCGGCCCGTTACGACGATTACAGCGACTTTGGCAGCACCACCAATCCCATGGCGAACCTGCTGTGGACTGCAACCGATCAGCTGTCCCTGCGCGCCTCCTGGGGCACCGGCTTCCGCGCGCCGTCACTGGCACAGGTTGGCTTGGGTCCATCACAGGAATCCCTGTTCTTTGCGGATACCTACGGCTGTGAGGTTAACGATGCCTACTGTGCCAGCACCGACTACACCATTATCTTCTCCGGCAACCCGGATCTAGATGCGGAAGAGTCCGAGTCCTTTAACATCGGTGCTGTTTACGAGCCTATAGAAGACCTGCAACTGTCCCTGGATTATTGGAATATCACCCAGGAAGGCAAGATTGACGAGGTCCCCTTCGGCTATATCTATAGCCTCTATTGCTGGGATCAGGACAGCACTGTGTGCCGCCGCGATACCCCGATTAACGGCGAGGCCCTTGGCGCTCTGCAATCTATCGACAGCAGCTTCACCAATATCGGCGAACAAGAAGTGTCTGGTGTTGACCTGAGTATTGTCTACAGTGGGTTCGAATTAGCCAATGGCGAATTCGGTATACGTTTAGACTACTCTTACCTGGCCGAATTTGAGCGTGTTGAGCTCAATTCCAGCGGCGATGCATTTATCACCCGCGATCTGGCCGGCGAGTACGAGTATCCGCAACACCGCTGGAACGCTACCGCTGACTGGACCTTTGATGCCATCGGATTCAGCGCTGGGCTCAGTTATATTGGCGAATTTGAGGATACCCCAGATATCGATTTCGATGGGACGCTCGACTACGACAGCAACAGCTCCCGCACTGTGGACTCCTTCCTAACCGTAAATATGCAAGCCCGCTATACCGGCTTCGAGAATATGGTGCTGAGCCTCGGCGCAGACAATGTCTTTGATGAAGAGCCCCCCTTCGCAATCGGTGATGGCGATTCAGATCTCTACGGCTATGTAGAGTCACAACACGATCCCCGTGGCCGCTTTATCTACGGCAAAATGACTTACAGCTTCTAAGTAGTAGGGCATCGCCAAATTGAAAAGGGGAGGCCTAGGCCTCCCCTTTTTCATTCGCCATCACCGTATTGATGTTAACTTCGCGCTATTTATCTTCGACATTAATAGTAAATGGTAAGAAGGTAGCGGCAGTCCAGTTAGAAGAAAAAGAGTTAGCCTCTACTGCGCTTGGCATACTCTTCATTGGCTTGCCAAACCCGGAGTAAATTCCCCCCCAGAATTTTTTCAATATCCTGTTTGCTGTATCCGCGCTTTAGTAACCCCTCAACCAAATTGGGGTATTGGGAAACATCTTTCAAACCGATAGGCAGGCTATCGCCAACACCATCAAAATCCGAGCCGATACCTATATGCTCAACGCCGACTAAAGCACGAATATGGTCGAAATGATCGAGGACATTGTCTAAACTTGCATAGATGAACTGTTCACGGGAAAGTTTATCCGTGTATTCTTTCAGTTTCTGGCTGTTCTTGGATAAACCTTTTTTCTTAGCAAAACTATCCGCCTGCTCACTGATTTTGCGGTATGAATTTAGCGACTCTCCACTGATAAAGGTAGAGCCAAAATTCACCATAATAATCCCACCGTTAGCGGCCAGTGCCTTTATCATTTCATCGTTCATATTGCGCTCAAAGCCCGGGGTAAAATGCCTGGCGGAAGAATGTGAAGCGATAACAGGCACTGCGGATAAATCAATCACCTGCCAGAAAGCCGCATCAGACACATGGGAGATATCAATCATTACTCCCCTTCGATTCATCTCTCTTACCAGGCGCTTGCCAAAAGCACTCAACCCTTCCCAGGGCCTGTTTTTATCGTAGGAGGAATCAGAGATATGATTGCTCTTTGAGTGGGCTAAAGTAATATACTTTACCCCTCTATCGGAAAAGTATTTTAAATTATCCAGATCGCCTTCGATAGGTGCGCCATTTTCTATGCCCAGAGGTAGCGAAATCAAACCGGCATCCACCTGCTTTTGTAAATCATCTAATGATTTGGGGATGGCAAACTTATCTGGATGCTTTGCAACCATTGCCTCCACTTTAGCAATGAGTGAATCGGCATAAGACTTGGCAACACCTTCATCTTCCTTGGCCGCTGGAACATAGATAGACATAAAAGGAGCATTTAGTCCCCCCTTTTGAGCTCTGGGAAAATCGAAATCCCCTTTCTCCGTACTAAGTCCAACATCTTCCTCCCCCTGCATGAGGCGATAGGGAACATCCACATGTCCATCAACAATCAAATATTCTTGCGCAAGCTGCTGTGCTAAGTCTCCCGCTTCACTGGCAAAAACAGAGCCACAAGTTAAGGCACATAATGTCCCAAGCAAAAAATAACATTTCAATGTGATTATCTCCTTATGTGTACCACACAAATGATAAATATTTAATATTGAAAAAGCTCAACTCAAGTTGCTCTGCTTAAATACATTACTTTAATTTTTCATACTACAAAGATTAGAGTTTTGTCTTTCTTTTAACCATAAAATGGCTGAATCTTAAGGATTCAATAAAATCTTGTACAAAAGGCGACCTGTGGAGCCTCTGAATAACTCCGTGATATCTCTGGCATGCAGAGCGGTTCACAATCAAGGCGCGGCTTCGCAGGAATGTCTAGACCTTTCAAGAAGTCGCAACGCGGAGTGTGAATCGCTCTGCAAGCCCCGAAGGGCGGGCCTTGAAGGCCACAGCTGCTGCGTTACCGCCCTTGCAAAGGGCTATGGCCATTCGCGGCGAGTGCGTCTAACCTCTGTAGCCTTCAAGACCCGCAGAGGCATTACGGAGTTATTCAGAGGCTCCCTGTATCTATTGATGTGGATTTTATCCTGGTAAAGGATAAGGCAATAAAAGCATATGCAATAGATTGACACCCCAGTGTGCCATAACACATATCCAAAAATTTTGTCGCAATGTCCAGAGTAGTGCATAACCGATTGAGGCTAGCATCAACAATAAGATTGCAGATATATCTGTTGACCAGCCACCGTGTAGCAGTACAAAAACTGTAGCTATTACTGGTACAGATAGCCAGCGCCAACGCCCTAAAAACTCTTCCATACCACGCTGCAATACCCAGCGAAAGAAACCTTCTTCACTAATGCATACTATTAAAAGATTAATTATTGCAGCGATAGCTATAGTGCCAGACAATTTTAACGAAGGCGCATACAGCAATAATCCACATGCAATAGGAGCTAAAATTGCCAGGCTAAGGTAAGGGAGATCCGTAAAACGGAAAGTTGGCTTCATGCGCAGCATAAAAGCCAATAAGGCAATAGCAATAACAGCTTTACCGCTATTTATACTCGCATAGATCAAATTACCACTAGAATCAGAGTATGGCGGCAGAACTTGAATAGGTTCACTACCCGGTAGTAAATTGAGCCCCGATACAAGCATCAACAGGGCCACAATAAGAAACGATAGTGCCCTTGGCCAACCACTGCTGAATTCTATTGCTCGCAGGAAAATCCAAATTACTGGCGCTATCAATCCACTCCAACCAAAAGGGATAATACAAAAGGACAGTAAGATAGGGGCCGCCCAAGGGCTGACCATACCAGAGGGAGCCTTAGCACTATTTTTTCTCAAGTCGGCAGCTTCATTTTGCATAAATTATTCCAAAATAAATACATACTTGATTATTATGCTCATTAAGCCTGATCACTATCCATTAAAGGTTGCTCGTATTGAGCGGTAGGTTAGCTTCATTTTTGCCGGGTCCAGAGGCGCCTTAAAGAAGGCATGATAATGTCCCCTTGGATTAATCAATACCACTTGCGAACCA
Organism: Microbulbifer regidiadema (SeqCode); assembly: GCF_052467605.1. Taxonomy (NCBI): domain Bacteria; kingdom Pseudomonadati; phylum Pseudomonadota; class Gammaproteobacteria; order Cellvibrionales; family Microbulbiferaceae; genus Microbulbifer; species Microbulbifer regidiadema (SeqCode). The sequence continues at coordinate 3,347,223 of NZ_CP174316.1, read as the reverse complement.
TGGTCAATGGTATAGCCGCCCTCCGCAAGAGTTACTTTATTAAAAGGCACATTCAGTTGAGTCGCAAATTTTTTCAGATCGAAAAAGTTACCGGTGACACCGCGAAACTCGGGATTAAAATAACGCACATACTGCCCCAATTGCTCCGGCTTATCCCTACTTGGATCAACAGACACCAGCATAATATCGGTAGAATCTCTGGTGTCAGAATCCAGGGTTTTATAAAAATCATTAAGTGTAGAGAGTGTTGTCGGGCAGATGTCCGGGCAGTGAGTAAAACCAAAAAAAACCAAAGTCCACTTACCGTGAAAATCTGCGGTGTTAAACCCAGAACCATTATCCGACAACAGTTCAATATCATCTATAATTCTGGGTCTCTGCAATTTAACTGCACCATTAATTCTAAGCTCTGTATCAGTAATAATTCGAGGTTGGCCGAGCTTGTGTATAAAGCCAGAAAGCACCGCGAAAATTAATAAGCATAAAATAAAAACTGTAATTTTTATCCCACGCTTCTGCTTACTGATAACCGAATGCGTATCCATGTGTACAGATTGATTTTCCACGGTTACCTCACACCTCAATTAAATAGTGATCTAATAACATAATACCGAATAGGGCCATCAGGTAGATGATTGAATATTTAAAAGTCTCCATCCCCGCATTGGTATTTTTCCCAAGGAGCATAACAAAGCTCCAATAAATAAAGCCAAGTCCCAGGACCACAGCACCCAATAAGTACAACCAGCCAAACATTGCCGTGGCAAAAGGCAATAGACTAACCGCCAACAAAATAAAGCTGTACAAAACGATATTGAGATTCGTATAGGGAACGCCATGGGTGACAGGCAACATGGGCACACCTGCCCGTGCATACTCCTCCTTCCTGTGAACGGCAAGCGCCCAAAAATGAGGCGGTGTCCAGGCAAAAATAATCAGTACCAGTAATAAGGCGTGCCCGTGAACCTCTCCGGTAACTGCTGTCCATCCCAGCAAAGGCGGCGCGGCACCTGCAAGCCCACCTATAACAATATTTTGTGGTGTAGCCCGTTTGAGGAACATGGTGTAAATCACAGCGTAGCCGAGCAGGGATATCAGCGTTAACCAGGCAGTCAAGGCATTGACAAAAATCAATAAAATCAACATTCCTGTCACGCCCAGTATCAGGGCAAACCCAACAGCTTTAGCAGGCTCTACCCGACCTTTTGCAATGGGACGGTTACTTGTGCGCGCCATCTTGGTATCAATATGGCGATCAACGAGGTGATTTACTGCTGCTGCACTACCGGCACAAAATGCGATACCTAGATTACCCAACAATAAAATATCCAACGGAACCATTCCCGGAACGGCTAAAAACATACCGATCACAGAGGTTAACAGCATTAACATAACTACTCGCGGCTTAGTCAGCTCATAGTAGTCCCGCCATTGAGTTTGACCTACTACCACAGAATTTATCGCCATAGTTTTGCCTATTTTTATATTTATATCAGGTTACTATCTAATTTAAGTTCGATACGCCAGATAGATTTACATTCCGTTCTTGCACATTAGTGTCTGTATCTTGTCGGCCTACTGTTATAGCTTTTAGCGCATATATTCTATAAGTAAAGGTGAGCAGGCTAAGTAATAGAAAAGCGGCACCGGCATTGTGTGCCACCGCTATCCCTAAGGGTAGATACATTACAACATTAGCGATTCCCAAACTTACTTGCAGGAGCAGTGCTCCTGTAAGCCACAGCGACCACGCTCTAAATCCCGTGCGCCAAGCTAAAATCGCCAGCATAAGTACAATAACTGTTACAAGCAAAGCGCCAATACGGTGGGTGAGATGTATAGCCGTACGGGCATCACTCTCCAGTGCGCCCCCCAGATAATTGGGACCAATTTGCTGAGCGATATTAAAACCTTCCACAAAATCTGCCGCTGGCCACCATTTATTGTGACAGGTAGGGAAATCTGGGCAGGCTAATGCGGCATAATTTGAACTGGTCCAACCACCGAGTGCAATTTGTATAATCACTACTGCGATTGCAACTAAGGCGAGTGGCCGCAAGCGTTTTATGGCTGGTAAATAACTTTCAGCCAACTGTCTGGGTTTATCGGCCAACCTTTCACATAAAATCCACAACATTGACAAAGTTGTCATACCACCCAGCAGGTGGGCAGTAACAATTTGCGGCCAGAGTTTTAAGGTTACAGTCCACATGCCAAAGGCAGCTTGTAATATAATAATTAACAAAAGAATATTTGTATGTTTGAAAGTTGGAGAGCGCCGCTGTTGCCATGACAAATAAGTCAGTGACAACACTAATAGAAGTAAGCTTCCAGCAAAATATCGGTGCACCATTTCCGGCCAGGTTTTACTAACATCAACTGGTGAATCCGGATAAATAAGGTTAGCAGTGCTAATCTCTTCTGTATCGTTCGGCCAGGTGAGATGCCCATAGCAACCGGGCCAGTCTGGGCAACCTAAACCTGCATCCACTAACCGGGTAAAGGCCCCCAGAACGACAACTACGATAGCCAGTACACAGGCAACCCAAGCAAGTTTTCTTCGCCAGTTCTTATGACTCTCTTGTTTAGACATCATTTAAACTCTCTCTGTACTAACTTTATTACTCATAGGAGTACTTCAATAATCTCTTTATATCTTTGAGCAACTGATTGCCACTATGCTGCCGGTCGTAGGCCATCATAGCGAAGCCTTGCTGATCCACCAGCAAAGCCTTTGTAGAAGTTACACCATCGTGTTCGGTTTTCTCTATCAGTTGTTTTAAGTTTTCATCATCCAAATTGATTATTTTTAACTTTGGATGTTCTGTCTGTAGCTGCTTTTGTCTCTCTCGCCCCAGACTATCACCGACTATCAACAGGCGCTCAAGTCGATGAGCCTTTTCCCCCAGCCGGATATGAACTTGCCTGCTGATATACAGAAGATCTTCACAGTCTTTACCACAATCACTATCACTTAAAATAAGGTAACGCCACTTGCGTTCATCCTGTGCTACTAGCGGTAATTGCTGCCCCTGCAAGGTTATTTTTATTTCAGTGATATCAAATGGTGGCTGTAACAACTCACCTTGATTAATTGTATTTTTCGGCATGCCCATACCCGTATAATACACGATATAAGCTGCTGTAATAGGAAGTACAACTGATGCCAAAATAGAGAGCCCCTGTACAAATCTATTCCCTGATTTTATTTTATTTATATTTTTTTTAGGCGAACCAGATTGATTATTTGCGTTCATTTTGAAACTCCATTTTCACACTTCCACTAAATCTACGACGAAATCTGGGCACAATGTTAGTTGCACTGTAAAACCACAAAAACCATACAGCTATTGACATAGCAAACCACTGAAAAGCATATGCATGATGCTTCTCCGGACCACTATTAAAAAAATTCCACTCAGTCACTAACGCAGTATCTGAATCAGCAAACAAACGTATTGACCAATCTTTGTTACTTAATCCTATATCTTCAGTAAAACCGATATCAACCTGCTGTATTCTATTGTCAAATTTAGGGTCTAAAATAGGATTGGCATTAGGCTCACTAATAACAGGATATAGGTATCCCTGTAATGACCTGGCACCAAGCGGGATTTTTAGCGCGGGTAATTTTTCTCTATCGTCACTGGCAGCAACCCATCCCCTATTGACAAGCCAGTCAGATTTTTCTGTAGAAAAAATTTGTAATATTTCGTAGCCAACCAAACCATTTCGGGTTCTATTATCCAGAAAATACACCTCTTTCCGATATACTCCTATTAGGCTTACCGATGTGTATTCTTGAAAGTAAGTAAAATTTGAAATATTTTTAGGTTGTAGTGATAATCTATTCTCTATTTTTTGCTTAAGTAGCAACTTCTGCTCGGCTCTATCCAGCTGCCAAACGCCCAGGAATATAAACAGAAAAAATACTCCCAGAGAGAATATCGTGGTGGGCCAATTGCGAATCAGTGGTAAACTGACATCTTTCGCAGAAGCTGATGGAATCTCTACTATCATGCGCAACTACATAAATAATGGAAAATAATAAATGTGGCTGAAAATTGTTATTTTTATCTTATTTCTTTCCGTACTTGCCAGTCTTTCAAGTGCACTTTTTTTTCTACTGAGAGATATGGGAACTCCCCAGTCCAAGCGCACACTTTATGCATTGGGTATAAGGATACTACTTGCAGTGCTCTTGCTCCTTGCTATCTGGTACGGTTTTGAAAGTGGCATCTTGGCAAAAAGTGCACCCTGGGCTAACAAATATTAGTAAATCAAGGCTTTCTAATGACGCAACTCTTATGTCAATAGAAAGCCTAATTTTTATTAAGCACCTAAAACGTAAACAAATATAAATAAACCAACCCAAACCACATCAACAAAGTGCCAATACCAACTCGCCGCTTCGAATCCAAAATGATCATCCGGGCTAAAATGATTAGCTATCACTGATCTCAGCAACATAATTAATAACATTATCGTGCCCAGAGTTACATGAGCACCATGAAACCCGGTCAGCATAAAAAATGTGGTCCCATAGATTCCGGACTCTAATGTCAAGCCCAAGTGTTGATACGCCTCATAATATTCTTTCGCTTGCAGAAAGATAAACATTCCGCCTAAGGCAACAGTAATAGCCAATAGAATATTAAAGTTATTTCTCTGATTTTTTTTCAGAAAAACGTGTGCAAAGTGCACAGTTATACTGGAGGTAAGTAATATGATGGTATTCCACAATGGCAGGTGCCATGGGTCTATCACATCTTTTGGCCCCATAAATTTTGCCGTTTCTCCATGTGCAGCAGCATCTGGAGTCACATATAGAGGCCAACTACTTTCAAAACCCTCCCAAAGCAGGTTGGAAATTCCGCGATCACCTTCACCACCTAGCCAGGGGACTGTAAAATTCCTAACGTAATACAGTGCGCCAAAGAACACAGCAAAAAACATTACTTCAGAAAATATAAACCAGCCCATTCCCCATACATACGATCGTTTCAATTGATCACTGTTAAGTCCGGCCATATTTTCTTTGATAACGGCTGCAAACCATAGCCACAGTACAGCGGCCATCGCCAAAGCGCCGATAAAGAAAATATATGAACTTCCACCATTGATCCAATTAGCTGCACCGAAAGCTATAAGGAACAGGCCGATTGTCGCAAATATTGGCAGCCTAGATTGTTCCGGCACGTAATAACTGCTTTCACTCGCCATAGGTTTTATCCCTCTCGCTCGGGGTCGATACCATTCTTATCATTTTTATCGGCAAACCTTTCCGTTACATCAAATAAGGTATAGGAAAGGGTTACCGTGTTTACACTCGCGGGGAGATCCGGGTCCACAATAAATCGTAGTGGTAACTCGGCACTCTCTCCCGCTTTTAATTCCTGCTGATTGAAGCAAAAGCACTCTGTTTTATGAAAATACCCCGCTGCTTTAAACGGAACCATGCTGGGTATTGCCTGCCCAACCATGTCTCTTGCCGTATGATTTTCCGCAATAAATACTGTGTCCTTAACCTCTCCAGGATGAACCTTTAAAGACATTACACTCGGGCGAAATTTCCAGGGCATATTTTCATTATTACTGGCTACAAACTGTACGGTGACCAGTCGATTTCTATCGATAACTGCCGGGACTGCTTCATAGCGACCACCGGTTTTACCATTGAGCCCTGTGATTTCACAAAAGGCATCGTAAATAGGCGGCATAATAAAAATAGCAAATACCAGCATACTCACAGCAACGGTCAGCAGTTTGATAGAAACCTTCGCATTCGCTCCAATATTCATAAATTAGCGTACAACCGGTGGTGTGCTAAATGTATGGTAGGGAGCAGGCGATGCCACGGTCCACTCCAGCCCTTGAGGATTATCCCAAACTTGATCAGAAGCTTTTTTACCTCCCATTACTGTTCGAATCACATTGAACAAAAAGACTATTTGCGCGGCAGCAAACAGGAAGGCACCGATACTGGCTATCTGATTAAAATCGGCAAATTGCAGGGCGTAATCCGGTATACGCCGGGGCATACCTGCAAGGCCGACAAAATGCATAGGGAAGAAGGTTACATTTAAGCCAATAAAGGCTAACCAAAAATGTACCTTACCCATAGTTTCGCTATACATATGGCCAGTCCACTTGGGTAACCAATAGTAAACGCCTGCGGTGATAGAGAAAATTGCTCCAGGAACCAGTACATAGTGGAAATGAGCAACAACAAAGTAAGTATCGTGATACTGGAAATCGGCCGGTGCAATCGCCAGCATCAAACCTGAAAACCCACCGATAGCAAATAGAATGATAAATGCAATGGCAAAAAGCATCGGGGTTTCAAAGGTCATAGACCCTCGGAACATGGTGGAAACCCAGTTAAAAATTTTCACTCCTGTCGGCACCGCAATCAGCATTGTAGCGTACATAAAGAACAGCTCACCGGCGATCGGCATTCCCACCGTAAACATATGGTGTGCCCATACGATAAAGCTCAAAAATGCAATGGCCGCTGTGGCATACACCATGGAGCTGTATCCAAATAATGGCTTGCGTGCAAAAGTGGGGATAATTGCCGAGATAATACCAAAAGCCGGCAAAATCATAATGTAAACTTCCGGGTGCCCAAAGAACCAGAATACATGCTGAAATAGCACCGGATCACCGCCACCGGCCGCACTAAAGAAGCTGGTACCAAAATGTATATCCATTAACATCATGGTTACCACACCAGCCAGTACGGGCATTACTGCAATGAGAAGGTAGGCTGTAATTAACCAAGTCCAAACGAACAGGGGCATCTTCATTAAAGTCATGCCCGGGGCACGCATATTTAGGATGGTAGCAATAATATTAATTGCCCCCATAATAGAAGAGGCTCCCATAATATGAACGGCAAAAATAAAAAAGGTCACGCTCGGAGGGGCGTACTCGGTGGAAAGTGGCGCGTAGAAAGTCCAGCCAAAATTAGGCGCGCCGCCCTCCATAAATAGCGTCGAGGCCAACATGGCAAAGGCAAAAGGAAGAATCCAAAAACTCCAGTTATTCATCCTTGGCAACGCCATGTCCGGCGCCCCAATCATCATTGGTATCATCCAGTTTGCCAGCCCAACAAAGGCTGGCATCACGGCACCAAATACCATAATAAGACCGTGCATGGTCGTCATTTGATTGAAAAATTCTGGTTGCACTATTTGCAATCCAGGCTCAAATAATTCGGCGCGAATAACCAACGCCATACATCCACCGAGCAGAAACATTGCGAAACTAAACCACAAATACATCGATCCTATATCTTTGTGGTTGGTCGTATAGAGCCAACGCTTTAAACCGGGCTGAGGACCATGTGCCATGCTAAAATTCCTCCGGGCGCTTACTGCTTATTCTTGAAGTTGAGGATATCAACGGGCTGAACTGTATCGCCCATCTCGTTACCAAACGCATTGCGCTGATAGGTGATCACCGCAGCCAGATCGACTTCTGACAATTGCTCACCAAAAGCCTGCATCGCGGGATTTATCGCTGAACCGTCGATAACGATATCTAAGTGGCCACTGAGAGGACCGGTAGCAATTTTCGAGCCTGCAATCGCCGGGAATACTCCCGGTACTCCCTGCCCATTGGCTTGATGGCAGGCCGCACAGGTACGGGTATACACTTTCTCCCCCTGAGCAAAAAGCTCCTCGAAGGTAAAGGTTTTACCGGTAAGCTCACGCATTTTTACTGCTGCTGCTGCGCGCGAACTCAACCAGGTATCGTACTCTTCCTGAGGTACGGCCTTGACCACAATCGGCATAAAGCCGTGATCCTTTCCGCATAATTCGGCACACTGCCCCCGATAAATACCCGGTTCATCGATACGGGTCCAGGCATCATTTATAAATCCGGGAATAGCATCTTTCTTCACCGCCAGGTCCGGGACCCACCATGCATGTATCACATCATTAGCGGTAATTAAGAAGCGGATTTTTTTCTTGATAGGCACAACCAGAGGCTCATCCACCTCAAGGAGATAGTTGGGCCCCTTTGCCTGAAGATTGTCAATTTGCGCTTTAGGCGTGGACATATTGGAAAAGAAAGAAACCTCGGAACCCCGATATTCATACTTCCACTTCCACTGATATCCGGTAATCATGATATCGAGATCTGCCTCCTCGGTATCATAAATATCATAGAGTGTCTTGGTAGCCGGAATTGCCATCAAAATTAAAATGGCAGTGGGAATAATGGTCCACACCAGTTCCACGGCGGTACTTTCATGGAATTGGGCCGCTTTGTACCCCTTACTCTTGCGGTGACGCCACATGCTGTAAAACATAATGCTAAACACCAGCACACCTATGGCTACACAGATCCAAAAAATCAGCATGTGTAATTCATAAGTGGTCTGGGCGACTTCCGTCACCCCTTGGGGCATGTTGACCCCCCAGCGCTCAACATCCTGCTCATCCGCTAATACTGCGTTTGCAGATAGCGAAGTAACCAGCAAGGCGAACAGCCGATCAAAGCCTCTCAACATCGCCTACAGATCTCCGTGGTTGCGGGCCTCCCAGGGAAACCCGTAATTTTTATTTTGGCCACTGGACTTCACGGATAAGCGAATTTTACCTGTATTAACTGCCTTACAGGATTAATTCCACACAAAAATTGTGGACATACTGTAGTAATACAAGACTACATACACTGGGCGAGGAGATCCCCCGCGTTACTGCCGTCAGTGCAACTTGTTATTCTTAGTAAAAGATTTTTTACTCCAGATGCCGTCGTCCGGAAAGGTACAACCAACAACCAGTTTCTTTATTTGTCGCAACTACTGCATATGCAAAAGAAACATATCGGCAGAAAAAAGTCAATCGGCGGCATTTTAAATAAATTTATGACGGTGCAGAAATGTATAAAGATCAACAAATAAATTTAATCACTTTACTGGGATATTTTTTATAAATTTAAAGCTGGCAGTCCCAATTGAGATCCAACCACTGGATTGACAAAATATGACCAGTCTCTATATCGAGAGAAAGCCCCAACAACTTCAGACTAATTTCATCGTGTCCCTGACATTGAGGGGGTGCTCAGATAAAGCACAGTGTATACATGACAAAATGATGTGGAACCGCTGTAAAGCCCCGCAGGGCGCGCTTTGTAGGTCCTGGCCGGGACTGTCGCTATATGCGGCGAGCTGTACTTTAGACCTACACACTTCAAGACTTGCTGAGTTTCAACTTTGAGGTCAAAAGTACGACTTATAAACTCATACTAAATACTGACTACACGCACCAGTGGCGACACAATTTATCCACTCAAGCAGCAAGAGGCCAAACAAGCCAGGCAGATCAATAGAAAATCTTGTACTATCCGTACAAGATTAAAATGAATATTACGCCAAATATTTTACTGCCGTTGCTTGCTGTAATTGAGCGAGTCGCTATCAGTGGTGAGGAGCCAGTCTCATACAATCCCCATTGATAGCCTATGGCGATGCAACTCTATGCTTACCCACCTTCACTAAAATTCAACTTATCTATTAGTGCCACAACCTATGCCTTTTTCTGTAAAACTTGACCAGCAGTCCATGTCTAGAGTCTGGCACCTGGCCTGGCCAATGATATTGAGCAATATTTCAGTGCCCTTGCTCGGAGCGGTAGATACCGCAATACTCGGCCACCTGCCATCTCCGGAATACCTTTCCGGTGTAGCGATCGGGGCCAGTGTCATAGCTATGCTGTTATGGGCATTTGGGTTTCTGCGCATGGGCACTACCGGCCTGGTGGCCAGAAGCTCCGATCTCGGCATCCAGTGGCTGTTGCGCGCACTGGCATTAGCCCTGGGGCTGGGACTTGCACTGCTTGTTATTGCCTCCCCGTTACTCGCTGATATCGTCAGGTGGATGAATGCCAGCCCTGACGCGGAACCCCATGCACTCGCCTACCTGCAAATACGCCTATTCTCAGCCCCTCTAGCCTTGGCCAATTTTGCTATTCTGGGTTTTTTTATCGGGCGCCAGGATAGCCGCGCGCCCCTGTATATACTTTTCGCCGCCAACCTACTGAATATAGCCCTCGATATCCTATTTATTCTCGGGCTAGGCCTCGGCGCCCAAGGCGCTGCTGCTGCAACGGTACTCGCCGATACCTTTGCCTTTCTCTTGGGGCTATACCTACTCTCCAGGGTACATGTTGATATCTGGTGTTATATTCGCGAAGAGATTGGACAGAAAAAGATTCTACCCTGGGTCGATTCCTCTCCCTGGCTGAACCTGTTAAAGATCAATTCCGATCTATTTGTCAGGACCTGCTTGCTTCTATCAATCTTCACTTTCTTTACTGCGCAAGGTGCAGCACAGGGGGATAATGTCCTTGCGGCTAACGCTATTCTCATACAACTGTTAATGATGACCTCCTACGCTCTGGACGGATTTGCTCACGCTACCGAGGCCTTAGTCGGGGAGTCTATAGCAAACAAGTCAAAAGCATTATTCACCTCGACAGTGCGCAGTGCCAGCCTGTGGGCCCTGGCGAGCGCCCTCCTAATGACCGCAGTACTGGTCGTAGGAGGGCCTTTAATTCTGTCACTATTTACCAATCTCGAACCGGTAATTGAGCAGGCCGGCAGGGTCTATGGCTGGCTCTGTGCACTGCCTCTTATCGCAGTGTGGAGCTACCAGTTAGATGGCGTTTTTATCGGTGCCGGTAAAAGCCGCGATATGCGCAACACAATGTTCGTTGCTTCCATATTGGTTTTCTTTCCATTTTGGTGGTTAACCAGGGATTGGGGTAACACAGGCATATGGTTCAGCCTATTTTTGTGGTTTGCAGCACGATCTTTAGGGCTCATTATCTATTTTAAATACTACACTATAACCGACTCTTGGCTGCGCCAAGAGTCATAGCACTAGAGCAATTTACAGGGCTCGGCCTATCGATCAGTAAACAACTGATTAAAAAACAAAAAGATTGGGAGTATTAATAGGTTTCAAGCTTATTGTTAAAATATGGTTACACGATATTTATACTTGATTAGATGCAATCGAAAAAATTCTAATTAAAATTAAACTCTCAGGATGGAAAATACTGAGCGGGCACAATAATCTACAATAGAGCCCGCTCACCATTTTTAATAGTGTAAAGATTGGATCTGTTTCTGCACTAATATTTGCTTGAAGTTAGCATAGAACGGCCTCTCCCCATGCATGACCGCAGAGTACAAACCCTCAACTTTATTTTTTAATTTCTGATTATAAAAAAACAAACTTCCACTGCGAACGCTATAAGAATTTGGGTTCTCAGCCATTGTCTTATAAAAAAGAGACACTCTTTCCAGGTAGGTATCCGCTTGTTTCTTAGAAAAACTTCCCTGTTGATAGTTATCTAAAACTTGCGCGCTGATCGCCTGAAATACCAATTCACGCTCATCCTCTGAGAAATGGTAGGCTCTCATCTGTGTATTAATATCGCGGCGCAAATCCTGCATATAGCGGTCAGCGGCCTGTGCTGAATCATACAGTGCATGAATGACCTTTTCCCGCTGTCTAAGCGCACCGCGATCCTTCAGGGTATAGATATTAGAAATCTCTGCTGCGGAGAAATCGCCCAGAGGGCGGAAAATAGTGACATGCTGCAAATTGCTATTTCTTGTCAGCTTTTCACAAATTGCTATTGCCTGTTGCCAGCGTGCAAATGACTCACCTTCCAATATTTGATCTGGTAACGCTTTTACCGCCAAGCCCAGTCTTCTTTCCTCTTCATGGTAATATTTGGGGTGGGCTTTCCAGTCGTTGGCCTGTAAACGAAATAAGGTCAGTATTCCCTGATTGACACAGCTCGCCAATAGATAAGCGACCTGTTCCCGCTGCTGCTCTGCATTTTTGCGATAGCGATCAAGGCCATAAAGGCCTATGACCGCTATCACAATAAAAACCACCAGGATAGCAAATATTTTTTTCACTTTTTACGGCTACTTGTCGGTTGGATGAATTTAACCGGCTCCTCGTGAACCTTTTTCTCTACATCCTGGCTCACACGGGTTGATACTTCTATCGGCGCTGACTGCAATCGAATTTCATCCTTAAATCCACAGGCAACACATTCTCTATAATTCTTTCCATCCTTGTGGTAATTGATAATTTTATCCATTTCGCTACAGCGGGGGCACACGGCCCCGGCAATAAAGCGTTTTTTAATAATCTTACCAGTCTCGGCTGAACTTTCTTTTTTCATCATGACTACAACTCAATATTTCATGATTGCGGTATCAGTTACGCAGGGCTGATATTCAACTCTTGCTGCTCGATACCAGAGTGGCGCAACAGGGCGTCTATTTGTGGCTCTCGACCCCGGAACTGAACAAAAAGTTCCAGTGCATCGCGGCTACCCCCCTGCTCCAATATACTGTGCAGAAATTTTTTGCCCGTTTCCCGGTCAAATATACCCGCTTCCTCAAATAGAGAAAAAGCATCTGCCGACAATACTTCCGCCCATTTGTAGCTGTAATAACCTGCGGCATAGCCACCGGCAAAAATATGGCTAAAAGCATGCTGGAAGCGGTTCTCTGCGGCAATAGGCACAACGGCAACCTCCGCGCGCACCTGATCCAGTAAAACCTGAACTTTATCAGAGGTCAATGGCTGTGCACTGGCATGGAGGCGAAAATCAAAAAGAGCAAACTCCAATTGACGCACGGTAAACATCGCGGAGTGGAAGTTTTTTGCCGCCAACATTTTATCCAGTAAAACTTCCGGCAACGCCTCCCCTGTTTCGAAATGTGCAGAAATCATGGAAATTGCCTGCGGCTGCCAACACCAATTTTCCAGGAATTGGCTGGGCATTTCCACTGCATCCCAGGCGACACCATTAATGCCGGAAACTGCGGCCACATCGATTTGTGTCAACATATGGTGGAGGCCATGGCCAAACTCATGGAACAAAGTGGTCACTTCTGTATGCGTCAGCAGTGAGGGCATAGCGCCGGCAGCTGGACTGAAATTACATACTAAATAAGCTATGGGTAACTGGATTCCGTCCGGGGTGTGACGCCGGCTGCTCACGGTATCCATCCAGGCACCGCCGCGTTTTTTCTCCCGCGCGAATGCATCCAGATAGAAACCAGCAATCTTTTCGCCGTCTCTCAGCAACCAAAAGAACTGCACATCGGCATGCCAAGTAGCAACGCTGGTATCTTCTTCTACGGTGATTCCGAATAGCTGCTCCACCACAGTAAAGAGGCCATTAACGACTTTAGCGTAGGGGAAGTAGGGTCTCAATTCCTCCTGGCTGATAGCGTATCGCTGCTGTTTGAGCTTTTCTGCCACCCAGGCCACATCCCAGGGTTGTAACTCTTCAATGCCCAGTTGCTCTGTGGCAAACGCTTTCAGCTCAGCCATTTCTCTCTGGGCTGCCGGCTTGGCTCGTTCAGCCAGGTCTTGGAGAAACTCCAGTACCCGCTGCGTATTTGGAGCCATTTTGCTAGCCAAAGACAGCTCCGCATAGTTGTTCATGCCCAGCAAGCTGGCCTGCTCCGCGCGCAGTGCCAAAATGGTCTCCATCACGTCGGTGTTATCGTATTCACCTCCCTGGGGACCGGTCTCTGAAGCCCGACTGACAAAGGCTAAGTGAACATCCCGGCGCAGCGATCTATTTTCAGCGTGGGTCATTACCGCCAGGAAACTGGGCCCCTCCAGGGTAATCAGCCAGCCATCGAGCGCCTTTGCTTCAGCGGCAGCCCGCGCAGCGGCAAGGGCAGTTTGCGGCAGCCCGCGCAGCTGTGCCTCATCTTCTGTGTGCCAGGTCCAGGCGTTAGTTGCATCGAGGACATTGTTGGCAAACTGACTGGATAACTCCGCCAAACGCCGACTGTTAGCGGCAAATTTTTCCCGGGCCTCCCCCTCCAGGCCGACACCACTGAGTTCAAAGTCTCGCACCCCCAACTCCAGAGACTTCTTACGCGCCTGAGGCCACGCCTCAAATTCAGGCGACTGTATCAATTGCAGGTAGAGATCGTAGAGTTCGCGGTTTTGCCCCTGCTTTGTCCAGTAGGCCGTCACTTGAGCCAAGGCGGCCTCATAGGGCGCCCGCCAGGGGCCACTTAGAACGCTATTCAGATGACTGACAGGGGAGAAGGCTCGATTTAGCTGGTCCTGTGCCTGCTCCAGAAGCACCAGCGTGTTATCCCAACCCGGAGTCGCCAATCCCTGTTGAAGGGTTTGTTCACAGGTTTTAATCAGCTCGGTAATGGCGGGCTCCACCTGCTCGGGTGCCAGTTTATCGAAAGGCGGCAGCAGCGGGATATTCAACAGTGGATTGGACATATAAGACTCTGTGCTCGAATTAGGATAAAGCTATGATAGAGGATTCATTGTACAGGAGCTTATTTATGTCCCCACTGCGCAGCCACGATGATTCCCACGGCGAGAAGTTTCCAGAACTTGGCGACAGCGTATATATCGACCCTCAATCCGCCGTTATCGGTGATGTCACCCTGGGCGATGATTGCTCCGTATGGCCGATGGCCGTTGTGCGCGGGGATATGCATAAAATCCGTATCGGCGCGCGCACCAGTGTGCAGGATGGCGCTGTTCTCCATATCACCCACGCGGGTCCATTCAATGCCGATGGCTGGCCACTGACCATTGGCGAAGACGTCACTATCGGCCACAAAGCCTGCCTGCACGGTTGCAGCATCGGCAGCCGGGTTCTTATCGGTATTGGCTCTATTGTGCTCGACGGAGCCACAATTGAAGACGATGTGGTGCTGGCAGCCGGTGCTCTGGTTCCACCGGGTAAAACTCTGGAGAGTGGCTACCTCTATGTCGGTGCCCCCTGTAAAAAAGCCCGCCCCCTATCCGATAAGGAAAAGGCCTTCTTTAAGTATTCCGCTGAAAACTATGTGAAACTGAAAGATCAGTATCTCCTTAAACAGCAACCATAGTTACGGCCGGCTCCCCGCTATGCTTAACCTGAATATGGATCAGCTGCATATTTTTGTACGCTCCTGTGAAGCCGGATCTTTTTCGGCGGTCGCTCGCGAAGTGGGCCGGGCTCAGTCTTCTGTAAGCAGCCTGATTCAAAATCTGGAGCTCGACCTGGGGCTGACTCTATTTAACCGCGAAGGAAAGTATCCCCGGCCCACTGCCGCTGCTTTGGCACTACTACCGCTAGCGCGTCAATCGCTGGGACAGCTACAGCGCTTCCAGCAGGCGGCAAATTCCTTCCAGCGGGGAGAGGAGCCTCAGCTCAACATATTATTTGAAGAGCTGGTAATACCGGATCGACTCAACGATATGCTGGCCACCTTCAGCGAGCGCTTCCCGCACACTGAGCTCCAGCTCGGCAGTGTTACCGGGGAGGAAGCGGTCCAGCAGGTGACACGTGGCGAAGCCGACTTTGCCTTTGTCACCTCGAGGGATTCCTATCCCAGTTCACTGGATACCAGTAACCTGGGACAGCAGCGGGTACTAAGCCTGGCCTGCCCGGAGCACCCCCTGGCCCAGAGAAAACAATCCTCCTTGAATGAGGCGGCCCAGCACCGGCAAATCACCACAGCACCAGAATCGCAAAGATACCGTTGGCAGCTCTCTGCACAGGCTTGGCGAAGTGATTCTCTGCTACAGGCCCTGGAGCTGGCCTGCAAGGGGGTTGGGTGGGTCAATGCGCCCTACGAACTGGCCCGCCCCTTTCTAAAAAGTGGCAGGCTGGTTGAGCTCAACTTAACCGGTTCACTCAATACCTGGAGCCTCGGTGTGGATCTGCTCTGGTCCAAGCAGACGCCACAGGGCTTAGCCGCGCAATGGTTTGCCCGGGAGGCCCAGCGACTCTACGGTAACTTTTACAGCCCACCTATCGAAACATCCGATAGAACCTAATTTTTACCTATCAGAACTTTGCATAAGACTTGGCGTTGTAGACCGAGGGTCTGTGACTCAATCCGACTTGATTAGGAGCCAAACTATGTCCAAACAGCAGTATCTCCAGGAAATGGAGGTCTTCTCGCAAAAATATCGCTACGACATGGACTACTTGCGTGAGTTTCTTCAGGCCTCTCCCGAGGGCTTTGAAAAGTTCAGAAATTTCCAACCCCTATCCATGCACAGGGAGTTCTTACCTATCGATGTGTTTTGGGTGAGTAAGATAGCGGCTATGCAAGTAGCTGATTGCGGTATGTGCCTGCAATTGAATGTGCGTATGGCCTTAGAGGCGGGTGTTGAACCCCACTTGGTGAAGGCTTGTATCCAAGGCGGCAGCGGCCTGCCTGAGAACTTGCAGGATATTTTTGATTTCGCAACGGCCGTGGCCAGCTACAAAACGATCGATCCTGTTCTCAACGAACGGATAGATGCACAACTGGATAACCGACAGAGAATCGAGCTGGGGGTCAGCGTCGCTACCGCTTCAGTCTTCCCCACCATCAAGCGGGCTATGGGCTATACCCAAAGTTGCAACCTGGTTGAGATCGAATTTAAACCGTGATGTGGCGGGCCTTGGCAACCAAGGCCTCCTCACTATTTGCCCTGCAACCGCAAAAGCGCCGATGCACCTATGCCGCCAAGGGCACAGGCGAGAATAATCACCAGGGGGGTCATTTGCCCGAGTACTAAAGCCCCGTAGTCATAGCCTCTCTGTGGCAGAAGGTACAAAAGCATCAACCCCGCCGGCACCAGAGATAAGAGCAAGCCCCGTATTAACCAGGCGTTGCGCAAAGGCAACAAAAACAACAACCCGAAAACGCCGCCCCAAACGATGCGCTGATACAGGTAGGCATTGCTCAGAGACGGGGCCAAATCCACGCTCAGAAACTGGGTGAAGCCATAGCGGCCCATGGCCCAGAGCCCCAGGGCGTAGCAAAGCCCACCGAAACTCCCCACCGCAAAACAAATCGACAGGTTTCGTACTATGTCGCGCACAACACTTTCTCTCTTTTATTGATCGGTTGCTCTAGTTATATTGCGGCGCAACTCGGCCATGACTGGCGCCGTCTGTGGGCGTACGCCGCGCCACAGCAAAAATGCTTCGGCCGCCTGCTCTACCAGCATGCCGAGGCCATCGGCACTCTCGGCACCCTGACCACAGGCCCATTGTGTAAAGGGTGTGGCTGTGGCCCCGTACATCATATCGTACGCCTTGCCATGGCCGGCGACACAGCCTTCGGGCAATGGCGGTAGTACACCGCCGAGGCTGGCGGAGCTCGCATTGATAATCAGGTCGTAACAACCGCGCAATGTCTCCAGGCCGCCGCCACTCAACTCTCCCTGCGGGGAAAATTCTGCCGCAAGCTGCACCGCTTTTTCTGCGCTGCGGTTGGCAATATGTAAATGTGCGGGCTGCTCCGCCAGAATCGGCAGCAGTGCTCCCCGAGCCGCACCTCCCGCGCCCAGCAAGAGGACTTTTTTCCCCTTGATCTCCCAACCCAAATTGTTGCAAATATCGAAGACCAGGCCGGCACCATCGGTGTTATCGCCAAGAATCTTTCCATCCCCGGCCAGCGCCAGGGTATTAACGGCCCCGGCGGAAGCTCCCCGCTCAGTCAGGGTATCCGCGAACTCGAAGGCCTGTAGCTTAAACGGCACCGTCACATTGAGGCCGCAGCCGCCCTCGGCAAAAAAAGCCCGCGCGAATTCGACAAAGCCCTCTAGGGGAGCCAGCTGCTTGTCGTAATCGATATCCTCACCGGTCTGTGCGGCAAAGGCACGGTGTATCTCCGGTGAGAGGGAGTGTTCGATGGGGTTGCCCACGACCGCATAGCGCTCGCTCATAGCTTCGCCCTCCTGCGCACTCTCACGGCCTCGCGAATCTTGGCACTTTCATCCACGATAATCAGGCCATCGATTTTGAGACCGTCGGCGGCTTCGCCCACCAGATAGCGGGTAGTGGAACTGTACAACTCCAGCGCTTTTTCCTCCCCCTGTGGGTGCAACAGGGTCCAGCGCAGACTCGCCAGGGTGCTGTAATCATTCAGCTCTATCACCTCGGTGACAGTGCCGAGAATCTGACAGACACCGAGGCGCCGATAGGCGTTGAGCAGTTTAACCACCTGCTGGATAAACTCATCCCGCGCTATAGTGAGTTTGACGCCATCTTCCCGGTAGTAGTGCAGGGGAAAGCGATAAAAATCAGCAATCTGCACGGCATCTCCCGTTTCAAAATGCCGCCGGTAATCGAGAAACAGAGAGTTGATTCCCTCCAGTCGCGATGGGTGCACAGCAAACCTCCATTGTGACAAGTTGCCTGGCTACACCCAGTCTCTGTGCGGCAGAAAATCGGTGTAGAGTTTCTCTTCAGCAGAGCCCGGCTCCGGTTGCCAGTCGTATTTCCAGCTCACCAGTGAAGGCAGGGACATCAGGATCGACTCAGTGCGCCCGCCACTTTGCAGCCCGAACAGGGTGCCGCGGTCAAATACCAAGTTGAACTCCACATAGCGACCGCGGCGGTAGAGTTGGAATTCACGCTCGCGCTCACCGTAAGCGATCTCTTTGCGCTTCTGCACAATAGGCAGATAGGCTTCCAGATAGCTATCGCCCACAGCGCGCATAAGCGCAAAAGCGTTGTCGTAGCCGCCTTCGTTAAAGTCATCAAAAAAGAGTCCGCCGACTCCGCGGGCTTCATCCCGGTGCTTCAGGTAGAAGTATTTGTCACACCACTGCTTGAAGCGGGGGTATATCTCACTGCCAAACGGCTCACAAGCCCGCTTGGCCGCCTGGTGCCAATGTACGACATCTTCATGAAAGCCGTAATACGGGGTCAAATCATAGCCGCCACCAAACCACCAGATAGGTTCGGCTCCGGGCTTTTTCGCCACAAATAGACGCACATTTGCATGGCTGGTTGGCACATAGGGGTTGCGCGGATGAATTACCAGGGAGACACCCATCGCCTCAAAGGAACAGCCGGCCAGTTCGGGGCGATTAGCCGTAGCCGAGGGCGGCAGTCCATCCCCATAGACATGGGAAAAGTTCACCCCGCCCTTTTCGATAAGGTTGCCCTCTTCCAGCACCCGGGTGCGGCCACCGCCACCGCCGGGCCTGTCCCAGTTGTCCTCGCGAAATGACTGGCCGTCTTCTGCGCTCAGGGCATTGCAAATGCGGTCTTGCAGGCCGAGTAAATAGGCCTTTACTTCCTTGGTATCGATATCACTCATAAGCGAAAACTACATCACTGTTTTGAAATTAGGCGCCCGCCCTCAACACGCGGCCGCTTTGCAGATCGCGTATTTCACTGGGAGCGCTGCGGCCACCGGTCGAGCCACCGCCGACAAAGTCGAGATCGCGACCGAAATAGCGCAGTACCTGGTATTTATTGCGGGCGGGTTGGGACCCGGCCGGATTTGCCGAAGTGGATACGATAGCACCGCCGAAGGCGCGTGTTAACGCAACCGTAAACGGGTGGTCGGTGCAGCGCAGGGCCACCGATTTATGTACGCCACAGACCCAGGAGGGGATTAAGTCCCGGTGGGGTACCAGCCAGGTAACCGGGCCCGGCCAACTGCTATCCAGCTGCTGCTGTTGCCCATCACTGAGATCGCTGAGGAGGGTATCAAAGTGCGCCCTGTCGCCGGAGACCAGGATCAATCCCTTCTCCAGAGGGCGGTGCTTGAGTTGCAGCAGGCGCCTGACCGCCTGCAGGTTATTGGGGTCACAGGCCAACCCCCACACAGATTCTGTCGGATGGGCAATAACGCCCCCCGCCGCCAGGGCGCGGGCAGCCTGTTTTACCGCGAGCGCTGAGTACTTCATTACAACACTGACCTTATTGAGCTTTACGCTGTTGCAGGTCTCGCTGCCACTGAGTGTCTGCGGCTTCCATTGCTGACAGGTCGGAGTCGGGCCCCATCAGAATCGCTACAAAAGGCTTACTCATTTCAACTCTCTTTGCTCTTAAAGCGGGGGGAACGCGGCAATCTAGCGGATTGCACAGCCGCGCACAAGGTGTAGCCGCCACGCTCGCCTTGGCAATCGACAGGTGGGCAAAGGCCGTGGCAATTTACCCAAAGCGGGCCCAACAGCCCCGCTCTTTAAAGCGCCATTTTTACCCCAGCCGCATAGCTGGGATGCACCTTGTGGAACTCCGCCAGCTGTCGCTGAATAATTTTATCCGGCACACCCGCCATCGCTTCGGCAATATTGCGATATAAACGCTGCTTTTGCTCATCCTCGAATAAGTCAAATAGCGCCCGCGCCTGGCTATAGTCATCATTACCTTGGCGATGGTCATATCTGTCTGCCGCTCCTGAGAGTGGCAGCGGAGGTTCCTGGGCCCCGGCATCCTCCTCTGGCCCAGAAAAACTATTGGGATCATAAAAGGCATCCGGATTGCCACTGCGTATACCCGCACTATTCATGGCGCCATCCCGGTAGTAATTATGCACAGGGCAGCGCGGCGCATTCACTGGGAGACTCTCGTAGTGCGTGCCCAGGCGGTGGCGGTGGGCATCGGCGTAAGAAAAAATACGCGCTTGTAGCATCTTGTCCGGAGAGAAACCGATACCCGGGACGATATTGGATGGCGAGAAGGCTGCCTGCTCAATTTCCGCAAAGTAATCTTGCGGATTGCGATTTAACTCCATGGTACCCACTTCAATCGGTGGGTAATCCCCGTGGGGCCAAATCTTGGTGAGATCAAAAGGGTTGTAACGGGTTTTCCCGACATCCGCCTCGGGCATCACCTGAACCTGAAATACCCACTTGGGGCAGCCCCCATTTTCTATCGCGCTGTACATCGCCTCCTGGTAACTCTCCCGGGAGCGCCCAATCACCCCTGCGGCCTCCGCATTAGTCAGGTGCCTGTGCCCCTGCTGAGTCTTAAAATGAAATTTGACCCAGAAACGTTCGCCCCGGTGATTCCACAGGGAGAAGGTATGGGAGCCATAGCCATTCATATGCAGCGGAGAGATGGGCAAGCCGCGATCGGAAAACAGTATGGTCACTTGATGCAGACTCTCCGGGCACAGCGACCAGAAATCCCACATAGCCGTAGGCGAGCGCAGATGAGTGCGTGGATGCCGCTTTTGCGTGTGAATAAAATCCGGAAACTTATAGGGATCTCGCACAAAAAAGACCGGCGTATTGTTGCCGACCAAATCCCAATTGCCCTCCTCCGTATAGAATTTCAAAGCAAAACCGCGCACGTCCCGCTCCGCATCGGCAGCGCCCAGCTCACCGGCCACGGTTGAGAAGCGGGCCAGCAGCGGGGTTTCTGTTCCCGGCTGTAGTACCTGCGCACAGGTGTAGTCAGAGATATTACCGGTAACTCTCAAAACCCCATAGGCGCCCCAGCCTTTGGCGTGTACCGCCCGCTCGGGTATACGCTCGCGATTTTGGTGGGCCAACTTTTCGATAAGCTGGTAATCCTGGAGCAACAGGGGGCCATTTGGCCCCGCCGTAAGGCTGTTTTGATTATCCGGGACCGGGGTGCCGGCATCAGTGGTGAGTTTGGGTTTATCCGCCATGATCAGCTCCGCTATTGCAATCCCCTGAGTATTAACGCTGTCACAGGGGGGCGCGAATCAATCGGCGGCTACACCATCAAACCGGGCAACCCCTCAGGGGCTGTCTAACTCTTCAGGGGATTTTATCGCTAATTTATCCTCTGCGTAGCGGCTGCCTCGCAGTGTTAACTGGTAGGCCCCGCTAAGCTGCTCCAGTAATCCCTCCAGCTCCATCTGCATCAAGACCGCCATCAATTCACCGGGATCACTATCGGTGTCCCGCGCCAGGAGCTCGATACTGCGGGGCCCACCGATAAGCACTTTGATCAATTGCCGCTGGGGCTCAGGCAGAGATCGTCCCGCTGGGGTGGCAGTGCCTGTGGGTTCCGCCAACAAGCCGCCGAGCTGACTGGCGACATCGGCGCTGGTTTCCACCAGTGTTGCCCCCTCCCGGATAAGGTGGTGGCAGCCCCTGGCCATTGGGTTGTGGATGGAACCGGGGATCGCAAAGACCTCGCGATTTTGCTCCAGCGCCAGACGGGCAGTAATCAGGGAACCGGAGCGCATCGCCGCCTCGACCAACAACACCCCCATCGATAAGCCACTGATAATCCGATTGCGGCGGGGAAAGTTTTTCGCCTCGGCGCTGCTGCCGATAGGCAATTCACTCACCAGGGCACCGCCGGCACTGAGAATATCCTCCGCCAGGGTGCGGTTGTGCTTGGGATAAATACGGTCAACCCCGCTTCCCAGTATCGCAATCGTGGTGCCCGCGCCCTGCAGTGCCCCCCGGTGAGCGGCGGCATCGACGCCCAGAGCCAGTCCCGAGGTAATAGCGAAGCCGGAGCTGGCCAACTCTGCGGCGAAGGCCCGGGCGTTATCCAGGCCCGCAACCGTAGCGCGGCGCGCGCCCACCATCGCCACCTGCGGGAGGTTCAGTGCGCCCTTGTCGCCGCGAATATAGAGCACTGGGGGCGGCTGGGGGATTTCCGCTAACAGGGCGGGATAATCGGGATCACTGTGGCAAAGTAACTGCACCCCCAAATCGGCGCAGCGGGCACGCTCTTGTTCAACCCAATCCATCAGTTCACTGGCGGCATATCGGTTGGAGACTTCTCGCCACTGGGCCTGGGCGCGGGGGGATAACTTTTCGAGCAGAGACTGGGGAAACTGGTACAGCGCCGCTTCGGCAGAGGCAAAACGCTCCAATAGCTGCCAATAGCGAGCCGGACCGATACCCTCGAGACGCAGCAACACCATAGTGGCGGTCAACGCATCCATGCGACTTACCATATTCTGTTTTGAAGGTTATGCGGCAGGGCAAACAGCAACTCCTGCCGCGAGATTAACAGCGCCTAGGGATTGCGCACCATATCCATCACCGCCAGCGGGCGACGGGCATCCACCACCAGCGCGAGACTCATTTTTTCAAAGGTGCGAAATACCATCAGTTCACCGGCGCGCTCATCCGGTAGCTTCACCACATCCCCGGCAATACGATCGCGCACCGTGGAACCGCGCTTGTAAACCGCCAGGACATTGCCCGGTTGCAGGCCGTCCCGATCGCCGGAATTGAGGATAACCACGTCAAACTTACCGATCTGGCTGACCCCTTCCTCAACCCCCACGATCACATTATCAATCTGCACGCTGGGTGCACTGGGGTGGAACAGCGCATCGATCGAGCGCTCTTCTACCGGCATCAGCCGGTCTTCAAGGCGAATCTCCCGGGAGGTATTGCGCACGCCCATTGTCGCGACAGAAAAATCCGGGTTGTTATCCGGGTCCAGTTGTAACAGATCTAAAGTACCCACGCCAAGGGCCTGGCGCCCGAGCACTTCACCGGATAGCGGATCAGTATAGACCGGGCCGGGGCGGTAGAGGCCGTAAGACGCCAGCGGCGCGGCAAAGTCTCCGCGGGCGTAAAGGGTATCCCCTGCGCCCATCAAAATATGGTTATCGGCACCAGAGATCACATAGGGTGTCCCCTCAAATGCACCGGGCTCAACAATACGGGTGCGCGACAAAAAGGCGTTGATCGCATCCAGCGGAATTGCCGGGATTGCATCCTCTACTGCCTGGCGGCGAATCGACGGTGACAGGCGATTGCCATCAACGCCCGGCGACAGTTGGTAGGCTCGGGGACCGCGCTGCAGCTGCAACTGTGGCTGGCCGTCGATATACACCAGACGCAGGCTGTCTCCCGGGTAAATCAGGTGGGGGTTTTCCACCTGCGGATTCACCTGCCAGATCTCCGGCCAATACCAGGGTTGTACCAGGAACTGGCTGGAAATATCCCAGAGTGTGTCGCCCTTTTGTACCACATACGCGTCGGGGTGACTGGGGTTCAGGCGAACCTGATCCTGTGCTTCGACACCAAGGGCAACCGCTAACATCGAGATTGCGGCCAGGATAATTTTTTTCATAGAAGCATTCCTATGCTCTTTATCGCTATAATTCTCAGCGCCGGGCCACTCCCGTGAGGGAGCGGGACCGGACCCGGGCGCACAGCGCCGGCAAAAACAGGGGTCCACTCGGTAAATTTTGAGCGCGATCATAATGTTATCAGCGCACGTTCAACGAATACTAGAAGTTTGTCACAGGTGTTATGGCTAAACTCGAGATACTGGAATTTCCCGATCCGCGCCTGCGCGAGGTCGCTAAACCCGTCGCTGAAGTGACCGACGCCCACCGCCAATTGCTCGACGACATGTTTGAAACCATGTACGCCGCGCCCGGCATCGGCCTCGCCGCCATCCAGATCAATGTGCAGGAGCGCATTGTGGTGGTGGATATATCCGAAGACGGCAATGAACCGCTCGGGTTTATCAACCCCGAGATCGAAGTGCTGGACCCGGAGATCCACCAGTACGACGAGGGCTGTCTGTCAGTGCCCGGTTTCTACGAAACGGTGGAGCGCCCGCGCAAAGTGCGCGTTAAGGCCCTGGACCGCAATGGCGAACCTTTTGCCCTGGAGGCCGAGGGATTGCTGGCAGTCTGCATCCAACACGAAGTCGACCACCTGGATGGCAAACTGTTCGTGGATTACGTCTCGCCACTAAAGCGCAACCGCATCCGCTCCAAGCTGGAAAAATCCCAGCGCCGCCGCGCCTGATCTGCGCCAACCGCAGGAGCCCGGAGCTGCCGACTGACGGCAGCTCTCCCACCCCCTTTACCTGAGAGCAAGTCAGTGAATATTATTTTTGCCGGCACACCGGACTTTGCCGCCGTGCACCTGCAAGCGCTGCTCGACAGCGAGCACAATGTGATCGCCGTTTACACCCAACCGGACAGGCCGGCGGGACGCGGTAAGAAGCTACTCGCCAGCCCGGTGAAACAGCTGGCACTCTCCCACAATATCCCGGTGTACCAGCCCCTGAGCCTGCGCGACGAGACGGCCCAGGCGGAGCTCGCTGCGCTTGAAGCGGATATTATGGTGGTGGTGGCCTACGGCCTGATACTGCCGCAGGTGGTGCTGGATACTCCGCGTTTGGGCTGTATCAATGTGCACGCCTCTCTGTTGCCGCGCTGGCGCGGTGCCGCACCGATCCAACGTGCGGTGGAAGCGGGTGACAGTGAAAGCGGTGTCGCCATTATGCAAATGGAAGCGGGCCTGGATACCGGCCCGGTTTTGGTGGAAAGCCGCTGCGCGATTACCGAATCCGATACCGGCGGCAGCCTACACGACAAGCTGGCGGAACTCGGCGGCCCCTCCCTCCTCCAGGCCCTGGCCCTGCTGGAAAGCGGCAGCGCCAGCCCCCAGGTACAGGACGATACCCGGGCTAACTACGCCAACAAAATCAGCAAGGAAGAAGCGCGGATCGACTGGCAGCGCCCCGCCGCTGAATTACAGCGACTCATTCGCGCTTTTAATCCCTTCCCGGTGTGCTGGAGCACGTACCAGGACAAGAAGGGCGAACAGCGCCTGCGTATCTACAGTGCCACCATCGAACAGGGCTGCCACAGCAATCAGCCCGGCACCATTCTCGCCTGTGACGACGAGGGTATTTTAGTGGCCTGCGGCCGCGAGGCCCTGCGCCTGCAACTACTACAGCTGCCGGGCAAAAAAGCACTGCCCGCAGCGGAAATTTTGAAAGGCTACCGGGAGCAATTCGCCCCGGGCAGCAAACTGGGATAATTATGAGCAGAGATGTACGCGCCGAGGCCGCCCGAGTGATCGCCTCACTGCTGGAAGAGCGCGGCTCGCTGGCAAGACTGCTGCCGGCCGCCGAGGATAAAGTCGAGGAGCGCGACCGCCCTCTGTTGCGGGAGCTCTGTTACGGCAGTGCCCGCACGGCACCGCGCCTGCAATTGATCGCCGCCAAGTTGCTGCGCAAAAAGGTCGCAGATATTGAGGTCAATGCGCTGATCCTGCTGGGCATCTACCAGCTCGAGTACACCCGTATCCCCGATCACGCCGCCATCTCGGCAACCGTCAATGCCGCGCGCAGCCTCAAGCTGGACAGGGCGACCGGGCTGATCAACGGGGTGCTGCGCAACGCCCTGCGCAACCGCGAACAACTCCAGCGCAAGCTGTCCGGCAACCCGCAGTTCAGCTCCATGCACCCGGCCTGGCTACAGCAGCAGATCAAGGCCGCCTGGCCCGACCAGGCGTCGGAGATCTTCCGCGCCAACAATACCAATCCGCCCATGACCCTGCGGGTAAACAGCGCCAAGATCTCGCGCGCGGATTATTTGCAGCAGCTCGATGAAACCGGCCTGTCCGCCGAGCCCTGCGCTATTTCCCCGGTCGGTATCACCCTGATTGAGCCGGTTTCCGTAACGGCGCTACCGGGCTTTGCCGAGGGCCTGGTCAGTGTGCAGGACGAATCCGCGCAATTGGCGGCCCAGCTGTTACAGCCGCAAAAAAATGCCCGGGTACTGGATGCCTGTGCGGCGCCGGGCGGCAAGAGCTGCCATTTATTGGAGCAGGAATCCAGCATTCAGCTGAGCGCGCTGGATATCGAGGAAGACCGCCTGGTGCGGGTCGAGGAAAACCTCCAGCGCAACGGGCAGAGTGCCGAGCTTATCTGTGCCGATGCCACGGCCCCGGATGAGTGGTGGGACGGGCAGCAGTACGACCAGATACTGCTCGATGCGCCCTGTTCCGCAACCGGGGTTATCCGCCGCAATCCAGATATCAAACTGCTGCGCCGGGAAGAGGATATTGCCGGACTGGTCGCTTTGCAGGGCAAAATCCTGCGCGCCCTGTGGCCTCTGGTTAAACCGGGTGGGCAGCTGCTCTACGCCACCTGTTCCAGCCTGCCGGCGGAAAACAGTGAAGTCGTCGCCGCGTTCATTGCGGAGACTGAGGATGCGAGCGACAATACCCCTGAACTGCTAAACGATAAGCCCTGGGGCGAAAAACAAGTTGCCGGTATGCAGCTGCTACCCCAAACCGGCGGTGGTGACGGTTTCTTCTACGCTCTGCTGAGCAAAGCTGAATAACGGCGTCGCTAACCGCGAGTCTCATCCGATATGAAAATTGTCATTCTCGGCGCCGGCCAGGTGGGCGGCTCTCTGGCGGAGGCCCTGGCCTCCGAGCGCAATGATATTGTCCTGGTGGACAGCGACGAGAAAACCCTGCGCGAACTGCGCGACCGCATCGATATCGGCGTGGTACTGGGCCACGCCTCCCACCCGGATATTCTGCTGGAAGCCGGGATTGAGGATGCGGATATCCTGGTCGCTGTGACCAACAACGATGAGACCAATATGGCGGCCTGCCAAATTGCGCACTCGCTGTTTCGCGTGCCCACCAAAATCGCCCGGGTGCGCGCCTCCTCCTACCTGCAATACCCGGAATTGTTCGATACCCAGGCCATCCCCATCGATGTCCTGATCAGCCCGGAGCAGCTGGTCTCGGAGTATATCTCCCGCCTGATGGAACACCCCGGTGCCCTGCAAGTGCTGGACTTTGCCAGCGGTCGCGTACAGCTGGTGACGGTTCTAGCGGTGCAGGGCGGACCGCTGGTCGGGCACCAGCTGCGCTATTTGCGTGAGCATATGCCCAAGGTGGATACCCGGGTGGCGGCGATCTACCGCCGCAACCGGCCGATCATCCCCCAGGGCGACACGGTGATCGAAGCCGGCGATGAGGTGTTCTTTATCGCCGCGCGGGCAGATATTCGCGCGGTGATGAGTGAGCTGCGGCGCTTGGAGCACGGTTATAAAAGGGTGGTGATCGCCGGCGGCGGCAATATCGGTCTGCGCCTGGCCACCAGACTGGAGAATCGCTACTCGGTAAAAATTATTGAGCAGAGCCACGAGCGCTGTGTATTTTTATCCGAAGAGCTGTCCCACACCATTATCCTGCACGGCAGCGCCTCCGATCAGGAGTTACTGCTGGAAGAGAGCATCGAAGATACCGATGTTTTTCTCGCGCTGACCAATGACGACGAGGCTAATATCATGTCGTCACTACTGGCCAAGCGCCTGGGCGCACGCAAAGTGATGACCCTGATCAACAACCGCGCTTATGTGGACCTGGTGCAGGGCGGCGAAATCGATATTGCCATCTCACCGCAGCAAAATACCATCGGCAGCCTGCTCACCCATGTGCGCCGCGGAGATATGGTCAACGTCCACTCCCTGCGCCGCGGCGCGGCGGAAGCCATTGAGGTTATCGCCCACGGCGACGAGCGCACCTCCAAGGTGGTGGGGCGCAAGATCGAAGATATCGACTTGCCCGAGGGCGCTTCCATCGGCGCCATAGTGCGGGAAACCGAAAACGGCAGCGAAGTGTTAATGGCCCACGATGACGTTATCGTACAGAGCGATGACCACGTGATTGTGTTCCTGGTAGACCGCCGCCAAACCCGCCATGTGGAACAGTTGTTCCAGGTTGGATTTGGCTTTTTCTGAATAAATTGTTGTTTCAGTTTCCGGCGACAACGATCTGCGCCGTCCAGATAACATTGCAACCAATAACGATAGGCTTGTAGGCGCCAATGCGAATTGCGGTAATTGCGCGAGTTTTTGGAATTCTCCTGACGGTATTCAGCCTGACCCTGCTGCCACCGATCGGGGTATCCCTTTGGTATGAAGATGGCACCCACAGCGCATTTGTCGCCGCCTTTGTCATCACCCTGATTACCGGCCTGTTTATGTGGCTGCCGGTACACGACCTGCGCGAGGACCTGCGCACCCGCGACGGCTTCGTGGTGACATCGCTATTCTGGCTGGTACTGGGCAGTTTCGGTGCCCTGCCCTTTATTATCAGCCCGCAGCCGGACCTGAATATTACCGACTCTATTTTTGAATCGATTTCGGGGCTTACCACCACCGGCGCCACGGTGATTACCGGGCTGGACTCACTGCCTCCGGCGATTCTCTACTACCGCCAGCAGTTGCAGTGGTTTGGCGGTATCGGCGTGATTGTGATCGCCCTGGCTATCCTGCCGATGCTGGGTATCGGTGGTATGCAGCTGTACAAGGCGGAAATTCCCGGCCCGGTAAAAGATACCAAATTGACCCCGCGCATCGCCGAGACGGCACGGGCGCTTATCGTAATTTATGTGATTCTCACGGTTCTCTGCGGTATCGGCTACTGGTGGGCGGGGATGACGGTATTCGACGCCGTTGGCCACGCATTTTCCACCGTGGCCAACGGCGGCTTCTCCACCCACGATGCCAGTATGGGCTTCTACGCCCACAACCGCGCGATCATGATTATCTGTATCGTGTTTATGTTTACCGCTGCCATCAACTTCGGTCTGCATTTCTTCGCCTTTCGCAACAGGACCCTCAGCCACTACTGGCGCGACTCCGAGTTTCGCTTCTACGTTATGTTGATTGTCGGCGCCGGTCTGTTGATCAGCTGCTACCTGTGGATACTGAATATTTTCTCCCCCGGCAACAGCCTACTGCACGGCTTTTTCCAGGTGGTGTCGATCAGCACCACCGCCGGTTTCGCCTCGGAAAACTTCTCCGCCTGGCCGGTATTTTTGCCCTACGCCCTGTTGCTGTTGGGTATTCTCGGTGCCTGCGCTGGCTCTACCTCCGGCGGGATTAAGGCGGTGCGCGGTATGCTGATTATGAAATCCGGTATGCGTGAGCTGAATCGATTGGTACACCCCAATGCGGTTATCCCCATCAAGATCAACCGCAAAATTGTGCCCGATCGAGTCACCGATGCGGTGTGGGGCTTCTTTGCAGTCTATGTTTCATCCTTCTTTATTCTCGCCATTATCGTTATTGCCACCGGGGAGGACTTTGTCACCTCCGTTACCACCGTGGCCTCCTGTCTGAGTAATATCGGCCCCGCCCTGGGTGAAGCTGCTGCCCACTACGGTGCGGTTAACGATGTCGCCAAGTGGTTCCTGATCCTGGCCATGCTGATGGGACGCCTGGAAATTTTCACCCTGTTAGTACTACTTACCCCGGCTTTTTGGCGCCATTAACGACAGCAGATAGCATCGCCGCGCTAATGCATGGCAATCTATTTTAGTTTCTGCCACAGTTATTGGTTACAGGACGTAACGGGTAAAAACAGGGTGTATGAGCAGAGATACCAGTGCGCTGCTCGGTCAACTCAAAATTGATCGGGAGGCAGCGCCCGAATCCGGTTCCCCATCACGCAAAGTTTTATTGGCGACATCTGTCGGCCTCGTTATCGGCATCGGCATCGGTCTTACTATCGGCCTGACTGGCGCGCCTTTCTTTGTAGAAAATAAAGCACCGCTGCCCGCACAAAACCGTGAGCCCCCGGCCAGGGTCCTCGATCTAAAACCCCGCACAGAAAAATTCCGCGAGACCATACTCAACGCCTCCGGCTATATCACACCTAGGCGCATGGCCACGGTCTCCGCCGAGGTTATGGGGCTTATCCACAGCGTGGACGTCGAAGAGGGCATGCAAGTCGAACAGGGGCAGATCCTCGCCCGTCTGGATGATGTCAAAGCGCGGGTCGCAGTGAATTTTGCCCAGGCTCAGATTCAGGTGCTCCAGGCCCAGGAAGCGAGTATTCACGCAAAACTCAAAGAGGCGCAACGCCAGTACCAACGCTTTGCCGGGCTGCGCGATAAGAATTATTCCAGCAAAGCACAGCTGACCCAAAGCGAATCCTCGGTGGAGGGTTTGCGTGCGGACCTGGCGAGCGCGCGCGCCAACATACAGGTTGCCATTCTCGAAGCAGAGAGGCAGCGCGAGCGCCTGGCGGATCATATTATTCGCGCGCCTTTTGCCGGCGTTGTCACCACCAAAAATGCTCAACCCGGCGAGATAGTCGCTCCCAGCTCCGCCGGTGGCGGTTTTACCCGCACCGGAATCTGCACCATCGTGGATATGAATTCGCTCGAAATCGAAGTCGATGTGAACGAGGCCTTTATCGGCCGGGTCGCCAAGGGACAGAAAGTTAATGCCAACCTGGATGCCTATCCGAACTGGGACATCCCAGCTACCGTTATCGCCATCATTCCAACGGCCGATCGCGCCAAGGCGACTGTGCGGGTGCGAATAGCTATCGACGACAAGGACGCGCGCATCCTGCCGGATATGGGCGTTAAGGTGGGTTTTCTCGCCGCAGCCCCCTAACCGGCACCGATAAAAACACCACAGCTTTTATTCTTATACGAGGGTATTTAAGATGTCAGAAAATGTGTTGTTTCAGCTGAAGGATATCAGCAAATATTTTTGCAAGGGCAAAGAGACTATTTCCATTTTTGACTCCCTGGATATGGAAATTGATCGCGGTGATTTCGTCGCCATTATGGGCCCCTCGGGCTCTGGCAAAACAACCCTGTTAAATATGCTCGGCGGTGTCGATAAACCCAGCAGCGGTGAAATCTGGTTTAATGGCGGGCGCGTCGATTCCCTCGGTGAGGGCTCCTTAACACAGTGGCGGGCGAGAAATATCGGTTTTATTTTTCAATTTTATAATTTAATGCCGATGCTCAATGCTCAGCGCAATGTAGAGCTGCCGCTATTACTGACTAAATTATCCAAACTTCAGCGTCGTCAGAATGTGGAAACTGCGCTGGCACTGGTGGGGTTGAGTGATCGAGCCAAACATATGCCCAGTGAAATGTCCGGTGGACAACAGCAGCGTGTTGCCATCGCCCGGGCCATTGTTTCCGATCCCAAACTGATTCTGTGCGACGAGCCCACCGGCGATCTGGACCGGGCCACCGCAGATGAAATCCTGGAGATGCTGCAATTGTTAAATCGCGATCACGGAAAAACCATCGTGATGGTCACCCATGATCCCGCTGCGGCTCAATACGCCAAACACACCTTGCATCTCGATAAAGGGCAATTTGTGCAAAGGGAAATAGTGGCATGAGTGACTTATATTTAATTTATAAAAATATGACGAGGAAACCTTTACGTTTATTCCTTACCTGCTTTGCTATTTTTATAGCTTTCCTTATTTTCGGCGCCGTTACCAGTCTCAAAGCCGCTTTAAACTCCAGCGTGGAATTATCTGCCGACAATCGCCTGGTGGTATTTAACCGAATTAATTTTACCCAACCGCTGCCACTGGCCTATGTGCAAAAGGTTGCGGCAATCGAGGGGGTAAAAAATGTAACTCACCTGAACTGGTTTGGCGGCTATTACCAGGAACCCAGTAAGCAGTTAGTTTCTCTCGCCGTCGATCCCGAGTCCTACTTAAAGGTCTATGGGGAAATAACTATTCCCGAGGAGCAAAAGCAGGCCTGGTTCAACAATCGTCAAGGGGCTCTGGTCGGGGAAAAGCTCGCACAAATTTACGGCTGGAAGGTTGGCGACAGAATCCCCGTCTCCTCCAGTCTTTTTACCCACAAAGATGGCGGCGACACCTGGGAATTTGTCATTTGCGGGATTTTCACAGGGGATACGGAACAATATGACACGCGCCAATTACTATTTCACTATAAATATTTTATCGAGGCACAGACTTTTGGCGAGGATTGGATTGGCTGGATGGCACTGACGACCGAGGACCCAGATCTCAATGAAACGGTGGCCAAAACTATCGACGATAATTTTGCCAATTCACAAAATGAAACCGATACCAGTACAGAAAAAGCATTCAATAAATCTTTTATTGAACAAATCGGCAATATTGGTTTAATTATTTTCTCGGTGGTATTTACTGCCTTCTTTACCATATTGGTGGTGGTTGCCAATACCATGGCCCTGGCCATTCGCGAGCGCACCGGGGAGATCGCCGTATTAAAAACCCTGGGTTTTTCCAGCAGGCGTATTTTTCGTATGGTGTTGTCTGAATCCCTGCTGATTGCCTTGGTCGGCGGCCTCTCCGGCCTGACTGCAGCCTGGCTGCTGATCGAAGGGGTAAAAAACTTCCTCGCCCGCTTCCTGCCCAATTTGATTTTGGGCGCAGACACCCTCTTGCAGGGCATTCTGTTTATGTTACTGCTGGGCCTTGTTACCGGGCTGGTGCCCGCGTTTCAAGCCCTGCGCCTCAATATTGTAAGCGCCTTTAACCGACAACAATAAGATCGCCAGCCCACCGAATCCACACAGCGGTTTTCACTGGCAGCGCCTTTAAAGGGAAGAAATTATGGGGTCTCTGATTGCACAAATTGTTTCGGTCACCGCAATGAACCTGGGCAGCCTGCGCCGGCGCCTGTGGATGTCACTGGCGATGGTCTTTGCCGCTGCGGTAGTGGTGGCCATCCTGCTGGCCTTTCTCGCTATGGCCAAGGGCTTCGAGGCAACCATGAGCGGCGCGGGCTCCAGCCAGATCGCCATCCTGATGCGAGAGGGGTCTTCAACAGAACTCAACTCAGTCATGCAACAAGAGCAGGTCAACCTGATCGCGGAGTCCGCCGGGATCGCCCGCGATGCCAACGGGCCGCTGGTGTCAGCGGAACTTTTCGTCATTGTCGACGGCACCAAGAAATCCACAGGCGGCGAAGCTAATATCCCCCTGCGCGGTCTCAATCAGATCGGTATGGCCATGCGCAGTAATATGCGCCTAGTGGAGGGGCGTATGTTTACTCCCGGCACCAACGAAATGATTGTCGGCGCGGGGGTACTGCGCGAGTTTGACGGTTTCGAGACCGGTCAAGAGGTGCGCTTCGGCAAAAACCTGTGGACAGTTGTCGGAGTTTTTTCCACAGGCGGCAATATTTTTGAGAGTGAGCTGTGGGCAGATATTAAAATTATCCAAAGCCACTACAACCGGGCGAACAGCTACCAGTCAATCCGCTTGCAGCTGGAAAATGACGGCGATCTCACGCCAGTTGAGGCAACGATTCAGCGCGAGCCGCGCCTCAATCTGGAGGCGCAGACCGAGCGGGAATACTTCGCCAACAAAGGGAAACAGCTGCAATATATCGCCACTTTTGGCTGGATTGTCAGCTCGGTGATGGCTCTCGGCGCGCTGGCCGGGGCCCTCAATACCATGTACACCTCGGTGGCGGATCGGGCCCGTGAAATCGCCACCCTGCGCGCACTGGGATTCAGTAACTTCTCCGCTTTTTGCAGCACTATCGCCGAGGCGATGCTACTGGCGCTTGCCGGTGGCTTACTGGGCTCTGTGGCCGCCTATTTGTTCTTCGACGGCCTCAATGCCTCAACCCTGGGGGGCAACTTTACCCAGGTGGTGTTCAACTTTGAGATGTCCCCGGACCTGTTTGTTCAGGGCGCTACACTGGCGCTGGTGATCGGCTTTATCAGCGGCTTCTTCCCCGCCTGGCGCGCGGCACGCATGCCCGTCGCGATCGCCTTCCGGCACACCGCTTAAAAACTCTGAAACGGGGGCTGCTGGCGGCAGGCCCCTAGTGTTTCTTGCGGTATATTTTGCTCTTGCCCTCCGGCTGCTTCCTGAAACGCTTGTATTCCCACTGATACTGTTCCGGTGCCTGAGCAATGCAGGCCTCCACACCGCGATTCATCGCCGCCAGGGAGACTTTTTGCTCATCACTTCTAATAGCATTCTCTGCGGGGAGAAATACCAGTTCAAAACCGTCATCCACACGTTTGCCGAAGCCAAACACCACATGGCAGTTAGTGCGCTGAATTAAGTTGTGAGCAAGGGTCATCGTCAGTGCGGGGCGGCCAAAGAAAGGGGCAAAATCCCCCCCCATATCCGGCTCCTGGTCCGGTAATACCATGGCCACATGGCCCGCTTTCAGGCATTTGAGCAGGGCGCGAACGCCGTGAATATTGGTTGGAACCATGGTGGCATTGGTTTTTTCCCGGCCCGCGCGGATCACCGGGTCCAAAGCTTCAACTTTGGGTGGCTGGTACAACGCCATAGACGGTCCCATAGCAGCCAGGTACATGCCGAAAATTTCCCAATTACCGGTGTGTGGCATCAATACCAGAGTACCGCAGCCATCTTCTTTTCCCTGGAATAACAACTTCTCGTTGCGGACACTCACAATGGTCTTCTTGCTGCTGTCCCAGGCGTGATGCCAAATATTGGCCATCTCAAAACCGTTGATTGCAGTATTCACCACACTCGCACGGGCGAGCTTCTCACGCTCTTTCTGATCCATGGCTGGGTAGCACTGGGCCAGGTTGATCCTGCTCAGGCGCAACCCCTCCGACCCGGTCCACACGGCAATCCTGCCAGCGAACCGGCCCAGGCGCCGCGACCAGGATAGCGGGAGTTTACCGATAAGTTTCAGTGCCCCGACAGCAAGGCGCCCTTTCATATCCACTAAATTACTTCCTATACAAAAAGCCGCAGCTGAACGGCAATATTGCCAAAGTATGGCCAATGAGCTTTTTCATGCAGCTATAGCGCTTTAAGCACAGCAGTCGCTACCGCTATAATTGCGTCCCTTTGCCCACAGCAGATACTGATCTGGAGATAGCGGTGTCCAAGCAATACGATCTCAGTACCTTTCAGGGACTTATTTTTGCCCTGCAGGATTATTGGGCGCGCCAAGGGTGCGTCATTCTACAGCCTCTGGATATGGAAGTGGGCGCCGGCACCTTTCATCCGGCGACCTTCCTCCGCGCCATAGGCCCGGAAAACTGGAACGCGGCCTATGTGCAGCCCTGCCGCCGCCCCACCGATGGCCGCTACGGCGAGAACCCCAACCGCCTGCAACACTACTATCAATACCAGGTAGTGATGAAGCCGTCCCCGGACAATATTCAGGAATTGTACCTGGATAGCTTGCGCGCCATGGGCGTAGATCCGGCCATCCACGATATTCGCTTTGTCGAGGACAACTGGGAGTCCCCAACACTGGGTGCCTGGGGTCTCGGTTGGGAAGTGTGGCTGAACGGTATGGAAGTCACCCAGTTTACCTACTTCCAGCAAGTGGGCGGCCTGGAGTGCCACCCGGTTACCGGCGAGATCACCTACGGCCTCGAGCGTATCGCCATGTACTTGCAGGGGGTCGAGTCCATCTACGACCTGGTGTGGACCCGCAACCCGGACGGCAGCCCCGTCACCTACGGCGACGTTTTCCACCAAAACGAAGTGGAGATGTCCCAGTACAACTTTGAACACGCCGATGTGGAATTCCTGTTCGCCACCTTCGATCACTGCGAGCGCGAGAGCACGCGCCTGATCGAACTGGGGCTGCCACTGCCCGCTTACGAGCAGGTTATGAAAGCCTCCCACGCCTTCAACCTGCTGGATGCGCGCCACGCCATCTCCGTAACCGAGCGCCAGCGCTATATCCTGCGCGTACGCACCCTGGCCCGCGCGGTGGCACAGTCCTACTACGATGCGCGCCGCGCCCTGGGTTTCCCCCTGGCAGATGAAGCACTGCGGGCAGATATTTTGGCGGAAGACATCGAGCAAGAGGAGAAGCAGTAATGGCTCAGGATTTTTTGGTAGAGCTGGGCACCGAAGAGCTGCCGCCCAAGGCGTTACACAAATTGATGAGCGCTTTCGCCGATGGTATTTCCCTGGGCCTTAAAAGCGCCGAGCTGTCTTTTGGCGAAGTGAAAACCTACGCCGCCCCCCGCCGCCTGGCCGTGGCGGTATTTGGCCTGGCGGATAGACAGCAGGACAAGCAAATTGAAAAGCTGGGCCCGGCGGTCAAAGCCGCCTTCGATAAAGAGGGCAAGCCCAGCAAAGCCGCTGAGGGTTTCGCCCGCAGCAACGGCGTCACCGTTGCAGAGCTGGGACGCAAAGAGACCGACAAAGGTGAGCGCCTGGCCTTTATCAGCGAACAGAAAGGCGCTGCAACCGAATCCCTATTGGCCGGTATTGTCGAGAAGGCGCTGGCTCAATTGCCAATTCCCAAGCGCATGCGCTGGGGTGCGCGCCGCGAAGAATTTGTGCGCCCGGTGCACTGGCTGGTTATGCTGTTCGGCAACAAGGTAGTGGACGGCGAAGTACTCGGCTTAAAAGCGGGTAACACCAGCCGTGGCCACCGCTTCCACTGCAACCGCGAGCTGGAGATCCACTCCGCCCACGACTACCCACAGGTTCTGCGCGAGCCCGGCTACGTTATGGCCGACTTCGCCGAGCGCCGTGAAGTGATTCGCGCCCAGGTGATCGCCGAGGCCAACAACGTCAACGGCGAAGCAGTTATCGACGACGATCTGCTCGACGAAGTAACCGCGCTGGTAGAGTGGCCCGTCGCCCTCACCGGCCGCTTCGAGGAGCGCTTCCTGGAAGTCCCCGCCGAGGCCCTGATCTCCTCTATGAAGGAGCACCAGAAGTATTTCCACGTGGTGGACGAAGACGGCCAGCTGCTGCCCTTCTTTATCACCGTGTCCAATATCGAGAGCCGGGATGCCGCCCAGGTAATCCACGGCAACGAGCGCGTAATCCGCCCACGCCTGGCAGATGCCGCCTTCTTCTTCGAAACCGACAAGAAGACCAGCCTCGAATCGCGTCGCGAGAAACTGCGCCAAATCGTGTTCCAGCAGCACCTGGGCAGTGTTTACGACAAGACCGAGCGGGTCTCCGCCCTGGCGCGCACTATCGCCGAGAAGACCGGCGCTAACGGCGACTGGGCCGAGCGCGCC
This sequence comes from Microbulbifer regidiadema (SeqCode), assembly GCF_052467605.1. Classification (NCBI taxonomy): domain Bacteria; kingdom Pseudomonadati; phylum Pseudomonadota; class Gammaproteobacteria; order Cellvibrionales; family Microbulbiferaceae; genus Microbulbifer; species Microbulbifer regidiadema (SeqCode). Next base: position 3,309,918 of record NZ_CP174316.1, on the reverse strand, counting down.
GGCCGCCTATGCAAGTCGGACCTGGTCACCGAGATGGTGTTCGAGTTTGCCGATATGCAGGGTATCGCCGGCTACTACTACGCCGAAAACGACGGCGAGCCGCTGGATGTGGCCAAGGCCATGTACGAGCAGTATATGCCCAAGTTTGCCGGCGACGAGCTGCCCGCCAGCGACACCGGTACTGCTATCGCCCTGGCAGACCGCCTGGATACTTTGGTGGGTATCTTCGGTATCGGCCAGCCCCCCAGTGGCTCCCGCGATCCGTTCGCCCTGCGCCGCGCCAGCCTGGGCATTATCCGCATCCTGGTGGAGAAGCGCCTCGACCTGGACCTGCGCGAACTGCTGGAACTGGCCCGCGACAACTACCCGCGCACCGCCCTGGGCGAGTACGACAAGGTGGTAGAGCAGACTTTGCAGTATGTCCTGGAGCGCTTCCGCGCGCGCTACGAAGACCAGGGTATCGCCACCGAAGTCTTTATGTCGGTTGCCGCGCGCAAGCTGTCGCGCCCGCTGGATATCGACAACCGCGTACACGCAGTCAACGCCTTTAGCCAGCTGCCGGAATCCGGTGCGCTGGCCGCCGCCAACAAGCGCGTGTCCAATATCCTCGCCAAGCTGGATGGCGCCGTACCCAGTAAAATTGATGAAGCCCTGTTGCAGGAGGACGCAGAAAAAGCGCTGTTCTCCGCAGTACAGACTGCCCGCACAGAAGTGGAGCCGCTGTATCGCGATGCGCTGTTCGCCGAGGGCCTCGCCGGCCTGGCGGGACTTCGCGAAACCGTGGACAACTTCTTCGACCACGTAATGGTGATGAGCGACGACGAGCAACTGCGCGACAACCGCCTGGCCCTGCTGGCCCAGCTGCGCGCACTGTTCCTCGAAGTTGCCGACATTTCCCTGCTGGTACCGGCCAAGTAACCACTTGTAGAAGCGGGGCCTACGGCCCCGCTGCGCCGCACAGGGAGACACCAATATGGCAATTATCATTCTCGGCCGCGACGGGGTGATTAACGAAAACCCCAACCAATTCGTCAAATCCGCCGACGAATGGCGGCCCCTACCCGGCAGTATTGCAGCGCTGGCGGCACTCAGCCAGGCCGGCCACCAGCTGGTGATTGCCACCAATCAGAGCGGTCTGGCGCTGGGCCGCTTTGACCTGGATGATCTGGAGGCAATACACGCCAAAATGCGCACTCTGGTAGAGGATGCCGGCGGTGAGATCGCCGCAATTTTCTACTGCCCCCACGGCCCCGAGGACAACTGCCGTTGCCGCAAGCCGCTGGCGGGTCTGCTGGATGCGATCGAAGCGGAATTCGATACCAGTCTGCACGACTGCTATCTGCTCGGAGATAAACTCGCAGACCTCTATCTGGCCCTGGAAAAGGGCTGTAAACCGGTATTGGTGAAAACCGGGGTCGGCGAGCAGACACTACAGCACCTGATAGCGCAGCCGGACCCGCGCCTGGCCGCCACCTCCGTTTTTAGTGACCTGGCGCAGTTTTCACAGTTTTTCCTCTCCCCCTAGACACCCGCCCCCGCACTTAGCGAGATTATTTGCGCGCCCGATATCCAACCTGGCGCACTGTTTTTGCTATCCGTTGTTTACCCAGGCGCCAGCTTATTGAGTTGTGCGACACATTCCATTAAAAGCAACTGGCGGGAGGGCGAGCCCATTGTTGTATCAGCGAGTCGTGCCAGGCCATGGATGGGCTGGGTCTGACTAGCGCTCTGAGTGGTTCTGCTGGAGAGCGCTATCTGGCCTTTTGTTGCCACCTGCACACAACAACAAAGGGATACTCCAATGAAAAGAAAGATTCTTTCTGCCCTGATGGCCACTATGCTGCTATCTGGCAGTGGATTTGCTGAGTCATTGGGGGAGAGGTCTGCCCCCAGCCAGGAAAAAGCGCGCAAAGTCTATATTGTTCAACTGGAGGGGGAGCCACTATCCTCCTACAGCGGTACCCTCCCCGGCTTGCCGGCCACCAAACCCAGCCCGCGCAGCAAGCTCGATCCCCAGAGCAGCAGCTATCGACACTACTCGGGTTTCCTCAAATCCCGCCGGGAGCAGGTGCTCTCCACAGTGCCCAGCGCGCGCAGGGTGCACGAATACGACACCGCCTTTAATGGCTTCGCCGCCGTTATGAGCGACAGGGAAGCGGCCGCACTGCGCGCTCGTGGAGATGTCAAAGGCGTCTGGGAAGATAAGTTACTCAAGCCCCATACCGACTCCAGCGCAGATTTCCTCGGCATTACAGATATGCCCAGCCCCTGGCTGTGGGGGATTACCGGCGAGGATATTGTGGTGGGTGTCATCGACACCGGCATCCACCCGGAACACCTGGGTGTCGCCGACATGGCTACCCCCTTCCAGGGCAATATGGGGCCGCAGGTTGCCTACGGTGCTATACCCGACTCCTTCACCGGTGAGGGCTGTGATTTCGGCAACAGCGACCACAACCCCAACGACGCGGCCTTTACCTGCAACAATAAACTGATCAAGGCCAGGTCATTTTCCGATGCCTTCCTGGCCAACAACGAACTGGCGGATTACGAATTCCTCTCCGCGCGGGATGCGGATGGACACGGCACGCACACCGCCACCACAGCCGCCGGCAACTATGGCGTTACCACCCCAGACGGGAAAACCCTGACCGGTATGGCGCCACGGGCCCGTATCGCGGTGTACAAAGTGTGCTGGGACGCTCCAGACCCGGACGATAGCGGTTGCTCATCGGCGGACTCTATGGCCGCTATCGACGAGGCCGTGGCCGACGGTGTCGATGTTATCAACTATTCTATCGGCGGCTCCGGTACCACCTTCAGTGGCGCCGATGATATCGCCTTTCTATTTGCCGCCGATGCCGGCGTTTTTGTCGCCACCTCTGCCGGTAACAGCGGGCCGGGGCCGGAGACCATGGGCACCCCCTCAGGTATTCCCTGGATTACCGCCGTCGGCGCCTCCGAAGATGACCAGAGCTTCGGCTTGGCTATGCAAGTGTCCGCACCGGTAGAGGTTGCCGGCACTTACGAGGGGCGCGAGGGCAATAGCACCGTGAGCCTGGAGGAGGTCGGCGCCCTCTCCGCCGACATCGCTCTGAGCGAACCGCTGGAGGCCTGTAGCCCCCTCACCAATACCGATGCCCTCGGAGGCGCTATCGCCCTGGTCAGGCGCGGAGGTTGTTCCTTTACCGACAAATACAACCACGCTGCCGACGCCGGTGCCGTGGCTATTGTGGTCTACAACGACGGCACAGCCGATGACCGCATCAACCCGATCACCATGTCGGCCCCGGATACCCGTATTCCCGGGATGATGATTTCTTTCTATGAAGGCGACGCCCTCGCCAACAGCAGCGGCGTCTCCGGTGCTATCGACCCGTCTCAATTAATCGCCCGGGAAGACCGTGTCGCCAACTTTTCCTCTCGCGGCCAGAACGGAGGCGCGCCAGATATTATCAAGCCGGATATCAGCGCCCCGGGCGTGGGGATTATCGCGGGGATATCTCCAGTGCTGAGCGGAGGCGAGCTGTTTGGGGCCCTGAGTGGCACCTCAATGGCCAGCCCTCATGTCGCCGGTGTTATGGCCCTATTAAAGCAGGCCAACCCACACTGGAGCCCGGCAATGGCCAAGTCCGCACTGATGACCACCGCGCGCAGTGACCTGCGTAAATCCTACGGGCTTGAGGATGCCACCCCCTTTGATATGGGCGCCGGTATCATAGTGCCCCGCGACGCCTTTAAGCCGGGCCTGGTTTACGATGCGGGCTTCAATGATTACCTCGCCTTCCTGTGTGGCGCTGCACTCCAGCCCCAGCTCGTCGATAGCGCAACCTGCGATGCGCTGCTGTCCCAGGGTTACTCCAGCGATTCCAGCGACCTGAACCTCGCTTCCATCGCGGTCGCCGAACTGCTCGGCAGTCAGACGATCAAGCGCCGGGTTACCAGCGTCTCTCCCGGTCGGCGCTGGTATTGGGCATCGGTCAACGCACCGGCCGGTATCGACGTGGAGATCAATCCAAAGGTAGTGAGCCTCGCAGAGGGGCAGAGTGCGGAGTTTGAGGTGACCTTCACCACCACCGAGTCGGCTGAATTGGACACCTGGGTATTTGGCGACCTGACCTGGCAATCTGTGGGCACGCAAGTCAGCGTGCGCAGCCCGATCGCCGTGCGCCCGGTGCCACTCGCCGCACCACTGGATCTTAGCGCCGCCGGTACCGATGGCAGTCTCGACCTCAATGTGGGCTTCGGCTACAACGGTGATTTCCAGGTGAGTATCGCCGGTTTGGCTGAAGGGCTGGCCACCAATGCCACCATCGAAGATGGCGATGTTGAAGTTATTTTCTTTGATATCCCCGATGGAACCGAGCTGGCCACTATCGCCATGTTTGATGCCGATGTGGGCGATGGGGGTGGCAGCGATGACCTGGACCTGGAGGTTTACGGCCCCGCGCCCAATTACCCCGAAGTCGGTACCAGCGGCAACGCCACTTCCACTGAATCTGTCTCAGTGACCAACCCCACTCCCGGGCAGTACGCAGTGGTGGTTGTCGATTACGCCACTGCCGCAGGTCCCACCGATTTCAGCCTGTTTAACTTTTATCTGCATGGAGATAGCGGCAACACCGCGCTCAATGCACCGACTCAGGCACAAATCGGCACAACAGGTATCGTTTCTCTAGAGTGGATGAATCTTGCCCCCAACACCCGCCACCTGGGTATTTTGACTCACGGAGACGGTGAAAAGGTATTTTCACAGACTCAAATTATGGTAAACACTCAGTAGGCCTTCCGCTCTGATTATTTACAGCGCGAATAGCGAGTTAAAACCGGCCAGAGTTTGGCCGGTTTTTTTATTCACAATTGAGTTTATCCTGCTGATAAATAAAGGCGCTCGCTATTTCCAGAGAGACTCGCGCAAAGTCCCAAAAGGTTTTTGTCTTTCGATTGATATTGACCGCAACAGAAAGCTGATACTCCGGTATTATCATTAACCAGCTCTGACTGCCGCGACTCACTCCGCCGTGGTTGGCCACTCTCGTTAATCCCACCTCGGGGATTTCTACTTCAGTCACCCGCCAACCCAAAGCATAATTTTGTTCATTCACTTCACCACTGGCCAATTTTTGTGGCGCCCAGTCTCACCAGGTCACTGAGGGTGGAGATAAAGCCTGTTCTGGAGCGGCTAGGTATATCACCCAAGCACTGGTTCTATCTCAACCGGAATTTTGAAAGCCGCTTTAAAGGCTTGGTGGGATCGGTAGAGGTTGTACAGCAAGTTTGTGCTCAATTCGATAAACGCTGGGTACACGGCATAAACGACTGTCGGCGCCTCCTCTCAGCTACGTCCTGCTAACCTACCCCGGCCTCAAGTACTCAACAGCACGATTACCGCCCTTTTATCCAAAAGCAGCGATCCCCAAAACCTAACCAGCAATTCCCAGCATTTCAACTCCTTTACTTGTAAATCAAAGAGAAAGAGCCGCCAGGGAGGGCGCTAGCTCTATTGCCGACACCACCCTTCAGTCTTTGGCTGTCCTAGATCTTCGGCGTCCTAGATCTTCGGCAATGTTGCTGGCATCGCTTTCCAATCCGCTTTCCAATCTGTGGGTGTCCAGTTTTGTGCTAGAACTGGAAGTCTATGGATGTCCAGAAAAATAATGGGTGTCCAGAAAAATACTTGATCATTAATCATTGGTTACGATGTCAATAGAAATATTCAGTCGCCCGCATTCCGTTAATAACTTAGGGGGGAAGTTTATATCTAGTTGATCATCTTCGATCCATAACTCTATAAAGACCCATACCTTAAGCTGATTATTTTTTAAAGTTTTAAATAAGCTAGACTCTTGTGTTTTAAGCCAGTCAGTAAATTTATCTATTCCAAAAGCTAAGGCCTGTTCAAAAGCTGCATCTGGATCTTTTTGGTCGTGATAGTTGGATAGCTCATCTTCGATGAAGACTATTATAGATGATAAGCCTGCGACTCTGTTGTAAATAACTCCCTTAATGTCAGGGCTATCTATGCTGTTTAATTTATCGACAAAGTCAGATTTTCTGACTTTTCTACCATCAAGATAGTTTGCAGCCAATCCAATATTTGCATTAACTATTGCCATTAAATTGATCCCTCAGTTAATCCTGGACACCCACCAAACAGAAATTATAAACCGCCAATCCTATTGACAAAAGATTGAAACCCCACAAAATACTGGATATTAATACAGGCAAATGCGCGTGCAGCCGATGACTCTACCGCGAAGCACCCAGATATCTCTTGATGCCGCTCAATCTTTGGCTGTCCTAGATCTTGGTCCATATACGCTCAGTGAGCGTTCTATGATATCTGGTGTAGGGTGAGTGAGCAGCCTGATAGAAAATCTTAAATTATAGTAGTTCAGACACTCACAATAATTCAACTCCAAAAACAAATCAATTGAGGACGCCCAGGATTATTTTCCTGATCCGTGAAAATTCAGACCTATTTTACCCCCAACCAAACACTTACCACACAAAACCAAGGCTTCAAATAATACAGTATTCTACTTCTATAGCACTTTAGGTATATTCACAGATTTTCCTTTTATACGATCTATAAGTTCAAACAATTCTGAATCTACACCTGATACGCAAGACTTACAAAATATAACCAGATCTTTATCCACCCCAGCAATGATTCCTCTATAGTCTAAATCCTTATCAGATTCCATATTACTTTAATAACCTATTATTTGAGAAAAATAAAATATAGCTAAGGGTTTTAAACTTAATTTATTTAAACAGGCACCATATAAAGAGAGTTAACACATATAAACAAAGAAAGCTTATTTGTTAGCAACTAAGTCCTTCACCAATACAATAGCCCGGAGAGTCTTATGGTAATAATTCAATTGACGCAGCTTCAGTGCTCTCATTGACTCGACAGCCAGGGGGCTGAATTTTTTGAGAACTCCAATAAAACTGTACTTCTCCCTGAGCTTCATCTTTAGCGGTAATTTTGCTCCTGCACCGTTTTGCATGATAAAGGGCATTGCGAATCGGATCACTATCACAACTCTTATTCCTGGAACCAGCATAGCAATCATCTACTTACTGGGAGTATGGGCCTTTCTCGTGGGATTTGGGGAAATTTTCGGTCTCATTCATTGGGCGATGATCAACTATAGACGCAAACTTGGTTTCCCCCCTCCAAGGATCGGTATTATTGACTCAACCGTCAGGTACGGGCGTACCGCCTTTTCTAGTTTTAAGTACTTTGGGACAGGGTGGCATAAAGTTGCTCCACTCTGCTCTTCTATAAGATTCAGGGGGTCGATGCATCTAATCTGACAGTGGGAGCGTCAAATACAGAATCAACCATCTTAGCTTATAGCTTAAGTCTTGATAGAAAACTGATAAATCGCACTTCATTGATTAAGAAGGTCAAATATGAAATTTACCCACAGATGGTTATCCAGTTTCGTACTTATTTGTACAATGCCTATCCTGCTAGGTTTTACTCATAACTCGGCATTCGCACAAGATGCTTGTGAACTTACAAAAAGTTCAGCTGAAAACTGGATAGTTCGTACGCCATTTGAGGTTATCGATGGTCGTATCTACGTACAAGTAAGCGTTAACGGGAGCGGCCCATTTCGCTTTGCTGTTGATACAGGTGCTAGTGGCATGGGACGTGCTGATTCCAGCCTCGTCAGTAAACTTGGTTTAACTATTGAGTCCCAGAGAAATAACTCTGATGGGATCACAGTTACTAAAACTGACGTTACCCAATTTGATTCTCTCCAGGTTGACAAGCTTGTTCGTAATAACATTAAAGTTTTGACGCGGGACTATAGTAGCAATAAACCACCCAAAGAAAAATTCTTCGGGATCGTTGGGAGAGATTTCTTTGAAGATGGTTTAGTAATAATAGACTACCCAACAAAAATGCTATATTTCACGACGCTACTTACATTGTCACAAGAAGAGGGAATTCTTCAATATGAGCGTGCCTTTCGTATTCCGGTATCCATCGGTAGCTTACAAACAACAGGGAATTTGGATACGGGAGCAAACGTGACTTTCGTGCTGCCTCAGTCCATGTACACAAAACTAAGCAGCAAAGCAACAGAGAAAACTGCTGTAGGAACACTTTCAAATACAAAAATTCGAATGGAGAGGGCCAGCATTCATGGACCTCTCAAAATGGGGAACGTTACAGCTTCTGACATCGAAGTACTTATTTCCGAGCGTTACCCAGAACTGCTCATAGGTGCACACGCTCTTCAGGATATGACTATTTTGATTGATCAAAGGTCAAAGTTAGTTGCACTTTGCCAACAATGAGGAAAATTGAGTTGTCAGCTAATGTCGCTTCAGGTGAAAACTTACACTCCTTACCAGATGAACTACACGGTATTTCATCTGCCAGTGAGCAATCAGCTGGGCTTGTACACAGCTATTTTTGCATGGATCGATACGTACGAAGTATACACCCTACCCTTACCTGATCGGTTCGGATTAATTCCAAACACACTAGATTTACCTTAAACCAACAAAAATTATAAGCCCCCGTATAGTGGTTGGCATGATGAAAGCCCCCTTTGGGGGCAGATCCTATTCGCTTATAGATCCAAGATGAATTCTCGTAGATTAATAGCGAAATCACCCCAACTTTCTCCATCAAGTCCTCGGCTCTATTTACGACTGATGCTCTATAGGCACTCGCAAAATACATCCATCTCTGCAGCCTTCCCTGGTACCCAACAAAGCCAGCGATATCAAGTTAGATTTTCGGAGTTAAATACTGAGCCTGTATCTTTCCCTGTCAACGCTTAACGCTGACCGCTACGGAACAACGCTCATGACTTGGAGTCCCAGCGGTTTGCTAAACCTTACCGGGCAGAGTGCCTTCACCTCCAATCTTCTTCCAATTTAGCTCGGCGCCCTAGGTGCCCAGAACTGTTCCGCTACTGCTGAATATTCAACGGAATAAACCCTTCCGGCACATCATAATCATTCATTATTATATCCTAATATCTTCGATAACAATCCCATTCATTTGGGTCAATATAATTATCATCTTCATAACTTTCACATTCTACTAATATCTTATTTCCATCTGGATCGACAATCATCCCAGAGTACCCCCCCGGTGTCATTGCAATCACCTTAAATACAACCCCCTTATCCATTAGTTCTTTACAATAACTAAGAAAACCATCTTTCAGTTCACACCTAAAATAACAATAGCTTTCAAGCGGGAGAATTTTCTTGATCTGTGGCCGTATTCTAACTTCATCATAGCCAGAGATATTCAGTTTAAAACCATAATCATCTTCAGAAAAACCCATTTTATTCTCATAAAAATCCTTGGAAGCATCTATATCCCTTGTAGGAATATAAGAAATAAACATAGAATTCATCCTTTCTCTTTACAACCTTTTATAGATTTCGCAGGGGGCCTTGTACTTTCTGGGGCCGCCGCCCGCGCATCTGCAACTCTTTTTCTAGGCGCTCTATGCACCTTAGCCCCCAAACTTTCTATTCTTTCCTTTTCTATGTTAATCCTGGACACCCACCATATAGAAAGTATAAACCGCCATCCCTATTGACAAAAGATTGAAACCCTACAAAATACTGTATGTTTATACATTCAAATGCGCGTGCAGCCGATGACTCTACCGCGAAGCACCCAGATATCTCTTGATGCAACACCGTACTATCACTGTGTCTCCCGCTGTGTACGGCGTGCATTTCTTTGTGGCAGAGATAGTGAATCCGGAAAAGATTACGAGCATCGGCGCGAATGGATTGAAAGCCGTATGCATAAGTTAGCCGAGGTGTTTGCGCTAGATATTGCCGCCTATGCAGTAATGAGTAATCACTACCATATTGTGCTCTATATCGACACAAAATCGGCTAACAAGTGGTCTCTTACAGAGGTAATTACTCGCTGGAAAAAACTCTTCAAAGCCTCTAGCTTGGCCCAGCGCTATCTTCAGGGTGATACCCTCGATCACGCTGAGGAAGACAGGCTAAAAGAGGTCGTTTCCCTATGGCGGGAGCGTCTAATGGATATCAGCTGGTTTATGCGCTGTTTAAACGAATCTATCGCCCGTCGGGCCAATGCTGAAGACAACTGTACCGGCCGTTTTTGGGAAGGCCGGTTTAAGTCTCAGGCTTTACTGGATGAAAGAGCACTCGCCGCCTGTATGGCTTATGTAGACCTTAACCCCATCCGTGCCAATATTGCCAAGACACCTGAAAAGTCTGATTACACTTCGATTCAACAACGTATTCGTACGGCTGTCTCAGGTAAGCAGCCCAAAAATCTACTTCCGTTTGTCGGCGGTGAGCGTTTGAATATGCCGAAAGGGCTACCTTTCCAGTTGGATCACTATTTGGAGCTAGTGGACTGGAGCGGCCGGCATTTAGACCCCAGAAAACGGGGTTGTATTGCCGAAAACACGCCGCCTATTCTGGAGCGGCTCGGTATTTCACCCAAGCACTGGCTCTATCTCAGCCGGAACTTTGAAAGCCGCTTTAAAGGCTTGGTGGGATCGGTAGAGGTTGTACAAAAAGTTTGTGCTCAACTCGATAAACGCTGGGTACGCGGTATAAGCGACTGCCGGCGCCTCCTCTCAGCTACGCCCTGCTAACCTACCCCGGCCTCAAGTACTCAATAGCACGATTACCGACCTTTTATCCAAAAGCAGCGATCTCCAAAACCTAACCAGCAATTCCCAGCATTTCAACTCCTTTACTTGTAAATCAAAGAGAAAGAGCCGCCAGAGAGGGGGCTAGCTCTATTGCCGACACCACCCTTCAGTCTTTGGCTGTCCTAGATCTTCGCTCCCCTAGATCTTCGCTCTATATTTTTTCAACCTTTGCGTTTAACAAGTCAAATATTGTTATATCTATACTGTCGATATCTCCAACTTCATCTTGAAATACAATCAACTCCTCATCTTCAGGGTTTATCAACAAATCCCACCCGTCAGTGCTAACCGCAAATTTGAGTAAATTATTGTTGGGGTTAAAACGGTTAGACCAGCAATCGTTAAATAAATATTGAACGCTCAATAAAAATCTATCATGGCTAGAATGGAAAGATGCAGGGAGAGTATCTTTTTCACTAAAACGGCTCAGAAACTCAACCATAGCCTCTGGCTTTTTTCCCTCAAAACTACTACTACTCATTTATAAATCCTCACTGTGACGGTATAGGAAAAGCCCTTTCCAATCTGTGGGTGTCCAGTTTCGTGAGGTGGGTGTCCAGTTTCGTGAGTTTTAGGAGGGCTTAAATCGTCTCAACAACCTTTCTACATCCTCGTAGCTAGTTTCACAAGATTGACTAATCCGAGATAACAACCACTCAATACGTGGCTTGTATTCCGGTGTCAACTCATAACCAGAATCCTCTATCGCACAAGCAGCTACAACAGCAACCTCTTTTTCTTCATCTAAAAGCAGCAATTGAGCTAACAACTCCATACAACGCTTACTTTCGGACTCATATAACGCTTCTGCACAACGAACACGCCAATACTTAGGTTTGCCTTTTATAGATTTTGTCAACTCACCCCAGGCTTTATCGTCAAGTTCATCTAATGCTGCTGCAGCAAGCTCGACGCTATACTCTTGCCAACCACTGTCTTTGGAGCCAATGGACTTATCTATATTTTCAAGCATCTTGAAACTTTCTTTAGGGCTATGGTATAGCTTTTCCACCAGTAGGAAGTGATGACGTTACAACACCGTTGTCTTTAAGAACTTGCCACTCAACACCATCAATTATCTTAATGTGAGAAGTAGTTTTAATACCATTTAACTCTCTTAAGACTACTCCAGGTGTAGCAGCTGTTTGTCTACCGGCATCAAGTATTTGCGCATTAGACCACGTTGGTGGTGCAATCGTATGTATATTGGGAGACTTTTGAGCAGACCAACCAATATTGCCATCTTTGCGTTGCAATATCATCTTAAAGCCGGTAACTGAAACTGTACCATCTGGATTTTGAATCCTCACCGCATCCATTTTATAGCTAGAAGAGTTCAACACATCTGGTGAGTGGCCACCGATGGGCGAGTTCTTATTAGGCTATATTTTGGTATCAATTGCGCTTAAAGGCCCTATAAAATTCGCATCACCCGGAGCTGCAGCCTTGTTTGGAATATTAAACTAACCTAGCAACCACTTCCTTGAAAGCCTTATTTTCAGCCGGTTCCCCCTCAAATAAATTGCCCCAAAATCCAGGCACCATAAACTCTTTTGGGCCAGAGCGGAAAGTTCCGCTCTGTGTTGTTTCTGAGATCCAATCGTCGTCTGGACCGGACTCAACCTCAAATAATACAGCTTCAAAGAGCATTGGTTTTTGAGAAATATCATCTCCGATGATTCTATAGAGCTTTTCTTGGTCCTGCGGCTTTTCAATAAAAACCGCAGTATAAACCTGTCCAACCGTTAGCCAATCATTTCTGTCAACCGACTTTCCTGTTGCCTTATCAATCAAATTTAGACACTTAACTTTCATTTCTAATTCCTAGTATGAACGTGGCTTTCCATCCAATGTATGACTCTGCTTAGTTGGGTGTAACCCCTCGCTAACTCGCCAATCTCTGAGATCTTTACCCCAGTCGCCATCATGATTGAAAACAGACTTATAGTCGAAATCAAATTCATTCAAATCCAGTTTTTCATTCCGATAAAAATGAACTTGGAATGGTCCTGATGGACTATCAACTGACGGAGTCGAAAACTTAGCCCAGTCATTTAGTTCACCACCTAGGCTATGCTTAATCCTGGACACCCACCATATAGAAAGTATAAACCCCCATCCCTATTGACAAAAGATTGAAACCCCACAGAATACTGGATATTTATACACATAAATGCGCGTGTAACCGATGACTCTACCGCGAAGCACCCAGATATCTCTTGATGCAACACCGTACTATCACTGTGTCTCCCGCTGTGTACGGCGTGCATTTCTCTGTGGCAGAGATAGTGAATCCGGAAAAGATTACGAGCATCGGCGCGAATGGATTGAAAGCCGTATGCATAAATTAGCCGAGGTGTTTGCGCTAGATATTGCCGCCTATGCAGTAATGAGTAATCACTACCATATAGTGCTCTATATCAACACAAAATCGGCTAACAAGTGGTCTCTTACAGAGGTAATTACTCGCTGGAAAAAACTCTTCAAAGCCTCTAGCTTGGCCCAGCGCTATCTTCAGGGTGATACCCTCGATCACGCTGAGGAAGACAGGCTAAAAGAGGTCGTTTCCCTATGGCGGGAGCGTCTAATGGATATCAGCTGGTTTATGCGCTGCTTAAACGAGTCTATCGCCCGTCAGGCCAATGCTGAAGACAACTGTACCGGCCGCTTTTGGGAGGGGCGGTTTAAGTCTCAGGCTTTACTGGATGAAGGAGCCCTCGCCGCCTGTATGGCTTATGTAGACCTTAACCCCATCCGTGCCAATATTGCCAAAACACCTGAAGAGTCTGATTACACTTCGATTCAACAGCGTATTCGTGCGGCAGTCTCAGGTAAGCAGCCCAAAAATCTACTTCCGTTTGTCGGCGGTGAGCGTTTGAATATGCCGAAAGGGCTACCTTTCCAGTTGGATCACTATTTGGAGCTAGTGGACTGGAGCGGCCGGCATTTAGACCCAAGAAAACGGGGTTGTATTGCCGAAAACATACCTCCTATTCTGGAGCGACTCGGCATTTCACCCAAGCACTGGCTCTATCTCAGCCGGAACTTTGAAAGCCGCTTTAAAGGCTTGGTGGGATCGGTAGAGGTTGTACAAAAAGTTTGTGCTCAACTCGATAAACGCTGGGTACACGGTATAAGCGACTGCCGGCGCCTCCTCTCAGCTACGCCCTGCTAACCTACCCCGGCCTCAAGTACTCAATAGCACGATTACCGACCTTTTATCCAAAAGCAGCGATCTCCAAAACCTAACCAGCAATTCCCAGAATTTCAACTCCTTTACTTGTAAATCAAAGAGAAAGAGCCGCCAGAGAGGGGGCTAGCTCTATTGCCGACACCACCCTTCAGTCTTTGGCTGTCCTAGATCTTCGGCAATGTTGCTGGCATCGCTTTCCAATCTGTGGGTGTCCAGTTTCGTGGCGTTTACCTGTAAACCAAAGAGAAAGAGCCGCCGGAGAGGGGACTAGCTCTATTGCCAGCACCACCCTTCAGTCTTTGGCTGTCCTAGATCTTCTAGATCTTCCCTAGATCTTCGACGAGATTGAAGGCTCCAATCTATGGGCGCCGAGAACTTGTCCCTTGGATGCTCTAGATTCCCTAATTATTGAATATCATTAAGCCTATTTCGCAGCCTTACACAAAACGCTATTCCCTACAAATTTGTTTCCTACGGCCCAATAATGGTTATTGTTTCTCGTTAGCCATAGGTTGAAACCCGGCCTAAAGAAGTTCTTCTTATGCAAGAGAGATTCATCAATAAAATCTTCCAAAAAAAATGCAGAAACAGTTACCCACTTAGACTTCTCCAAAGACCAGTCATATAGAAGCCACAAGGAATCGTCATTTGGCAACTCATTCAACAGGAACTCGCCAATAGCTCCATACACGTACTTATGGAGTAAGTTTTCTCCAGGCGCAAACTGCTCGAGCGATTCAGCAATGCTAATATCATCTATAGCCAGAATGAATTTAATAGCTTTTTCGTCTTCATTCTCATCCATGATATCAACTATTGATTTTAGGTGATCTCTAACTAAGCCACATAATTCATTGTCAGATATCAGTTTTTTACTTTCCTTTCCGTTTAAAATCTCCTGATACTTTTTATATAAAGATTTTCCATTTGGGTATAAAAATAACGCTTCTTTAGCAGCCTCGCTCGGTAGTTTTTCAAAATAACATTTTCTGTAAGGGCAGTTATCGTCGGAGAGGTCTAGACCAGCCTGTTCAGCTTCGGGTAAATATCTTTTCAGGATATTTTCTAATTCATTTATTAAGTTGCTCATTCTAAAGCCTAAATATCTTTTGGTGGTTTAATCAATAATGTTAACTTGCCAGCGATCATTAAGTTCACTTAGCTCCTCATCAAACTCTTTTAGTGATGAGCTATTGTCAATTGCTTGATCAAGTTCTTTATGGTATCTGGTTGAACCTGGCGCTGTTACATCGCCAGTAGTATCATTAATAATACGATGCCCTCCAGGTTGCCCTCGAAGTTGGTGGTCGATATCTGACGGTATTATCCATCGCAACTTTTCTGTTGAGACGGCATAATCAACATGAACTTGTTGAGCAGTAACCCCCCACTCTTTCCATTTAGGGGCTCTTGAAACCATAAGAAACTCATGCATCCCTCCATCAGCTCTTAATCCACTTTCAATTTTTCTGCGAATTTTTTTATCAGAATTATATAAGTACTGAATTTCTTCTGGAGTTCGAGCATCAAACCATTCGTTAAAATTTCCACTCTTGTATGTAGGTATATCTTTTGCTGTAATTTTAGTGACATCATAAATTTTTTGTACTTGCGGACCAGCAACAGAGTTAACATATCTATTCGTATTTTCTTTTGCCGCCGTCAACCCTAAAGGATCAACCCACTCAAGCGGATTGGGTGCATACTGATAGCTATTCGACCCACCCAACAATCCAACCGGGTCCTGCTGCGTAAACTCCCCAACTTCTGGATCATAATACCTAAACCGATTGTAGTGCAGCCCGGTCTCTTCGTCGAAGTACTGCCCTTGGAAGCGAATCGGCTGTTCTATCTGGTTCTTGTGGGCCAGGGCAATATTGCCATAGCTCTGATAGGCAACACTCCATACCACTTCACCTTCCTGATTGGTAAGGGTATCAGGCGTACCCAGATGGTCCAGGTGGTAGTGGCAAACCTGCTCTTTCTCTTCTTTGCCATCCTTTAGTGCAACCGGCTTGAAAGTACCCGGTTCAAAGTAGTAGGTCCGAGTATTTAGGTCTTGCCGGGTGTGGATATCAGTTTTACTTTCACGAAGCAGGACATTGCCATCCCATAGGAAGTTGGTGTATTCACTGTTGCTGCTTTTACCAATACGACGGCCTAGCGGGTCGTACTGGTAGTGAATCTCCTGCTGAAGCTGTTCTATCCCTTCTTCCAGTTTGAGCTTTTCTACCCGCACCAACTGTTGGCGATAGTTGTAGTGATAGCGGGTTTGCAGTTTCTGCCCTTTACCGCGTAGTTCGGCAATGCGGTTGCCGTGAATATCGTAGCGGTAGTGGGTATCGCCACGGAAGGCTAAGCGATTGCCTTTAACTTGAGTGGCACTGGCTTGCTGTTTCGCTCCATCCTTTGAGTTGGCGGCGGCGAGAATATTATGTGCAGGGTCGTGTACAAAATACTCGGGGTTGGGGCCATCTACCTGGGTGAGGCGATCCAGGGCGTCGTAGTGGTAGCTACGCGTGCCACGCAGGCTATCCTCAATCTTGGCGATCTGACCGGCTTTGTTGTACTGGTAGTTGCGCTCCAGGATTGAGCTTGGCGCAGTAGGGTCTGATACTGGGTTATTAGATTTACCCAGGCGCAACTTTTGCAGCCGCCCCTGAGGATCATAATCCCGCTGACTCTCCAACCCATTGCCGTGCTGGCGCTGACTCTCCCGGCCCTGTTCATCGTGACTGATGCTGGTGATCAGCTGATCGGTGTCACCACCCACTGGGCGGCGGTGCAGGCTCTGGAATTGGCCGGCGGGGTTGAAGGCGAAGTTGAGCACTTCGCCATCGGGCAAGGTTGTGGCGATACGGTTGCCGGCGGCATCGTATTGATGGGTAAGCTTCTCTTTGCCCTGCCAGTCCGCAGTGACGCGGCCATTGGCATCGTACTCCCAGCGCAGTTTGCGCTGGCTATTTTCCGCTTCGATTAACTGGCCGCTGCGGTTGTAGCGGAAATTGGTAATCCCATCTGGAGTCACTTCCTCCAGCATACGACCGAAAGGATCGCGTTCAAAAATCGTATCGATACCCTTGCCAGTATCAGGATCAGTTACCGCTCTTGAGGCGATCAGATGGCCGGCGCGGTTATAGGCGTAGCGGGTTACGCGGCCGTCGAAGCCCACTTCTTCAATCAGGCGTTCGTTGAGGTCGTATTTAAGCTGGTAGCGCTCGCCATTTTCATTGGTGAGTCCGATTAAGTTGCGCTCACCATCGTAGTGGTACTCCAGGCGGCTGCCATCTGGGTTGGTGCGCGCCTTAACCTGGCTGAGCCCGTCGTAGGCGTAGCAGGTGCTGCGGCCTTCGGAGTCAGTAATTTCGGCAAGCAATCCTTGGGCGTTGTAGCTGTACTGGGTGCGGGCACCATCTGGGGTAATAACCGCATGGATACGATCTTGGCTGTCGTATTCGTAGCGGGTGACTTGGCCGGGGGCGTGTTGTACTTCTTGCAGGCGGCGGGCCATATCATAGCGATAGTGCTGGCTGCGGCCCATGGGGTCTTGGATTGCTGCGAGCCGACCTTCCGGGTTCCACAGGTAGCGGGTGGCATTGCCGAGGGGGTCGGTAACACTGCCGATCAGGCCGACCGGGTTATAGCTGTAGCGGGTGCTGTTGCCGAGGGCATCGGTGGTGGCGACGATCTGGCCGTTTTTGTTGTATTCGCGCTGCCAGGTATTGCCAGATGGGTCGGTGACTTTGCCAGGCAAGCCTTCGCTGTTGTATTCAATGCGGTGGCTATTGCCGGCGGCATCGGTCTTTTGGGTCAGGCGCCCCTGATTGTCGTACTGATAGACCTCTTCACGCAGGCTGCCATCATCGCTGGGCAGCTGGACCTTGGTCACCTGGCCCAGTTCGTTGTAGCTGTAGAGGGTCTCTGCGCCTTCGGGGTCGCGGTGATAAATGGGTAGGGCGCGCTCATTAAAACGGTAGCGTTCCTGCCCGCCACGGGTATCGGTCACCGTAACTCCGTGGCCATCCTCGTCCCAGGCAAACGTATAGTTGTAGGTAGCCTGACCATTGATGGGATCGCCCCACTGGCGTATACAGCGGGCCGAGGGACCCTCTCTATCCCATTCAAAGTAAAAGCGGTAGCCGGTTTTTAAAGTGCGCTTAGTAATAACATGCTGGTGATATTCATAGTGCTCACTGTAGCCATCCACATCGGTGGCTTTTATCAGGTCGCCTTCGTCACTGTATTCGTACTGAGCCAGTATTTTAATGCGGCCATCGCGAGTTTCTTTCTTTAGCTCACCCATGCGCAGGCTGTTGCGCTGCCCTTCCGGTGGGCTGATATGTAGGGCTTCGCCGAGACTGCTCTCGATACAAATCAGGCGTTCGCCGATATAGTGGAACAGGTAGTAGTTACCGTAGCCATCGCGAATTTCAGAGAGTTTTAGAGTGCCACTCTCGCCTATCGCTTTAAAGTGTTTTTGTACGCCATTTAAGGCGCCGTAGGGGCTTAGCACCCAGTGCTCATCGCTTACTTGGGTGAGGGAGAGTTTTTCCACCACATTGTGGCTGCGCCCGCTATTGCCCGGTGTCGGCAAACTAATTACCCGACCCTCGGCATCATAAAACTTTACGGTTTTATTACCCGGGACCAGGCGCTCGTTTAAGGTGTGCGCCCAGCCATGGCCTAATCCAAAATCCTCACTATTACTGCTGCGATAAGATCGAGTCAGGGTTAATGGCAGCGGGCCATCCAGCACCGCATCTACCAGGGATAAAAACTCCTCCCCGGTTTTTAAGTTGATTGGATCACCGCTGTGACGGGAGTTATCTGCACAGGGTACAGCCTCACCTGCCGGCGTCTGTCCCACTGTAGCAGTTGCGTTGTCAGGCTCGTTGCTATCGTTCGCTTGACTATTCTGGGTACTATTTGAATTACTGCTGGCGCTACTGTCGGAATTGCTATTGTTTTGATTACTGCTGGAACCACTAGAACTGCTAGAGCTGGAACTACTGGAAGACGGGCCGCTGGAACTCTCAGGTACCGCAGCCTCAGAGGAGCTAAAGTCGGAAAAGCTGGCGCTGCCGCCCTTAGCACCGCTTTCCTTGGCGGCCAGCAGCCGCTGTTTTTTCAGCTTGGCTAAATCCAACATTAGCTCGCCGACATTTTTAAAGGACTTCAGCAGGCGTGCATTTTTAACCATCGCCGCAGCCGCACCGACACCCCCGGTAACGGCGGCAAGAACAATCGTGAGAATAATCTCAAAGGCACCACCACCAGCCATTTCGGTTATTTCCAGGCTGTGCTGGGCTTTTACATAATCCTGGGCAAAGCGGAAAATAATATCGCGCAGAGCCGGGTCATCGTAAATAAGCTGGGTAACATCCAGAGCCAGTTCCAGCTGCTGCCGGGTGATCGCGGAGGGATCAAAGCCGAGAACATCGACGATTTCCCGTTGCAAGGCAGTGACATACTCCCGGTTAGACTCTTCGAAGCTCTTGTCATGTAGGAAGTAGTTCGCTGTGGCAACCCCCAGCCTATGGGATTGGCGGATGGAATTGAGCATCAGCGCTACTTCAAGCACATCTTTAGTCCATACCGCCAGGCCCCAGGCGGCATTGCCCAAACCTGTGGCCCCGCTTTCAATATAGGCGCCCACTTTTTCCAGAGTGGAGCGCTGTTCGTGTTGCCGCTGGATCTGGGCCGCTTCGGCGCGCTCTTGGGCGATAATTTGCTGTAACCCCAGACGGATTTTAACGATTAAGTCCGCCGGCTGGTTTTCCTGTGCCGCAATAGCAGCGGGCGCCTGTTCGATAATCAGGCGGCTCTGTACCAGGGCGCGATAAATTTCCCGCGCATGAATGGATAAATAGCTCGGGGGCTCGGATGCAGGCCCTGAAAAAGGCGTGCCTGAGTTACTGGCTTGGAAACCGCTACTGAGTGGAAAAAAGTGTGTGTAAATCTTCTCAATGGCGACATCGTCAAACATTGAAAGTAAATGGCTGGCATCGATCGGCATCGGGAACGCGCTTGAACCTCCCCCCGCTATTCTGATTTCGTAGAGGATGCCTTGCTTATTTTCAATACGTAACAGCATGATAATTTCTTAAACGTCCGCGCTTAGGGAGAAGCTAACTCGGTTAATAGCGACCAGAGGGCACGAGGTGCGCTCCTGGGCGATGGGTTAATCAAATTGATTGGCCAGGCTCAACAAATGAAACTATCTAGTCACAAATAACTAGCTATTTCAGATAAAGTCGTTCCCGGTTAAATCCTAAATAGCCAGACCTGCTAACACCACGCACAACAGAAAGGGATCATTTAAAGGTGCTGCCTCTATCGAAATAAGAGTGTTTAAGTACTATCGCACCAGTAAAACACTAACGATTAGATTGTTATCCTCATCTCACTGTGGAGAAGTGAAAAATCCCGGTGGTGTTCAATAAAATACGGGGCTGAGATCCATTTGCCAAGACTACCGCAAATTGGCAAAAGAGAGTAGGCAGAAAGCATTAGCGAGAAGGGATCTCAGGGGCTTGAGCTAAAATCTCAATTATTTTAAGTTAATCGTATATATTTTACTATCAACTAAAAACTGATGCTGTAAGGTTAAAAACATTCTGAGTAACTATTGGTTTATCAAAATTTTAATTTCCGCTACAGCACGCCTATGCACATCGTAAATCTCTCTACTTTATCGACCAACTATCCCCCTGATCTGCTACTGACTCACACAAAAAGATAATTCCCAAATTGCCCACCCAAAATTATCAAAGATATATTTTTACGCTGTGATTTCAGTGGAAACGCTTGCGATATTCACTGGGCAAAATACCTTTATGCTTGCGGAAGGCCCTGCGCAACTGTTCCTGCGACTGAAATCCACAGAGCTTGGCCACCTTGTCCTGCGCTTGGTTTTGTTCGGAAAACAACTGGCAAGCCCTTTCCACCCTGATCTGTTCGAGAAAACGAGCCGGTGTCACCCCGAGTTCACGGACAAATGTACGGGCGAAATTACGCGGACTCATCGCTGCCTGCTGAGCCAGCCTCTCCACCGTTATGGGCTGCTCAATATTTTGGTACATCCATTCAATTAAAGCGGCAAAGCGATCGCTATTGATCTGGTTCTCCAGGCGAACGCTAAACTGCTGTTGCCCACCATCCCGCTTTAAATACAGGACAAGAATTCGCGCCAGGTTCAGCGCCAGGCCCCGCCCGTGATCTTCCTCAACCATATACAGCGCCAAGTCGATGCCAGCGGTAATTCCGGCGGAGGTATAGACATTGCCATCGCGGACAAAAATAGCGTCCGGGTCCACTTCTATCTGCGGGAATGTCTGTAGGGCGGGGACGTCCGCCCAATGGGTCGTTGCACGCCGCCCATTTAAAACACCCGCACTGGCGAGTATCAGTGCTCCGCTACAGATTGAGCCAATGCGAGCCACCTTTTTCTGCTGCTCCGCCAACCACTCCAAAACCGGACTACTCTCACAAGCGCGCTGGCAGGACTCCGGTGGTATACCGCTCACTAGCAAGGTGTGGATATCCTCAACTTCTGCCAGGGCGTGCTCTACAAAAACCTTGACCCCGGTTGAGGTCATAACCGGGCCGGGCTCGGGCCCCACCAGCTGAATGTCGTAAAAGTCCCGGTTGGAGCGCCCCAGCTTGCGCAGCTGGTCGTTTGCCAGAGAGAAGACTTCCAGGGGGCCTGTAATATCCAAGCTGGTTGCCCCCGGGCAAACCACCATCGCAACCTTTCTAGCGCTATTATTTTCTGTTTGTTGGTGCATATTCATCTCGGCAGTTTTCCACAACAGCAAGGTGACAAGAATGACGTACTGACACTAAATTCTGCCATCAATTGTCAGCTTAGACACTCTATTCGATGAAATTGGTGACTATCCCCCAGGTCGTGGGGCTTCAGTGGAGGCCCCCAGTGTGCAGCCGCGCTATCTCTGGCTTTCGGCGGCGCTGGGCTAAAGCATGGCTCCGCGACTGTGGACTCAATCTCCCCAGGAGATAAAGGCCCAGCTGGGAGATAGAGACTTGACCTCCACAGAGTGGTCCGCACAATTGCGCTCTAATTTGTACAAGTTAACGGAGATTCCCTTTGCTGGAGTTAATACTAAACCGGGGCGCAGAGCGCCGACTCAAGCGCGGCCACTTGTGGATTTACAGCAATGAAGTGGATACCAAGCGCACTCCATTAAAGGGAATTGAGGCGGGCAGTCAGTGCCATATTCGCGATAGCCAGGGCAAGCTGCTCGGCACCGCTTTTATCAACCCGAGCCAATTAATTTGTGGCCGATTAGTCAGCCGCGACACTGACTTTTCCACAGATACCGTAAGTGAGCGCATACAAACGGCGTTCGAGCAGCGCCAGCGCTACTTTTCTCACCCCAGCTATCGAATGATTTACGGCGATTCGGACTGGCTCCCCGGCCTGGTTGTGGATAGGTTTGGGGACTACTTGGTAGTCCAGGTCAGCAACTGGGGCATGGAGCGCTACCAACAGACAATTGTGGATAAGTTGGCGGACTTAATTAATCCCAAGGGCATTCTCCTGCGCAATGACCACCAGGGCCGTGCAGTCGAGGATATGCCTCAAGTACAGGCTGTGGCTTTTGGCGATGTACCGGAGATGGCCCCGTTTGAAGAGAACGGCGTGCCACTTCTGGCCCCGGTACACCAAGGTCAGAAAACCGGGTGGTTTTACGATCACCGGGAGAATCGCAGGCTGTTAAACCGCTGGATCGGCGGCAAGAGGGTGTTGGATCTGTTTTCCTACGCCGGTGGCTGGGGCATCCAGGCACTTGCCCACGGCGCCACTGAGGTCGTCTGTGTGGATGCCTCCCAACAGGCTTTGGACTGGTGTTCCCTCAATGCGGACCACAACGGCCTCGCTGACAAACTCGGCACCGTCCAGGGCAAGGCGCTGGATGTTCTCAAGGGAATGGTTGCTGAGGGCGAAAAGTTCGATGCCATTGTGCTCGATCCCCCCGCATTTATTAAAAGAAGGAAGGATCACAAGGCCGGCCTCGCCGCCTATCGCCATATCAATGAGCTGGCAATGCGTTTGCTGGCAAAGGATGGGCTGTTAGTAAGTGCTTCCTGCTCTATGCACCTGCAATCCGATGAGCTCCTCGACTGTGTGCGCGGCGCCGCCCACCGCCTGGGGCGCCGCGCATCCATTCTCGCCAGCGGCGGCCAGGGCGCAGACCACCCGGTACACCCAGCAATCCCGGAAACCAATTACTTAAAAGCCCATTTCGTACACCTGGGCTAAGCAGCCTCGCCCATAGGCTCGCAAGGGGGACTGTAGCACACTGCTCAGTCCCTATTTTTCTTTTACAGGTAGAGTGTAAGCGCTCACTTAGCTTTGGTTTTGTTTGGGATATAGCACCATTTTTGACTAGGATTTGCCCAATTGTTCAGGGTGGAGCTGGTTATGCTTCGGGCAGCAGAACGTTCAGACCTGAATCGACTTGAGCAGCTCTGGTTGCACGCCGCAGTCCACTCCCACCCCTCTCTATCGCGCCATTTTTGGCTCAACCATAGCCGCCTGTTCCGTAGCGAGCAGAGGGACTGCAAGCGCTGCATTGTCTTTACTGACCGCCACGCCGCTGTCGCTGAAGCCTTTATCACCATCACTGTGGATAATCGCCTGGCTTACCTGTGCGTCAGCCCTCTGTTCTCCAGCTGCGGTATCGGCGCCCGCTTGATGTCTGCGGCCAGCCGGGGGCTGCCAGAGCTCCGCGCCGAGCTCCTCAGGGAGAACCTGCGCACGCGCTACTTCCTGCAACGGCACGGGTTTGTGGAGTCTGCACGCTACTACCGGGCCGAATACGGCCAGCATATGTTGCTGATGTCCTATCGCTGCAGCCGATCCGGGCAGCAGCGGAGGTAAATTTTCACTCTACTTATAACTTTAACTTCTTGATTCACTTCTTTTTATTGTTTCTACGCGACTCCTGAACCGGGTAGCATGACCCCTATCCTAATTTTTCTGGGCGCTGATTTTTATGGGACACAACGCTTCCAGCCATACTTTACAGCCAGTTCTGGAGCGCACTTTTCACCAGGGTGCCGATCTGGAATCGATGAATTTGCACTTCGCCGGGGCCAAACCCAGCGAAATTATGCAATTCACCATGGAGCACGCTCAGAACCCGGTGGTGTTCACAAACTTCCGCCCGCTGGCGGTGGCCTTTCTCCACTTGGTCACCCGCGCCAAGGCAGATATCCCGGTAATCTGGGTGGACCACGGCTACAACACCCCGGAGACCTACCGGCATATTGAGAATGTAGTCAAATCTCTCAATTTGAATCTGCGCACCTACTCACCGAAGATGTCCGCAGCCCACTACAACGCCGTATACGGGGGCATTCCACCGCTGGATACCCCTGAGCACGACTTTTTCTCCAGGACTGTCAAGCTGGAGCCCTTCAACCGCGCCATGCAGGAACTTAAGCCGGATGTGTGGCTAAACGGCATCCGCCACGACCAGAATTCGCACCGCAAGAACCTGGATATTTTTACTCCGGGCAACCACGGCACTATTCGAGTGGCACCGATGTTCCACCTGAGAGAAATCGATGTGGAAGAGTATGTTTACGAGAACGACCTTCCCGATAACGATGTGTACTTTGACCCCACTAAGGGGGAGGAGCACCGGGAGTGTGGGCTGTTACTGGAAAAATAGAAGGCAATGTCTGGCGGAGGCAAGTTTACTCCGCCCGACCTACTTTATTGTGTCCAAAGTGCTTCTAACTACTCAACAATAACGCTGCTCTGCCATTCTAAGAGTCGCCAATCAAATAGCGGGATTACTTATCCCATTATGGCGACTTCAAACCTGATTACTCCGCACTTAAATAACTTTTACCACATGTATTCAAATATCAATGTACAGTAGTTGGTAATCCATCATATTTCAGCCTGCAAAGAAAACAGTCAGTATCAATAGCTGGAATTGTAATCTTCTCTTGTTTACTGCTGCTGGCTTGTTTAACCTGGCATAAACGAATTGGATTTTTTTGATGCTTACTTTTGTAGACCTTTTTTGCGGTGGGGGCTTTGGTGCACGTGGTGCAGTCAGCGCCGGAGCGGTACCTCTTCTGGCGGTTGACGCATGGGATCTGGCGACAGAAACCTATCAACATAACTTCCCCGAAGCCGAAGTTCTTACCAAACGCATAGAGGATGTGGTACCGAGGAAATATGCGCGTAAGTATCAACCAGATGTACTTCTTACCTCTCCTGAATGTACCTCCCATTCGATTGCCCGGGGTGCCCGCCCCGGCTGCGAACGGAGTAAGGAAACCGCCCTGGGAATAATCCCCTGGATGCAAGCCTTAAAACCCCGTTGGGTAATCGTAGAAAACGTGCCACGTATGAAGAAATGGGATGGTCTGGAAAGCCTTATCCTGGATATCCAGGCTCAAAAGTACGAGGTTAGCCCATTGGAACTGAATGCTGCTGACTTTGGGGCCCCACAAGCCAGAAAGCGTATGTTTCTGGTTTGCGACAGGATGGGAACGACGGTAACCAAGGAAGATCTTCTGAAGCTTCATAGGCGTCGGCGGAAAACGGCTGCATCAATTATTGACCGTTCAGGGCAGTACAAATCCAAGCCTCTATACAGCCCGAATAGAGCAAAGGCAACTATCGAGCGTGCCGAACGCGCTATTGCCGAGCTGGGAAGAAACAAAGACTTTCTTATTGTCTATTACGGTTCCGACTATGCCGGAGGCTGGCAAAGGCTTGAAGACCCTTTGCGTACAGTAACGACACTAGACCGCTTCGGCTTGGTCACATGGGAGAAAGGTGAGCCTCAGCTTAGAATGCTCCAACCACCGGAACTGCTTAAAGCAATGTGCGGCAATAGCAAACACAAACTGCCTGTGGGTAATCGCCGGGATAAAGTCAAACTTTGTGGTAATGGAGTCTGTTCACCAGTTACAGAAATTATTTTCAAAAAGTTGAACCAGCTCGCGCAGATCAACCGTGAAGTAGCATGATGGAGATCATCAGTACAGATCTTTTCGACCAGGATCTTTTTGTTGATACAATTTACGGTGGTTCCAGAGAGGGTAACTACTCTGATGAGCCGCTTCCTGCACTGTTAAGTGTTGATAACGGAGCAGGGTTCCGTGTCTCGGAAGCCCGAGAACGGTAGTTGACACTCTTAAGTTACTGGTACTTCAGACTGATTCCTCGAATCTTGACTGGCCAGATGAGCTGGATATTGAAAACGGCTTGTTTACTTACTATGGTGACAAGCGCGGGCTTGGCGATCTGCATGATACAAAGCGTGACGGAAATAAAATCCTTCGCAGTATTTTTGAGTACTGCCACGGCAAGCCCTCACCCACAACGGCATTCCCCCCTATCCTTCTCTTTTGGAAAACAGGCACATACCACGATACGAGATTCCTAGGGGTGGCTGTCCCGGGTGCCAAGGGCATGAGTTCTGACGAAGATCTCACCGCGATTTGGAGCACATCTTCTAAAGGAGTGCGGTTCCAGAACTATCGGGCGATGTTCACAATACTAAATGTGCCCGTTGTGTCGAGGTGCTGGTTGCGGGATGCGCAAAACGGCTTGGCCCTGACTTCCCCTTACGCCCCTAAGCCATGGCTGGACTGGATAAATAAACGTTAATACGATCGGCTGGTCGCAGACAGAACTGTTGCTATCCGGTCAACGAAAGATCAAACGGATCTTTCTGCCGAAGAACAATCAGTTATCTCATCCGTTTACAATCGCTTCAAGGATTCTCCAACCGGGTTTTAGTCCCTCGCCGCTGATTTGGTCAGCATCGCGATGCCAAATGCTCACAATATTGAGGTAACCCGGGGATGGAGGCAAAATGCTATGCAATCAACAATGGTGTTGGAGTTAAAGAGCTTTCACGTTTGATTTCCCGGTTGCGCCATCGACAGTTTGGGGTGTTAGTAATCACTTCCTATCTCGCAAGCCAAGCTTACAAGGAGCTTAAAAGTGATGAACACCCAGTTGTTGTTTTGAGTGCTATTGATATTGCCAGGCTTCTGCTTAAGAAACTAGGCCACCTTTTGGATGTTCAGAGGTGGTTGGAGAAAAATTACTGATTCAGGAGAGCTTCAACGCGATTCACGCAGGCCGGTAAATCCTCTTTTATCTCATGCTCCCAGATCCTGAGAACCTGCCACCCTGACTCTTGTAGTTCTTTTGTGACCCTCTTATCCCTCTCACAGTTTTTATTGATTTTATCAACCCAAAACTCAGTGCGAGTTTTTGGCGTTACAAAATGTTTTGGGCATTTGTGCCAAAAACAGCCGTCAACAAATATAGCTAGTCTTTGACCGATGAAACACATATCAGGCTTTCCTGGTAGCGTACTTTTTACCCGGTACCTATAACCCTTTATCCAAATAGCTTTCCGAAGTAGCAGTTCTGGCCCTGTATCTGTTCCACGTATCCGCGACATACAACGTCGTCGCTGTTTCGTGCTTAATACATCAGCCACTCCGGTTAACTCTCTGGAGACAATAGCTTTTTAGTATTTTTGACAATTTTCGATTTATGGAGATCTGGTTGACCCTGACGCCCCACGTAAGCTGAAAAGCGTGATTGAATATCCTTCAAGAACAAACCTGAGACCGTGGCAACTCTCGAGGTCTTTGAAAATTCGTCGTACGACCAAGTAAGTATATTCTGAAAGTCTATTAGCGAAGGACTTAGATCACTGTGTCCGGGAAGGAATACGAACTTCTCCCTCTGCCCTTTAACAAGGGTGTTCAACAGTTTTTCCCGTTTATCTGATGTGTCTTGATCAGGTTTTAGAATACCGTGATCCAAGAATTTTTGGCGCTCTACTTGAATAAGTGGAGCAATAATAATTCTTCCTGCATTTATTTCAGGTTTTCCTTCGACTACATTCCTTACCGCAATATCACACGCGGGAGACAGTACGATGTACGTAGCTCCGCATTCTGCTTTAACAATATCCCCTGTAGCGATATGTTGTCTAATTGGCGGTCTTACATAGACTTCCGCCTCATGAAAATGTCGATCATTATCTTCAGGGAGATGTAGATACTCTCCTAGATGATTTATGGTATATCTAACTAGTGCTCGATCGGATAGCGGGTTTTCTGTATCTAAATCATGGGCTAGATGTTTCCAGAAAATTTTATGCAAATATTGATCAATTTCCCCTCTGACTCCAAGAAACTTAGTTACGCCGGTCTGTATAAGGCTTAGTAATGTATTGAATATTTTTTCATTGGGTTCGTCGCGACTATAGAAGCGGAGTACATTTGATTTTTGACCTACAATTTCGGGGTCAAGATTGTTCAAATTCCCCGAAACTACAAATACGGGAAAACGTTGGTTATCAACTATTTCATGAAGAACCAGATTTCCTGTCGGCTGATCTGGATCGTTTAATAAGTTTAAGTCGACAATAGCTCCATCGAAATTACTTGATGATAAAGCTTCGATCGCTTTCTTTGCGGTATCCGCTCTTTCGATTTCGATTTCGATTTGACTATCTTTGTTAGAGAGCTCTTCTGCAGTCTCTTGATAGCCTTCGAACATGTCGTCGTCATCTTCGACAATCAAGAGCTTATAGTTGTTTTCCATTATTGCTGCGGTCCTTTAAATTCGATTTCAAATGCTGCTCCACGGTCATCATGCTTGGCCTCTATCGTTCCACCAAGACGACTCATCGCTTCTCCAGCTAGTGCCAGTCCTAGTCCTGTTCCACCGGGCTTCATACTATAGCCTGGTTCGAACATTAAGCTCAGATTCCCACCTTGGAACCCTGGACCATTATCTGAATATTCGATCAAAATTTTGTCATCTTCCGTCAGCACATTTACAGATATTTTTTTGTTCGTTGATTTCGAATGACTGTGCCAGAAAATGCTGTTTTCGATGAGGTTGGAAATGACTGTAATAAAGTCCATCTCATTTCCGGTGACATAAAGCTTGTCATCTACCGTGTTCACTTCGAAAGAAATTCGTGCTGAATCCAACTCGGAGGCGAAAATTGCAAAAGCATTCTGTACCTCGGTCTTTACTATCAAATTTTTATTTGGTGAGCGTCGAGTACGAGCCAGCGGCTCAATTTTGTTAAATAAATATCTCAACCCTTTACTGTGAGATATAACTTTATCTCCACGCTCTTCTATTTTTGAGGCAAGCTCTTCACTGGGTGAAGTTCGCATATGAGATGACCACTTTGCTATCCGCGGCACAGTCTCAGAGATGTACTTAATGTGTTTCCGACCCTCATGAAGCAGTACATGAGTAATTTTGCCAAGAGTAGCCTGTCCTTGATAGATTGCGATTGTGTCCCTGATTTTTCTGGCTATCACAGACTTCTTATGTTTTTCGTCTTCTAGGACTTTTTCAACAACTGCACCAACTCGCGCTCTCTCTTTTTGCGAAATGCCGAGTTCATCTAGACCTTTACTAATCCGTTTACGGGTATCGTCGAAATCAAATAGAGTATTAACTTCATCGTCTAGTGTTCTACTACGCCCACCTTTTTGTGCTTTCTCCCGGTAACGACTCCTTCTCGCAGCAAGTTCATTTACTGCTAAGGATACAACTGTGACTAGGCCATAGTATGCGCCGTTTTCGACCAATCCATCTCGCGCACTTTTTTCTTGTAATCCAGACTGTTCTTCGGGCCGGACATATATAAAGCCGATGACTTGATTATGGCCAATCTTATGAGAAGGATCTTGCACCCTCTTTTTATCTAGCTCTAACCAATCGAAGGATTGCTCACCGTAGGGTCTTATCTTGAATTGTTCTCGATATAGGCCTACACCGTAGTATTCATCAAGAATTTTCCGAGCTTCTTGCTTCCCTACGTATTCTCCTGAAGTGGGGTTTTTCAATCCTCTTTTGATTATGTGATCAATGCTATCTGGATCGCGATCGTAAACTCGAAGATCTAAAAATATTTCACCCGGGTACACTTCGCCGGTACTGATATCCAATGGAATATTTAGCTGAATTTTTTCAGGCGGTAATCCAGGCACATTTTGATTTTCGAAGGCAAGTTCAGCTTTTCCGGACGCATCAACTTTCCCGGAGATTTTGTAATCATAAAGATCAAGGACAGGAAATGGTTCAACTTCAATGTTACGGTTAGAGTAGTCTTCTAGTGGAAACTCACCGAACTGCAACTCCATTTCGAATTTATCATGGTGTATTTCATAGCCTTGGCTATGCGCCATCTCATAAACTTCGGCTGGTGCAGTGAGGCCTCGTAACTCTACGAGTAGTTTGTGGAGCTGTTTTGGGGTCCATATATCTCGGATCTCCTGAGGAGAGACACCATCTCTCTCTATCTCTAGCCTTGTACCATTAGGCTTTCCTGTTTTTATAACATCGATGAGAATATCAAACTCATCCAGGTACTGGGTGGACTCGAGCTGCTCCATATCTAAGATTAGCGATGTAGTGACACCATCTTGTGTAGTTTCGAGCAGGATTCGCTGTCCCAAAATCGCGGCAGCAAATCGGCCAATTCCCTTCCTTCCCTGTAGAACACGCCCTCTAGAGCTATTTTTCCTTACCAATTTGTCGTCGGTCGCAGGTACTAACCACTGATTGGTAACGATATCCTCGCTCATTCCATGACCATGATCCTCTACACCGATGGTCAAACGACTACTTTTCTCCTCGTAATTAAAAGAAATAACCACATCAGGTGAATCTGCATCGTATGAATTCTTAACCAATTCGACGATGGCCGCATAGATATCTTTGATTAAATCCTGGCCGATTGTTCTGATCAGTCTTGCGGCCGGTCGGATCTTATAGGTTGGACGGCTCATAGTATTGCCTATTTTTTTCACTATTTCGCACGTGTGAGCTCGAAATTACCTCACTAACCTCTATATTGATTTGCGTTATTTCGTGCGAGCCTACAGCCAGAATATGTTTTTGACTTGGTCACTCAATCGGAGGGAGGCTCCCCGGCCGCAGTGCATCTATCTGAGACTGGGGAGCAAAGTTTCTGAGACCCGAAATGCCAATTAAACGTCCAGATTCTCCACCGCCAGGGCATTGGTCTCGATAAAGTCGCGGCGCGGCTCTACCTGATCGCCCATCAGGGTGGTAAAGATCTGGTCTGCTGCGATAGCATCCTCAACGGTGACTTGCAGCATACGGCGGCTCTCGGGGTCCATGGTGGTTTCCCACAGCTGGTCCGGGTTCATCTCACCCAGTCCCTTGTAGCGCTGGATACCGTAGCCCCTGCGACTCTCTCCCATCAACCACTCCATCACTTCCGGGAAGCTGCCAACCGCGTGCTGCTTCTCGCCACGCTGGATAAAGGCGCCGTCTTCCAGCAGGCCCACCATCTTCTCGCCCAGCGCGCAAATAGCGGCGTACTCAGCGGAGTCGAAGAACTCGTGGTTGATCAGGTAGTCGCTGCCCACACCGTGGGCCACGATATGGATATGGGGCAGGAACAGGCCGCGCTCGGTGTTCTCCTGCACCGTTACCTCGTGGCGACGGGTTCCACCACTCTCTTCACCGGCGAGTTTTTCCTGTAGTGCCTCGCTCCAGGCGGTAACTTTTTCCCGGGACTGTAGATCTTCCTGGGACAGGCGCGGCAGGTAGATCATGCTGCGCAATACTTCCTCTGGGTAGAGGCGCGACAGGCGGTCTATAGTGGCCAGGACGCTGCGGTACTCGCCAACCAGGCTCTCCAGGGAGGCGCCAGATAGCCCGGGGGCATCCGGGTTCACAAACAGCGTGGCGCCCTCCAGGGCGGCGTTGGTAAGGAATTGGGTCAGGGCAGCCTCATCCTTCAGGTACTGCTCCTGTTTGCCCTTGGAGATCTTATACAGCGGCGGCTGGGCGATATAGATGTGGCCCCGCTCGATCAACTCCGGCATCTGACGGAAGAAGAAGGTGAGCAGCAGGGTGCGGATATGGGCTCCATCCACGTCCGCATCGGTCATGATGATGATGCTGTGGTAACGCAGCTTGTCCGGGTTGAACTCACTCTTGCCGATGCCACAGCCCAGTGCGGTAATCAGGGTACCCACTTCGGCACTGGAGAGCATCTTGTCGAAGCGCGCTTTTTCCACATTGAGGATCTTACCCTTCAGCGGCAGGATCGCCTGGGTGCGGCGATCGCGGCCCTGCTTGGCAGAACCACCGGCGGAGTCACCCTCCACCAGGTAAATTTCAGATAGTGCCGGGTCTTTTTGCTGGCAGTCCGCCAGTTTCCCAGGCAGGCCGGCAATATCCAACGCGCCCTTGCGGCGAGTCATCTCGCGGGCCTTGCGGGCCGCCTCGCGGGCTTTGGCTGCGTCGATCATCTTGGTGACGACAGATTTGGCTTCCTGTGGGTTCTCCATCAGGTAATCGGTGAAGTGGTGGCCCATCTCCTGCTCTACAGCGGGCTTCACCTCGGAGGAAACCAGCTTGTCCTTGGTCTGGGAGGAGAATTTCGGGTCCGGCACCTTCACAGAGATAATCGCGGTGAGACCTTCCCTGGCGTCATCGCCAGTGGTGTTCACCTTGTCTTTCTTGCCCAGGCCTTCCCGCTCGATATAGCTGTTCAGGCCGCGGGTCAGGGCGGCACGGAAGCCCGCCAGGTGGGTACCGCCGTCGCGCTGGGGAATATTGTTGGTGTAGCAGAAGATGCTCTCCTGGAAGCTGTCGTTCCACTGCAACGCCACCTCTACTGCAATACCGTCTTCGCGCTGGCTCTGGAAGTGCAAAACCTTATTGATCGGGGTTTTGTTCTGGTTGAGGAACTCCACAAAGGCACTCAAACCACCTTCGTATTCGTAGACCTCTTCCTTACCGCTGCGCTCGTCTTTCAGCACGATACGCACCCCAGAGTTCAGGAAGGACAGCTCGCGCAGGCGTTTGGCCAGCACGTCGAAGTGGAATTCGATATTGCTGAAGGTGTCTGCTGACGGCTTGAAGTGTACCGTAGTGCCGGTGGTGTCGCTGTCACCGACGATATCCAGCGGCGCTTGGGGCACGCCGTGGTGGTAGGTCTGCTCGTGGATCTTGCCACCGCGACGAATAGTCAGCTTCAACTCCCGGGACAGGGCGTTAACTACCGAGACCCCTACCCCGTGCAGACCACCGGAGACCTTGTAGGTGTTGTCATCAAACTTACCGCCGGCGTGGAGGACGGTCATAATCACCTCTGCCGCAGAGACGCCCTCTTCCGGGTGAATCTCTGTGGGAATACCACGGCCGTTGTCGGATACGGAGATAGACTCATCCGGGTGGATAGTTACGCGGATCTCATCACAGTGGCCGGCCAGCGCTTCGTCGATGGAGTTGTCGACCACCTCGAATACCATGTGGTGCAGACCGGTGCCATCATCGGTATCGCCGATATACATTCCGGGGCGCTTGCGCACCGCATCCAGGCCTTTCAATACCTTGATACTGCTTGAGTCATAGCTTTGCTGCTCTGACATTTATTCGCTCCATTCAACTTATTGTGCGGCCGAAGCTTCGGCGCTGATCTTCCCATGTTCCACGTGGAACACTTGTGGGCAATTCCAAGGGGCATCTAGTTGCCGCCAGGGGCGGCTCGTAGTGCCCTCCTCAATTCCGGTTACAAGCACTTGGCTGGCACAACGCCCCACCCAGTGTGCAAATAGATGCTGATTACTGTCATCCAGTTCTGCCGGCAAGTCATCTACCAGGAATACTGGCATATCCCCCTGCCTACAGACTACCTCCGCCATGGCGGTGCGCATCGCACACACCAACATCTTCTGCTGGCCGCGAGATAGGATATTGTGGGCCGACTCACCGGCTACGGTAAAACGAATATCCGCTCGATGGGGGCCAATACGTGTGTGCCCCTGGGAGACATCTGACTCCCGCGATTCAGACAGAGCACTGCGCAGGTCCGCCTCTTTGCGCCAGCCCCGGCGATAACTCATATCGACACGGCTCAAGAGACTCTGCGGCAACTCTTCAAGGAGTCGCGCCACGGCGGCCTGCAATTGGCTGAACTGGGCCAGGCGCAAGTGGTTAACACGCTCGCCACTGAGCGCCAACTGCTCTTCCCAGATCCCCATACTGGCGTCATCGATTTTACCACGACGCAGGAGTGCATTTCGCTGCCGCAGTGCGATTTGGTAATTTTTCCACTCCTGGGAGAATAAAGGTTCCACGTGGAACACTGTCCAATCCAGTAAGCGGCGCCGTACCCCGGGACCGCCATCCAGCGCCGAAAAGCTTTCGCTGTTGATTAATTGCAGGGGCAGGCAGCTGGCCAGCTGTGAACTGGATTCAGCCGGGGACTGGTTAACCCTAATCCGCCCGGAGCCATCCACAAGCCGTTCAACGCCTAAATTGAATCCCGTATCCAGCTGGGCAAACACCGTCAGTCCACCCGTGTCGTGCTGAATAACTGACTTGTGCTGACGAGAGCGAAACGAGCGCCCGGTTGCCAGCATATGTACCGCTTCCAGCAGGGAGGTCTTGCCGCTGCCGTTGGCACCACAAAAAACATTAACACCCGGTCCCAGCTGGAGGTCGGCGGCGTGGATATTTCGAAAGTTTGATAAGAGAAGGCGGGTCAGCGCCACAGACACTTCCCCCTAATTGAAGGGCGCGATGCAGTGGCATCGCTGAGCTTAACGGCTACCCCGCGCAGCGGCGGGGTAGCCCCAATCCATTCAGAAAAGAGCAATGGGAGGATAGCCTTACAGGCGCATGGGCATAATCACGTATAGCGCGTCGCCATCTTCGGGCTGCTGTAGCAGCGCACTGCTATTGGCATCGGCTAGACTGATACGAATCTGGTCGCTGTGGATAGCGCCAGTCACATCCAGCAGGTAGGAAACGTTAAAGCCAATTTCCATCGGCTCTCCCACGTAATCCACCATCATCTGCTCTTCCGCCTCTTCCTGCTCCGGGTTGTTGGCAACAATCTGCAGCAGCCCCTCAGAAACCTGTAGGCGCACCCCGCGGTACTTCTCGTTGGAGAGAATAGCGGCGCGGGAGAAGGCCTGGCGCAAGCCCTGGCGATCCGCATAGACCACATTGCCCGCACCACGCGGCAGCACGCGTTCGTAGTCCGGGAACTTGCCATCCACCAACTTGGAAGTGAAAGTAAACTGGCCGCTAACCACTCGAATATGGTTGTTGCCCAGTACCACCTGTGCTTGGACATCGCTGTCTTCGAGCAGGCGACCCAGCTCCAGGACACCCTTGCGGGGTACGATAGCCTGAATCGGAGTGGCGACATCCAAACCCGGGGCGTCGCGGTCGCACAGGGCCAGGCGGTGGCCGTCAGTGGCAACCGCTCGCAGTTGTTGCGGACGGCACTCAAGCAGCAGGCCATTTAGGTAATAGCGTACATCCTGTTGCGCCATCGCAAAGCTGGTGGCCTCAATCAGGCGGCGGATTTCGCGCTGGGAGATATCAAAGCGAGTTTGCGCATTGGTCTCCTCCTGATTGGGAAAGTCCGCAGCGGGCAGTGTCGACAGCTGAAAACGGCTGCGGCCACTGCGCAATATCAAGCGCTCGCCATCGCGCTCAAACTTCAGTTCGGCACCATCCGGTAGAGAGCGACAGATATCCAACAGCTTGCGTGCGGGAACGGTCACCTCACCTTCCATCTCTACACCGTCTACACCGAGACGGCCGACAATTTCCACTTCCAGATCAGTACCGGTCAGGGACAGTTCCTGCCCGTGTAACTGCATCAACACGTTGGCCAGGACGGGCAGTGTTTGGCGTTTCTCAACAACACCGGCCACCAGCTGTAACGGCTTCAGTAGGGCGTCCCGGCTCACATTGAATTTCATCGGTAGTTTCGCCTTGTTTTGTCAGTTATTCGATTAAGTGGTCAGCGACCGCGTCAGCAGCTTAACGTCCTCGCGGATATCCGCATCGGACTCCTGCAACTCGCGAATTTTGCGGCAGGCATGTAGCACTGTTGTATGGTCGCGGCCACCGAAGGCATCGCCGATCTCCGGCAAGCTGTGATTGGTCAGCTCCTTGGCCAGGGACATGGCGACTTGGCGGGGGCGGGCCACCGAGCGGCTGCGCCGCTTGGAGAGCAAATCCGCCACCTTAATTTTGTAGTATTCAGCGACAACCCGCTGAATATTATCCACACTGACCAGCCGATCCTGTAGGGCCAGCAGGTCTTTTAGCGCTTCGCGCACCAGGACGTCGTCAATAGCGCGACCGGTAAATTGCGCATTGGCGATTACGCGGCGCAGTGCGCCCTCAAGTTCACGTACATTGGAGCGAATACGCTGGGCGATAAAGAAAGCGGAGTCGTGCGGTAAGTCCACACCGACCTGCTCGGCTTTCTTCATCAAAATGGCTACCCGGGTCTCGAGTTCCGGCGGCTCTACCGCCACCGTCAATCCCCAGCCGAAGCGGGATTTCAAGCGCTCTTCCAAGCCGTCGATCTCTTTCGGGTAGCGGTCACAGGTCAAAATAATCTGTTGACCCCCCTCCAACAGAGCATTAAAGGTGTGGAAAAACTCCTCCTGAGAGCGCTCCTTACCGGCAAAGAACTGGATATCGTCAATCAACAGGGCATCTACAGAGCGGTAATAGCGCTTAAAGTCGCTAATTGCATTGAGCTGCAATGCCTTAACCATATCCGCCACAAAGCGCTCGGAGTGCAAATACACCACCTTGGCGTTGGGGTTGCGCTCCAGTAGCGCATTGCCCACGGCGTGCATCAAGTGAGTTTTCCCCAGTCCCACGCCCCCGTATATAAAGAGGGGGTTATAGGCACCGCCGGGATTGTCAGAAATTTGCTGTGCCGCAGCGAGGCCCAGCTGGTTGGATTTACCCTCGACAAAGGACTTGAAGGTAAAGTTCCGATTGAGGGAGCTGCCGTGCTTGATCGCCCCCTCTACCTCGACTTGCCTGGCCGGTTGCTCCGGTATAGAGCGCGCCATACCATTCATCGCCGGTGGGCGCAGCTCTGTAAGCGCCAGTTCACCCGTGGTCATCTGCTCAGCGGTTACCTCCTCCGCCACAGCGGGGTGCGGCACCGCCCTGGCAGCACCAAATCCGCCCCCCACCGACGCAGTCACTGGAGGCGCTGTACTGGCAACCGGCGGCACAGATACCGGCGGCGGCGTCACTGCTGGCTGCACCGGCGGTGGTGACGGGGGCGGCGCTGCAGCTGCAGTTGGCGCCGAATGCACATGCGACGTTACTGGCGGAGCTTCATTCATTACCCGGCTGCGCTGAAAGCGGGCCGGTCGGCGAGCAGTGATTTCTAGCGCCACTTGCAGCGGTCGCCCCGGTGCAAACTGTTGCACCAACTCGCGAATACGGTGCAGGAATTTATCGCCAACCCAGTCCAACACAAAGCGGTTCGGCGCGATCAGGCGCAGCTCGCCCTCCGCACTGACGGGATTGACGCGCAACGGCCTGATCCAGGTATTAAACTGCTGAGATGGCAGTTCGTCCTGTAAACAGCTCGCGCATTGCTTCCATACGGATTCAGTCAAGAAACCCCCCAAAAACCCCAAAACGGTAAGACCAAGGAGAAACGGCAGAACCGGGTGGGAATCACCCGAGGCCGTCAAATAAGATCGGCGCAGTATACCTTTCCATTATCAGGTTATCCACAAGAAAGGCCGCATCTGTTGAAAAAACTCAGTGAAAAAGTCCATGTAGTCGAGTTTTTGCACAATAATTAGACAGAATCAAGGGGAAGATCGCCATAGATATCCACAGGAGGCTGTGGATATCTTGGGGCCAATAGGTGGGCATCCAGAGATACCCCTGATGGCTCAAAGACTTGTTGAGTTGATCCCATAGATACCAGCTCGTGCATCGACAAAGAGAATTTCACTCCTCTGTCCGTTGCTTTCACTGCTGGCTTTCTATACAATCCGCCGCCTTCGCAGCGCGTAGCTCCGTCTGCACCGGCTCTGTGCCGGACCGGAGTCCAGGCCGCGGCCGGGAAAGGTCCCGAGAAATTTTGAACACAAAGTCTCAGGTAGCAAGACTATGAAACGCACATTTCAACCAAGCAACTTGAAGCGCAAGCGCACTCACGGTTTCCGCGCTCGCATGGCAACTAAAAACGGCCGCAAGATCCTGGCCCGCCGTCGCGCTAAAGGCCGCAAAGTACTGTCTGCATAAGATCTCTTTTCTTTTAGAGATATCTCTTTATGCAGCAGGTGCGCAGCAGCTTCGGATTTGCCAAGACGCTGCGCCTGCTCAATGCGGCGCAGTATCGCTTGGTATTCAATGAAAACCAGGTGCGTGCCGCACACCCTCATCTGTTGATCCTCGCCCGTCCCAACTCCTTGGAACACCCGCGACTCGGTCTCGTTATTGCCAAAAAGCATGTACGCAACGCCTCCGACCGCAATCAAATCAAGCGTATAACCCGGGAAACCTTCCGCCTGCAGCAATACGATTTGCCGCCGCTGGATGCCGTGGTTCTGGCGCGCCCCGGGGTCGCAGATCTGGATAAGGCCGAGCTGGCAAAAATACTGAATAAACTCTGGCGCAAACTGGCCAAGCGGGCGCGACAGCCGCAACCTCGATCATGAAGTGGATACTGATCAAACTGATCCATGTATACCGCTACCTGGCCAGCCCCTGGGTAGGCAACCAATGTCGCTTCTACCCCACCTGTTCCCGCTACTCCGAAGAGGCTATTAAAACCCACGGAGTGGTAAAAGGGGGTTATTTAACTCTGCGCCGCCTTATAAAATGCCACCCCTGGCACCCTGGTGGACTGGACCCTGTCCCCCCCAGCAGACACAAGAACACGCTCTAGGTATTAAGATGGATTGGCAACGCTACACGCTGCTCGGTGGAATTCTCGCAGTTCTCCTGGCACTTATCTTCCAGTGGAATGCATTTCAAGAGCAGCACGCTCCTGTGCTCGACCGCGAAACCGTCGTGCAAACGGGCGGCGCAACAAGCAGCCAAATTCCCACCGAAATCACTGCTAGCAGCGGCGACAGTGATGTTCCCCAGCTTCACTCCCAAGTGCCCGCGTCCAGCGAAGCAAGTGTCCTTGAGAACAAGCTGATCAGTGTTACCACCGATGTCTTTGACCTGTTAATCAATCCTCGCGGCGGTGACATCGTCAAAGTGGCACTGCGCAACTACCAGGAAAAGCTGGATACCCCGGATCAGCCCCTGATTCTGTTGAATCAGACCCGCAACCACACCTATATCGCCCAGAGTGGTCTTATCGGTAAAAACGGTACCGACAGCGCCGCCGGCCGCCCCCTATTCAAGGTGGAAAAAACCGAGTACGCGATGGTTGAGGGCGACGAGACCCTGATAGTGGACCTGACTCTGCACCAGAACGGCGCCAATATCACCAAGCGCTTCACCTTCACGCGCGGAGACTACCTGATCCAGGTGGCCTACCTGGTGGATAACACCAGTGATAAACCCTGGTCTGCCGCCATGTTTGGACAGATTAAGCGCGATACCAGCGAGCCCATCACCGACACGGGTTTCGGCATGTCGCCCTTCCTCGGCGCCGCCATACGCACCAACGAGAAGAATTACTTCAAGCAGGATTTCGACGAGATCGCCGAGAACCCCACCCGCGAAACCCTCCAGGGTGGCTGGGTAGCCAT
This sequence comes from Microbulbifer regidiadema (SeqCode), assembly GCF_052467605.1. Classification (NCBI taxonomy): domain Bacteria; kingdom Pseudomonadati; phylum Pseudomonadota; class Gammaproteobacteria; order Cellvibrionales; family Microbulbiferaceae; genus Microbulbifer; species Microbulbifer regidiadema (SeqCode). The sequence goes on along the minus strand of NZ_CP174316.1, from coordinate 3,270,435 downwards.
GGTGCAGCACTACTTTATCAGTGCCTGGGTGCCGTCTCAGGATGAGCGCAATACCTTTGAATTAAGAGAGCTGTCCAACGATCTCTTCCGCATGGGCTTTACCGCACCGCCGGTACAAATTCCCGCAGCCACCCAGGGCGAGCTGAGCGCTTCTTTCTACGCCGGCCCCAAGGACGTCTACCGACTGGAAGAGATCTCTCCCGGCCTCGACCTGACCGTGGATTACGGCTGGCTCTGGTGGATCGCCAAGCCCCTGTTCGGTGTCCTGCACTTTATCCAGGAGCATATTGTCAGCAACTGGGGCTGGGCGATTATCCTGCTCACCGTATTTATCAAGACCCTACTGCTGCCCCTGTCCGCTGCCGGCACCAAGTCCATGGCGCGCATGCGCAAATTTGCACCGCAGATGAAGAAACTGCAGGAGCAGTACAAGGGTAACCGGCAGAAGCTGGCGGAAGAGACTATGAAGCTCTACCGCCGCGAGAAGATCAATCCGATGGGCGGCTGCCTGCCGATCCTATTGCAGATGCCGGTGTTTATCGCGCTCTACTGGATGCTTACCGAAACCGTGGAACTGCGCCACGCGCCGTGGATTTTCTGGATTCAAGACCTGTCGGCGAAGGACCCCTTCTTTATCCTGCCGGTACTGATGGGCCTGTCTATGTGGTTTATGCAAAAGCTGAACCCGACTCCCCCCGATCCGACCCAGGCCCGCATCATGCAGTTGATGCCGGTAATGATGACCGTATTCTTCCTGTGGTTCCCGGCGGGTCTGGTTCTGTACTGGATTGCCAACAACCTGATCACCATTGCGCAAACCTGGTATATCAATAAGCAGGTGGACGCCGGTAAGTACTAATCCGTACTGATCAGTTCACAGCAAAATAAACAAGGGCCGCAAATGCGGCCCTTTTCCGTTCTGTCGAGTAAACTCAGCCGATGACACAACAAAGCCTCAATCGCGACACTATTGCCGCTGTTGCCACCGCGCCCGGACGCGGCGGTATCGGCGTTATCCGCCTATCGGGCACAAGCGCCCTGCAAATTGCCCAACAAATCTGTGGGGACAAACCTCTGCAGCCCCGCTCTGCCCACTACCGAAATTTTACCCACCGAGAACAGTTGATCGACCAGGGACTCGCACTCTATTTTCCCGGTCCCAACTCCTTTACCGGAGAGGATGTGGTGGAGCTTCAGGGGCACGGCGGCCCGGTGATCCTCGATCAATTACTGCAAGCCACGATCGAATTAGGCGCTCGCCAAGCCCGGCCCGGTGAATTTTCCGAGCGGGCTTTCCTCAACGATAAAATGGATTTGACCCAGGCCGAAGCAATCGCCGATTTGATCGACGCCGGCAGTGCCCAGGCAGCGCGCAATGCCATGCGTTCACTTCAGGGCGCTTTTTCCGAGAAAATCGAAGACCTGGTGGAGAGCCTCACCCACCTGCGCATCTATGTAGAAGCGGCTATCGACTTCCCCGAGGAAGAGATCGACTTTTTGGCGGACGGTAAAGTGGCGGCCGATATAGAGACCCTACTGGCACAGATGGTCGGTGTGGAAGCACAGGCGCGCCAGGGCGCCATAATGCGCGAGGGAATGCGGGTGGCAATCGCTGGCCGCCCCAATGCGGGCAAGTCCAGCCTGCTAAACACACTGGCTGGTCACGATGCCGCCATTGTCACCGATATTGCCGGTACCACTCGGGATATTTTGCGCGAACATATTCATATCGACGGCATGCCACTTCAATTTGCCGATACCGCCGGGTTGAGAGACGCCCCGGATAAAGTCGAGCAAATCGGTATTGAGCGTGCCTGGGAAGAAATCCACAGCGCTGACCGCGTATTGCTGGTTATGGATGCGGAACAGCTCCACTCCCTGGACCCCACACAAGTTTGGCCAGAATTTACCCGTCAGCTGAGAGATCTCAACAAGCTAACCCTGGTTCTGAACAAGATCGACCTCACCGACTACAGCGCCGGACTTCAGGCACATACCGAAGGCGTACCGGTCATTGCCATCAGTGCAAAAACTGGCGCCGGACTCGATGCTTTAAAAGAGCATTTAAAACAGAGTATGGGCTTCAGTGGTGCCGGCGAGGGAACATTCAGTGCCAGGCGCCGACACCTGGATGCACTCGGCCGCGCGCAAGCCTTTATACAGCAGGGTCAGCAACAACTTCACGCCAGTGGCGCAGGTGAGTTACTCGCCGAAGACTTGCGCCAGGCCCAACAGGCCCTGGGAGAAATTACCGGTACCGTTAGCGCCGATGAGTTACTCGGCAAAATCTTCGGCAGCTTTTGTATCGGCAAATAAATCCCCGCCCAGCCACTAAAGTTATCCCAAGGGGGAGGCCACTTTATCCTCCCTCACCTCTCCATTCCCCCCTTCCCAACATATTTCCCACGCCTTGTGCACAGGCTTAACCCCGATTTTCAGTGTTTGAAAATTTAGTCCCCATCCTTTCCCCTACTTATTAAAAAAAACCGCTAAAAACTTGCTGGAAAACCCGGCGCCATAAAATTTCCCTCCCCTAAAGTTATACATGTCCACGGGGATTTCCCGTGGATATCTTTTCACAGGCTTCTATCACCGATAACCCACATAAATTGAGTGGAGAAATTCACAGACTTATACAATATCCACGTTTACTCACAGCTAGCCCCCAGCTGTTATTACCAACTGCACACAAACGAGGACTTGAAATTACCAAGTGTGGGTAAAAGAGGGGATAAGCACCTGTGTAAACAACGAATGCTATGATGATAACTTTGCCGCCACAGCTAGGCGCGCAAAGTTGTCCCGGCTGTCCACAGCGCTCTACCAGGGTTGCTCCCCCTCGGGCCAAGGGGTTATTGCCCCCTTTTTCATTGCTGTAACTTATTGATTTGTAAAGGTTTTTTGTTTTTATACAGGATTCGGGGCGCCCTAATAGAAATAACTAAAGTAAATACTCTCTATAAGACATAATTTAATTTATCTATATAAACTTAAGACTGATCACAAAATTGCTTTCATCCAAAAGGTCACTTAGCAAGTCATTAACCTGATAAAGATAAAACTGGTCAGTTCAAATCCTTACTACAGGCGAGTGTTCAGGAATATGCAGACTGCTAATTGCTGACAGCTACCCACTGCCTATAAAATGTGCGCCCTCAGTTGTAACCAGTAGCAGCCATTATGGAATTCCCTAAAACCTATGATGTAATCGTGATCGGCGGAGGCCACGCAGGTACCGAAGCCTCATTGGCAGCCGCGCGTATGGGGGCTTCCACACTACTGCTGACTCACAATATCGAGACGCTCGGACAAATGTCCTGTAATCCGGCCATCGGTGGCATCGGTAAGAGTCACCTGGTGAAGGAAGTCGATGCCCTCGGTGGTGCCATGGCCACCGCCACTGATTTGGGCGGCATCCAGTTTCGCGTTCTCAATGCCCGCAAAGGCCCGGCTGTTAGGGCAACTCGCGCCCAGGCCGATAGAGCCCTGTATCGCGCTGCGATCCGCTCCATTCTGGAGGGGCAGGAAAACCTGCAGATCTTCCAGCAAGCGGCAGATGATCTGATTGTTGAAGGCGAACGGGTTGTCGGCGTTGTCACCAATGCCGGAGTGCGCTTTCGCGCCAAGACCGTAGTGCTGACCGCCGGGACTTTCCTCGGTGGCCGCATCCATATTGGCCTGGATAACCATGCCGGCGGCCGCGCGGGAGATCCGCCCTCGATTGCCCTGGCGGATCGTCTGCGCGAACTGCCTTTCCGCGTCGACCGTCTGAAAACCGGCACCCCTCCCCGTATTGATGCCCGCTCAGTAGATTTCAGCGAGCTGGAGGAACAGTGGGGAGATAGCCCCACACCGGTGATGTCCTACCTAGGCAGCCGCGATCAACACCCGCGCCAGGTCTGCTGTTGGATTACCCACACCAATGCCCGCACCCACGAAATTATCCAGGGCGGGCTCGACCGCTCGCCCATGTACTCCGGCGTGATTGAGGGCATAGGCCCGCGCTACTGTCCCTCCATCGAGGACAAGGTGCACCGCTTTGCGGACAAAGACAGCCACCAGGTGTTTATCGAGCCGGAAGGGCTGACCACCAACGAGCTGTACCCCAATGGTATTTCCACCAGTCTGCCCTTCGACGTGCAGATTGAGCTGGTGCACTCCATCAAGGGCTTTGAAAAGGCGCATATCACCCGCCCGGGCTATGCGATTGAGTACGATTTCTTCGACCCGCGCGATCTCCTGCCCTCCCTGCAAACCAAATTTATCCAGGGGCTCTACTTTGCCGGCCAGATCAATGGCACCACCGGCTACGAGGAAGCAGCCGCCCAGGGGCTCCTGGCCGGCGCCAATGCCGCCCTACAGGCCCAGGAGCGCGAAGCCTGGTCCCCACGTCGGGATGAGGCCTACCTGGGTGTGCTTGTGGATGATTTGATCACCAGTGGTACCAAAGAGCCCTACCGCATGTTTACCAGCCGCGCGGAATATCGCCTGCTGCTCCGAGAGGACAATGCTGACCTGCGCCTGACCGAAAAAGGTCGCGAATTGGGCCTGGTCGACGATACCCGCTGGGCCGCGTTCAGTGAAAAGCGCGAGGCGATCGCCCGGGAAACCCAGCGACTGCAAGATACCTGGGTGCACCCAAAGACGCCCCAGGCCGCCTGTGTAGAAAGCAAATTGCCGCAGCCGTTGGCGCGGGAGTACAGCCTGATGGACCTATTGCGCCGCCCGGAACTGGGCTATCGGGATGTGGCGGGCCTCAAAGGGGAAGCGGTAACCGACGAGCAGGTTGCCGAACAAGTGGAAATTTCGGCCAAGTACGCCGGCTATATCGATCGCCAGCGCGAGGAAATCGAGCGCTTGCAGGCCTACGAAGATACCCCGATCCCGGCGGACTTCGACTACAGCGATATTTCTGGTCTGTCCAATGAGGTTAAGCAAAAACTGGGAGAGACCCGCCCGGATACCCTGGCGCGGGCCTCGCGGATACCGGGGGTCACGCCCGCGTCCATATCCCTGCTGTTGATCCAGTTGAAAAAGCGCGGGCTGCTCAAGCGCAAAAAAGCGGTATAAATCGGTTTTCCACAGGGTATCCCGCGAGGCCCTGCGGGGATGTGAATTTCGCGGGACTACCGGGGGATAGACCCATTTCTCACTCAATGGAACAGTTTCGTCCGCGCCTGTTAGAGGCGGCGGCACAGATGTCGGTGGCACAGATGTCGGTGGCACTCAGCGAGCGCCAGCAGGATCAGTTACTGGAATACCTGGCGCTTTTCGCCCGCTGGAACAGTGCTTACAACTTGTCGGCCATCCGCGACCCAGAGCAGATGCTGGAGCGCCATATTATCGACAGCCTCAGTGTGGTAAATCTCTGTGGCGAGGGGTCGTTAATCGATGTGGGCAGCGGTGGTGGCCTGCCGGGGATTCCCCTGGCGATTGTGCACCCGGAGCGCGCCATCACCCTGCTCGACAGCAATGGCAAGAAGACCCGCTTCCTGTTCCAGGTGGCCAGTAGCCTGCCCCTGCCCAATATCACTGTCATCAATAAGCGGGTGGAAGCCTTTGTGCCGGAGCAGCCTTTTGCCGGCGTAGTGTCCCGCGCTTTTGCCTCTATCGAGGATATGGTCAATGGCAGTGAGCATATGTTGGCACCCGGCGGTCGTTTTTATGCCATGAAGGGCAAGTTGCCAGAGGATGAGTTGAGCGCTCTGCCAAAAGGCATTAAGGTCGAGCAGGTGCACCGTTTGTCGGTGCCCGGCTGCGACGGTGAACGCCATATGATTCAGCTCTGTCGCACAGCATAAGATGACAGTTGTGCGGGCCTGCCGCCCGCACAATTCAGCCCCATATCCAGGGGCACAACAGCCGCCGCCCGAAGCCGAGCCGGCGTCGGGGCAACGCACCCGGAAACAACAAAGGACAAGAACCTTGAGCAAGATATTTGCTGTGGCCAACCAGAAAGGCGGGGTGGGCAAGACCACTACCTGCGTCAACCTGGCCGCATCTTTGGTTGCCAACAAGCGGCGCGTATTGCTGATTGACCTGGACCCCCAGGGCAATGCCACCATGGGCAGCGGTGTGGATAAAAGTGACCTGGAGGTGTCCGGTTACGATGTGCTCGCCGCTGAACTGCCGGTGGAGCAGGCCATTGTATCCACAGACAGCGGTTTTGATTTGATTCCCGGCAACGGTGACCTGTCTGCGGCCGAGGTGGAATTGCTAAACCTGGAGGGGCGCGAATCCCGTCTGCACCGCGCCCTGGCGGCGGTGAGCAATCGCTACGACTACGTGATTATCGACTGCCCGCCATCGCTGAATATGCTGACGGTAAACGCCCTCTGCGCGGCGAATGGCGTATTGATTCCCATGCAGTGCGAGTACTACGCCCTGGAGGGGCTGTCGGCTCTGGTGGACACCATCACTCAGATCCAGCAGGCCGCCAATCCGGATCTGAAAATCGAAGGCATACTGCGCACTATGTACGATCCGCGCAACAGCCTCACCAGCGAAGTGTCGGCGCAGTTGCAGGAGTATTTTGGCGAGCGCCTGTACCGCACTTGTATTCCGCGCAATGTGCGCCTGGCGGAGGCCCCCAGTTTCGGCAAGCCGGCACTGGACTACGACCGCCACTCGAAAGGGGCAATTGCCTACCTGGCCCTGGCTTGTGAAATCAATCGCCGCCATCCCGCCAGCCAATCTTCCAACAAGAAAAACCGCCCTCTGGCGGAAGCCGTATAAGGGGGAATTACGATGGCCACAAAACGCAAAGGACTGGGCCGGGGGCTATCCCACCTGATCAGCAATAATGCCAGCACCGCGATCGCCGAGGTCACCGCTGAGGCTGAAACCCGCACAGTCGACGGCGAGCTAAAAGAATTGCCGATCGAGTTTTTACAGCGCGGCCGCTACCAGCCGCGCCGGGATTTTCCACAGGAATCCCTACAGGAGCTGGCGGACTCAATTCGCGCCCAGGGCATTATGCAACCGATCGTGGTGCGCCCTGTTGGCGAACAGAGCTATGAAATTATCGCCGGTGAGCGGCGCTGGCGCGCCGCCCAGCTGGCGGGACTGGATAAAGTGCCGACACTGGTGCGCAGCGTCTCCGATGAAGCCGCCATCGCCATGGCGCTGATCGAAAATATTCAGCGCGAAGACCTGAATCCGGTAGAGGAAGCTGTAGCCCTCAAGCGTTTACAGGATGAATTCAAGCTGACCCAGCAGGAAGTGGCCGACGCGGTGGGCAAATCCCGCACCGCAGTAACCAACCTGCTGCGCCTTTTGAATCTCAGCGAAGAGGTGCGCACCTTTCTCGAGCGCGGTGATCTGGAGCTGGGACACGCCAAGGCCCTGCTGGGTCTCTCCGGTGCCACCCAGCGCTCTGCCGCGCGCCAGGTGGTCGAGCGCAGTCTCACCGTACGCCAGACTGAGGCGCTGGTGCGTCGCCTGCAACAACCGGCGGCTCCCGCCCCGGAAAAACCCAAGCCCGACCCCAATATTCGCCGCCTAACTGAGCGCCTGGCAGAGAAAGTCGGTGTGCCCGTGTCTATCGATCACAACGACAAGGGCAGCGGCCGCCTGGTGCTCAAATACACCACCCTGGAAGAGTTGGATGGAATTCTCGCCCACCTCGGTTACGCCGAAGACTGAGCCCACAGAGAAATGCGCGTCCTAGTGGCGCGCGCAATAACTGTTGGCGAAGACTCACTGCGCGGAGTAATTCCGTGCAAAATCTCCTGAAAATCAAATAGGTTGACGACATTTGCCGGTTGAATCGGCGATGCTGTTGCCGCATAATTCGCACGCCCAAATTTTGGGCGGACAGCGCAAAAAAAGTCGGCTTATCCCGTCTATGACAAAACCCCCGGTATTACGAATCGCCGCGGTACAGCTTCTGCTGGTATCGGTGGCCAGTGCGGTACTGCACTTGAATGGCAAACCGGTGACGGCGCTCTCCGTACTGATCGGCGGCGCCCTGTGTGCGCTGCCCGGAGCATATTTTGGCAGGCGCGCCTTTCGCAACGGCGGTGCGCGCGCGGCCCATCGCGTGGTAGGCAACTTCTACCGCGCGGAAACCGGCAAATTTATATTGACCATGGCAGGTTTTGCGACGGTGTTTGCCACCGTCAAACCACTGAATGCCGCAGCGCTTTTTATCAGCTACGTCCTCTGTGTAATCGTGCAGTGGATTTTGGTAGCGCGTATGGTCCGCTAGCCGGTGGATAAGAAAAAAGAATTCTTACTTTTACGATTGTTGAGGAACTATGGCAGGCGAAGCTCAAACCGCGACGGGGTATATCCAACACCACCTGCAAAACATGACTTACGGCAAGCTGCCGGCCGGGTATACCCGCGCCGATGGCTCTGTGCTGAATGAGTCTACTTGGACTATGGCGCATTCCTCTCAGGAAGCTGCGGACATGGGCTTTTGGGCCCTGCACGTAGATACCCTGGGCTGGTCTATCGGCCTCGGTCTGATTTTCTGTTTTCTGTTTGCCCGCGCAGCCAAAAAGGCCAGTGTCGGTAAACCCACAGGCTTTCAGAGCTTTGTGGAGCTGGTTGTCGACTTTATCGACAAGTTGGTTAAGGAAACCTTCCCCCACCGCAACACCATGGTTGCCCCGATGGCCCTGACCATCTTTGTGTGGGTATTCCTGATGAACCTGATGGATCTGGTACCGGTGGACTGGTTGCCGATGGCGGCCGCGAAGATCTCCGGCAACGATCACCTCTTCTTTAAAGTGGTTCCGACCACCGACCCCAACGCGACCCTGGGTATGGCGTTGGCGGTGTTCGCGCTGATGATTTTCTTCAGTATTCGCGAAAAAGGTGCCATCGGCTTCCTTAAAGAGCTGACTTTGCACCCTTTCCATACCGGCAAACTGTACTTTGACATCCTGCTGATCCCGGTCAACTTCCTGCTGGAAGCGGTATCCCTGATCGCCAAGCCGATCTCCCTGGGCCTGCGTCTGTTCGGAAACCTCTACGCCGGTGAAATGATCTTTATCCTGATCGCGATTGTCTTTGGCGTTGGCGTTCTCGGCTTTATCGGTGCGGGCCTCCTGCACATGGGCTGGGCGATCTTCCACGTACTGGTTATCGTGCTGCAGGCGTTCGTATTTATGGTATTGAGCACTGTGTACATGGCGATGGCGCACCATCGCGACGATGAACACGAGCACGATCAATAAGTTTTTAACCCTTTTTTCAACCTTTACAACAACTCTTTAACTTTGATTTGGAGAACACAATGGAAGCATTAGGTCTGGTTTACATCGCAAGTGCACTGCTGATCGGTCTGGGCGCCCTGGGCACCGCTATCGGTTTCGGTACTCTGGGTGGCAAGCTGCTGGAAGGTTCCGCTCGTCAGCCTGAACAGGCTCCGGCTCTGCAGGGCAAAATGTTCCTGATGGCTGGTCTGCTTGACGCGGTTCCGATGATCGGTGTTGGTATCGCTATGTACCTGATCTTCGCCGTAGCTCCTGGTATGGCTTAATTACGTCGTTCCAATTGCCCTTAACCCTATTTAAAGAGCAAGAGGTGTCGGTGTGAATATCAACCTGACTCTAATCGGCCAGTCGATTACTTTCCTGTTTTTCGTCTGGTTTTGCTGGAAGTTTGTTTGGCCGCCGCTTTTGGGCGTGATGAAAGAGCGTGAGCAGAAGATCGCAGATGGTCTCGCTGACGCCGAACACGCGCAGAAAGATCTGGAACTGGCCAAGCGTAAAGCTGCCGAGCAGTTGAAAGAAGCCAAAGATCAGGCGAGCGAGATTATCGATGGTGCCAACAAGCGCGCCAATCAGATTCTCGACGAAGCCAAGCAAGCGGCACAGTCTGAAGGCGATCGCCTGAAAGCTGCGGCCAAAGCTGAGATCGACCAGGAAGTGAATCGCGCTAAAGAGCAACTGCGCAGCCGTGTGGCAGACCTGTCTGTCCTGGGTGCGGAGAAGATTCTCGCGGTCAATATCGACGCTAAGGCGCACGACGACCTGATCGATAAACTGGCAGCCGAGCTGTAAGCGAGGAACCCCATGGCGGAACTCAGCACACTGGCCCGGCCCTACGCTAAAGCCGCATTCTCCTATGCGCAGGATGCCAACCACTTAAGTGGTTGGAGCACTGCGCTGGATACTGCGGCAGCGGTCAGCCAGAACGAAAAAGTGCGTGAGCTGCTGGATAACCCCCAGCTCACCAGTGAAGAGCGCGCAGATAAATTCCTGTCGATCTGTTCAGACGAGCTCGGCGAGCACGGAAGGAACTTCATCCGGTTGCTGGCGGAAAACAACCGCCTGCAGCTGCTGCCGGAAATTTCCGAATTGTTCGAAGAGCTGAAAGCGCAAGCGGAAGCCACCCTCGAGGTGGAAGTTGTTTCCGCGCACGCCTTGAGCGATGCACAGGCGCAAGCGCTGGGTGAGAAGCTCAGCGCGAAGTTTGAACGCGAAATACATCTGCACAGCTCGGTGGACGAGAGCCTGCTGGGCGGCGCGATCATCCGCGCCGGTGATACAGTCATCGACGGTACCGTACGCGGCCGTCTGGCCAAGCTCGCCGAGGCGATGAACTCCTAAATTACTCTCCCCATCGGCGTTAGTCGGCGGGGACTTGAGGAACAGAGCATGCAGCAACTGAATCCCTCTGAGATCAGTGAAATCATCAAGAGCCGCATCGAAAATCTCGATGTGAGCACTGAAGCCCAAAATGAGGGCACCATTGTTTCCGTATCCGACGGTATCATCCGCATTCACGGCCTGGCCGATGTGATGTACGGCGAGATGATCGAGTTCGAAGGCGGCGTTTACGGTATGGCGCTGAACCTGGAGCGCGACTCCGTTGGTGCTGTAATCCTGGGCGACTACAAGACTCTGGCAGAAGGCCAGAAATGTCGTTGCACCGGCCGTATCCTGGAAACCCCGGTTGGTCCGGAACTGCTCGGCCGCGTTGTAGACGCGCTGGGTAATCCGATCGACGGCAAGGGCCCGCTGAACAACAAACTGACCGACGCGGTAGAAAAGGTAGCGCCCGGCGTTATCGCCCGTCAGTCCGTTGACCAGCCTGTACAAACTGGTTTGAAAGCGGTTGATACCATGATCCCGATCGGCCGTGGCCAGCGTGAGCTGATCATCGGCGACCGTCAGATCGGTAAGACTGCTGTGGCGATCGACGCCATCATCAACCAGAAAGGCACCGGCGTTAAGTGTGTCTACGTTGCCGTGGGCCAGAAGCAGTCCTCTATTGCCAACGTAGTGCGCAAGCTCGAAGAGCACGGCGCTATGGAGCACACCATCGTAGTCGCCGCTGGCGCCGCCGATCCGGCAGCGATGCAGTTCCTGGCTCCCTACGTCGGCTGTACCATGGGTGAGTACTTCCGCGACCGCGGTGAAGACGCCCTGATCGTATACGATGACCTGACCAAGCAGGCTTGGGCCTACCGTCAGATCTCCCTGCTGCTGAAGCGTCCGCCTGGACGTGAAGCCTACCCCGGTGACGTTTTCTACTTGCACTCCCGTCTGCTGGAGCGCGCCGCGCGTGTAAACGCCGACTACGTAGAGAAGTTCACCAACGGTGAAGTGAAAGGCAAGACCGGCTCTCTGACCGCCCTGCCGATCATCGAAACCCAGGCCGGTGACGTATCCGCGTTCGTACCGACCAACGTGATTTCCATTACCGATGGCCAGATCTTCCTCGAGACCGATCTGTTCAACTCCGGTATCCGCCCTGCGATCAACCCGGGTATCTCCGTATCCCGTGTAGGTGGTGCAGCGCAGACCAAGGTGATCAAGAAGCTGTCCGGTGGTATTCGTACCGCACTGGCTCAGTACCGCGAGCTGGCGGCATTCTCCCAGTTTGCCTCTGACCTGGACGAAGCTACCAAGGCCCAGCTGGACCACGGTGAGCGCGTAACCGAGCTGATGAAGCAGAAGCAGTACTCTCCGCTGTCTATCGCGGACATGGCTGTTTCCGTTTACGCCGCCGACAAGGGTTACCTGAAAGAAGTAGAAGTTGCCAAGGTTCTCGATTTCGAAGCCGCCCTGCTCGCTTATATGAACAGCGAACACGCAGAGCTGATGGAGAAAGTGAACGCGACTGGTAACTACAACGACGAAATCGACGCAGCTTTCAAAGCCGCTATCGAGAAGTTCGTCGCTACTAGCAGCTGGTAAGAACTCCCTGGAGAGCGCGAGAGAGCGGCGTGTCCGCTCTTTCGGAATCTAACTTCCAGCGAACAAGGTAAATCACTATGGCAGGCGGAAAAGAAGTACGCACAAAAATTGCCAGCATCAAGAGCACGCAGAAAATTACTGCCGCAATGGAAATGGTTGCAGCCAGTAAGATGCGCAGGGCTCAGGATCGCATGGCACTGGGGCGTCCCTACGCCCAGCGCATACGCGCAGTGATCGGCCACGTCGCCAACGCTTCGGCCGAGTACCAGCATATTTACCTGCAAGAGCGCGAGGCCAAGCGGGTCGGTTTTATCCTGGTATCCACTGACCGCGGACTCTGTGGTGGCCTGAACGTCAATATGTTCAAAGCCGCTATTCGCGAGATGCAGGCGTGGTCCGAGAAAGGGGTCGACGTCGAAGTCTGCGCGGTAGGTAACAAGGCGGCCAGTTTCTTTAATGCCATCGGCAGCAAGGTTGTCGCAGCGGTGCGCGATCTGGGCGATGCGCCCCAGGCCAACCAGCTGATTGGCTCAGTAAAAGTAATGCTGGACCGTTACGCACAAGGCGATATCGATCGCCTGTTCCTGGTATCCAATGAGTTTATCAACACCATGTCCCAGAAGCCGCAGGTTGAGCAACTGCTGCCGCTGCCAAAGGACGAAGATGAAAAACTCATGCACGAGTGGGACTACCTCTACGAGCCGGATCCGGTTGAATTGCTGGATGGATTGCTGGCTCGCTATATCGAGTCCCAGGTATACCAGGCAGTAGTTGAAAACAAAGCCTGTGAACAGGCAGCGCGTATGATCGCGATGAAGAGCGCCACCGATAACGCCGGTGAGCTGATCGATCAGTTGCAGCTTGTCTACAACAAGGCGCGCCAGGCGGCCATTACCCAGGAACTGTCCGAAATTGTCGGCGGTGCGGCGGCGGTTTAATCCGCTGCCCCTACCAGTAATGGTCAGCCTAGAAAGAATTTAAAGCTGAGGATCCGGAAATGAGTAACGGGCAAATTGTGCAAGTGATCGGAGCGGTCATCGACGTGGAATTCCCACGCGATTCTGTTCCGAATGTATACGACGCACTGGTGGTTGAGGACAAGAACCTCACCATGGAAGTGCAGCAGCAGTTGGGTGACGGCGTGGTACGCGCTATTGCCATGGGTTCATCCGAAGGTATCAGCCGCGGTCTGCCCGTGCGCAATACTGGCGCTCCGGTTTCCGTACCGGTTGGCCTGGAAACCCTCGGTCGCATCATGGACGTACTCGGCAACCCGATTGACGAGTGTGGCCCTATCGGTGAGAAAGAGCGCTCCTCTATCCACCGCGCTGCGCCGACCTACGAAGAGCAGTCCAGCTCTACCGAACTGCTGGAAACCGGCATTAAGGTAATCGACCTGGTTTGCCCGTTCGCCAAGGGTGGTAAGGTTGGTCTGTTCGGTGGTGCCGGTGTAGGTAAAACCGTAAACATGATGGAACTGATCAACAACATCGCAACCGAGCACTCCGGTCTGTCCGTGTTCGCAGGTGTTGGTGAGCGTACCCGTGAAGGTAACGACTTCTACTACGAGATGGCTGAATCCAAAGTTGTAGACTTGGAAAACAAAGCCAACTCCAAAGTGGCGATGGTTTACGGTCAGATGAATGAGCCGCCCGGCAACCGTCTGCGTGTAGCCCTGACCGGCCTGACCATGGCGGAGAAATTCCGTGATGAAGGCAAAGACGTACTGCTGTTCGTCGACAACATCTACCGCTACACCCTGGCCGGTACCGAAGTATCCGCACTGTTGGGCCGTATGCCTTCTGCGGTAGGTTACCAGCCGACCCTGGCGGAAGAGATGGGCGTTCTGCAGGAGCGTATTACCTCCACCAAGACCGGTTCTATCACCTCTATCCAGGCGGTATACGTACCGGCGGATGACTTGACTGACCCGTCTCCGGCGACCACCTTCGCGCACTTGGACTCCACCGTAGTACTGAGCCGTGATATCGCCGCTAAAGGTATCTACCCGGCTGTTGACCCGCTGGACTCCACCTCTCGTCAGCTGGACCCGCAGGTAATCGGTCAGGAGCACTACGAAGTGGCTCGCGGCGTACAGTCTGTACTGCAGCGCTACAAAGAGCTGAAGGACATCATCGCGATTCTGGGTATGGACGAACTGTCTGAAGAAGACAAGCAGACCGTAGCCCGCGCGCGTAAGATCGAGCGTTTCCTGTCCCAGCCGTTCCACGTTGCGGAAATCTTCACCGGTGCACCAGGTAAATACGTTTCCCTGAAAGAAACCATCCGTGGCTTCCAGGGCATCCTGGGCGGTGAATATGACCACATGCCGGAACAGGCCTTCTACATGGTGGGAACCATCGACGAAGCTGTGGAAAAAGCCAACAAAGCCAAGGGCTAATCGAGAGAGGCATATACTATGGCCATGACAGTACATTGTGACATTGTCAGCGCCGAGCAGTCTCTCTTCTCCGGACTGGTAGAGATGGTGATTGTGAGTGGTATCGAGGGTGAGCTGGGTCTCTCCTACGGTCACGCTCAGTTGCTCACCGCTCTGAAAGCCGGTCCGGTGCGCATCATCAAGCCCGGTGGTGAAGAGGAAGTACTGTTCGTCAGCGGTGGCTACGCCGAGGTACAGCCTAATATGGTGACTATCCTCGCCGATGTAGCCGAACGTGAGATCGACGAAGAAGCTGCGCAGAAGGCCCGCGAAGAAGCGGAACACGCCCTGCACAAGGCGCCGTCTGACGTCGACTACGCGCGCATCTCAGCCCAGCTGGCCGAAGCCGAAGCGCGTCTGCGTACCATGCAGGCAATCCGCAAGGCGGCCGGTAAGTAAGCAGTTCTTACCTTCTCGTAAGGCCTGTTTCCAGGCGATAAAAAAAGCAGCTTCGGCTGCTTTTTTTATATCTATTTTTCGTGTGCCTCCTTAAAGCCTCCCTGTTTATATATGAGCCGCTACTCCTCTAGGTCAAAGAGCATTGATATTGAAAACCTCTATTAAAAACTACTTATTAATAACTTTCCTGCTGTGTTTAATGGTTGGATGCGGAGGCGGTTCCTCTTCAGGGAACAGCGTGGGAGAGGAAACCGATAGTGAATACCCCAGCGCAAGTATTGCCTTCCCCGCTAGCGACGGTCTGTGGAGTGATAAAGAGCAGCTTGTTGTGCGTGGTAGTGCAAATGATAATGTTGGTGTTGCCAAGGTATCAGTAAATGGCGTTGACGCAACATCAGATGATGATTTTGCAACCTGGCAGGCTGAGATAACACTTGAGGAAGGCACTACGACTAGCATTAACATTGAGGTAACAGATGTTAATGGGAATACCTCCCCAGCTGCTGCCTCAGTGAGTGTTAATAGCTATGATGGATTTAATAGCTACAGATTTTGCGGTCCGTTGGCGTTCGATAGCGATAGAAACCTCGCATATACCTTTAACCCCACTAGGGTATTAAATCTGGAAAGTATGCGGGAAGATTATATTTCCTCAGAGTTCTCCGATGTGGTCGGAGCTGAATTTGACCAGGCTACGGGTAATTTCTTAATCATCCAAAATGACCAGTTAATTTCTGTCGATCGTGAGTTTAATAGCTTAAATATCATTTCCGAGTCAGGGGATGATTCCCTGTCATTCGGGAGTAGACCACAAATTTCTATTGATGTTAGTTCTGGGGATATCTATGTACAAAATTATTTTCCGAGCTATCTAATAAAAGTAGATCCCACCACCGGGGAGCGTGAAAAAATATCTTCTTTTAATTATGAAGATGGAAGCTCTGTAGGTTATTTCAATCAGGGATTCGAAATTGTCGATGGGCGATTTTTTGTCGTGAGCGAGGATGGATTACTGGAGTTAAATCCTGTCACCTGGCAGGCAACCGAATTATCAGGAACGAGTGTAGGCTCGGGTGAGTCTCTACAAAGCTTGACAGGTTTAACTATCGATTTGGAAGCTAATTTAGCTTATGCCACCGATTTTCACGGTAAAGTACTTGAAATCGACCTAGTTAGTGGTAATCGAAAGTTATTATCATCAGTATTTGATACAGGTAGTGACAACCTGGATTTTGACTACGCGAGAAACGGAATCATTGATACAGGAAAATCAATCTTAGTTAACTCGTGCTCAACAGGGCATACTTTTTTGGTTAGCAAGGAAGATGGAAGTCGAATATTAGTATCAGAAAAAATAAGAGGAGAAGGTCCTCTTCTCTCGACTAACACTGACTTGGTGTATGATGAGTACAATGAAAGACTTCTTCTGCTTAATGACAACTATGCAGAATCTCGCTACTCTAATTTTGAATATAAAAAAATTGATCAAATAATTGCGATATATCCACAGAGTGGTAATAGGGAGATTATATCCGGCCCTAATAAAGGAGAGGGGCTGATAGAGGAATACTTCCACGATTTGGCAGTTGATAAACGCAACGGAGATATCTATGTAATAGAGCCAGATTCCCAAAGTATAGTTAAAGTAGACCCTATAACCGGAAATAGATCGATCGCTTCTGGGGGGGATATCGGCTCTGGTGATGCATTTAATGGCGTTAGTGGTATAGCTATAGATACCCTCAAGGATAGAATACTGACAGTTTCTGGGAATTATTTAACTTCTGTAGATTTACAGTCTGGTAATCGTACCCCTATTATATCGTTCTCCACATTGGATATTTGGTATCCAAATCATCTGTCAATAAATGAATCATCTACAAAAATTTATATTTCAGATACTCTTGGAAGTGTTGTTGAATATGATTTGGAAAATGAAGTCTATGGAATCATATCGAGTAATGAAATTGGTACTGGAGAGAGTATTCACGAATTAAGCTATATAGCCTATAGCAGTGAAGATGATCTAATATTTGTAGAAGATTACAATCACACAGAAAGCGATGATGAAACAATTAACATGGAACTTTTGGCTATAGATAGAGAAACCGGAAATAGGACCCTACTTTTAAATGCCGTACAACAAGAGTGGGAGGATATGTTACTTACTCCAGCAGTAGATCAAGCTAATAATATTCTGTATATATCTATGCCAAATCGAGGTGTTGCTGTTTTTGATGTAGAAACAAAACAATATTTAATGATATCGCAGTGATATATCTAGTCAGTATCGGCTTTATAGTCGCTACCGGACTATAAAAAAGGAGCCTTTGAATCGCTATTCAGAGGCTCCCTAGATCAAGTATAGGAAGACTATAAAAAATAGACTATTTTTTATCGCCCATAATATAAGTGCTGTGTATGGCGCGATCATCACCAAGTACCTGAAGGGCAAATAGTTTTTCTTCAATGGTTTTCACAGATTTCATTCTAAATTTCATTAAATCCGTAGCTTCTAAATCAATTACGATAAAATCTGCTTCTTTACCCTCTTCAAAATTGCCGACCTTATCATCGATATCCAGTGCCTTGGCTGATCCTAAAGTGGCTAGATAGAATGCTTTAAACGGAGAGAGGGTTTTCACTCCAGTGTTATTGCCGATAGATTTTTGCAATTGAATGACTTTATAGGCCTCATCCATAGTGTCTAGCATGGAAAAGCTGGTGCCAGCTCCAACATCCGTCCCCAGGCCCACATCAACTTTGATTTCTTCCGCTCTATTTAGAGGGAATAAACCACTGCCTAAAAACAGATTAGAAGTTGGACAAAAAGCGATGGCACTGCCAACTGCTGCCATACTCTTCATTTCCTGATTATCGAGATAGATACCGTGGGCGAATACTGAATGATCGCGATTCAATCCATACAAGTTATAAACGTCCAGATAGCTTTTGGCTTCTGGGAATAGCGATTTTACCCAGTTGATTTCGTCTTTATTCTCGGAAACATGAGTGTGCATATACACATCAGGATATTCATCCAGAAGTTTAGCGGCTTGCCTGAGTTGATCTGGCGTACTGGTCGGAGCAAATCTAGGGGTGATGGCATAGCTCAGGCGGCCCTTGCTATGCCATTTCTCGATAAGTGCCTTGCTGTCCCTATAAGCGCTTTCTGGTGTGTCCTGTAAGTATTCCGGTGCATTGCGATCCATCAGGACCTTGCCGGCGATTAGGCGCATATTCTCCCGCTGAGCGACTTCAAATAGTGCGTCTACAGATTCCGGATGAACCGTACCAAATACCAAAGCGGAAGTTGTGCCATTTTTTTGTAACTGATCAACAAAGAACTCGGCAACTTCTTTTGCATGGCGCTTTTTAGAAAACCGTCTTTCAGTTGGAAATGTGTATTCTTTGAGCCACTCCAGTAACTGTTCGCCGTGGGCGGCAATCATACCGGTTTGCGGATAGTGAATATGAGAGTCGATAAAGCCGGGCAGTATTAATTTTCCACGATAATCTATAACTTTAGCGTGTTTACTCGCAATGTCTTCCGCAGAAATAATTCCAGCGAATTTTCCATCTCTAACTATTAGCCCACCATTTTCAGTGTATTCATACGCTTGATTCGTTTCCTCCGGATCGGCTGTAAAATGCAGTATGTCGCCTTGATAGATCGTAGTCTCTGCATAGACTGAGACACTAGAGCTAAAAATTAATAAAAATAATTTGGTTATACTTGATTTTATGTTGATATTTGAGAGAAAAAATCTGACCACCTGTTTACTCCATTAGAATAATAAGCAAACCTACATATTTAGCATTTGATAACTAACGTGACAAATTTATTTCAAGTGGTTACAAAAATCTCCGGAATACAAAAAAACAAATTGATTTATTAATTTAGTAAGAATCTTTTTAAAAATAGTATTATTTGATTCTTCTATCTTTCTTTTAGATAAAATTTAATATATCTCTGCTAAACTTATACCTATGCGTAGGTGGAAGGATCTCAATCCATGTTCAGATATCCAGATCATGTAACAGTTGTTGTTACTAACCTAGAGGAGGCTGTCAGTTTTTTTGAGCTTTTGATCAAAAGTTTTCTCAGCGGGGAAAAAGCGTCACGATATCTACAAGTTGATAATGTAGAAGCAGATCATTTTACCATGATACTAAAGCAGTCTTCTCCAAAGTTCGAGATACAGCTACTTCGCTATCGAAATCCAATACTCAAAACTAATCCGCTAATAATTTATTTGGCGAGACCGGGTTATAATCATTGTGTTTAAAAGTGGATAACTTGAATGAAACTTTGGAGCATTTATCAGAGCATGGAATTAGTACGAGAAGCGGGATACTGGAATATCAAAATAAAAAATTAGCCTTTCTCTTGGGGCCAGAAAATATAACGGTTGAACTGGCCGAATGAATACTCTTGCTGAATAGCCTATACTGATGGGAATACTTCTATTGCTTAAATTGCAGTTAGTATACATAGCTTAGAGTTATCATCAGGGCAAATGCACTATAGCTCAAACTGTTTAAATACAGTTACCTCTTATACAAACTGTGCCTTTGGAGATTATTAACTGCATAGCTCGTTAACTATGATCTGTGTAGCGAAAGAGCCTACTAACGTTGATCATGCGGTACATTTGCAATGAACGAGTATAACTTTGCCAGGAACCGGATTCATTTTTAGTTATCGATTTTTCCATTAATATACCTCGCTATAATTTTTTTTGCCTGTTATTTGGCATAAGCTACACAAAAAACCACATTTGTTTTTAACTCATCTAAGGTAATGTCAGGAATTGTTTTTCTTACCCGGGATTCGATTTCTGGAGTTAAACGCATTAAGGTTTTTTTGTCAGAAGAGAGGTTTTCCCAGGTGTCAATATTGAAGTACTTACTAGTTAGCGAACACAAGTCATTCAGACGAATACAATTTAGATTTGTTTTTATATAGTGATCTTGTGGTAGCTGATCGACAATACCAATATGATTCCAATCGTAAAACTTAAGGTGTGCAGGATTATTTTCATTCAATACGGAAGGGTTGTGCGGGGGCATGTGGTGCCCACTCCAACCATAAAAATTGTGGTGCAGATAGACTATTTTTCCACCTTTGTTCAGTAGTTCGGCGATATCCTTAAACACCTCCTCTATTTCCAGTAAATGCTCAGTAACATTATGTAGGCATACGGTATCAAAGGTCTTTTTCCCTACAAGGTCCCGGGTTGTCCCCTGATACAGCTCAATACTCGGGACTAAATCCATAATTTCCCGCCCGGACATTGGCGCATTTACCCATTTTCTAATGCGCTTGTTGCGAACTCTCCTGGAGTCTAAATTCATAGTGGGATCTATACCGGTATAACTATTGGCGCCTGCACATAGGTACCCCATGGCATAGCCGCCAAAGCCACAGCCTATATCCAATACATTGCAGCCCTTTACATATTTATGAAGTTTTCTTGGCCATGCACAGTAGCCAAACTCAACAGCACTGGAGACAAGATCTGAATTAAAATTCTTGAGGGCATGACGTATATTGGTGCAGTTATAGAAAAATGCTATTTTGGCTTGCAGTTCATCTTTGTCCCATTCTTCTACGGGTTCAATCTTATTAAGTTGCTTTGCCGCTCTTGATCTGGAAAACCTTGAGAAGGCTGGATGCAATCGGGAGGTCCCTAGCGTGTCAATCGCCTTCTTGGCATTATTTTCTATTCGCAATATTTTTAGTTGCTCAATAACTCCCAAGGCGCGTTTATGTTCAGGATTACATTTCAATACAATCTTTATATATTTCTCAGCCTGATTTAAATCCCCCTTGGCAATATTAAGCATGGCAATGACTATTCCCATGCCTATATGGTGAGGGTGTCTGGAAATAAATGTCATGGCGTATTTGTCACAATTTAGAATTGATCCACTCTTGGATTCCGCATAACACAGAAAATAGGTTGCCGGGTGGTATGGATTGAGGTCAGCAATGGGGCGCAATAACTCTCTTGCCAAGTCTATGTCCCCAGTTAATGCAGCTTTTTTTCCTTGTTCGAAATTGTCCAGATGATCGATTTCTAGAGTAGACATTTAATTTCCTAAGTAATAAAAAGCAGATGTATTTGACGTAGATATTAACTGGTATAACGCAATTAGCTACAGTTGCATCTATTTTAATTCAGAAACACAAATTTTCTTATTCTGGAAAAGCTACCTTCCGCCAGTATTAATAAAATAATGCGCGAAAAATTATTCATGATATGAAAATTGAAAGTATAAAAAATAAATATATTTACTAATTTGGATCTCTTCAAGTTTTATTCAAAAAAAATGGCACAGATGTTAACTGGCATAACCGGTAAAAACTGTTCGGCTGTGTTATACATTTTACTTTGTAGAGTTAACGTTTTCACTATTTGAAATGGCTGTTAATGCAACTCTTAAAAAAGGATTTAAATGTTATTTAGGTAGCTATAAGAATACTATGGAGGTGCTCTTTGAAACTATTAATAGTCGGCGGGGACGGGTTTTGTGGGTGGCCAACATCATTGCATTTGAGCAATTTAGGCCATGAAATTATTATTATAGATGACTTGTCTAGGAGAAAAATTGACACTGAATTAAAGGTGGAATCACTAACACCAATTTGTGAATTAAAAGAACGTATTGATGCCTGGTTTGAAATAACCGGAAAAAACATCGATTTTGTTGAAATGGATGTTTCTAACAGTTTTGGCGACCTCTTAAATCTTATAAGAAATGAAAAGCCAGACAGTGTGATTCATTTTGGTGAGCAGCGTGCGGCACCTTATTCAATGAAAAACTTTGCCACGAAAAACTACACAATCGTTAATAATATTTGTGGCACCCACAACATTCTCAATGCGATTGTAGAATCTCAGCTTGATATTCATCTTATACACCTGGGCACAATGGGGGTTTATGGCTACGGCCACGAAGAGCCTATCCCCATACCCGAAGGCTATCTGGATGTAAAAATAGATACGACTGATGATCGGCAGATTTTAGACTCGATTGTCTATCCGCCTAACCCAGGCTCTATTTATCATATGACCAAAACAATGGACGCCCAGATGTTTCAGTATTATGCGAAGAATGACAAGCTTCGTATAACTGATTTGCATCAGGGGATTGTATGGGGAACACAGACCGAACTCTCAAGTATGGATGAGAGGTTGATCAATCGTTTTGACTACGATGGAGATTACGGCACGGTTTTGAATCGATTCCTTATGCAGGCTGCCGTAGGATTTCCCCTTACCGTACACGGGACTGGCGGACAGACGCGAGCTTTTATCCATATCTCCGATACTTGTAAATGTATTGAGCAGGCGCTTTCGCATCCACCTTCCTCAGGTGAGAGACCGATGATTCTCAACCAGATGGCGGAGACACAAACCGTCTACGATCTGGCGGAATTAGTTCAGTCACTCACAGGTTGCGAAATAAGTTATCAGCCAAACCCAAGAAAAGAAGCGGAAAGCAATGAATTAAATGTAAAAAATGATCTGCTGCGATCTTTTGGTTGGGAGCCAGTTCTTATTAAAGATAGTCTGCTGCAAGAAATAACCGACATAACAATGCACTATCGGGATAGAGCCGACTATTCAAAAATACCCTGTGTCTCTTACTGGACGAGAAACCATGAATTCGCCGATGCTTCTTATCGAACAAATAATGGTGAAATTATTGAAACGACTTCTTAGCGGGTGATTCACCTATGTCTAATCGCATCCTTATTACAGGTGGCTGTGGATTCATTGGTTCGAACTTGATTAGAATCCTCAGCGGCCTGAATTATTATAATGAAATATATGTCTTGGATAATGAGGCAACCGGGAGCACAGCAATGCTATCTGGTATTCCTCATCAATTTATTCGGGGGGACGTCAGAAATAAGAGCGATGTGGAAAGGGCAGTAAGAGAGGTTGATAGTGTAATTCATTTGGCCGCAGATACACGTGTTATTAATTCCATTGAAAAACCTGTTTATAACTTTGAAGTCAATGTACTTGGTACTGTTAATATTCTAGAGGCAATGCGTAAGTACAAGGTGGGGCATCTTGTTAACGCCTCTACTGGCGGGGCAATAATTGGAGAGGTCGATCCTCCTGTACATGAACTGATGCCTGTAAATCCGGCATCAGCCTACGGTGCTTCTAAAGCTGCCGCTGAGGCATACTGTTCTGCATATGCTCAAAGTTATGGATTATGCATAGCCTCGTTGCGCTTCTCCAATGTGTATGGACCCCTTTCTGTACATAAAGGGAGTGTTATAGCTGCTTTTATAAAGAAAATATTAAAAGGAGAAACCTGCGATATCTATGGGGACGGTTGGCAAACAAGAGATTTTATCTTTGTGAGTGACCTTTGTCTGGGGATAATTAAAGCTCTGGAAAAGAAAGCAACAGGTGTTTTTCAACTCGGTAGTGGCCGACCGACCTCTGTTAATGAAGTAGTGAATCTGCTTAAAGATGTTTCCGGTTTTGATAGTAATCTTGCAGTAGCTTATCACGATTTTCGGGCTGGTGAGGTTCGCCATAATCATACCGATATTTCTAAAGCAAAAAATTATTTGGAGTTTAACCCAGAAACTTCTTTGCGAGACGGAATTAAAGCTACTTGGGATTACTTTATCGATAGGGAAAACATTCTGATGGACAGTTCCAATCAGAGGGCCCTACAGGATGCAGATTGACAATTTTCAAGTAGAATCATTTCCTAATCTTAATAAGTATGTCGGTATTGAGTCTACACAGAAACTCCGGGTTTGTATTGCTACGGAAGAAATTCTGGGTCCGGTTAGGAATGGTGGAATTGCCTCAACTTACTATCATCTCGCCAAGGGATTGGCAGCACATGGCCATGAGGTCCATGTGCTCTACCTGAAAGGTGAGATGGTAGAAAATGAAACGCCAGAATACTGGGTAGAAAAATTTTCAAATTTTGGTGTATCCCTTCATTACTTACAACATGCAACTGAGTTAATTATTGGGCCTTCAAAAATCTGGCAGTGCCGATATAGTGCAGCCTATTGCTGGTTGAGGGAGAAGGGCCCGTTTGATGTTATCCATGCCTCTGAGTGGCGGGGAGGAGTAATCTATGCGCTGATGGCCAAGAAACTGGGTTTGGCATTTCAGAATAGCCTATTTATTATAAAAACTTCTTCTCCGCATCTCTGGAATCGACACTATCAGATGCAGCCCTTTGTAAAGAGGGAGCTTTTGCCCGCGAGCTTTGCCGAGCAGAAGTGTGTAGAGTTTGCAGATATAGTGATAGGCGGTAGTGCGCATTTATTGTGCTTTATGCGCTATGTTGGTTATCGCCTACCCGCTACCACCTATGTACAGCCAAATATACTCGACTTTTCTGATGTTCCGGTTGAAGACCGACGCGCCAAGCGCAAACCGGGCGATACTATTCATACAAAAGAGCTAACTTTTTTTGGTCGTCTAGAAATGCGTAAAGGCATTGAGATTTTTTGTGCTGCTCTCGATCTTTTACAGCGTACGGGAAATTCTCCGAGTCGAGTAAATTTTTTGGGTAAGTACGGTGAGGGACTTCCAAATCAGAATAATGAAAAGGTTTCTGAGTATATTAAACGTAAATCTTCCACTTGGAATTTTGATGTTGAGTGTATAACAGACTACAACCAGTCAGAGGCGCTATCCTTCTTATGCTCTCGAGATATGATTGCAGTGATGCCATCTCTGATTGAAAACTCCACTATGGCGGTTTATGAAGCACTGGAAAATAATATTCCTTTTATCGCAACCCGGGTTGGGGGCACACCAGAGCTGATCGCAGAAGAGGATCACGATAGCTGCCTGATTAGTCCCTATGCTTATGAACTTGCAGAGCGTTTACAAGATGTGCTTAGTAATGGTCATAGAATTGCTCACCCTAGCTTTGATAATAATCAAAATCTGAAAGTTTGGTATGGCTTTCATGCATATTTGGCTGATTTATTGCCGCAAATTAATACAACTGAGATTCTCGGTAAGCTGCATGGGACAGATTCGACTCAGAAAGATACAGAGGAAGAGATAGCAATAGCGCAGCTTGAGGTTATTGTATTACTGCGTGAGAGTAATAGTGCAATGAAATTTGCAGAAGCGTTAGTTCACGATAAACCTGACGCTGTAAAAATTTTACTTATAGATCCGGATTTGGAAAAAGTCGCGCAAGAAGCTAATCAATACCTGGTTGAATCTGGAGTGATATCTAGCGTTGTTGATTTTATTGGCTTTCCAGCGGGAATTGCACTAGCTCGCAGCCTATCCGAAAGTGTGATGGATGCCTGTATTTTATGTGATGGCACTACAGTCAGATTTGGTGGGGAATTTTGTAGCAAATTGCGTATAGCCTTACAAAAAACCAGTGAATATATTATTACCAGTTTTCTTTCATTGCCCGATGATAAAATTTTAATGCCAATGGGGAGTGATATTGTTTCAGAAGTTGCCTGCGGAAACTCCATAGGAACAAATGTTTTTTGTATTCCAAGTAAAATATCTAAACAAGTAGGCCCCTTACTCCCCTATGATATTCGTTATGGTTTACTCCAAGAGTATGTGCTTAGGGCATATAAAGAGTTTTCCTGTGAATTAATGGTGATTCCTGAAACGTATTTGAAAAGTGATTGTTATTTAGATGAGCTGGAGGAGGCTAAGAGTAACGCGAATTCACTATATTTACGCTCAATGTCCCTGGTAGAAAACAGTGATATTGCATATCGGAAGCTTGCACTGCTTCCAGCGGTAGACAATAAACTTAATCCGGCTCTTTATCGCGATAAAAACCGTCATGAGGAGGAGCCGGTATGGTTGGCACACTCCGATAGACCAAGAAAAATGAGAAATCGCAATGCGAGAGTTGTTATTGGTTTGGATGAAAAAAAATCGCATATTCTATGTGTGGCCAAGGGTAAAGGGACACGAAAATTAATCGCCAATGGTGAGCCCCAGCCTATTTCTTTGGTGATTCAAGATAATGAGATCACTTTACATCGATTTTCTATCCCAGATAGATGGGATGAGGGTGATAAATTTAATATAAAATTTTTATTAGAAGACGAGGAAAATATTTATACCCGTTTTATACGTGTTATTAAGTTATCGAAGAATGTGTTTGCGGCTATTTCTGGTAGTCCAATTTTAAATCAAATGGCGATTGAAGAGATATTTAAACAGAAAGATGGGCGTAGTTTATTTCCGGCAGCAGTTAGAGGTTTTAAATCCACTACTCTTACTGAGGATAAAGTTGCAGGGGAGGCGGCAAAAAATAAATTAAAATCTACACAGGAGCAAACTGAGGCTGCTGAATCAGAGGTGCAATATGAGTATGATATTGCCCAGGTTATTTATGAGCAAAATCATAAAAATAATCAGGAAATTAAACCCCGCTTTAATTTTCCAGAAGCAGTGAAAAGATCAGGTAGCACTTTCAAAAGAATATTTAAAGGGTATACAGGATCCCCAATTAAGGGATCTATTCCTCCACGGGAACTTTTTGCAATAGATCCTCACTTTTTAGAAGGATGGGCTTGGGATCGAAGTAATATTTCTCGCAATCTTGTTGTGGTTTTGGAGCTGAATGGATATATGGTAGCTGAAACTACAGCGAACCAATATATCGAACGTTTTGGCAGTAGAAATCCAAAGCTTGCCTGGTATGGATTTCGATTTGCATTAACAGAGGAAATTAAACAAGAATATTCAGAAATTACGATTCGAATAAAAGAAAATGGGTTAATTTTACGAAATGGACGTTTGCGCTATCTTAAGCAAATGTTAGTAGCGATGTAGGATAACTAAAACAATGAAAGAGCTTTATCAGGATAGTACGCTTGGACCCTCTTCGCGAAAAAAACATATTTGTATTCTTACCGAAGATATTTTTGGCCCGATTAAAAATGGAGGTATAGGTACAGCTTACTTTCATTTGGCTGTATTTTTACAGAGGTCTGGTCATAAAGTAACTATTTGCTTTATAAATGGGTTGGCCAAAAATCCGGTAAAGATGAAAATAACAAAACAATTTTTTTTAAGACTTGGAATTAATTTTTTTAGTGTGGCACCTCAGGCGCTGGCAAAAACTACCATGGCTCGCACCATGGCCATACCTTATGCGGCCTATGAATGGCTTAGGCAGCATGAGAAAAAATTTGACATTGTGCATGTTTCAGAGTGGCGTGGCACCGGATATATAGCGCTGCTAGCCAAAAGTCTGGGTATTGCCTTTGGAAATATACACTTTGTTGTAAAGGGCTCCTCCCCAACGCTTTGGTCGGCAGAGGGGAACCAGCAGTTTCTAAAGGAAGACCGTCAGTTGGGCTGGGTGTTTATGGAGCGGAAAAGTGCCGAAATGGCGGATACGCTTATTTGCGGCAGTAAATACCTTATTGAGTGGATGGATAAAAATAAATATAAACTTCCCGAACGCAGTTTTTTTTGGCCAAATGTTTTTTTAGATGACTTGTTGCCAGATAAAAGAATAAGGATAAATGGCTCTGGCCTCGCAACCAGGGAGTGGGTTTTTTTTGGGAGACTTGAACCGCGTAAAGGCGTTATTCTTTTTGTTAATGCATTAAATAGTCTGGCTAAAAAAGGTGTGCAACTTCCTGCAATTACTTTTTTAGGTGGTGATTCCTATCGATTTGATGCGCAAAAATTTATTGAAGAGAATCAGGAAAATTGGCAAGCTGAAATTACCTTTAAAAATAACTTTGATGCTATGGAGGCCATAGAGTATTTACGGGGTGAGGGGCGTCTGGCAGTTATTCCGGCATTATTAGAGAACTCTCCAATATCGGTATATGAATGTCTCGCAACGAAAATACCATTTATTGCCGCAGATACGGGTGGAACGCGAGAGCTACTTGATCCTGATACTTGTGAGCAGGTGCTTTTTGAACCCAACCATATCGCTCTGGGGAAAAAACTGGAACTCCATATCAAAGAACTGCCTGCACCGGGGGTTAAGCATCCACGGGTAAAGAAATCCTTGGAGGTATGGAAGTGTTGGCATGAACAGGAACATAACACTCCTCAATGCAAATCTCCAGTGGACATGCAGTCTCCTTTGATTACTATTTGCATAACCCACTTTGAGCGCCCGGGTCTTTTGTATCAAGCACTTAAAAGTATTGAGCAGCAAACTTATCAAAATATTGAAGTGATTGTGGTTGATGATGGAAGTCATTCGAAAGAAGTCCATCACGCGCTAAAAATTTTGGAAAATCACTATGCCAACAAAGGTTGGCAATTTATTTACCAGGAAAATTGTTATGTAGGCGCTGCGCGAAATACTGCGGCAAAAAGAGCCGGTGGAGAGTATTTACTCTTTTTTGATGACGATAATGTCATGATGCCTGAAATGGTGGAAAAAATGCTTCGTGCGGCTATGTTTGCCGGTGTTGACTGTTTGACATGCAGTTCTATACGCTTTAGCGGCGAAGGAGAACCAAATACACCAGAGAGTAAATTGGGGACTCAAATTCGTTTTATGGGGCCAGCAAGGGCCTGGGCGACGAAAGTGAATATTGTCGGTGATGCAACCTGTTTGATAAAAACCACTACCTTTAGAAATCATGGAGGTTATACCGAGAGATATAGAACAGGTAAAGACGATATAGAGTTTTATAGTAAGCTTATTTCAGCAAATGAAAAAATATCCTACTACCCCGACGCACTTTACTATTATCGTATTGGTAATAATTCAATGAAGGCGAGAAATCTTCTTCAGGAAGAGGAGGATTTTCGCCAAATAAGTCCCTATTTGCATACATTGGATGCAGAAGAAAAAAGTCTTCTGCTGCTTAGAACGCAACAGAAAGGGAGAGGCAAGCAGCAGGGCAACAAATATAAACCGGGAGTGGTGCGGAGAACAATGCGCAGGTTGCGCAAGTTTATCCGTCTTGATTATGGACAGTAGATATTATTGCTTGGGGAAAAGCTACTGATATAGCACCGAAATCTCTCGCAGAGAAATAAATCTTAATACTAGGGATGATAGTAGACTTGCAATAGGAAAAAGCCGGAATTTAACTATGATTATTTACCGGGTAGCGACGCTTACAATGTAATAGATATGTAACTTTAATTTGTTATGGATAAGCTTTAGGAGAAAGACAAGAAAAGACAAGACAGAGGTGGGAGGTGGCCAGATTAATGATTGAGTGGGTGGTAAGTTTATCTGGTTACTATAGCAGTAAATATCAGCAGTTGCTTAAAACCAAGAGGGTGAAAGTTTGAAGGTGCTCAGATATATCGATGGAGCAAATGACAAGACTTTTCCTTTAATTTGTGTATTTCGCGACGAGATAGATATTTTCCCTGCTTTTTTACACCATTATCGCTCTATCGGGGTAACTTGCTTCCACTTAATTGATACTGGCAGTCGCGATGGTTCTGTCACCTATCTTTTAAACCAGGCTGATGTACAGCTTTACGCTGTTAAGGGTGGTTATCCACAGGCAAATGCTGGAATTGATTGGGTTAATCGTATCGCTCACGAGTATTGCCGGGGTAAATGGACTATTGTTGTCGATGCGGATGAATTTCTTCAGTTACCCGAGGTGGGTGGTCGCGTATGCCTGTCCCGGGTAACCAAGCTGATGAAAAATGAGTTGGCTTTTGCTCTATATACTCCACTGATCGATTTTTTTTGTGATAACTTAAAAGAAAGGCCTTACTCAGCAAAAAATCTTACTGAATTAATGGCTAAAACCCCCAATTACGTGCCCTATAAGAACTTTAAGAAAAAACGTATACAGGCCTTTCCATTTTTTGAGATTCGCTCAAAAGTGCGGGCACAGATTTCGGGTGTGCCCAACTACTTTGTCAAATCCTATAAAATACCACTGGTATACTGGCGTCAGGATTTTCAATATATACGCTCTACTCATGTCTGTACGCCAATACCCTTAAGTGAAAACTGTGGATGTCTTTTACACTTTAAGTTTCGTGCTGGTTTTCAGCAGCGACTGATGCGGGAATTAGAAAACCCGGATCGAATGAATTCCGATGTTTACCGAATTTCAAAAGCCATCATTAAAAATCAGAGCGCTATTCCCCGCTACACCGATGATCTGCGGGAGAGCGGTGGTTTTTCCGGGAGTGAATGGCTGAAGCAGGGAAAGTTTGTCGAGGACTGGAAAAGTGAAAACTGCTCAAAAGCCCAGTATTTTGAACTGCTGACTCAGCAGAAGGGCGCCTCGGAAAGCTATCTTGCCGAAAATCTCACACGTTTAACAAAATCATTTAGCTGGCGTTTCAGTAGGCCATTGCGGCAATTTCTATTTTATCGGGGCATGTTGCGACACGATCACTACCCCGAGCGGCTGGAGAAGGATCACCCTTTGGCCGATCAGACTATTGCTATCTATGAGTCATTCTGGTGGCTGGTCACTGGAATTTTTAGGCTGCCGGTGGCGATTTACCGGGCCATTCTATGGCATAAACTGGCTGGGCGCCGGCGGGCGAAACAGCAATAAAAAAGGCCGGGGAATCGCTTCCCCGGCCTTTTACCTATCGCCTTTCAGCTTAGCGCTGAGGTCGTCAGTGTACCCAGTGGTGGCGCTCCATCTTCTCCTGTACCGCTTCTGCCGTAGGTGCGGGCATAGCGCTGATGGGCAGGCGCTCGTGGAAGAATGCCAGGCGCTCACCTGCGCCCATCTCGTTCATGGTTTCCGCCTCAAACATGCGTCCGTTGATGACCGTATAGGTAATATTTTCGGACTGGCGCAGGTTGTCCAGAGGGTTGCCGTCGATCACGATCAGGTCAGCCAGTTTACCCGCCTCGATACTGCCGATATCGCCGTCCATACCCAGGTAGCGGGCACCGTCGATGGTGCCGGCGCGGAAGGCTTCCCAGGGGGTAAAGCCGCCCTGCTCCATCATCCACATCTCCCAGTGCGCACCCAGCCCCTCACGCTGGCCGTGGGCGCCAATATGTACGGTGACACCTTCGTCGCGCAGCTGCTTGGCCTGACGGGCCACGTTAAAGTGGTTGTAGTGGGCATCCGGCGCAGTGGGGCGACGGATAGAACGGGGATTGACGATAAAGTCGGGGGTAAAGCGGGTCAGGCGCGTGTTCTTCCACACCTCGGTGCGGTCATACCAGTACTCCTCACCCCAGAGGCCGCCGTAGGCCACGACGAAGGTCGGTGTATAACCCACCTGGGTTTGGCTCCACAGTTGCTCCACATCGCCGTAGACATTGGCGATCGGCAGTGAGTGCTCGATACCGGTGTGCCCATCCACAATCATATTCATATTGTGCTGGTACTTACCGCCGCCCTCGGGCACCACCATAATGCCGGCTTCGCGGGCTGCCTGTAGCACTTGCTGGCGCTGGTCGCGGCGGGGCTGGTTGTAGCTCTTCACCGAGATGGCACCCATTTCCTTGAGGCGGTTGACGTGGAACTGGGCGTCCTCCAGGGAGTTGATCTTGGCTTTGTAGCCCGGACCTTTGGCGCCATAAAGGATGGTACCGGTGGAGAAAATACGCGGTCCGGTAATCAGGCCGGCCTTTTGCATTTCAGCGGCGGAGAAGATCTCGCTGCTGTCATTGGAGGGGTCGTGAATAGTAGTCACGCCAAATGCCAGGCTGGAGAACAGGTTCCAGTTCTGCTGCGGGATAATCTCCTCGCGACCCTGGGCACCGTGGGCATGGGCGTCAATCAGCCCGGGCAATACGGTTTTGCCGGTGATATCGATACGCTTCGCGTCGGCGGGAATGTCCACTTCCGCAGCGGGACCCACGGCGACAATGCGGTTGCCCCGGAACAGCACTACACCATTGTTGATAATTTCACGGGTATTTTCCGCATCGCGCATAGTGACAACCTTGCCGCCGGTGAGGGCAACGAGACCGGCGCGATTGTCAAAGGACTGTTCAAAGCTCAGGTCGATGCCTTCGGAGACCGGCTCTGGCAGCTCCTCCGGAGCGCCGGCGACAAATTCGAAGGCGTCTTTCAGTTCGCGCTCGAACAGTTTGGGGCCGTGGGCCCAGCCCAAGGTGTCGCTATCGGCAGACCAGTGCAGGTTTTCACCGGCGCGCTTGGATACCTGGGTAACTTTAACCGCTTTGCTATCGGGGCCGATTACCTCGGATTTGCCGGTGTGCATAAATGGCGCGACAAAGGCTTTGAAGTCCTGGGTAAAGGCAACCCAGTTGCCGTCCGGAGATAGGCGGAAGGAGGTAATCTCAGCGCCGTGCAGGTGCTCGCGCTCATCTTTGCCTTGCAGGTTGGTGCTCTTCAGCACGCGCTTGCCGCCGTCAGCGTGTTGGTACTCGGAGAAGTAGATACGCTCTTCGCTGGCACCGAAATGCGGCTCATAGCCGGACTTTACGACCCGGCGCTGCCAGTCGCCGTCGGCGTCAGCCAGGTAGATACCCGGCTCTAAAGAGTACTCGGGGCTCAGTAGGTAGCCGCCGGTAAAGCGGCGGTAGGCCACGGTGTCACCGCTGGGGGAGAAGCTGGGTTCAACGTACAGGCCCGGCTGCTTGGTGATGTTTTTGCCGCGACCGCTGCGGGCGGAAACCACCCGTACATGGCCCAGGTTTTGATCGTCCCAAGTGACATAGGTGATCTCGCGACCATCGCGGGACCAGCTGGGGTAGAACTCAAAGTGGTCGTCCTGGCGGGTCAGGCGACGGCGCTCACCGCTGTCGATATCCTGGATATAAATCTTGCCCAGAGCCTGGAACGCGACCTGTTTGCCGTTGGGGGATTTCTGCGCCCAGCGGATCATCTTCACATCGAAGGTTTCCGGCGCCACGTCCACCGGGAAGCGCACCGCATCGGCTACCTGTTTTTCGACTTTCACATGGGCTTCAATCGGGGCGACGCTGTCGCCGTTGGTGGAAATACGCAGGAATTTACCGCCGGTCCACACGATCAGCGACTCGCCATCGGGCATCCAGTCGTACTGTACATAGTTGCCGTGCGGGCCGAAGATTTCCTGCAGGTCGCGCTCAAGGCCGGCGTAAACCGGTGTTTCCAGCCCTGTATCCAGATCTTTCAGGAACAGGGAGGTCTGATTGTCCTGGCGACGAATAAAGGCCAGTTTGCGACCATCTGGAGAGGGCACCGGTGCCACTGCACCGCCGGGACCGGAGACAAAGGTCTCCTCTTCACCGTCCTGGAGGTCGTAGCGGTTGATGGCAAAAATCTCCTGGGTGGAGTTTTTGTTGTATTTCCATACAGTGCCGGGGGTGGTGTCGATAGAGTAATAGACATAGCGACCATCCGGGGAGAAAGCCGGATCGGCAATGTTTTTCTGGGCGATATCGCCGCCGATGCGCTCTTTCAGCTGGCGACCTTCACCCCCACCGTAGTGGTACATCCAGATTTCACCGGCGGGGATACTGCGCCCAGACATAAAGCCTTTGCGCGCCACCAGGTACTGGCCATCGGGGCTCCAGTTGGGCGAGTGCAGCAGGTTTTCCTTCTCTGTGGTGAGCTGGCGAAGGTTGTCGCCATTGCGGTCCATCAACCAGATGTTGTCGGCGCCATCGCGGTCGCTGATAAATACGATGTTCTCGCCATCCGGGCTGAAGCGCGGCTGCATATTCCAGGCGATTTCATTGGTCAGGGCTACTGCCTCGCCACCGGCTACCGGCACTGTGTAGATATCGCCGAGCATATCGAACAGGATGGTTTTACCATCCGGGCTGATGTCCAGGTTGCTCCAGGTGGTTTCGCGGGTATCCAGCTGGATCGGTTTGAATTCGTAGGGCGGCTGGTTGATATCCCAGGCCTCCGCCTTCTCCTCTTCTTTGGCATCGGCTTCTGCCACTGCCACTGCCCCCAGGGGCAGGGTCAACGCCAGAGCCGCCAGGGCCAGAAAGTGGCGGCGCGGCTTGTTTTGCTTAGTGGTGTTCATTGAAGTATTCCTCCGCCTGATTCTGTTCTCGGCGGTTATCTTTGTTTTGTTGGATGGGCAACTGGTTGATTTTTCAGGGGCTAAATTACCGGGATTAAAGAGGCGCGGCAATCTCAATGGGGCGAGGCGCAGGCCCCTGGGACGAGTGGTTGCCCGCTTGAGTAAAGCGGGGCGAATGGCCACAATGCACTCAGGTTTTACAAACGCTTGGAATATCGACCCTTTATGACTATCGATGTTGTGATTTTAGCTGCCGGAAAAGGCACCCGTATGCACTCTGACCTGCCCAAAGTGCTGCATCCCATTGGCGGTATCCCCATGCTCGAGCGGGTTATTGATACCGCTATGTCGCTGGGTGAAGTGCAGATTACTGTAGTAATCGGGCACGGTGCCGAGCTGGTTCGCGAGCGCTTCGCCGATCGCGGCGTCAGGTTTGTAGAGCAGGCGCAGCAGTTGGGTACCGGGCACGCAGTGGCCCAGGCCGCACCCTATTTCCGCGCGGGAGCCAACGTTCTGGTGCTCTACGGAGATGTTCCCCTGGTCAAGGCCGGCAGTTTGCAATCGCTGCTGTCGGCGGCGGACTGCGGTCCCGCCCTGATGTCAGTGGAGATGGCCAACCCTGCGGGCTATGGGCGTATTGTGAGAGATAGCAGTGGCCGCGTGCAGTCGATTGTTGAAGAGAAGGACGCCGATGCCGATACCCTGGCTATCAGTGAGGTCAATACCGGTATTTTAGCGGCGTCTGGGGACCTGCTGGCCCGCTGGCTGCCGGAGCTGTCCTGCGACAACGCCCAGGGCGAATACTACCTGACCGATATTGTCGGGCGCTCCGTGAGTGAGGGTATCGCTGTCGCCGGTGTGCTGGCCAGCGACCCGCTGGAAGTGGCCGGTGTGAACAGTCGTGCACAGCAGGCGCAGATGGAGCGCGCCCTACAGCACCAGCAGGCGATAAGCCTGATGAATGCGGGCGTGACTTTATTGGACCCGGCGCGTATCGATATTCGCGGCAGCCTGACCTGTGATACCGATGTCTCTATCGATATCAACTGTATCTTTGAGGGCTCGGTATCACTGGGTAAAGGAGTCAAAATCGGCCCCAATTGCCTGCTGAAGAACTGTCACCTGGCGGATGGCACCAGGGTGGAGGCCAACTCTATTATCGAGGGGGCCGAAGTCGGTGAGGCCTGCACTATCGGTCCATTCGCGCGCCTGCGCCCGGGCACAGAGCTGTCTACCGGCGCCAAGGTGGGTAACTTTGTCGAGACCAAAAAAGCCAAAATCGGAGCCGGCAGTAAGATCAACCACCTCTCCTATGTGGGCGATGCCCTGGTGGGGGAAGCGGTCAATATCGGTGCCGGCACCATCACCTGTAACTACGATGGGGTGAACAAATCTCTGACCGAGATTGGCGATCAAGCGTTTATTGGTTCCAACACTGCCTTGGTAGCCCCGGTAACCGTGGGAGCTGGCGCAACAATTGCTGCCGGCTCCACCATTACCCGGGCAGTGGACCCGGAGGCGCTGGCGGTAGCGCGGGGTAAGCAGCGCAATATCAGCGGCTGGCAGCGCCCGGCCAAGAAACAGAAGTAACCTCGCTATCACTGGGGGAGTCCCTGCGGGAGCGATAATTCCGGCGGGCCTTCCCACCCAGCCCCTGTTGCTAGCCGCCCTTTCGATTAAACTTGCGCTTCGGGAATAAAAGGAATGGCCCGATGCACAAGCCCAGATTAAAACTGCTTGCCAGTTTTGATATTGCCTCACTGCAATATCTGGACGAGCGCGGACAGACGACCCAAGCCCTACCGGACTTCGCCACTGCCGATACCCTGATCGACTTCTACCGCCAGATGACCCTGACTCGTATGGTGGATGATCGCGCGGTCAAAATGCAGCGCACCGGCCAGCTTGGCACCTACCCTTCCAGTCTCGGCCAGGAGGCGATAGGCGTTGGCCTCGCCGCAGCGATGGCCGCAGAGGATGTCTATTGCCCCAATTACCGGGAGAGCGGCGCCCTGCTGGGGCGCGGTGTTGCGATTGAGGAAATCTACGCGATCTGGGGGGGCGATGAGCGCGGGCAGAACTTTCGCCACGCCCGCCAAGATTTGCCTCTGAGCGTACCTATTGCCACCCAGATGCTACACGGTGCCGGTATTGCCTTCGCCCTGAAATACAAGCACGAACATCTCGGCGAACCCCTGCGTGTC
Organism: Microbulbifer regidiadema (SeqCode); assembly: GCF_052467605.1. Taxonomy (NCBI): domain Bacteria; kingdom Pseudomonadati; phylum Pseudomonadota; class Gammaproteobacteria; order Cellvibrionales; family Microbulbiferaceae; genus Microbulbifer; species Microbulbifer regidiadema (SeqCode). The sequence goes on along the minus strand of NZ_CP174316.1, from coordinate 3,234,317 downwards.
GCTGTGTCGACCGGGGGCGACGGCTCCACTTCGCGGGGCGACTTCTACGAGGCGATCAATTTGGCCGGCGATTGGAAGCTGCCCCTGGTAATCGTGATCAACAATAACCAGTGGGCCATCTCCCTGCCGCGCGAAGAGCAAACTGCCTGCAAAACCCTGGCGCAGAAGGCTATCGCCGCCGGTATACCCGGCTTGCAGGTGGACGGCAACGATGTCATTGCCGTGCGCGAAGCGGTGGGAGATGCGCTGGCGCAGGCGCGCAGCGGGGCCGGCCCGGCACTGATCGAAGCGATCAGCTATCGCCTGTGCGACCACACCACCGCCGATGATGCCAGCCGCTATCAACCGAAAAACAACCTCAATGAAGCCTGGGCAAAGGAGCCCTTGCGGCGCCTGCGCGCCTATCTAGAAAACGGCGGGGCCTGGGATGATACGCGGGAGCAAGAGTTGCAGCGGGCGTTAACCCGGCAAGTGGACAGGGCGGTGCAAACCTACCGGGAAACCCCCAGGGATTCCGCCACGGCAATATTCGACCACCTCTACGCAAAGCTGCCGGAGGCATTTCTGGAGCAGTATCAACAGTTGCAGGGGGATAGCTGATGGCGGAGATCACTCTGGTAGAGGCGATTGCCCAGGCCTTGGCTTACGAGATGCAAGCGGACCCCAGGGTGGTCGTTTTTGGTGAAGATGTGGGCCTCAATGGTGGCGTATTTCGCGCGACCGAGGGGCTGCAAGCCAAGTTCGGCCGCGACCGGGTACTGGATACCCCCCTGGCCGAGACCATGATTGCCGGTATGGCGGTGGGCATGGCGGTACAGGGATTGCGACCGGTGGCTGAATTTCAATTTATGGGGTTTATCTATCCCGGTCTCGATCAGATTCTCAGCCACGCCTCGCGCTTTCGCAATCGCACCCGCGGCCGCCTCTCCTGCCCGGCGGTCTACCGCGCCCCCTACGGTGGTGGTATTCATGCACCGGAGCATCACTCCGAGAGCACCGAGGCCCTGTTCGCGCATATTCCGGGCCTGCGCCTGGTAGTGCCCTCCTCCCCGGCCCGCGCCTACGGTTTACTGCTGGCGGCAATTCGCGACCCGGACCCGGTGATCTTTCTAGAGCCCAAGCGCATCTACCGGGCGGTGCGCCAGGAGGTGCCGGACACCGGCGCAGCGCTGCCGCTGGATCGCGCCTTTGTATTGCGCGAGGGCCGCGATATCACACTGATCGCCTGGGGCGCCTGTCTCAAAGAGACCCTGCAAGCCGCAGAGCAGCTGGCAGAGGAAGGCATAGAGGCCGAGGTCATAGACCCGGCCACCCTGAAACCCCTGGATATCCACACGGTGATCGACTCCCTGGAGAAAACCGGGCGCTGTGTTGTGATACACGAGGCGGCCAGATTCTGTGGTGTGGGCGCTGAGCTGGTCGCGCAGATCAATGAATATGCCTTCGACCTGTTGCAGGCACCGGTACAGCGGGTGACCGGCTTCGATACGGTGATGCCCTACTACCAATTGGAGCACGAGTATCTGCCGGGAGTGGCGCAGATTTTGGCCGCCGTGCGGGAGGTATTGGATTATGCCAACGGAGGGGCACAATGAAGATTTTTACCCTGCCGGACCTCGGCGAAGGTCTGCCCGATGCGGTGGTGCGGGAGTGGCATATCAGTGAGGGAGAGACGATCGCCATCCACGATACCCTGGTGACGGTTGAAACTGCCAAGGCCCTGGTGGATGTACCGGCTCCCTGGGGCGGCACGATTGAAAAACTGTTTGCAGTGGTGGATGAAACCGTGAATGTCGGCGAGCCCCTGGTGGGATTTGTCGCCGAGGGGGAAGTGGCGCTTGAAAGCCCCTCCACAGCCACTGTTAAAACGGAAGAAGCAGATCAAGGGGATGCGCGGGCCGACAGCGGCACGGTGGTGGGAAAATTGGAACAGGGGCAGGCTGTATTGGGGGTTGAGCGGGGGCCCGAGGCGGGCCCGAAGCGCCCGGCAACCCCGAGGGTGCGGGCCCTGGCCCGGCGTTTGGGCGTCGATTTGCACTCACTATCCGCTGCTGCCCCGGTGACAGCAGCCCAGGTGCGTGCTGCGGCGGGATCGGGGGCCAAAGCACAAGCCCCGGCAAAGAGCCGCCGCCCATCGCCCCCTCCTACCCCGACTGTGCAAACGACTGCCGTCGAATCCGACCCCGAGATTATGTCGCCGGCGCGGCGGGCCATGGGGCTGTCCATGAGTCGCGCGCGGGATGAAGTGCAACAGATAACCCTGTGTGACGACGCGGATATTTCCAACTGGTGGGGCAGTGCCCCGGCGCTGCTGCGCTTGATCCGCGCGGTACAGGAGGCCTGTACCGCAGAGCCCACACTCAATGCCTGGTATCGGGATAATCAGCTGCTGCCGCAGGGCAGTATCAATATTGGCCTGGCCGTGGACTCGCCCAGAGGGCTGTTTGTACCGGTACTTCGAGAGGTGGCCGAGCGCTCCGACGGGGAGCTGCTCCAGCAGGTAGCGGACTTCAAAAACCAGGCCCACGAGACCGGCATTGCCCAGCGGGATTTACAGGGGGCGAGCATACTCCTGTCCAACTTTGGCTCTATTGCCGGTCGCTACGCCACCCCAGTGGTTATGCCACCCACTGTCGCCATTGTCGGTGCCGGGCGGGTGGGCCAGGGGGTGGTGGTGGTCAATCGCTGGCCGGCGATGCGCCCCCTGTTGCCCCTCTCCATCAGTGCCGATCACCGCGCCGTTACCGGTGGCGAGCTGGCGCGCTTTCTCCAGGTGATGTTGAAAACCCTATCGCTATAGCTATTTCTGCCCACACTCTGCCACTAGCCGACCCGCTGGCGATAAAACTGTGGGAATTATAGTTTCGTTTTGCTATCTTTAAGTTTCGAAACGAAACTTTTATGCTTATGTCCAAGCGCAACACCCAGCAGCGTCGCCACGGCATCCTCCACTTGTTGAATGAAGTGGGTGAGGCCAGTGTCGAGCAATTAGCGCGGCAGTTCGGTACCTCGGAGGTCACGATTCGAAAGGATCTGACTGCGATGGAAAACCACGGCTTGCTGCTGCGCCGTCACGGCGGGGCTATCCCAGTGCCGAGGGAGCTGGTCAGCGAGGAGGGCCCCTCCGAAATCAAGCGGGCCATCGGCCGCGCCGCCGCAGCCCTGATACCGGATCACCACCGGATTGTGATCGACTATGGGCGCACCACTGCGGCGATGATTCCGCAGCTTGAAAGCAAGCGCGGGCTGGTTGTGATGACTAACTCACTGCATGTGGCTAATGCACTGCGGGAGCTGGAAAACGAACCGACCTTGCTGATGACTGGCGGTACCTGGGACCCGCATTTCGAGGCCTTCCAGGGGCAGGTGGCGGAACAGGTACTGAGGGGCTACGACTTCGATCGCGCTTTTATCGGTGCCGATGGCATCGACTTGCAGCGCGGCACCTGTACTTTTAATGAGCAGATAGGCCTGTCCCGTGTTATGGCGGAAGTGGCGCGAGAGGTCGTTGTGCTGGCGGAGTCCAGTAAAGTGGGGAAGCGGATTCCCAATTTGGAATTGTCCTGGGAGCAGGTCGATACCCTGGTCACAGACGATGGTCTGGAGGACTCTGTAGGTCAAAAATTGGAGCAGCTGGGCATTCAGCTGCTCTGTGCCCCGGTAGATAGGGGCAGAAACTCCCCGCCCGAACGGGTAATGGGTGGCGAGTTTTCCGGGTTAATGAGGAAATAATTATGTGCGGAATTGTGGGCGCGCTGGCACAGCGCAATGTGATGGGTATTCTTCTGGAGGGGCTGCGCCGTTTGGAGTATCGCGGTTATGACTCCGCCGGTGTCTGCCTGAGTGATGGCAGTGGCCAGCTACAACTGCGCAAGAGCCTGGGCAAGGTCGCGGACCTCGAAGCTAAATTAAGAGAGGAGAGTGCCGAGGGCCATATAGGGATAGCCCATACCCGCTGGGCAACCCACGGTGTGCCATCGAATGAAAACGCCCATCCCCACCTATCCGGCCATATTGCCCTGGTGCACAACGGCATTATCGAGAATCACCAGGAACTGCGCGCAGAGCTACAGGACAAGGGTTACGAGTTCCAGTCAGAGACCGATACCGAAGTGGTGGTACACCTGATTCACTCTCTGAGTATCGAGGGCCGCAACCTGATCGATTCGGTGACCGAAGCTACCCAGATACTGGAGGGCGCCTACGCCCTGGCGGTTGTCAGCCGCGATGAGCCGGATGTTCTGGCCTGCGCCCGTTCCGGCAGTCCCCTGGTACTGGGGGTGGGGATCGAAGAAAACTTTATCGCCTCAGACCCAATGGCCCTGCGCCAGGTGACCGACCGCTTTATTTTCCTTGAAGAGGGCGACGTGGCGGAAGTGCGCCGCAGCGGTATCGCAGTGCGGGACAAACTGGGCAAAGAGGTCAGCCGCCCGGTGCACAAATTGACCGGTGGCCACGAAGCCAGTAATAAAGGGCACTATCGCCACTATATGCAGAAAGAGATTTTCGAGCAGCCCCAGGTAGTTGCGGCCACCCTGGCGGGTCGTATCGACGAGCACTCGGTGTTGACCCAGGCACTCGGTGCCCGCGCTCAGGAAATTCTGCCCAAGGTGCAGCAGGTGCAGATAGTGGCCTGCGGTACCAGCTATCACGCGGGGATGGTGGCGCGCTACTGGTTGGAGGACTGGGCCGGTATTCCCTGTTCGGTAGAAGTGGCCAGCGAACTGCGCTATCGCAAGACGGTGGTGCGGCCGGGAACTCTGTTTGTGAGTATTTCCCAGTCTGGGGAAACGGCGGATACCCTCGCCGCCTTGCGCCAGGGTAAAGGCCTGGGCTACCTGGCCTCTATGGCCATCTGCAATGTACCCAACAGCTCACTGGTACGGGAATCCGAATTATCGCTGATGACCGAGGCGGGCCCGGAGATTGGGGTGGCCTCGACCAAGGCCTTTACGACTCAACTGGTGGCTTTACAGCTGTTCTGTATCGCGCTGGCCAAGGCCAACGGCCTGCCGGCGGAGCGCGAGGCCGAGTTAGTCAGCGCTCTGCACCAGCTGCCCCAGTTGATGGAGAGCTTCACCGGCCTGGATAAAATTGTTAAATATACCGGTGAGGCCTTTGCCGAGAAAAAACACGCGCTCTTTCTCGGTCGCGGTGTCGAGTTTCCCATTGCCCTCGAAGGCGCCTTAAAGCTGAAGGAAATCTCCTATATCCACGCCGAGGCCTACCCCGCCGGGGAGTTAAAACACGGGCCCCTGGCCCTGGTCGACGGCGATATGCCGGTGGTGGTGGTGGCCCCCAATGATGAGCTGCTGGAAAAACTCAAATCCAATTTACAGGAAGTGCGCGCGCGCGGCGGTCAGCTGTTTGTTTTTGCCAGCCCCAAAGCCGGGTTTACCAGTGAAGAGGGCGTGACCGTGGTGGAAGTACCGGACTCCCCCGAGAGCCTGGCGCCGATTCTCTACACCGTGCCGCTACAGCTGCTGAGCTACCATGTGGCAGTGCTCAAGGGCACGGATGTGGACCAGCCGAGAAATCTGGCCAAATCGGTAACGGTTGAGTAATGGTGCCACCCTGTCGGGGTTAGGCTGACAATAAAGTCCCCCACTTTCACAGTTATCTGAGCTATGCCGAATAAAATAGGTGTAGCTTGGATGCTTTGGATGTATAGAGGGTTTTATTTCTGCAGACATTACACCGAGGGTGTCAGTGGACTCCCTGAGTCTCCCCCTTTTTAGTAGCCCTTGAATAAGCTCGCCTCCTAAATAAAGTAAACTTAATCACATGGCTAACTCTTTCAGCCTATCCGCTATGACGACGAATGCGTTGGAGGCCGTATACCGGCAGCTCTGCAAGTTAACCAAGGGCGGTTTCAGCCAGTGAGAATAACTTGCTGGAGCTTTTTACTGCGGTATACGGAAGGCCTCCGAGAGTTGGCTGTGTCCGCTTAAATCATTGGAATCTAATCCTGTCACAGTCGGTAATTTGAGGTAGGTTAAATAGAGAAGTCCCTTACTAAGATTTTTTCTCTGCCCAGGATTTATTATCGCCATTTCCCTTAGTGGGATGCAGTGCACCTTGTGTATTACGAATGTAGGCGCTAAGTTTTTTAACACAGGCAAATGCTGTTATGCAGAATGCAGTAACACCCGCTACTGAACGTGGTGATAAATGAGAAGCATCCCCAGTATATGCCGCTGTAGCAAAGTCCTGAGTCATTTCAAAAGCACTTTTAACCTTGGTAAAACCTGCTTCGCTCGTTATGCCTGTAGCAGCAGTTCCTGCTGCTATAGTTGCCGCTGTAGTGAGCCCTTCCATTCGGGCATCGCGGTTATGAAAAACATCGAGTGGATTAATATTTGTACCTGACATATGCATACCAGCTTGCTCACAGAGATTCCGCAGTTTTTTTTCAGTGATTCCACGTCCCCCATTAGGTCCCCGTGGGTTGGAGAAAAAGACCTGCTGATTTCCCATTGTATTCTGGTTTGCGATTTTACCATTCTCATTACCATTATCACCCTTAAATGGATGAATACCTGGCTGCTTGATTAGAAGCTTCAACGCCTGTGCAAAAGTATCCGTTCCCTCGCCGTGTACTAGCCAATTAATTGGCATACAATGGCCTTGTCCATGTGCAATCCATGCCGCAAGTGATTGCGCATTTTTCGAATCATAATATTGATCGTTTTGCCAGAATAAGGCGTAGTGACTTTCGTCAGAGAGCTGGTTTCTTAGGTACCTATATACTGAGCTATCATAGGCTTTACGAATATGTTTTATCAATTCCCAGCCGGCCTCTTCTTTATCAGTAAACTTACCGCTGACCGCGACGTAATGGATTCCATCCCAATGGTGATTGTAAGGCAATTGGTCTTGTGATGAGTTTGAGGTTTTAAATGAATCACTTATCTGGTCATAGTATACATAATACAAACCAGTATCTTGATTTTCCTCTGGAGTGGAAATTGAGTCGTCACTTATAACTTTGTCTACTACGACATCTCCGCATTCCAGAATAGAATAGTGGATCTGGGCACCATTGAGTGTTAGGGTTTTTTTGTTCGAAAAACTACGGGGTCCAGGTTTTATTGCTATATCATAGATCGCTCTCGTTAACTTACACATGTAGTAATTTGATTGGTGTCCTCTTTTTATTGATTTCCACCAATCAAAATCCGAACTGGGTACCCAAACATTGCGATTAATATTTGGAGTTTCTCCATTTTCAACAATTTTTAAATAATCTGACATTGTTAGTCCTTTACGTTTTTTAGAATTTAATAGTTTTTTAGTGTAATTATTTGTTTGATTCTTTTAAGCCTGTCAGGCCATTGATGAATTATCCAATTTTTTCCGGTAAAAATATCGCGTTTTACCTAGCTTAGGGTGGCCAGATCAGAGTAGAATTGGTATTGTCGCAGTACTGCGACAATAAAAAGTATTGATACTCTGCGGTGCCCCCAGTCCGGGCCCTACCAAACTGTTACTGTATACGCTGGATAGCAGCCTGAAGGTTGGCCTCCTTTTGGAGCTATCCATAGTGATAGTTTTACTCTCGTGGCTCTGATTTGATAAGAGCGGAGGAAATAACATATGCAGATCAGTCCTTTGATCATTGGTGAGCCAGTGTTATAAGTTTTTCTGTAAATATATTTATTTTGTCTGTGCCTGACCTCTATAAGTTTGATCTTGCATAAATCTGAACTCTTTTAAAGAATTAGATTAAATTCTATAAAAAATATTAACTTGCCATTTTTAGCGAAGTTAATTTCTGTTTGGCCTGTTTATATGCGGCCGGATTCAAGGTGTATATATTTTCATGCTCCTCAGGATAATTTTTATAACAATATTTATCACAGTCTCAAAGTCTTGGAAAGATTTGCTCGGTTAATATTTTATCTTTTCATTGAGGGTATCAGTTTATTTGCTTCTTATTTTCGAAATTTATTTACTTTCAAAAAGCTTTAAAGAAATAAATATTGAAAAGAAAATGTGTATAAGCCCGGAGAGGAAAGGTTTGTTTGTCATATGTATGAAATATGCTTCAGTAAAACCAATCAGTTATACGATTTTACTCTCGGCTTACACTGGCTATATGCAGCTGCGTTTAACGCGCTGTAAATTAAGCAGGTATCGATAGTGGATTTCTTTTATTGATATTGCACGGTCGGATTCAGTGACTGGTGCTAGGAGAATACCAGTGCGGCACAGCAGCTGATTATACATAGCCAGTCCCAGTTACTTATTTGCGATAGAGCCAGTGGTTGGGCGAGACGTCAAGCCGCTGGAGAACAGGGTGGGTTTTTCGGCAATACAGTCGCGTTTTTTCTGGCTAAATGTTGACCACTCTAGTCCAATAGCTCCAAATAGTGATCCAGCTGAAAGGGCTGCCCTTTAGGTATATTCAGGCGCCCGCCGTCTTACTGCCGGGCTTACCCCGCCAGTTGAGTACTAGGGAGCTTCCCGAAGTTATTTGGCTGAGAGCGGATTGCTGTCCTCTTGCTTATAATGAACTTTCCCCGCCCATTGCTCGATCCCGCTTGGTACGAAACAGAGAAGTTGACCACCGGGGGTATATAGACCCCAGCGCACTCCTACAGATTGTGGATAACTTAGTGGAGAGAAAAAGGCGGGGCCACAGGGAAAATATTGATCTCTATCGCTAGACGGTTGGAAGGGGGGCGGCAGTGGATTGGATAAGTGGGCTGCGCTCGACCCCTTGCGCCCGCGACGCCGGGCAACAAGGCTTTATGTGGATAAGGTGAATAGGGATTGCGGGATTTATCCCCAGGACCGAAAAACTGAGACTCAAGGTTTTGGTCTCGTCTGCCTGCGGCCTGAGCTGTGCCAGCAGTGGGCTGATTACTAGGAAATCTTGTCTGTGTATAAGATTTTGCCTTCAGGCTGCTGGAGCAAGATCAAGGCGCTTGTCAGTGAATAATCTCCTGAGTTTTCCACAGAGGACGACTCACCGGTGCCACCACCTCGATTTGTGGATAACTGTGTATAGAGTTATCGACAGCAATTGGAATTTAAAAAAATAATTGAAACAGCTTCTGTGAGAAGGCGGTTTTTCTTGTGGATAATCCTGCTTAGGATACCCCGAATCCCTGTTATCCCAATGAAAAAGGATCAAGCTGATGATGAAAGCGGTCGGTTATCAACAGTCCCTGCCAAGCACCGATCAAGCGGCGCTACAGGATATAACGCTACCAGTGCCCCAAGCCTCCGCCCGGGACCTGTTGGTGGAGGTGCAGGCCGTTTCCGTGAACCCTGTGGACACCAAAGTCAGAAAGCGGGCCAGCCCCGATGCGGGTCAGTGGAAGGTATTGGGCTGGGATGCGGTTGGCATCGTGAAGGCCGTGGGCTCGGAGGTGACTTACTTCGAAGTCGGTGACCGGGTCTGGTATGCGGGAGATATCTCCCGCCCCGGCAGTAATGCCCAGTATCAGCTGGTGGATGAGCGCATTGTCGGCCGGGCCCCGAAGACGATCGACAATGCCGAGGCGGCAGCCCTGCCCCTCACCGCGATTACCGCCTGGGAAATGCTGTTCGATCGCCTGCAAGTGGAGGTGGGTAAAGGCGCAAACAACAAGTCACTGCTGATTATTGGTGCCGCCGGTGGTGTGGGCTCCATTATGGTCCAGTTGGCTCGGCGCCTGACCAATCTGACCGTAATCGGCACTGCCTCGCGACCCGAGACGCAAAGTTGGCTTGAGGCGCTTGGGAGTCACTATGTGATCAATCATCAACAGTCGCTCAGTGAGCAGTTGAGCCGTGCGGGCATCGATAGCGTCGACTATGTGGTTAGCCTCACCAATACCGAAGAGCACTTGGCGGAAATCATTAAAAGTATTAAACCCCAGGGGAAATTTGGCTTGATTGATGACCCCGATTCCCTCGATGTGATGGCACTGAAACACAAGAGTATATCCCTGCACTGGGAATTTATGTTTACCCGCTCCCTGTTTACTACCGAGGATATGATTGCCCAACATGTCCTGTTAAATGAGCTGGCAGAATTAATCGATCAGGGATTAATTAAAACCACAATGGGGCAGCATTTTGGCAAGATTAATGCGGATAACCTGCGTAAAGCCCATCAGCTTATCGAATCCCAGTCCGCTAAAGGAAAAGTTGTTTTGGAAGGTTATTGAAAAAGCAATTTTTATCTATCCAGCCACCGCTCAGTGTGGTTGGATAGAAGATAAATTTTCTATATTTTTATTTGACTTCTGCCCTGTACAAATAAATATAAAAAATAGACATAGAAGTCATTTTTATATTTCTCTAGGAATTAAAAATTAAATTTTTATTACTTTTTTTCCTGTCGCACAGCAAATAAAACTCGTGCTATAACCATACCCTGACATTTCTTAGGGATTAATAGGGGTGCTCGATGGTTGCGATAGCAAAAAATAGAAAAAAAACCGGTATCGATGCTGCTGTTATGAATGGCGACATCCATATGTTATTGGATGAGCCCATCCAGCCGCCGGAACAGGTGCGTGAAGAGCGCAAGAAAAAACTCACAGCGGCTTTGCGTCTGTTTGGCAAATATGGCTTCGATGAGGGCGTTGCCGGCCATATTAGCGTTCGCGATCCGGAGTACGACGACTATTTTTGGGTTAACCCCATGGGGGTCTCGTTTAAGCAAATAACCCTGTCGCAGCTATTGCTGGTTAACCATCAAGGTGAGGTGGTTGAGGGCAGCGGTTACCTGAATGGGGCCGCGTTCACGATTCACTCCCATATCCATAAAACCCGCCCGGATATTGTCGCCGCTGCCCACGCCCATTCGATCTATGGAAAAAGCTGGTCTAGCCTCGGACGCCTTTTAGACCCTATTACTCAGGATGCCTGTGCTTTTTACCGGGACCACGGTTTACTGGATACTTTTTCCGGGGTGGTATTGGAAATGGGAGAAGGCGAGGCCCTGGCCAGGGCGTTGGGATCGCACAAGGCCCTTATTCTTCAGAACCACGGTTTACTTACCGTCGGCAAATCTGTGGATGAGGCCGCCTGGTGGTATATCACTATGGAAAAGTGCTGCCGGGCGCAATTACTGGCGGAGGCGGCGGGACAACCTATACTGATTGATCCCGAGGTGGCGATACGCACCCGCGCAGTTGTGGGCACCGAGCTGGCAGGATTGTTTAGCTTTCAGTCTCTCTATCAGGTTATCTGTGCGGAGCAGCCGGATATGTTTGCGTAAGGGGCCTGAAAATTTACGCCCCGTAAAAAGCCGCCTCTCTACCCTGTTTCTGTACTCGCTTAAACGGCCGGATATTGACTGAACAGCAGTTGCTACTGCACAGGGGTCTGTGCCGATAAGAGGTGAGTGGGAATATTAGTGACTAATGCACTACCTGGTTCTAGCGCTGGTGCTGTTATTAGCGGTGGCCATTACCCTGATGATTGCCCGCCTGTCGCCCCTGCCTATTCCTCTGCCCCTACTGCAAATTGCTGCGGGCACCCTGCTGGGAAGTTGCTTCGGGGTAGAAATCTCCCTGGAGCCGGAAGTGTTTTTCCTGCTGTTTGTCCCGCCGCTGTTATTTATTGCCGGTTGGCGAATACCCAAGGGCGCCCTATTTCGGGATATCGGCGTTATTGCCACCCTGGCTATTGGCCTGGTGCTTTTTACCGTTGTGGGTATGGGTTACTTTATCGCCTGGTTAGTGCCGATAATGCCACTGGCGGTAGCTTTTGCCGTGGCTGCGATTTTGGCGCCGACCGACCCCGTGGCGGTATCCGTAGTACACGGCGGTAGCGCTATGCCTGCGCGCCTGGAGCATATTCTTGCCGGCGAATCCCTGTTTAATGATGCCTCGGGCCTGGATATTTTCCGCTTTGCGGTGGTTGCCGCCCTCACCGGGACCTTTTCGCTCCCCCATGCACTGAGCGGTTTTTTCTGGGTTGCCGCCGGCGGTGTGGGGATTGGTGCGGGAGTGGCATTTGCCTGTGGATATACCTTGCGCTGGCTTGTCAGGATGGGGGGCGAGGATGCGACGGTACAGGTTCTGGTGAGCCTGCTGGTGCCCTTTGCCGCCTATATTGCTGCGGATAATTTGCAGGTGTCGGGTATTTTGGCCGCTGCCAGTGCCGGGATTGCCACTCACTATACCACTTTGCGCGGAATGGAAATGTCCACCACCCGAATGGATCGCCGCGCGGTGTGGAAAACGGTGCAAGCTGTATTGGACGGTATTATTTTCGTTTTATTGGGAGAGCAGCTGGTTCGAATTACCACGGCCGACGTTTCCGGTGTGCGCCACACGGGTGAGTGGACCATTATTTTTTATGTGTTAGCAATATTTATTGTCCTGCTTTTTCTGCGTTTTGTCTGGGTGTGGGTCTCGCTGTATCTCGCCGACTTTGGCCGAAAAATAGAATCTTTTGCTGCACACTTTTTACTGGTCAGTATCGTGACCATTGCCGGCGTCAGGGGTGCGATCACCCTGGCGGGTGCTTTTTCCCTACCGCTGCTTTTAGCCGATGGCAATCCCCTACCCGGTCGCGATTTGGCCCTGATTATTGCCATCGGGGTTATTTTGTTATCACTGCTGCTGGCCAGTTTTGCTCTGCCTATGCTTTTGCGTCGCTTACCGCAGACGCCACATTTCGCTGCTATTGGCGATGAAAAAGTGGCGCGTATATCCGCTGCCAAGGCGGCAGTGAATCAGCTGGTCAATATGCGCGAGGAGATAGAGCGGGGTGAAAAAGATCGCGATCTCGCCTTTGAGGCGGTGGATCATCTCTTGGCGATATATCGGCGGCGAACGGCGTTAGGGGAAGATGACAGCGAGGATATTATCTGGATGCGCTCAAGGGTTGAGCGCCACTACCACCTCGCCGCCCTCTCCGCCGAACGCGAGCAGCTGTTCGAGTTGCGCATCAGCAGAAAAATTGATGATGAGCTGCACCGCAAACTGGTGCTTGAGGTCGACCTGATTGAGGCGAGTTTAATTACCCGGGAATAGCGCTTTAGATGGAATTTGTAGAACTGTATTCAGAGCGGGGGCAGTCTGCTTTTCGCTGCAGAAACTTTATCAGCTCACAGGCGCAGCCACTGGGCTATTACTCCCTGCCCTACCCGGCCAAGCAATTACTGTTCCGTGAGTTCTCCCGGGGCCAGCGTTTCGATTGGCACTGCGCCCCGCAGGCGCAGTTTATTCTCTATCTGGAGGGCGAGGTGGCAGTGACGAGTGGCTCTGGAGAACAGCGAATTTTTACTGCCGGCGATATTCTATTGGCCAGGGATTTACAGGGGCGGGGACATATCAGTGAGTGCTTGAGCGCGGGCAGGGCTGCCATCGTTGTGTTGAATGACAGCGCCCGCAGCCGCTAGCGGCTCACTGTTTTTCCGTCTCCGCTTTGCGCTCTTCCCAGTAGTGATCCAGATGCAGATCCTTGTCGCGGCGGTCTTGCTGTAGAGCTTGCAGCAGCTGTTCGCGATAGATCCGGGTTTGCGCAATATGCTGGGATTCATCGCGCCAGTAGGGGAACAGCGCTTCCAGCATACGCTGGTCGTGCCGCTTGAACTTCAGCGCGGCGCGGCGCGCCTGTAGTGGGCTGAGTCCCAGTAGTTCCAGTGCTTTTTCCCCAATTGTCAGGGCCGAATCCACCGTCTCGCGGAAGATATGGCGCACTCCGGCTTCCATCAAAGCATACTGGTGCATGCGGTTGCGGGCGCGGGCGAGGATGATCACATCGGGGAAGTGCTTTTGCAGCTGGGCCACGATTTCCAGGCAGGCGGCCTGGTCGCTCAGGGTGAGGATAACCAGCTTCGCATTTTGGGCGCCGGCGGCGCGCAGCAGGTCCTCTCGCGAGGCATCGCCGTAGTAGGCCTTGATGCCATAGCGGCGCACCAGGTCCAGCTGTTCGGCATTGCGTTCCAGCAGGGTGGTATTGAAGCCGCAGGCATTCAGCAGCCGCCCGGCGATCTGCCCAAAGCGCCCATAGCCAATAATAATTACCGGTGAGTCTGAGTCCACCGGTGGCGATGTGTCCAGGTCGGTGGGAGTTTCCGGGCCGCTAACAAAGCGCGGTTGGATAAACTGTTCGTATACCAGCAACAGCACCGGGGTGAGGGCCATGGTCAGGGCAATTTGAGCCACCAGCAGATTGCCGATATCGGCATTCAGCACCTGCAGTTGGGTAGAGAAGGCCACCAGTACAAAGCCGAATTCACCGGCTTGCGCCAGTGACAGGGCGAACAGCCAGTCCTCCCCCTTCGACATGCGTAAACTGCGCGCCAGGGCAAAGAGTACGGCAAATTTCACCAGCACTAACGCCAGGGCCAAACCGATCAGCAATAGCGGATTGTCCCCGATCAGGGAGAAGTTCAAGCTGGCGCCCACGGCGATAAAGAAGAGCCCCAGCAACAGGCCTTTAAAGGGTTGTATATCCGCCTCCAGCTCGTGGCGGAACTCGCTTTCGGCCAGCAGTACCCCGGCGAGGAAAGTGCCCAGTGCCGGCGACAGGTCCAGCCAGGTCATCACCGCCGCTGCCGCAAATACGATCAATAGCGCACTGACGGTAAACAGCTCGCGCACCTGGCTACCCGCCATCAACCGCAACAGGGGGCCGAGCAGGTAGCGCCCGGCGATCACGAAAGCGAGCATGGTGCCGATAACCGCCGCTGCGTAATACCAGCCACTCAAGCCGCCTTCGTGGGGGCTGACAGCGGTGCCCGCAAGCAGCGGCAGCAGTGCGAGAATGGGAATAACGGCGATATCCTGAAACAGTAAAACCGCAAATGCCGCGCGCCCGCCCTGGCTTTTGAGCAGGCCCTTTTCACTGAGGGACTGCAGCACAATCGCCGTTGAGGACAGTGCCAGAATCAGGCCGATGGCGACCGAAGAATGCCAGTCCATCTCGGCAAAGGCGAGTACCAATCCGGCGATCGCCGCAGCGGAAAACAGTAGCTGGGCGCTGCCGGTGCCGAGGATGGCGCCGCGCATTTTCCACAGTTTTTTCGGCTGTAGCTCCAGGCCGATCAAAAACAACATCAGCGCAACGCCAAATTCGGCGATGTGCATTTCTTCGCTGGCATCGCCGACCAGGCCCAGGGCACTGGGGCCTATCGCCACCCCGGCGAGCAGGTAACCGAGAACTGAGCCGAGGCCCAGGCGGGTGGCAATGGGTACCGCAATCACTGCGGCAGCCATAAAAATTACTGCCTCAATAAGGAAGCCGGAGTGTTCCATTAAATTGTTATCGCTATTTGACTATCGGTTGTTGGGGGTTGTCGCGCTCCGGTTCAGAGAAGGCGCGGCTGCGGCGAATCAAAGGCGCTATGGTAGAGCCCTGTACGACGATAGAAAAGAGCACCACGCCATAGGTCATGACCACCCACAGGTAGCGCAGGTCCTGCCCCTGAACGAAAGCGCTGCCGGGAGGAATAGATAGCGCCAGGGCCAGCGCCAGGCCCCCCTTCAGCCCGCCCCAGATTAAAATCCGGTTGGTATAGGGGTGGTATTTGCGGCGCCTCTTTAAATACAGGAAGGGAATGCCGACGGCGAAAACCCGGGCGGTGAGGACAATCACAATACCCACTGCCATCAGCAGATAGTCGGAGGGGCCCAGGTCGATAGTGATCAGGAACAGTCCCACCAACAGGAACAGCAAACCGTTGAGGAAGTCCTCGGTGATGTTCCAGAAATTATCCAGCTCGTGTTGGCTCACGCGGGAAAAGCCGCGCTCGCGGGTAAAGTTGCCGATAATAATACCGCTCACCACCATCGCCAGGGCACCGGAAACGCCGAGTACATTGGCCAGAGAAAAACCGGCGGTGGGGATCACCATGGTCAACATTAATTCCAGGCTGTGATCGTTGGTGCAGCAAATGGCCCAGTGGAAAACGCCACCAATAATCAGCCCCAGCAGAATGCCTCCCAGGGCTTCTACCGCGAACAGCTCTGCCACTGCCGGCACTGTGGGCTGGCCGCCCTCGAACGCGAGTGCGTAGATCACTGCGAAGACCACAATACCGAAGCCATCGTTAAACAGGGACTCCCCCTCCACCTGAATAGAAACCTGCTCTGGCGCCTTCAGGTTTTTCATAATGGCCAGCACGGCGATGGGGTCGGTGGGCGAGATCAGCGCACCAAATAACAGGCAGTAAACAAAAGCGACCGGCATATTGATCAGCAGTAGGAACCAGTACAGCAGGGCTCCGACCACAAAGGTGGAGATAAGGGTGCCGACGATAGCGAGCAGGCCGATCTCCAGCTTCTGATTGCGCAATTCCAATAGGTCGATATGCAAGCTGCCGGCAAAGAGCAGGAAGCCGAGCATTCCCTTGAGCAGGATATCTTCGAGATTGAGCAGCGGCAGCAGCTGATCTGCCCAGATGCGCAGCTCCACCACCCCCAATTTCCCCAGGGCGGTGACCAGTAGCGACAGGGCCAGGGCGCCGGCGGTAATGGCAATTGTGGTTTGAGCGCGCAGGACGTATTGATTCAGGAAGCCCAGAAAAACGGATACGGCGGCAAGAAAACAAAAGGTGTAATAAACTTCCATGCCGTGTGTGGACTCCAGCGCTAAAGTATTTTCGGATGGTGTTATGCCGTACTGGGGAGCGCCCCGGCGGCAATTTATCTGATGGTAAGTGTGCCGTTATTGTAGTCGTGCAGAGGCTGCTCGATTTCCCTTGAGTGGATATGGGGCAACAGGATTACACCGGGGCGGGTCGCGCGGGCACAAGCGGCCAACTCCCTTGTATATGGGCGCGCAATTGTAGCGGCTCTCGGGCGCCGCACAACCGCCTTTTTCATTTTTGCGCCCGAGGGGATCTCCTCTGCCCCCCGATAAAAAGTGCACGATTGCCTTAGCTTTTTTAATGGTATTTCGTTACTTTTTGCCGGTCGGTTAGTGGATGTATATCGATAACTGATCCCTAATAGGATGTTTATCGCGCCACCTGGGCGCTTTTGCCTTTTCTCGAGTCGGGCTAGCCCCTGCCTAGCACAGAGGTTAGCGCGACAGCGTCTACACTGGTTGTTAGTCCATACCTGCGCATAGATCGAGGAAGTGGTAGTGAGACATTCGACGTTATGCGACGCTGCAAAGTTGGTTGGTCGGGTGCTGATGTCGCTGCTATTTATTTCTGCCGGCTGGAATAAAATTGGCGGCTACGAAATGACAGAGGCCTTTATGGTATCTCTGGGGATACCCGCTCTGCTTCTGCCACTGGTGATTGTTATAGAACTGGTGGGCGGCATTGGAGTGCTACTGGGGATATTTACCCGAATCTCCGCCTTTCTCCTGTTTCTATTCTGTCTGGCTGCGGCTTTTTTGGTACACCTGTCCCCGGGGGATGCGGCAGAAATGACCAGCTTTATGAAAAATATCACTATCGCCGGCGGCTTCCTGATTCTCACCTGCGCCGGTGCCGGCCGCTTTAGTTTGGACCACTGGATGCGTGGTAAGTAGATTTCCGCAGAGAAATTCAAGCCAGTTTCAATTGAGATGCAGTGGGGAAAAACAGGCCGGGCCTATACTGCGGGGAAACAGGTACTGACCTCATGGGATTACCATGAAGCTTTTTATGCTCCGGGTGTTTGCTCTCTTTCGCCTCATATTGTCGCTTGTGAAGCGGGGATCAATCTGGGCCTCATAGGGTTAATCTGAAAACCCATGAGCTGGAAAACGGCGACGATTTTACAAGGATTAACCCAAAGGGGTATGTGCTGGCACTGCAACTTGAAGGTGGGGAAGTGCTGACAGAAGGCCCCAATCGTCCAGTTTTTAGCGGAGCAAAAGCCCGACGCATAACTGGCGCCACCTGTGACTACTCTGGCCCATTACCGGCTTCTCGAGCTGCAGGCCTGCCAGCAGCGAATGGAAGAAAGGCCCGCAGTACAGCGGGCCCTGCAAGAAGAAAATCTGCATGCCGCCTAGTGTAGGGAAACTACCGCGTTAGAATTGAAATTTACGCTTTATTTGCGGACCTCTTCGGGTCAGCAAACTGCTTTTGGTATTGCCCGGGAGATATGCCAAAAGCTTTGCGGAAATGATGGCGGAGGGTTGCGCTGCTCTCAAAGCCTGAGGTTTGTGCCACAAGATCAATCGTTTCCCTTCCGGATTCCAGCGCTTTCTGAGCCACCCGCAGCCGCTGCTGAATCAACCACTCTTTAGGGGCGACGCCCATGGACTGACGGAATTTTCTGTCAAAACTGCGGCGGGAGAGATGAGCCTGATGGGCTAAGTCGGCCACCATGATCGGTTTGTCCAGGTTGGCAAGGGCCCAATCCAGCGCGACCGCGAAATGATCGGGCCTTTTTGTAACCGGGGTCTCTACAAATTGGGATTGTCCTCCCTGTCGATGGGGCGCCATCACCAAGCGCTTGGCCACAGAGTTGGCAAATTCATACCCGTGATTGCGCCGAAAATACTCTATTCCCAGGTCTATCGCTGCAGAGCTACCCGCCGAGCAGGCGAGCTCACCCTGCCATGTGTACAGCACATCCCCAACATACTCCACTTTGGGGAAGCGTTGTTGGAAGCTGTGGGCATAGCGCCAATGGGTCGTGGCTTGTCTGCCATTGAGTAAACCAATTTCTGCAGGCAAGAAGGAGCCAGAGCAGAAAGTCAGAATCTGCCGCCCCTCTGACGCAAAGGCTTTCACGGCGTTGTATATCGATTGCAGCGCAGGGGTGTTGGGCTGCTGTTCGGTGGACCAACAGGGCACTACCAACAGGTCGTAATCTCGTAGGTTATTAATCTGTTTGCACCGCAGGGACACGCCGCCTACGCCCAGCGGCGCTTCTTCAGCAAAGGAGACCACCTCACCCTGATAGCGTACATCCGTACCGGGGCGGAGCAGACAGAACAATTCCGTTGCGCAACCAAGTTCAAATAAAGCGATATGTCGATGAACCAGAATCGCTACACGCTTTGCTTTTTGCGTCCTCACCTCACTCCCCTTCACTCGGAAACCCCAACTGGGTATGGCTTAAACTTAACGAAATGTGGCTTTTAAGCCAATAGTTCCATGGTGGGACAAAGAACAAAATTTACGTACTCAGAAAGTGATTGTTAACCGAGGAGATAACTATGAGTTCTGCCGTAAGTCGCGTTGCCCCAGCTAATAGCCAACAAGCTCTGCAGTATTTTCAGGAATTGATGACCTATGAGACTGACTGCTGGGATGTTCATCATGCTCTTACCAATGGACGTCAGGACTTTGTACTGCTGGACGTTCGCAGTGAAGAAGCTTTCCGTAAGGGACATATCGAGGGAGCCGAGTCATTGCCCTATGCGCAGATTAATAAAGCGCTAGCATCCCGCTATCTGGATACCCCCTTGTTTGTTGTCTACTGCGCGGGGCCACACTGTAACGCAACGGAAAAGGCCGCTATCAAGCTGGCGAAATTAGGGCTCTCGGTAAAAAAGATGATTGGTGGCATCACCGGTTGGATAGACGAGGGATTCAAACTGGTGGAAGGGAGGGGAGACGGTAATTTACAGGGTAAAAATTAGCCCCCTCGCGCAATGCCGTTACTGACAAGGGCATGTTTGCTGCCTTTAATCTATTCATAAGAAGACTGGTGATAAATTGCATATACGCAACGCAAAACCGACAGATACTCGTCAATTGCTAACGATGATGCGCGGCCTGGCTCGATTTGAAGGCTATTTAGCTGAGCTTAAGCTGACAGAACAGGAGCTGACCGAGCGTTTATTTAAGCGGGTGGACTTTCAGTGCTTCGTTGCCGAACAGAATGGGGTAGCTATCGGATATCTGGTTTATTACGTCCTTCCATTCTCTTACGACCTAACCCCCTGGCTGTGGGTTAAGGAACTCTATGTGGCCGATAGTACAGAGCACCGCCGTAAAGGAGTGGGCAAGGCACTGATGGGTTACTTAATCCAAGAAGCCCACAAAAGAGGGAGTGCAAAAATTAAGTGGGAGGTGCTGTCCTCCAACATAAATGCGAAAGCGTTCTATCGACAATTGGGGGCATCCCAAGAAAAGAAATGGGAAGTATGGTCCCTTAACCTACAAACGGAAGCTGGTTGATTAAGGAGCCTCTGAGCAACTCCGCAGCGGCATCACGGAGTTATTCAGAGGTGCTGCCTAAGTATAATTGGCAAAATTACCTTGGAGTAAAGCGCCGGGTCGCTGGGATCTCGGACTCGATCGGTTGGCGAACCTTGGCGACAAATAGTGCAGACAGCAGCGCTACAACAGCACAGCCCGCCATAGATCCGGCAATGGGGGTCAGGGTTCCCGTGTGCAGACTGCTCGCCAGTCCACCCAATATCCCGCCGGTAATAAACAGCGCCGCGCCGTACAGCGCGTTGGCACTGCCGCTAATTTTGGGGAAGAACTCCAAGTAACAGGCGGCGGCATTGGGGCCGGTAATTCCGATACAACTGATTACCAATACCAGGGGGATCATCCACAGGGTCAGTTCTTTAACCCCAGTCATGGTAACCAGCAGCAGAAGGCCGCAGCCCAGCAGTTGCAACACAATACCCGCCAGCAGAATATTGCGCGGCTGAAAAACGTTCAGCAGGCGGATATTCACCTGAACCATGCAAATTAGCCCCAGTACGCAGATACCAAAGAACAGCGGAAACTGACTGGCACTCACTGCGAAATAATCCATAAACACAAAGGGGGCGGTGGTGATGTAGATAAACATCGAGCCGCTGACACAGGACTGGGTAAGCAGAAATCCAATCGCGCGGGGGTTGCGCAAAACCTGACTGTAGCTGGCCACAAGAGAGGTCAGCGGCATCAATTGGCGGCGCGCGCGGGTAAAGCGGGGGACGGTCTCCGGTAGCAGCAGCCGCACCAGCACGAGCATGGCCAGAGCGTATAGCAGCAAGAATACAAAAATGCTCTGCCAACCGCCGGCGGCCAACAGCGCAGAGCCGATCACCGGGGCGATCAGCGGTGCAATCAGCATAATGGTACTGATCAGGGAGATAATTTTTGCCGCCTCGCGGCCGCTGTGTAGATCGCGCACTATGGCGGCGCAGATTACTGTGGCAAAGCCGCCGCCAACCGCCTGGCAGAAGCGCAGGATAATCAGCTGGTCTACATGATCGGCAAACAGGACCAGCAGGGAGCTGGCGATATAAATACCGAGACCGATAGCGCCCACAAGACGCCGCCCCCAGCGGTCCGATAAGGGCCCGCCAAATAGCTGCCCGAGGGCAAAGCCCAACAGGAAGCTGGATACCGAGTACTGCACCCGCTCCACTTCCGTGTCCAGGGCCGCTGCCATCGCTGGAATTGCCGGCAGGTAGCTGTCGATGGAAAAAGGGGTCAGGGAAACGAGGGCGGCCAGCCACACCACCAGCCAGCGCGGTGCTTTCTCGTCCGGAGTCGAAGGGATGGGTTTCATTTTGTTGCTCTGGTACAGCCTGGAGGGATCTTCCCTGGCGGGAAATGGCTATGGTAGAGACGGGCGGGCACATTATCCAGTGCCCGCTGTGGATAAGGGGGAGTTTAGTGCTTGTCTTCGCGCAGTGTGTACAGTCCCTGTTTCAGCTTCAACAGGTGCTCCTGCAACTGGGGGCCTTTGCGCTGGGCTACACCGATGGCGAGAACATCGATCACCACCAGGTGGGCAATGCGCGAGGATAGCGGTGTGTAGATCTCAATATCCTCCTCCACATCCACTTCCAGGGGAATGCTGGCCTGCTGGGCCACCGGCGAGCCGCTGGGGGCCAGGCCAACAACCAGAGCGCCCTGTGCCTTTGCCATGCTCATAGAGCGCAGCAGCGCCTTGGTGCGACCACTCTGGGAGATCGCCACGACCACATCGCCGGCTTGCATGGACATGGCCGACATATTCTGGATGTGGTGGTCGGAGTGGGCGGCGGTGGCCAATTGCAGGCGGAAGAATTTGTGCTGGGCATCGGCGGCGACGGCACCGGAGGCGCCAAAACCGAAGAACTCCACTCGCTTGGAAGCGGCCATCGCCGTGACGGCGGCCTCCAGGGCGCGGTCGTCGATCTTATCGCGGACTTTCAGCAGGGTATCTACGGTGGAGTCAAAGACCTTGCGCTTGTACTCGGCAATGGTGTCTGTTTCGGTAACCGCAATCTGCCCGAAGCTGGGGCTGGAAGCCAGCTGCTGCGCCAGGTTCAGCTTGAACTCCTGGAATCCGGAGCAGCCCACGGCGCGGCAAAAACGCACCACGGTCGGTTCGCTCACCTGGGCCTCGGTGGCCAGGTCGACGATGCGCATATGAATAATTTCATCGGGGTTGGCGAGAATATACTCCGCCACCTTGCGCTCTGATTTGCGCATGGATGACAGTTGTTCACTGATTCGTTGCGTTACTTCCGCCGGTTTCACAGGACTTCCTTCTCTATGCCAATTGGCGCAGTTTAGCCGCTGTGCCCGCCGCTGGCGAGCGACATTACATTGTCAGGCGGGGCAAAATCCTGTTTATTTACACAGGTCTCCCACAGTAGCTCTGGTACAATCTTCGCCCATGGACGTATCTCAGATTTTAGACCCCCTTAACGACGCCCAGCGCGAAGCAGTAGCTGCCGCGCCCGGCAATCAATTGGTTCTGGCCGGTGCCGGCTCGGGCAAGACCCGGGTGCTGGTACACCGCATCGCCTGGCTGATGCAGGTGGAGGGCGCCTCGCCCTACTCCATTATGGCGGTAACCTTTACCAACAAGGCGGCCCGCGAGATGCGCGCCCGTATCGAAGAGCTGCTGGGGGTGAATACCTTTGGTATGTGGGTGGGCACCTTTCACGGCCTGGCCCACCGCCTGCTCAAGGCCCACTGGCAAGAGGCCAAGTTGCCGCAGAACTTCCAGATTCTGGATGCCGATGACCAGCTGCGCCTGATCAAGCGGGTGCAGGCTGATCTGGGGCTGGACGATAAAAAGTGGCCGCCGCGTGAAACCCAGTGGTGGATCGGCGCGCAGAAAGATGAGGGCCTGCGCCCGCAGTATATCAATGCCGGCGCCGACCCCTGGTTGCAGACCATGGTGCGAATCTACTTCGCCTATGAAGAGGCCTGTCAGCGCGGTGGCTTGGTGGATTTCGGCGAGCTGTTGCTGCGCGCCCACGAACTGTGGCTGAATAACGACGCTATTCTGGCCCACTACCGCCGGCGCTTTCCCCATATCCTGGTGGATGAGTTCCAGGATACCAACACGATCCAATACGCCTGGTTGCGCCTGCTCGCCGGTGAGCAGTGCCATATCACCGCCGTGGGTGATGATGACCAGTCCATTTACGGTTGGCGCGGCGCCAAGATTGAGAATATCCAGCACTTTTCCACTGACTTACGGGAAGTGCAGACGGTGCGCTTGGAGCAGAACTATAGGTCCACCTCCACTATTCTGAACGCCGCCAACGCGGTTATTGCCAATAACAGTGATCGCTTAGGCAAGGAGTTGTGGACCAAGGGGGAAGAGGGCGAGCCCATCGCCGTCTACGCCGCCTACAACGAGCAGGATGAGTCGCGCTTTATCGTCGAGCGTATCAATGACTGGGTACGCGCCGGCAACCGCCGCGACAGCATCGCCATTCTCTACCGCTCCAACGCCCAGTCCCGGGTGCTCGAAGAGGGGCTTTTGCGCGAGCAGGTGCCCTACCGCATTTACGGCGGTCAACGCTTCTACGATCGCCTGGAAATCAAGAATGCCCTGTCCTATCTGCGCCTGATCAGTAACCGCGACGATGACACCGCGTTTGAGCGGGTGGTGAATACCCCCACACGCGGTATCGGTGCGCGCACCGTGGAGATGGTGCGCTCCTATGCCCGGGAGCAGGGCTGCTCCCTGTGGCAGGCGGCCAAGTTGATGTTGCAGCAGCGGGTATTGGCCGCTCGCGCCGGCAATGCCCTGCAGGCCTTCCTGGACCTGATTAACCAGCTGTCAGCGAATGCGGAAGACAAGGAGTTGGATGCGGTTGCCGAGGATGTAATTGAAACCAGTGGCCTGCTGGAATTCCACGGCAAGGAAAAAGGTGAGAAGGGGCAGACGCGGGTGGAGAACTTGCGGGAGCTAGTCACTGCCTGTGGCGCCTTTACCGGTGCGAGCCTGCCCGAAGGCGAAGAGGACGAAGAGGAGATTCCGCTGCTCAACCAGTTCCTCGATAGCGCCGCCCTCGATGCTGGCGACGGTCAGGCGGATGAGTTTGAGGATGCGGTGCAGCTGATGACCCTGCACTCCGCCAAGGGCCTGGAGTTTCCCCTGGTATTTATGGCGGGGGTGGAGGAAAACCTGTTCCCGCACAAGATGTCTGCGCAAGAGCCCGGCCGCATGCAGGAGGAGAGGCGCCTCTGCTACGTGGGTATCACCCGCGCCATGCGCAAGCTGTACATTACCTACGCGGAAAACCGGCGCCTGTTTGGCAGTGAAACCTATAACAGTCCCTCCCGCTTTATCGGCGAAATTCCCCCCAACTTGGTGCATGAAGTGCGCCTGAAGACCGAAATTTCCCGCCCCCTCTACCAGGCGGATTACGGCAAGGTGGGGCAGTTTTCCGACCCGGCGCCAGACTTCGATGATTTGCCCGCGCTGGCTCTGGGTGGGCGAGTGGAGCACGCCAGATTTGGTGAGGGAACGGTTATAGAGTTCGAGGGCACCGGCCCTCGAATGCGGGTACTGGTTAATTTTGACGATGTCGGCGACAAGCGGCTGGTACTGTCAATGGCCAACTTGCAGCCGCTTTGAGGCGCAGGCCCTGAGCGAGCTGAAGTGCCACCGAGGGACTAATATCGGCCACCGGCGTACGCCGGTGGCGAAAAGCAGCGGTGAGTTATTCCGGCACAGGCGGAATTCAGCCGCAACATCCAGGTCTGATCAAAAGGGGGGGCCCCCTTGAAGACCTAAATCGGCGGCCAAAGAGCCTGCCGATAATTTGTACAACAAAAAACAATAACGATAAATTATTCGCCATGAAAAAACTCAATTGGTACCCGGCCATTATCCTCGGGCTCCTGGCCCTGCTCGCCATCACCTTTGCCGCGCTGGTGACCTCCCGCGCGGCAATGGGTCCCGCGCAGCACTTTTCCGCAGAGGGCGATAAAGAGCTGTTCGAGTGGAAATTAGTCACCACCTGGCCCAAGAACTTCCCGGGTCTCGGCAGTGCGCCGGAGCGTTTTGCCGGCAAAGTCGAGGCTATGTCGGCGGGGCGTCTTAAGATCAAGGTGTACGGCGCCGGTGAACTGGTCCCCGCTCTGGGCGTATTTGGCGCTGTCTCGGAAGGCGCCGCGCAGATGGGGCACGGCGCCGCCTATTACTGGAAAGGCAAGGTGCCGGCGGCCCAGTTCTTTACCGCAGTGCCTTTCGGTCTGAATGCCCAGGAAATGAATGGCTGGCTGCATCACGGCGGTGGCCTCGAACTCTGGGAGGAGATCTACGCGCCCTTTAATCTGCTTCCATTGGCCGGAGGCTCCACCGGTGTGCAGATGGCGGGCTGGTTTAACAAGCCCATTGAGTCGGTGGAGGATTTACAGGGGCTCAAGATGCGTATTCCCGGCCTGGGCGGTGAGGTTTTAAACCGCGCCGGCGGCACGGCGGTGACCATCCCCGGTGGAGAACTCTATACCGCGCTGCAGACTGGAGTGATCGATGCCACCGAGTGGGTGGGGCCCTACAACGATCTCGCTTTTGGTTTCCACCAGGTCGCCGAGTACTACTACTACCCCGGCTGGCATGAGCCCGGCTCTATCCTGGAATTTATCGTCAACAAAAAGGCGTTCGAAAAACTGCCCGCCGATTTGCAGGAAATTGTGCGAGTCGCCGCCCGTGAAGCCAACCAGGATATGCTGGATGAATACACGGCGCGCAATAATCGAGCCCTTAAGGAACTGGTGGAGGAGCACGAGGTAAAAGTGCAGCGTTTGCCGGAGGATGTCCTGTTGCACCTAAAGAAGATCAATAGCGAAATCATGCGCGAGACCGCCGAGCAGGATGCGGAGTTTGCCCGTGTCTATAAAGCTTTTAAGGCGTTTGAACGGGATGTGAAGCCCTATCACGAGATCAGTGAAGAGGCTTACTACCAAGCTAGGGATTTGGCCGTCAAGAACAAATAAATAGCTTTGGGATTTTTAAGAATCCCCAGTTTTTCTGATAAAGCAAAAAAGATAAAAAAAGCTTTAAATTTTTTCGTTTATAAGAATAATGTCGCACTCATTTCGGGGCTGAAAACTACAGCGCTGCATAGCTACTTTTATAAAGTAGCTATGAGTATTCGCAATGACTTTTGTCTGTAAGGCCTAGAGAGATATTGTGAAAGTTTTCAGGATAGCTTCAGAAGAGACTATTACTATTATTACTATTGGGGAACGTATGAAATCATTATTGCAATTTGCATTTATTTCACTACTTATACTTTTGACGGGCTGTGTTTCTCCGCAGGTACCAGTTCCATTAGAACAATCGTTTTATAACTCTGATAAGAAAGCAGTTGGTTTGGTACTTGAAGTGCCAGAGGCTCCTTCTCTTGCCCTTGAGGGCAATATAGGCTTGCTGGACTATGCAATTATCTCAGCAGCGACTGCTCCAATTTCAAAGCACTTGGAAACACTGGACACTAAAGAATTTATTGCAATTTCTGGGGATTTGAGTCAGAGCTTAGAGGGGGAAGGCTTTAGTCTAATTCAACTGGATACACTGGATAAAGATTTAAAGCTGGCAAAATTTAAAGATCCTGATACAAAAGATACAGTATATTTTGCAAGAAGTGACTATCGTGACTTTTCTAAAGAGCATAAAGTTGATTACCTTTTAAAACTTTCAGCTAAGCGGGTAGGTTTAGCGCGTCCATATTAT
The DNA here is from genome assembly GCF_052467605.1 of Microbulbifer regidiadema (SeqCode). Classification (NCBI taxonomy): domain Bacteria; kingdom Pseudomonadati; phylum Pseudomonadota; class Gammaproteobacteria; order Cellvibrionales; family Microbulbiferaceae; genus Microbulbifer; species Microbulbifer regidiadema (SeqCode). The sequence goes on along the minus strand of NZ_CP174316.1, from coordinate 3,207,546 downwards.
GGCTTTATTCCTACGGATTCCCCGCGAGTTGTTTTCGAGATTACTGGTGAAATGATTGATTTGTCTTCGAATCAATTACTTTGGTACTCGGATGTTGCCCAGACTGCTTATGCTGCTGGCGAGTGGGATGAAGGTCCTTCCTATCCTGGATTAACTAATACTTACTATATAGTTATGAATAATGCTAAGCAGCAAATTCTAGCTGCATTAGCTAAGCACGAAGCTGAGAATAATATTCTTCCCTCAGTTGAGGGTACAGTTCCTTCTGTATCTGAATAAAATTAAGTTGCAAATAATCTAAAGGCGGCACGCAAGTGCCGTCGTTTTTTTATGAAAAATATAATACTTTTATTATTTGTTGCTCTGCTTAGTTCAGGGTGCGTAAAAACTGCTAATTATCATATAGCTACTATTGATATCGATAAACTTGATCGGCTGCAAGGTATTTCCTTAAAAGTTAGCTCCCTAGAGAATGGCCCACTAACTGTAGACATACATCCGGAGCCATGGCGTTATACCTCGATTTCAGCAAATATGGCAGCAGCACAATATTCAGCCCCCCCTCCACCTCCTGGAACCAGTCCAGGGCAAGCGGCAGCCGCTGGTGTCGCCGGTTCCCTAATAGGAACCCTTATCGCGAGTGAAATGGCTAAAAGCCAAGCCCAGAGAGAGGCGCAACTACCGGCTCAATCACTAATAGACGAACTGTCAACCTTGAAGATTGAACAAGTGGGTCAAGATAAGATCTATAGCCGTTTTTTATTGTCGGATTTTGCTCTGGATAAAGGCGTTGTTACAGAGGGGGAGGGAGATAAAAAAAATACCCGTTTGATGATATCCCCTTCTATCAAGTTGACCAATTCTTTGGATGTTCTAAAGTTTAACCTGAACACAGAATTGAAAGGTAAGAAGAATAAATTGATTTACAAAAATTCAATTGAATATTGGTCAGGAGGAACTACAAATATATCAAAATCTGAGAATTTAGATTACTGGCAAAGAGAAGGATTGGAAGCCTTTTTAAGTGAACTTGATATTGCGATTGATTTTACGGTTGGATACTTAGCGGGTTCTCTCAATAACTCTTTGCCTATCGAGGAAGAGCAACAGAGGACTCACAAAGTTGCAAGTGGTAATAGCTGGGTATTGGTACGCGGTAATCTTTTAGAAGATAGTGATCGTGGTTGTGTAGTAATCAAAGACTTGCGTGGGAATATTAAGATTATTCGCGGCACATTGATGTGATGTGTAGTTTGCTTATCAGGTAAACTTTACACTGTAGAGTTTGGATAAGCCGACCAAAATACTGTTGATCGGCTTTTATAGAGGTGGCTGCTACTGGCGGGTTATGGCAGCGGCCTGGTGCGCCCGGCATCGTCGATAGCGACAAAGACAAACTCGCCCTCGGTAACCTTGACCTGCTCACCGGAATCTACCCGCGTCAGCCACACCTCGACCATAGTGCGAATCGAAGAGCGTCCCTCTTCAATAGCCTCGGCATAGCAGCTGACTGTCGAGCCAACCGGAACCGGGCGCAGGAAGACCATGCTGCCCACTGCGACTGTGGTAACACGGCCGCGCGCCATGGTTTGCGCGAGAATAGCGCCGGCGAGGTCCATCTGCGACATCAGCCACCCGGCAAAAACATCCCCCTGCGGATTGGTATCGCGGGGCATAGCCAGGGTTTGCAGGGTTAGCGTGCCTGTGGGTTGTGGATCTTCATCGAGAGCTGACAGTGCGGACATCGGGTACTCACAGATTGTTAGAGTTATTGGTTTCCACTACTGGAATGGTGGCGCATTCTAGCACAATTTGGCCAGTAATTAACCAGAATAAATTCCGCCCTGCGGTCTCCTCCGCTGCGGGCAAGCTGCGGAGGAGGCGCCTGTCGTGGTCCTATAGAGTCTCTATACGCTGCAAGTTATCGTCCGGGTTTTTATCGATCATCTTGATATAGGGATCAAAGCCGGCGATGCTCGGTTTGCCCTTCACCTCAAATTCCAGCACGGTGGTCGCTTCACTGATCTCCTGTTTGGCGAAGTAGAGCACATTGTCTGCACTGGTATTTTTGTCTGGATCTTCTGCGAAAATAGCAACATCTACCCAGTTATTGATAGGAATTTCTTTTTCCTGGCCATCTCCATCGGCTTCGAACTTGTGTGCCTCCAGTTCCAGTAAGACGCGATAATTGCCATTTTCCAACAGCTCGGAAGTGGCATTTGCGACCTTGAGGTCAAAGAGGACCACTCGCTCCAGCATATCGGTGATCAGCTCTTGCTGAGAGGCTTCGGCCCGGGCCCTGAGTCTCGCTACTAAGTCCATGCTGGTGGGATAGGGATCGCTGGAGAAGCCCTTTTCTTTTAGTAGGGAAGCCAGGACCTCATTGACGGTGTCTTCACCCATCGCATCCTTAAGGGCGTACATCGCCAGGGAACCCTTGCGGTAGTGGATATAGGATTGGTTCTCGTTGTGGGTTAAGGGCAGCTCTTCGAGCAACTCGGTACCCCGCGCACTCAGGTAGCTATCCAGCTCATACTTGAGGAAGCGACGCATCTTTTCCGGGCCGTATTCCCGCTCCATCACCATCAGTGCAGAGTACTGCGCCAGGGTTTCTGATAATAGGGTTGCGCCCTGCACATTGGCGCCAATCAATTGATGTGCCCACCACTGGTGCGCCACCTCGTGAGCGGTCACATAGAAGACGTAATCAATCTCATCCGGGTCCCGCAGGTCGGCGACAAAGCCGATAGATTCAGAGAAGGGCACGGTGTTGGGGAATGCCTGGGCAAAGGTTTCATAGCCCGGGAACTCGACGATACGCAGCTGGCGATACTGGTAGGGGCTGAATGCCTCGCTGAAGTATTCCAGGGACTTTTTCACCCCTTCGACCATGCGATCCACGTTGTAGTCGTGGGGCTTGTGGTGGTAGACCTCGATCGCGACATCCTGCCAGCGGTCTTTGACCACGGTGTAGTCTGCGGAAAGGTAGGAGAAAAAGTTGTGAATGGGCGCGTCCATCTTGTAATGGAAATAGTGGCGCTGTCCCTCCTGCCAGTCTTTTTGCAGGTAGCCGGGCGCCAGAGCTATTTGCCCCAGGGAAGTACTGACGGTGGTTTCAAAATTGATCCAGTCGGAGTCGCTGCGCAGATAGGACTCCCGGTAGTGGCCTTTGTCCTCCAGTTTGGGCATACGCTGCGGCGGCGGTAGGTCGTGCTTCCTGCGCAGGTGGCGGTCGGTCAGCTCAGCATTGCCGTTGTAACCGATAAACGGCAGCGCTTCATTGTTATTAAAGAAGGTACCGTTTTGCACCAAGGTGGTGGAGGAGCCGGAGTTCATAAAGCCGCGATTGATCCTGCTTAAATCAAACTCCAAGGTGAGAGACTCACCGGGTTGCAGAGGCCGATCCAAGTCAAAGAAATAGTGGCCGAACTGCTCGTCCTTGTCGCGCAATGTGGCCTGATCCAGGGATAGCTGGTTCACCTTAAGGCCGCGATCCAGCCCGATAACCACCTCTTCGATCGATTCGTTGCGTTTATTAACCAGAACGTAACGGCCGCGCACTTCATAGCGGCGCTCATCGGGGAAGATATCTACATCGACTTTGACATCGGTGATATGTGGTGCGGGTTTGTCCACCAGGGCTTTGTATTTCTTCTCGTAGTCTGCGGCCAGCTGCTCCCGATCCTTGCTGGTTTCGTAGTGATTGAGAATATTGGTATTGTAGAAAATAAAGGCGCCACTGCTGATAAACAGCACTAGGGCGGTGGCGGCAGTTAAGCGGCTGGATAGCCCCAGTTGGCAGCGCAGGGCCTTGATCCGGCTCACCAGTGGAGCCAGAGTACCGCGCTGCCAGAGTCCGTAGCTCAAGATTGCCAGTATCAGGCTGAAGTTGATCCAGTAAAATGCAAACCAAGCCCGCCCCTGCTCAAAGTGACCATAGCCATTCATGTCTGAATAAGGTGCCGCGTTCCAACTGGCGAACTGATAGAGGTTGTGCTCGAATCCGAGACCGTCGAGAACACTGGAGCTAATCAGGTAGCCCACCATCAGTAACATACCGAGGAATTTGTTGCGGGTTATTACCTGGGCAAAGATTGATAGGATTGCCATCAGGTAGAAAGGCATCGCGAACTGGTACCAGACACCGTAAAAGTACAGGCCCGGCTCAAGCGTTGTGTACCCCTTGCTCAGCTGTACAGCGACAGTGGTGAGCATGCAGGCAATCAGGATGCCAGCCAGAACCACCAACATCGCAATAAACTTGCTCGCGACAAAAATCCAACTGGGTGTGGGCACGGCATCCATAATTTCATGGCAGCCGGCCTGGCGCTCCCGCCATACCAATTCAGCTCCGTAGTAGATCAGGATAATCAGCATAATCAGGCTGAAGGCGCCCTGGATCAGACTGACCATAGAGCGGGTTACCGGGTATACCGCAGTGCCAAATATCGCTTCCAAATTTAGGGATGCGCTCAATACATTGAGAATACCCAGTGCCAGGATTACCCAAAAGGCCAGGCTTTTTACCACCGCTGTGACTTCAAAGCCGCAGCGAGCGCGAAATTGCTGCCAAACCGCAGCCGCGCCAAACCTGGGAGTGACTCGCGGTAGGGGCTTGTTATAGCGAGGTGCCTCATCCTCTTCTGCTTCCGCAGTGCGTCGGCGCGACCAGAGCGGTTTGCGCTCGGTAAAGGAAAAACATTTATAGCCCAAGCCTATAAATAATAAGCTGGCCCCCAGCCATATTAAGCGGTTGATAAGATAGTTTCCCTCCAGCGCGATCATGGACGTATTGCGATCGAAAGCGGTCCAGTAGCGAGTTGTTTCCTGGAAGGCCGCGAGACCAAAGGGATCGGCCAGTGCTGCGGCACTGCGATAGGCGGGCTCATCCATCATTCCCTGACTGGTGAAATAGAGCACCAGGAAGGCGATCAAGCCCACGTAAGTGGCCATCATGCTGCGAGTTATGGCTGCCAGGCTAAAAAACATGGCGCTGCAAAACAGCATGCTGGGAAGGACAAGTATGAATAAGGTGTGCAGATAGTGGGAGATTTGTGTGGGCCCCAGGCGCTCTGGGTCCAGCCAGGGCATCCAGGAGCCGAGCAGCATACCCAGTGCCGCAGTTGAGAAAGCCAGGAAGGCCACGATAAATGATCCAGTGAAGCGGCCCAATAAATAGTCGCGCTTGCTGATCGGGGTACTGAAGACAATACCTTCCATTTTCATATCGCGATCGCGCAGCACCGGGTTGGCTGCGAAGGCGGCAGTAATAAAAATGCTGAAAACGCACATTATTAACAGGGTCAGCATAATCGCGTAGGGGGAGTTGATCAGGGTGTTACCCCCACCGCCGCCGATCTGTATGTTGTCGACGGTCATAGCACCAAAAGTCAGCAGAAAAAATACCAGGCTGGTCACATAAAACAGCGGCTGGCGCAGCTGGTACTGGAGTTCAAACTTGGCAACCGATAAAAACATGTTGATATCCTCCCCTGTCTCAGGCGGCGCTAGCCATACGAGAGGCTTGATTGCTGAACAGGGTGGAGAAGTAGACATCTTCGAGGTCGGGTTGCAGAGCCTCAAAGCCCTCGGCCGGTTGGCTATCTGCCAGTGCGTGTACAACATGGCGCCCAGCTAATAGGCGAGTGGAAATCACATCCAAACTATTGCGGTATTCTTCCAGTGCAGATTTGTCGACGGTACGCCGCCATACACGCCCTGCCAGTTTGGAGGTCAGCTCTTCAGGTTTGCCCTGGGCCACAATTTGGCCTGCGGCGAGGATAGCCATATTGGGGCATAAATCGGCAACATCCTCGACGATATGAGTGGAGAGAATGACCACTACGTTCTCGCCAATTTCACTGAGCAGGTTGTGAAAGCGGTTGCGCTCCTGTGGATCGAGACCGGCGGTGGGTTCGTCGACAATAATCAGGCGTGGATCGCCGATCAGGGCTTGGGCGATACCAAAGCGCTGGCGCATACCGCCGGAGTAACCGCTGAGGCTTTTCTTGCGATCCTTAAATAAATTGGTTTGGTGCAGTAATTCCGCCACCATCTCGCGGCGCTCTTTGCGATTGCCAATGCCTTTTAGTACCGCCATATGATCGAGCATATCCTCGGCATTGATTCTCGGGTAAACCCCAAAATCCTGTGGCAGATACCCCAGGGTACTGCGGATTTTCTGTGGATTGCTGGCCACATCGATGCCATCGAAAGTAATGGTGCCGCTGTCGGCAAATTGCAGCGTGGCGATAGTGCGCATGAGTGAGGACTTACCGGCGCCATTGGGGCCGAGCAACCCAAACATCCCCTTGGGAATCTCCAAGTTGACGTTATTGAGCGCGTGTACACCGTTATCGTAGGTCTTGGAAAGGTTGGCAATCTTTAGCATTTCTTAATTCCCTTTTATTTTTTATGCGTCCTTGAATATCGCCAGCAGTAGTTAATAGCCTTTGATATTTAAGAATAGATATCCACAGAAAATTTTTGCTGGATTGGCGAGAGAGTTAAATGTCGAGCGCCAATGTAACAGGAGGTGGTGGCTTTCCGGGGGGAATCAAGGTGCGTTGATAAATTTAAGGGGTGAAGGGTTTATAGAGTGTCAGTGCTGGTACTGTCGTCTGAGGCTGGCTGCAAGTGGTGGTGATTCAAAATGCTATCGTACCAATTGCAGCCTCAGGAGTTACTGCTGAACCACTCCCGGCAACCAAGTGGCCAGGGCCGGCCAGACTGCCAGCAGGCACAGTAGTAAAAGTTGGATCGCAATAAAAGGCGCGACCCCGCGATAGATGGCCGATGTGGCCACGGAGCTGGGGGCCACCCCGCGCAGGTAAAAGAGGGCAAATCCAAACGGTGGTGTGAGGAAAGAGGTTTGCAAATTGATGGCGATCATAATGCCGAGCCACACCGGATCAACACCCATTGCCAGCAGCACCGGGCCCACGATTGGCACTACCACAAAGGTGATCTCGATAAAGTCGAGGATAAAACCCAATAGAAATATAACCAGCATCACCAGCAGGGTCGCGCCGATAACCCCTCCGGGCAGGCTGTGGAAAAACCCTGTCACCAGCTCTTCTCCGTTGTAACCGCGAAAAACCAGAGAAAATAATGAAGCGCCAATTAATATGGCGAAAACCATTGCGGAGACCTGTAGTGTGCTGCGGCCGATTTCCCCGGCGCGCTTAAAACTGAGTGCTCTGCGACTGGCGGCCAGTAAGGCGGCCCCTAAAGCACCGACGGCGGCCGCCTCTGTGGGGGTGGCGGCGCCGACCATAATGGATCCGAGCACAATTAGCATCAAGGCTATCGGGGGCAACAGGCTGCGCAGCAGCTGGGCCCTATCCACTTCGGGGGACTGGCTGGCCTCCATAGGCCTGGGGCGGCGCGCGATAAACAACAGATAGATAATATAGGCGGCCACCAGCAATAAGCCGGGAATAATTGCCCCCACAAACAGGTCTCCCACGCTGACCGGCTTGGGATTGAAAATGCCCGCAGATAGTTGCGCCTGTTGGTAGGCGTTGGAGAGGGTGTCTCCGAGCAGAACCAAGGCTATAGAGGGGGGAATAATTTGCCCGAGGGTACCAGTGGCACAGATGGTGCCGGTGGCCAACTTGGGAGAGTAGCCGTTTTTCAACATGGTGGGCAGTGACATCAGCCCCATGGTTACCACTGTTGCACCGACAATACCGGTGCTGGCGGCGAGCAGTGCGCCCACCACCACCACGGCAATGGCGAGCCCCGAGGGGGCGCCCATAAAAGCCTTGCTCAGATTCACCAACAGGTCTTCGGCAATCTTGGCTCGCTCCAGTATCACCCCCATCAGCACAAATAATGGAACGGCAACCAGGGTGCCGTTTTGCATAATGCCGTAGAGGCGATCGGGGAAAGCGCGCAGCAACTCGGCATCAAACACGCCATACACGATACCCAGGCCGGCTGAAAGCAAGGCGGTACCGGCGAGGGTAAAGGCCACCGGGTAGCCGAACATCAACAGGGCACAGACAGCCGCAAACATCACTAGGGGGATCAGTTCTATCACGCCTCTGCTCCTTCAGCCTGTTTCCGGACGGCTTTTGACGCTGATATAGGTGGGGGCTGTTGCTGGGGCAGCATCAGCTGCACCAGTGCGCGAATAAACTGGGCCAAGCCCGCCAGGGCCAGGGTGAGCGCAGATAGGGGAATCAGGCTTTTCAGTAAAAAGACCCCCGGCAGGCCGCCGGCGTTTGCACTGCCTTCAAAGACTGACCAGCTATTCAGTACAAAGTGCCAGCTGCCTATAAATAGAAAGACGCACAGTGGTAAGAGGAATGTCAGATAGCCAATAGCATTGATCCAGGCTTTGGCCCGGGCGCCCATTTTGCGGTAGAAGACATCCACCCGCACATGGGCATCGGTCTGCAAGGCATAGGCCAGCCCCAGCATAAAGGCGGCACCGTGCAGATAAATGACGGATTCCTGTAAGGCGATAGAGCCGCTGTTGAAGCCGTGGCGCATGATCACCACACCGCTTTGTAACAGGACCATGGCCCAGGTAAACCAGGACAGCAGCTGCCCTGTGTGACTGGTCAGGCGCTCGATTGCCTGCGCACTGCTCAGCAGAAAACGCATGGGGGCTTCTCTCTTTACATCTTATTGTTATTTGTGTTGCCTGAAGGTTACCCCTTTGCCCGCTCTCATGCCAGCAGGGGCAAAAATGCCACTGTAATTTTTTTGTCATCTTTTATTCATAGAATCGTCACCCGTTGTTTCTAGCATCGCCGCGTGAAATATAAACACTCATCGGAGTTACACAATGAATAAGCAAATTCTGGCGACTTCTTTGGCAGCCTTGACCCTGGCAACCTCACAGGTGGCGATGGCTGCGCGCGACTACATTAGTATTGTCGGTTCCTCTACGGTTTACCCCTTTACCACAACGGTGGCAGAGCGCTTTAGCCGCGCAACTCAGTTCAAGACACCGGTAGTTGAATCTACTGGTACTGGCGGTGGTATGAAGTTGTTCTGCCAGGGCGTTGGTGAAAGCACCGCAGATATCACCGGTGCTTCCCGCCGCATCAAGTCTTCAGAGCTGAAGATGTGTAACAACAACGGCGTCGATGTTGTTGAAGTACAGGTCGGTTACGACGGTATCGTGCTCGCCAATGCCAAGCAGGCTGCGCCGTTCAAGCTGACCCGCAAAGATATCTTCCTGGCACTGGCCAAGGAAGTACCGAATCCGGATGGCTCTGAAACTCTGATCGCCAACCCTTACAAGACCTGGAAAGATGTAAATCCAGCGCTGCCCAACAGCAAAATTGAAGTTCTGGGCCCGCCCCCCACTTCCGGTACCCGCGATGCTTTCGCCGAACTGGCAATGGAAGGCGGCTGTAAGAAGTTTGGCTGGATTGCGGCCATGAAGAAAACTGACAAGAGCGCCTACAAAGCGATCTGTCACAACGTTCGCGAAGATGGCGCTTATGTCGAAGCCGGTGAGAACGACAACCTGATTGTGAACAAGCTGGTTGCCAATCCCAACGCTCTGGGCATCTTTGGTTTTAGCTTCCTCGACCAGAATGCTGACAAGGTACAGGGTTCTCTGATCGAGGGGCAGGCCCCGACTTTCGACTCCATTGCCGACCAGAGTTACCCGGTTTCCCGCCCGCTGTTTATCTACGTTAAGAAGCAGCACGTCGATGTGGTTCCCGGTGTTAAACAGTTCCTGGCTGAATTCACCAATGAGCGCGCCTGGGGCGAAGAAGGTTACCTGGCGGACAAAGGTATGATTCCGCTGCCCGCCGAGAAACGTAAGCAGATTGCGACCGATGTGCGCAAACTGAATGCGCTGAGTAATCTCGCCGCCAAATAAACAAGTTTCTGGAGTGGTACTGTCAAAGGGAATTGACGGCCAAGCTCGAAAGGGCTTGGCCGTTCTTTATAAGAAGACTCACAAATTGTCGCACCCCCTGCGATGGAACGCGGGGAGAAAGTCTGGATAATGCCAGCGACGATATTTTTAGTACGGTAATTCAATGCAAACCCCCACACTGTTCGCACTTTTGCTGCTTTTGATATTAGTGGCCTACGGCACTGGCTTTCGCCGTGCAGTGAACGCTGCTCGCAGTCTTGGCGGCGTGCGCAATCTGGCCGCCCTGCCCAGCTACTATGGATTGTTCACCGCCCTTTGGTGTGGTTTGCCTGCGCTGTTATTGCTCGGCGCCTGGCTGGTGTTTGACGATGCGATCATCCGCGCGATGGTCATGAATAGTATTGTCGATAAGCCGGAGACTATCTCCGGGCAGAATCTGCTCTATGCGCAGATTCAAAATCTCGCTGGGGGGCTCCTGATCGGTGAAAAATCTGCGCAATTGCAGAGTGCCGCAGATTACCTCAGCCAGTTGCGCAGTTACTCCAATAATTTGCAGGCCTTTCTGAGCTTAGTCTTGGCCAGCGGCCTTACGGCTTTTGCACTGCTGCGCTTTTCTCCCAAGCTGCGCGCTCGCGAAAAAGTGGAAAAAGTACTGCGCACGGTGCTGATCGCCTGTGCCAGCGCCGCGATTTTGACCACTGTCGGTATTTTGCTATCGGTATTGTTTGAATCCCTGCGCTTCTTCCAGTCGGTGCCGGTGAGTGAATTCCTGTTTGGTTTGCACTGGAGCCCACAGATGGCTCTGCGCGCGGACCAGGTGGGATCGAGCGGTGCCTTTGGTGCTGTGCCCCTGTTTACCGGAACCCTGATGGTGTCCGCGATCGCCATGTTTGTGGCGGTACCGGTGGGATTGATGGCGGCTATTTATCTGGCCGAGTACGCCAGTAAGCGCGTGCGCTCCCTGGCCAAGCCAGTACTCGAAATTCTCGCCGGTGTACCCACCGTGGTATACGGCTTTTTTGCTGCCTTAACCGTTGCGCCCTTTATTCGTGAGTTGGCCACCTCTATGGGCCTACAGGCCTCTAGTGAAAGTGCACTGGCCGCTGGCTTGGTGATGGGCATTATGATTATTCCCTTCGTCTCCTCTCTGTCCGACGACGTGATCAACGCGGTGCCCCAGTCCCTGCGCGATGGCGCCCTGGGCTTGGGTTCCACCCAGTCCGAGACAGTGCGCAAAGTTGTGATTCCTGCGGCACTGCCCGGTATCGTCGGCGGTGTATTGCTGGCAGTTTCCCGCGCAATTGGTGAAACCATGATTGTGGTGATGGCCGCCGGGCTCGCGGCGAACCTCACCGCCAATCCGCTCGAATCGGTCACGACTGTAACGGTGCAGATTGTGACTCTGTTGGTTGGCGACCAGGAATTTGACAGTCCCAAGACCCTCGCCGCTTTTGCTTTGGGCCTGATGTTGTTTATCTCCACTTTGGTGCTGAACTTTATTGCCTTGCACGTAGTGAAAAAATACCGGGAGCAGTATGACTGATCTTACTCAGGCGCAGGTGCGCGAGCGCATAGAAAAAAGCCTCGCCAGCCGTCACCGCAAAGAAAAGCTGTTTCGTGGGCTGGGTATCGGCAGTATTGCCTTTGGTATACTCGCTGTACTGATCCTGTTCACTGACATTATCAGCAAGGGCAGTGGTGCCTTTGTGCAGACGGCAATCCAACTGGAAGTGCACTACGACGAACAGGTTCTGGGCATCGACAAGATCGATGATGAAAGTCTGACCTGGGCAAACTTCACCGGTGTTATTCGCCAGTCCCTGCGCGAACGATTTCCCTCGGTGACTGGTCGCAGTGACAAGCGCGAGCTCTACAGCCTGGTGTCCTCCGGAGCACCGTTTACCCTGCGTGATCGCCTGGCGGCGAACCCGGAACTGTTGGGTAAATCAGAGCAAGTCTGGCTGTCAGTCGATGATGATGTGGATACTTTCGTCAAAAGCCTGAAGGATTCCAAAGAGGGTTTCCGCGGTCGCACCTCGGAGCAGAAGGCCGGCTGGATTGAGCAGCTGCTGGACAGCGGTGAGCTGAAAAAGCGCTTTAACACCATCTTCTTTACCAATGGCGATTCCCGCGAGCCGGAGCAGGCGGGTATCCGCGCAGCCTTGATGGGTTCCCTGTTTACCCTGCTGGTCACTTTGGCACTGTCGTTCCCCATCGGGGTGGCGGCGGCGATTTACCTGGAAGAGTATGCGCCCAAGAACCGCTGGACCGACTTGATCGAGGTGAATATCAATAACCTCGCGGCGGTACCCTCTATTGTTTTCGGCCTTTTGGGCCTGGCGATATTTATTAACTTCTTTGAATTGCCGCGCTCGGCACCGCTGGTGGGGGGCTTGGTACTGACACTGATGACCCTGCCCACGATTATTATTTCCAGCCGCGCGGCTTTGAAGGCGGTACCGCCCTCCATTCGCGAGGCGGCACTGGGTATGGGAGCCTCGCGTATGCAGGTGGTTTTCCACCATGTGCTGCCCCTGGCCATGCCGGGTATGTTGACCGGCGCGATTATCGGTATGGCCCAGGCCCTCGGAGAGACGGCGCCTCTATTGATGATCGGTATGGTCGCCTTTATTGTCGACGTACCTGCTGGAGTAACCGATCCGGCCACCGTACTGCCGGTACAGATTTTCCTGTGGGCAGACAGCCCGGAGCGCGCCTTTGTTGAGCGCACCTCCGCAGCCATTATGGTGCTGCTGAGTGTGCTGATTGTGATGAATACCAGCGCGGTATTGCTGCGCAAGAAACTTGAGCGCCGCTGGTAACAGAGCGCGGATTATCAGAAAGCGGGATATTATATGAGTACCATGACCCTGGATGCCGCCAGTCAAGCCGATACGGCGCAATCCGATGTTGCGGGTGGGCAAATGATGAATAATCGGGCTGATGTTAGAGAAACTGTTGGCCAACCGTTCTGTGACACCGCCAAGTTGCGTATGCGCAATGTGAATGTTTTCTATGGCGAGACCCAGGCGATTCACTCCGTTGGCCTCGATATCGGAAAAAATGAAGTGGTTGCCATGATCGGCCCCTCCGGCTGTGGTAAGTCGACATTTTTGCGCTGTCTCAACCGTATGAATGACACCATTGAAGGTTGTCGCGTCGAGGGCGAGTTGAGCCTGGATGGCGACCCTATCTACGGCCCCAAAGTGGATGTGGTTCCCCTGCGCGCCCGCGTCGGTATGGTATTCCAGAAGCCAAACCCCTTTCCCAAGTCTATCTACGAGAATGTGGCCTACGGCCCCAAAATCCACGGTATTGCCAGCCGCCGCGCCGATCTGGATGAGATCGTAGAGAACAGCCTGCGCCGCGCCGGCCTGTGGAACGAAGTTAAAGACCGCTTGGACAAGCCCGGTACCGGGCTGTCCGGTGGTCAGCAGCAGCGCTTGTGTATTGCCCGCGCAATTGCCGTGAGTCCGGAGGTTATCTTGATGGATGAACCCTGTTCTGCCCTGGACCCGATTGCGACGGCGCGTATTGAAGAGCTGATCGATGAGTTGCGCCAGAACTACACTATCGCTATCGTCACTCACTCGATGCAGCAGGCGGCGCGGGTTAGCCAGCGCACGGCCTACTTCCACCTGGGGCACTTGGTGGAAGTTAACGATACTGAAACGGTGTTCACCAACCCCGAGCACGAACTCACTGAAGCCTATATTACCGGCCGCTTCGGCTAAGGTTCCTGCCCGGAGGGAAAACTATGGAAATGCATTTCGATCAACATATCTCACGCCAATTTAATGAAGACCTGGAAAGCTTAAAGACCGAGATGTTGGAGATGGGCGGTATGGTCGCCCGCCAGGTGGCCGATGCGGTCGACGCCCTGGCCAATGCCGACAGTGAGCTGGCCGAGGAAGTGCTGCGTATCGAAGAGATTATCGACAAGAGTGAGATGGCACTGGATGAGCACGCCACGCTGATTATCGCCAAGCGCCAGCCGGCCGCATCGGACCTGCGTATGGTGATGTCTGTGATTCGAATTGCCCGCGATCTGGAGCGCATTGGAGATGAGGCGAGCAAGATTGCCAAGATGGCCATAGCGCTGACGGATGAGGGCACTGCGCCGCGCGGCTATACCGAGATCCGCCATATTGCCAATGCGGTACGCAAAATGCTCAATGATGCGCTGGATGCCTACACCCGTTTCGATGTGCAATCGGCCCTGCAAACCCTGGCCGAGGACCAGCAGGTGGATATGGACTACCGCACGGCGGTCCGCGAGCTGGTGACCTATATGATGGAGGATCCGCGCAGCATCTCCCGGGTGATCAATGTGTTGTGGACCCTGCGCTCGCTGGAGCGTATCGGCGATCACGCCAAGAATATTTGTGAACAGGTTGTTTATTTAGTGGAAGGTGCAGATATCCGGCACGGACACGAAGATAACCTGCGCAAGTCCTAAAGGACTTGTTAGTCGAAAAAGGTCGCCTAGTGCGGCCTTTTTTTTCGCCTGAAATCCGCAGTTTAATCGTCAGAGAATATACGCAATGAAATTTATCTTCGAAGTTCATTTACAGGAAGGGTTTAAGGCTGAGGACTACGCCGATGCCTGGGTGCGCGCTTCCAAAATTATTCAGCGCTCCCCTGGGGCACTGGGCACTGAGCTTCACCGAAAAGTTGATGACCCCAAGGTATTGATTGCTATTGCCAGCTGGCGCAGTAAAAAAGACCGGGATGCAATGCAGGCGGCGCACAGTGAGAAAATTGATGAAATCATTGCCAGTGTAGCCCCTTTTATAAAAATTAAGCGAATAGGGGAATTTTATGACCCGCAATGGGTCGTAAATAATGTGAGCGATTGATCTTAATCAAATGAACCTGAACGAATGCTGAATAAATTGGTGTTGCTCAAATAAAATAAAAATTTTTATTTTATTGTTTTTTTATACATTTTTTCTGCCGGAGTTATTACAGCCAATTACAGCTGAATTTTTTAAGTGTTTCATCGAAAAAATATATTCGTTTCGCCGCAAATTTTCCCTTAATTGCGCGCCGTGTAATTTGCTGTCGTTGCACAGCAAAAAACTTTTGCTACAATCCGCAGCCCAATTTGGATCGCCACGTTAACGAAGGATTTATCAAATGAGATTCAAGCTTGCTGCTCTTCCCCTGATGCTTGTTGCCGCAACTGCCGGTGCCGAGGAATACAACTCTTTCACTAATGCTACATACTCTGATTTTGAGGCTGGTAGCGTTGATGCTGATCAAATTGATCTCGATACTACTTATTACTTTGGTCCCAAGGAAACTCTTGGACCGCTGAAAGAATTTGAATATATCAATAAAGTCAGCAATGTATTTGCTGGATATTCTTACGTAGACATCGACGGTTCTGATGACGATGTTTTTGGCGTAGGCGGTGAATACTTTGCCTCCAACGGAGTTGTTCTGGGCGCAGCTGTATACGATCTTGGCGGTGAGAACCTTGATGCCCTGTCTATAGGCTATCTGTTCACCCCTAACTTCCTGGTGACTCTGGAGCACGTTGATAATGACAGCGACAACGAGTTCTCCCTGGAAGCTAACTATAACCATCAGCTGAATGCAACGGATTATCTTGGTTTCACTTTTAATGTGGACGAAGAGTTCGATACGCGCTCCCTGTCCTCCAAGTACTTCACTCACCTGGGTGGCGAGCAGTACCTGACCGCAGAGCTGGCTTATGTCAACTATGATGAAGGTGATGATTACTGGAAACTGGGAACTGAGTACTTCTTCACCAAGCGTACCTCTGTTGGTTTTAGCTTCGATGAAGTAGAGCAGTATGAACTGGGTATGACTCACTTCTTCAACACCAATGTTGCTGCTAAAGCCGCTTACGTGTCCAATACTGATAATGATATGGACTACGATATCTTCCAGTTTGGCTTAACTGTTCAGCTGTAAGTTGATATAAAAAGGGCTATCTCAGATAGCCCTTTCTTTATCAGGGTGTAGCGATAACATCCTGGTAACTATTACTCGTTCTTTTCTATTTTGCGCTAAAGTACCAACTCCCCTCCTGCCCTTGTCATTGTCTGATAGTTCTTGATAATACCCGGTTTATTTTCCTGGACTTTAAAATGAGATTTAAGCTTGCTGCTCTTCCCCTGATACTTCTCGCTGCATCTGCTAATGCCGAGGAGTACCACTCAATAACTACAGTAGGCTATTCCAGTTTGGATTACGATATTGAACTTTTGGGCGCTGAGCTCGATCGTGAAGGCAACCAATGGGTGGCTGAGACCACTTATTACTTTTCCGGCAAGGAGACTTTGGGCCCCTTAAAAGAGTTTGCCTATATTAATAAAGTTAGCAATGTGTCGGCTGCCTTTTTCCACAATGAAATAGAAGACAATAACGCCGATAGCTACGCTGTGGCTGGAGAGTACTTTGCCCAAAATGGCCTTACTCTCGGTATAAGTTTGACGGAAGTTAATGAGCGCAATATCGATACCGTGTCTCTTGGCTATTTGTTTACCCCGAACTTCTTGCTAGAGCTCTCGCATACTGAGTTTGAGTCTGATGAAAAGACTTACGCTGAGCTTCGCTACAACCATCCGTTGAGCGGTGCCGATTATCTCGGTTTTGACTTTGTCAGCGACAATGATTTCGATACGGCTGTTTTCTCCTCCAAGTATTTTACTAGTCTGGGAGGGGGGCGGTATTTGACTGCTGAACTTTCCTATGCAGATTATGAGGGCGGTAACGATTACTGGCAGATCGGTTCAGACTACTTTTTCACTCAAAGTACTTCGCTCGGTATAAAGCTGGACGAGTGGGACGATATCAAGTTGGCTTTCACTCACTTCTTTAGTCGCAATATTGCCTTAGAGGCGGCTTATAGCACTATGGCGGCAGATGATAATATTAATATCCGCAGCTTTGGTAGCGACACCTATCGCGCCGGATCGACCTCTACTCTGGATATGATGCCAGACCTTGAAAGTGATTCTGTGATGAGTTATCTGGCTCCCTTGATGGAGCTTGAGGTCGAGAAATTTGAACTTGGTATAACCGTTCAGCTGTAAACCAGTTTTAAAAAGGGCTATCTCAGATAGCCCTTTTTAGTTGTAGCTCAGGTATTTTACCCTTTATTAACGATAGCCTTTATCCGAGTTTGCGCCATAGTGCCAATTTCACCTCCCGCCTCAGCGGCGGTTTGATAGTGCTCGTAGGCATTTTGTCGATCCCCCTGTTTCTCGTAAACCTCACCCAAATAGAAGTGCGCATAGGCACTGTCCAGATAGCGCAGCGATCTGCTTAAGTCGCCTTTCGCAGAGCTGTAGTTTTTTAATTTTATTTGGGTCATTCCCCGTTTTAGCCAGTAGGAGAACAAATTTGGATTTTTTTGAATGGCACGATCGTATGCCTGGCGGGCATTTTTGTAGTGTTTCTGCTGACTGAGTAAATCCCCCTCCAAGGCAAAAAAAGCCGCTTCCTTGGCTTGTTGTTTCTGCGCTTTTCTCACCAGTGTAAGTGCAGCGTCGAAATTTTTATTATTGGCGGCGGCAACCGCATCATCGTAGTTTTGGTAGGCGTCGGTATCACGCTTTAATTGCGCTATGGCTTTTTGATAGGCCGCCCGATTGCTGATCCCGCCTTTGGGCAGAGATTGGCTGTGCTTGATATTGGCACTGACCCGGGATTGGGAGGGCGGGTGGCTGGCGAAGAGCGCTTCCAGCCCGCCGCTTTGCTGCCCCTTCGACAATTCAACAAACTTTCTCTGCAAGCGCACAGCCCCCTGGGGGTCGTATCCAGCAGCGGCCATATACTTCATACCATACTGGTCTGACTCTAACTCGTTGTCGCGACTGTAGCGGGCAATATAGGCCGCGCCCCCCAGTTGAGTCCCGCTGGCAATCAAGTCAGCGTAACCGGAGTTTTGTGTGGCGGCGCCGACAATTGCCAGGCCGGCGCCGAGCAATTGCTGTTGTGACATGGCCGTCGCGGAGTGGCGCGCAGCGGCGTGTACGATCTCGTGGCTCAGCACAGCGGCGAGTTCGGCTTCATCGTCGAGTAGAACCAGCAGGCCGCGATTGATGGCAATTTTGCCACCGGGCAGAGCCCAGGCATTGGGTACCGAGTTATTCAGAACCACAAACTCGTAAGGTAGCTGGGGGCGATCGGAGACCCGCGCCAGCTTTTGCCCAACTTGGCTGACGTAGTTTTGCAGGGCGGGATCAATAGTGTATTGGCCGCCCTGCTGCTGTTGATTGGCTGCGTAGTGCTGCTGCCCCAGCTGTACTTCCTGCTGCGCAGATATCAGCGATATCTGTTTTTTACCGGTAACTGGATTGACAGCGCATCCTCCCAGAATGGACGTCGTCAAAAATGCAACACAGGCCGCAAGCGCTTGGGTACGCGAGATCATTGCCTTCCTCCCTGTATAATGTTGGGTCATTAGAATGGTTACTCATTGTACACAGTACGGGAATTGAGGTTTATGACGGCACTTCAGGTCATTGAGTTATTTGCGGGCAACAATCCCGATGGTGAGCCGGTGGTGGAGCGGTTGCAGGTTCGTGTGAGCGAGGATGATAGCTGCCAGCTGGTGCGATCCCCGGTCTTTATTAAGGGTATTGCCAGCGGCGATTACATCAAGGTCGACAAAGACACCCAGCAGTTTGAGCTGGTAAAGCGCTCGGGCAATTTGGCGGTGCGTATTTTTTGTCGCGGCGACAGCACCGAGCTGTCCGATAGATTGACCCCGCGCCTGGAAAAACTCGGGGGTGAGCTGGATCTTGAAGCGGCGCGGGTACTGGTCTACAGCATTCATGTCAGCTGCGGCTTCGATAAGATTGAGGAAATCCTCAACAGCGTCTGCGATGGGGCCAATAGCGTCTGGTATTACGGTAATGTCTACGATCCCAAGGATGGACAGACACCGCTCAATTGGTGGCAGGACCTTCTAAAGCCGGAGTAAGCGCCTGGCGATAAACTTGGGTCAGCCACAATAGCTTGGTACTGTGTGGTTGAGGCGATAGCGAAGTGAGAAAGGCACCCGATGTTAATAGTTATTTCACCGGCGAAAACCCTGGACTATGACAGTGATATTCCCTCACTGGAAACCACCCAGCCGGACTTTTTGCAAGAGTCAGCAGCCCTGATCAAAGAGCTGCGCGAACTGAGCCCGCAGCAGGTTTCCAGCCTGATGAAGATTTCAGACAAGCTGGGAGTCTTGAACTACGATCGTTTCCACGGGTGGAAGCGCCCGTTTACCGATAGCAATGCCCGCCCGGCGCTGCTCGCCTTTAAAGGTGATGTCTATACCGGACTGGCGGCGGAGACTATGGGGAAGCGGGACTTTGCCTATGCGCAAAAACACTTGCGCATGCTCTCGGGCCTCTACGGTTTGCTGCGTCCACTGGATTTGATGCAGCCCTATCGCCTGGAGATGGGCACTAAATTTGAAAATGCCAGGGGTAAGAATCTCTACGAATTCTGGGGGGATAAGATTACCCAAGCGCTCAATGCGCAGTTGCAGACGGTGAAGAGCCGCGAGTTGGTCAATCTGGCATCCAATGAATATTTCAAATCCGTCAAAGCCAAGCAGCTCGATGCCCAGGTCATTACTCCGCACTTTAAAGACCTGAAAAATGGCCAGTATAAGATGATCAGCTTCTTCGCCAAGAAAGCCAGAGGCATGATGAGCCGCTGGGCTATTGATCAGAGGGTAAAGAAGGCGGAAGAACTGAAGGGGTTCGATGTGGCCGGTTATGTCTATAACCCGGCTATGTCCACTGAGTGGGATTGGGTATTCACCCGGGATGAGCCACAGTGAGTTGTACCGAATTGCCCGATGCGCCCTCCTGTGGGCGCAATCGCGAGCCGATTCTCCAGCATTTAACCCGCCTGCTGGCGTGCAGCCGCAAAGTGCTCGAGGTGGGCAGTGGCACTGGCCAGCACGCCGTATATTTTGCCCCGCAGCTGCCCCATCTAGAGTGGCAAACCTCGGAGCGGCCACAACAGCTGGAGGCGGTAAAGTCCTGGCTGGCGGAGCGCCCCAGTAGCAATCTGCCACAGCCGCTGGTGCTCGAGGTTGGCGATGCTTGGCCCGAGATTTGCGCGGATGCTATTTTCACCGCAAACACCCTGCATATTATGTCTGCCGCATTGGTGCCGCAGTTCTTTGTGCACTGCGCCGATGTTTTGCAGCCGGGGGGGCTATTGATCGTATATGGCCCGGTAAAAATTGCCGGCGAGTTTATCGGTCCCAGCAATGCGGATTTTGATCTCCAGTTAAAGGCGCGAGACCCGAATAGGGGAATTCGTGATCTGGAGTGGCTCGATCGGCTGGCACAGCGCGCGGGGTTCAGTCGAACAGAATTAAATTACCTGCCGGCCAATAACCAGTTAATGGTCTGGCGCAAAAGCGATAATCAGGAGTAACTATGCCCGAGTGGTTGGAAATAACGGTGATCTTGGCCTTTGCCATTGGAGCGGTATTCTTTTTTGCCAAGTATCGTGAGACTGCGGCGGCGCTACACGAGAGTGAGCGCATGAAAGTCCGCTTGTCGAATGACCTGAATCGCTATCGCGATATGCCCAAGCTGCGCGCGCTGCGAGATGCACTGATCGGCGATCAGTCCCTGCCTACCGACGACGAGGGCAATGAGCACCTGCTGTTGCGCGATGGCGATTTACAGCTGCACCATTTGGTTCTGCGTCGTGAGAGCAACGCTCTGGGTAAAGAGGGCACCGCCAGTTATATCAAGGACGGTAAAGAGGTCGAATTGCAGGAACTGGGGTAATAGTGAAAGCCGCGTTTAAAGCGCGGCTTCTATGCTCAACTTGGGTTGCGGCTTTTGCGCCAGCTTTGCCGCCGGGAAGCGAAGGGTGAAGAGGCTGCCCTGTCCGGGGGTGCTCTCTACACTCATCTCGCCGCTGTGCCGCAGCAGCACATGCTTGACGATAGCGAGCCCGAGACCGGTACCGCCGCTGTCCCGCGAGCGGCCGGGATCGACTCGATAGAAGCGCTCGGTCAGGCGGGGGATATGGATCGGGTCGATACCGATACCGTTGTCCTCCACGGAAAAGTGTCCGCCCCGCTCATCCCGCCACCAGCGCAATTGGATCTCGCCCTCTGCGGGAGTGTATTTCACCGCATTTAAAACCAGGTTGGCGAAAGCGCTGTGTAACTCGCCGGGGTCTCCATTGAGGTAGTCGTCCCCGTCGCACCGGACTTCGATATGGTGTCGGCCGCCGCTGAAGCTGCGCGCCTCCTGAGCCACCCGTTCAATCAGTTCCGGCACGGCCACGGCCATATCGCCGCCCTTGCGCTCTGAGGTCTCCAGGCGGGCCAGCAGCAGCAGGTCGTTGACCAGCGTGCCCATGCGCGCGGCCTGCTCTTCCATTTGCGCCAGGGGTTTTCGCCAGGGAGGGGGCGCCATATCGCTGCTTTGCAGCGTTTCCAGGTAGCCGGCAATCACCGTGAGGGGAGTGCGCAGCTCATGGGAAACATTGGCGACAAAATCCTGGCGCATCTGTTCGAGATTGTGCAGTCGGGTGATATCCCGAACAATAACCAGGGCTTCATCTTTACCGTAGCGGGTGACTTCCAGCTGTAATATGCGCGCCTCATTGCCGGGGGCGGGCAGGGTGAGGGGCTCCCCGTTGTTGTCGCTGTGCATATAGCTGACAAAGCCGGGATCGCGGACAAAATTGACCAGGGACTGGCCGGAATCGCTGGCCTGCAAGCCGAGCAGCTCCCCCGCAGCGGGGTTCCACCAGGCCAGGTTGTCGCCGTCCTCCAGGGCCACAATGCCCTCGCGCAGGGCGCTGGTGCTGTCTTGCACCCGGCGCAGCATCGCGTGTAGCTTTTGCTTTTCACGGCGGTGGCGCCGCTGCATACGGTAAAAATCGTCGTAGATTTCGCCCCAAATACCAAAGGTGGTGGGGGCTGGGCCGCGCCGGCCGTTGGCCAGCCAGCGGTTGAAGCGCTGCTGTTGCCACAGCACTGAGACTAGGTAGCTGGCCAGTCCCGCGATCAGGGCGAGAGACCAGCTGCCGGAGGTGACGCCGAGAATCGTGCACCCCAGAGTTATAATTACGAAACGCGAGAACTCGCCAATACTGCGATCCAACATAGAATTGCCGTGTTGCCTGATAGATGGCGGCAGGGGTCAGCCTCTTCCGCCCGCAAATACCTCGTGGAACCAGGCCCGCACCGGTTAAGTGCGGAGGTTTGATTCTGCAGGGATCAGTAGCGATCCAGGGAGGATTGTCACACTTTTTCTGCGGTTTGCACAGAAAACCGATAGCCGGTGCCTCGCACCGTCTGGATATAGCGGTCGTGGCTGTCAATGGCCAGGGCCTTGCGCAGGCGGCGGATATGAACATCCACAGTGCGCTCCTCTACATAGACATTTCCACCCCAGACGTGATCGAGGAGCTGGGTGCGCGTGTAGGCGCGCTCCTGGTGTGAGAGAAAGAAGGTGAGCAGGCGGAATTCCGTCGGCCCCATATCCACCGGCTGCCCCTTGATAGTGACCCGGTGACTCAGTGGGTCCAGTATCAGTGCACCGGCGCTGAGGGGTTCCTCGGGAGTTGCCGGGCCCGCGCGGCGCAGTACCGCCTTTAAGCGCGCCACCAGCTCCCGGGGGGAGAAGGGCTTGGTGATGTAATCGTCGGCTCCGGTCTCTAAGCCTTTGATTTTATTATCTTCTTCACCCTTGGCCGTGAGCATGATGATAGGCAGGGACGCTGTGAGTTCATCGCGCTTGAGGCGCCGTGCCAGCTCTACCCCGGAAACATCCGGCAGCATCCAGTCGAGTAGTACCAAGTCTGGCCTCTCGTCGATGATCAGGGCGTGAGCCTCCTGGGCATTCTCCGCCTCAAGGCAGCGATAATCGGCCATCTCCAGTGCGACTCGCAGCATATCGCGCACTGGGGCCTCGTCATCGACAATCAGGATCGTTTTACTATGCATTTGCCTGCCATACCCGCTCTGTTGTCAGGGTTTCCCTGGTTATTCCGGGGATTAAACGGGATTTTTATGACAAATATATGACGCTTTGCCGCGAGCGCCCACCCGGAGATTAATTCAGCAGAAAATGCAGCGATATGCCGGCAAAAAGCGCAAATCCTACCCAATTATTGTTGATAAAAGCCTGAAAACAGCCCTCGCGTGCCCTCTCCCGAATCAGCCACTGCTGATAAATAAACAAACCGCTAATGGGCAATAGCGCCAGGTAGTAAAAAGCTCCCAGGGAGAACCTGGCTCCCATTAGCAGCAGGGCGATTAAAACCATAACTTGCAGGGCGCCAGTGATGACTCTGTCCATCTCCCCAAACAAAATAGCGGTGGATTTAACCCCGATGCGCAGATCGTCGTCCCGGTCCACCATGCCGTAGAAGGTGTCGTAGCACAGGGTCCAGATCAGGTTGGCGGTGTAGAGCAACCAGGCCTCGGCGGGGACTTCTCTGCTCACTGCGGCGAAAGCCATGGGAATCCCCATGCTGAACGCGGCGCCTAACACCATCTGGGGCAGGTGTGTGTGGCGCTTTGCGAAGGGGTAGCCGAATGCCAGGGCCAGGGCCAAAAATGACAGGAGAACCGTGAGTGTGTTGGTAGTCAGTACCAGCAGAAAGGCGCTGAGACTGAGCCCGGCGAAAAGTACCAGCGCTGACTTTGGTGCCAGGGCGCCGGTGGCCAGGGGGCGCTCGGCAGTGCGCTTTACGTGGGCATCGATTTTGCGGTCGGCGAAGTCATTGACGGCACAGCCAGCCGCCCGCATCAGGATCACGCCGAGTGTAAATACGATAAATAAGTGAAATCCCGGCCACCCTTCAGCGGCCAGCCACAGCGCGCACCAGGTGGGCCACAGCAGCAGCAGTGAACCTATGGGTTTGTCCATCCGCGCCAGTTGCCAGTAGGGCAGTGCGCTGGGCCAGCGTTGGGCGATCTGTTGGCTGATCACAGTGAATCCTCAGTAGTCGTGGATTTGGCCGCCTGTTGCGGCGCGGGGGCCGCAGTCGGCTTAAAGTGGGGGAGAAAAGCTTCCGCCACTAACAGGGGTTTATCCCGCAGCCAGAAAATCGAGCGACGTCCCCAGACTTCAGAGCCCCTGTCCCCGAGTTCGCGATCGGGGCAGTTGGCGGATTTTTGCAGCAGGTTGAGCGTGATCTCCCCCCTGCGAATGCCCGGCTCGCTAAACAGCAGCTCTCCCAGTGGGCGGCTATCCAGGCTGCGCAGGTTGCGAGATTTCCCCTGTAGACTGCGCTCGGGCAAAACACTGCGGGCGTACACCCAGGGTTGTCCGCAGCCGTAGAGCAGCACCTCGCGAATCAGGGCCCGGCTGCCCGGGTGCAGCCCCAGTGCGCGGCCCTCTTCAGGGCGGGGCGGTTGCCAGCCCTGGTAGAGCACGCGCACATAAAAGTCCCCACCGCTCTGCTGCTTGAGAGCGGCGGTGAGCGAGTCGGAATAGGTCAGCCAGGGCAGCAGGGTATCGGGGGGTTGCTGCTGGGTCTCTAGAGGCAAACTCTGCCAATCGCCAGAGGGCACAAATGGTGATTGGTGCAACGCTAACTCCGCAGTCCGAATAAAGGCGCTATTGTATCCCGGCCGGTGGCGGCAGGTCTCTCCCTGTTGGATTTTTGCTCCACGGCGCAGCAATGGATATAGTGTTCACGGCAAAGAAAACAACTATTCATACAGAGAAGCTTGTTATGGGGCTTACGACCAAAATCTTATTAGGGATGATTGCGGGCATTGTCGTGGGGTGCATATTCAATTTTTTGAATATGAGCCAGCTGTTTGGTGCCGGTGTAAACAACGCTATTAATCTCTACCTAACCGAAGGCCTGTTCGACGTAATCGGCCGTATCTTTATCGCATCACTGAAGTTGATGGTGGTCCCTTTAGTGTTGGTATCGCTGATCAGCGGTGCCTGCGCCCTGTCGGAAGGCAGCCGAATTGGACCGCTGGCGGGTAAAACTGTCCTTCTTTATATGGTGACGACGGCCATCGCCATTACCTTGGCACTGTGTATGGCATTGATCTTCCAGCCCGGTGTTGGTGTGAGTGCAGCCGCCGCTGAGGCCGCTTCGAATTTTGTACGGAAGGAATCTCCACCGCTTTCCGAGGTGCTGATCAATATATTCCCCACTAACCCTGTGGCCGCTATGGCTGAGGGAAATATGCTGCAAATTATCGTATTTGCCCTGTTGATGGGCTATGCGATTTCCCGCTGCGGGGAGCCGGGCCAGCGTGTTGCCGCCTTCTTTAATGATCTCAATACCGTTGTATTGCGCATGGTTGGGGTGTTGATGGTATTCGCTCCCTATGGGGTTTTTGCCCTGCTCGCGAAGACTTTCGCCGGTCTCGGGGTCGATGGACTAAGACAGCTGGCTAAGTATTTCTTTGTAGTCCTGGCGGCCTTGTTAGTGCACGCACTAGTTGTTTATTCGGCCTTGCTCAAACTTTTAAGCGGCCTGAATCCGTTGGAATTGCTGAAGAAAATGCGTCCAACCATGATTTTTGCCTTCAGTACGGCCTCTTCCGCAGCCACTATTCCCGTCACCCTGGCAACGGTGGAAAAGCGTCTTGGTGTGGATAACAAAATTGCCGCATTTACCATTCCCTTAGGCGCCACTATCAATATGGATGGCACCGCGATTATGCAGGGGGTGGCGACGGTCTTTATCGCCCAGTTCTTCGGTATTGAGATCGGCCTGACCGGCTTCCTGACGGTAATTCTGACTGCGACCCTGGCTTCTATCGGTACTGCCGGCGTGCCCGGTGTCGGCCTGATTATGCTGGGCATGGTATTGCAGCAGGTGGGTCTGCCGCTCGAGGGTATCGCCATTGTGATCGGTGTCGATCGCCTGTTGGATATGGTGCGTACAGCGGTCAATATCACCGGTGATGCGGTTGTAAGTAGTGTGGTGGCGAGGAGTGAAGGTGCCCTGGACGAGGAGACTTACTACGACGCCAATTACAAGAGTGTCAGTATCAACGACAACAATACGCTGGGCGCCCACTAGAGCGCCCTCCTCAGGCCTCGGCGAAGCGGGGCTTGTTCTGTAACCAGCGTTTGATCAACTGCTGTCGCATTCCCTCCGTCAGTTGCGGGGAGATGGCAATTTTTTGCACTTGTGGCAGCAGTTCAGCATCTCTCTGCAGATCGGCGATCCGGTGCTGTATCTCACCAGTCTGGCGGGTGCCGAGGATTTCACCGGGACCCCGCAGGCGCAGATCCTCCTCCGCAATCGCAAAACCGTCACTGTGCTGGCGCAGCGCCTGCAAGCGGGCGCGGCCATTGTGCGACAGCGGTGTGCCGTACAGCAGCACGCAGTGACTGGCGATAGAGCCGCGTCCCACCCGGCCGCGCAACTGGTGCAACTGGGCCAGGCCCAGGCGTTCGGGGTTTTCGATAATCATCAGGCTGGCATTGGGCACGTCTACGCCCACCTCAATCACCGTGGTTGCCACCAGCAAATCCACTTCGCCAGCTTTGAAGGCGCTCATGACCTGCTCTTTTTGCTCGGGCTTTAAGCGACCGTGCACCAGGGCTACGCGAACCCCCTCCAGCATTTCGGCGAGCTCTTCGGCGGTAGATTCTGCGGCCTGGGCCTGCAGGCTTTCCGACTCCTCGATCAGGGTGCAAACCCAGTAGGCCTGGCGCCCCTCGGCGATGGCGCTTTGCACCCGCTCCATAACCTGGTCGCGCCGATCATTGGCAATGGCGACGGTATTGATAGGCTGGCGCCCCGGCGGCAGCTCATCGATGATCGAACAATCGAGGTCGGCGAAGGCGGACATCGCCAGGGTGCGGGGAATCGGTGTGGCGGTCATGATTAGCTGGTGCGGTTGCAGTCTGCCGGTCGCCCCGCTGGCGGCCCCTTTCTCGCGCAGCTCCAGGCGCTGCTGCACACCAAAGCGGTGTTGTTCGTCGATAATCACCAGCACCAGATTGTGGAAAGCCACCTCCTCCTGGAAAAGCGCATGGGTTCCCACCACTAACTGGGCCTCGCCACTGGCAATCTTGCCCAGCTGTACGCGCCGCTCGGCGGCTTTGAGGCTGCCGGTCAGTTGCGCGACGCCAATGCCGAGGGGATCGAGCCAGTTGCAAAAATTGATGCGGTGCTGCTCTGCCAGAATCTCAGTGGGTGCCATGACCGCTACTTGGGCGCCGGCACCAATACCCTTCAGGGCCGCCATAGCGGCGACCAGGGTCTTGCCGGCGCCGACATCGCCTTGCAGCAGGCGCATCATCGGTGTCTGCTGCGCAAGGTCTTCGGCGATTTCCTCGCACACCCGCTGCTGTGCACCGGTGAGAGAAAAGGGCAGGCGCGACAAAAAGTCCCGCTCTAAAGATGGGTTAACGGGCAGGGGCGGGGCCGCGACCCTGGCGCTATTGCGCCTCAACTCCAGCAGGCTGAGGTGGTGGGCCAGCAGCTCTTCCAGCGCCAGGCGCTGCTGGGCGGGGTGAACGCCTGCCGCCAGTTGATCTAACTGGGTACCGGCGGGGGGCGAGTGCAAATACAGCAGGGCATCCCTGAGCGGATAGCGCAGTGCCTTAGGTAACAGCTCTGCCGGCAATAGCTCGCTAACCGCGCCGTTTTTGAGTAGCGCCAGTGCCTGCTCCACCAATCCGCGCATACGCGCCTGGCTCACGCCCTCGGTCAATGGGTAAACCGGCGTGAGGGTATCTGCGGTCTCCGCGTTGTCGAGACCGACAACTTCCGTTTCCGGGTGGTAGAGCTCCAGGCCGTTGGCGCCGCGACGGGCCTCTCCAAAGCAGCGTATTCGAGTCCCCCGGGCAAAGCGGTTTTTCTGTGCGGCGGAAAAATGGAAAAAGCGCAGGGTCAAGGTGCCACTGCCGTCGTGCAGTCTCACCACCAGGCTGCGGCGGCGGCCGAAGACAATATCTGCGGCGCTGACCTCCCCCTCGATAACCACATCCATGCCGGCGTTGAGGCCGGCAATGGGCACTACCCGGGTGCGATCCTGGTAGCGCAGGGGCAGGTGGAAAACCAGATCCTGCAGGGAGCTGATATGGAGCTTGGCCAATACCTGGGCAAATTTATCCCCCACGCCTTTGAGGGTGGTAATGGGCAGCTCGGCCAGATTGTTGTTTATCCCTCGGTCAGATGACACTGGCTGATCGCCTCTCGCAGTATGTCGATTGCGCGGTGCCGGGGGAAACTCGCCCGCCAGGCCAGCGCAACAGTGCGGCGCGGCCCCGATGCGGTGAAGGGGCGGGTCTCCAGCAGGCCGCTGGCATACTGTGATGCGGTGGCGGCCGAGAGTGGCAATACGGTAATTCCCAATCCTGAAGCCACCATATGGCGGAGAGTCTCCAGTGAGCTGCCATCGGCCGCTGTGCGAATACTGCCACCGCCGGCTTCTTTTTCCATGCTCAACTGTAGGTGCGGACAGGCTTCCAGTACCTGATCGCGGAAGCAGTGGCCCTCTCCCAGCAGAAGCACATTGTCTTCGGTGAGTTGATCCGGGGAGATCGCCTCCTGTTGCGCAAGCGGGTGCCCGGCGGGCATCAGCACGACAAAAGGCTCGTCGTACAGAGGCTGGGTGACAACGTCGGGCTCGGTAAAGGGCAGCGCAATAATGATGGCATCCAGTTCGCCCTTGCGCAGCCGCTGTCGCAGTGTGGCGGTATAGCCCTCCTCAACATAGAGCGGCATCTGTGGTGCCAGGTGCTGTAGCTGGGGAATAAAGTGGGGGAACAGGTAGGGGCCAATAGTAAAGATGGCGCCAACGGATAGGGGGCTGGCCAGCTGATCTTTGCCGGCGCTGGCAATGTCTTTGATAGCCGCTGACTGCTCCAGCACCAATTGGGCCTGGGCGACAATTCTCTCACCCAGTGGCGTTGCCTGCACCCGGGTTTTTGAGCGCTCAAATAGGGCGACGCCCAGTTCTTTCTCCAGCTTCTTTACCGCAATGGAAAGCGTCGGCTGGCTGACGTAGCAGCGCTCGGCGGCACGGCCAAAATGCTGTTCCTGGGCGAGAGTGACGATATAGCGCAATTCATTCAGGGTCATGGTAAAGGCAATTAGATGGCCATCAGTAATAGTTATTATTCATAAATAATTGCCGCTGGCCAATACTCGCTCTCAATATGTAATCTGAGGCCAAATATTGGGAAATATTACTAATTTTGATGATTCATATGGGATTAAGGCGCAAAATTTTGCTATATCTGTAAGGGGCACACCGAACGGAGACACGTCATGGGGGTTCTATCCTGGGTCATTCTCGGGTTGATCGCCGGCGCTTTAGCCAAGTGGATTATGCCGGGCAGAGATCCCGGTGGCTGGATCGTCACTATGGTGATCGGCATCGTCGGTGCTTTTATCGGAGGCTGGCTCGGCGCTCTAGTTGGGTTTGGTGGCCCAGTGACGGGTTTCGGAATTGGCGACATAATAACGGCAACGGTTGGCGCGATCATTTTTCTTGCCATTTACCGTATGTTTAAAAGGCGTGGTAATTAGCCCGGTGTAGACGCTCCTGGCGACTAAATACAGGCGTCTGATTATGATATTTGCCCGTATGATCACAGCACCTTCACTGGGGCTGAACAGCACTGAATCAAGGGAATAAGGTGGGTGGTACAAGCCGTTCACCGGGAACTTTATGACACAACAAGAAAAGCTTTGGATCCTTGGGTGTGGTGACCTCGGAGCGAGACTGGCGCTGCATATAGACCGCAAGCAGTACGCGGTTTATGGGATGCGGCGCAACCCCCTGGTCGCCCTGGCGAGCAAGCGCCGGGCAGATGTGGTGAACTGGCGCCGGGGGGATGCCACCAAGAAAGAAGACCTTGAGCGCTTGTTGTCGACGGGGGCGGATGTCATCCTCGCGACATTTACCCCCACTGAACACACGCCCACTGGCTACCACCGCGCCTATGTGGAAACCGCCAGGGCAATCGCGGAGGTGGTTCCGCAGCTGCCGACCCCACCGCGCCTGGTTATCTGGGTCTCTTCCACTCGGGTTTACGGTCAGAGTGGAGACGACTTTATCGATGAGCAGACGCCGCCTCTGCCCAGTGGTTTTCAGGGGGACAGTTTGCTCGCGGCTGAGGAAATTATGCGCAGCGCTATTCCCAGCAGCTGCATTGTGCGCTTTGCGGGCATTTATGGCCCCGGTCGCGATCGCCTGCTGTCGCAAGTCCGCGCCGGTCGCTGCGCTCCACCTCAGCCGCCGCAGTACAGCAACCGCATCCATGTGGATGATTGCATCGGCTTCCTACTGCACCTGATCGATCGGCACAGACAGGGGCGCGGTCTGGAGCCACTCTATATTGGTGCCGATAGCCAACCGGTGCCGATGTACGAGTTGCAGCAGTGGCTGGTCAAGGCGATGGGCTATACCAGTGCCCACCTGCGCGAGATAGTGCAGACGAGCGAACGCCGCTCGAAGAAACTCAGCAACCAGCTGATGCTGGCCAGTGGCTACGAGCTGAAGTACCCGGACTACAAGGTGGGCTACAGCGCACTGCTGGAGTCGGAGGGCTGAATAAGCCCTCCGCTACTGCGGGCGCCTTGGCGAGACGTTTCAGGTCACCATAATCGCTTCGGCCTCAAACAAGGCTCCCCGCGGCAACTCCTTAACGACGACGGTTGCCCTGGCGGGGTAGGGCTCTTCGAAAAACTCTGCCATTATCTCATTTACAGCTGCAAAGTTGCTGCTGTCGGTAATGTAGAGATTGAGTTTCACAATATGCTGGAGCGATCCGTCAGAGGCCTCACAGACTGCGCTGAGGTTGCGAAAGACCTGGTGGACTTCATCGCTAAAACCTCCGCCAATCATCTGTTGTGTCTCTGGGTCCAGAGCGATTTGTCCCGACAGGTAAACAGTATTATCCACTTTTACTGCCTGGGAATAGGTACCAGCTGCGGCGGGTGCCCGGTCGGTTTTAATAACGGCTCGATTGGGCATGGGGTACTCCATTACTTATCAATATTGTTGAAAAGGAAGACCTATACGGAACTTCCGAATAATCCCTTACTTATTTGCGGGGCTTTCAGAAGCCAGTTAAATATATCGCGCTTTGCCGCTGAATGGCAGCTCCGCTTGAGGCGCCCCTGGGTTCGTCAGGGGCGGGCGATACGGATGACTGAGGGGAGGTTGCGCAGGCGCTTCATAACCCGGGCCAAATGCACGCGGCCGCTGACTTCCAGGGTCAGGGAGATCACGCTGTTGTGCGCATCTTTCTCATCCACGTTGATCTGTTCAATGCTGGCACCCTCTTCTGTGATACGGGTGGCCAGGCGGGCAATAATACCTCTCTCCGATTCGACCTCTACGCGCACATCGCCGAGGAACTCTCCGGTGACGTCCGGCGACCAGTTCACCAGCATAATATTTTCCGGGTGCTCGCGAAAATCACCGGTATTGCGGCAGGTATCCCGGTGTACCACCACGCCTTTGCCGGAGCTGATATGGCCGATAATGGTATCCCCGGGAATGGGGCGGCAACAGCGGGCGAAGCTGATCATCATGCCCTCTTGGGCATCGATGGTCAGCGGGGAAGAGATATTGCTGGTTTCGCTCTCTTCACTGGTGATCGGCGCGAGCAACTTGGCCGCAGAGAAGGCCACTTTGCTGCCCATGCCAATCTCTTCCAGCAGCTTGTCCAAAGTGGCGCACTTGGCCTCTTTGAGGCCCGCTGCCAACTGCTCTGGGGTCAGGGCATCTAGGCTGGCGTCGAACTTGCTGAGCGCTTTTTCCAGCAGGCGCCGTCCCAGGGCAATAGAGTCGTGGTGACGCTGGTGCTTGAGGAAGTGGCGGATGGCACTGCGCGCTTTGGCGGTCACCACAAAATTGAGCCAGCTGGGATTCGGCTGGGCAGTTTTGCGGGTGAGAATCTCGACTTTTTGCCCGCTCTCCAGAGACTGGGACAAGGGGGCCAGGCGTTGGTTGATGCGCACGGCCACACAGGAATTGCCGATATCCGTGTGTACGGAGTAGGCGAAATCCACGGCGGTGGCACCGGCGGGGAGGTCGACGATCTGCCCCTTGGGAGTGAAGACGTAAACTTCATCTGGGAACAGATCGATTTTTACGTTTTCAATAAACTCCAGCGAGTCGCCGGCGCGCTGTTGCATTTCCAGTAGGCCCTGGACCCAGCGCCGCGCGCGCACCTGGCTGGTGCCGCCGGTGTTGATCACCTCATCGCCGGAAGCCTTGTACAGCCAGTGCGCGGCAATGCCGCTGTTGGCCATCTCATCCATTTCCTTGGTGCGGATCTGAACTTCAATGGGCACCCCGTGCATACCCAGCAGTACCGTGTGCAGTGACTGGTAGCCATTGGACTTGGGGATAGCGACGTAATCTTTAAACTCGGAGATGACCGGTTTGTACAGGCTGTGCATAACGCCGAGCACCCGGTAACAGGTATCCACACTGTCCACAATAATGCGGAAAGCGTAGACATCCATGATCTCCTTAAAGGATTTTTTCTTGGCGCGCATCTTCTGGTAGATGCTAAATAGGTGCTTCTCCCGGCCAATCACCAGGGAGCTGATGCCCTCCCGTTGCAGGCGCAGTTCTATGGCATTCTGGATTTGTTCCAGCAGCTCTTTGCGGTTGCCGCGCGCGGCGACCAGAGCGGCGCGCAGGCGACTGGCACGCAGCGGATAGATGGCGAAAAAAGCGCGATCTTCAAATTCGATACGGACATCGTTCATGCCCAGGCGATGGGCGATCGGCGCGTAGATCTCCAGGGTTTCGCGGGCGATACGGGCGCGCTTTTGCGGCTTCAGTGCGCCGAGGGTGCGCATGTTGTGCAGGCGGTCGGCCAGCTTGACCAGGATCACGCGGATATCGCGGGCCATGGCCAGCGCCATCTTCTGGAAGTTTTCCGCCTGCTTTTCCGCCGGGCTGTCGGTCTCGAACTGGGTGAGTTTGGAAACGCCATCGACCAGGTCGGCAACCTCTCCACCAAACTGCTCGGCCAGGGCCGCCTTGGGGATACCGGTGTCCTCGATCACATCGTGCAGCATGGCTGCCGCCAGGCTCTCGTGATCCATATGCATACCCGCGAGAATAGTGGCAACGGCCAGCGGGTGGGTGACATAGGGCTCGCCGGAACGGCGCTGCTGACCCTCGTGAGCCTGCTCCGCGTAGAAATAGGCGCGGCGGACTACTTGGATCTGGTCGGGGGGAAGGTATGAAGAGAGGCGGTGGGCCAGACTATCTATGGTGTGCAATGCCGCGCGCGCCTCTCGTAAAACTCACAAAATACTCAGTTAGAAACTCGGATCAGATTTCCTGATCTGACAGGTAGTTGGGGGCCGCCATGGCTGCAGGGGCCTCTTCGCGCTCCGGCTCGTCGAGGATCGCGGCATCCACCAGGCCCTCTTCGATTTCACGCAGGGCGATTACCGTAGGTTTGTCGTTCTCTTCGGGAACCAGCGGGTCCCTGCCGCCTGTAGCGATCTGACGGGCGCGCTTGCTGCCGACGATAACGAGCTCGAAGCGGTTGTCCACATGCTCAAGGCAATCTTCAACGGTAATACGTGCCATAAACTTTCGTTTCCATTTGCTGTGCCCGAAGGCAAATTCTGTACAGGGGACCGGCTATTTTACCGGACCGGGAAATGTATGCAATTCGATCAATTGGTTCAGTGGCGCAACAGTGCCTGAAGCAGCTCGCCGTGGCGCAGTTGTTGCACTGCCAGGCGCTGCCGCTGGGCTACGATAATGGCGCGCAGCTCCACCAGCGCTTGGTCGAAGTTGTCGTTGATCACCAGGTAATCCGCCTCGACATAGTGGGTCATTTCGTCGATAGCCTGATCCATACGGCGGTCAATTACCGCCTGGTCGTCCTGGCCGCGCCCGGTCAGGCGCTCGCGCAGCGCTTCCTGGGAGGGGGGCAAAATAAAGATACCCACCGCATCGGGGCGCAGGCGGCGGACTTGCTCGGCCCCCTGCCAGTCGATTTCCAGGATCACATCGCGGCCGCTGGCCAGGGTTTCCTCGATGTTGGCCTTGGCGGTGCCGTAGTAATTGTCGCCATAGACCTGGGCGTGCTCAAAAAATGCATCGCGCTCCAGCATGGCCAAAAACTCTTCTCGCTCGACAAAGTGGTAGTCGGTACCGTGAGTCTCACCCGGGCGCTTGGCGCGAGTGGTGTGGGAAACCGATACGGTCACTTGATCGTCGCTGTCTACCAGCGCTTTGACCAAGCTGGTTTTTCCTGCACCTGAGGGGGCGGAGACGGTGTAGAGGGTTCCTGTTTGCACAACTAATCCTGTTCGCGAGCAAAGGGCCTAGTATAACCGAAGCTTGTGTCACAAGATGGAATTGTGTCGTGAAGGGACAAGGCTAGCCCCCGGCCGGGTTGGGGGTATCTGTTGGGAGATTCAGGGCACCTTACCCACTGCGCACCTGAGCCCGGCCGGGATAGCCTCGCGGGAGTTTCTCAATCACCACCAGCTCGCTGTGATCGAGGGTTTCCCCCTGTTGCTAACTACTAACGAAGGTGACTCTATCCTCTTTGTGACGGATTGCCAACCACCACCAGATCAAAGCACTTCCAAGCAGATAGCAGATAAAAATCGGCACATAAGTACTATTTAGTAGGGGTATGGCGCCAATTAATGCCAGTAGTCGCAGACTCTCCATATATCTCAAGCTAGGATGACCATCCAGTATTCTTCCGTTGATGGCGAGGCAAATGATCAGTGTTACCACGGTGCCTATCAGTTGCCCGAAGCTCAATACGCTAGTGAACCACAGCAGTGATAGGGTTGCAGCGGTGTAACACAGGTGTTGCGCGAGGGCGTAGTAGCGCAGCCCCGGGCTAATCTCCGGGTCATAGGGCTTAAAGTTTGCGAGATTGGTGGAGGCTACCGGCATGGACTTTTCTACATCGGCGGGTCGGTAACCGGTGGCACGGAACCACAGGGTGAACTTGTCCCACCAGCTTTTGGTGTGCCAGGCATCGATAGCCAGGCGCTTTAAGTGCTGCAAATTGGCCGCTACGGGGTCAAAGGTATTCAGCGCTTTGCGCACACCGTAAATACAGGGCTCTTGCGCCAATTCTGGCTGGTAAGTACCGAATAAACGATCCCAAATAATGAGTATTCCGCCGTAGTTTTTGTTGATATAGCGGGGGTTCTGAGCGTGATGTACCCGGTGGTTGGAGGGGGTAATTACCCACCATTCCAGCCAGCGTATCTTGGGTATTTTTTGCGTGTGAACCCAGAATTGGTAAATCAAATCGATAGCTCCGGCGAGAATAACAATCTCCGCCGGCAAACCAATCAGGAGCAGTGGCAGATAAAAGATCCAGTCCAGCTGTAGCCCGCCGGAAGACTGGCGCAAAGCGGTACTCAGGTTGAAGTCTTCACTCTGGTGGTGGACCAGGTGTTCCGCCCAAAAGATATTCACTTCGTGGCAGATACGGTGCTTCCAGTAGTAGCAGAAGTCGTAGGCGAGCACCGCCAGGGCCAGGTGCCAGCCGTTGTCGATAGACCAATTGAAACCGACCAATTGATAGTAGGGTTGTAGCAGTGCAAATAGCGGGATATAGATAACGAGGAACAGGCTCTTATAGCTCAGGCCAATAATCCGGTTGAGAATCCCCGTGCTGAGGTTGCCGACAGCGTCATTTAGCCGGTAGAGGCCCCAGCCTTTCCAGCGGTCCAGGGCGAGTTCCATGAGTATGGCGATAAGAAAAAATGGAATGCAGAAAGTTAGCAGGTTCACAGAAGCCCCATATTTTTATTATTAAATAGCGTATCTGGTGGACTCTGCCACAGGGCTGCGGGGGCGAAAATGCCGGTGGAGCTTGGATTCTGAAATCAGTCAGTATTCGTGCAAGGCGCCTTGCAGGCACAGAGCTGCGGGCTCGAAAATGCCCGGCGCTAATTGCCGAGTTGGCAGGGGGGTAGCCGCTAGAGCGGTTGTCTCAGTGCGGTGTGGCGCATGCCGCTTTCTCGGGGGATAGTCTATCGACAAAAAGGCCGGCATATGCCGGCCTTTTTGCGCTCTCAGTTGCCCGATATTTACTCGGTAACTTCCGCTTCCAGAGTCACACCGGTGTAGGACTCGTAGGCGTGGATACCGATATACCAAGTACCGGAATCCGGGTTGCTAATGGTGCAGCTCTCGTCGTTGCCCGAGATATAGGGGCGACAGTCGTAGCGGCGCAGGTTGGGGTTGCTGCCGTGGCGCAGGTAGAGGTCTGCATCGCCGGAGCCGCCGGAGATTTCTACGGTCAGGCTGGAGGTGCCCGCCTCAATATCAATCGAGTATCTATCCCAGTTACCCTCGCTGCCGGACAGGTTGGTCGCCGTCCAGCTGCTATCACTGCCGCTATCGCTGTCATCACCGCTGTCATCGCTACTATCGTCACCGCTCGCCATGGCGACAGCCGCTGCCGCATCGACAATACCGGCGCCACAGTTGTTGCACGAGGAGGGGAAGCTGCGCGCGGTGCTGGTGAGGATCGACTCCACTTCATCCGGAGTTACGTCGGGGTCAACCGCATAAATCAGTGCGGCGGCGCCGGCGACATGGGGGGCGGCCATACTGGTGCCCTGGCTGTAGTAGTAGCTATCGCTGCCGGCGTCGGTAGAACCGTTGTTATAGGTGGAGAGGATGCCGTCGGGATCGTTGGCGTAGCTCTGTGCGCCACCCGGTGCGGCAACATCTACCACACTGCCGTAGTTGGAGTAGTAAGAGCGACCACCAGTGCGATCAGTGGCAGCAACGGTGATAACACCCTCACAGCTGGCCGGTGAGTATTGGCCCGCATTGGCACCACTGTTACCAGCGGCGACCACGACGGTGGCGCCGAGGCCGCGCGCAGTGTCGATAGCGCTCTGTGTGGTGGTGTCACAGCTACCGCTGCCGCCGAGGCTCAGGTTCAAGACCTGGGCAGGGTTTTCGTTGGTGGGCAGGCCGCTGACAGAACCACCGGCGCCCCAGATGATGCCGTCGGCAATATCCGAGGTGTAGCCACCGCAGCGTCCGAGTACGCGCACGGGCACGATCTTGGCCTCGTAGGCAACACCGGCAATCCCCATATTGTTGTTGGTAACCCCGGCGATGGTGC
This sequence comes from Microbulbifer regidiadema (SeqCode), assembly GCF_052467605.1. Classification (NCBI taxonomy): domain Bacteria; kingdom Pseudomonadati; phylum Pseudomonadota; class Gammaproteobacteria; order Cellvibrionales; family Microbulbiferaceae; genus Microbulbifer; species Microbulbifer regidiadema (SeqCode). Next base: position 3,170,628 of record NZ_CP174316.1, on the reverse strand, counting down.
CGGCTACATGGGTGCCGTGCCAGCTGCTGTCGCTTTCGGAGGATTCGTCACAGGTACCGGCCTCATACCAATCACCTGGGTCGGTGGGATCGTCATCGCGTTCGTCTCCGTCCACAGAAACGAAAGTGTCAGAAATCATGTCGTAGCCGGGCAGGATATTGTCGATCAGATCGGCGTGGGGCAGGTATCCGGTATCGAGTACTGCGACGACGACGCCATCGCCCTGGGTGACGTCCCAGGCCTCAGGCAGGTTCAAGCCACCGGTGGACTCGTAGTAGTGCCACTGGTTGAGATAGCTGGGGTCGTTGGGCTCGGCCATCGCCTGCATGATCAGATCCGGTTCTGCGTATTCCACATCCGGGTCCTGCTTCAGGCGCTCGATAATCGCGTTGACTTCGCTTCTGTTTTTGCGACCCTCCAGGCGCATTACCTGGGCACCGGTGGCCATACGGCGCAGGTGGCGCATCTTGTGGCCGGCGCGGCGGGAAGCTTTTTCCACGGTTTCTGTGGCCATAGTGGCCGCTTTGCCAACCTTGGCGCTGTCTTTGTATTTTACGATGATGCGGTCAGTCAGCAGTGTGTTGTCGGCCTCTGCTGCGTGGGCAGCGAAGGGGGTTGCACACAGTAGCGACAATGCGCTCGCCAGAGTCGTCTTTTGCAAAAGACTTTTTAATGATGATTTCATTATTGTTATATCTCCGAGATATTTCTATATCCGGCTGCCAGTACTCTGGTCGGCCGGAGACTCCTGAATAACGTCGCTATGCCAAAATAAGTTTGATTTAGCGGATGGACCAAAAACGGGCTTGCCTGAAATTGACAAGCCAATTCAGTCAAAATTAGTACCGATATTTCTAATTGGTACGCATTTATGACGATCTTGAGATTGGTATCCTCAACTAAGACGCATAAAATTGTGTGGCTTTAGGCGCCAAATTGATTAATTTTGAGAAAAAATTTTATTAATGAGGGGCTATCCACAGCTGGGGTGTGTAGGGAGTCACAGGGAGAGAGTGCAAAATTTATACAAATATTTTTAAGTAAAGCTGTTTCCGAGTTGGGAGCGCTTGTAGGCCGAGAAGTAGCCCTGGGGTTTCCCCAGTCCGGCTTGCAAAGTTGTCGCGCAAACGGGAGTGGATACTGGCTTGGGGGTATCCCAGTGTGAGTGGGCACTACTGGGATTTGAGGTTCAATGCGAGTTAATAACAGCGGGGTTAGTGGGACTCGCTATAGCCGGGGCTCTTGGCCCAGAGTTTCGCTGCCAACAGGCCGAAGATAAAACCAAACAGGTGGGACTCCCAGGAAATATACCTGCCCTGGGGCAATACACCGAAGATAAGGCCTCCATAAAATATGGCCACCACAATGGATATGAGTAAACGGCTAAATTTTCTGCTGATAAACCCTGCGAGCAGTAAAAAGCCGAAGTAGCCATAAATGATTGAACTGGCCCCCAGGTGGTTGCCCCTGCCCCCCAAAAGCCAAACCGCCAGTCCGGTGGTGATTGCGATAGCCAGGGTCACCTTCAGGTAGGTATTTACCCCGTATTGCAGCACGAGAAAGCTGAAGATACACAGGGTGAATATGTTCGAAAAGAAGTGCCAGCTGCTGCCGTGAAGTAGTGGTGCGGAAAAAATATGCGGGAGGTGATTGAGTGAGCGGGGAACAATACCAAAATAATTGAGCGAGCGGCCGCTCAATAGATTGATAGTCTCAATCGCAGCCAGCACTAAAAAAATAGCACCGACCCACTTTAGATTTTGTCGCATAGATCTTCCTTACCGGGAAAGCGGTGGCCCCCTTTAAGCGGGGATCACTCGATATTTTGAACCTGCTCGCGCATCTGCTCGATCAACACTTTGAGTTCTACCGCAGCCTGGGTGGTATCGGTCACTACCGACTTGGAGGAGAGCGTGTTGGCTTCGCGGTTAAATTCCTGCATCAGGAAATCCAGCCGCCGGCCGATGGAGCCACCGCCGGCCAGGACTCGGCGGGTTTCAGCGGTGTGCGCACTGAGGCGGTCGAGCTCTTCATCCACGTCCGCTTTCTGGGCCAGCAGGACAATCTCCTGTTCGAGGCGGTCCTTATCCAGCTCTACTTGCAGCTCTTCCAGGCGGCTGCGCAGCTTGTCTCGCTGTGCATCGAGGATTTGTGGAAGCAGCGCGCGAACATTGGCCACTTGCTCTTCAATACCCTTGAGGCGGGCCTCGATAAACTTGGCCAGCTCAGCGCCCTCGCGTTCGCGGTTTGCACGCAGTTGCGCCAGCGCTTCGCGAAAAGCTGCCAATATCGTCGCTGACTGTTGATCGGTATCCGCTTCCGGTTCACTGATAACACCGGGCCACTGGAGGATTTGCAGGGGGTTGAGCGGCTGTAATTCTTCGCCGCTGGCCACTTGCTTGGCCGCTTGAATCAGGGCCTGGGCAAGGGGTTGGTTGATTTCCAGCCCGCTCTCCTCAGCGCTATTGGCTTTTAGGGTCAGGGTCAGTTCAATCTTGCCGCGCGACAGCGTTTTGCGCAGGGTATCGCGCAGCTGTGTTTCCAGAGGGCGAGCGGCTTCGGGCAGGCGGAAATGCGGTTCCAGGTAGCGGTGGTTGACCGAGCGCAGTTCCCAGATAGCCGTACCACTTGCGTAATTGGCCTCGGCGCGTCCAAAGGCTGTCATGCTGCGCACTTTGTTCGGTTCCCTTTGACTGGCCATAGCTGATCCCCTACAGGCGTATTAATCGGCCCGGCATAATAACACAGCGTTTGGATCGCCATACTGGGGTATATAATGCGGGCCTTTCATTCAATATTTGAGGTGGACTATGCAGCGTCCCAGTGGCCGCGCGCCGGCGCAATTGCGCCCGGTAAAAATTACCCGCAACTATACCCGTCATGCGGAGGGGTCTGTGCTGGTGGAGTTTGGCGATACCAAGGTTTTGTGTAATGCCTCGCTGTCCAGTGAAGTCCCACGTTTTTTGCGCGGCCAGGGCAGCGGCTGGATTACGGCGGAATACGGTATGCTGCCGCGCTCCACGGGTTCGCGTATGCCCCGGGAAGCGGCCAAGGGCAAGCAGGGCGGGCGCACTGTGGAAATTCAGCGTTTGATCGGGCGCTCTCTGCGCGCGGCGGTAGATTTGGAAAAACTGGGTGAGAACCAGATCACTATCGACTGCGATGTTATTCAGGCCGATGGCGGCACCCGGACTGCGGCGATTACGGGGGCCTGTGTGGCGCTGGTTGACGCCCTGCGCCATATGCAGCGGGAGAAAATTATTGCCGATGATCCGCTGAAAAATATGGTGGCGGCAGTGTCTGTGGGGATTTATCAAGGGGAGCCGCTACTGGACCTGGACTACCCGGAAGACAGCGCAGCGGATACCGATATGAATCTGGTGATGGCTGAAGATGGCGGCATGATCGAGGTGCAGGGCACTGCTGAGGGTGAGCCATTTACCGAGAAGCAGTTTGCGCAGATGTTGGGGCTGGGCAAGGCGGGTATCGACGAGTTGATCGCGCTGCAAAAGCGGGCACTGGCCGAGTAACGCAATCCGTATCCGGCCCTCTCCGCTGAGGAGTGGGCCGGAAGTGGGGGTGATTCAGACCTCGATCTCGTAGTCCATGATCACCGGCAGGTGGCTGGAGAATTTCACATTCTTGTTGATGGCGCCGTACTCGATACGATTTTTCAGGCCGTGTGAAACGATCTGCATATCGGTGCGCCAGCCGTCGCCCTCTCCGACAGTGCCGCTGGGCCACCAGCTAAATTCGTCGGTATCTTTCACGACGCGGCGAAAGGAGTCGACATAGCCAACATCGTTGAAGAGCTGCTCCAGCCAGCGCTGTTCGTGGCGCATAAAGCCGGGGGAGTCCTGGTGGTCCTGCCAGTTTTGTACGTCGGCGCGGCGGTGAGCCATGCCCCAGTTGCCACAGAAAATAAAGTCGCGGCGCTTGCGGCTGATTTTTAATAAGTGCGCCTGCATATCCTCAAAGAACTGGACTTTTTTCTCTAGCGATGCCTCGTCGGTGGCGACCGGCGCAAGCAGGGAGCCGATACTCAGGCGCTCGAAGTCCGCCTGTAAATAGCGGCCGTACATATCTTCACCATTGGCGAAACCCATTCCGAATATAATGGCTTTGGGCTGGCTGCGGGTGTAGATCGCCACACCGTTTTCATGGGGGGTTCCCGAGTCGAAGAAGTAACTGTAATAACCGTCGGGGTGGAAGATCGGGTGGTCCAGCTCTGGCTCGAGAGAGCGCAGGTCCTGAAGACAGATGATGTCTGCATCCTGCTCCGCCAACCAATCGTAGAGACCGCGTTGAGCGGCCTGATGAACGCCGTCTACCGACAAGCTCACTATTCGCATTATTAGCCCCTTACCAGCGGACTGTGTATCATTAGAAACATTATATGCATGCCTATCCCCGGGAATGCTACGGGGAGGTCTCCCTTCACCTTAGCCAATAGTTAACAATTTTCCATGCAGCAATATCAACGCGATTTTATCCAACTTGCCCTGGATCATCAGGTTTTGTGTTTCGGCGACTTCACCTTGAAGTCGGGCCGTCAAAGCCCTTATTTTTTCAATGCGGGTCGCTTTCACACCGGTGCCGCACTGGCAGCGCTGGGGCAGGCTTATGCCGAGGCGATCATCGCTTCGGGAGTGGAGTTCGATGTCATTTTTGGACCGGCCTACAAAGGTATCCCGCTGGGTGCGGTGACTGCTGTGGCTCTGGCCCAAAAGGGGATCGATAAGCCTTTCTGTTACAACCGAAAAGAAGCCAAGGATCACGGTGAAGGCGGAACCTTAGTGGGTGCGCCGCTTAATGGCAAGGTTTTGATTATCGATGATGTCATTACTGCAGGTACGGCCGTGCGCGAAGTGATGCAAATTATTGAATCTCACGGTGCAGAGGCAGCGGGAGTTGTGATCGGCCTCAACCGCCAGGAAAAGGCTAGCGAAGATTGTGAATTTTCCGCTATTCAACAGGTTGAGAGGCAGTACAATATCCCCGTGGTCGGCATCGTACAGTTAGACGATGTGATCAGCTTTCTCGAGCAGGAGTCGAAGGATAGCGAAACTCTGCAGAAAATTGTGGACTACCGACAGCGCTACGGTGTGGCAGGTCAATAAGTTTTGACCCCACTGGCCGTGGGCTGACTTATTCAGAGAGGAGAGCGATGCGAATCGCCCCTATAGCGCCGCTATTAATCAGTGCCCTTTTATTGCTGTCTGTTCAGGCATTCGGTAACACTGGCCGGGTTATGTATCGATATACCGATCACCAGGGTGTCCCGGTGATCAACGATACGATTCCGCCGGAATTTGTTCCGCAAGGCTACGAGATACTCACGCTTAGCGGCCGTGTAATCGAGGTGGTTGCACCACAGCTCAGCCCCGAAGAGTATCGGATTCAGCGCCAATTGGAGGCCCAGCGCGAAGCGGATCGCAAGCTGCTCAAACGCTATAACAGTATTGCGGATATTGAGAGTGCGCGCTCGCGCAAGCTGGCGATCGTCGAGCAGGATATGGCGATCATGCGCTCAAATATTGGCAGTCTGCGCCGTCAGATTTCTCAAGAGGAGGCCTCTGCGGCACGCACACAGCGGGGTGGTCGTGAGGTGTCCCCGGAATTGTTGCAACGGATTGCAGACTTGCAAAAAGAAATGGAAGTGTTGGAGGAGCGCCTCAGCCGGCGGGCGACTGAGGCGGGCACCATTAGCGATGATTTCGATAAGGCAGTAGCCCGTTATAGCGAGCTTACCTCTAAGACTTAGTCAGTCTCCCTGGCGGGCAGCGGCTAAGCTGTCCACCGGGAGATCACTTCTATCTGGCCGCAGCCACTGTCTCGCGGAAAAAACCAGCCGTTAATACCGGCCACTGTTCCGCCCAATATTCCGTAGGTTTACGCTTAAAACCGCTGCGTACGTACTGCACGATGCGACCCTCTGCACTGGCCAACAGTAGGTTGGCGGCACCGCCGAGGGGCAGGGTCGGGCGCAGGTGCTCGCGCAATTCGGCTTCGCGCAAGATCTGCCGGATTTGGGTTTCCAGGCGATCAAACAGCTGTAGGATACGCCCGTGCAGCCTTTCCGTCTCACCAGTGAGGGCATCGCCTGTGAGCAGGCGGGTGATGCCGGGGTTGCGCTCACAGAAGGCCAGCAGGAGCTGCAGAATTTTCTGGCAGCGATTGAGCGCCGAGGGCTCTTCCTGCAGGATCATGGCGATACGGCTGAAGATAGTCTCCTCAATGAATTCGATCAGCCCTTCAAACATCTTGGATTTACTGGGGAAGTGACGGTATAGCGCGGCTTCTGAGAAGCCGACTTCCTTGGCCAGTGCTGCTGTTGTAATTCGTGCGCCGGGACTGACTTCCAGCATATGTGCCAGGGCTTCCAGAATTTGTTGACGCCGATTGATTTTTTCGCTGCTCATTGACTGCCTTTGGTCCGCTTGGGGGGCGGAATTTAGTTTTGCTCTTGTCGCCTTATTTTGACGGCGGCGGAATCCTACCGATTCGCCGGGCTGTCTTCAATTGCCAAGGGCCTAGTGGTCCACAGTTTGCGCTTCGTGGTTGGTAATCAAAGTACCTACGCCTCGATCGGTAAATATTTCGAGCAATATGGCGTGGGGCACACGGCCATCAATAATATGAGCAGAATTTACCCCGCCCTGTACGGCCTCCAGGGCACAGGCAATTTTTGGCAGCATGCCACCGTAGATGGTGCCATCTTGAATTAAACTCTCCACTTCATGAGTGCTAAGGCCGGTGAGGACTTCGCCGCTCTTATCCTGTAGCCCCGCGACATTGGTGAGCAACATCAGTTTTTCCGCTTTCAGCTCTTCGGCAATTTTTCCGGCGACGAGATCGGCGTTAATATTGTAAGAGAGGCCGTTGCCGTCGACCCCAATAGGCGCAATCACCGGGATAAAGTCGCTGTGCACCAGCATATTGATCACATCAATATTGACCTTTTCTACCTCGCCAACCTGGCCAATATCAATAATTTCAGAGGCGTGTAAGCCGGCGCTGTCATTTTTGCGGGCCAATTTGCGCGCTTTAATCAGCAGCCCATCCTTGCCGGTTACACCAACGGCGCGACCGCCATTTTTGTTAATCAGATTGACGATTTGTTTGTTGACGGTGCCCCCTAAGACCATCTCTACAACATCCATAGTTTCGCTATCGGTGACTCTCATCCCATCGACAAAGCGGGATTCAATACTGAGTTTTTCCAGCAATTGGCCGATTTGAGGGCCGCCACCGTGCACCACCACCGGATTCATACCCACCAGCTTCATCAGGATAATGTCCCGGGCGAAACTGTTTTGTAGCTGCTCATCCACCATGGCGTTGCCACCGAACTTGACCACAATGGTTTTGCCCGTAAAGCGCTGAATATAGGGCAGCGCCTCATTGAGAACCTGGGCACTTTTCAGTGCGGCGTTTAGATCTAGGGACATGGGCAATTCCTTACACTGGGGACGAACAAGCGGGCTTGGGGTGCGGGCTTGAGTCGCCAAAGGTTTAAAACAAATGTGGTGGATGGTGCTCTTGGCAATACGGCCGCAGCCTGATGGCGACACCGGCTGTGCCGCCTTTTTATCTTAATCGAGCAGCTGCCAGTCGGGTACTGCAATTGCCGGCGCAATTTTTCTGAGCTGCCCCATCACCTCTGTGTGGATGCGCTCCAGGGCCTGCTCGTTTTCGGCCTCAAAGCGCAGGGTCAGCGCGCTAGTGGTATTGGAGGCGCGTATCAGCCCCCAGCCATCGGGGAACTCTATGCGCAGACCGTCGATAGTATTGATGTCGGCGTTGGCAAAATTTCCCTTTTCGCGCAGCTGTTGTACCAGTGAGAATTTTTCCGCCTCCTCTACCGGGAGCAGGATCTCGGGGGTGCTGTGCATTTTCGGCAGGGTGTCGAGGAGCTCATCCAGGCTCTGTTCGCGCAGCGCCATGATTTCCAGCACCCGCGCAGCTGCGTAGATGCCATCGTCGAAGCCAAACCAGCGGTCTTTAATAAATATATGCCCCGACAGTTCGCCACCCAGGATCGCGTTAGTCTCCAGCATCTTGGCTTTCATCGGGGAGTGGCCGGTTTTCCACATAATGGGGCGACCCCCATATTGGCTGATGAGTTGGGATAGACTGCGGCTGCTTTTAACATCGAAGACAATATTTTCCCCGGGATTGCGCGCGAGGATATCCCGTGCCAGCAGCATAACCAGTTGATCGGCCCAGGCGATACGACCGCTGCTTGAAATCAGAGTGATACGGTCGCCGTCGCCATCCAAGGCCACGCCCAGGTCGGCGCCGCTCGCCTGCACCTTCTCGATCAGCGCCTGGAGATTTTCCGGCCTGGAAGGGTCCGGTGCGTGGTTGGGGAAGTTGCCATCCACCTCACAAAAGATAGGCGTTACCGCACAGCCCAGCTGTTCAAACAGGCGGGGTGCCAGGTTGGAGGTGGCGCCATTGCCGGCGTCGACAACCAGGTGTGGCTGACCGGCGAGGGCGATGTTGTTGAACACTTCATCGATATATTTATCGGTGATTTCCTGCTCGCGGTTAACACCTTTACCACTTTTAAACGGCCCCTTCTTCATTAACTGGTAGAGGCCCTGTAGCTTGTCCTCCGCCAGAGCGCGACCTTTCAGTACGATTTTGAAGCCGTTGTAGTCCGCTGGATTATGGCTTGCGGTAACAATGACACCGCTGCTGGTATTTTTTCCCTTCGCACAGGCGTAATAGAGCAGCGGCGATGGAATCAGGCCGAGGTTGATCGAGTTGCAGCCACTGTCGAGGATACCTTCAAGCAGGCATTGGCTGAGCGCTTCGCTGCTATTGCGCCCATCCCGGCCAACGAGTAGCAGGTGTTCACCGGCATGCTGTGCCAGGGTGCCGAGTGCCCGACCCAGTTGGTAGGCGAAAGGTTCGTTGATTTCCCGTTCGGCGATTCCGCGAATATCGTAAGCGCGGAAAACGTGCTGGGGGTACTCCGCCTTGAGCGACAGATCGGACTTGTCGACTTTGCTTTCCGGCAAGTCTTCAGGGGGATTTTCCTTTGTTTCGCCTTCTGAACCTTCCGAATCAGAGCCTGAAATGCTCGGTGCCGAGGCCAAACTCTGTGGTAGAAAATTAGTGTCGGAAATCTGTGCGGCCCCCTCGTCCGAAGATTGCCGGTGTGGCCTGTTCAGCGCAGTACCGCTAGTTCTTTTGCCCCTCTCCCACGGCGCTCTGGCGTCGCGGGGCTGGAGTTTGAGCAGTACCAGCAGGCTTATCAGTATCCCAATACCGGCGCCGATATAGGCCCAGGAGGTGGGCAGGCTGTGCTGTTCGATAAAGCTGCTGGAGGGGCTGAAGTGCAGGCTTAGATAGCTGCCCGCAAGGCTCTCTACCGCGTTGTGGCCGCTGCCCTGGCCCGCGCGCCAAAGTGTTTGCCGATGCGCGTCGGGAAACTTCTGCATCAGCTGAATTTGCCCGCTACTGCTGCCCAGTTTTTTTAAGGTATTTTCCAGCACGGTAAAGGGCTGGGTAGCCAGTAGCTGCTCATTTTCCCGGTTGATAACACTGTGTAATTGCCAGGCATTCTCCGCACCTGTGCGCAGTATTTCCACCGGCTGCCCCGGTGTTGCACGGCCGCGTTTTAACAGGTCGACCAGGGCATAATTCAGGGATGGGCTTCGCCCTGAGCCGACGTGAACCTGCTCGGAGGAAAAAGCTTGCAGGGATACCTGCTCGGCCAGTTTAGCCGTTTTAATCAGGGTTGTTGTGGGGAGCCTGCGCGATTCCAGGGCCTGTAGGCGGGCTGAATAGTCTGCGAGGTAGGATTGCACTACCTGGGCGAGTTCAGCCGTTTTTTGCTGGGAGGCCAGTTCAATCTGCGTGTGATTATGCGGTATCACAAAGTGCTGAACGAATAGGTAGGCACAGCCCAGCCAGGCGACAAGAATTAATAGCGATGGTAAAAGTAACCTTTTTTGCATGGTACTGCCCGGTTTCTTTTTGTTGTTGGAGGCCACAGGTATCCCTATTTTGCGCGTAAAGATTGTTACACAGCCTTAGAGGCGATGAGCTCGATAAGTTGCCGGGCCAGCTCGGTCTTTAGTGCGGGAGCCAATCGGCTCTGGCCATCGGCATCTATCGCGGTGACCGCGTTGTGGTCGCTGTTAAACCCCGAATCCGGCTGACTTACATCATTGGCAATAATCATATCGAGGTTCTTGCGCTGGAGCTTGCTTTGGGCGTGGGCGAGAACCTGTTCAGTTTCAGCGGCAAAGCCCACGGTAAATGGCCGCAGCTCAGTTCGCGCGGCAATAGCGGCAACGATATCGGGGTTTTTGACCAGGGCAATGGCGGCATCATCTTGCCCGTCTTTCTTTTTGATTTTCTGTGTAGCGATTTGCGCGGGGCGGAAATCGGCAACGGCTGCGGCACTGATAAAGATATCGCACTGGTCGGCGGCACTTTGCGCGGCCTCATACATATCCTGGGCGCTGATAATATCGACACGCTTGACCTTTGGCGGTGTATCCAGAGTGACGGGGCCGGCGATCAAGGTGACTTCGGCACCGGCATTTTGCGCCGCCGCAGCGAGGGCGAAGCCCATTTTGCCGGAGCTGTGATTGCTGAGGAATCTCACTGGATCAATGGCCTCCCGGGTGGGGCCGGCAGTGATGACGACTCTGCGCCCCAGCAGTGCGCGGCTTATACCAAATAGGGCCTCGCTGTGCTCCGCCAGATTTTCCGCTTCCAACATACGGCCGGGGCCCACGTCGCCACAGGCCTGGCTGCCCGCTCCCGGGCCCCAGAATATAACGCCGCGATTTTTTAGGGTCTGTGCATTGGCGGCGGTGGCCGGGTGCCGCCACATGGCCTGGTTCATGGCCGGGGCCAGGGCCAGGGGGGCTTCACTGGCTAGGCAAAGAGTGGTCAGTAGGTCGTCCGCCATACCGGCGGCCAGCTTTGCCATTAGCTGGGCGCTGGCTGGCGCAATCAGGATAAGATCGGCCCATTTTGCCAGCTCGATATGGCCCATGGCGGCCTCTGCTGAAGGGTCTAACAAGTCTGTGTGCACCGGGTTGGCAGACAGTGCCTGAAAGGTCAGCGGCTGTATAAACTCCTGTGCCCCCGCACTCATTACCACCCGGACATCGGCACCGCGCTCTTTGAGCCGGCGAACCAGGTCGGCACTCTTATAGGCGGCAATTCCACCGCTGATACCTAAAAGTATGCGTTTGTCGGCCAGAGAGGACATAGATACAGTTTCCGATTGGGTGCGAGCCGGTAAGATTAGCATTTCTGTGTCGCTTCTTATAAGGCGGCGGCAGTGTTTCGCCGATGCAATATGGAAAAGATATTCAGTAGGGGTGCGACGGATAAGTTACTGACCAACTGGGTTGTCTATGAAAATAAAGGATTGGCCCGCAGGCGAGAGGCCTCGGGAAAAACTGTTGCAGCGAGGGGCTGAGTCCCTGTCGGATGCGGAACTTCTGGCCATTTTTCTGCGCGTGGGGCTGCCCGGCCTTTCGGCGGTGGATCTGGCCAGGGGGCTTCTCAACGACTTTGGCGGCTTGCGCCGCCTACTGGAGGCCGGGCGCGAGGACTTTTGCCGCGCCCGGGGGCTCGGCGATGCCAAGTTTGCCCAGTTGCAGGCGGCCCTGGAAATGGCCAAGCGGCACCTGGCGGAAACCCTGGAGCACGGCAGTGCCCTGTGCAGTCCCGCAGCAGTCAGGGATTACCTGGCCATCCAGCTCAGACATCGGCGCAGGGAGGTGTTCTGCTGTCTCTATCTGGACAGCCAACACCGGGTGATCGCATTTGAAGAGCTGTTTGAGGGGACACTGAATGCAGCGAATGTCTATCCGCGCGAGGTGGTACAGCAGGCGCTGCTGAAGGGGGCGGCGGCGGTTATTTTGGCGCACAACCACCCGTCTGGGGTCAGTGAGCCCAGTCAGGCGGATATCTGGATTACCGAGCGCCTGACCCAGGCGCTGGAGTTGGTGGACATCAAGGTTCTGGACCATTTGATCGTCGGCGAGGGCAAGGCGCTATCCTTTGCGGAGCGGGGTCTGATGTAAAGGCGTCGTTCTCGGCGTTGAAATGTTGTACAAAACTTGCTCCCTACGGGCTCTTTTGGTATAAAACGCCGCTCTTTGCGGCCGGGCCAGATTCTGCACAGGTTCCGCCGCCATCCAGGAACCGGATTAGAATCCCGATTTTTATGTTCCCGCACTACCTTTTCCTCTTCAGGATTGGCGCCATGCGGGCACAAGCGTTTTGAAGAGGCCAACAGATGTCCAAGGTATGTCAGGTAACCGGTAAGCGTCCGGTCACCGGAAACAATGTATCCCACGCTAAGAACCGCACCAAGCGTCGCTTTGTGCCGAACCTGCACAGCCACCGCTTCTGGGTTGAATCCGAGAAGCGTTTTGTGAAGCTGCGCGTTTCCGCGAAAGGCATGCGCGTTATCGATAAGAAAGGTATCGACGCTGTTCTGACTGAGCTGCGCGCCCGCGGCGAAAAAGTGTAACGGCTGTAGCCCAGCTAATAGATTGGAGATAGAGCAATGCGTGAGAAGATTCGTCTGAATTCCAGCGCCGGTACTGGTCACTTCTACACCACTACCAAAAACAAGCGCAACATGCCTGAGAAAATGGAGATCAAAAAGTACGATCCCGTTGTACGCAAGCATGTAATGTACAAGGAAGGCAAAATTAAGTAATTGCCGACCGCTAGTGTACAAAAAAGCCCGGTTTTTACCGGGCTTTTTTGTGCGTAGCGGAAATTGAACTGCCGCTTTACACAGGGTTATTGCAGACGATGCCAGAGCTTCCGGAAGTAGAGACCACCCTCAGAGGTCTACAGCCCCACCTGGAGGGGCATAAAATCCGCTCCGCTGAGGTGCGCCAGCATCAGCTGCGCTGGCCCGTGGAGGCAGACTTTGCCCGCCGTATTCGCAATGCCCGCATACTGAAGCTGGAGCGTCGGGCCAAGTACCTGCTGGTGCATACCGACAAAGGCTGTGCTATCTGGCACCTGGGGATGTCCGGCAGTCTGCGTATGGTTGAGGCCGCACTGGCGCCGGAAAAGCACGATCATATCGACTGGCGTCTGGATAGCGGTCTCATATTGCGCTACCGCGACCCGCGCCGCTTTGGCGCCCTGTTGTGGACGGTGGCGGACCCACTGGCCCACGACCTGCTTAGCCATCTGGGCCCCGAGCCCCTCTCGGCAGAGTTTAGCGGTGACTATTTGTTCGAGTCCTCGCGCAAGCGCAAGCAGTCGGTCAAAACCTTTATTATGGATGGCCGCATCGTTGTGGGAGTGGGGAATATTTACGCCAGTGAATCCCTATTTCTGGCGGGCATTCGCCCCGACCGGCAGGCCGGTTCTATATCTAAAGCCCGCTATCAGCGCCTGGCGGAATCCATAAAGCGGGTGCTGAGCCAGGCGATCGCCCAGGGCGGCACTACCTTGCGGGATTTTATCGGCGGCGATGGCAAGCCCGGTTATTTCGCCCAGCAGCTCAACGTCTATGGCCGTGCGGGCGAGCCCTGCCCCACTTGCGGCCGAGCGGTTCGCGATATGGTACTGGGGCAGAGAAACACCTTTTTCTGCTCCAGTTGCCAGCGTTAAACCATACTTTTTGAGTCGCTCCGGGCAATACTGATACTACCCTGTTGTCGATCAGGAGCGCTCCCGTGGTCATGATGCTGCCTTTTCTTACGATTGCCCTATCGATCTGGGCTGTTTGGAAGGGGCGCCGCCGCCCTGCCATGGGCTGGTGGCTGTCGACCCTGCTGATCTATATCGCCTGGTGTAGCTATCATATGACGCGGGAACTCCCGCTGTCTTTTTAGGGACTGAACGGTGTTGATGGTGAGAAGGTTGGACAGCCTGGCGCTGTCGGCGGTGACCATAATCCTCTGGAGCGCGCTCACTATAGAGTGGGTATTGCACCAGCAACCCTGTCCCCTCTGCCTTTTGCAGCGAGTTGCTTTTGCCATGGCTGGCGTGGGGTTGATGCTGAACCTGCGCTTCGGGGTTCGAGCCGAGCACTACGGCGTCGTGGTTCTCTCGGCGCTCGCCGGTCTGGGCGCCGCTGTCAGGCAGATACTGCTACATATTATGCCCGCCGCCCCAGGGTTTGGCAGCCCGCTATTTGGCCTGCACTTATACACCTGGTCTGCGCTGGCTTTCTTTGCTCTGTTGATCTACTGCGGTATTGCCCTGATGCTCGGCTTAAAGCGGCGAAGCTTTAGCCGCAGGGAACTCTCTTTGAGCGAAAAGTGTATTGCCCTGTTATTCTCTGTCGCAGTATTGATAAATCTGCTTGGTGCCCTTATCGAGTGCGGTTTGGGTCCCTGCACCAGCGGGTCATTTGGCTATCACTGGTTGTAGCCTTGGGGGCGGGTGATGCAGGCTTACTGTAGGGAAGAGGGGCTGATTTATAGGGGAAGCCCGGGGGGAGTCCCCCGGGTTGATTGGTGTTAACGCCCCTGGGCGCTGCCCTCGCGGCGGGTGTCGGCGCCGCCATACAATTTATTATTTTGCAGGGCAATTGCGTGAATACCACTGTTGAGGCTGCGCTCGACAATCTCGTGGCCGCGAGCCTCAAGCTTCTCGATGGTCTCGGGGCTGAAAAAGCCAGGTTCCAACTCAACTTTACTGCCAATAGCGCCAATATTTCCCGCAGCAATCGCCTCGGCAATGGGCATATTTAAGCCCAGATGGTAGAGAATTGTGCGCGCGGTGTAGTCGATAATACGAGAACCCCCGGGGGAGCCCACCAGAAGGCGCATACTGCCGTCTTTGTTGAAAACGATGGTAGGGGACATGGAGGAGCGCGGCCGTTTCCCCGGTTCAATGCGGTTGGCGACCCGCTCCCCGCTGCTGTTTTGCGGAGTAAATGAAAAATCGGTGAGCTGATTATTGAGCAGGAAGCCCTTCACCATCAGGCGCGAGCCGAAGCCTGTTTCAATACTGGTGGTCATACTGACACCATTGCCGTAGCGGTCGACAATCACTAAATGGCTGGTGTTGGGCAGCTCCGGCGATTGCGCCATCACCCGCTTGACCCCGAGTTCTGCCGGGTTGCCGGGAATTGCCGCCGTGGCGGAATCCGGGTCGATCAACTGTGCGCGACGGGCCAAGTAGTCTCTGGAAACCAGTGGCTTGCTGGGCACGCGGACAAAGTCGGCATCAGCGGAGTAGGTGTTGCGATCGGCAAAGGCCAGCTCCGAAGCCTCAATAAACAAATGGGTGAGCAGGTCGCTGCCGGGCTCCAGGCGTTGCAGAGGGAACTGCTGCAACATGCCCAGGATGCCACCGACGGTGGTGCCGCCGGACGATGGGGCATCGGCACCGCACACGCGATACTCGAGGAACTCCGAACACAGGGGCTGGCGCTCTTTGGCGCGGTAGTCAGCCATATCTGCGAGGCTGAGAAGGCCGGGGTTGGCGCTGTCGTGGCGCACGGCCTTGACGATCGCCCGGGCAATATCACCGTGATAGAAGGCATCGGCGCCGCCCTGGGCAATGGCTTCCAGGGTTTCCGCATAGGCCGGGTTCTTCAAGTTGTGACCCACCGGCAGGGGCTTGCCATCACGGTTGAAGAAATAGCGGGCAATTTCCGGGCGCGCGGCCACTTTTGGCATACGCAGCAACAGCTGGTGGAGGCGCGGCGATATGGGAAAGCCGGATTTGGCCAGCTGGATTGCCGGCTGGAATAGCTGTGCCCAGGGCAGTTTACCATCGCGCTTGTGGGCCATTTCCAGCATGCGCACAACACCGGGAACCCCTACGGAATAGCCGCCGATCACCGCCTCAATAAATGAGCGCGGCTTGTCGTCGCGGATAAAGTAGTTTTCGTCAACCTGGAACGGCGCTGTCTCGCGCCCGTCGTAGTATTTGAGCTTTTCTGCGGTGGCGTCATAGCTGAGCATAAATGCCCCGCCGCCAATGCCGGATGACTGCGGCTCTACCAGTCCCAGCACCATCTGTGCGGCAATGGCCGCGTCCACAGCGCTGCCGCCCCGGGCGAGTATCTGCTCGGCGGCCCGGCTGGCGTGGGGGTTGGCAGTGACTGCCATATAGAAGTTGGCCGTTGAGGATTTGACCGCAGTGCGACCGGTATCGAACTCCGGTTGCGGCTCATCGGCAAAGGCGAAAACAGGACTCAGAATCAGCGCAAAGGCGAAGAGAAGATGGCGCACGTAACACTCCGCAGATTGTGGATAAATCCGCTGGAGTGTATCAGAAAGAGTCCGATTCCGGCTTAACGAAATTTCTCTTGCAGGGCGCTCTGTACGGCGGTCGGAACAAACTTAGTCACATCGCCGTTGAGGGAGGCAATTTCGCGCACCAGAGAGGAGGAGATATAGGACAAGTGTTCTGCCGGTGTCAGGAACAGGCTTTCCATATTGGGTGCCAACTGGCGGTTCATATTGGCCAGCTGGAACTCGTATTCAAAGTCGGATACCGCGCGCAGGCCGCGCAGTACGCCGTAGGCATCTACCTGGCGCACCAGATCGGCGAGGAGTATATCGAATCCGATAACTTCAACATTGGGCAAGTGACCGAGAACCTGCTGGGATAGATCAACCCGCTCCTCTAGGGTGAACAGGGGGTTCTTGCGCGTGCTGGCAGCCACAGCCACGATAACGTGGTCAAACAGGCGACATGCGCGCTCCACCAAGTCCAAGTGGCCATTGGTGATGGGATCGAAGGTTCCGGGATAGACGACTTTTTTCATACGCCAGAGCTTAAATGCGGGTCGAATGGGATGCGAATGGTAAACAATTTACGGCTAAGGTCAAAACCGAATCTGCTTATTCGTTCCTAATTGGAGGCGTGGAACGGTGAAACAAGCGCATACACACCTGCCCGGCGCGCTTTTCTTTTTGTAGCTCCCAGCCGGGTAGGCCCGCGATTGCCGTGTCTCGCGGCGTTTCCACATAGACTAAAGCGTCTGGGGAGAGGTGCTCGGATAGGGCGCCCAGAGTTGCCTGCCAGAGATTGCCGGCGAAAGGGGGGTCGATAAATACCAGGTCGTATTGGTTCCCACGGTTTTCCAGGAACGCTTCCGCGCTACAGTTGTGGACCCTGGCTCTCCGGGCGTTTAACAGTTTCAATTGCTCTGTCAGGGTTCGGGCGGCGCGGCTATTCAGCTCGACAAAATCCACCGAGGCCGCGCCCCGGGACAGGGCTTCCAGGCCCAGGGCCCCGGAACCGGCAAACAGGTCCAGGCAGCGGGCATCGGGCAGGTAAAACTGTAGCCAGTTAAACAGGACCTCCCGCAATCGATCGCCGGTAGGCCTCAATCCCTCCACTGGGGCAAACTGTAATTTGCGCCCGCGCCACTGTCCGCCAATGATGCGTAACTGTGAAAGGTTTTGTGGGCTCTGCTTTTGTGATGAATTTCTGGCCAAGGTAACTCTCTACTGGGGGCTTAGCGGTGCTAAGATTAGCGTCTTTCTGCAAGCGGTACATCCGGACATACGAATGATTTTTGACTTCCTGCGCAAAAAGAAGAAGCGCAAGCCCGAACAAAGTGAGCCCCAGCAATCCCCGGCGGAGGTCACAGCTGCGCCCGAGGAGGAATCATCGGCCGAGCGCCCAGAGCCCTCAGCGGTAGAGGAAAGCCCTTCAGCGGTAGAGGAAAGCCCCTCAGCGGCAGAGGAGAAGCTCTCAGCAGTAGAGGAAAAACCCTCGGCGATAGAGACAAAGCCCTCAGCAGTAGAGGAGGAGTCTTCAGCGGATAAGGGAGAGGCTCAGGCCC
Organism: Microbulbifer regidiadema (SeqCode); assembly: GCF_052467605.1. NCBI lineage: Bacteria > Pseudomonadati > Pseudomonadota > Gammaproteobacteria > Cellvibrionales > Microbulbiferaceae > Microbulbifer > Microbulbifer regidiadema (SeqCode). The sequence continues at coordinate 3,152,861 of NZ_CP174316.1, read as the reverse complement.
CCTCTGCTGAAACCCCGCCCCCTGAGCCCGCAGGGGAAAATGCCAGCTGGGCACCGCACAGCAATGCCGCCGGTGCGGCGCCGGTCGCCGCAGAGCCCGCCCCGGTGCAGCCCCAGCCCGCGCCAAAACCCCGCGCCAAAGAGCAGCCGAAGCCGGAAGCGAAAAAGAAAGAGGGCTTCTTTGCGCGTATTCGCCGCGGTCTCAGTCGCACCAGCAACCAGTTTGTCGAGGGGATGGGCAATCTGTTCCTCGGCGCCAAGGAGATCGATGAAGATCTGCTGGAAGAACTTGAGACTCAGCTGCTGATGGCAGATGTGGGGGTTGAAGCCACCAGTGAGATCGTTGAGCGCCTGACCGAGCGCGTATCCCGGCGGGAGCTGGCCGATGGCGATGCACTTTACAAAGCGTTGCAGCAGGAACTGGCCGACTTGCTCGATAGCGTTGACGCTCCCCTGGAAATCGATATCAGCAAAAAGCCCTACGTCATTCTGGTAGTGGGCGTAAACGGTGTGGGCAAAACCACGACGATCGGCAAGTTGGCCCACCGTTTCCTCGGCGAGGGCAAGTCGGTAATGTTGGCTGCCGGTGATACATTCCGCGCTGCAGCGGTTGAACAGCTACAGGTGTGGGGGCAACGCCACGATGTCCCGGTTGTCGCACAGCATACCGGCGCCGACAGTGCATCTGTGATTTTTGATGCGGTGCAGTCTGCCCAGGCGCGCGGCGTCGATGTGGTGATTGCCGATACCGCCGGGCGCCTGCATACCAAATCCAACCTGATGGAGGAGCTGTCCAAGGTGCGCCGGGTGATGGGCAAACTGGACCCCAGTGCACCCCACGAGGTGCTGTTGGTACTGGATGCCGGCACGGGCCAAAATGCGATTAACCAGGCCTCTCAATTCCGCGAGGCAGCCGGCGTTACGGGCCTGGTACTGACCAAACTGGATGGCACCGCCAAAGGTGGGGTCATCTTTGCCCTGGCCCGCCGCTTCGGTATCCCGGTGCGCTTTATCGGCGTGGGTGAGCAGGCGGAAGATCTACAGCCGTTCCGCGCCCGCGAGTTTGTCTCCGCCCTGTTTGGCCGCGATAAGGCCTGATCATTCGTCCGGAAAATAACAAGAACCACAGAAGCCGTGATCACTTTCGATAATGTGAACAAGCGTTACGCATCGGGGCAGGACGCCCTGGTGCGAGTTAGCCTGGAAATCCCCCGTGGCGATATGGTGTTCCTTACCGGCCACTCTGGGGCGGGTAAAAGTACCTTATTGCGACTGCTAACTGCGATTGAGCGCCCCACGAAAGGCAGCATCCTCGTGGCCGGCCAGAACCTCAATCGACTGCGCAATAGCCAGGTGCCCTATTACCGCCGCAACCTGGGTATTGTCTTCCAAAATCACCAGCTGCTATTCGATCGCAGCGTTTTTGACAATATTGCCCTGCCCTTGTCTGTTGCTGGTTGCAACAAGCGCGAGGTGGGGCGCCGGGTGCGCGCGGCGCTGGATAAGGTCGGTTTACTGCACAAGGAAAACCACAACCCTATTGTGCTGTCCGGCGGTGAACAGCAGCGGGTGGGGATTGCCCGCGCGGTGGTCAACAAGCCCGCGATACTGGTGGCCGACGAGCCCACCGGCAACCTGGACCCCACACTGTCCCAGGAAATTATGCAGCTGTTCGCCGACTTTAACGCGGTGGGAGTGACCGTGTTGGTGGCGAGCCACGATTTGGAGCTGATTGCACGGATGCGCCGACGGGTATTGACCCTAGAGGCCGGCCAATTGATCTACGATGGAGTCCCGAGCCGTGAAGTACACCCAAGCTAAGGCGCAGCGCCAGGGGAATCCCGCCGCCGACAAGCGCGTGCGCAGTACCGGCGCCGTTGTCGCGCACACCGGGCTGGGGGATCGATGGAATAGCTGGCTGGGGCATCACCGGGAGATGGCGGCCGATTCGGTGAGTCGATTTTTTGCCGCCCCCATGGCCAGTGCGATGACGGCCCTGGTGATTGCCATTGCCCTGGCTCTACCGGCGGCACTGCAATTGGGATTGATAAATTTCCAGCGCGCGGTGGCCGGTTGGGATGGGCAGCCGCAAATCTCTGTGTTCTTGCACCGGGATGCCAGGCAGGCGGCGATCAATGCCCTGGCGGATAAACTGCGCAGTGACCCCGCTATCGCGGAGGTGACTTATGTCTCCCCGGAAGAGGCCCTGGCTGAGTTTGAACAGGCCTCGGGATTGGGAGATGTGCTGGTTGGCCTCAATGCCAACCCGCTGCCCTCGGTATTGCTGCTGCGGCCAAGGGATACGAAGGACGGGGATAAGTTGCAGACCCTGGTGGAAAACCTGAGAGCCCAGGCGCTGACGGATTCTGTGGTTTTGGATCTCGCCTGGGTTCAGCGTCTCGCGCAGATTACCGAGCTGGGGCAGCGCCTCTCCGCCGGTCTGGCCCTGCTGCTGGCGCTGGGGGTGGTACTGGTGGTGATCAATACCATACGACTGCATATCGAGAGCCGTCGGGAGGAGATCCTGGTGGTTAAACTGGTCGGTGCGACGAATGCCTTTGTGCGGCGACCCTTCCTCTATAGTGGTATCTGCTACGGCTTATCCGGTGGTCTGTTGGCGTGGCTGCTGCTGGTTGGGGGTGTGGCTATATTGTCTGGACCGGTCGAGAGCTTGTCGTCGAGTTATGGCAGCAGCTTCGAATTGGCGGGGCCTGGGATACGCTACTTTGTGCAATTAACCCTCGGCGCCGCCCTGCTGGGGCTCTTCGGGGCCTGGTTTGCCGTGGCCCGGCACACCCGCGAGATAGAACCTCATTGACCGGCTGGTCTAAATAAGAGGGGCAAAGTGCTCAGGCCGGGGGAACTGGAGGCGTAAAAAGCCCCTCTAATCCCGCGAAATACAACGGAATACGGCAGCGATTGGCGGGCTTTCTTATCTGCCTGCGCAAGTGCTACACTGAGTCCAGCTTGTCGCCGGATACAGTATTCGCCGACAGCGGTCGATAGGACCGGCCGACTAATAATGACAGGAGAGACCTGAATGGGAACCAGTCTACAGCCAGTGCATACACTGTCTCCGGGTGCCAACCTGGGGGCTTATATCCAGACCGTCAGCGGCTTTGAGGTGCTGACTGCGGAACAGGAAAAGCACCTGGCAGAAGACCTCTATTACCGTGAAAATCTCGATGCTGCACGCCAGCTGGTTATGTCACACCTGCGTTTTGTTGTGCATATCGCCAAATCCTATTCCGGCTACGGGCTCAATGAAGCGGACCTGATCCAGGAAGGCAATGTCGGCCTGATGAAAGCGGTCAAGCGCTTCAATCCTGAGAAAGGGGTGCGCCTGGTATCCTTTGCCGTCCACTGGATCAAGGCCGAAATCCACGAATTTATCCTGCGCAACTGGCGTATTGTTAAAATCGCCACCACTAAGGCGCAGCGCAAACTGTTCTTCAATCTGCGCGGACAGAAGAAGAAACTCGCCTGGCTCACCAATGCCGAGGCCAAGGCTGTCGCCAAAGATCTAAATGTAGATGTCACTCAGGTCCATGAGATGGAGGGCCGCCTGGCGGCGCACGACGCCGCTTTTGACGCCGGTGTCGACGACGATGACGATACCGCCTGGCAGGCGCCGGCTCACTACCTGGAAGACCGCAGTTTTGATCCGGCCGCCCAGCTTGAGCGGGACAACTGGCAGGAAACCAACCTGACCAGCCTGGCCAGTGCCATGGCTCAGCTGGATGATCGCAGCCGCGATATTATTCAGGCCCGCTGGCTCAGCGAGGAGAAATCCACACTGCACGAGCTGGCCGACAAGTACGGCGTTTCCGCCGAGCGTATTCGCCAGCTGGAAAAAAACGCTATGAAAAAAGTGCGTGCTGCTATGGAAGCCTAAATCGGCATACAGGCACACCGGTAAAAAACCGCGCAGCAGCGCGGTTTTTTTTGTCCCGCTTGTTACTGCTATGCGCACCGCAACCGGGGAAAACAATAGGGGAAGGTAATGGCAAAATTCTATCTGCTGCTGTGTGCACTGTTCGGCGCTAGCGGCGTTGCTTTGGGGGCCTTTGGCGCACACGGTCTGCGCGGCAAGGTGGCGGAGAACCTGCTAGAGGCCTATAAAACCGGAGTCCAGTACCAGATGATCCACACCCTGGCGCTATTCGCTGTGGTACTGCTGGTACAAAGCTGGGGAAATCGTTTATCACTGACCCTGAGCGGCGCTTTTTTTACTTTCGGTATTATCTTTTTCTCCGGCAGCCTCTATGCCCTGGCACTGGGGGGGCCTCGCTGGCTCGGACCGATCACCCCTGTGGGGGGAAGTCTAATGATTGCCGGCTGGATAGCGCTGTTTGTTGCCGCAGTGAATTTCTCCAAATAGTCATTTTGGCTGGGCTTGCACAGGGGCTGCCGGGCCAGACAGGAACACCAAAATACCAACCGTTTCGCATAAGAGGTCGCGAATAATGCAAGACGAATCTGCGGAAGATTTTCCCTACCGCACCGAATTTAAGAAAAAATCTATCCGCAGCTATGTGATTCGCGCCGGGCGAATGACAGAGGGGCAGCGCAAGGCTTTTGATAATTACTGGGGGCAGTACGGGCTCTCCCTTTTCGATGGGCCACTGGAGCGCCAGCAGGTCTTTGGCCGCGAAGCGCCATTGGCGCTGGAGATTGGCTTCGGTATGGGGGATTCCCTGCTGGCCATGGCTGAAGCCGAACCGGACAGGGACTTTATCGGTATTGAAGTACACCCGCCGGGGGTGGGGCGCTTGATTAACAGTGCCGGCAAGGCCGGTATTAACAACCTGCGTGTCTATATGGCCGATGCGATCGATGTTTTAAATGATTGTATTGCCGATAGCAGTTTGGATCGCTTCCAGTTGTATTTCCCTGACCCCTGGCACAAGAAGAAGCACCACAAGCGCCGGATCGTGCAGCCGGAATTTGTTCGCCTGATTTGCAGCAAGCTAAAAACCGGTGGCCTGATGCATATGGCGACAGACTGGGAAAACTATGCCGAGCATATGCTGGAAGTTTTACAGGGGGAGACCCTGCTAGAAAATACCGCCGCCGATGGCGATTATGTGCCTCGGCCGGAGTGGCGCCCGGAGACCAAATTTGAGCGTCGCGGGCAGAGATTGGGGCACGGTGTTTGGGACCTGGTATACCGCAGGCTGCCAGGTGAAGCACTGCCGCTGGCTACTCCTGAAGTGGATACGCCAACCGCTGAAGAGCGCAAAGGCGAATAATTCGCACTGCCGATTGAGATTTGCCACCGGTGCTAACATGCACCAGTGGCAAACAATAGTTCACCTCTATAGTCCGGCTCTATAGTCCACCGCTATCGTTAGAAAAACTCATTCCAATTTTTCTTGGCCGCTTCCCATCGGCGCTTGTCCTCAACCACATTCAGGTTGCGGATGGTGTTATTGTCATAAGACATCCAATCCGACAGTTCAACATTATTCTGGGTGCCGGCAAAATAACGCATACGAAAGCGGCGAATAAACTGGTTGGGAATAGCCATAAAGGCAACTTCACGTCCCTGGGTGACAGTGGAAACCTCTACGCACTGATGATTTCGTTTATCGAGCTCATAGATAAAACCGGTAGTGGCTAAATCACCATCATCGGTTCCGTGCACATAGTAATACCGCGTAGGGCAGTAGGTCTTATTGTGCCAGGCAAAGCGCGCAACAATATTTGCGTCGGTAGTGGTTGAGATGACCTGGTTAGATGCTCCGCTACCCAGGTGCGGATCAAAGCGGCCATTTTGATTCATCCAGGGAAAGAATCCCCCGGCTTGCCACAACTTCTGTGGTGGGCGGGTATCGCCACGGTACAGCAGCGTGGTCACTGAATGTAAGTTAAAACCACTGCGGCTGAATCGGTAATTAAGGAGCCTCTGAACAACTCCGTGATGCCTCTGGCTTACAGAGCGGTTCGCAATCAAGGCGCGGCTTCGCGGGAATGTCTAGACCTTTCAAGAAGTCGCAACGCGGAGTGTGAATCGCTCTGCAAGCCCCGAAGGGCGGGCCTTGAAGGCCACAGCTGCTGCGTTGCAGCTCTTGCAAAGGACTAGGGGCCATTCGCGGCGAGCTGCGCCTAACATCTGTAGCCTTCAAGACCCGCAGAGGTATTACGGAGTTGTTCAGAGGCTCCTTAAATAGTGAGAAAGGGACATCCGTATGGGATTCAATATTGGATATTGCCCTTCGCTCAGAGCCGAAAGCCTCACTGGCCTGGCGGTACCAGCAGTAAGCTCCTCCCAATAAAGCTAAAATTGCATCTTTTCGACGTGCAATTCCATCGCTATCAATTAGTTTGGTAGGCGTGGAAGGATCAAATCCTGTAAGCCAGATATAAAGATTTTCTACTAATACTTTGGCGACGCGGGTAATCCTTCCATAATCGTTTGTGTGGATTTGTGCCGCTTGGCTGACCAATTGATCGATTCTGGTTAGGCCATCATCACTGCGCTTGTGATACCACTTACTCTTGCTATTAGAATTATTTTGAAAATCTAGTGCATACTCACGGATGCTTCTGGGGACATAGCAAGTCGTTTGTATATTTTGAGGTTGAACCAAGTTCCTCACATAGCTATCAATACTCGGGGACAGCACGGGTTATCTCTCCTGTCTTTATTGCTGTTTTTCGCCACTAGCAGGCTATGCTTCTAGTGGTGTTTTGATCTTCGGATTTTATTTTGAATAAGCGCGGGATTCAGGAAGAATCACGAAAACATAATTTAATTATTTTTATTAATAGATGTTGATGTTAATAATAATTTAGGGGGGTGATCAAGAAAGGAATCTCGGTGTTTCTAATGAGAAGGCGTGACGCTCTGCTCTCAACTCTCTATAGCCTGTCATTTATCTTACTCTTTACCGTTGCTGAAGCCCGTGCTGATTTTGTTGGAACTTTAAACCTCTATGTTAATGGCGGTAAGCACTGGTTTGATAGTGACCGTTTAAACGGCACCCCGTTTCGCGGTTTCGAAATGCGGGACTCCTCAGGCGTCGGTGTGGGGTTTGGCTATAACCTGACGAATCACTGGGCGATGGAAGGCGCCGTCGATTATTTTGTAGTGAATATTACTGACACCCCGGAAAAGGTGGATGTGTATAACTACCACCTGGATTTGCTTTATCAATTTGGCGGACAGTTTTGCGGCAATTTTTGTTGGCAGCCCTATGTGGCACTGGGCCTGGGTGAAATACGCATCAATTACGACCGGCGCCACCGCTACACCGGTGGCCCAGAGTACGACACATATCCCTATCCCGGCGATTGCCGTAAGAAATTCTATATTCCCGAGAACCGCCTCAATGGCGCTCCGCACCCGCCGCCCCCCCATCACTGCGATTGGTACGACAGGCAAACCATGGTGAATTTTGGCGGCGGGATTAAATACCACCTGGGGCCCCGCTGGCAGGCCCGAGCGGATATCCGACTTTTTCAGGGGGTTGAAGAGGGCGGGGTGGACGGCTTTGCCAGTTTGGCGGTTGGCTACCAGTGGCTCGAATATCCAGATTTTTGGTATGACCAGGATGCCGATGGAGTTACCGATGCCACTGATCAATGCCCGCAAACACCGGTGGGAATCGATGTGCAATTGAATGGTTGCCCAATGGATATGGACTTCGATGGTGTTCCCAGTTACCTGGATCAATGCCCGAATACACCGATTGGGATTGCGGTGGATGAGTACGGCTGTATTCGCTAGAGGTTAAATAAAGCGCGGGGCAGATAAATTCCGTTGCCCCGCGCGTATCTGGCGGCTAGTACCAGGCAAAATTACTCGCCGCGAATCTCCTCCAGTTTTTCAGAGATCTCCAGCCACTCCATTTCCAGCGCTTCCATCAGTTCCCGCTGCTCCGACTGCTCCCGGTTGAGCCGCGCGATCTCCTCCTGTTGACCGCCGCTATACAGGGATTCATCGGCAAGCTGTTCCTGTAGTGCTTCCAGGGCCTGTTCGGCAGCGGACATCTGCCGCTCGATATTCTTGAGCTTGTTGGTCAGAGGTTTTAACTGCTCGCGCAATGCCGCAGCTGCGCGCCTTTGCGCCTTCTTGTCCTCCGGCGTTTTTTCGTCGCCGCTGGCGGCACTGGGCGCTTTCTCCTCGCTGCGTTTCTTGTCGCGGTTAAAACCGAGCAGCCACTGCTTGTAGTCATCCAGGTCGCCGCTGTAGGGCTCGGCGCGGCCATCGGCCACCAGAATAAACTCATCGGCAGTGTTGGCCAGCAGGTGGCGATCGTGGGAAACCAAGATGACGGCACCGGGAAACTCTGCCAGGGCCAGGGTGAGGGCGTGGCGCATTTCCAAATCCAGGTGGTTGGTCGGTTCGTCGAGCAGCAACAGGTTGGGTTTTTGCCAGGCCAACAGCGCCAGGGCCAGGCGGGCCTTTTCACCGCCGGAGAAGCCACCGACCGTTTCAAAAACCCGATCGCCGAGAAAGCCGTAGCCGCCGAGAAAATCCCGCAGTGATTGCTCCGAGGCATCGGGACTCAGTCTTTGCAAGTGCAGCAATGGCGAGCCGTTACTGTCCAGTGCCTCCAGCTGGTGCTGGGCGAAATAGCCGATGGCCAGATGCTCGCCGCATTGGCGCTCACCGCTGAGGGGGGCCAGTGTACCGGCCAGGGTTTTGATCAGGGAGGATTTGCCGGCCCCGTTGGGGCCGAGCAAGCCGATACGGCGGCCCGGCTGAATGCCCAGCTGGACATTCTTCACGACCACCTTGTCGGCGTAGCCGATATCCGCCTCGCGCAGGTCGATTAGCGGGTTGGAGGTTTTCTCCGAGGATGGCAGGGTAAAGTGAAACGGCGAGTCCACGTGGGCCGGTGCGATAAGCGCCATTCGGTCCAGGGCTTTCAGGCGGCTCTGCGCCTGTTTGGCCTTGCTCGCCTTGGCGCGAAAGCGCCGCACAAAATCTTCCATATGTGCGCGCTCGGCCTGCTGTTTTTCAAACTGTATTTGCTGCTGGGCCAGGCGCTCGGCGCGGGCGCGTTCGAAGGCGCTGTAGTTGCCGCTGTACAAGACCAGTTTTTGCTGTTCAAAGCTGACAATACCGTCGACCACCGCATCGAGAAAGTCGCGGTCGTGGGAAATAATCAGCAGGGTCCCGGGGAAGCGCTGCAGCCACTGTTCCAGCCACAGGGTGGCATCCAGGTCCAAGTGGTTGGTGGGCTCGTCCAACAGCATAAGATCTGCGGGGCACATCAGGGCGCGGCCCAGGTTGAGGCGAATACGCCAGCCGCCGGAGAAGCTGCGCACAGGCCGCTGCTGTTCTGCATGGGAAAAGCCCAGCCCATCGAGAAGTTGCGCGGCGCGCGCCGGGCCACTGTAGCCATCGATACTGGCCATGCGCTCGTGCAGCTCTGCCAGTTTGTGGCCGTCGGTATCACCGCAGGCCTCGGCCTGTGCCAGCTGTTTTTGCAACAGGCGCAGCTCTTGATCGCCGTCCAATACGTAGTCCAGGGCCGACTGCTCGCTGGCCTCGACTTCCTGGGCCATATGGGAGATACGCCAGGTACTGGGCAGATCCACCCGCCCAGCATCGCTCTCCAGTTGACCCAGCAACAGCTTGAACAGCGTTGACTTACCACAGCCGTTAGCGCCGATAATTCCCACTTTGTGGCCGGGGAAAATTCTGCAATCTGCGCTGTCCAGTAAGTCGCGCTCACCTCGGTGCAGGGAAACCCCTTGTAAATTGATCACTGGAAAAACCTCATATGAACAGGCCGATAAATGCTAGGCTATTCGACAGACCCGGGGGCTATAGGGCTTTGGGGTACTATGCCGATCAACAAAGGGTCGGGATTCTAACGTGACAAATACTTCACCTCCATATTCCTCCAAGGAAAACCCCCTCTGGCAGTTCAGCCTGGACTTCTATGGGTTTAGGGGCGTTGAGCAATTCTTACTCGAATGCCAGGATAACAATGGTGCCGATGTTTGCCTGATGCTGTGGGCGAGTTACACCGCCGTTTGCGGTAGGGCAGTGAGTGAAGAGGGTTGGAGAGTCGCAGATCGTGGAGTCGCTCCACGCCGGCGAATTATCAGCAGTGTGCGGGGCCTGCGCCGCTGGCTGGGACGCCTGCGCCCCCATACTCAGAGTGTCTATGCACTGTGTCAGCGCTATGAGTTAAAACTGGAGCAGTTGCAGCTGGCCGCGCTGTGGAAAATGGATGTGCAGGACTGCTCGGGGGATTGCTCCGCACTGGAGCTTGCCGCGCGGCAATATGGCTTGCCGCAAAAAGACCAGGCGCGCTGGGCGGGCCTGATCGAAAGCTACCTGGCTCATAGCGGGCTGGCCACTAGGGCATAGCCAGCGGTTCTTGAACTCGCAGCGCTTGCCTCGGGTCGCCGGCGGTACAGTGGTGAAAGCGCGGCGTTCAATAGGTGAAATTCGCACAGCAGCGCGGTAGCGGAGGTCGGATACTCCGCTCCACGGCTAGAGATTACTCGCCGCTAGGCTGTTCCGAGGAAAACAGGCTGTTGGCCGGAGTGCTGGGCGTGATTGTTGCGGTAGGGCGCGGTGTTTCCAGCGGCTTTTGTGGCTCGCTCTGAACGGGGGCTGCCGCATCGTCCTTGGGCAACTCGACGGCTTCGGGCGCGCTGGCAACTTCTACCTTCGGCATCTCTGCCTCTGGCTTTACGATTGCGGCTGCGGGCTCGACTTCAGCCGTGGGCTTACTCTCTGCCGGCGCCTTGACTACAGCGGCTTTGGCTGGAGCTTTTTTCGCCGGCGCTTTCTGTTCTGCGGCAGACGCTTTCTTTAGCGGGGCTTTCTTTGCGGCGGTTTTCTTTACCGCTTTGCTCGCTGTAGCGGTTTCGGCTTTTTTACTGCTGGCTTTCTTTTCAGCAGTTTTTTTTGCCGCTGGCTTTTTGCTGGGTTTCTCCGCCGTGGTGCTAGCGGCCTTAGCGCGCGCCTTTGTGCTGCTTGCCTTTGGAGCCGCTGCTTTTTTAGTGGTGGCTGCTTTGCGGGCTTTGGGCTTGCCTAGGAGTTTTTCCGCTTTCTCGCCGGCCTTGCGCACAGTGGCGGCCGCTCTCAGCTCGGCTTTGGCCAGGGACTCGGCACCTTTTGCTTCGCGGTGTAAAGCCTTGGCCTGCTGGAGTGCTTCGTTCAGTTTCTCTACATTGCCCTTGGCGGTTTCTACCCGTTTTTGTGTTGCAGCTGTCTTTCGTGTCTTGGCTGCAGTTCTAGCGTCCGCCAGTTTGGTTTTAGCCTTAGCTAATTTTTCCTTTGCGGAAGTCAGTGCTTTTCCGGCTTTTAAAACACTCTTGCCGGCATCGGTAACTTTCTTGTTGCGGGCTTTATCCAGCTTGACGGTTAGCTTGGAAATTTGAGCTTCCAGTTCTGCGACTGAATTGACAGCTATTTTTTTGGCGGCCATGAGTAAATGTCCTGACGTTTATTATCGATTGGAACATCCGGACAGTGTACCGATCAGATCGATATGCAATGGACATATTTAAATCGGGGACCTGAACACTGTAAATTGCCCCAAACTGAAAAGCACCTCAAACAGTCCGGAACAACAACCGGCGACGGGTCGATAATAGCGCTGTTTTTAAAAAAAATGTATGCCGCGAGCTGTGAAAAGCGTGTCGGCTTGATATTTTTTCTCGCCGCCATGTGGAACCTTAGAGGGGAATGTGGTGTCCTGCACAGTGTGCGCGTCACCGGTATGCACTTGCAGTCGCCTTGGGTTAGACTTGGGCGGACTGGCGGAAAAGGTGCGCCTGGTGGCTAAGGCCGGAATCAGGATTACTGGAACAGCCGCCGCAGGCGTTGACCCAGGGTCAAGCGCGAATCATTCAACGCAATACGGACAAAGAGACAACACCCATGAATAAATACCCTTTGGCTGCAGCAATAGCCCTTGGCCTGGCGCTGACCGGCTGTAACGAACAGGGATCTAAGCAGGAAAAAGAAGTTTCTCTGGATACCCAGGAAAAGAAGGTTAGCTACATCATTGCCGAAGATATGGCTAAGCGCCTTGAGTCTCAGGATGTAAAGCTAGATCCTCAAGTGGTGTTGATGGCTCTTAAAGATGTTTCCAGTGGCAATGAGTCGCGTTTGTCTGAGGAAGAGAAGCAGCAAACTATCGCCGCTTTCCAGGAGCAAATGCAGAAGAAGCAGCAGGAAATGCTGGCCCAGCAGGAGAAAGAGTTCAAAGAAACTGCTGATAAAAACCTGCAAGAAGGCAAAGCTTTCCTCGAAGAGAACGCCAAGAAAGACGGCGTTGTTACCACTGACTCCGGCCTTCAGTACAAAGTGATTACTGAGGGTTCCGGCAGCAAGCCCAGCGAGAACAGCACCGTTGAAGTGGACTACAAAGGCACCCTGATTAACGGTGAAACCTTTGATAGTTCCTACGATCGTGGCGAGCCGGTTCAATTCCCGGTTAATGGTGTTATCAAAGGTTGGACCGAAGCGTTACAACTGATGAAAGAGGGTTCCAAGTGGGAGCTGTACATCCCCTCTGAGCTCGCTTACGGCCCGGGTGGCGCTGGCGGTAAAATTGGCCCCAATGCGACCCTGATTTTTGAAGTGGAACTGCACAAGGCCAATGTTGGCGGCGAAGCTGGTTCCGAGAAGAAAGAAGAGAAAAAAGAAGCCGCTAAAACCGAGTAATTCAAATTAGCGCTTTGGCTGAAAAAAGGCGCCCTGCGGGCGCCTTTTTTATTTTGCTAAAACCGCTGGCGAAAACCTGTGCTGGCGGTTGCTCCCCAAGCGCTGCCCGTTTAAGCCAGCTGGTTTTTATGTGCGGTGTGCAGAAGTGCAATCATCCGGTCCTCGGAGCTAAAGCGGGTTTCCAGGGCTTCGCCCAGCTGTGATAGGTCCGGATTCAGGCTGGATAAATCGTCGGTTTCCTGATATTTGTCATTGAAGTCGACAGCGACATCCGTTGTCGCATCAATTTCCCGATAGAGTGTGCGCGCCTGTTGCAGGCCCTGCTTATCGTCAAAGGCCTGGCCTTCCAGTATCAGTTGTTCGTACACTTCAAAGTGTCCCGCAGAGACATAGTCGACTAACAATTGGCAGAGGTGGCGCACCCCGTTTTCGGTCTCGGTATCTCCCTCGTTGAAGGCTTTTTTTTCCGATAGGTGGTAGTAACTTACCAGGAGGATTTGTCGGGACTGTAGCCAACGGTCAATGATTTCACTGACGCCACCCCAGCGCTCGCGCGCAGATTTACAATTTTCCAACATCTCCAAATCCTTTAGTTACTGTTGCCGTTATAGCCAGCTTTTTTGTTGATTTCGAAGGTCCTAAGAAGATAGGAGATTCCCCCGCCGACGGCAAGGCGCAGAGCGCGATCTACGCCAGAATACCATGATATCCGCAGCGATCTGTCGCGGGGTAAATGGGGGGTGTTTTATCCACTGATAATCAGCGGTAATACCAGTGCGGTGAGGGCACCGCAGGTGCCCATCGCCAATGCGGCACAGGCGCCACACAACGCACTGATTTCCAGTGCCCGCGCCGTCCCCACCGCGTGGGCATTAATACCCAAAACAATACCAATAATGCGCTCGTCCCGAATCTTGAGGCGGTGCAGCAGCGGGGGGCCGGCAATGGCACCCACGACTCCGGTTAATACCACAATCGCGGCGGTGAGACTGAGTGACGCCTGGATTTTGTCGGCCAGGGCCAGTGCGATGGGGGTGGTAATGGACTTGCCGCTGAGCGCTAGCAATACCGCTTGCCCCGCTCCCAGGAGTAGGGCAATAAGCACCGCAATCAGCGGAGCCAGAATTGCACCGACAACAATCGCCACCAGCAGCGGCCAGCCGGCCCTGCGGATAACCACCAGGTTTTGCTTGAGGGGGACGGCGAGGGCGACAACCGCCGGCCCGAGCAGGCCGTACAACAGCGCACTGGAGTCCTGATAATCCCGGTAGGGGATCTGTAAAATGCTCAAGGCAATGGCGACCAGAATACTGGCGCTGATGATGGGGTGCAGCAGTGCGGTATTACAGCGGCGGTAAAGCGCGACGCCGATGACAAAAGCTATAGAGCTCAAGGGCAATACAAAGGCCGGGCTGGCCAGGAATTCACTCATCGCTGTTGCTTCCCGAGCGCAGCAGTATTGCCTGCAGCAACCAGGCGCAGATCGCCATACTGACCAGCGTGCCGATCACAATAGCGGCGATTAGCGCGAGCCAGTTGGAGAGGGACAGGCCCTGAAAAAAAAATACTCCGACTGCCGCCGGCAGTAGCAGCAGGGGCAGCAGATAGAGCAGCTGCGAGCTGACCTGGGACAGGCCTGCGGGTACGCCGCCATTGATCAGCAGGATAACCAGTAAAAAAAGCATCCCCACGACGGATCCCGGCACGGGCAGTGACAGGCTTGCGCTGGTGAGATTGCCCAGCCAGCCACAGGCCACCAGCGTGGCAGCCCCGCCCAGCCAGTGAAGTATTTTGTGTAGCTGATTTTTTGACATGGAGGGAATGGCGGCGCTAGCGCCGCCGCAGGTCGTTAGGCCTTGCGAAAAGCTTGCCAGCCGCCGAACAGGATCAGGCCGGCAAAACCGATAGCGGCCCAGCCGGGGATGCTCAGGCCCATCATGGTCCACTGTACTTCGGCACAGTTGCCATCGCCGCTCAGCAGCGCCTTGAGCACATCGGCCATGGGGAACACTTCAATCATATAGCTGACGCTTGGGCCGCAGGCCGGTACCTGGTCTTCCGGCAGGCTCTGTAACCACAGCTGGCGACCGGCAAAGTAGAGACCGCCCATTGCCCACAGGGATACCAGCAGGCCGTATACCCGCCGGCCAATGGTGGCGGGGTTGTGCAGGAATGCGATCAGCGAAACCACGCCCACGCCCAACAGCATTACCCGCTGGGTAATACACAGTTTGCAGGGCTCCAGGCCCTGCACATACTCGAGATAAAAGGCGGAGCCGAGTAGAAAGGCCACCATTAGGAAGACCAACAGAAAAGTGATGCGCGGGTTGGGTAAGGTCATGATTATGCGGGTCCTGAATAGTGCTGTCGAAAGCGGTTCGCTTCGAGATTCAAGTCGGTTAATAGTTTATTGAAATTGCTTTCCAGTGTGTTCCGCCCGGCAATAAGCTCGGGCAGCAGTTCCTGTAGCGCTACCGGGCGGCGCAGGCGCTGCCCGACCCGCTCCAGGGTCAGCTCGATTACCCGCTCCTCGCGGTAACTTTGCAGCAGTTTAATTTGCTCGGCGCGCTCAATAAATGCCTTTGCGCGAGGCGGAATATACCGGCTGTCGGAGTGAAAGTCTCTCCAACAGGTCCGGCAGAAATCATCCAGGGGCTCGGGGTGCCACTGCGGCCAGTTCTGTGCCAGTAGGTGGTCGAACCAAATATCCAGGGCAATGCCGGCGTAGCGGCGCCACTGGGAATCCAGCTGTGCCAGGGCCTCCCGGTAGGCGGGATGGGCATCAGTGATCGCATCGATGCGGCGGTGCAGGCGGATACCGCGCTCAATATCCGCCGGCCAACTGTCGTCCAGGGGGCCTTTGACAAAGTCTCCCAGCAGCCCGCCCAGGCGCCAGCGCGGATGGGGCCCGGACAGTAGCAGGTGTGCCAGATAGTTCATAAACCTCGCTTGCAGGGTTCTTTGCGCGGCAAGGTCTCAGCCGCTAGTCCTGACAGCAGTTGTATTGGGCGTAGTAGCGACTCAGGAAGGCCTCAAAGGTACCGCTGTCCTGTGCTTCGATTTCTTTCTGCCTGAGCAGTGAAATCTCCGCCTGGTGCTGGAAGTTCTGTAGTGACTCGCTATCCAGGGGGCGATCGAGGAAGTAGTGGCGGTGCTGTTCGGCTTTATCCATGGCCCACTGGGAAAAGGTAATCTCTTGCTCGCGCATCTCCGCCAGTATCTGCTGTGCCGGCGTGAGGATATCCCCCTTCACCTTGGCTTTCTGTACGCCCACAGCGCTGCGGTACTCCGAGCCGCCCCAGGCGTTATCCAGCAACTCTGCCACCGAGTCGACCTCTTCCAGTAGCTGAGTGGCCCAGTCGCTCAGTTTGCGCTCGACGCCGTTGTCCAGCAGTGTCAGTTCCGGCTCGTGGCCCCGGTAGACGATACGCTGTTGGTTCTCCTGGGTGCTGCGGTAATCGGTATCACTGGTTTTGGGACTGTCGGTGAGCAGGCAGTGCAGCAGGAAGCTATCGATAAAACGCATCTGCTGGGCGTCGATGCCCAGGGGCGCGAAGGGGTTCAGGTCGAGACAGCGCACCTCGACATACTCGACGCCGCGATTGTCCAGGGCGGACAGTGCCGTTTCGCCGCGCTTGGCCGGGTTCTTGGGGCGGATGGGCGAGTAAAACTCGTTCTCTA
Organism: Microbulbifer regidiadema (SeqCode); assembly: GCF_052467605.1. NCBI lineage: Bacteria > Pseudomonadati > Pseudomonadota > Gammaproteobacteria > Cellvibrionales > Microbulbiferaceae > Microbulbifer > Microbulbifer regidiadema (SeqCode). The sequence goes on along the minus strand of NZ_CP174316.1, from coordinate 3,136,535 downwards.
TTTGCAGTATGCCGGTGGACAACTGCTGGTAGTCGCCGCCTTCATTTTTAACCCCCATTTCCTGGTAGGGGCCGTAAGCGCTGCTGATCGCCGAACAGAGCGTGGATAAATAGCTGCGCAGGTCGTTGTAGCAAACCACCAGTGACTGCTGCACGTTGCTGTTGTAGCCCAGATCACCCATACGCAGGGAAGTGGCGTGGGGCACGTGCAGTGTGTGACCGTCGCCGTTAAAGGGTTGCAGCTTGTGCTCGCGCCCCTCAATAAAAGAGGCACACACCGCTGGCGCGGCGCCAAACAGGTAAATCAGCAGCCAGTAATTGCGGCGGAAGTTGCGAATCAGGTCGAAGTAGCGCCGGGTTTTAAAGCTCTTTAAATCCTCGCTGCTGCCTTCGATTTCATGCAGCCACAGCCAGAATTCCTCCGGCAGCGAAAAGTTGTAGTGGATACCGGCAATGGTCTGCATGGCGCGGCCGTAGCGCAGTCCCAGACCCAGGCGGTAAATGGTCTTCATGGTACCGCTGTGGGAGCTGCCGTAGCGGGCGACGGGAATATCTTTATCTTCGCCAATCGCACAGGGCATGCTGTTAACCCACAGGCGCTCATCACCGATTTGATTGTAGGTGTAGCGGTGGATGCGATCCAAGACCTGTAGGGCCTCTTCCGGGGTGGCTACCGGAGGCGTAATAAATTCCAGCAGGGCTTCGGAGAAGTCGGTGGTGATACTCTCGTGTGTCAGTGCCGAGCCCAGCGCCGTTGTATGCGGGGTTTGCGCAAGGGTGCCATCGGGGGCGACCCGCAGGCTCTCCTTTTCGACCCCGCGAAGGATACCTTTGAGCAGTTGGGTGGGTTTGGCTTGCGACAGTGCGGCCAGGTGGGCAATAGGCACTCGAATCTCCTTGGTACTACCGGAACGCTGTTTCATCGCTGTCATTTGGGGCGACTCTCGCTGCCGGTGCTGAATGGTCAGGCGCTCAGGCGGCGGATTCCGATTTGTTTTCGTCGGGCTGTGCGGGCGTTTCAGCGGGCGCTTGTTCCGGGGCAACCTCCGGCGCTGGCTGTGGCGCTACCTCAGGTGCCGGCTGGGGCTCCAGCTCCGGGTTTGACTGTTCCGGCAGCTCTTCGGGGGTTGAGGGGGCAATTTCAGTATCGCCCTCTTGCGCTGAAAGCGGGGCGAGAGCTTCCACGGGGATCTGGGGGTGTCCCTTGGGATTGAGTTCGCACGACAGCAGTTCAATGCGCAGATTCACATCGCGAGTATTGGCCTCGAACATCTGGTTGATCGCGACATCTTTGTGCTCGCTGCGAAACAGTTTGTTCGGTTCGCGGCCATCGGTCCATTCGCCGCTTTTGCTCAGGAACTGCTGGTGCTGATTGGTCAGCACGTACACATGACTCATTATGTTGGGCAACTTTGATGCTGTGACAGAAAGGCAGTTTAGCGACGGGGGCTTTGTGGCTCAAGAATTCCGTTAGGGCGAAAGCGGTAAATGCCCGCCCTAACGGGTTAAGTGAGAAAAAATGTGCCCGCTAAAGGGTTTCTAGGGGGTAGTTTTCCGGGTAGGGCAGGCGTGCACAGCCGCTGTCTACGGCGGCGCGGGCTACCGCTGAAGCGACTTCCGGCAGCAGGCGCGGGTCGGTGGGCTTGGGCAGGATATAGTTGGGCCCGAAGCTGAATTCGATACCGCCGTAACCCTGGCGCACTGAATCCGGCACCGGCAGGTGGGCGATTTTGCGGATCGCCTCGATCGCGGCCAGTTTCATCTCTTCATTGATACGCGCCGCACGCACATCCAGGGCGCCCCGGAAAATAAATGGGAAGCAGAGCACGTTGTTAACCTGGTTCGGGTAGTCGGAGCGACCGGTGGCCATAATCAGGTCGTCGCGCACGCTGTGAGCCAGCTCCGGTTTGATCTCCGGGTTGGGGTTGGAGCAGGCGAAGACCACCGGCTTGGGGGCCATGCGCTGCAACTGCTCGGCGGAGAGCAGGTCCGGGCCGGACACTCCGAGGAATACGTCCGCACCGGCAATGGCATCGTCGAGGGTGCGCATATCGGTATCCCGCGCCCACTCGCCTTTGTAGGCGTTGATATCCGTTCGGCCCGAGTGGATAACCCCGCGACTGTCGAGCATGGTGATCTGTTCTTTGCGCGCGCCGGCGGCCAGCAGCAGCTTGCAGCAGGCGGTGGCGGCGGCACCTGCGCCCAGGCACACCATGCGCACATCGCTGATTTTCTTGCCCTGGATTTCCAGCGCGTTGAGCATACCGGCAACGGTCACAATAGCGGTGCCGTGCTGGTCGTCGTGAAAAATGGGTACTGGGCAGCGCTCGATCAGGGCCTCTTCGATATGGAAGCATTCGGGCGCTTTAATATCTTCGAGGTTGATACCGCCGAAGGTGTTAGCGATAGAGGCCACGGTCTGAATAAACTGTTCCGGGCTGTTGGCATCCACTTCGATATCTACCGAGTTGATATCGGCAAAGCGCTTAAACAGCAGTGACTTGCCTTCCATTACCGGCTTCGAGGCCAGCGGGCCCAGGTTGCCGAGGCCGAGAATGGCGCTGCCATTGGAAATGACTGCCACCAGATTGCCCTTGCCGGTATAGCGATAGGCCGCTTCCGGGTCCTTGGCGATTTCTCGCACCGGCTCGGCGACGCCGGGGCTGTAAGCCAGGGACAGGTCTTCCTGGGTTTCGGCAGGGGTCGTCAGTTCTACTGAAAGTTTGCCGGGACTGGGGAGCGCGTGGTAATCGAGCGCTGCCTGGCGCAATGAATCCGTCATTTGGGGGCTTTTCTCTCGAATACTGTGGGCAACACCTAAGTGTTATGCCGGTTACTGCGGGGATCAGAGAATAACCGAGAGAAGCTTGACGCTACAAGCGGGAAGGCCCGCAATATATGGTAAAGAATCCTATGTCCGTCGTGTAAATCGACGTTTTTTGGGATGTATTTCCGATTTTTTATGTTTTTTAAAGATGAATATGTCGCTATTGGTGGGAAGCTTAAGCGATTCAAGTCGATTTTACATCGGCCTACAGAGGCCTGCTGCGATTGGGCACTGCGCCTCACAAGTACATACAAAAAAGGCACCGCCGCTGTGGGAGGTGCCTTTTTGGAGTGAGCTGCCGCGAGGCCGCCCACTCGAGCGAAACGCTCGGATTATTTGCCGATACGGCTGCCGAAACGCTTCTTGAAGCGGTCAACACGACCACCAGTGGTAGCCTGCTTCTGCTTGCCAGTGTAGAAGGGGTGGCACTGGGAGCAAACGTCGATTTGCAGGTCTTTACCCAGGGTGGAGCGGGTTTTTACAACATTGCCGCAGGAGCAGGTAGCGGAGATGTCGGTGTAGTTAGGATGGATATCTGCTTTCATGATTGCCTCTTTTCGAAACCGCCACTCGATCTTTTGCCGGGCACGGTATCGTCATTGGTGCAGGAACCGGTATGGTTCCAGGCTGTTTAAAAAGTCGGCGCATACTATCAGAATAGTGTCGCGGTTCAAGCACAATTCAATTGCGCTGGCAGCGGTGCCGCGCCATTCAATAGCGGCGCAGCGGCAGTGAATTTTATCAATTGTCCCGTGACGCTTTAGTCGCCAAATTGACGCCCAAACTCATTTCCCCCGGCCAGGCCCTGCAACTTGCCACATCTGCCATTACACTAGCGCCTTTTGCTTGAGTGAGTGGGGGCCAAGTGCAGGAGTCAGTCCAACAGAGAGTCATTTTAAGGCTGGCCGTGCCCGTGCCCCTGAGGCGCCTATTTGACTATTTGCCGCCGGAGGGGCTTTCGCCGGAGTCACTGCGGCCCGGTCAGCGCCTGTGGGTGCCCTTTGCCGGGCGCAAGCTAGTGGCGGTACTGCTGGAGATCGTATCGGAATCACCGCACAGCAACTTGAAACCCGCACTGGAACTGGTGGACTCGGAGGTTTTGTTTGGCGATGGCAGCCGCAAGCTGCTGGCCTGGATCGCCGACTATTACCAGGCGCCCCTCGGTGAGGTCTACGCCGCAGCGCTACCTGTGGCGCTGCGCAAAGGCAAGCCGGCAGATCACTGGGCGGAGCAGTGGCTCCAGCTCACTACCGAGGGAAAGGGCTTGCCGGAAACCGCACTGGCGCGCGCGCCCAAGCAGCAGGCCCTGTTGCAGCTGCTATTGAGTGATGGCAAACAGAGCCGCACTCACCTCAAAACTCTTGGCCACAGCACCCCCGTGATCCGCGCCCTACAGGAGCGCGGCCTGGTGGAGTGGATGCCAGGCCCTACCGTACCGGCGCCACTGCCCGCTGCAGAGAGCACAGCGGCCCCGGAGCTGAATAGCGAGCAGCAACAGGTGCTCGACAGTGTCGATTGCAGCGGTTTTTCTGCCTCACTACTGGAAGGCACCACCGGCAGCGGCAAGACCGAGGTCTACCTGCGCCTGATGCAGCGGGTTCTGGAAAGCGGCCGCCAGGCACTGTTACTGGTGCCGGAGATTGGGCTCACCCCGCAAACGCTGCGGCGTATTGCCGCACGATTTCCCAAGCACAGTATTGCCGCGCTGCACTCCGGCTTGGCCGATGGCGAGCGCGCACAGTCCTGGTTGGCGGCCGCAGGTGGGCAGGCAGACATTGTGATCGGTACCCGCTCGGCCATTATGACCCCCCTGCCCAGACTCGGCGTAGTGATTGTCGATGAAGAGCACGACGCCTCTTTTAAACAGCAGGACGGCGTGCGCTACTCGGCGCGGGATTTGGCTGTGGTATTGGGGCGCAACAATAATGTGCCGGTGGTGTTGGGTTCGGCCACGCCCTCTCTGGAAACCCTGCACAACGCCTTGAATGGGCGCTACCAGCACCTGCGCATGCGCTATCGCGCCGGTGATGCCAAGCCGCCGCAAATTCACGTGGTGCCGACACTGCGGGAGCCCCTGGAAGAGGGGTTCTCGCCCCAGGTACTGCGCCATATCGGCGATACCCTCGCGCGGGGTGAGCAGGCCCTGGTGTTTATCAACCGGCGCGGCTTTGCCCCGGCGCTGACTTGCGATGATTGCGGCTGGCTGGCGGACTGCCCGCACTGCTCGAGCAAGCTGACTATGCACCGGCGCCAGCGCCAGCTGCGCTGCCACCACTGCGATTATCGCCGCCCGCTGGTGGATAGCTGCCCGCAGTGTCACAGCCGTTCGATCTCGGCGCTGGGGGCCGGCACGGAACGCAGTGAGGAATTGCTGGCGCGGCGCTTTGCCGATTACCCGGTGATTCGGGTGGACCGGGATACCACGGCGAGCAAACAGGCGCTGGATAAATTGTTGGCACCGGCGCGGGAGGGCGAGCCCTGCCTGTTGCTGGGTACCCAGATGCTGGCCAAGGGACACCACTTGCCCAAGGTCACTTTGGTAGTGATTCAGGATGCCGATGGCGGCTTGTTCAGTGCCGACTTCCGCGCGCCGGAGCGCACCGGCCAGCTGCTGGAGCAGGTGGCGGGCCGCGCGGGGCGCGGCAGTCTCCGTGGGCGGGTGCTGGTGCAGAGCCGCTTCCCCGAGCACCCGCTGTTACAGCTGCTGTTGGAAAAAGGCTACGGCGCTTTTGCGCGCCAGCTGCTGCGGGATCGCGCGGTTGCGCAGCTGCCCCCGGCCAGTGCCATGGCCCTGGTAAGAGCGGAGTGTGAGGAGCCCGGCTGGGCCGAAGAGTTCCTGCACAATGCGCGGCTCTTTATGCAGTCCCTGGCCCCGCCGTCGCCACAGATTCAATATCTGGGACCTGTGCCGGCACTGCTGGAGCGCAAATCCGGGCGCTTCCGATTTTATATTCAGGTCACCGCGCAAAACCGGGCCCACTTGCAACCGCTGCTGGCGCGGGTGTGCGCCTGGGCGGAGGGCAATAAAAATCGCCGCCTGCGCTGGGCTGTGGATATGGATGCGCAGGAATTGTCGTGAATATGCGCTGAGTTGCGCGCCCGGCACTGAATTGGCGGTACAATTCGCAAGCCGTTAAAACCCACAGGGAAGAAGTTTTCCATGAGCCGTCGCACCAGTAATCGCCGCAGTAAAAAAGCCGCAGGCAAGCCCGCATGGGTTTGGTTTGTCCTGGGGAATTTTGTCGGTGGCTTTGCGGTGGCCGTATTGTTTCTCTATGGCATGGACCGGGACAGCCGGGGGAGCAGTGGCAGCCAGCCAAAAACGGTGCAGCAGCGGGAGGAGGCATCGCCTCAACCGCGCTTTGATTTCTATACCAAGTTAAAGGAAAACGAAGTCCAGGTACCGCCGCCCAAAGTGGCACAGCCGGCGCGCCGCAGTGACGCCAGCAACAATTCCCAGAGCAGTAGCTCATCGCAACCCGATCGCAGCACCCCGGCCCAGGTATATATCCTACAGGCGGCATCGTTTCGCGATGCCTCTGAGGCGGAGCGCCTGCGCGTTGAGCTGACTCTGGCCAACCTGGATGTCCAAGTGGAATCGGCCACCGACAGTCGGGGCACCTGGCACCGGGTACTAGTGGGCCCCTACAGCAATCGCTCGCGGATGGCCAAGGCGCGCCAGACACTGGCGGAGCACCGCCTGATGCCGCTGGTGCTGAAACGTCCGGCAACTCAGTGACCAATAATTCCCTCTGTTAGCGGGTGCTACTTCGCTCGCTAATTGTGACTTCTCTTATTGAAATCGGCGCGCACCGTCCTCACTTATCTAGCCTGAAGATAATTCCCCGGTGCGGGCACTTTGATGCCCGCTGCCAGAGTACACGCGCAATCCGAGAGGTCTCCATTGGAACAGTATCGCGGAACTACCATTTTATCCTGTCGCCGCAACGGCAAAGTTGTGATCGGTGGCGACGGCCAGGTGTCCATGGGCAACACCGTTATGAAAGGCAATGCGCGCAAGGTGCGCCGCCTGTACAAAGATAAGGTGATTGCCGGTTTTGCCGGTGGCACCGCAGACGCTTTTACCCTGTTCGAACGTTTTGAAGCCAAGCTTGAGGCCCACGGTGGCCAGCTGACCCGCGCCGCAGTGGAGCTGGCCAAAGATTGGCGTACCGACCGCGCCCTGCGCCGTTTGGAGGCGCTGCTGGCGGTCGCGGACTCCACTGCCAGCCTGATTGTGACCGGCAATGGCGACGTGATTCAGCCGGAAGACGACCTGATTGCTATCGGCTCCGGTGGCCCCTTCGCCCAGTCGGCAGCCCGCGCGCTGCTGGACAATACCGATATGGACGCCCGCTCTATTGTGGAGCAGGGGCTGAAGATTGCCGGTGATATCTGCGTTTACACCAACCAGAATCACACCATCGAAGAACTGGCTTATTGATTGATTGCCGGATACCCCCTCGGGTGGCCGGCTGCCGGGCTGTTTGAGCCCCGCAAGAATTTTTGCAGGAATTTTTATGTCTCAGATGACACCGAGAGAAATTGTCCACGAACTCGACCGCCATATTGTCGGTCAGCAGGAGGCCAAGCGCGCGGTCGCTATTGCGCTGCGCAACCGTTGGCGCCGTATGCAGGTTAGCGAAGACCTGCGCGCCGAGATCACGCCGAAAAATATTCTGATGATCGGCCCCACCGGCGTGGGCAAGACAGAAATTGCCCGCCGCCTGGCGAAGCTGGCGAACGCGCCCTTTATCAAGGTGGAAGCGACTAAATTCACCGAAGTTGGCTATGTTGGTCGGGATGTAGAGTCGATCGTACGCGATCTTGTCGAGATGGCGGTGAAGCAGGAGCGCGAGCAGGCCATGGCTGGTGTTGAGCAGCGCGCTATGGACGCGGCAGAGGAGCGCATCCTCGATGCCCTGCTGCCGCCGGCGCGCTCCACCGAGCCCACCGATAAGGATTCCAGCACCCGCCAGCTGTTCCGCAAGAAACTGCGCGAAGGGGATCTCGATGACAAAGAGGTCGAGGTAGACCTGTCCGCTGCGCCCATGGGTGTTGAGATTATGGCCCCTCCCGGTATGGAGGAGATGACCAACCAGCTCCAGGGCATGTTCTCCAATATGTCCCAGGGCAAGACCCGCAAGAGCAAGCTGCCGGTCAAGCAGGCCCTCAAGCAGCTCACCGACGAGGAAGCGGCCAAGCTGGTCAACGACGAAGATGTTAAGACCCGTGCGATCCGCGCTGCTGAGCAGAATGGCATCGTATTTATCGATGAAATCGATAAAGTCGCCAAGCGCCAGGAGAGCGGCGGTGCCGATGTCTCCCGCGAAGGGGTACAGCGCGACCTGCTGCCACTGATTGAAGGCAGCACGGTTAACACCAAGTACGGCATGATCAAAACCGATCACATCCTGTTTATTGCCTCCGGTGCCTTCCACCTTTCCAAGCCCTCGGACCTGATTCCCGAGTTGCAGGGTCGCCTGCCCATTCGCGTGGAATTGAGCTCGCTCAGCTCCGCAGATTTTGAGCGCATTCTCACCGAGCCGTCCGCCTCCCTCACCGAGCAGCAAAAAGCACTGCTGGCTACCGAGGGGCTGGAGCTGCAATTTAGCGAAGACGGTATTCGCCGTATTGCGGAAGTGGCCTTCGAGGTCAATGAGCGCACCGAGAATATCGGTGCGCGCCGTTTGCACACGGTACTGGAGCGCTTGCTGGAGGAAATCTCCTTTGATGCGGGCGATGGCCACACCTCGCTGAACATTGATGCGGCCTACGTGGACAGCCACTTGGGCGAGCTGAGCCAGAACGAAGACCTGTCGCGTTTTATTTTGTAAACCAATGAAACCGCAAAAGATCCGTTTAAATCGCGCAGAGAAAAGCCTGCAGCTGGTATTTGGCGATGCTGAATTTACCCTGCCGGCAGAATATTTACGCGTCTACTCCCCCAGTGCCGAGGTGCGTGGCCACGGTGCCAGTGAGCCGGTGCTGGTCAGTGGCAAAATGCATGTGGGCATCGATACGCTAGAGGCGGCTGGCCGCTATGCGCTAAAAATCGATTTCGACGATGGCCACGACACCGGTATTTTTACCTGGGAGTACCTGCGCGAATTAGCGGAAAACTACGCCGCTAACTGGGAGGCCTATCTACAGCGCCTGCGCGCTGCCGGGCAAGGCCGCGACCCGGATGAGAGTGTGGTGAAGTTTATCGGCTAGCCGCAGGCCGGCAATTAAACCGCCCCCCAGGGGGCGGTATCCCCCTAGCAAATCTTATTGTTCTTCTCTTTTTTCTGTCACTTGCCGCTTAGATAAGTATTTTTTACTCCACTCGTACCAAGTCTTACGGTTATTAAATAATCTTTTGCTGGTCGCGGGTTTTGAACGCAAAGATATTAACAACGTAACCGGCGCGTCATTCTTTTGTCATATTTTGGAACTCTAATGCTCGCCAAATTAACGAGTTCTGGAGGCCCCCGTGGCAAAAACAATTGCCCGCGCACTGAGCGCCTTTTGTCTGATTCCTCTCGCATCCGCTGTTTCAGCGGCAACCCTGCCCGACTACCAAACCAACAGCGCCTGGTACACGGAAAGTGCTGACAGGTTGGAAGCGCGCGCTTCACTTTCCCGCGAGGCAAACACTGCGAAGAATGTAATTCTGTTTGTCGGTGACGGCATGGGCATTTCCACCTTAACCGCCGCCCGCATCCTCGAGGGCCAGCTGGCCGGTGAGAGCGGTGAGGAAAATGCGCTCTCCTTCGAAGAGTTCCCCTACACCGCGCTGATCAAAACCTACAACACCAATCAGCAGACCCCGGACTCTGCCGGTACCATGACCGCCATGATGACCGGAGTAAAAACCCGCGCCGGTGTAATTAATATCGACGGCGATGCACTGCGAGCCGATTGCGCCAGCAGCGAGGGCAGGGAATTAAATACCTTCCTGGAAATGGTGGAGAGCCGTGGCAAGGCCACCGGCATTGTTTCCACTGCGCGCCTGACCCACGCCACGCCCGCAGCCACTTACTCGCGCAGCCCGGAGCGCAACTGGGAGTATTACGCCGAGGGCGACTGTTCCGATATCGCCTCGCAGATGGTGGAGATGTCTGCCGGCGACGGTATTGATGTCATGCTCGGTGGCGGCCGCCGCAACTTTGTGAGCACCGACAACGACGGCAGGCGTGAAGACGGCCGAGATCTGACCAGTGAATGGCTGGCGCGCTATGACGGCGAGCAAACGGCCGTGTACCTGGAGAGCGGTTCCGAGCTGGCCGGCGTCGATATTGCCTCCACCGATAAATTATTGGGGCTCTTCACCAGCAGCCACATGAGTTACGATGCGGACCGCATCGCTAAAGACAGCGATGAGCCGAGCATTGCCGAGATGACCGATACCGCCATCGAGCTGTTGGAAAAAGACAGCGACGGTTACTTCCTGATGGTAGAGTCCGGGCGTATCGATCACGGTCACCATGCCGGCAATGCCTACAACGCTTTGCACGATGCGATCGCCTTTGCCGATGCGGTACAGGTCGCCCTGGATAAAGTGGATCTGGAAGAAACTTTGATCCTGGTGACCGCTGACCACAGCCATGTGATGACGATCGCCGGCTACCCGACGCGCGGCAACCCGATTCTCGGTAAAGTGGTTGAGAATGACAGCAGCGGCGCCGCAGAAGCGCAAGAGGGCCTCGCCTCAGACGGCAAACCCTACACCACGCTGAGCTATGCCAATGGTCTGGGCTTTGCCGATCTGGGTGAAAATACCGATGCGGATGAGCGCTACGATATCGCCGCCGCTAGCGGGCGCCAGGACCTCTCCGGCGTGGATACCGAAGCGCCGGGCTTCCACCAGGAAGCGCTGGTACACCTGGAGTCGGAGAGCCACGCGGGCGAGGATATCAGCCTGCACGCTATCGGCGCCGGCGCCGAGCGGGTGCAGGGCAGCCTGGAGCAGAGCGCAGTCTTTCACGTGATGACTGCTGCGACCGATCTGTCGCTGACAGAAGAATAACTGGGGGTAATTCACCATGAGATATTTTAACAAGACCGTACTGGCTTTCTCTGTCGCCCTGCTGGCCAGCGCCTGTAGCGATGACAATTCAAACTCTGACGATGTAGTGGACCTGCCCGGAGAAGAGCATGTCGGTGTTTCCTCTGCTCAGAGCAGCAGCAGCTGGTTCCAGGAAGCTCAGCAGGCGATCGAAGAGGCGAGTGCGGTAGAAATCAACAACACCCCCGGTGCCGCCAAGAACGTGATTCTGTTTGTCGGCGACGGTATGGGCATTTCCACCGTCACCGCCGCCCGTATTCTGGCCGGTCAGCAGGAGGGCCTCGATGGTGAGGAGTACCAGCTGAGCTTTGAGAAGATGCCGTTTGCCGGCCTGGTCAAAACCTACAATACCAACCAGCAAACCCCGGATTCCGCCGGCACTATGACCGCGCTGGTAACCGGGGTTAAAACCAAGGCCGGTGTCTTGAGCGTTGCCGAAAATGTTGCGCGCGGCGACTGTGCCGCCAGCCTGGACTACCCGCTGACCACCGCTGTCGAATTGGCTGAAGACCTGGGCAAGAGCACCGGTATTATCAGTACGGCGCGTATCACCCACGCCACTCCGGCGGCCACTTATGCCAAGGTGCCCGAGCGCGGCTGGGAAGAGGCAGCGCCGGATGGCTGTACCGATATCGCCGCCCAACTGATTGAGTTTGCTGCCGGTGACGGTATCGATGTGGTGATGGGCGGTGGCCGCCGCAACTTCCTGCCCAGCGATGTTACCGATATCGAGGGTGAAGTGGGGCGCCGTGAAGATGGGCGCAACCTGGTGGATGAGTGGAAGACCCGCTACGAAGACGGCGTCAGTAATATTGCTTACGTTGAAGAGAGCAGTGCTTTTGCCGCAGTGGATGCCTCTGCAACTGACAAGCTGTTCGGTTTGTTTAATTCCTCCCATATGGAATATGAAGCGGATCGCGCAGATGACACTGCCGGTGAGCCCTCCCTGTCAGAAATGACCGCTAAAGGTCTTGAGGTGCTGCAAAAAAATGAGGACGGCTACTTCCTGATGGTGGAGTCCGGTCGTATCGACCACGGCCACCACGCCGGCAATGCGCACCGCGCCCTGACCGATGCGGTGGAGTTTGCCGAAGCGATCCAGTACGCCATGGATAACACCAGTGCAGAAGACACTTTGATTATTGTCACGGCGGACCACAGCCACGTGATGACCATTGCCGGCTACCCCACGCGCGGCAATCCGATTCTCGGCAAAGTGATTGGCAATGACAGCAGTGGCGAAGCGGAAACCGCACACGCCCTGGCCGAAGACGGCCTGCCCTACACCACCCTGAGCTATGCCAATGGCCCGGGCCACAGCGCCGGCGACAGCGGTGTGCGCCTGGACCTGCTCAGCACAGATACTGCGGCACTGGATTACCAGCAGGACGCGCTGATTCCTATGAGCAGTGAATCCCACGCCGGTGAAGATGTGGGTGTTTGGGCGCGCGGACCCGGTGCACACCTGGTGAGTGGTACCAACGAGCAGAACTTTCTGTTCCACGTAATGGCGCGCGCTGGCGGACTACTCGGGCAGTAAGCGCTGCGGCTAGCGGTGTGGATGACGCTGTTTATCCGCACCGCTTTCTCATTTTCTTAGTCGCTGTCGGTGCGGATAATTTTTCCCACTGTGGCATATTCGCTGTGCAGTTTATTGCCCCGGCATGATTGCCATTAGCATCGCACCACGCAACACCTCGCTCAATTCCCCCACTGCTTTACTGCGCTCGCCCTCCTCGCTGCGACACAAATACCCGCTTGTTAGAGCTACTTTTTATGGGCGACGGAGTGAAATTAGCCGGGCAAAGAGGAGTCATTCTGGAATGGGACCCCCGCAGCCGAGGCCCGGATTATGGGCTAAATATTAGCGGTTTCCGTTCCGGTTGATTTCAAGCGGTGCTCCACTGGCCCCGGCAATGTACAATGGCCTTTTAAAGTTTTCGCTCAGCAGGCATAGCATGAAGGATCGCAAGACCACCCACTTCGGCTACCAGGAAGTGCCGGTGGAAGAAAAGGCCGGTCGTGTGGCAGAAGTGTTCCACTCTGTAGCAGCCCGTTACGATGTCATGAACGACTTGATGTCCGGAGGTGTACACCGCCTCTGGAAGCGCTTCACCATCGAATTGTCCGGCGCCCGACGGGGCCAAACTATTCTCGATATCGCCGGGGGGACCGGTGATCTCACCGCGCGCTTCTCGCGTATTGTGGGCGCCAGCGGCCAGGTAGTATTGGCGGATATCAACGAGTCGATGTTGCGAGTGGGCCGCGATCGCCTGCTCGACCGGGGTATCGCCGGCAATGTAGTGCCGGTGCAGGCGGACGCCCAGTACCTGCCCTTCCCGGACAACACCTTCGACTGCATCACCATTGCTTTCGGTCTGCGCAATGTCACCGATAAAGACCTGGCACTGCGCTCCATGTTGCGCGTGCTCAAACCCGGTGGCCGTCTATTGGTGCTGGAGTTTTCCAAGCCCCAGTCGAAGTTGCTGGAGAAAGTCTACGATCAGTATTCTTTCCGCCTGTTGCCGTTTATGGGCAAGCTGGTCGCCAATGATGCGGACAGCTATCGCTACCTGGCGGAGAGTATCCGCATGCACCCGGACCAGGAAACCCTCAAGGGGATGATGGCGGATGCCGGTTTTGTCGATTGTGAATTCCACAATATGACCGGCGGAATTGTTGCTTTGCATCGGGGCATCAAGCCCTGAATAACCGCACAAGCCTATTTTTTCTCTGAGCGCAGGCACGAGGCCGTAAACCGCCATGAGCGATCCCACTTTTCGCGCGGGCTTTGATGCCGCGCTGGAAACCACAATTAATACTGCCCTCCAGTACGACCCGGCAACGCGAGACCGCCTCTCCGCACTGGATGGCAAAACCATGGCGCTGGACTTAACCGCGCCTCACTTACAGTTTTGTCTGTGTATCGAGGGCGACCAGGTGCGGGTGCGTCAGCACTGGGAGGGGCAAGTGACCACCCAGCTGAGCGGCTCGGCGCTGTCTTTTATTCGCCTGCTCAAAGACCCGAATGCGACTCCGGCCAAACTGGGGGTATCTGTCAGTGGTTCCAGCGCCCTGCTGGCCGAATTGCAGTGGATTTTGAGCGACCTGGATATCGATTGGGAGGCGCTGCTGGCGCAGGTCGTCGGCGATATTCCCGCCCACTCAATTGGCAATGTCCTGCGCGATGCCGCCCGCTGGCTGGGTGGCAACCTGAACCGGGCGCCTGAAGTCGCAGTCGAGACCATCAGTGAGGAGTGGCAGCTGACCCCGCCCCAGGCTCAGTTCGAAGCGTTTGTCGAAGATCTGGCGGAGACCTCCCTGGCTACAGAGCGGCTCGAAGCGCGCGTGCGCTTGCTGGAAGAACAGTTTTCCCGCAGGGAGGCCGAGTAGTTTTGCCCGTTCGTCGCAGTCTTACAATCGCGCGGGTTTTTCTGCGCTATCGTCTCGATCAATTATTGCCGGCAGAACAGCGCCCCCTGTGGTTGCGGGGATTGCTGCTGCCGGTGAAGTTGCTGCCGCAGTCCAAGATGCCACGGGGCGAAAGGCTGCGCCGCGCCCTGGAAGAGCTGGGGCCCATTTTTGTTAAGTTCGGTCAGCTACTCTCCACTCGCCCCGACCTGTTGCCGCCAGATATTGTCGAGCAATTGGATTATTTGCAGGACAAGGTGCCGCCCTTTCCCAGTGACCAGTGCACGGCCCTGATCGAAGAGGCCCTTGGCGCCAGGGTGGGTGAGGTCTTCGCCAAGTTTGACCAGCAGCCACTGGCAGCGGCTTCGGTGGCACAGGTACATGCGGCCGAGTTAAAGAGCGGCGAATCGGTGGTGGTCAAAGTGCTGCGCCCGGGCATTGGTGAAGTGATCCAGGAGGATTTGAGACTTCTGGGGGTGATCGCCCGGGGCATCGAGCGCTTTGTGCCCGAGGGGCGCCGCATGCGCCCGGTAGAAGTGGTTGAGGACTACCGGCACACGATTGAAGGTGAATTGGACCTGACCCGCGAAGCGGCCAACGGCACCCAGCTGCGGCGCAACTTTACCAATTCCCCGCTGCTGTATATCCCCGAAGTACACTGGGATTACACCCGTGAAAATGTTCTGGTACTGGAGCGCATCGACGGCATCCCCGTCACCGACTTGGCCCAACTGCGCGCCCAGGACACCAATATGCAGCTGCTGGCCGAGCGCGGTGTCGAGATCTTTTTTAAGCAGGTCTTCGAATACAACTTCTTCCACGCGGATATGCATCCGGGCAATATTTTCGTGTCCAGGGCGCACCCGCAGCGCCCTCAATATATTGCGATTGATACCGCGATCGTCGGCAGTCTGACACGGGAAGATCAGTACTATCTGGCGCGCAACCTGCTGGCGATGTTCCGCCGCGATTACCGCATGGTGGCAGAGCTGCATGTGCAAAGCGGCTGGGTTAGGGCGGATACACCGATCAACGCCTTTGAGTCCGCCATTCGCTCGGTCTGCGAGCCTATTTTTGAGAAACCCCTGGGGGAAATTTCCTTCGCCCGGGTGCTGATCAGCTTGTTCCAGACCGCGCGCCGATTCGATATGGCGGTGCAGCCACAGTTGGTACTGCTGCAAAAGACCTTGCTGAATATCGAAGGCCTGGGACGGCAGCTTTATCCGCAGCTGGATCTGTGGAAGACTGCTCATCCATTTCTGGAGCGCTGGATGCGTGAGCGAGTTCACCCCAAAACGATAGTGGGTGAGATAAAACGCTATGGCCCGGAGTGGCTGGAGAAATTCCCGCAGATGCCGCAGCTGGTGTACTCGGCGCTGGAGCAGTCGCGGGAACTGGCGCCCCAGTTAGAGGTAATTGGCGAGCAGCTGGCGGGCTCGCAGCGCCGTGGTCTGCGCCAGTATATTCGGCGGGTCGCTGGAGTTGTGCTGGGAGTGGGAGCCATCGCCGTCAGTAAACCCGAGTGGCTGGCTCAGTTGCCGCCGTCGGGCTGGGTGCTGGGAATCGCCGCGTTGGTGCTACTGCTGTGGCCCTAGGGCGCCTCGGTCTACACTGGAACTTCTAAGGATTGTTAGACATTGACTCAAATTCAAGCAAAGGCCGGCTTTCTCGATAAAGTCAGCTGGAACAGCGATGGTCTGGTTCCCGCGATTGCCCAGGACTTCGAAACTGGCCGGGTGTTGATGATGGCCTGGATGAACCGCGAATCACTGGCCCTCACGGCCAGTGAGGGCTATGCAGTCTACTGGTCCCGCTCCCGCAAGAGCCTGTGGCGCAAAGGGGAAAGCTCTGGCTTCCTGCAAAAGGTGCGCGAATTGCGCCTCGACTGTGATGGCGACACCATCTTATTGCTGGTCGAACAGCAAGGTGGTATCGCCTGCCATACTGGGCGCAGTAGTTGTTTCTACCACCTCCTTCAAGACGATGAGTGGCAGGTGAATCAGCCGGTGCTTCAAGACCCCGAGGCTATCTATAAGTGAGTCAATTATGAACGACGTGCTGCAACAGTTAGATGCGGTTCTGGAGAGTCGCAAAAATAGCAGTGACGCTTCAGAGTCCTATGTGGCCAGCCTACATGGCAAGGGCCTGAACAAAATTTTGGAGAAAGTGGGTGAAGAGGCCACGGAAACCATCCTCGCGGCCAAGGATGCACAGTACAGCGGTGACAATCGCGAGTTAATTGCCGAGACGGCGGACCTGTGGTTCCACTCACTGGTGATGCTCTCCCATCTGGGCGCCGATTCGCAGGATGTGGTGCGCGAGCTCGGGCGCCGCTTTGGCTTGTCTGGACTGGAAGAGAAAGCCGCGCGCACTCAGTAAGCATTTGGATTATTTGTGGCACTACCCCTGATGGCGGGAGTGTTCGCTAAGAAACTCAAGCCATCCTATTGAATGTAATGGAGACAATTATGGGATTCGGTGGAATTAGTATCTGGCAACTGTTGATTGTCCTGGTCATCGTTTTACTGCTGTTCGGCACCAAGCGGTTGAAGAATCTCGGCGGCGATCTGGGCGGGGCGATCAAGGGTTTCCGCAAGGCGGTTAAGGATGAAGACAAGGCCAAGGAATCCGAGGAAGACAAAGACGTCGAGCGCCTCAAGCACGATGAGGAAGACAAGCCCGGCCAGGACAGCGCGATCAAAAATAAAGATAAGCAGTCCCAGGACAAGTAATCGGCAACGACTAAGGCGAGAGTCCCTCCGTGTTTGATATCGGCTTTTTGGAACTATTGGTGGTTGCTGCTGTGGCCCTGTTGGTGGTCGGCCCCGAGCGCCTGCCGGATGCTGTGCGCACCACTTCCCGCTGGTGGTCCGGCTTGAAGCGCACCCTGCACAGTGCCCGCGAGGAACTGGAGCGGGAGGTTGGAGCCGATGATATCCGGCGCGAGCTTCACAATGAGCGCATTATGCGTGAGATTGAGGAGAGTCGCCGCGAGATGGAAAAAACCTTTAACGAAGCCAACAGGGAAGTTCACGACGCACTCAAGCCGGCGGAGAAACCGCGAGCGGTAGCGGCTCCAGAGAAAAAACCTGAAGCCAGCCAACCTGAGACGGCGAAGTCTAAAAAGGCGGTGGAGAAACCCGCCCAGCCTCGCACAGAACAGGAGGATTACTTGCCGGAACAGGATGAAGCTGCGGAGGAATTACAGGACCCCGAATACCCGGAGCATTGGCATGACTTTGGGGACCCGGAGTTAAACTCGGATCACCCCGAGCATGTCGATGCCGATAAAACAGACAAACAAGGCGCAAAGAAAACCTCGCAACAGGAAAAAGACAGCCAATCATGAGCGATCAGTCCCAAGATAAGCATCAGCCTTTTATCGACCACCTGATCGAATTGCGTGATCGCCTATTGCGAATCCTTTTGCTAGTACTGGTCGTATTTGCCTGTTTGATGCCGTTTTCCTCGGAAATTTATAATTTTATTGCGCACCCGCTACAGGAGCGTTTAGCCGGTGATGTGGGCATGATCGCTACAGAGGTGACTTCCACATTCCTGACACCGTTTAAAACCACCTTTATTGTTTCCTTTTTTATTGCCATTCCTTTTGTGCTTTATCAGGCCTGGGCATTTATTGCCCCAGGCCTGTATAAAAACGAAAAGCGTATAGCCATTCCCCTGCTTATTAGCAGTGTCGCACTTTTTTATATCGGCATTGCATTTGCGTATTTTGTGGTTTTCCCATTGCTGTTTGATTTCTTTGTGGGAACAGCCCCTGAAGATATCAAGGTAATGCCGGATATGCGCAGCTACCTCGACTTAGTGCTGAAGCTTTTCTTTGCTTTTGGTTTTGCTTTTGAAATTCCGATCGCGACAGTCCTGCTGATCTGGACTGGGGTGGTGGATGCTAAGACACTGGCGAGCAAGCGCCCCTATGTGATCGTAGGCTGCTTTTTAATTGGTATGCTGCTCACGCCACCAGATGTGATCTCCCAATCCCTGTTGGCCCTACCTATGTGGCTACTGTTTGAGATCGGTATTCTGTTTGGGCGTTGGATGAAGTCTTCTCCCAAAGACAAGCCCGCTACCTGAGTGATACAGGGCGGTATTGCGCGTATCGCAGTACCGGGCTTGCCACAGCGCCCCGGAGTGAATTTACCGCGCAGGGTGCAATATTAATCAACAGCACCAACTCCCCGCGCCCGCTGCTATCAGAGCGGGCCTGGCAGAAGTTTAATCACAGCGGCTGTTCCCCCAATTCTAGGGGGCAAACTAGCAGCCGCAGAAAAACCGCTGTTAGTCACTCATTTGAGCTACAAGCACTAAACTAGCTTGCCAGCGCGCGCTGGCAATACTGCGGGAAGCTTTACTGTGTATCGCTTCCCGCAGCCTGTGCGGCGATGCGGTCCTGTTCTGCAACGGCTTTTTCAACATTGTTGCGAATCAGGCGAACGAAAAATGCCGCCATCAGGAATATAAAGGCAATCACGCCCAAGCTGAGAAGGCCAGAAAAGCTGGTAAACAGGTCAATTAAAGCATCCATTTTTCTCTCCAAATAGGCCAATGCTTCACCTATACAGTCTATGGAGCTGTAGTGGAAATCTCTTGACCTAAATCAAGCTGGATCGAGTTATCGTGAGAGGGACGGGTCGGTCAACGCAGTATTGAGGCCGCTAGCAGGCAGAGTAAGCTCGCGCCACACAATAAATAGAGGTCGCTATTTTCTCTCCTGCTGGGCAGAAGCAGCAACAGCGCCAAAGGCGGTAAAAATAGTGCGATTAACCCGGATAAGGGCGTGTGGCTAAACCCTATAAATAGCAGTCGCAACCAGGCAATAGCGCCCAAAACCAGCGCAAATACTGTCAAAACAGCTGCCACTGGAGCCATGGAGCAACCCTTTGTGCATACAATAGTTTGACTGATGGGTTTCCCTGAGAAAATCGTCGGGGCCTCTGAATAATTCCGCAATACCTCTGTGTGCCCTGATGCTAACCGCCCTGAATGTCAGAGGCATTTCCCAATAGGAGAAAGAGTGTATATCAGTATTGTGGCTCTCAGCTTTTTAGCGCGCCTGCGGGTTTGGTTGCTGGCAGGGATATTGTTGACACTTTACGGCTGTGAGACGGCGGGCTATTACCTCCAGGCTGCAAGTGGTCAATTGCGGATACTCTCTGCCCGCCAGCCGATTGAGGAGTTGCTTCAGGGGGGCAATACCAGTGATTCACTGCAAAGGCAGTTACAGCGGGTGCAGCAAATTCGTGCCTATGCAGCACAGGAATTAAAGTTACCGGTGGGGCAGGCTTACAGCTCCTATGTGCAGCTTGAGAGCAAATACCCGATATGGAATGTTTTGGCTGCACCAGAATTTTCCCTGAGCCCAAAACGCTGGTGTTATCCCATCGCCGGTTGCGCCAGCTATAGAGGTTACTTCCGCAAGTCAGCGGCCATAGCTAAAGCCAACAGTCTGCGCAAGCGGGGCTACGATGTCTATCTGGGGCCGGTACCCGCCTACAGCACTCTGGGTTGGTTTAATGACCCGGTGCTGTCCAGTTTTGTGAATTGGCCCCCGGAGAGGCTGGCCGGACTTTTATTTCACGAACTGGCACACCGAAGAGTTTATGTGCCAGGGGATACCCGTTTTAATGAGAGTTTTGCGACAGCGGTTTCCGAAATTGCCCTACCGGATTGGCTGCGCACTCAGGGGCTTGCGAATTCAGTTGAGGAAAGCAAGGCACAGGCACTGGCGGTACGGCAATTAATGAGTGCGGCACGCAAAGAGCTACAACCGATTTATCAGTCTAATCAGCCGGATGCGCTGAAGCGCGAGCAAAAACAGCAGGTTTTGACTCGATTGAGACGTTGTTATTGGCGCATGGCCGGGAGGTGGCCTTACCCGGCACGTTATCAGGCTTATATAGAAAAAACTAATAATGCGACTTTGGCATTGGCGGCGGAGTATGAATCTTTAGTCCCGGCTTTTCGCCAGCTTTATCGAGATAGTAGTGGTTGGCCGGATTTTTATAATTCAGCCGAGCGCTTGGGTAAACTCGATAAGGAAAATCGAAAGCAGCGTCTATTGATATTGGCTGCTGAATACAGGAGAGAGAATTCTAAGTCGGACAATGCAATTAATTTTGATGTTATGGCCTGTATGCATAGCGGTAGTTTTTAGGCTTGATATTACTTTTTATCGTTAATAAAAAATAACCACTCCACAAGTCCGGTTATTTTTATATGCCAGATATTTACCAAAGGTTTGATTTTCTATTTAGTCACTTTTGTCAGTGTGTCTTAATAAGTAATTACCTATAAATAGATATTTTTTATCGGGAAAATTATAATTTCCAAGTTTGTTAAGTAATGTAAAGGCAGTACGCAGAATGTATAGATATGGATTGTCAACCCTTTTAGGGGCTTGCATCGTAAGTTTATTAACTGGATGCAGTGGAGGAAGTGATGATAGTGGTACACCTGCACCACCAGAGCCGGATAGTATTTCTCTCTCTATCCAAGGGAAGCTAGTAGATGGGCCCATGGAAAATGCCAATATTGAGGTTTTTATTGGCGACGCTCTAGTTTTCACAGACTCAAGTGGTGATGGCAGCTATTTAGCTGAAATCGAATTGGATGACCACGAGTCTGAAGAATTAGTGAAAGTTTTTGCTACCTCTCAAGATGATAACAAAATTAAATTTGCCAGCATACTGGGTCCTGTCAGCTCTTTGCTTGAATACGCTGGAGACGATGGGGTTCTTGATTCATCAGACAATCACTCCGTAAATATTAGCAGCGTATCTACGGCTATTGCTGCTATATTCGAAGCGGAAGCTAATAAATCTATTGAGTCTTCAGAGGATTGGCATAGTTCCCTTAAGTTGGTGGATGCAGATAGGGCTTTCTCTGTTGCTACAGCAATAAAGGTTTTTATTGATTATGCGGATAGAGGAATTTCTATTCCCTCTGAAGTGGAAGATACCTACCAGTTTGCATCAGATTTTAAATTGTCTTCCGAATATGTTTATTTGTTAGAAGTAACAATGAATGAATTATATCGGGAGGCGCAGGAGGAGTTGGCGCAAGCTGATGGCCTTTTAAGTTTGTCGAGTGGTACTCAGGCGTCTATAGCGGATATATATGATTTAGGTTGGGGGGAAATAAAATTAAATGAAGATGGAACTGGTGAATATCTAAGTGATGGTGTGGCCGTTGAATTGTCCTGGCAAGAAAGCTCTGAAGGGATTGTTCTGGAGGTTGATAGCACTTTTACAGTCTCAGATTCAACTTATATTGACGGAAGTTATGTCTATTTTGAAAGAAATAGAGAACTGAAGAAATTGTTCTGGGCGTATGATTCAGAATCTCAGGGAATGTTAGTGTTTGAGGTGAGTGATAGTCTTCGCTACCCTGGAGGACAGTTGCCTGATAGTGTTGAGAAGGGTTACTGGGCTGTTTCAGCCGTTCGCTCAAAAGGGCTTGTGAATCCCCGGGATGCGTTAGTTTTGGGAGAGGTTTATAGCATGCCGATGCCTAGTCGTGCTGGAGAGGTGGTTGGCGCTACTGAGGATTACTATCCCGATTTCACTACTCCCGATTTCACTACGAATACTATGGAGATGAGCTTTTCTGGCGACTTTGATGAAGGCGGAGTGGTCAGCGTGAAAGTCCCCTCTACTTCACTTGACGGCAAAGCACTCGAAACAGATATTACTGCTACATGGATGCTGAATAATTCCAACCGATTGATTGTAAATTTACCAGATAACTCTCAACTGACTTATTCACTATTGAATGTTGTTGCTGATGGTGTTTTTGAAACTTCTGTTTCTGAGAGGTTAGATGATGGAAGTTACTCTTTTTGGCTCTCTAATGTTTTATTAAAAGGTAATGAAAGCTGGTCTGAGCGGGATGTTGCTGGAATTTATACGTATCAGCCGACTTTTGCTAATCCGCTGTACAGTTATTCTTTTGACTTATCCGTTGATGGTTCTTTAGTTATCGTTAATAGCTTTGATCTTAATAAAAATAATGAAATTGAAGATAACGAATACTACGAATCACCTGGCCGTTGGCAGGTGGGGGATAATGGCAGTTTGTTTATAAGAAGGTATAGATCTGAGGACGGTAGCTACTGCTTGCCGAGCTCCTGGGAGCCCTCTGATGATGAAGGTTGTGAAGTGTCTCGTGAAAGAGAGTGGGAGTTGCATCAATTTGTAGAACCCAATAATTACTGGTTTCGGCAGCATCGCAATATTTTTAGGGATGCTAATGAGTTAAGTTTGCCGGTGGGTACAGATATTGGAGGTTATATTCTGAATTACGGCAATATATATAATACACACCTGCAGAAGGTTGATGAGAGACCGGTTGTAATGTCTGAATGATTGTTAAGCTTGGCCGCCGTGGTGGGTAGGGGAAGTGGCAGCCTTTTAGGTTGCCATTTTTGTTTGGATATGTAGTGTTAAGAATTCTGTGTCATTTCATTATTATTAGAAAAAAAGAGATGACCCATGACCAAACCCACTTTCGATATGGATGCCGCCGTTAAAGCTTTGCGTGAGGGTAAAGACCTCAGTGGCAAAGATGGAATCCTAACCTCTCTGATCAAGCAACTCACCGAAGTCGCCATGATTGCAGAGCTGGAGGAGCATCTCGCCAGCGAGGACAGTCCCAACCGCAAAAATGGCAGTACCTCAAAAACCATGAAAAGTCCCGCTGGTAATTTTGAGTTACAGACGCTGCGGGACCGTGCCGGCACCTTTGAACCTCAAGTCGTCAAAAAGCACCAGACCCAGCTTACCGACGAGTTAGAGCGCAAGGTCATTGCGCGGTTTGCCTTGGGCAACAGCTACCAGGATATCCGCACACATATTGCCGATATCTACGGCATGTCGCTTTCCAACGGCACCGACCGACAAGCTGTTACCGGAACTTAAGGCTTGGCGTGAACGCGACTTGGAAGCCGTCTACCCCATTGTCTGTCTTGATGCTATCCACTATAAAACCAAGGAAAATGGTCGTTATATCAGCAAGGCCATTTACACGATTCTTGGCCTTAATATTGAAAGTAAAAAGGAATTGCTGGGACTCTACTTATCCGGCCCAGAAGGTGCACATCACTGGCTGACTGTCCTGACCGAAATTAATAACCAAGGGGGGCTTCGCCAATGAGAACAGCTTACTGAAACTACTTTACGTCGGTATACTAAAAGCCTCTGAGCGTTGGACACACCTGATTCAAAATTGGAATCTGACACTGTCACAGCTAGCGATCCACCTTCCAGATAGCCTGGAGAAATACATCAGCCTATAAGCTGTTTAGCTGACACAGAGTTTTGAACCCCCTCTTTGGATAAATACCTTTCTATATTAATTTTTGATTGCTTTGCAGTAGCTTTATGGGCTTTAAGTTTGTGGTACTTGATTGTGGTGCGCTGCGAGCATATTTAATCTATTTGTAGATTCTGGATATGGGTTTTTGAATCTATGTTTAGCTTTTGATGCTTGATTTTCTTCTTTGGTCGTTTTTATTGGATTTTTTTGTGGGTTTCTAATATTCTGGTGTGTCTGTCGGACGCAAAGTTTATATTTTCTTCGCCGCTATTTGTTTAATTTACTATGCTCAATCAATTAATATGATTTACCTTAAGATACTCCATAGATTGTTTTTTTTACTTGTTTTTCTATGTATATCCGCCTGTGGTGGAGGCTCATCTAGCAGCAAAGAGGAGTCAAATGATGACAGCCTAAGCCTAACTGTGCAAGGTTACGTTGAGGTGGGTAGCTATACCGGTGTAGAAGTAGTATTCCGAGCGGGAGATGAAGTTTTCAACGCTGATTTGGATACGTATGGCAATTATACCGTAGAATTGGAAATCCCTGAATCAGAGGTTGACTCCTTTGTATATGGGGAGGCCATCTTTCCTGCCGACAGCGGTATAAAACTAGTTAGTGCCCTCGGTTCATTTGATAGTCTATTCGAGATCTCTGGAGATGATGGTATACTAGTTCGCTCGGAATTACTTGGCGTAAATATTACCAGTGTTACTACAGCACTCTCTGCTCTGTTAGAGATTGAAAATAATGGTGGAATCACTTCTGATTCCCAGTATAGCGCAGCATATAAAAAAATAAATTCTAGTACTATGCTTGATATAGCTGCATATATAAACCTTTCGCTTGATAGGCCGCAGGAAGAGGAATTCTTTCTGCCCGACGGAGTTGGTGATATATATGAGTTGGCGACAAATTTTAATTTGGTATCTTTATATATTTTGCAATTAAGGTCTGACTTTGCAGAAGAGTTTGAGATGTCGAAAAGGGCTATTTTCGAAAATAAAAAACTTGTCAATTCTTCTCCGTCGAGTTTCTTGGCTACAGAGGATACTTACTATCTTCCCAATTTAAATTTGCGTTTAACTCTGCGTGCTGATGGTACCGGAGAGCTTGTGGGGATGATGGATCGTGTTGCGATAACTTGGTCACGCACCGATGAAGGTTTGATTCTTGAGGGTGCAGATATAGCTGTCAACTATTTCTATAGTGATTACGTTACGGAAAATCGAACCAGAATAAATAGGATGAACTGGGTTTTTGAAGGAGATACCGTTGATTCTGTGATTCTTGATCTCGTTCACTATGATCACTACCCGAATGGGGAGTATCAGGATGGTTCTTTTGTAGAGCAAGTTTCTATGAGCTCCGCAATACGATCCTCGGCTGAATTACCGGTATCTAGTACTATTGAGTTAGGAAAACTATATAGTATGCCAAACACAGTGGGGATTACTGAGTTTGTCGAGCTTTCCGGAGAATTGCCGCAATGGAGTTTAGTATCAGTGCTAGATATGCGTTTTTATGGCGATTATGAAACGGGTGGAAAGGTTGATATTTTTGTTCCTGAAATATATGCCGATGGAAATTCTATTACAACAGAGTTGTCAGGAACCTGGTCTTTAAGTGGTGAAAACCAGCTTAGGGTTGAGGTTTCAAGCGGACGTTCGTTTACTTATACTTTTTTAGATTCTGAGTTTACTGATTATGATTGGGCATTTGTCGCTTATGAATCTGATGGAAGGGTGAGGGCAGAATTTGATGCGGTTTTTGCTAAAGAAGTAGAGGGATGGGATAAAGAAAAAGTATCAGGTATTTACCAGATAGGTAACTATGGTCAATCTTTGAGGCTGGTGCAAGATTATTACTGGTATGAATTAAATGTCGATGGGTCGGTAAGTGAAGTGTACGCATATGACCTTGATCTTGATGGTGATTTCAGTGAAAGTGAAATTAATGTCACTAAAGGGCTGTGGCAGCTGGATGAAAATGGTGTTGTAGTAATTAGGCATTACTCAATGGATGGTGAATCCTGTATTCCAGATGTGTGGGACCCTGTAGCTGGTTCAAAATGTCGAATTGATTTTCAGCGTGATTTGGATCTTTATAGTATTGATGAAAGTATATTTTATATAAAAAAGACACTCACAAACTTTTCTTATGATTCGAGTGGTGAAGATAGTGATGTATCAAATTTTGAGGGGCAATTATTGAGTCGGGTCTTAATTTATCCTTCAAAAACTGAGAAGGTATCCGTAAGACCACTTGAAGTTCCAGGGCTATAATTTCTTCCAAATATATCCGTATGTAAGTAATGGGGTGGTAGCTGCTTAGGCTACCATCTCTGTTATCAATGCTTTTATATTTAAGATAGTAAAGCTAAGCTATTGTTACTTCAGAGGTTGCCTAGCAGCAGAGTCGCCTGGCCACATCCAGCATTCGGTTGGCAAATCCCCACTCGTTATCAAACCAAATTAAAATCTTGGCTAATTGACTGCCCGCTACGCGGGTTTGGCTTGCATCAATGACGCCGGAGCGGGGATCGTGATTAAAGTCGCAGGATGCCAGCGGCTCCTGGGTAAAACCGAGAACACCGTTAAACTCCGTTGCGGAAGCCGTTTTTAATAGTGTATTTATCTCTTCTCGGTTCACTGTTTTTTGTAGAGAGACGGATAAATCAATAGCGGAAACATTAACCGTGGGCACGCGCAGGGCCTGTGCCTCAAATTTGCCTGCCAGGTTAGGCAGTATCCGCTCAATACCCCGGGCTAAAGCCGTATCAACAGGGATAACCGAGGTTATCGCTGAGCGGGTTTTCCTCAGGTCGGTGTGATGGTAGGCGTCACTTACCGGCTGGTCGTTCATTGCGGAGTGGATGGTAGTAATAACCCCGGCTTCAATGCCGAAGGCTTTATCCAAAGCAGCGATAACCGGTACGCTGCAATTAGTCGTACAGGAGGCGGCAGAAATAATGCGTTCTCTACCGGTTAAAATATTGTCATTCACCCCGTAAACAATGGTGGCGTCCACATCGCGGCTGGCGGGCTGGGAAAACAATACCTTGTTGGCTCCGGCAGTTAAATGTAACTCTGCGTGATGGCGCTGCTTAAAGCTGCCGGTGCACTCCAGTACAATATCCACTTGTTGCCGCTGCCAATCCAGCTCTTCTAAGCGCTCGCAATGAGTAACGGCAATAGAATCCCCATTAACTACCAGAACATCTTTATGCACGGAAACTTCGCCGGCGAAGCGGCCGTGGACAGAATCGTACTTTGTCAGGTGTGCGATGGTATCGCAGTCAGCCAACTCATTGATGGCAACTATTTGTAAACTATCGCGGGCGCCAGACTCATAGAGTGCGCGTAAAACGGAGCGGCCGATGCGGCCGTAGCCATTGATGGCAATTCTAGTGGTCATAGCACAACTGTTAGGCAGGAGAAAAAATTCAGCTAGGGGACCCCGCGCGGCGCTATTGCCACGCGGGGTTGATATCAAAGCGCTATTACTTCAGCAGCTTCTCTACAGCTTCGGCAACGTTGTCCACGGTGAAGCCAAAGTAGCGCATCAAGTCACCGGCAGGCGCAGATTCGCCAAAGGTTTCCATACCGATAATAGCGCCATCGAAACCGACAAACTTATACCAGTAGTCTTTGTGGCTCGCCTCTACCGCTACTCGTGCACGTACAGAAGAAGGCAGTACGGATTCACGATAAGCTTCTTCCTGCTCCATAAACAGCTCGGCACAGGGCATGGAAACAACGCGAACTTTCTTACCAACCAGTTTTTCCTGGGCCGCCATCGCCAGCTCTACCTCGGAGCCTGTGGCAATAATAATGGCCTCAGGAGTGCCCTCACAGTCAGACAGAACGTAGCCACCGCGCTCAATCTGCGCCAGTTGTGCGCTGTCGCGATCTTGAGGAGCCAGGCCCTGGCGGCTAAATACCATGGTGCTGGGGCCATCTTTGCGAGCGATGGCCATCTTCCAGCTCACGGCGGATTCGGTGGCGTCGCAGGGGCGCCAAGTGTGCAGGTTTGGCGTGGCGCGCAAGGCGCTGAGCTGTTCTACCGGCTGGTGAGTTGGACCGTCTTCGCCCAGGCCGATGGAGTCGTGGGTGTAGACAAAGATTACGCGCTGCTTCATCAGTGCGGCCATGCGCACAGCGTTGCGGGCGTATTCCATAAACATCAGGAAGGTAGCGCCGTAGGGCACAAAGCCACCGTGCAGGGCGATACCATTCATAATGGCACTCATGCCAAATTCGCGCACGCCGTAGTAGATATAGTTGCCGGAGGCATCTTCGGCGCTGACGCCCTTGGAGCCGGACCAGATGGTGAGGTTGGAGCCGGCCAGGTCGGCGGAGCCGCCGAGGAATTCGGGCAGCAGCGGACCGTAGGCGTTCAGAGCGTTTTGGCTGGCTTTGCGGGAGGCGATCTTCTCTGCACTTTCCTGGCAGGCTTTGATGTACTCATCCGCTTTGCTAAGGAAGTCCGCAGGCAGTTCACCGCTCATGCGACGCTCAAATTCAGCCGCCAGCTCCGGGAACTCTTCGCGGTAGTCGGCGAGGATATCTTTCCACTCGTCTTCCTGGGCTTCGCCCTTAGCCTTGGCGTCCCAGCCCGCGTAGATAGCTTCGGGGATTTCAAACGGAGCGTGGGCCCAGCCGAGGGTTTCGCGAACCAGGGCGATTTCTTCGTCACCCAGCGGTGCGCCGTGACACTCTTCGCGTCCCTGCTTGTTCGGGGAGCCGAAGCCGATCACGGTTTTACAGCAGATAATAGTGGGCTTATCGGTAACCGAGCGAGCCTCTTCAATCGCAGCTTTGATGGCGGCAGAGTCGTGGCCATCCACATTGGGGATAACATGCCAGCCGTAGGATTCAAAGCGCTTGGGGGTATCGTCGGTAAACCAGCCTTCCACTTCGCCGTCGATGGAGATGCCGTTGTCATCGTAGAAAGCGACTAGCTTGCCCAGGCCCAGGGTGCCGGCCAGGGAGCAGGCTTCGTGGGAGATGCCCTCCATCAGGCAGCCGTCGCCGAGGAATACATAGGTGTGGTGGTCGACCAGCTCGTAACCGGGACGGTTGAACTGAGCGCCCATTACCTTTTCGGCCATGGCCATACCAACGGCATTGGTGATGCCCTGACCCAGCGGGCCGGTAGTGGTCTCTACACCGGGAGCGTAACCGTATTCCGGGTGGCCCGGAGTTTTGGAGTGCAGTTGGCGGAAGTTCTGCAACTCTTCGATTGGCAGGTCATAGCCGGACAAGTGCAGCAGGGAGTAAAGCAGCATGGAGCCGTGACCGTTGGAAAGTACAAAGCGGTCGCGATCGGCCCAGTTGGGGTTGGTCGGGTTGTGCTTTAAGTAGTCATTCCACAGCACCTCGGCGATATCCGCCATACCCATGGGCGCACCTGGGTGGCCACTTTTGGCTTTCTGGACAGCGTCCATAGAGAGGGCACGAATGGCGTTGGCCTTTTCGGTGCGAGAGGGAGTAGAAGACATAAGGAGAGCTCTCTGGTTTCTCAGGTAGGGTGCGGCGCTGCTCTGCCGGCAGATTCCCGCAACAACGAAAATGGTGGCGTATTTTCCCGTAAAGGGCCGCCCCGCGCAAAGCTTTGCTAGGGGAATTGTTGTCGAATACGACAACAATTTTCCAATTCTATGCATTTGGTGGTGCCATTAATATCTATATCAAAAACATTTAATGAAGCTATATCAAAAGATTTTGATATAGCTTTTATCCCCTGCTAGACTTGGCTCCATGTCTGAGAATGAGTCCGCTTCCGAACTGAGCCCAGCCGAGGCAATCCCTCAGCTGGCCTTGACCCTGAAGGCCGCCGGAGATCCCCTGCGCCTCGAGATATTGCGCCTGCTCAGTCAGGATTCTTACAGTGTTTTAGAGCTGTGCCGAATCTTTGATTTGCGCCAGCCGGCTTTGAGCCATCACCTGAAAGTGCTCGCCCAGGCGGGACTGGTAAATAAGCACCGCGAAGGCAATAACCTTTTTTACCGGCGCACGGCAGCCACGCCACTATTGGCACAGCTCTTTAGCAACCTGGATCAGCTGCCGCTGACAGATCGGCGGGTGCAGGCGGTATCCCGCATCTCGGAGGAGCGTGCGGAAGCATCGCGGCGCTTCTTTGCCGATTACGGCAATCGCTTTCGCGAACAGCAGGAATTGATTGCCAGCTATGACGTCTATGGCCCGCAGGTGGCACAGCTGCTCAAGCCCGGTCTGCATGCACTGGAGGTGGGGCCCGGGGAGGGTGAGTTTTTACAGGAGTTGGCGCAGCGGTTTGCCACTGTGACGGCACTCGACCTGTCCTCAGCGATGTTGGCGCGAGCCCAGTCCTTTGCCGATAAGCGGGGCATTAAAAATATTGAGTTCGTGTGCAGCGATACGCGGGCTGCGGCGGCGCACCCGGCCAGCGCCGATACCATCGTGGTGAATATGGTGCTGCATCACACCCCTGATCCGGCGCAGATCTTTCACGATTTGCACGGCGCCCTGAAGAGCGGTGGACAGCTTTTGATTGCAGAGTTGCAAGATCACCGCCAGGACTGGGCCCGTGAGGCCTGTGGGGATTTGTGGCTGGGCTTTGCACCGGAGCAGCTGAGTGACTGGGCCGCGACCGCCGGCCTGCAAGATGGGCGCAGCATTTATCGCGCCCTGCGCAACGGTTTTCAGATCCAGATAAGAGAATTTATCAAGCCCTGACCGGGCTTGTCAGGCACAGCCTGAAGTCAAAAGATATTTAACCGCTGCGGCGGGACAATGGAGACCTCAAAATGAGTGAATACAGACTGTTTACTTCAGAATCCGTATCTGAGGGACACCCGGATAAAATTGCCGATCAGATTTCCGATGCTGTATTGGATGCTCTACTGGCCCGTGACAAGCAGGCGCGGGTTGCCTGTGAAACCCTGGTAAAAACTGGAATCGCCGTTATAGCCGGTGAGATTTCCACCTCTGCCTGGGTCGATCTCGAAGAGCTGGTGCGCAAAGTGATTACCGATATCGGCTATACCTCCTCCGATGTGGGCTACGACGGCGATACCTGCGGTGTTATCAATGTTATCGGCAAGCAGTCTGTGGATATTGCCCAGGGTGTGGACCGCGCCAAGTCAGAAGATCAGGGCGCGGGCGATCAGGGCTTGATGTTTGGTTATGCGACCAACGAAACCCCCACCTTTATGCCAGCGCCGATCTATTACTCCCACCGCTTGGTTGAGCGCCAGGCCGAAGTGCGTAAATCTGGTCTGTTGCCCTGGTTGCGCCCCGATGCAAAAAGCCAGCTGACCTTCCGCTACGACGAACAGGGCCGCCCCTGTGCGATCGATGCGGTGGTGCTCTCCACTCAGCACAACCCGGACGTCAGCCAAAAAGATCTGCGCGATGCGGTGATGGAACTGATTGTGCACAACACCCTGCCGCAGGAGTGGCTGCATAAAGACACCCAATTCCATATCAATCCCACAGGTAATTTTGTGATTGGCGGACCGGTTGGGGACTGCGGTCTCACCGGGCGCAAGATTATCGTCGATACCTACGGTGGTTCCGCTCGCCATGGCGGCGGTGCATTTTCCGGTAAGGACCCCTCCAAGGTCGACCGCTCTGCCGCCTATGCGGGCCGCTATGTGGCCAAGAATATTGTCGCCGCCGGTCTGGCCAGACGCTGTGAGATCCAGGTTTCCTATGCCATCGGCGTGGCCGAACCGACTTCTGTTGCAATTAATACCTTTGGAACCAACTTGGTGCCAGAAGAAAAATTGGTAGAGCTGGTGCGCGAGAACTTTGACCTGCGCCCCTACGCTATCTCCAAATCTCTCGACCTGCTGCACCCGATGTACCAGTTGACCGCAGCTTACGGTCACTTTGGTCGCGATCCGTTTACCCACACTTACAACTGGGTCGACAGCAATGGTCAGGAGCGCAGCGAGACCTTTACCGCATTCCCGTGGGAGAAAACCGATAAAGCGGATGTACTGCGGGCTCAGGCCGGCCTCTAAGTTTCAGAAATAAGTATTCATGCCCGTGCCAAAAGTGCGGGCATACAAAATATGCTGGGTACCACTCGGCAGCTAGATAATTTTTGGACTCAAAAAAACGATGAATCAAATGAGCACTGAATTTAAAGATTACAAAATTGCGGACATTTCCCTGGCTGAGTGGGGCCGCCGTGAAATTGAAATTGCCGAAGGAGAAATGCCGGCACTGATGACTCTGCGGGAAAAATACCGCGCAGAGCAGCCGCTGGCGGGCGCCCGCATCATGGGCTGTATCCATATGACCATCCAGACTGCGGTGCTGATCGAAACCCTGGTTGCTCTGGGTGCTGAAGTGCGCTGGTCCTCCTGTAATATTTTCTCCACCCAGGACCACGCCGCTGCCGCTATTGCCGCGCGCGGAATCCCGGTATTTGCCTGGAAAGGTGAAACTGAGGAAGAGTACGAGTGGTGCCTTGAGCGCACTATTGGTGCTGATGTTGCCGGCTGGCAGCCCAATATTATTCTGGATGACGGTGGCGACCTCACCGAACTGCTACACCGCGAATACCCGCAACTTCTCGATGCCTGCCACGGTGTGAGTGAAGAGACCACCACCGGCGTACACCGCCTGCAGGATATGCTGCGCGAAGGCACCCTGAAGATTCCTGCGATCAACGTCAATGACGCTGTGACCAAGAGCAAGAACGACAACAAATACGGCTGCCGCCACAGCTTGAACGATGCGATCAAGCGCGCCACTGACCACCTGCTCTCCGGTAAGCGAGCGCTGGTAATTGGTTACGGCGACGTAGGTAAAGGTTCCGCAGCATCCCTGCGCCAAGAGGGCATGATCGTGCGGGTTTCCGAAGTGGACCCGATCTGTGCGATGCAGGCTTGTATGGACGGCTTCGAGCTGGTTTCTCCCTATATCGACGGAATTAACACCGGTACCGCTGAGGGTATTAACAAGCAGCTGCTGGCCAATACTGACCTGATCGTTACTACAACTGGCAACGTGAACGTTTGCGATGCCCATATGCTTTCCGCTCTGAAGAGTGGTGCCGTGGTTTGTAATATTGGCCACTTCGATAACGAAATCGACACCGCCTTTATGCGTGAAAACTGGGAGTGGCAGGAAGTTAAGCCGCAGGTACACAAGGTAGTGCGCAACAGCGAAACCAACGATCACCTGTTGCTGCTGTCTGAAGGCCGCCTGGTAAACCTTGGCAACGCCACCGGCCACCCGAGCCGCATTATGGATGGTTCTTTTGCCAACCAGGTTCTCGCCCAGATCCATTTGTTCAAAGAAAAGTTTGCCGATTTGCCTGCAGATCAAAAGGTTTCAGCGCTGTATGTAAAAGTACTGCCCAAGCACCTGGATGAAGAAGTTGCACGCTATATGGTTGAGGGCTTCAGTGGTGTTATTACCCGCATGACTGAGCAGCAAGCTAACTATATCGGTGTTTCAGTTGAAGGTCCGTTCAAACCTGAAAGTTATAAGTATTAATCACCCCTAACGAAAAGGTGCCGGTATCGCCGGCACCTGAATTGTGCGGGGTTGGAGAAATATAATGAAAGACTCCATTCGCATAAGTTTCGAATTTTTCCCTCCTAAAACGCCTGAAGGCCGCGAGAAACTGTATAAAACTCGCGAAGCGTTGCAGGTATTTAACCCTGAATTCTTCTCCGTTACCTATGGTGCCGGTGGTACCACGCGAGAGACAACGTCGAGTATTGTGAGCAATATGCGGCGCGACGGTATTTCCATTGCTCCCCATTTATCCTTTGGTGGTGACAATGAAGAGACAGTACTGGGTTTGCTCAATCAATATAAAGAGGCGGGAGTTAATCGGATAGTCGCGCTGCGCGGTGATATGCCATCGGGCATGGGAGCCGTAGCGCAATTGGTTTATGCGAATGAGTTAGTGGCCTTTATTCGCCGACACACCGGCGATCAATTCCATATTGAAGTTGCGGCGTATCCAGAGATACACCCGGAATCGACTAGCTACGATGACGATATCCGCTACTTGAAAGGTAAGTTTGAGGCCGGCGCCAATAGTGCATTGACCCAGTACTTTTACAATCCCGATTCCTACTTTTACTTTATTGACCAGTGTGAAAAAGCCGGTATTGATGCCCCCATTTACCCCGGCATTATGCCGATAGTCAACTTTAGCAATCTTGTGCGTTTCTCTCGCAATTGCGGTGCGGAGATTCCAAGGTGGTTGATTAAGCGCATGGAAAGTTATCGCGATCCCGAGGATATTCGGAAGCTTGGCTTGGAGGTTGTGACTGATCTCTGCGAGACTTTATTAGAAGGCGGAGCGCCGGGTTTGCATTTTTATACGATGAATCAGGATGCAACCGTTACTAATATTTTGCAGAGCCTCAAGCTTTAACTGAAAGCTCGAAAGCTATTGCTCTCGAATTTTCTGTTTATGAAGCTTTCAGGCAATATTGCATGCTAATTATTTAGGGTTGCTGTCTGGAGATTTAATATTCCTCCTCAGGTAACCTGAAAAATATTTAAATTCCGATAGGTTTGTATAAGTGCGGAATTATAACCCCCCCCTAGAACCGTTTCTTTCTGTATTGTATGAGGATGAAACACTACTGGTTTTAAACAAACCCAGTGGTCTTCTCAGTGTGCCGGGAAGGAGTGATGCTCATAAAGATAGTTTGGCCAGTCGCGCACAATCGCAATATCCTGATGCATTAACTGTCCACCGATTGGATATGGATACTTCGGGGTTGATTGTAATGGCGCGCAGTGCCGAGGTGCACAAGGCGCTGAGTACTCTCTTCCAAAATCGTGCAGTAGATAAAACCTACTATGCGCGGGTATGGGGTGTGCCAGAAAATAGCAGTGGTGAAGTGAATCTCCCCCTTATTTGTGACTGGCCAAATAGACCCCGGCAAAAAGTAGATTTTGATGTGGGGAAACCGTCACTAACCCGCTGGGAAGTAGTTTCTAGTTCGATAAATAGCAGTCTGCTCAAGCTTGAGCCTATAACTGGGCGTTCACACCAGCTTCGGGTGCATATGCAGGCAATAGGGCACCCCATATTGGGAGACCCCTTTTATGCCCATGCCGATGCACTCCAAGGCGCTTCGAGGTTACTGCTACATGCCAGCGAACTTAAATTTGCACACCCTGTAAGCGGAGAAGCGCTGTCTTTCACTAGCGAATTGCCTGAAGAGTTTTTAATTGATTAAGGCGATAAGACCTATTGTTGGGGCGATTTAAAAAGGGCGGTCAAATGACCGCCCTTTTTCGGCTATTTTTTATTCTTCATCGCCGCCATCAAAATATCCCCCATACTGCCACGGCTATTGTCCTGAGCACCTTTCTGGGAGCGGTTGCCCTGCTGCTTGTTGTAGCGCTGGGCCTGGCGGTTTTCGCGCTGGTCGCCCTTCTTAATACCGCCGCTACCCTGCTCACCGGGCTCGTCGGATAGGCGCATGGACAGGCCGATACGCTTGCGGGCAACGTCCACTTCCATCACTTTAACTTTGACGATATCGCCGGCTTTTACCACTTCGTGGGGGTCTTTAACGAACTTTTCGGAAAGCGCAGAGATATGCACCAGGCCATCCTGGTGCACCCCGATATCCACAAAGGCACCGAAGTTGGTGACGTTGGTGACAGTCCCCTCAAGTACCATTGCCGGGCGCAGGTCTTTAATTTCCTCGACGCCCTCTTCAAATTTTGCCGTGCGGAATTCCGGGCGCGGGTCGCGGCCGGGCTTTTCCAGTTCGGCGATAATATCGGTAACGGTGGGGACACCGAATTTTTCGTCGGTATAGTCCGCCGGGTTCAGTCGGCGCAGGAAGGCGGAGTCGCCGATCAGGCTGTTAATCTCGCGGCCATTTTTCTCGGCGATACGCTTAACCACGATATAGGACTCGGGGTGTACGCCGGATTTATCCAGTGGGTTGTCGCCGTTATTAATGCGCAGGAAGCCGGCGGCCTGTTCGAATGCCTTGGGCCCCAAACGGGGAACTTCCATCAGCTGCTTGCGGTTTTTGAACGCACCGTTCTGGTCGCGATAGCTGACAATATTGCTGGCAATAGAGGCGGTCAGGCCGGAAACCCGGGCCAGCAGTGGTGCTGAGGCGGAGTTCAACTCGGCGCCGACACCGTTTACACAGTCTTCGACCACAGCGTCCAGTGAACGGGCCAGCTGGGTTTGGGAGACGTCGTGCTGGTATTGGCCCACACCGATAGACTTGGGTTCGATCTTCACCAGTTCTGCCAGCGGGTCTTGCAGGCGGCGGGCGATGGAGATGGCCCCGCGGATGGTAACGTCCAGATCCGGGAATTCCCGCGCGGCAAATTCAGAGGCGGAGTACACGGAGGCGCCGGCTTCATTGACTACGACTTTTTGGGCCGTCAGCTTGTATTGCTTAATGGTTTCCCCGACAAACTTATCAGTCTCGCGGCTGGCGGTGCCGTTGCCAATGGCGATCAGGCCCACATTGTGCTTATTGCACAGGGCGGCAATTACTGCGGCGGACTCCTGCTGGCGGTTCTGTGGCGGGTTGGGGAAGATGGCGGTGTGGTCGAGTATCTTGCCGGTGGCGTCCACCACGGCGACTTTGACCCCGGTGCGCAGGCCTGGGTCCAGGCCGATGGTGGCTTTTTGCCCCGCCGGGGCTGCCAGCAACAGATCTTTCAGGTTGCGGGAGAAGACCTTGATTGCCTCCTCTTCCGCCTTCTCGCGCAGCTCGCCCATCAGGTCGGTTTCCAGTGCCGTGAGCAGCTTGATTCGCCAGGTCCAGCGCACCACCTCGCCGAGCCACTTGTCTGCGGGGCGCCCTTCATCGGTGATATCCACATGGCGGGCGATCATGGCTTCGCAGGGGTGGCTGGCGCTGGGAGAGCTGCCCTCTTCCTCGGTGAGGCCCACGTTGAGAGCGAGTACACCCTCGTTGCGGCCGCGGAAAATGGCCAGGGCGCGGTGAGAGGGCACTTTGGACCAGTCTTCGGCGTATTCGAAATAGTCGCGGAACTTGGCTCCCTCTTCCTCTTTTCCTTCGAGCAGTTTGGCTTTTACCTGTCCGTCACGCTTGAGGAATTCACGCAGCTTGCCCAGCAGCTCGGCGTCTTCGGCAAAGCGCTCCATCAGAATAAATTTGGCGCCGTCCAGGGCCGCTTTAATATCTTTGACCTGGAGGGAGGCGTCTTCGTTATCGGTGTTGAGGTATTGCTCTGCTTCAACTGCGGGGTCGATGGAGGGGTTGTCGAACAGCGCATCGGCCAGTGGCAATAGGCCCGCTTCGATGGCGATCTGTCCTTTGGTGCGGCGCTTGGGTTTGTAGGGGAGGTAGAGGTCTTCGAGGCGATTCTTGGTGTCGGCGCTGTTAATTTGCTGTGACAGCTCAGGGGTCAGCTTGCCCTGCTCATCGATACTTTTCAGGATGGCAGCGCGGCGCTCTTCCAGTTCGCGCAGATAGCGCAGTCGATCTTCCAGGGTGCGCAGCTGGGTGTCGTCCAGGGCCCCGGTCACCTCTTTCCGGTAGCGTGCGATAAATGGGACTGTGGCTCCTTCATCGAGCAGGGATACTGCGGCGGTAACCTGTTGTGGCCTGACATTGAGTTCTTCGGCGATGCGAGCGTTGATATCCAGCATTTGATGTTTACATCCGTTTTCCGGGAAATTTCGTACCTTTAGGGGCGATGTTGGACCGGTAAGTAGCCTTTTAGTTTGCGTGGTTTTTGGCGGGCAAACGACAGGGCCCTTACAGGGGTAATTTCGGATCGGCATTATGCGTTACCAGGGGCCAGCGAGGAAGGTTTGCGATAAAGCACAAACTCCTGCGGCGACCTGCATCCGGATCGGCTCTTATCCGCGTCGAACTCCAGTAGAATGCGTGCTAATTAAAATTTGACCAGTATCGGTCACAGAATGGGGTAGAGGGTGCCTGTGAAAGTGTCGAGCAAGAACAAGCTTTTATTTGCCGTTTTGGCTATCGGGGCGGCCGCCATTACTGCGGTGGTGGTGTTGAAGCCGAAGCCAGAAGAAAAGCCACCAGAGGCGGTGATACCGCCGGTGGCGGATGTCCTGTACGCGAAGCCTGGGCGCCAGACCCTGTTGGTACCGAGCCAGGGCACTGTGCATGCTCGCCATGAAATTGAGGTGGTGGCCCGTGTCGGTGGTGTGATTGAAGGTGTAGGTGAGGCCTTTGTGCCCGGCGGTTTCTTTGCCGAGGGGGAATCATTGCTGCAGCTCGAGCAAGCCGACTATATCCATAATGTAACACGTGCCGAATCACAGCTGGCCGATGCCAAGTCCGCCCTGGCTCAAGAGCGGGGCCGTGCCAAGCAGGCCAAGCGCGAGTGGCGCAATCTGGGCAGCGAAGCTGCCAACGCCCTGTTCCTGCGCAAGCCACATCTTGAAGCCGCCGAGGCTGCAGTGGCCGCAGCGCGAGCGGATCGCGATCAGGCCAAACTCGATCTGGCGCGCACCGCAGTGAAAACGCCATTTGCTGGGCGTGTCGTGGAGACCTATGTCGATCTGGGCCAGTACATCACCCCGGGCACGCCTCTGGCAAAAATCCACAGCACCGGCATCGCCGAGGTGCGCCTGCCTCTGACCGACCAACAGCTGGCACTGCTCGATCTGCCCCTGGGTAAATCCTTTACGCGTGGCCCCGAGGTACGCCTACGGGCGATGGTAGCTGGGCTTGAGCGCGAGTGGCGTGCCCAGCTGGTGCGTACCGAGGCCAGCATCGACACCAATAGTCGTTTTATTTATGCCGTGGCTCAGGTACAGAACCCTTATGAAGGCGCTGTTCCCCTGATGAATGGCCTGTTTGTGGAGGCCGATATTGCCGGTCGCACTCTGGACGGCATAGTGGTTTTGCCGCGCCAGGCTCTGCACGAGGGCGACCACCTGCTGGTGTTGGATGAAGAGAGCAAGCTGGTGTTCAAAACTGTAGAGCTGTTGCAGAGCATCGACGATCAGGTGTGGTTGCGCGGTGATATCGCCGTTGGTGATCGCGTTGTGGTTTCCAGCCTGGGTTACTCCCGCGAGGGCATGGCGCTTACCGCTAATCCGCTCAATGAAAAGCCCGCCGGTTTGATCGACAGTGTTAAGAGCCATGCCGAAGCCGATTCAAGCACCTCCGGTGAGACCGCAGCCACGAATAGCGCTGCCCACGGAGGCCACTGATGAACGGCATCATTTCCTGGTTCGCACGCAACAGTAAGGCCGCCAACCTGTTGATGATTATGATTATCATCGGCGGCTTCTTCGGAATCAGTGGGATTGATCGCGAGGTATTTCCTGCGATTCAGCCCGGTATTGTCGAGGTAGAAATCTCCTATCCCGGTGCCGGCCCGGCGGAAGTCGAGCAGCAGGTAACCGTGCGTGTGGAGGAGGCTATCTCTGAGGTGAAGGGCATCAAGGAGGTGAACTCCGCCTCTCGCCGCAGCCACTCCTCTATCGAAGTTCAAGCGGTGGATGGCTACGATGAGCTGCGCTTGCTCAACGATATCAAGGTGCAGGTGGATAGTATTAACACCTTCCCCGAGGGTATCGAGCGCCCGGTGATTCGCCTGCAGGAGTGGGATACCCAGCTGATGATGATCGCCATTGGCGGTCCGGTTTCCGAGCGTCAGCTCAAGGAGACCGCGCTGGACCTGCGCGACAAACTCACACTGATTCCCGGTGTGCGCCGTGTGGATATCTGGGGCGAGCGCCCGGATGAGCTGTCCATTGAGGTTTCCGAGCTGGACCTGCGCCGCTACAACCTGAGCTTCAATGACGTAGCCAACGCGGTGCGCCGCTCCTCCCTCGATCTGCCTGCGGGTATGGTGCGTTCGGATCGCGGTGATATCCAGGTGCAGACCCGTGGTCAGGCCTATACCGCCGAAGACTTCGAGCGTATTCCGGTAGTCAGCCGTGCCGATGGCTCTGTACTGCTGCTGCGCGATGTGGCCACGGTGCGCGATGGCTTCGAGGAGTACAACAACGTTATTCTCTTTAACGGCAATCCGGCTATGAACCTGCGTGTGGTTCAGGGGGAGCCGCTGGATGTGGTGGCCACCGCCGAGCGTATCAAGGCGTTTATGGCGGAGGCGCGCACCCAGTTGCCGCCGGGTATGGAATTCGACGTCTGGTTCGACTTCTCCAAAGCTTTTGAAGGCCGCATGAACCTATTGACCAGCAACGCCTTAAGCGGCTTCGCCATGGTCTTTATCATGTTGATGCTGTTCCTGCGCCCGGCGCTGGCGATGTGGGTAACGGTGGGCATTATTGTGGCCTTCCTCGGTGCTTTCTGGTTGCTGCCGATTACCGGGGTCAGCCTGAATATGCTGTCGCTGTTCGCCTTCCTGCTGATTCTCGGCATTGTGGTGGACGATGCGATTATTGTGGGAGAAGCGGTGCATGCGGCCCACGATCGTGGTGTGACCGGTCTGGCCGCCGCAGAAGAGGGTGTGAAGCAGGTCTCCGCGCCGGTGATCTTCGCCGTGACCTCCACCATGGTGTTCTTTATCCCCATGCTGTTCCTGCCCGGATATACCGCGCAGATGATGTTGGCACTGCCGGTGGTGGTGCTCTTGTGCCTGGTGTTCTCCCTGGTGGAATCTCTGTTGATTCTGCCGGCGCACCTGGTGGGCATGAAGCCGGAGCAACCCGCCAAGTCCACCCTGGGCATCAAGTTGCAGAAGCTGCGTGGCCGCTTCGCCGGGGCCATGAAGACCGCCGGTGACAAGTATTACTTGCCGCTGCTTAAGAAGTCCCTTGGCAACAGCCGCACCACGGTGATGGTCTTCTTCATGGCGCTGGTACTTTCCATCAGTGTCTTTACCAGTGGTTATGTGGGTTCTTCCTTCTCGCCGCAGGTACCGTCGGATCTGTTGGAATTGCGTGCCAGCATGGCCGATGGCGAGCCTTTCCATGAGGCCGAGCGCGTGATGAATCAGGTGCTGGAGGCCGCAGATAAGCTCGCTACCGATGAGGAGATGCTGAAGCTCAACGACGGCGAGCCCTTCGTGATGAACTCCATGGTGTTCAACTGGCGCGGCAACATCTTTGTGATCTTGCAGCTCACCGACGGTGAGATGCGCGATGTGACTTCCAAAACCCTGTCGCTGCGCTGGCGCGAGCTGATCGGTGAAATGCCGGCCAGTGTTGAAGACCTGAATATTGATGCCACCATCAACGATGGCGGCAACGGTATGAGTCTGAACCTGAGTACCGCTTCCGGGGACATGGATGAATTGCGCGCGGCCGCTGATGCGGTTAAGAAGAAGATGAACAGCTACGCGGGTGTTTACGATGTGCGTGACAATCTCACCAGTGCGCGTCGCGATATCGAAATCCAGCTGAGGCCCCACGCCACCACCATGGGTATCAATCTGGCGGATGTGGCCAGGCAGGTGCGCCAGGGTTTCTACGGTGAAGAAGTACAGCGTATTCCCCGCGGTCGTGAGGACGTTAGGGTGATGGTGCGCTACCCGCAGGAAGAGCGCGCCAGCGAAGAGCAGATGGATCGCGTGCGTATTCGTACGGCAGAAGGTGAGGTGCCCTTCTCTGCGGTAGCCGAGGCGGTCTATGTGCCCGGTTACACCACCATCCGCCGCAACAATCGCGAGCGCACCGTGCGAGTGTTTGCCGAGCTAACGCCGAACACCTCCACTGCGCAGGAAATTCTCAAAGATATGCGCGAGACCCTGGTGCCCGAGCTGGAGCGCCAGTTCCCCGGCTTCTCCCTCAGAACCGCTGGAGAAATGCAGGAGGAAGAGGAATTTAATGGCGCTATTCTGGCCTTCTTTGTGCTGTCTTTATTCGCTATTTACGCATTGTTGGCGATTGCCTTCCGCTCCTACTCGCAGCCGCTATTGATCCTCACTGCAGTGCCGTTCGGCTTCTTCGGCGCGGTAGTAGGCCACCTGTTGATGGGCCACGATATCAGCATCATGTCCATGCTCGGCTTCCTCGCCGCAGCGGGGGTGGTTGTGAACGACAACCTGGTATTGATGGATCGCATTAATCAACTGCGCGCCCAGGGCATGGCGGTGATGGATGCGGTGGTGCAGGCGGGTCGGGATCGTTTCCGCCCGATTATCCTGACTTCGATCACTACCTTTATCGGTCTGGTACCGATTATGTTCGAGCGCTCAATCCAGGCCCAGTTCCTGATCCCGATGGTGATCAGCCTGGCCTTCGGCGTCCTGTTTGCAACGGCGGTGACTCTGATCCTGGTGCCG
Source organism: Microbulbifer regidiadema (SeqCode) (assembly GCF_052467605.1). NCBI lineage: Bacteria > Pseudomonadati > Pseudomonadota > Gammaproteobacteria > Cellvibrionales > Microbulbiferaceae > Microbulbifer > Microbulbifer regidiadema (SeqCode). The sequence goes on along the minus strand of NZ_CP174316.1, from coordinate 3,094,703 downwards.
AACCTGTACAAAGTGATTGAGAAATTGCGTCCGCAGCGCAAAGCCGCAGCGGAAGAAGATGCCCCGGTCTCACTGGAGGCGGTGTAGCGCCGAGTACCCGGCGCAGTGGCGGATCGCCTCCGCCATTGCGCCTATGGGGTATAAATGCCTAAACTAACTGCCAGCAAAACGCCGACATTCCTGTCGGCTTTTTTATGGTGTTTACATAGGATTCCCCCATGCGCATTCCGCGTATTTTCTCCAAGCAGCCCCTGGCCTCGCAACAGGATGTGGAGCTGGATGAACTGGCCTCCCGTCACTTGGTTAAAGTGCTCCGCCTGAATGTGGGCCACCCCCTGGTTCTCTTTGATGGCAGTGGCGGTGAGTATGCGGCGGAGTTGATCGAGACCGGCAAGCGGGCCCGGGCGCGCACGGCGGAGTACCGGGCAGAGGATCGCCAGTCGCCGCTGGCGCTGACTCTGGCGATCGGCATCTCCCGTGGCGACCGCTTCGACTGGGTGATACAAAAGGCCACGGAATTGGGGGTGGCGACAATTCAGCCACTGTTTACCGAGCGCTGTGAAGTGAAGTTGTCCGGGGAGCGCTTACAAAAAAAGCTGGGCCACTGGCGCCAGATCGCCATCAGTGCCTGCGAGCAGTGCGAGCGCAACCGGGTGCCGGCGATTGCCGAGCCGTTAAAGCTGACGCAATATTTACAGCATGTATCCAGTGAGGACGCAGCCCAGGTCAAGTTGGTGCTGCACCACCGCACCGAACTGGATCTGCGCCAGTGGCAGGCGGAGCGGGGGACACCGCAATCCGCACTGCTCTTAGTGGGCCCCGAGGGTGGCCTGTCGCAGGGAGAAATCGATGCGGCACTGGCGCAGGATTTTATGCCGTTGCGCCTGGGACCGAGGGTCATGCGCACCGAGACGGCTCCAATTGCCGCACTGTCTGTTTTGCAGTTCCAGTGGGGCGACCTGTAAGCCGCTGAAAGATTGGATTTGAGAACATTTAGGGAGGGAATCTTATGATCAAAGTACTTATCTGGCTGTTGGGCGTTGTCATTGTCGTATGGTCGCTGGCGATTGTAATCAGGCCGCAACTGGCGCGCAGCCTCAGCGAACGGCTTAATGAAACCGGCTATGCCTTCTCCGCCTGGGCGCGCATTTTTGTCGGCTTAATGCTGTTGCTGATCGCCGACACGCGCCACTGGTATATCTTGTTCAATGCCCTCGGCGTGCTGGTGCTGTTGAGTGGTGCCTATATGCTGCAAATCGGTTTTGAGCGGGGCAGAGAGTTGGCGATTAAAATTTCCCATGGCAATGAAAATTTTCTGCGCATTAGTGGCGTGACCGGCGTCATTCTCGGTTTGATGCTGCTCTCTGCGCGCTAACGATATAGGTTCCCATGTCTTCTACCGATTTAATTATTTTTGACTGCGATGGCGTCTTGGTAGACAGCGAGAGTATCGTCTGCCGAATTTTGGCGGAGGAGATGAATCGCCTGGGGATACAGACCACGGCGGAAGAGCTGGATGAACAGTTCAGTGGCCGCCCGGCCCGAGATTGCCTGGTGGATATAGAGAAGCGCTTTGGCGGACCCCTGCCGGATAATTATTTCGGCAATACCGAGCGCCGTATCCGCGAGGCATTCCAACAGGAATTGCAGCCGGTTGCGGGTATTGAGGGGCTGCTTGATCAACTACAGCAGATGGGCCTGCGCAGCTGTGTGGCCTCCTCGGGTTCCCACCAGAAAATGCAGCTGACACTGAATAAAACCGGTTTATACGATTATTTCGACGGGCGGATTTTCAGTGCCGACGATGTATCCCGGGGCAAGCCCTGGCCGGAGCTGTTCCTGCACGCGGCGGACTCTATGGGAGTGGCGCCGGAGCGCTGTCTGGTGGTGGAGGACTCTATTGCCGGTGTCTCTGCGGCGGTCTCGGCGGGTATGCGTGTGGTGGGTTACAGTCCCCACCCGGTGCGCGGCCCCCAACTGGAAAAGCAGGGCGCCCGGGTAGTCACTGATATGATGGCGGTTTTGAACTTTATTTAGCGGCCACAGCGGCTGGGGCTTGCGGTTTTTTAAGCGGAACGGCGCCTGCGTTGTTCTACACTGAATTTGACCTCGAGCAACCGGAAGTCGTATCTATGGCGGGTAAATTCTTGTCTGCCCGTTGCCTGATCTTATTGGCCGCAGCCCTGCCGGGCTGCGATCAGCCCAGCTCCCCCAAGCAATATATGCTCGAACCTATCGAGACTATCCAGTCCGGCGACAGCGAGAAAAGCGCGCGGGAAGCGGCCCCTTTTGCCGATGCACTGGTGAGGTTTTTACGGGGCAATAACCGCGCTATCGGCGATACCTTCCGCCTGCGCCTGGAGTTTGATCCCGGCGGTTTTGCCCCGCGTATCGAAACCCTTGCCGACCTGGAGGCCCTGCTGGTCATAATGCGCGATTTTTCAGAGGTGCGCATCGCGATTGAAGGCCATACCGACAGTGCCGGGGACGCGCAGAAAAACCTCAGGCTGTCACAGCGCAGAGCGGACTGGGTGAAGCACTTTCTGGTCGAGCGGGGTGTCTCTGCCGAGCGAATGGAGGCCCAGGGCTACGGCGATACCGATCCGCTTGCCGATAACGGCACGGACAAAGGCAAGCGGGAGAACCGCCGCCTGATGATTCGCGTATTAAATTTTGACCGTATTCCCAGCAAACTACCGAGGCGCTAACCCCGAATAGCTTGCCGGTGAAGAGCTGGCCCAGGGGCTCAGCTCGACGCATTACCCAGTTCTTCGCTGGCGTTTACCGGCGTCTCTGGGGCTTTGTTGGAAAATATTTTCTTCATCAGCTTGCCGGTTTGGCGCAGGCCGATAATGCTCTGCGCGGTGAGCATACCGGAGATCATAGCGCCGGCCACGCCGCAGCTCATCACATCCTGCCCGGTGAGGTAGAGCCCTTTAATTCGGCTCTTGGGTCTCAGCCAGGACTGCTCAAAGCGATTGGGATCGTGATCCAACCCGTAGATTTCCCCGCGCGGATAAAAACAGAAGTAATCCGTAGACAGAGGGGTGGAGAGTTCGTAGTAATCGATTTCCCCACGCAGTTGTGGCAGATGCCGATACAGATGTTCCAGCAGGCGCTGGCTAAACGCCTCCTTCAGATCCTCGTAGTCCTCCCCCCGTTTGCCCCAGGGCTTGTCGTGCCACTGGGCAAACCAGTCGTAGTTGGCCGGTGCCACGATTTCGATGGTGGCGCGGCCTGGGTAGCGCTGGGTAAAGGTGGGATCTTTGGCGGAGGGGAAAGAGATATACACCAGCGGTATTTCTTTCTCCTGATCGTCGATAAAGGCCTGCATATCCTCTTCGTAGCGATCGCTGGAATAGATCCAGTAATTGGTCTTGGGCAGGTTTAATTCTTCCGCTGTTTTTTCCAGGCCGATATACAGACACAGGTGCGACATGGAGCGGTTGACGGTTTCCAGATCGCGGATATAACCCATGCGCTCGCTGGTACTGCGCGGCAACAGCTTCTCAAAGGTGTTAAATACCCCGGCGCCAGAGACCACCAAGGGCGCTTCGATTTCATGTCCGTCGGACATCCTCACCCCGCGCACCTGATCGCCATTCATCAGGATGGTTTCCACCTTGGCGTAGGTAAAAACCTCGCCGCCGCTGGCCTGAATCTGGGGAATAATCGTTTCGGAGATTTTGCTGGCGCCGCCAACAGGATAGTAACCGCCATAGAGGTAATGTTTGGCGATCAGCGCGTGGATAATAAAGCTGCCCTCAGATGGGGTCATACCGTTATCGCCCCACTGCCCGGTCAGCACAGAGATCAACTTTTCATTGCTGGTGATCTCACCGAGCACTTCGCGGGTGGTTTTATTGAGCCAGGCGGGTTCGCGCAGTTTTCGCCACAGGCGCATAAGGGGCCCGCACCAGCTGGGCAGCATTTTTTCCATCGCCAGCCGTTGCATGGCTTTGGCGACTACATTGAGCCGCTGTAGGTACTCCTCGATATTGGCGCGTTCATCGGGGAAGTGGCTGACCAGCTCATCGATAAACTGCTGGCGACCGGCTTTCAGATCGTATTGTTTATCGCCGATACAGATGCGGTCGTAGGTGCTGTCCATCGGCGCCCAGTGCAGCTGATTATTGCTGATAAAGTCAAAAATCTTGCGGGTCAGGGTGGGGTGTTCGCCCACATCGCCGATATAGTGGACGCCCACATCCCACTCATAGCCGTTGCGGTCGTAGGCGTGGGTGTAGCCCCCGGCGGTGTAGTGCTGCTCAAGGACAAGCGCTTTCTTGCCCATGGCACTGAGCATCGCGGCACAGGTCAGGCCGCCAATACCCGAACCAATGATAATGGCGTCGTAGTTGCCCTCCAGGCGACTCGGACGATAGCGCCGGCCAATGCGCAGCCGGCTGGGTTTTGGGGCACTGCGCTTCTTTTCAGGAGTCTCTGTCATGATGGCCTCGCCACTATTATTTTTATGCCTCAACCATAGCGCCCCCTATCGATATATGCAATAAGTTGCATATTGATATTCTGGTTATATCTTGTGCGTTTTTATATGATTCGTATACACTTTGTATATATTACATATTAAGGTGAAATGTGATGGGTATCGTCAAAATATCTGATGAGCTGCACGATGAGATTCGCAAGGCCAGTACCGCGATGGCCCGCTCCATTAATTCCCAGGCGGAGTACTGGATCAAAATTGGCATGCTGGCGGAGCTGAATCCGCAATTAAGTTACAGCGATCTGTGTAAGAAATTACTGCGTCATCAGGCATTAACGCTGGAAGCGCTGACACGTGAGTGACATAAAAATTAAGACCCCCGCTGAACGGGAGTTAATGCGCCAATCGGGTCAATTATTGAGTCGCGTTTTCGCCATGTTGGACTCCCGGGTTCAGCCGGGCGTCTCGACGATGCAGATCAATGATTGGGTTGAAGCCTTTATTGTAAAGGAATTAAACGCGCGCCCCGCCAGCAAGGGGCAGTACGACTATCCCTACGCCCTGAATACTTCGCTCAATGAGGTCGTGTGTCACGGCATGCCGAGTGATAAGCAGCGGCTGGCTGAGGGTGATATCGTCAATGTGGATATTACTCTGGAAAAATCGGGTTATATTGCCGACTCCAGCAAAATGTATACCCTGGGCAAAATAACGCCAATCGCCAAAAAACTGGTTGCCACCTGCTATGACGCCATGTGGGCGGGCATTCATACGGTAAAGCCGGGGGTTACCTTCGGCGATATCGGCCATGCGATCCAGCGCCATACCGAGCGCCAGGGTTTTAGTGTGGTGCGGGAATACTGTGGCCACGGTATTGGCCGGGAAATGCATGAGGCGCCGCAGGTGCTGCATTTTGGCCGCCCGGGAAGCGGGGAGGTCTTGCGGGAGGGCATGATATTTACGATCGAACCCATGATTAATCAGGGCAGCCGCAAGACCAAGGTTAAGAAAGATGGCTGGACCGTAATCACCCGCGATAAAAAACTGTCGGCGCAATGGGAGCATACCGTGCTGGTGACTAAAGATGGCTATGAAGTGTTGACACTCAGGGATGAAGAAATACCTGCGTGCTCTCTGCAAGCCGGCGATTGAGTCTTCAGATCAAACTCTCGGCGCAAGCGATCAACCAATCGGTGTCTGGAGCTTTTTACTCTTTCATGGGGCGCAAACAGCGCACTGCTTTTATCCAGTAGGTCTACAAAAAGATTGAGCCGCTGTCTCTGCTCGGGGTTTAAATGCTTGTGTTCAAGCAGTGCCTGGATTTCTGTAGTGGCGAGTTCCTTTGCCGCTATATCCTCCGGTAAGCCGCTGCGGGTACAGAGCCCGTAAATACCCTGGGTAAAGTGACCCCACTCGATTTCAATATGCGTAGAAATCTCCGCTGAAAATTTCGGGTTGCCGGAGCGGAAACCCAAGTCGTGCAGCTGGGCTACCCGGGCTTTATATCGGTCGTGAAAATTTTGAAAAATAGCGGCAAAATGCCGCTTTTCCTGAATAACCGCAATCCAGCTGCAATAGCCCTTTGCATAATATTCACAGCTTTGCTCCTGGCGATAGGGGCCAAAGTAGGAGTTGCAGTGCAAGTGGCTTTCGAGCTGATAGGAGGGCTTTGGCATAAGTCCCTCCTCCTGGTAGCTCAGCAGTTGCCGCCGACTAATCTGGGCGGTTTGAATAAGCTGCTCTCTGCTCAGAAAATATTGGTTCAGGTAGTTCATCAATTCCACTAAATTAACTCCAGGGCAAAAAACAAAATTTTAGTGCCGGGAGTATTTAATGCTTCGATCCATATCGAAGTGTATGACCTGTATAGCAACGCCTGGAGAAACTACTCCTGCAGGAAAAGCATATCCGTTCGAATAATATATTTGATTCCAGCGGTAATCGGGGTAGAGCTGTGCACTCTGTGCAGGGGATGCATTCCATGGGGAAAGCACAGCACGGCTCCCGCAGGGGTGCGGACATCGATATCCACTACAGAATCCCGCCTGGGTTGCAGGAGAGGGTCATCTGCATTTAGTCGGAATCGGGTTGCACCACCTTCAAAGTCTTCGCTCAGCAGTACTAAAAATGTCATTTCGCTATAGCGATCGGGATAGCCGTTGCTGATCAACTGGTTGTCGTCAATACGGCTACCGGGCCAGGCGCCATCGGTGTGGAACTGGAAGAAATCCCCCTCGCCATAGCGATAAAAGCGGAAACGCCGATTGATACCGACAGCCTCTCTTCCGCCAAAGTCACCATTTAAGTCCTGCGCCAGGTCTCGGCATCGCTGCCAGATCAGGCCCTCGGTAATCTCGTCTACCACCCAGGTCAGGCTGTCGTTGTGGCGGACCTGCCGGGGCAGGGAGACGGCGGCATCGGGTAAATAACCCAGTGTTTCGCTGATATCAATCAGCCGCCGGCACTCCTCTTGTGAGAAAACATTGAGCAATTGGAAGGCGCCGGGAACCTCGGCGATATCCCGGCGTGACACCGCTTGCGGCGCTTGTTCGGCCAGGGCCGCCGGGTTTTGACTGCGACTAGCCCAGGTGGGCAGAGCCGGGTGTTCTGCACCGGGCTCGCGGGCGATAACAAAGAAGTCATCCGAGGGGGTGACAGTTTCAAGTGTTGCGGTTGTGGACATCTGCGCTACTTCTATAGAAAATTTTTTAAAGGATTTAGCGGTTTAAAACGGTGATTTGGGCAAACTGCCGGTGCCCTTCAGCTCCGCCGTGGAAGCCAAAGCCACTTTGCTTGGCGCCCACCCAGGGGGAGCCACCGGCGCCCTGATTAATGCCGATCATCCCCGCTTGCAGTTGGCTGGCGATTTGCTCGGCCTGTTTGCTTTCACCAAACACAACCGCACCGAGACCGTAAACGGAGTTATTGGCCCGCTCGACCACGTCATCTACCGAGTTAAAGCGGTCGATGGCCACGACAGGTCCAAAGGTCTCGTCATCTTCCAGCAACATACCCGGTCGAATGCCGCTGATAACTGTGGGTGGAATAAACGGCGCCTGCGGATCGCGCTCCCCTAAAAGCAGCTGTGCGCCTTTATCCAGGGCATCGTGGATATGTTCCACCACCTTTTGGTGTTGGCGCTGATTAACCAGGGGGCCTATATCCACCTGGGGCTCGCGCCACCCACCGACGCGATATTGTTTCGCCAGTGCCACCACGGCATGTTCGAATTCGTCGGCAATTTTTTCGTCGACATAAATACGCTCTGTGGAGGTGCACATCTGGCCTGAATTCTCAAAGCTGGAGCCAACCGCAAATTGCACTGCTCGGGGAATATTGGCGCTCTGCAAAACGATCATCGGGTCGTTACCGCCCAATTCCATCACCAGGCGTTTCAGTGCCGGAGCGGCATTGGCCATAATTTTCTGGCCTGTTGCCCGCGATCCGGTAAAGGCGACCATATTGATAGGAGATTTCACCAGGGCCTCACCGGTTGCGCCATCGCCGTGGGCAATTTGTAAAATATCCTGGGGCAGGGTTTGATTGAGTGTCTTCACCAATAAGTCGGCGACCAGCGGCGACTCCTCGGAGGGTTTTAAAATCACGGCGTTGCCGGCGATAAGAGCGGGCACAATCAGGTTGTTGGCCATCGCCAGTGGATAGTTCCAGGGGGAGATAACCGCAACAATACCCAGTGGCCGATATTGAATTTCACTGCCGCCAGTGGATTTTGCCCGCAGGGCCTCGCCGGCATCGCCCGCTAACCAGGCGCCGCCTTGGACTACGCCACCGGCTTCATACTGTGCACGCCGGGCATCTTTGCCCATTTCACGGCTGATAAGTTGAGCCAGCTCTGCCTCTGCCGCATTCAGTTTTGTGTAAGCCTGCTGAAGTAGTTGTACCCGCTCCTGAAGAGATTTACTCGACCACAGTCGCTGCGCTTTGTGGGCTTTCTCCACCATGTTCTGAATGTCTTGGGACTTGCTGACAGGTAGCGATCCGATAGTCTCTCCGGTTAGTGGATCAATCGATCGAAGTATATTTTCCATAATGGGGTCTCATTCACTCCGGCCACTTTATTGAGTGGCCGGATGTTTTCTTAAAAGCGTTGGTGTTATTGCTCAAACAGGACAATGGTGCGAATTTCCAGGCTGGTTCTGCGGGGCGCCCCGGCGCTTCCCGGCAGGTCAAAAGCGCAGTGGGGAACACCGGTGACATCACCCCGGTGCTGGCTGTCGAATACCCGCAGTAAGAGGCCTTCGCCGGGCTGCATATTGCTAAACCAAATCCAGCGGTGAACCGGGTTGAAACTCAATACCGAAATCTGCCCTTTTCGCTCTGGGTAAATTAAGCGCATATTGTGGAAATCATTAGCGGCGACAGTGCGCAGGTCCACCATAGCCAGTGGCGACTCCTGCACCGGGCGCAACAGGGGCAGCCACAGATTAATAAACTGGTAGCGCGGGTAATCTGAAGGCTCGTAACCCCGCAGCTCCAGAGTTTCCTTTAACTGGCGCTCTGCGGACCAGGGCGTGTAATCGTTGTGCACCAGCTTTACCGGGGAGCGGCGGCTGCGACTCAGCTCCGGGGTTGCATCAGTCGATGGTTGGGCGCGCAGTGTGTGATCAAAGGTCAGCACCCTGGCTGCACCCAGGTGAGCGCCTATCCAGGCTTCAATGGCGGGATACCACTGAGTGCGAATCAGCTGATCGCGCTCCGCAGGGCTGGGGCTACTCGCGGAGGGTTTATCCAGGGCGTGTAGCGCATCGTCCAGCTGGTGCAGATTAATACCGAGCAGAGGGCGTACCAGCTCAAAGCCCTGGCTATTGAGGCGAAAGCGCTCCCCGGCGGCTTTTAGCGTGCGACCATCGTGTATATGAACCTGCTGGGAAATAACATTCTCGACCAATTTAGCCGGCCCCGGGCCCTCTGAGCGCTTGTCGTAAACCAGGTCGCTACTGGGGTCAGCGTAGTGAATAATCGCGGTAACTAATTGATCCTGAAAGGCGGACCGGGCTGCGGTGTGCATAGTGAACTCTCCCCCCCCACCGAAGTGGATGCCATATGGGCCAATCTACTCACAATGCTAGGGTTAGCTGGATACAATGAAAACCAAGTAACCGTTGTGAGTGATACAGGTTTGAGCAGAGGTCATCGAGCAAACCCACTGGAGAGGCTGGAGTTGCGTCAACTTCGCTTAATGAGCGCTATTTTGCGCGAACTGAATCTATCCCGGGTGGCTGACCAGCTGGGGGTGAGCCAGCAAACGGTCAGTGAGCAGCTGAAACGCCTGCGGGAAATCTTCGATGACCGGCTGTTTATCCGCACCAGTAACGGGGTTATCCCCACCCCCCTGGCCGAGCGCCTGGCCCCCAGACTGGATGAGATTCTGAACAATGTCGCGGCGCTGCTGCGCGCGGATGAATTTGATCCGGCACAGCACCGGGGCATCTTTACCATCAGCGCGACAGACTTTGAGCAGCGCGTGATACTGCCGCTGCTCCTCAAGCAACTGCGTCAGCGGGCCCCGGGTATAAAAGTGGTGGTGCTCAAGCTGGAGATTGACCGCATGGCCCAGCAGCTGCAAACCGGGGAAGTGGATCTGGTTTTTAGTACGCCGGGATTTGTGCCGGATAACAGCCCCAGCATGTTGCTGTATCGGGAGCACTATGTCTGCGTCTGCTGCCAGCACACCGATATGCTGCACGGCACCAGCCAGCCCCTGGGAATAGAAGCGTTGGCCGCGCTGCCGCAGCTGGTGGTATCACCTTCTAGAGGTGACCTGCGCGGCATGGCGGATAGTTGGTTTGAGCAGTTTGGTTTGGCGCGCAATGTGGTGCTATCGGTCCCCTCTTTTGCCGCCGCCGCCGAGTGTATCGCCTCTACCAATACCGTTGCCTTTTTGCCCTCGCGCCTGCTACCGGACCCCCGGCTAAAAACCCTGCCCATTATCGAGCAGCCCCCCGGCTTCGATGTGATTGCCGCCTGGCATACCCGCAGTAGTCAGGACCCTCTACACAAGTGGATTCGCACTTTATTGGCAGATCAATTTCCCAGCGATTAGGACGAAGGCTAGCGCTGCTAAACTTGAGCAGGTCGGGGTTTTAGCTAGTGATTGCCATGCGTGTCGCATTTTTTCTACTGATATTGTTGAGCTCCACTGTTTGCGCCCATACCGATTTTTATGCGCATATGGATATCCCCGGCTTATTTGCCCGGGATGCACTGGTTGAGGAAATTAAAAAAGTGGATTGCACCCTGTCGGAGGGGCGCAAAACTCAGTGCTGGATGATTGTGGTAAAGGCGGAGCCCAAACATAAAATGGGGCCCTGGTGCCCGCGCAATATTGTCGATCCGATTACGGCCGCTGGCATGATGTTTATTGAGCGGCAGCTAGTGCCGACCGATGGTCCTTTCGTGCAAAATGCCGCGACCTTCTTCTCCGATCCAAAGTGGAGTCTGTACGATCCGAAAACCGGTGCGGTAAAGGTGACCGATTCCAAGGCGGCCTGTGAGATGGCCGCGCGGCCCGATGTGGCGCCGCAGTACAACAATTACTGCGTGGAATGCCAGGCCAGCTATATGGGCCCGGACTTCCACACCCGCTATTTGATCCCGGTGCAGCCGAGCAAGGCCAAAACCAAGCAGAGGCCCGATCCTTTCTCCGGCTATGGCGTGGCCTTCAACGGAGTTAAGTTTGATATCAGCGCACCTGTTGGCGCGATTTTAGCTGCACATACCCTGGCGCCCGTCGATGCCTGCGGCGGCCATGTAAACCCCCATGTGGGCTACCACTACCACGCGGCCCTGGGCTGTAGCCAGGCCTACCCATCGGCGGCGAGCCATGCGGCTATTGTCGGTGTCGCTATCGATGGCTATCTGATCTACGCGCGGGAGAATGCCGACGGCCGCGAGCCCAGCGACCTGGATGAATGCCGCGGCCATGAATTCGCCGATCTGGGCTATCACTATCACGCCAATCTCGCCGCCGAAAACGATATTTTGCACTGCCTAAAAGGCCAGCGGGGCTGCGCCCTGCCGGGCAAACAGAGCCAGTGCGACTTCTCCCGTCGCGGCCCTCCAGGCCGGCGCTAATTTAGCCCCGCCGGCGCTGGTAAAGCGCAGGTGAGGGCGCAGGTCCCCATGCCATTTAACGCTAAAAACAAAAAATAGCGCCGTATCAGCGCGATTAAAGCCCCGGGCTTGATCTGACCGTCAGGTTTTCTTCACCGCCCTGGGACATAATGCCCGCAGTTGATGACCTCTAACGACTTCCTATAACTCGGAATAGCAAGAATGAGTAATGGCACGCATTTCTATTTGATCCGCATGGTTGAATCCCTCGGTGTGCTGGTGCGCAAGCGCCTGTGGATGCAGATAGTGGTCGCCATGATTCTGGGGTTAACCGTCGGTCTGCTGCTATCGCCGGAGGGATTGGCGCTGGTGCGCCAGGATCTCAGTATGGTACTGGCCAGCTGGTTCAAGCTGCCGGGTTCCATCTTTCTCAATATGATCCAGATGGTGGTGATACCGCTGATTATGTCCTCGATTATTCTGGGGCTGAGTGGCAGCGGCAATGTCGGCCAACTCAAGCGGGTCGGCCTGCGTATCGCCCCCTACTTTGTCGGCACTACCACTGTTGCGGTGATTATCGGCATTGTCCTGGCGCAGTTGATCCAGCCCGGCGACTATATCGACGAGTCCCTACTCAGTGCCGCCACCGAGTTGCAGGCTGCAAGTGCTCCCCAGGTGATCGAATCCAAGCCACTGCCCGAGCGCATTGCCGAATTGATCCCCGCCAATCTCAATGAAAGTATCGCTATGCGCAATATGTTGCAGCTGGTGGTCTACGCGATATTTATCGGCGTTGCGGTGATGCTACTGCCGCAAAAGCAGCGGGAAACCGCAGTGTACGCCTTTGCCATTATTCAGGAGGTGGCGCTCAAGGTGGTTGGCTGGGCCATGCTGTTTGCGCCTCTGGCGGTATTTGGCCTTCTGGCCGATATCGCTATTCGCGTCGGCCTCACCGCGATTCTGGGGATGTCGGTGTATGTGGGCACTGTGATTTTGGGGCTGCTGATCCTGCTCAGTTTTTATTTGCTGATTGTCTCCCTGGTGACGCCCGTCGGCCCGGTCAGCTTTTTACAGCGTATTAGCGGGGTACAGCTGCTGGCATTTTCCACCTCCAGCTCTGCCGCTGTGATGCCCCTCTCCATGCGGGTGGCGGAAAGCTCCCTGGGTGTAAAGCCTTCCATCGCCAAGTTTATCGTGCCCCTGGGCGCCACTGTGAATATGGATGGCACAGCGCTCTATCAGGTAATCGCCGCCGTTTTCCTGACCCAGGTATACGGCATTGACCTGACAACCGCACAGCTTGTAGGGCTGACGGTGACCACCGTTGGCGCATCTATAGGCTCTCCCAGTACACCGGGCGTCGGTATCGTTATTCTGGCGACCATTTTGGCGGGTATTGGCGTGCCGCCGGAGGGTATTGCCCTGATTCTGGGGGTGGACCGAATTCTGGATATGTGTCGTACCGCCGTGAACGTGACCGGAGATCTGACCGCCTGTTTGGTGATGGATAAGCTGTTGGGTAGCGATAAACTGGAAGAGGCCGCGACCCAAACGGCTTAGTGCGGGGCTGGGACTTTTAGAATCTCAAAAGTGCGGAGGTCCTTTTGTCCCTCATAATATTTTTCCAACACCTGCGCAAATAACTTGCTGCTGGGATCGGTGATAGAAAACAAAGTCATGGAGGATTTTAGTTTCATATCATCCGGTGAGCCGAATATCTGGTACGCGGAGAGATTATTCAGCTGCAACAATACCTCGCAGCACGCTTTGAGCCTGGGGCCGAGCAGGGGGTGCTCCAGATAGGCGCGGGCTTCATCCAGAGTTTTAATCGCAAAATGCTCGGAGGTTGTACTGTGCCCCAGGCCGGAGATCTGGGGGAATATATACCACATCCAGTGCGAGTGTTTATGTCCGCCGTGCAGTTCGCTTAAGGCGCGCTCATAAGAGCCTTCCTGCGCGGTGACAAAACGCTCCAAGTGAAATGATTGAGCCATTCCCTGCGTCTCCCTACATTTATTTCTTGGCTGGGCCAAGATTAGCAGTCATAAGATTGGATGTGCGAGGATAAACTCGCTGACGGCCGGCCCCAGCAGTTAGTCAATATTTATCATAATTTCAGCCAGTGCAGGCTCTTTGGCACCCATGGGGGAATCTCCCAGTAGGTTTTTCATATCGGCATAGGACAGTTGAATCAGGCGGTGTATGTCGTTGGCGGTATCGGTATTACAGGGGAAGCTGCCACTGACAAAAACGGAAATAGAATGGGTTCGTTGGGCATTGAAAATACGGATTTCCCGCCGGAAAAAATCATTGCCCCGGCAGGATGCGGCTCTGCCAGCAGGAATATTATTGCCCGCTGGAACACTCAAGAGAACCTCTTTGGAGCGCTCCTCGAACGGGCCGCGCCTATAAATCAGCAGCTCCCGCAGCCCCTTGGAAACCGGATGGTTGAATTCCAGGCCACTCAGCGCATCGACAATCTGCACATTTTCGATATCGTAGTAGTTATGTGCCTGTCGATTGAAAGGCCCCTTTAATCCATACAGGAGTTCGCGCAAGCGCTCGGAAACTTCTGATTGGAGCGGCTGCTTCTCAATTTCACCGATAAGCTCAGGGTCCGTTGGTAAGTAGAAATTGCCGAATTCTTTCAAGAGAGCTTTAGATTCGCGACTTGCCTCTTCATCTTGAAATAGCTGGTTGAGCACCCTCCGAATTGAAACTGCTCTGCTGTCCCCGTCAATTTGCAGCTCCAATTCGTTATTTCCCACCTTTACCCGCAGGGAGCCATTGCTTTCATTTTTATAAAGTAAAAGGCAAAAGCTCATAACAACAAGAACAATAATGCTCCCGTAAATCATATGGACATTCTTATTAGGCTTCCCTGCTGGCATATTTACCCCTATACAAAGCAAGAACTTATTTTGTTGTGACTATTCTCCTTGCGTCAACTGAATCGCAGGAAAAATGGCCTTTAATTTTACATTAGGCGGAATACTGATCCAATAATTCAAAACTTTTAAGTTCTATGTTTTCAGTCTCGATGGGTGGCTCCTATTGCAGAGGCGGCGGGTAGGTCTGTATCACCTCAAGGTGCTCCACTTAAGAGATCGCTGAGCAAGGCTGCATATTGCTCTACAAACACCTCCAGGACGTTTCTTTTCGACCTGGATAACTGTGCTCGATTCCTGGTCCTGCCTGTGTCGAAGTTTCACGTATAATATCTGTAGACTTGAAGGTCTATAGATATCTTGTGAAGCCATCTGAGGCTCACTAGCTTCTTAAAACGGTTTGCTACTTTTACTGGGTTGTTAACGTTGATACTGTATTGCTGAATGTCTTTATCTGATTTAAAAATAGGCAATATAGGATTTGTCGTAAAAGACCACAAAAAATACGCTAACTGAATATTTTTACGGGTGGTGATTTTTATCTCTAGCAAGATATATAGTGTAGCATTTTTCTATGTATCCGCTAGGTGATGTATGCACTAGCTGCCACTACCAACACCGTTAAAATCAGACTGCTATCTGAATTCAGCGTTTTAAGTGGTGAAAACTAGAGGCGAAGTAGGGTAAAAAATATATAATCATGGTTGATTTTTGGCGTTGAAATCTTTAGCTCGCGCCATTTATTTTAGGGCGAAGTGTATTTGTGCTTAGATCTATGGGGTGAGTGGGATGAAAGCTGTGTGCGGACGGTTTAAAAAGTTAGTCAAGGACGGCTTTGTTAAAGTGTTATGGTCAAGTCCAAGCGGACACCTCTTTAAGTATCTTTATCAAATTGGATTGGCTGGCATTGTATGTATTCTTTGTGAGTTGTAATAAGCAGTATGGGCCATTACATGTGCTCATGGCCCTTTGTTATAGGGTTTTTCCGTTAACTACCTCCACTTTAGGTCGCTAAGAAAAATTTCCAGCTGGTATGTTATTATAATAAGTTTCCTTTTTTACTTTTCTTTTATTCCTGCATTCAACTCTGAAGTGCATCATCCTTTAGGTTACGGCACCTTAGAATTGAATACAGGTAGGGTAAAGGCTGACCTCCTTTTAGAGTAAGAGGTCAGTAATTGGAAATTATTCAGAGGCTCCTTAAACAACTATCACATGGTTATCCAGCCGTTAATATTGATCAAGGTCATATAGGGTTATCATGCCGCCGAGGCTAATATGAAATAATTGCTTTCCATCGGGTGTTAAAAGCAGCTCGTCATTGAATTCATCGTTTACGGTGTCAATTATAGTCCCTGAAAAATTAATTGAGTCTCCTAGGCCAGATATAGTATATTCGGCAATATCTACTCCATTGCGATCGGCATAAAATCCACTACCGTCTGGTTTAAGTGCAAATGCTCTGTCAAAGCTTTCATTATAATCATTCCACGGTCTTCTCGTATTGTTGTATGGATAGATAAACTCATACTGGATTGGATATGATCCTGCATCACTTCTAGCGTAAATAACAGTCATATCTTTGGATGCTTGAGCTTGTCTATGGGAGCGTGAAGCAACGTTTCCAAGATCAACAGTACTTCTTTCTAATAGTAGGGTTTGTAGCCGGCTGTCAACTCTATAGAAGTCATTAAAATTATCATAAGAGCTGTTGTAATTCATTAAACCAAACCCTGAACCATCAGTTTCTTCAAAAATAAAACGGCTATACCCGTCTAATTCGAATTTATGACCAATAAATTGGCCAGGGTTTAAGTCAATAACTATAAGTTTGGTTTCTAGTGTAGATTCTCGTACTAAAGTTGCTGTTTCATCTGCGCTTAGGCGCAATTCATAGAGTCTACTAGTGGTTTCTTCGTTTACATGTCTAATAGTTGTTAGTTGTCCACTTTCTAAATCATTCATAGGATAACGAAAGAAAGTATAGCCAGCTTCAACAAGAATCAGGTCTTTCCCGTTAAAGCTGGTAGCAATTTGTCTTACATCGCATAGTTCTAAGTCTACACTGTTTGCACTTAGTCCAGTGCTGTCTAGAGTGATTTTTTGTAAAGTACTAGTACAAATATCATTTTCAGTATTTCCAGAAGAAATAATATAGAGGGCATTGTTGGCAGGGCTAAATGTAAAAGCTGAAATATTTATTTTACTATCAAAACTGTACCTAGAATTTATAGGGTTTAGCGCTTCAGTGACATGAAGGCTAGCTTGGTTTCGTTCAAAAATACCAGGATCGAACCATAACTGTGGTACATAGGTGCCTTCCGTTAAGCCAGAGCTGCTAATTAGAAGTTCATTCTCGGATCGGAACTCTTTTACAGGTAACTTTGTATTGCCGAAATTTAATTCGACTAGAGCTTCAGGGAAGCCGCGACCGCGCACCAATATATCCGTATCTGTCCCAGGCAGAGTTGCCCTGGGACCAAAACCACGGATTTGCGGCAGGGTCATATTAATTAAGCCTGTATAACTCTCATAAAATTGAGTGTTTGAAAACTGAAAATGATCAAACATTTCATCGTCAACTTTTAGGTTTAGATAAAATTTTGTATCTCCCATTGGCAGTCGATCGATGGATTCCTTGTCTAAAGTTAGGGTTACTGTCTGATTTCCAGTAGATGTGCCTTCTGTTTGTGAAAGCTTGATCCAGGGGTCGTAAGGAGCTGTCAAAGTCCAGGAAACCGGACGTTGAGTTGAGGTGGAGAGAGTTAAAGTCCGGGTTAAATCCTCTAGATTACTCTTAGAGTCAAAAGTGAAATTTAAGTCTCCATCTAGTGATATTGCGGGATTAACCTTTATTTCTACCTTGGGGCCTTGAAATCTTCGTACAGCGCCAGATGCAGCTGTTGCGGTGATAATAGTCGTCCCATCTATAATTTCAGAGGGATTCCCAGTATAAGGGGTTATTGTCACTAGCCCTTCCGAACTATTAATGTCAGAACTGGCATATTGATATGGTTTTAGATGGTAATTGTTCCAATTTATATAAGCTGACCATTCTGAAAAAGAATCACCAGCCCATTTAACTTTAAATGATTTTGGGCTCGGTGCTTCCGTATCTACCTCATTCATAGAGAAGGTAATTGGAGAATCGTCTACAATTATTGAGGGGCCGCCGGTAATTGTTGTTTGGACTTTGATGGTCTTCTGAGCTTTTGTTCCTTTTGAACAAACATTATCACTACACGCCGATACTGTAACTGTCTCATAATAGGTTTTTGATTCGTCAAAGGAGCTCGGGGCTTTTGGAGTTATTTTTATTTTTGCTTTATTTGAGTTGTTAGTACTAAGTACGGCTGAAGACAGAGCATCTCCAGAGGAGGAAACACTTAAATAAAGGTTTCCGCTATTCGAGGTTACGGTAATCTCTTTAGTCGGCAAATCCGACTCATCCCAACTAGCTTCAAACTCCAAGTTATTTGTTGAAAGAGAGAATCCCCCTGAGTCGCTAGAGCCTCCCCCTCCTGATCCGCCGCAACCCACAAGAAGAAAAAAGCTAAAGGTGCTAAACATCAAGCCTTTCATTTGGTAACTCCATGTTGTAATTCGGTCAAGTATAGCAATACGATGAATTCCAATCAGCTGTTAACTTTCTCTGTAATTTGATGGGGGATAAGGCTAAATATGTAAACCAGAGTTGAATGCAAGAAATCAATCCTCCATTGATAATTTCGAAACCACACAACCCTATAGATATCTCACCGGTAGATTTTGACTTCCCAATAAGTGTATTGGTCGCAAAGTCTTGATCTTTTTTTATTCAAGAAAATCCCTGGGACTTTTCACAGCTCTCTATTGCTTCCTTCCATTTGGCTTCAAATTGCTGGTATGTAATGGCCTTTATATAAAACTCGGATTGCTTGGAAATTTCGGCTAAAGGGGGGACGGTTGTGATTCCGAGTTTTGTTGTTTTTGATGATACATGTTGGGAGGCAAAGCCTAGTGATCCATCTTTGAAAACCTCTACCTTTCGGGTTTCAAAGCGATCGCCGTTGAGTTCACTGTAAAATTCCACCGGGTAGTTTTCTGGGCTGTTATGCCACTTTGAGTAAATATAAGAAGGCATGGGTCACCTCGATTTAGTTCTTTCGCGGCCGGTTAGCCTTTGGGTAATGTCCAAGGGTTTTAAGCTTGCTATCAAGTGGGCATGTTTTTGTTCATAAAGCATATTCAAGCCCTGCCTATTTTGGGCGCTTTTGGGTTTGATGAAATTATGCCAGCGGTCAGTGCCCGGGGGGATTTGCTAAGAAGCGGATTTCACACTTTGAAGAATTGCCAAAGGGTATTGCGCGGCAAGATGATTTTGCGTTGAGGCAACGTCGACACTTTGAGGGATATTGCCGCTGAAATTTTTAGGGCGCTAGAATTAAAAAACCCGCGAAAGCGAGTGCTTGCGCGGGTTTAAAAATGGTGCCCGGAGGCGGAATCGAACCACCGACACGGGGATTTTCAATCCCCTGCTCTACCGACTGAGCTATCCGGGCTTTGCGATCTTGCTGGGCTTCCCCTGCGTCGCGAGGCACGTATTAAAGCTCTTCTCCGGGTCAGAGTCAACCCCTTGATTATAAAAAAGTTTTTTCTTTGCCGGAGACGCTTGGCAGAGCCGTATTACTGCTGTTCCGGCGGTACGTAGCCGTCGGCTGCGTCGTACTCTTCACCGCTTAAGAACTTCATCATCTGCTCGCTCAGGTAGGCGCGGCTGGAGGGCTCCATCATATTCAGGTGTTTTTCGTTGATCAGCATGGTCTGGTGGGACATCCACTCCCGCCAGGCCTTCTTGGAAACATGTTCGAAGATGTCCACGCCCTTGGGGCCGGGGAAGGGCGGTGCATCCAGACCTTCCAATTCCTCTTGGTACTTGCGGCAGAATACGGTTCTGGACATGACTCCTCCTGATTTTAGTCGGCAGTGATCGGGGCGAGCAGGGGGGCCTGCAACGCCAGTAGTTGTTTTGCCAGCTTGACGATAGGGGCGGGTAGCCCCAGCTCCTGGGCCGCGCGAGGGCGGTTTAAACGCCGCAGTTTATACCAGCCAGCGCCGCTCTCCGCCACCTGTGCGGGGACTTTGTCCAACTGTATCCACAGCGGGGAAATCTCCAGGTGAAAATGGGTAAAGGTGTGGCGCAGGGTCGGCAGGGCCTGGGTGTCAGCAGCGCGCCAGCGCCGCGCTTTCAGCCAGGTGGCGGCGTTGTCGCTTTTCGGTGGGCACCAGAGTCCGCCCCAGATGCCACTGGGGGGGCGCTGCTCCAGGTAGATCTCACCTCTGTGTTCGAGCAGGAGCAGGGTGGCAGTGCGCAGCGGCTTTTCCTTGCGCGGTTTCTTGCCGGGGTAGTCCTGGGGATTGCCCTGGGCGTGGGCCGCGCAGGATTTTCTCAGCGGGCACTCCCCGCAGCGGGGCTTGGAGCGGGTACATAGGGTGGCACCCAGATCCATCATCACCTGGGTGTAGTCGTTTACGCGCTTGTTCGGGGTGTAGGTCTCCGCCAGCTCCCACAGCTGATTGGCGACTGCTGTCTGTCCGGGCCAGCCCTCCACGGCGTGAAAGCGGGCCAGTACCCGTTTGACGTTGCCATCGAGGATCGGTGCGCGGAGCCCCATACTGATACTGGCGATAGCGCCGGCGGTGGAGCGGCCGATACCGCTCAACTCGATCAGTGCCTCCAGGTCGCGGGGAAACTCCCCGCCGTGCTCTGCCACTACCGTCTGTGCGCACTTGTGCAGGTTGCGGGCGCGGGCGTAGTAGCCGAGGCCGCTCCAGTGGGCCAGCACCCGGTCCTGGGGGGCGCGGGCGAGGCTTTCCAGGGTGGGAAAGCTCTGCATAAAGCGCTCAAAGTAGGGGATCACGGTGGCGACCTGGGTCTGTTGCAGCATAATTTCGGACACCCACACCCGGTAGGGGTTGATGTCCTGCTGCCAGGGCAGGTCTTTGCGCCCGTGTTGGTCGAACCATTTCAGGGCGGCATTTTGGAACTGCTTTGGGGTCATGGGGGTACTGCGGGCTGGAGTCTGTGATGGATACCTGCAACCGCGTACCGGGTGGTCCCGGTACACGCTGCGCTGGGCCTTAGCGGCCGAACAGATTTTTCAATTTTTCTTTCAGTTCGTCGACCTTTTCTTCCACTTTATCGCCATATTTTTTTTCGGCTTTGTACTTCAGCTCCTCCCGCACCAAGTCGTCGAGGCGACGGCTGTCGGGTTTGCAGGTGCTGATGTCCACATCGTCGAAGTCGCCCTTGCAGCGCAGGGGCAGCGGGCGGTTGCGCCAGCGCGGGTTGCGCACGGTACAGCCGTCGGCGGAGGTGCTCTCACCCACCAGGGCCAGGCCGAGTTTGAAGTCGAAGTCCTGTTTCTTCAGGTCCACCTCCCCGTCGCCGGTCAGGGCAATATTTTCGATGCCGGCGAGAATCTCGCTCACGTCCACCTGATCGCCTTTCACTGCGATAATGGCGCGCAGGTCCTGAAGGCCGGTGCTGTCGGGCCAGTCCCGGGTGGGCATCTCGGTATTTTCGGCGTAGCTGAACAGCTGGCACATGTTTTTCTCCAAGTTGAATGGAGAGATGGACATCGCCGCGCTGGAAACCTCGACGGCGGCGCGCAGGTTCTTCTCCAGGGCCGCCGCAGTTTTGCCCTTGGTGGTGGCACTCCAGTTGACGCTGGCTTTACCGGCCAGCTGCACGTCTTCACTGGGGAAGAGCGCGGCCTGTATCTTGCCGATATCCACGCCGGTAAGGCCGCCGCGTATTTGCGCTTCGGCGGCTTGGGCGCGGGCGTTGAGCTGGCCGCTGCTATTGAGCTGGCCGCCATAGATATCCGCGCTCAATTTTTGCAGGCGGTAGAGGCCGTTATCCACAGTGAGTTGGATTTCCGGGCTGTCCATTTGCAGGTCGGCGGCTTGCAGTTGGTCCAGCGCCAGGCTGATATTGGCATTGAAGCCGCGCAGGTCGCTCAGTGGCAGGGGTACTTGCTCAGTGGCTTGTGTATTCGCGGGCTTGGATTGCTCTTGGGGCGCCGGCTGATTCTGCGCCGCTTGCGCTGCGGGGTTTCCGTCAGCGGCAGTGGGAGTTTCAGCCGTTTCCTCGGTACCTGTGGGAGGCACCTGCGCCGGTGTGGCTGTGCCTTCTTCCGGCGTTGGGGGCAGGTAGTTATCCAGGTTCAAGGCGCCGCCGCGCAGACTCAGGTCCAGTCCGGGCATTTCCGCGTTGCGCAGCTGGGCGTTGCCGCTAAAGGTGACGTCGTCCAGTTGCAGTTGCAGTGGTGTCAGATCGAGTTTTTGCTCGCTGCCCTCCACACTGGCCTCGATACTCAACTTTTGCAGCGCCGCCTTATCGCGGGTATCGATTTCGCTGCCGGTCAGTTCAAACCAGGGGCGCAGCGGGTTGGCATCGGCGTTGATATTCAGCTGTATGCGCCAGGGCTGGGTGCTGTTGTCCCGGCGCAGTGAGCCGCGGATATGCAGGCTGGCCTTGGCGCTGTTCACTGAGGTGAGATCCACTTGCAGCGGCTGTAGGAGTAGCCCGTTGAGCCCCTCGTCCACAGCCAGGGTGCTGTCGATTTTCAGTTGCAGTGGGTGTTTGAGATCGCTGCCAGTTAAGTCTGCGGCGGCGGTGAGCTTGCCCGGTTCACCGCCCGGCACCAGATTGATAGCGCTGACCTGTAGGTCTTGGACTCTGTACTCTTTATGGGTTTGGGCATTGCTGTAGAGCACCAGTCCCTTTTCGATACGCAGTTTTTGCAGGCTCAGGTCCACCTGTTGCTGTGCCGGTGCCTCCTGCTCCTTGGGGAGGGCGAGCTTGGGGGGCTGTTTGCTCTGCGCTTCCAGGGCCTCGCTGATCAGCTCCCAGTTGCCGCGTCCCTCCCGATCGACGCTGAGCTCGATTTGCGGGGCGACCAGAACGATTTCCTCGGCTTCCACTTTGCGCTGTAGCAGGGGTTTGAGAGCCACGCCGATGGCGATTTTGTCCGCTTTGACCAGGGTCTGTTTGGGTAGCTGTAGCGGCGCCAATTGCACATCCTCTAATTGCAGACCGATCTTGGGCCACAGTTGCCAGCCGATATCGCCTTGCAGTTGCAGGGAGATGCCCTGCTCGGCGGCGAGCTTTTCCAGCTGCGGTTTGTATTGGTTGATGTCGAGCCCGGCGAGCAGCCAGGCGACGGCGCCGGCAAGTAGCAGGAAGACGATCAAAAGAGCGATAAAAGTGCGCTTGATCCAGGCCATGGAGTGCATTGTCCCTATTTATTAGTCGTGTGGTGTCACGGGTATGACGCCGCTGCGCGGCTCGGTGTTCCCGCGCAATTCTACAGAGAGGTTATGCCGGAATTGTAGGAAATGCAGCCCCGCGCGGCTGGAAATGCGCTGCGGGGCTGTTTAAAGGAGGGATTAGAAAATAAAGCGCACACCGGCTTCGATGCTGCGGCCGGCTTCAGGGGCGTAGTCGCGCAGCAGTGAGGTGGAGTTGCGAATCTCTTCGTCGAGCAGATTGCGGGCGCTGGCGAAGATCACCGCGTCGCTGCTGCCGATATTGAAGTTGTAGTGGGCACTCAGATCCATACGGGTATAGCCGTCGGTCTCCTCTTCGTAGGCGCCGGCGCGATCCTGGTCCGCCGCTTCAGTCGTGCGCCACTCCCAGCCCCACTGCTCGTACTCGCCTCCCAGGGCGAGACCCAGGCGCAGGGGCGGCATACGCGGTACGTCGGAACTCTCAGCGGCGATATCCTCGTCGAAGCTCGCGCGCACAACATCGCCAAACAGGGTCAGGTAGAGGTTGCTGCGCAGGGGGAGTTTCACCGAGGCTTCGGCACCGTAGAAGGTGGCATCGCGATTGGCGTAGGCGTAGATGGGCAGCTCTTCCTCTTCGTCCTCAAGACCGGTGTTCTGCGAATAGATGTAGTCGCCGATGCGGTTGTAGAAGACGCTGGCTTCAATCTGCGCCGCGTGCCAGCCGCTGGCCGCTTCGTTGTGGTGGTGATAGCCCAGCTCCAGGTTGAAGGAGCGCTCTTTGTCCAGTTCGCTGTTACCGATCAGGTAGCGGGACTCGGCCAGGTGCTCGCCGTCGGCAAACAGCTCTTCGGCCACCGGGGCGCGCTCGGAGTGGGTGGCGCCGACGCTGATATGCTGGTGCTCTTGCAGGAAGTACTGCAGGGTGGCGCTGGTGCTGAACAGGTCAAAGTCGCGATCTTCAGCCGTGTCCGGGTCGATATCGACACGCTCAATACGCGCGCCCAAATCCAGGTGCCAGTTGCCCCACTCGCGCTCTTTCATGGTGAAGAGGCCGGCGCTGCGGGTGCGGGAGGGCTGGATAAACGCCTCGTCGCCCACTGCGGCAAAGTCTTTATCGGACAACTGCAAACCGTAGGCGCCGCGCCACTCGCTGCCGCTGTCATGGGTAATTTCCAGGCGGCCCTCCCAGGCTTCATTGGTAAAGCGGGTGCCGGGCTCGCCCTCTTCCAACTCGACGTGCTCGTAGTCGTTGTAGCCGATACGCAGGCGCATCTTGTCCCAGTAATTGCTGTCGAAGCGATGCTCGCCTTTGAAGTCGTAGCGGGTTTGCGCCATATCGATGCGCACGGCTTCGACTTCGCTCTCCTCCTCGTGATCTTCCTCCTCCTCTTCCTCTTCGTGGTGGTGCTCGTGAGTGCCGAGGGGGATACCGTAGTTGTTCTCCAGCTTGTTCACCGACAGGCCGAAATAACCGCTGTCAGTAATCCAGGAAACACCACCGCTGTAGCTGTGGGCGCGGGCGCTGGTGTTGCCGACGTAACCGTCGGTATTGAATTCCTCGTGTTTTTCCTCGTCCTCGTCGTGCTCTTCGTGTTCCTCATGCTCGACGATGGCGAGGCCGGGGATTTCGGTATCGTCGTTTTCGCGGTAGACGCCGTCGAAATACCAGGCCAGTTGGCCGGTACCGCCGCTAAAACGGAATACTGAGGCATCCTGGTTGTTGGCGCTGTCGTGACGCAGTTCTAGCGCGCCTTCAACTTCCTCAGGCACTTCGGTGGGAATACGACCGTCGATAATATTTACCACTCCGCCGATAGCGCCGCTGCCGTAGCGCAGTGCCGCCGGTCCGCGCAGTATCTCGATGCGCTCCGCCAGCAGGGGTTCGATACTGGCGGCGTGATCGGCGCTAGTGCTGGAGGCGTCAGACACATCCAGGTTGTCGTTGAGGATTTTTACCCGGTTGGCGCTCTGGCCGCGAATCACCGGCAGGCCCACACCGCTGCCGAAGGAGGCGTTGGCTACTCCCGGTTGGTTCTTCAGGGTTTCGCCCAGGGTGGCGGAGGCGGCTTTGCGCAGGGTCTCGCCGGAGAGCACCGATACCGGGGCGGCCACCGCGTCGGCGGGCTTATCCAGGGGCGAGACGGTAACGTTAACTTCTTCGAGTTTGTTGCTGTTGTTGTCTTCTGCGGCGCAAATAGCGGGCACGGCCAGGCTGGCGATGGCCAGGGCCAAAGTGTTGAACTTAGACATTGGTGTTTTTATTCCTGTCACAGGCGGACATTGCCATACGCGCACAAGCGCGGGCAGTCGCTAAAAAATTATCGGTTTTTAGGGGTTAGCTGAGTGACAGGGAGAGGGGAGGGGCGCGCGCACTCTGGCGCTCTGGCTGGCAATCGCGGGCGCTTGGCGCAGAGGGCTGTTCGTAGTGACTTTGGGGCTCAGCCTGTACGAGCAGTGGCTCGCTGCCGAGTGCTGCGGGTGAATGCATACAGCACAGGTCACACATCTCTACCTGGCTGTTGCCCAGGTGGAAGTGCTCCGCCCACAGCGGCTGAGCTGCTACTACGGCGAGTAACAGAAACAGGCTGGCCCAGTAATGGGATTTTCGGCGCGTTAGAGTAACCATGCGCTGCATAATAGGGCGAAACCATCACGAATCAAGTTTCATTTGACACTAGAGAACCACAGGGGATGTCATTCATCCTATAATTTGCGCCCTCTGTCTTATCGTGCAAATAAGGATCGCTTTCGATGCGTACAGCTAGCGTCACCCGTGACACCCTGGAAACCAAGATTCAAGTCAGCGTTAACCTGGACGGCCAAGGCCATGGCAAGTTCGCGACTGGAGTGCCTTTCCTGGAGCATATGCTCGATCAAATTGCCCGCCACGGCATGATCGACATGGACATTAGCTGCGACGGCGATATCCATATCGACGACCACCATACGGTGGAGGACATCGGCATTACCCTGGGCAAGGCCATTACCGAGGCCCTGGGGGACAAGAAGGGCATGACCCGTTACGGCCACAGCTATGTCCCCTTGGACGAGGCGCTCTCGCGAGTGGTAATCGACTTCTCCGGGCGCCCCGGCCTGGTGATGGAGGTGCCTTTCACGCAAAAGCGGATCGGCAACTTTGATACCGAACTGTTTTTTGAATTCTTCCAGGGCTTCGTCAATCACGCCCTGGTCACTGTGCATATTGATTGCCTGCGCGGCCACAACGCCCACCACCAGGTGGAGACCGTATTTAAGGCCTTTGGCCGCGCCCTGCGTATGGCGCTGACCCCGGACCCGCGCATGGCCGGCACCATGCCCTCCACCAAAGGAGTGCTGTGATGGGGAAGATCGCAGTACTCGACTACGGTATGGGCAACCTGCACTCGGTGGCCAGCGCCCTGCACAAGGTGGCGCCTGAGGTTGACGTGGTGCTGGCGCAGACACCGGCACAGGCTGAGGGCGCAGAGCGCCTGGTGGTGCCCGGTGTGGGTGCCATTCGCGATTGTATGGCGGGGTTTGTGGAAGCGGGCTTCACCCCGCTGCTGCGTGATGCTATCAGCCTGGGCACCCCGGTGCTGGGTATCTGTGTGGGTATGCAGATTATGATGCAGCGCAGCGAGGAAAATAACGGTATCGATTGCCTGGGGATTTTCCCGCAGCCGGTGAAGTTCTTCGGCGACAATATTCCCCCGGCGCAGGGCGCCGAGCGCCTCAAAGTGCCGCATATGGGTTGGAATGGCGTGCAGCAGCGGCAGTCGCATCCCCTGTGGGCCGATATTGCCGATGACAGCCGTTTTTACTTTGTCCACAGTTACTATGTGCCGGCTGCTGAAAATCTGGATATTGCCGGGCAAACCGAATACGGCATTCCCCTGGCCGCCGCCGTTGCCAGGGAGAATATCTTCGCCACCCAGTTCCACCCGGAGAAGAGTGCCGAGGCCGGCTTGCAGCTGCTCAAGAATTTTGTCTACTGGAACGGTCGGGCCGAATAGCCTCAGCTCACCGATCACACTGAAATTACTGCCGATATAAGAAAAGACATGATTGTAATTCCCGCGATTGATTTAAAAGACGGCCAATGCGTGCGCCTGCGCCAGGGCGAAATGGACGACGCTACGGTATTTTCCGATGATCCCCTGGCCACTGCGCAGCACTGGGTGAACGAGGGCGCCAAACGCCTGCACCTGGTGGACCTGAACGGCGCCTTTGCCGGCAACCCGGTTAACGGCGAGGCAGTAACGGCTATAGCTAAACAATTTCCCGATTTACCGGTGCAAATTGGCGGAGGTATTCGCGACTTGCACACCATCGAGCGCTATCTGGATGCCGGTGTGCAGTGGGGGATTATCGGCACTGCGGCGGTCAAAAACCCCAAGCTGGTGGAAGAGGCGTGTCGCGAGTTCGAGGGCCACATTATTGTCGGGCTCGATGCCAAAGACGGTTTGGTGGCGACCGAGGGCTGGGCTGAGGTTTCCGAGCTGAAGGCGACCGAGCTGGCCAAGCGCTTTGCCGATTGTGGCGTCAGCTCTATTGTTTATACGGATATTGCCCGCGACGGCATGATGCAGGGCGTCAATATCGAGGCGACCCTGGAAATGGCCCGCGCAGTGCAGGTGCCCATCATTGCCTCCGGCGGAGTCAGCAGTATCGAGGATATCCAACAGCTGCTGGATGCCGGTGAAATCTACGGCGCCATCACCGGGCGGGCGATTTACGAAGACAAGCTGAACCTGCGCCAAGCGCAGCAGCTCTGCGACCAACGGAACAAGTAATGGCTCTGGCGAAACGTATTATTCCCTGTCTGGATGTGGACAACGGTCGCGTGGTGAAGGGCGTGAATTTTGTCGATATCCGCGATGCCGGTGACCCGGTGGAAATTGCCCGCCGCTACAACGAAGCGGGCGCCGACGAAATCACCTTCCTCGATATTACCGCCACCCACGAGCAGCGCGATACCATCCTGCACACCGTGGAGAAAATGGCCCACGAGGTGTTTATCCCCCTCACCGTCGGCGGTGGCGTGCGCACCCTGCAAGATATCCGCAATCTGCTCAATGCCGGTGCGGACAAGACCGCGATCAACTCCGCAGCGGTGAAAAATCCCGAGTTCGTGCGCGAGGCCGCCGAGCGCTTTGGCAGCCAGTGCATTGTAGTGGCCATTGATGCCAAACAGGTGGCTGAGGGCCGCTGGGAGATCTTTACCCATGGCGGGCGCCAGCCCACCGGCATTGATGCGCTGGCCTGGGCGCGGCAGATGGCCGAATACGGTGCCGGTGAAATCCTGCTGACCAGTATGGATCGCGACGGTACCAAGAACGGGTTTGACCTGGCCCTGACCCGGGCGGTTAGCGAGGCGGTTCAAGTACCGGTCATTGCTTCCGGCGGGGTGGGCGAGTTGCAGCACCTGGCCGATGGGGTCTTGCACGGCGGCGCCGATGCGGTATTGGCGGCGAGTATCTTCCACTTCGGCGAATACACCATTGCCGAGGCGAAGACGTTTATGCACAGCGCCGGGATAGAAATGCGCCTGTAGTCAGCGCAGAGATCGCGCGCGGCGGACCCTGTGGCCGCCGTATCGCGCTTACTGCTGTCCGTCTGCGCGGGCAAGGCGCTCGCGCAAGCCCCTGTCCCGCTCGGCGTAGAGATTGAGGCCCTTGAGCACATTGAGGGCCTCGAAGATTTGATTGTCCCGATCCATCCAGTCTTCGCGCTCCTCCTGTTCCCGCACGCGGTCTTCAGAGGTGCGCTCGGCACCGCCGTTGCCGTTGTCCAGGTGTCCGGCCAAATCGGCTTCGGTGGGCTGCGTAGAGTCGTCCACACGGGTGACTTTAACCCGTTCTACCACGATATCCGGCGTGATGCCCTGGGCTTGGATCGAGCGCCCATTGGGGGTGAAGTAGAGTGCGGTGGTCAGTTTGATGGCGCGCTCACTGGTGATCGGGATTACCGTTTGCACCGAGCCCTTGCCAAAGCTGTCGGTACCCATCACCACCGCGCGGCGGTGATCCTGTAGCGCGCCGGCGACAATTTCCGCCGCCGAGGCGGAGCCCGCGTTGATCAGGACTACCAGTGGCGCGCCCTCGGTCAAGTCGCCCGGTTCGGCCGAATAGCTCAGGTTAGCGGAGTCGCTGCGGCCCTCGGTATAGACCACCAGTCCCTCTTCCAGAAAGGCGTCGGCGACTTCCACCGAAGATTGCAGTACGCCACCGGGATTGTTGCGCAGGTCGATCACCAGCCCTTTCAGTGCGCCTTTCTTCTGCAACTTGATCAGTTCATCGGCCACATCGGCGCCTGTGTCCATTTGGAACTGGCTAATGCGCAGGTAGCCATAGCCCTCATCGAGCACCTTGCTGCGCACACTGCGCATGCGCACAGTATCCCGCTTGAGGGTGACATCGAAGGGCTTTTGGCCTTTGCGGGCGATGGTCAGGGTGACACTGCTGCCCTTGGGCCCGCGCATCCACTCCACCGCCTCATCCAGGCTCACGCCTTTCATGGACTTGCCCGACAGGCGCAGTATGACATCGCCGGCCTTGAGGCCCGCGCGGGAGGCGGGGGTATCGTCCATGGGGCTGACCACGGTGATATGGTCGTTTTCGATGCCCACTTCGAGCCCGAGGCCGGCAAATTCACCGGTAGTGTTGGCTTGCAGGTCGTCAAAGGAGCGGCGGTCCAGATAGGAAGAGTGGGGGTCGAGGCCCTGTAGCATCCCCTTGATGGCGTACTCCAGCAGAGTGCGGTCGTCCACCTCTTCGATATAGCCCTGGCGGATCTGCTCGAATACTTTGGCAAAGCTGCGCAGGTCCTCCAGCGGCAGGCGCGCGTCGCTGTCTGCGCTCACCTGGAGGGGGCTGTCGCCGGCGGTTAGACCCATTAAAGGCAGGGCTGTCAGAGCGGCTGCGCCAATCAAAGTGGTCAGCGCTTTGGGGATAAACATATTGTTATGACCTCTGCCTTATTTCTTCGCTACTTAGCGGAAGTGTAGACCGCAGAGATTGGCAGGGATTCTAAGCGAGCGCTAAATTCTACCGTGCCGCTGTCTTAGTTGCCCTGCGTCCAAGGGGGTTGCACTTGGGTGAAATCCCACTTTTATTCTCTTCCGGTGACGAAACTAAAGCCGTTCACACAGAATTTGGGTGATAGAGCTTTCCCATTTAATTAGCACAGCGGTGGGTGTGCAGAGGTGGGGGGCAGGGCATTAGGCGGGTGCCTAATCGCCATAGCGTCGCAATAAGGGTAGTGGGCGCCAGCTTCCGATCAGGAGCGGCACCAAACGGTGGGGTCCTGCGCCTTGCCCCGGTGGCGAATTTCGAAATAGACGCCGCTCTGGCTGAGACCGCCGCTATTGCCGACCCGCGCGATGGTGTCACCACTTTCCACCCACTCGCCAATACTGCGGGTGAGGGACTGGTTGTGGGCGTAGAGGCTCATATAATCCCCGCCGTGGTCCAGGATAACCAGCATGCCGTGGCCGCGCAGGTAATCGGAAAATACCACACGGCCGCGATGAATGGCGCGCACCGGCTCCCCCGCATTGGCGCGCAGCGTCACGCCCTTCCAGGTGATGCCATTGGCGCGGCGCTGGCCGTAGGCATTGGTGCGGCGGCCTTCGACCGGCCACTGCATCTTGCCCCGTTGGCGCGCAAAGGGCTTCTGCTCACTGGGGCTTACCAGGGAGGCGATGGCGCGGCCCACTTCGTCGATCAACTTTTGCAGGCGCGTGCGATCGCCCTGTAGCTGTTTGAGTTCACCGCTGCCGTCGGACAGGCGCGCGGCCAGTTTCTCCAGTGTGCCCTGGCGGTTTTGCTGGGCCAGGCGCAGCTTGCTCTGGCGCTGTTGCAGCTGCTCCCGCTCCGTCTCCAGGGTTGCGCGCTCGCGCTCAATAGCGCTGGATACCGTCTCCAGTGAGGTGAGGGTTTCCCGGTAGGTGTCTATGATGCGGCTGCGTTCTTGAAGGAAGTAATCGTGGTAGCGGAGATGGCGGGCGACGTTCTGGGGATCTTGCTGGTTGAGGAGCAGTTTGATCTGCTCCTGTCGGCCTAGTCGGTATGCGGCGGCGATCTCCTGCTCGACCCGCCGCTGCATACTTCGTCGCGACTCCTCGAGCTGCTGCTGCTCCCGCTGGAGCTGGCGCAGCTTGTCCGAGCGGCTGCGCATATCCTCTTTGATCTGGTCTATGCGCCGGTGCAGCTCGGAAATATCTTTCTCGTTATCTTCCAGATCCTTGAGCAGCTGGTCGCGCTGGCTGCGCACCTGGTTGAGTTCCTGTTGCAGGGACTCGATGCGCTGTTTGATTTGTGCCAGGCGCGCCTGCTCATCTCCCTCCGCCTGGCTCCAGGCGGGCAGGGAAAGCAGGGCGATCAGGAAGAGAACGAGAGTTTTCATCAGTCTATTTTTACCAAGCTTTGACCGGTCATTTCCGCCGGCTGTGGCAGACCCATCAACGCTAACATGGTTGGCGCCACATCCGCCAGACTACCTCCGTCACACATTTGCACATTGCGCTCGCCGATATAGACGAAAGGCACCGGCAGGGTGGAGTGCTGGGTGCTGACCTGGCCGGAGTTGGCGTCGAACATCTCTTCCACATTGCCGTGATCGGCAGTGATCAGCACTTCACCACCGGCGGCCAGGGCGGCGTTGGTGACTCGCTCGACACACTGATCGAGCGCTTCAACCGCTTTGACCGCCGCTTCAAACACTCCGGTGTGCCCCACCATATCGCCGTTGGCATAGTTACAGATAATGGCGTCGTACTCGCCACTCTCGATGGCGGCGACCAACTTATCGGTGACCTCTGGTGCATTCATTTCCGGTTGCAGGTCGTAGGTGGCCACATCCGGGGACTTAATCAGCTCGCGGGTTTCATGAGTGTAGGGCGCTTCGCGGCCGCCGCTGAAGAAGAAGGTAACGTGGGCGTACTTTTCCGTCTCGGCGATGCGCAGCTGGGTTTTGCCCTGCGCCGACAGGTATTCGCCGAGGGAGTTGACCAGGTTTTCCGGCGGGAAGGCGCAGTTGGCGTGGATATCGCCGGCGTATTCGGTGGTCATGACAAAGTCCGCCAGCTGCGGTTTGGCCTGGCGCTCGAAGCCACTGAAGTCCTGTTCGGTAAAGGCGCGGGTCAGCTGGCGCGCGCGATCCGGGCGGAAGTTCATAAAGATCAGCGCATCGCCATCCCGGATCGGGGCGGGCTCGCCAATCACTGTGGGAGCGACAAACTCATCGTTTTCACCGCGCTCATAGGCTGAGGCCAGGCCTGCCAGGGCATCGCTGGCACTGTGCTCGGCGGTGCCCAGCGTCAGCATGTCGTAGACGGATGCGGTGCGTTCCCAGCGCTGGTCGCGGTCCATGGCGAAGTAGCGCCCGGCCAGGGTGGCCATATGGGCGTTGCCGACGGCGTCGCACACCTGGGTCAGGCGGCTCAGAGAGGGTTCGGCACTGCGCGGCGGGGTGTCGCGGCCATCGAGGAAGGCGTGGATATAAATGGCGCGGGCACCGCGCTGGGCCGCCAGGGTCACCATGGCGACGATATGGTCCTCGTGGCTGTGTACACCACCTTCGGACAGCAGACCCATAATATGGACGGCGCCGTTGTGGGCGATGGCCTTGTCCACCGCAGCGGTGTAGGTCGGGTTGCGGAAGAAGTCGCCGTCCTGAATGGCTTTGTTGATGCGGGTGAAATTCTGGTAGACCACGCGCCCGGCACCCAGGGTCATATGGCCGACTTCAGAGTTGCCCATCTGGCCCTCGGGCAGGCCTACGGCCATACCGGAGGTCTGGATCAGGGTCTTGGGGCGGCTGGCCCAGATATTGTCCCACACCGGCGATTTGGCGGCGTGGATCGCGTTGTGCTCGGGTTTATCGCTGTGGCCGAAGCCGTCCAGAATCAGCAGGACCAGGGGGCGTTTTTGCGGGGCTTGCGTAGCGGCCATAGCGACGGTATTCCTCTTTCGGGGGTTAGATTGCGGACGCGGATTTTAACCTGTGGGGCTGGTATTTCACTATGTTATTTGCCTTGGGCCGGATTACAAAGTGCCTGGGGTGAGGGGATTCGGTTGGTTAGAATTTCGCCATGATCGTGTATACTCCCGCCGGCATTGGGCGCTGTAGCGCCCTATTGATAACCACTTGAGGATTTGGGGGTGAAGTGGATTTCTTCGACTTTTTAGCGCAGCAGTGGCTGTTGGTCGGCCTGCTGGTGGCATTGCTTTACGCT
This sequence comes from Microbulbifer regidiadema (SeqCode), assembly GCF_052467605.1. Lineage (NCBI taxonomy): Bacteria > Pseudomonadati > Pseudomonadota > Gammaproteobacteria > Cellvibrionales > Microbulbiferaceae > Microbulbifer > Microbulbifer regidiadema (SeqCode). Next base: position 3,061,804 of record NZ_CP174316.1, on the reverse strand, counting down.
TTTGTTTTGACCGAGCGATTCAAGTCCGGTGTGCCGGCGTCGACGCACGAAGTGACCAGGCTGATCAACAGCGATGGGGCCAAGGTGCTGGATGTTCGCGATCGCAGCGAGTTCACTGCCGGGCATATCGTCGACGCACTGCATATTCTCCACAGCGATGTGCTTGAGCGCATCGCCGAATTGGAACCGTTCAAGGGCAAGACCATTATTGTCGCCGACAAAATGGGGCAGCATGCCGGTGCGGTGGGACGCCTGCTGAAGCAGAAAGGTTTCCAAGTGCGCCGCCTACAGGGTGGTATGAGCGAGTGGGCTAACCAGAACCTCCCTGTCGTTAAGGGTAAAGGTTAACCTGAAGTATCAGTTTGACGGAGTTTTGTCATGCGGGATCTTGTCATTTATACCACTCGTTTTTGTCCCTACTGTATTCGCGCCAAACAGCTGCTCGACAGCAAGAGTGTCGCCTACCGCGAAATTTCCGTGGATAACAATCCCGGTCTGCGTGCGGAGATGGCCGCGAAAGCGGGTCGCCGTTCGGTGCCGCAAATCTGGATCGGCGACAAGCATGTCGGTGGTTGCGACGACCTGATGGCGTTGGAGCGCGCCGGTCAGTTGGATAAACTGCTAAAAGCTGCGGGTTAATACAAAATTGACGCGACTGCCAACGCGCGGTCGGCAATTTTTGCTATTTATCCGCTCTGGGCCTTGAAACGTTTTATCGAGGCCCCAACTTTTGAGTTATTAGCGGAGCCTTTCTTACGGAAGGCATCAATAAACTTTTTCTAATAAACAGGCTGTAACATGGCTGAAGAATTAAATGGCGCAGCGGCAAACGCAGAGGCTCCACAAGTACAATTTGCGATGCAACGCATCTACCTGAAAGACCTCTCCTTCGAAACCCCGATGGGTACCGAGGTCTTCAAAAAGCAGTGGAAGCCCCAGGTTAACCAGGAGCTGAACACCAAGACTGCGAAGATCGATGAAGATTTGTATGAAGTAGCCCTGACCCTGACTATCACCGTAAAGCTGGAAGAAGACACCGCTTTCCTGGTGGAAGTAAAACAAGCTGGCCTGTTCGGCATTAAAGGTCTGGAAGGTCAACAGCTGGCCCAGGCCCTGAACACCGCCTGCCCGCAGATCCTGTTCCCCTACGCGCGCGAAGTGATCGACAACGCGGTAGTGAAAGGTTCTTTCCCGGCACTGATGTTGCCGCCGGTGAACTTCGATGCCCTGTTTGCTGCTGCCCTCGACAAGGCACAGAAAGAAGCAGAGGGTGCTCAAGCGAACGCTTAATTCGCTTTAGCCCGGCTGGCACGATAAAAAGGTCCCTTAGCGGGGCCTTTTTTTATATCTGTAATCTCCCCGGGGATAGCTTCCGATTTACTGACTACCCCTTCGCAACCGCGCACAAATCTGGAGCCGCTTATGCAGTGGGATCTGCCAAATCCATTTATCAGCAAAGTGACGGTTGGCGCCGAACATGTGGATGGCCTGAGCCATGCCAACAATGCGCAATATGTGCGCTGGTGTGAGGCCAGCGCCTGGGCGCACAGCGCCGTCCTGGGTCTGGATGTCACGAATTATCAGCAGCTTGACCGGGGAATGGCAATTCGCCATGGCGAGTATGACTATATACTGGCGGCCAGAGAGGGGGAGGAATTGCTGTTTGGCACCTGGCTCACTGAGGTGGACGGGCGTCTGAATATGACTCGCCGCTTTCAGGTGTTTCGCGCCGCCGATAGGGCATTGGTATTGCGGGCCGAATGGCGGATGGTGTGCATAGAGCTTTCCAGCGGCAAGCCAAAACGTATGCCGGCGATCTTCAAGGAAATTTACAGTCCGGCAGTGACTGCCCCGGAGGCTGAAAAAAATGCGTGAAGAGTTTGTATCCCTGACGGACAATACAGGGGCCTTAAAGGACAAGACCCTCTTTATCACCGGCGCCAGTCGCGGTATCGGCAGGGCGATTGCCCTTAAGTGCGCAGCGGATGGTGCCAATATCGTGATTGCGGCTAAATCGGCAGAGCCCCACCCCAAGTTGCCGGGAACCATCTTCTCGGTGGCGGAGGAAGTGGAGCAGGCCGGCGGCAGAGCCCTGGCCCTACAGGTGGATGTGCGCGATGAGCAGCGGGTGGAGCGGGCCATGTCGGAGGCCGCCGATAAATTTGGCGGCATCGATGCGGTGATTAACAATGCGGGTGCGATCAACCTGAGCAATGTGGAATCGACACCACCGAAACGCTACGACCTGATGCAGAGTATCAATAGTCGCGCGGTCTATCTCACTGCGCACTTGGCGATGCCCTATCTGAAAAAGTCTGACAACGCCCATATCCTCAGCCTGTGTCCGCCGCTGAATATCCAGCCCAAATGGCTGGGACCCTTCGCCCCCTACGCCCTGTCAAAGTTTGGTATGACCATCCTCAGCCTGGGATTGGCGGAAGAGCTGCGCGAGGCGGGCATCAGTGTGAATACCCTGTGGCCGCGCACACTGGTGGCCACAGCGGCGATTGAGTTTGCGGTGGGCAGCCGCGAGATGTTTGCACAGAGTCGCAAGCCCGCCATTATGGCCGACGCGGCCTACGAGGTACTGACGACCAGAGAGGCCGCCCTGAGTGGCTGCCAGCTGATCGATGAAGTGCTGTTGGCTGAGCGCGGTGTAAAGGATTTCACCGGCTACGCCCACAATCCGGCCAACGCTGACAATTTAACCAAGGATTTATTTCTCGACTGACGCTGGCAGGGGGTATTTGTGAGCAGCGACAGCAAATTATTTAAAGACGCTCTCGGTGAAATGGGAGACGTCAAACCGCTGGTGCAGGAGCGCCGCGTCACCTTGCACAGGGAGTCGAAGCAGTCCGAATCGATGTTGCGGGAGCGCCGCGCTGCGGCCACGCGCCTGACGGAGCGGGAGCTGAACCCCCTGTCGGGGGAGTATATCGACCTGATGGACCCCTGGGACCCCTTGGAGTTTAAGCGCGATGGTGTGCAAAACGGGGTCTATCGCAATTTGCGCCTGGGTAAGTACAGTGTGGATGCGCGTTTGGATCTACACCGCCACTCCGTGGAGATGGCGCGCAGCGCGGTGATGGAGTTTATCCGCGACTGTGTCGAAGCGGATGTGCGCTGCGCCCTGATTACTCACGGCAAGGGGGAGGGGCGCAAGCAGCCGGCGCTGTTGAAGAGCTGTATCAATCACTGGTTGCCGCAGCTGCATCAAGTGCTGGCGTTCCATACGGCCCAGCCCCAGCACGGTGGGCTGGGGGCAACTTATTTACTGCTGCGAAAGAGTGAGCGCAAGCGCCAGGAGAATTTGGAAATACACCAACGGCGCCGCTGAGCCATTAAATGGATGGCTGTAACTTTTCTGTCACCAACTCCCATTAAGATGCGCGGCCAAAGCTTTCTTATTTAAGGCTTTTACAGCTCATCTTGTTGATTCTTGTCAATTGTGATGTTGGCGACCCAATGGGTCGCCTTTTTTATGGGGCTGTGCCTGTCGGTAGCTGCGGTCTACCTGTTCAAACTCTATGCGGGCGCTGCCATCGGCACTGCTGATCATCATCTTGTTGCCCAGGATCACAATCGAATCCGACTTCCTCAGCGCGTTAAGGTAATCGATCTCCAGTTCATCGCTGGGTTGTGCACCGCCCATACGCGCAATTGCGGGAATTCGCTCCCAGGTAAAGGCCCCGCCGCTAGAGAGGGAGAAACGCCCCAGGTAGGGATTGGTGCCGCCGTTGCCCCTGACGTAACCAAAGCGATCGCATTTGAAGAAGGGTCTATCCCGCCAAAACCGGCTCCAGCTCAGGGCTGAATCGTAGCTGCGCCCGGAGTAGTACAAGCTCGATAATACCCACTCGTGTTCACAGGCAGATGCTGCCGATCGCTGTGGCTGGGGAGCGGGCGGAGTGAAGGCACTACAGCCGGCGAGTAGCAGCTCGCACAGGGCTATGCTCAGGAGTAAGTAAAAAGCACGACGGGGCATGATGTCGTTCTCATTGTTTTTGCGACATTTAATCTAAAAATCTACAGGGCTTCTGTGGCGGCGTTCAAGGTCCGGCCTTTATGTATTCTATATAGGTATCACCGGAGGGGTCACGCAGTATTAAGCGGCCTCCCCGGGATTTAGTAAAGCTTTGTCGAGTAGCGGCGAGGGCGCGCAGGTAGGCGTGCTCCTGTCGCAGCAGTGGCTCGGGCCCGCTCATTTTGGTGGAGACAAAGCTGGAGGTATCCCACAGTAACAGCCCGTTGTCGGTGACCTGTACTTCTCCCCGGTAGGTGTTTATGCCACTTTTGCCCATGACGTTACCCTGGAGATTGCACACAAAGGTAAAGTTCGCAGGCTTTTTGATATCGACCACGGTTCCGCTGACGCGCAGGCGTACCAGCCGCCATTTTTTGCCACAGACCGCGCTCATACTGCCAGAGGACTGCACAACCTGTGCTTCCTCAATGCGATTTGTCAGGCATCCGCCGATGACTAATAGGGCTCCCAGCAACCATATTTGCACCAACCTACTCATCAATAAATAACTCCCAAACCCTACCTCTTCACCCGTTCACACAAAATTTGCCGCTTTGGGGCTTTCACAAAAGCTTAGTTGTTGGCTGCTGTGATGAGACGACAGCAGTGACAAGCTATGCTTGCACGGAGGTCGCTAAAGCGTATTTGCCCATCGATAAAAGGACGTTTGTCGATATGATCAGGCGCACCAAGATCGTTGCCACCCTAGGCCCCGCTACCGACAAAGAGGAAACACTTCGGCGATTAATTCGTGCCGGTGTCGATGTGGTTCGACTGAATTTTTCTCATGGAAAAATGGATGATCACCGGCGCAGGGCACAATATGTTCGCGAGGAAGCGAAACGCCAAGGGAGACATATTGCCCTATTGGGGGATTTGCAGGGCCCCAAAATTCGTGTCGGGAAATTCACGGATGGACGTATTTATCTGCGCAAGGGGGCAGAATTTATTCTGGACCCAAATTGGGACAAGGAGGCGGGGAGTTCTGAGGGGGTTTGGATTGATTATGAAGCACTGGCCGAGGATTGTAGCGAGGGTGACAGCCTGCTACTGGATGATGGCCGGCTGAGTTTGCGCATCATAAAAATTATGGGTTTGTCCTTAATAACGGAGATTGAATCCGGTGGCTGGCTATTCGATCGAAAGGGGATAAATAAACAGGGCGGTGGCCTCACCGCGCCGGCGCTGACCGATAAAGACCGCCACGATATTAAGGTCGCGGCAGAGTTGCAGGTGGATTATCTCGCAGTTTCTTTCCCGCGCGATGCCCGCGACATCCACACGGCGAGAAAATTATTAAGAGCGGCGGGGGGCAGCGCGCATATTATTGCGAAAATAGAGCGGGCTGAGGCCGTGGCTAATGATGCGCGTTTGGAAAAGCTTATCTTGGCCAGCGATGCCATTATGGTTGCGCGCGGAGATCTGGCTGTGGAAATTGGCGATGCGGAGTTAGTGGGGGTGCAAAAACATCTAATCCGTTATGCCCGCTATCTCAATCGGGTGGTGATTACGGCAACACAAATGATGGAGTCTATGATTGCTAATCCGGTGCCCACGCGCGCAGAGGTTTGCGATGTGGCCAATGCGGTGCTGGATGGCACCGACGCGGTGATGTTGTCGGCGGAGACCGCAGCGGGAGAATATCCGATTGAAACTGTCGAGCATATGGCCGATGTTATCGTCGGGGCAGAAAAACACCGAAAAATTTATTCGATGCCGGAGGGGCTTCGCGGAGATTACCCTGCCGGCGATGCCTGTATCGCCATGGCGGCCATGACGATAGCCAATCACTGTCGGGAAATAAAAGCGATTATTTGCCAGACGGAAACCGGCAATACTGCACTATTAATGTCGCGGGTCTGCGCATTGATTCCTATCTATGCTTTTTGTCGTCATCAGAAATGCTGTAATCGAGTGGCACTTTACAGCGGGGTCGATCCGGTATTAATGGATGTTTCGGAAATGGATGGCCCCCTGCGCGATCAAAAGGCCATTTCCTGTTTGCTGCAACAGGAGCGGCTGATATCCGGGGATTTTGTTTTGATATCCCGGGGCTATCAACAGGATATTGGCGGCCACACCGATACCCTGCGTATTGTCCGCGTGCCGTGATCTGTGCGGTTAAATAGTGCAATTGCACTGTGCAATAATTTACCCCGCGCGGACGCATCTCACCAGTATCTTGGTTTCCAGTTCCTGCTCCATGCAGTGAAATTTTTCTCCGTCTAGAGTTAAGGATTTTGGGCCTCCCTGGGGCGCGGTTGTCGAGCAAGCGGCAACGCCCGTCGCCAGGGCTGCGGCAAGCAGAATAAGTCGCATTTTCTGCATCGCAGTTACCTCTGGAAATGCGAAAGACAGTATTTATATACGTATATATTCTCTTAGATTAGAGGGTATGTGTGCCAACGTGAAGATTTTTACGCCAATTTGTCCAATAGGGCGACATGGAGGGGTAATACTCAATTTGGTACTGAGGTGGTTGTAGGGGGGTTAAAATTTTATTTGTGTAATTTTATTTTCTTAGCTGGTATACGTCACTTTTGCCATTATCTATAACTTTGCTAATAAGTTTTTATCTCTCGGTGGTTCGATCCTTCTCGCTGAGATTAATTTTATTATGCCTTTTTGCCGCTCAATAAAAGTAACTTGGAGAAATCTGTTCTGTGCATTAGCGGGTATTTTAGTTGGCCTAAAACTCCCTACCAAAACTGAGTCCCGGTAGGGGGTTTTAGAGTGGTTAGCGGTTAGCGTCTACCGTGGTGTCCTCCACCACCGCGATGCCCTCCGCCATGAAATCCACCGCGATGTCCGCCACCATGAAATCCGCCGCGAACACGGTAGTGACCACTGTGGCCCCGATAGCCTCTATACCCTCGGTAGCGGGCGTGGGGTGCACGGGGGGAATAGAAGCGGTTGTGGTAGGGCATACCGCGATAGTAGTAGCGGGCCCGGTAGCGGGGGTGGCCGCGGAATGATGCGTGGCCAACTCTATAGTAATAGGGATTTACCGGGGTGAACCCCACTGTCTGGTAAACCGGTGTCCTATAAGAGGTGAGGTAGACATTGCTCGAGGCGTAGTAATTGGGTGTGGCATAGGGGTAACTGTAGGAGGAGGTGTAAGCGACCTGTGGTCCTCCGTAGCTGGTGTAGTAACCATCGGTGACACAGGCACCCAGAGTCAGGGCTGTGCACACCGTGGTGGTGAGAATCACCATTCTTACAGCTCTATTCATAGTGCTTTCTCCGGTAAGTGGTATTTCCCCCCGGAGAGGCCAAGCCCCTTAGGTGCGCCAAACAGGCGAGCACGGAATTTCAGATTTAGTGGTGCCCTGCGTGCGGCGGCAGATCGACAACCTGGTATTGGGTATTTACAACGGCGGGTGGTCTCAGGCGATAAAAATTCCCATTCCAATAAAAATTACAGTGCCGCATGTTGTGGCAGATGCCATCTGGGTGGCAGTGGGCATGGCGGCCGCGCAGGTTGTAATACGTCTTGTTGTAATAAGGACTGTATCCGTAATAACTGGCTGAGCAATCGTAGCCTCCGCAGGCGGTAGCGGGCGTTCCGTTGCAGGCCGACAGGGCCAGTCCTGTGGCAATGGCGAGCACACAGCCTGTGCCTCGCAGCAGCCTGATGGGCAGCGGTTTCATCTAAGACCTCCACACCTTTTTTGCCGCGTAAATTTTCACGACACAAAATAAATGCTCTGATAAAGCCGAGCACCGAGGCGGGTCTGTACGGGGGAACTCTCTGGTTTCGCTTTGCGAGACCCACTTGTTCGGAGTCAGAAAGGTAAGGTCGGTGGGCGGGGGAAACCACTAAAAATTCACGCACCGCGAGAAAAATACTTCTCTCACAGTGCGTGAATCACGTCCTGGAGGGGGGCCTTGGACTAGTGGCTGCTGGGCAGGAGATCGGGATCTACAGAGGCCAGATAGGCGCCGCTGCTCAGCAATTGCTTTGCCTCTTCAATATCTGGGGCGAAGTAGCGGTCTTTGTCATAGAAGGAGACCCGCTCGCGCAGTTTTGCCTTGGCCGCTTCGAGTTTTTGCGTGGACTTTAACGGCGCGCGGAAGTCCAGGCCCTGGCAGGCTGCCAGCAGTTCTACGGCCAGGATGCCACAGGTATTGTCGGCCATATCCCGCAGGCGGCGACCGGCAAAGGTGGCCATGGATACATGGTCTTCCTGATTGGCGGAGGTGGGCAGGGAGTCCACGCAGGCGGGGTGCGCGATGGATTTATTTTCACTGGCCAGCGCCGCCGAGGTGACCTGGGCGATCATAAAGCCGGAGTTTACCCCGCCATTTTCCACCAGGAAAGGCGGCAGGCCGGACAGGTTGCTGTCGATTAACAGGGCCATACGGCGCTCGGACAGAGAGCCGATTTCTGCCAGAGCCAGTGCCAAGTTGTCGGCGACCATAGCAACAGGCTCCGCGTGGAAGTTACCTCCGGAAATAATGTCGGAGTTATCCGGATTTTCCTCGTCGGTAAATACCAGCGGGTTATCGGAAACCCCGTTTGCCTCGGCCAACAATACTTCGGCGGCGAAGCGCATCTGCTGGAGGCAGGCGCCCATCACCTGGGGCTGACAGCGCAGGGAGTAGGGGTCCTGCACCTTTTCACAGAATTGATGGGAATCACCGATCTGGCTGGTTTCACCGAGCAGGTCCCGATAAATTGCCGCCACGTCGCGCTGTGCCTGCTGGCCGCGAGCGTTGTGAATACGCTCGTCGAACGGGCGGCGCGAGCCCTTGGCGGCTTCCAGAGTCATGGCACCGGTCACCAGGGCACCGGCGAACAGGTCTTCACTGGCGAACAGGCCGAGCAGGGCAAAGGCGGTGGATGCCTGGGTGCCATTCAGCAGGGCGAGGCCCTCTTTGGGGGCCAGGGTAATGGGCTCAAGGCCCGCCGCTTTGAGGCCTTCGTGGGCGCTCTTGCGCTCGCCTTGGATCAATACTTCCCCTTCACCGAGAAGCACCACGCTCATATGAGCCAGCGGCGCCAAATCGCCAGAGGCGCCTACGGAGCCTTTCTCGGGGATAGCGGGGTAGACACCGGCATTGACCAGTTGCATTAACGCTTCGATAACCTGCGGGCGCACGCCGGAAAAGCCGCGCGCGAGGGAGTTGATTTTCAACACCATCAGCAGGCGCACAGTGGCTTCACTCATAAAGTTGCCGGTGCCGGCGGCGTGGCTCAGTACGATAGCGCGCTGTAGGTTTTCCAGGTCGTGTTTTTCAATGCGGGTGTTGGCCAACAAACCAAAACCGGTATTGATGCCGTAAACCGTGCGGCCTTCGGTAATCACTTGGGCGACGGTGTGGGCAGAGGCTTCGATAGCGGGATAGGCGCTTTTCGCCAGGGACAGTTGCACCGGCTCGCGGGCTACGCGGCGCAGTTGCGCAAGGCTTAACTGGCCGGGATCGATTTCCAATTGATACATAAATTCATTCACCAAAAAATATTTGCTGCTTAGCAGGCTGTTGAAAAACAGCCTGTTAGACGCCAGTGGTACAGCCCGATAAAAATGCTTCGGGCTGCAAAAGATTTCCGCCGGCGGTATTTTTATTGCGGTAAAAAATCAGTCGTTCAGCATGGGCAGGTCCAGGCCCTGCTCTTTTGCGCATTTTTTTGCGATCTCGTAACCGGCATCGGCGTGGCGCATGACACCGGTGGCGGGATCATTCCAGAGAACCCGTTCGATACGCTTGCGCGCGGCTTCGGTGCCGTCACACACAATGACCACACCGGAGTGCTGGGAGAAGCCCATGCCCACGCCACCGCCGTGATGCAGGGATACCCAAGTAGCGCCGGAGGCGGTATTCAGCAGGGCATTCATCAGCGGCCAGTCGGAGACGGCGTCGGAGCCATCCATCATGGCCTCGGTTTCGCGATTGGGGCTGGCGACTGAGCCGCTGTCGAGATGGTCGCGGCCGATGACTACCGGCGCTTCCAATTCACCGTTTGCCACCATCTCGTTAAACGCCAGCGCCAGGCGCGCGCGATCTTTCAGACCCACCCAGCAGATACGTGCGGGCAGTCCCTGGAAGTGAATTCGCTCGCGGGCCATATCGAGCCAGTTGTGCAGCTGCGGGTTGTCGGGAATCAGTTCTTTAACCTTGGCATCGGTCTTGTAGATATCTTCCGGGTTGCCGGACAGCGCCGCCCAGCGGAAAGGACCGACGCCTTCGCAGAACAGCGGGCGAATATAGGCGGGTACAAAGCCGGGGAAATCGAAGGCATTTTCCACGCCCTCTTCCAGGGCCATTTGGCGAATATTGTTGCCGTAGTCGAGGGTCGCGGCGCCGCGCTTTTGCAACTCCAGCATGGCTTCAACCTGAACCGCCATAGACTGCTTGGCAGCCTTCACTACAGCGGCCTCGTCTTTCTTACGCATCTCTGCGGCGTATTCCATGCTCCAGCCCTGGGGCAGGTAGCCATTTAAAGGATCGTGTGCGGAAGTCTGGTCGGTAACCGAATCCGGCAGAATATTGCGTTTTACAATTTCCGGGAAAATATCTGCGGCATTGCCCAGCAGGCCAACGGAAATGGCTTCGCCTTTTTCCATCGCGGCTTCAATCATTTGCAGCGCTTCGTCGAGGCTGGTGGCTTTTTTGTCGACATAGCCGGTGCGCAGACGGAAATCGATACGGGTTTCGTCGCACTCTACGGCGATCATGCTGAAACCGGCCATCGTCGCCGCCAGTGGCTGAGCGCCACCCATGCCGCCGAGGCCGCCGGTAAGAATCCATTTGCCTTTCGCTTCGCCCTTAAAATGTTTGCGTGCGACGGCGGCAAAGGTTTCATAGGTGCCCTGGACGATGCCCTGGGAGCCGATATAAATCCAGGAGCCGGCAGTCATCTGGCCGTACATGGCCAGGCCTTTTTTATCCAGCTCGTTGAAGTGTTCCCAGTTGGCCCAGTGGGGCACCAGGTTGGAGTTGGCAATTAATACCCGGGGCGCGTCGGCGTGGGTTTTAAAGACACCGACGGGTTTGCCGGACTGCACCAGCAGGGTTTCGTCGTCTTCCAGGCGCTTCAGTACTTCGACTATTTTGTCGTAGCACTCCCAGTCCCGCGCGGCGCGGCCGATACCGCCGTAAACCACCAGGTCTTCCGGGCGCTCGGCTACTTCGGCGTCCAGGTTGTTCATCAACATGCGCAGGGGAGCTTCGGTGAGCCAGCTTTTGGCATTGAGCTCACTGCCGCGAGGCGCGCGGATTTTGCGGCTGGGATCGTGGCGTTTGTCGGTAGACATGGCTTCCTCGTCAATTTTTCTCGTAAAAAAATTCACACGTCCCCGCAGTGGGTAGTTCGCTTTCCCGGGACGCGCGGGATAAATCAATAATTAGAATCTCAGTTGTGCGCCGAGGCGGTAGCGATTGCCCGGGTGAACCAGGCGCGCGAAGCTCACCGTGCCGGCACTGCATTTAGTGCGCCGCCAAACCTGGAGGCAGGCATCCCCGGGGGCAATTTCCAGCGCGTGGGCGATAGCGGCCTCCGCAGCGATGGCCTCGACAGTGGTATCGGCCTCGGTCAGTGGTGCGACTTTGGAAAGATAGGCGTTGGGGGTGGTGTGGGCGAAATCCTGATCCAGGTAATCCGGCGCCAGGGCCGGATTGGTAAAGCGCTCTTCCCACTGCACCGGCAAGCCGTTGTCGCAGTGCACAATAATGGAGTGAAACACTCTGGCCTGCTCCGGCACTTCCAGTGCCAGGGCGACATCGGCACTGGCCACACAGGGCTGCGCCAACAGGATGCGGTTACTGTAGCTGTGGCCCCGGGCCGAGATTTCGTCGGCGATATTGCGCACCTCCAGCAGCGAGCTGGCGGGCACCGGCTCGGCGACAAAAGTGCCCAGGCCCTGGGAGCGCATCAGTACCCGTTCATCGGTCAGTTCGGTCAGTGCCCGCCTCGCGGTCATCCGGCTCACATTGAATTGCTGCGCCAGTTGGTTCTCCGAGGGCACCTGGGAGTGTACGGGCCACTCGCCGGACTCTATTTGCTGGCGAATATGGCGCTTGATGGCCGCGTATCGGGGTTCACTTGCAGTATTCATAGACTCAGGTACAGTACTTCTATTGCTTGTATATTGTTGTATATACAAGATTGATTAAGGCTACTATGGTTTCCCAGCTGCGGGCTGTCAAGTCGAAGGGGGGAGCTGTATCTTGCTCGATATGGGTTTCTCGTTTATCGGGCTGAGCATCTATGGTTAAAAGGAAAAGCGCGTCGCTAAAAAGCTTATGTCAGAACGCTGTGATTTGCTGATTACCAATCTCAATGCCGCCACAATGGACCCCTCCATTGCCGGTGGTTACGGTGTTATCGAGGATGCTGCAATTGCGGTAACCAAGGGCCGGATTGTTTGGATTGGGCCCCGCCGGGAGCTGCCCGAGTGCACACCGGACCTTATTGTCGATGGCGAGGGCCAGTGGGCGACCCCGGGCCTGATTGATTGCCACACCCACCTGGTCTATGGCGGCCACCGCGCGGGGGAATTTGCCCGGCGCTTGGGCGGTGAGAGCTACGAGGAGGTCGCCCGCTCCGGGGGCGGTATTATCTCTACGGTGCGGGCGACACGGAGTGCCAGTGCCGAGACCCTGTACAAACTGGCCGAGCCCCGTCTGCACGCCCTGATGGCCGAGGGGGTAACAACCGTGGAAATTAAATCCGGCTACGGCCTGGATCTGGACACGGAGCTGAAGCAGCTGCGCACAGCGCGGCGCCTGGCGCAACACAATCCGGTGGAGATAGTGACAACCTGCCTGGCGGCACACGCCCTGCCGCCGGAATACGACGGTCGCGCCGATGCATATATCGACCTTATCTGCGAGCAGATACTGCCCGCTGTAGCCCGCGAGCAGCTCGCCGATGCAGTGGATATGTTCTGCGAGACGATCGGCTTTACCGTCGACCAGTGCCAGCGGGTTATCGATGCGGCGAAAAAACTCGATCTGCCGGTAAAAGTGCACGCCGAGCAGCTGGCGCGTACCGGCGCCACTGCTATGGCGGCCAAGTCCGGGGCCCTGTCGGTAGATCATATTGAATATATCAGCGAGGCCGATGTGCGGGCTATGGCGGAAAGCGGTACTGTGGCAGTACTCCTACCGGGCGCCTTCTATACCCTGCATGAAACCCAGGTGCCGCCCATCGACAAGCTGCGCGAGGCTGGGGTGTGTATGGCTTTGGCCACCGATCTCAACCCGGGGAGCTGCCCAATCGCCTCCCTGCGCTTGATGATGAATATGGGCTGTCAGCTGTTTGGCTTGACGCCGGCAGAGGCTCTGGCCGGTGTTACCCGGGCGGCGGCCCGGGCCCTGGGCTTGTGCTGTTCTCGCGGTGTACTGCGCGAGGGGTTGCGAGCCGATATTGTCCTGTGGCCGATGGATACCCCGGATCAGCTCGCCTATGAAGTGGGCGCCCTCAAGCCGGCAAAAGTTTTTCTCGGAGGTCGCGATGTTACAGCTTGCTGATATGCAATTATGGAGCGGTCGCACCGACTCTGAGGATGGGCGCGCGGGTGAGCGCTGGCACCAGCGGATTTCTCCCCTACAGCTGGATGATACCCCGGGCCTGACCATTCTCGGTTTTGCCTCTGATGAGGGGGTGCGCCGCAATAAAGGTCGAGTCGGTGCGGCGAAAGGTCCGCGAATCCTGCGTCTGGCCATGGCCAACCTGCCGGCCACTTTCGATGCCCCCCTATACGATGCGGGCAATGTCAGGGTTGAGCGAGAGGACTTGGAGTCTGCCCAGTCGCTGTTGGGCGCCCGTATTAATGAGTTGCTCAGTGCCGGCCACTTCCCGCTGGTATTGGGGGGCGGCCATGAAATTGCTTTTGGCAGCTACCAGGGGATCGCCCGCTGGATGCGCGAACACCACCGCGACAGCAGTCTGGGCATTATCAACTTCGACGCGCATTTGGATTTGCGCACCCCCGCTCCGAAGGGGTCATCGGGAACGCCATTTTTCCAAATCGCCGAGCAGTGCAGGATAAATGGTCGCGAATTCAATTATCTCTGTGTGGGCGCAGCGGATAATGCCAACACCCCTGCGCTCTACCAGCGCGCGGATGAGCTGGGTGTTCAGGTAATTCGCGACCGCGAAATCAGCAGCTGGAACCTGCATGGGGTGCAGACGCAAATTCGCGACTTTATCGATAAAGTGGATTTTGTCTATCTCACGGTATGTCTGGATGTATTGCCGGCGGCGGTGATGCCCGCTGTGAGTGCGCCCTCCGGCAGAGGGGTCTCTATGGAGTTTCTGGAAGTTCTGCTGG
>NZ_CP174316.1:3040000-3042500 GCF_052467605.1 Microbulbifer regidiadema (SeqCode) | reverse complement strand
AGTAGGTCGGGACACGTGTTATCTTGACTGAATATGGGGGGACCATCCTCCAAGGCTAAATACTCCCAGCTGACCGATAGTGAACCAGTACCGTGAGGGAAAGGCGAAAAGAACCCCGGAGAGGGGAGTGAAATAGAACCTGAAACCGTATACGTACAAGCAGTAGGAGCCCTTCGGGGTGACTGCGTACCTTTTGTATAATGGGTCAGCGACTTATTGTCTGTAGCAAGGTTAACCGCTTAGGGGAGCCGTAGAGAAATCGAGTCTTAATAGGGCGTTTAGTTGCAGGCAATAGACCCGAAACCCGGCGATCTATCCATGGGCAGGTTGAAGGTTGAGTAACATCAACTGGAGGACCGAACCCACTAATGTTGAAAAATTAGGGGATGACCTGTGGATCGGAGTGAAAGGCTAATCAAGCCGGGAGATAGCTGGTTCTCCTCGAAAGCTATTTAGGTAGCGCCTCGCGTCTCACCCTCGGGGGTAGAGCACTGTTTGGGCTAGGGGGTCATCCCGACTTACCAACCCCATGCAAACTCCGAATACCGAGGAGTGCAATCGCGGGAGACACACGGCGGGTGCTAACGTCCGTCGTGGAAAGGGAAACAACCCAGACCGCCAGCTAAGGTCCCAAATATCAGTTAAGTGGGAAACGATGTGGGAAGGCCCAGACAGCTAGGAGGTTGGCTTAGAAGCAGCCATCCTTTAAAGAAAGCGTAATAGCTCACTAGTCGAGTCGGCCTGCGCGGAAGATATACCGGGGCTCAAACTGATAACCGAAGCTGCGGATGCTAATTTATTAGCATGGTAGAGGAGCGTTGTGTAAGCCGTTGAAGGTGGATCGGGAGGTCTGCTGGAGGTATCACAAGTGCGAATGCTGACATGAGTAACGATAAGGGAGGTGAAAAACCTCCCCGCCGGAAGACCAAGGGTTCCTGTCCAACGCTAATCGGGACAGGGTTAGTCGACCCCTAAGGCGAGGGCGAAAGCCGTAGTCGATGGGAAACAGGTTAATATTCCTGTACTCGCTATTACTGCGACGGAGTGACGGAGAAGGCTAGGCCGGCATGGCGATTGGTTGTCCATGTTTAAGGTTGTAGGCTTATGACTTAGGCAAATCCGGGTCATACTCTTTAATGAGAAGGCTGAGAGCTGATGACGAAGCCCACTTAGTGGGTGAAGTGGTTGATGCCCTGCTTCCAGGAAAAACTTCTAAGCTTCAGGTAATAGTGAATCGTACTCTAAACCGACACAGGTGGTCAGGTAGAGAATACCAAGGCGCTTGAGAGAACTCTGGTGAAGGAACTAGGCAAAATGGTACCGTAACTTCGGGAGAAGGTACGCCGGTTTTGGTGATGGGACTTGCTCCCTAAGCTGAGGCCGGTCGAAGTGACCAGGTGGCTGCGACTGTTTATTAAAAACATAGCACTGTGCAAACTCGTAAGAGGACGTATACGGTGTGACGCCTGCCCGGTGCCGGAAGGTTAATTGATGGGGTTAGCTTCGGCGAAGCTCTTGATCGAAGCCCCGGTAAACGGCGGCCGTAACTATAACGGTCCTAAGGTAGCGAAATTCCTTGTCGGGTAAGTTCCGACCTGCACGAATGGCGTAACGATGGCCACGCTGTCTCCACCAGAGACTCAGTGAAATTGAAATCGCTGTTAAGATGCAGTGTACCCGCGGCTAGACGGAAAGACCCCGTGAACCTTTACTACAGCTTTGCACTGAACTTTGAGCCTACTTGTGTAGGATAGGTGGGAGGCTTTGAAGCAGTAACGCTAGTTACTGTGGAGCCGTCCTTGAAATACCACCCTGGTATGTTTGAGGTTCTAACTCTGGTCCGTTATCCGGATCGAGGACAGTGTATGGTGGGTAGTTTGACTGGGGCGGTCTCCTCCCAAAGAGTAACGGAGGAGTACGAAGGTGCACTCAGCATGGTCGGAAATCATGCAATGAGCATAATGGTATAAGTGCGCTTGACTGCGAGACAGACATGTCGAGCAGGTACGAAAGTAGGTCATAGTGATCCGGTGGTTCTGTATGGAAGGGCCATCGCTCAACGGATAAAAGGTACTCCGGGGATAACAGGCTGATACCGCCCAAGAGTTCACATCGACGGCGGTGTTTGGCACCTCGATGTCGGCTCATCACATCCTGGGGCTGAAGCCGGTCCCAAGGGTATGGCTGTTCGCCATTTAAAGTGGTACGCGAGCTGGGTTTAGAACGTCGTGAGACAGTTCGGTCCCTATCTGCCGTGGGCGTTGGAGATTTGAGAAGAGTTGCTCCTAGTACGAGAGGACCGGAGTGAACGAACCTCTGGTGTTCCGGTTGTCACGCCAGTGGCATTGCCGGGTAGCTATGTTCGGACGGGATAACCGCTGAAAGCATCTAAGCGGGAAGCCTCCTTCAAGATAAGATCTCCCTGAGGCCTTGAGCCTCCTGAAGGGCCGTGGAAGACTACCACGTTGATAGGCTGGGTGTGGAAGCGTTGTGAGGCGTT